>JAXLXY010000005.1:0-277135 GCA_046327715.1 Gemmatimonadales bacterium
CCCGCTTCCCGCACTCCCTTGCCCCCGGGTCGCGGCTTCGCCGCTCCCGAAGGGGGCTCGGTCGCCGCTTCCCGCTTCCCCTCACGCCCCCGCCTTCCCCCCAACGCTCGCCCAGACCGCGCGCTCCACCATCGCTGGCGTCCATCCCTTGCCGAGCGCGGCGGCGCGTGCGCGGATCTGCTCGGCGTAGCGGGCGTAGTACCCCAGCGTGAACTTCACCTCGCCGAGCCCGGGGATCTCCGCCGCCACCAGTTCATCGAAGAACGGGTACGTCTCCGGCGCGGCGGCGGCCACCACCGCCGAGGCCGTGGCGGGGCCGACTCCTTCGAGCTCGGCGATCGTGGAGATCGGCGCCGTCGGGTGCGGCATCGCGGCGAGGCCGGCGGCCGTGGCGGCCTTCACGGCCTCGGCGCTGTTGCCCTGTACCAGCACCAGGTTCCGCGCCCGCCACTTGCCGCGGGTCATCTTCCACTCGGTGAGCTTCACCAGTTCGGGCAGCGTCACGTGCGGCGGGCGCCGCGCGGCGATCGCCCCCGGCAGCGTCTCGTGATACCAGCGGTCTCGGTCTGGGAGCTTGGCGCTCTCCTGCCGCGCGATCACGGCGTCGTAGCTCGCGAGCGCGGCCTTCCACGCGGGGAGGCTGGTGGACGTCCAGAGCGATGGCATGCAGACCCCGAGGTGGTGACGGCCTCAAGTTGCGCCACGCCGGCGCGGGTGGCTAGGGCACGCACGGCCCAGGCCGCGCGGAGTGAAACCTTCCCCCGGCGGCGACACGTACGGCCCGCCCATCCTCACCCCTCCGTTCCGACACGACCTTCCGCGGCTGAGCGACTTCCCTCCACGGAGCCGGCCATGACCTGGACGCTGCACGAGTGGTCCACCGACCTGCGTCACGCCGCCCGCGCCCTGCGCCGCACCCCGGGCTTCACCGCCCTGGCGGTGGGCATGCTCGGCCTGGCCATCGGCGTCAACGCCGGGATGTTCGGCGTGGTCAATACCGTCCTGCTCGATCCGCTCCCCTATGCCCATGCCGACCGGCTGGTCTACGTCGCGGCGTCCGCGCCGGGCACGGACTTCCCGGAGGAGTTCGGCGTGGGGCCGGAGTTCTACCTGCAGTACCGGGAGCAGTCGCGCCTGCTGGAGGAGGTCTCCACCTACAACTCCTTCACCTCCACCCTCCGCGCCGACAACCGGGTGGAGCGGATCCGGATGTCCGCGCCCACCAACTCCCTCTACGCCACCCTCGGCGCCACCCCCATCCTGGGCCGCCTGCCCGTGGCCGATGACGAGAACCGGGTGGCGGTGATCAGCTACGCGCTGTGGAGCTCCTGGTTCGGCCGCGACTCCTCGGTGGTGGGGCGCACCTTCTACATGGCCGGGCAGGACCGGACCGTGATCGGGGTGATGGGACCCGCGTTCGGGTTTCCCACCGAGGGCACGATGCTCTGGATCGCCAATGAGATCCGGCCGGCGGATGTGGAGCCGGGGCAGTTCGGCCAGGGGCTGGTGGCGCGGATGGCGCCGGGCGCGAGCCTGGCGGATGTGGCCACCGAGCTCGATGCCCTCGCCCGCCGGCTGCCGGAACGCTTCGGGGGGCCGCCCAGCTACGCGCGCATGATCGAGAAGCACCATGCCGTGGTGCGGCCGCTCGCCGACCAGCTGCTGGGGCAGGTGGTCCAGCCGCTCTGGGTGCTGCTCGGCGCCGTAGGAATCGTGCTGCTCATCGCGTGGGCCAACGTGGCCAACCTGTTCCTGGTCCGGGCCGAGGGGCGGCAGCGGGACCTCGCGGTGCGGCGGGCGCTCGGGGCGGGACGGGCCCAGCTCGTCCGGCTGCAGCTGCTGGAGGCCGGCATCGTGGCGGCGCTCGCGGGCGGGGTGGCGGTGCTGATCGCGGCGCTGGTGTTCCCGCTGTTCCTGCAGGCGGCCCCGCCCGACGTGCTGCGCCTGAGCCAGGTGCACCTCGACCTCCCGACCATCCTCTTTACCGTGCTGGCCGCGGCGGGATCGGCGCTGGCCTGCGGCGCGGTGCCCGCGCTCCGCGGTTCGGCGCCCGACCTGCAGCGCCTCCGGAACGGCGGGCGCGGCGCCACCCGGCGGCAGCACTGGGGCCGCCACGGTCTGGTGGTGGCGCAGACGGCGCTGGCGCTGGTGCTGCTGATCGGCTCCGGGCTGCTGGTGCGGAGTGTCTCGGCGCTGCGGCAGGTGGATCCGGGGTACGACATCCGCGACGTCTTCACCTTCCAGATCGCCCCCGACCGGCCCTCCCTCAACGACGGCCCGGCGTTCGCGCAGTTCGAGCTGGCCTTCATGGACCGGCTGCGGGCGCTGCCGGGAGTCCAGGTGGTGGGGCTGGTGGACAACATTCCCCTCGACGAGGGCACCCGCACCCAGCGCTTCCGCGGCGAGGGCACCGACGCCGACGGCGGCACCCTGCTCCATTCCACCACTGCCGCGGGCGACTACTTCCAGGCAATGGGGATCGGCGTGCTGGAAGGCCGCCCCTTCGAGTCCACCGACCACTCCAGCGCGCTCGGCAACGTGGTGGTGAGCCGCTCCGCCGCGGCCGCCCTCTGGCCGGGCCAGGGCGCCCTCGGCCGCCAGCTCCGCGCCCAGGGTGACAGCGGCTGGTCCACCGTGGTCGGCGTGGTGGAGGACGTGCTGCAGGACGACTTCCGCGACGACCCGCAGCCGGTGGTCTACTACCCGCTGGTGGGCCCCACCGCCAGCGAGTGGCGCACCAGCTCCCCGGCGTACGTGCTCAAGACCGCGCGGGCCGAGCAGATCGCCCCGGAGGTGCTGGCGCTGGTGCGTGAGGTCGCGCCCGAGGCCCCGATGTACCGGGTCTACACCATGGCGGGGCTGGCCCGGACATCGATGCTCAACCTGTCGTTCACCATGCTCACGCTCGGCATCGTGGCGGGGCTGGCGCTCATCCTCGGCGCGGTGGGGCTGTACGGGGTGCTGTCCTACGTGGTGGCGGAGCGCACGCGGGAGATCGGCGTGCGCATGGCGCTCGGCGCCCAGGCGGCGCAGGTGCGCGCCATGGTGGTGGCCCAGGGGGCGCGGGTGGTGGGCGCCGGCATCCTCATCGGCGTGGGAGTGGCGCTCGCCTCGACCCGCGCGCTCGAGAGCCTGCTCTTCGGGGTCCGCGCGCTCGACCCGATCACCTTCCTGGCCATGCCGGCGGGGATGGTGGCCGTGGGGCTGCTGGCGAGCTACCTGCCCGCCCGCCGTGCGTCGAATGTCGACCCGATCGAGTCGCTCAAGGGCGAGTGAGCCGGCGGGCGCGGCCTACGCGCCGAGCCCCAGGGCCCGCGCCACCACCTTGATCAGCGCCCCGCAGGCAAAGTAGGTGAGGATCACCGCCGGCAGCGCCAGCCAGCGGGCCCCGTCCACGCGCCGCCCCGCGGGGAGCGCGTCGCGCACCGCCAGGAACGGGAGGATGTTCACGGCGTGGTAGTTGGTCATGGGGTAGGGGAGGAACGCGATCATGCCCGGCGCGGCGGCAAAGTAGTAGATCCCGCCGTCGCCCAGCGCCTGCGCGGCGCCGAACAGGAGGATGTAGGTCCACAGCGGGTAGTAAAACCGCGTCACGAACCACCAGATCACCCCGAAGATCACCAGGTAGGCGGGTACGGTGAGCGCCAGGTCAGTGGCGTAGTACCGGAGCGCCTGCGCGGGGGGCGTGCTGGCGTAGACCGTGAGCGACGGCTGCACCGGCATCGAGATCATGTGGAACCCCTCGACCACCGCGGCCAGCAGCGTGCCCAGCACGATGAACCGGGTGCGCGGCGCGAGGGCGGGGAAGGTGGCGGTGAGCCACCGCCGGCCGGCCACCTGCAGCAGCAGGAAGCCCAGCACCAGCAGCCGGGTGATGCTCTCGGCCGTGAGCCCGGCAATCCAGAGCGAGAGCCCGATCGCGATCGTGGCCCAGGCGAGGTAGAGCCAGCCGATCAGGCCGGGGCGGTCAGTGGACACCCGGTGAATCTGCCGGGGCACCGGGGCGCGCGCCACCATGGCACGCCGGATGCTGCGGCACGCGTACACCGACTGCGTCCCGCCCTATTTCCCACCGGTCGTCCCGCCTAGCTTGGAGCATGTCCTCCGAGCCACAGCAGCGGGTCGCCGCGATCCTCGCCTTCCGGGAGGAACTCGCCCGGCTCGAGGCCGGTGGAATCGCCACCCTCGACGACGCCGCGAAGGCACGGATCCGGGCCCACCACGACGAGGTGCTCTCCGCCCTCGCGGCCTCCGGCGAGGTGGACCTCTCCGCCCGCGCCGCCCGGCTCTCCATCGGCATGCGGGTGGCCACGCTGCTCGGCACCATCGCGCTCTCGGCGGCGTACGCCTTCTTCGTGAGCGCCCACTGGGGCCAGCTGGGTGAGGCGGCGCAACTCGCGCTCGTCATCCTCCCGCCGATCCTCCTCGTGGGCCTGACCCACCTGGCCGCGCGCCGGGAGCCGTCCGGGTACGTCGCCGCGCTGCTCGCGACCGTCGCCGCCATCGCCCTCGCCGTCAACCTCGGCACCCTGGGCACCCTCTACAACCTGCCCGACTCGCGCCGCGTCTTCCTCGCCACCGGCCTCTTCGCGCTGCTGCTCGCCTACGGCTATCGCCTGACGCTTCCGCTCCTCGTGGCCATCGGCGGCCTCGGCGGCTGGCTCTGGAGCCTCGGCGCCATCCCGCTCGGCCTCTGGTGGCGCGACGGCTTCCTCCTGATGGAGCCGCTGCTCCTGGTCGGTGTGCTCGCCTTCGCGGTGCCGGCCGTGACCCGGGGGCCGGCAGCCTTCGCGCCCTGGTGGCGCGGCGTGGGCACGGCCGCCATTGTCCTCGGCCTCCTGATGGTGCAGAGCAACGGGCACCTGTCCATGCTCACGACCGTCGACCCGGACACGGTGGCGCTCGCCTACAAGATCCTCGGCGCCGCGGTCCTCGCCGCCCTCATCACCTGGGGGATCCGGCACGGGTCGGCCATCGTGACCCGCATCGCCACCACCGGCGCGGTGCTCTACCTCTTCCTGCGGCTGGTGGACTGGTTCTGGGACCTGGTGCCCAAATGGGCCTTCTTCCTGATCGTGGGCGGCTTCGCCCTGGCGGTGCTGCTTGGCCTGCGGCGCCTGCGCCGGCTCGCGGGGGGGCAGGCATGAGGCGGGCGATCGGCGGCGTCGTGCTGGTTGTCGTGGCCAATGCCATCGCGCTGGTGCCGGTGCGGCAGGAGCGCGCCCGGCCGGCCACCTTCGCGCCCGTCTCGATCTGTTCGAGGCAGCTCGTCGGTGGCCCCGGCTCCGACATGGCCCCGGCCATCCGGCTGGAGCTTGCGCCCGACAGTGGCCCACCTGCGCCCGGCCTCGACGCGGAGGGCCTCCGCGCGCTGGGATTCACCGGGCGGGTCATCGCCGTCATCGGCCAGGAGCGCTCCACGGGCTTCCACTGGCCGTCGCCCCGCCCGGCATGGGTGCGGCTGCGCCAGGCGCCCGAGGACTCGCTGCACCAGTTCGTGGTGGCCGAGGTGCGGCCGCGGCGGGAACAGCTCGCGGCGGACAGCGGGTCGATCCTGATCCTGGGGCTGGTGGGGCTGCGGCAGCGGATGGTGCCGTCACCCGAGGGGCATCAGCACGGCAGCGCGGCCCCGGCGACGGTGCCTGCGCCATTGACCCCTGGCGTCCTCGAGGTGCTACCGCGGGAGTTGCATCTCGACTGGGCGCAGGTCACCGCGCTGCGCGCCGTCCGCGACGACAGCACCGCCTGCGGCGGCGCCCGGCGGGTGCGCGTGGCGCAGGGCGCGGAGGGTGGCATCTGGGTGGTGGGGGGGGCAGGTGATTAGGCGATTGGGCGATTGGGCGTGACCGAGCGCCCTTCAGGAGCCGCGTAGCGGCGACTCGGGCGCGAGGGAATGGGCGATTGGGCGATTAGGCGAGGGAGGCGTCGAGGCGGCGCAGCGCAACCGGAAACGGCCCACGTCGACCGAGCCCTCTTCCCTCTTCCCTCTTCCCTCTTCCCGCTTCCCTCTTCCCGTTTCCCGCTTCCCGGCTTCCCTCTCCTACTCCCCACCCTCCCGCGCCGGCCTGGCCACCATGATCCCGGTGGAGCGGCGGATGGCCGCGACGTAGTCGGTCAGGGGGAGCCGCGCGATCTCCACCACGCCGCCCGAGAGCGGCGCGTGCAGCACGCCGAGCACGCCGTCGGGGCGGCGATAGGCGAGGGCGGTGTGGGTCACGTCGAGGCCGGGGATCGCGGTGGCGAAGGCCAGCACGTCGCCGGTCTCGAGCTGGTCGCTGATCTCCGGGATGCGCGCGGTGGGGATCACCGAGCGCGGCGAGGCGCCGAGGCGCACTTCCATGGCGGCGATGGCCGCGAAGGTGGCGTCGTCGGCCAGTGCGGGGTAGCTGGCGCGGTGCTCGCTCATGAAGCGGAGCGGTCGGGGATCCGGCTCCCCGCCGAGGTCGGCGGTGAGGCTGCGGAGGAGGCCGCGCCGCGCGCCGTCGGCGATCCACTCGCTGAAGTAGTGCAGCCGGCTGGCGTAGCCGGCACGTCGGCCATCGCGATAGCGCATCCGCTCGATCTCCCGCCCGAACCGCTCCCACAGGCCCTTGAAGGGGTCTTGCGCCACCCGGGCCACGGCGATGCTCGACTCGACCAGCGTCACGCAGTCGAAGCGTGTCAGGGACAGGGCGAGCGGCTCGGCGGTGGGATCGCCGCCGGCCCTGAGGTACTCCTCCAAGGTGGCGGCCACGTAGGGGGTGCCCAGGGCCAGCTCGCCCACCCGCGCGACGGCGCGGCCGAAGGGCCGGTCCGCTCCCGTGAGCCCGTCGGCGCGGAGCCGCTCGATCCAGGCGATCAGGCGCTCGATGTCGGGGTCGGCGGCACGGAGCGGCCGCGGGAGGCCGAGTGCGGCGGCGAGCAGCAGCAGCCGGGCGAGCGCGTCGCGCCGGGTGGGGTCGGGGGCCATGGCGGATAATAGCCGCCGGACGGGGCCGGTGTGGCGCATGGTGGGGTGAGCGTCTCCCCTGCGCACCCTGCGCCGTCTTCCCTCACCCACCGCCCCGGAGGCCCGCCCGTGGCAGCGCCGACCGCGACCGCCGATCGTCCCTCTCCGATCCTCTCCGTGCTGGCCGGCGGCTTCCTGGCCGGCACCATCGACATCCTCTACGCCTGGGTCTTCTGGTCCTTCAAGGCGGGCGTGGGGCTGCTCCGGATCTTCCAGTCCATCGCGGCGGGGCTGCTGGGCAAGGCCAGCCTCGACGGGGGTGTTCCCACCGCGCTGCTGGGCGGGGTCCTGCACTACTTCATCGCCTGTTCCATGGCGGTCACCTATTTCCTGGTGGCCCGGCGGGCGCCGGTCCTGGTCCGGAACGCGGTGCCCTGTGGCCTCGCCTACGGCGCCCTCTGCTACGCTATCATGCACCACGTGGTGGTGCCGCTGTCGCGGGCCGGGGCCGGCTCGAGGGATCCGCTCTGGCTGGGCCTGAGCATCGCGGTGCACATGCTGGGGATCGGACTGCCGATCGCGCTCGCCACGCGGCGGGCGCTCCGCGCCGCCTGAACCGACCCGGAGGATGGATGCTGCAGCGCCGCATGGGATGCGCGATCGCCCTGGCCCTGGTGGCCCTGCCCCATGCCGCGCGGCTCGCGGGTCAGGGCGCCGCGGGATCGTACGTCCTGCTCCCCACGAGCCGGCTCGACGTGAAGACCGGCAAGTCCGGCCTGTTCGGCTTCGCGGGGCATGAGCACCTGATCCGCGCCCGCCTCTTCGAGGGCCAGGTGGAGTACGACCCGGCGCGCCCCGAGGCGACGACCGTCCGGATCGTGCTGCGGACCGACGGGCTCGAGGTGCTCACCCCGCCGGACACCGCCGAGATCCGGAAGGTCACCGCCGCGATGCGGCGCGACGTGCTGCACACCGACAGCTTTCCCGAGATCATCCTGGTGTCCCGCGGCGTGACCGCGACCGCGGCGGGCTACCGGCTGGTGGCGGAGTTCACCATGCACGGCCAGAGCCGCGAAGTGACGATCCCGGTGTCGGTGGTGTTCCGGGGCGACACGCTGGTGGCCACGGCGGCCTTTGCCCTCAAGCAGACCGACTTCGGCATCCGCCCCTTCCGGGGCGGGCCCGGCGGCACCGTGCGGGTGGCCGACGAGGTCAAGTTCACGATCGACGCCCGGGCCTTGCCGGCGGGGCGGCCGTGAGGCGGCTCCTCTTCCCGCTGCTGGCGCTGCTCCTCGCCGTGCCGCTCGCCGCGCAGGACGTCCCCGCGTCGGAGTCGCTCCTCATCCACTTCCTCGACGTGGGGCAGGGGGATGCCATCCTGATCCGCCGGGGCGGGATCGGGGTGATGGTCGATGCGGGGCGGGGTGATGACATCGTGCTGTGGCTCGAGCAACTGGGCATCGACTCGCTGGCCGCCGCCATCGGCAGCCACAATCACGACGACCACATCGGCGGCATGGACGCCGTCCTCGCCGACCTGCCGGTCGGCGCCTACTACTACAACGGGCGCGCGCCGGGGAACCGCAACGCCGAGGCGGTCGAGGACCTGCTGCGCGAGGAGGGGATCCCCGCGCCCCCGCCCCCCTGGGCGCCGATCCGCCTCGGCGACGTGACCATCACGGTGTTCCCCTCCCGGCTCCGCGGCGCCGAGGTGAGCGAGAACAACAGCAGCCTCGGCGTGCTGGTGGAGCGGGGGAGCTTCCGCGCGCTGCTCACCGGTGACAGTGAGATCGACGAGCTCAATGCCTGGATGGCCGCGGGCGACATCCCCGACGTGGACGTGCTCAAGGCGGCGCACCATGGTGCCCGGGACGCGGTGACTCCGGGCTGGATCCAGTGCACCCGGCCCGAGGTGGTGGTGATCAGCGCCGGGGCGGGCAACAGCTACGGGCACCCGCACGAGGCGGCACTGCGCTACTACCGGACCGGCCGGCGGCGGGTGCTGCGCACCGACCTCGATGGCACGGTGACCATCGTGGTGGACCGGGCGGGAGGGTACGAGATCACGACCAGCGGCCCGACGCCGCGATAGCCCCGGCCGGGTTCCCAATCGCCTCCGTGCCCGCCATGTTGAGGCAGGAGGGGCCATGCCCAAGCCGCTGCAGGTGGTGCACACCGCCGACATCGCCATCACCTTCGATCCCAACGTCTGCCGCCACGCGGGGGAGTGCATCCGCGGGCTGCCCAAGGTGTTCGACGTCTCCCGTCCCGACTGGATCCACCCCGGCGCCGCGTGGCCGGAGGAGATCCTCGCGGTGGTGGCCCGGTGTCCCAGCGGCGCGCTGCAGGCCGTGCGGGCCGGGCTGGCGCCGCAGAAGCCGATCGACCTCCCGATGGCCGGCGTCTCGGTGAACCCGAGCAAGGATGGGCCCATCATCATCAAGGGGCCCATCACGCTGGAGTACGCCACCGGAAAGAAGGAAAAGCGCTCCAGCGCGATCTCCCTGTGCCGCTGCGGCCAGACGGGCAGCCCGCCCTTCTGCGACGGAAGCCACAACCGGGTCGGCTTCAAGTCGCGGGACGTGTAGGGCATCCCCAACCGTTCGGCCGCGCCGTCCCAGGGGGATTCCCTCGCGCCCGGGTCGCGCTGACGCGCTCCCAAAGGGCGCTCGGTCATCGAGCCGCGAACCTATGCCCGCCTCCATTCTCCACCTGCACGGGTCCAATCCCCGCGAGCTGCTGCTGCACGCGGCCGACGGCTTCCTGGCGCCGCCGGCCGCGGACGACCCGGCGGCCTTTCCCTCGCCCCGATACCTCCTGGCGCTGCGACAGGGCGGACTCCGGGATGACCTGATCCGGCTCGCCGCCGAGCGCGGCCACCGCGGCTGGCTCGACCCACCGCTCTGCATCTTCCAGCAGCTCCCCGAGGTCCTCGGCACCACCGCCCGCCTGGCCTGCGACGACTTCGAGCGCGCCACCATGCTGACGGCGCTGCTCCGACGCGGCGGCCGCGGCCCGCTCGGCCGGCTGCGGAACCTCGAGGCCTTCGTGGGTGCGGTGGACCGGCTCTTCGGGGAGCTGGTGCCGGAAGGCGTCACCGCCGACGCCTTCGAGGCCGCCATGGCCCCCGCAGCGGGCACGGGGGAGTTCGAGGCCGCGCGCGATGCCGAACTGGCCGCGCTCTATCGCGACTATCTCACGCTGCTGCAGGGGGAGCGGCGCCGCGACGGCCGCGACGCCCTGCTCGACGTGGCGCTGGCCATCGCCGACCCCGCCGTACTGGCCGGGCGGCTGGGCGGCCGCCGGGAGATCCGCTTCGTGGGGCTGCAGGACCTGCGGGGCGGGTGGCGCGCGCTGCTCGGCGCCCTGCAGCGCTCCCCCGCGCTCGATCGCGTGGTCCTCTATTCCGCCCAGCCGCTCGACCTGGGCGCGGGGCTCCCCGTCACGGTGCAGCCCCTTGGCGCGGGCCACGCGGTGGCGACCCGGCTCTTCAGCGACCGCCAGGAGCGGGTGCCCGGCGCCACGGTGCAGGCCATCGTCGCGCCCGATGCCGAGCGGGAGCTCGAAGAGGTGGCCCGGCGCGTGCGCGCGCTCGCGGAGGCGGGCACGCCGCTGCACCGGATCGGGGTGGTGGCGCGGCAGGCGCGGCCGTACCTCGACCTTGCGCTGCACGCCCTGGAGCGGTTCGGGGTGCCGGCCACGGCGCGGCGCCGGGTGGCGCTGGTCGAGGTGCCGGCGGTCCGGGCGCTCCGGGCCCTGCTCGCCGCGGCGGCGGATGGCTGGTCGCGCCACGGACTGGTGGAGCTGGCGGAGCAGCCCTACTTCGCCAGCGGCCTCGACCCCGTGGTGCTCAACGCCGCGGGCTACCGGCAGCGGGTGACGGGGCTCGACGCGTGGCAGGGTGCGCTCGCCGCGCTGGCCGACGAGGCGGCGCGGCTGGAGGCGGCGCGGGCGCGGGGTGAATCGGAGGAGCGGCACGGGGGGCTTCCGGCGGCGGCGCGGGTGCGGCGGGCCGCGGACGGCTTTGCGCGGTTCATGGCGCTCGCCGCCCCGCTGGATGAGCCGCGAACCCTCGGCGCCTGGGCGGAATGGCTCGCGACCTTCCTGCAGGACGACCCATGGGGCGTCGGTGAACGCATGCAGGCGGTTCCGTCGGGCCGACTCGACGTGGTGCGGCTCGACCTCGCGGCGTGGCGCGGGCTCGCCGACGCGGTCGCGCGGTGGCGCGAGTCGCTGGCCCGCTGGGGCGACACCGCGCCGCTCACCGTGGCCGACTTCCGGCTCCGCGCCGAGAGCCTGCTCGATGGGGACGTGGCGCTGTGGACGCCGAGCCAGGACGGGGTGCAGGTCTTCGAGGGGCTGGCCGCCGCGTACCGGCCGTTCGAGCACCTGTTCCTGGTCGGGCTCCAGGCGGGGCAGTGGCCGCTCGCCGCCCCGAGGTCTCCCCTCCTCGATGAGGCCGAACGTGCCGCGCTCGCCGCGCGGGGGCTGCCGCTGGAATCGGGGGCCACCTGGGACCAGCTCGAGCGGGACCTCTTCCGGGTCCTCGTGGCCGGCGCGGACCGCGGGCTCACGATCTCCTGGTCGCAGCTCGATCCCGGCGGGCGCGAGGCCGTCTTCTCGGCCTTCGTCGAGGCGCTGGCCGACGTGGTGCAGCTCGAGGGGGCGGCGGAGGGGGAGGAGATCCCGGCGCGTCGCGTGGTGACGCCGGGCCTCCGGCTCTACCACGGGGCGGATGCGCTCGAGCGGGCGCGCCACGGGGCGCGGATCGAGCGGATGCGGGCCTCGGGCGACGTCTCGCCCTGGAATGGCGGCATCGAGGATCCGGCGCTCCGGGTGTGGCTGGAGCGGGAGCTGGGGGAGCAGCGGCCCTGGAGCCCGACCCAGCTCGAGGCGCTCGCCAAGTGCCCGTGGAGCTGGTTCTCCGCGCGGCTGCTCCGGCTCGCGCAGCAGGTGGATCCCGACGAGTCCATGGACCCCGCCACGCGGGGCACCCTGCTGCACCGGATCCTGGCCCGGTTCTTTGCGCGGGCCGGCCAGCGGCTCGGCATGCCGACGCGCCTGCTGCCGGAACACCTGTCGTGGGCGCTGCCGCTGCTCGAGGAGCTGGTGACGGACGCGCTGGCGGAGGCGCGCGCCGACGGCGAGTGGCTCGGCCACCCGGCGCTGCTCGCGGCGCGCCGGGGGGAACTCACCCGCCTGCTGTCCGGGTACCTCACCTGGGAGGCGGAGGAGCACAGGGCCCAGGAGGAGAGCAACCGGGGCAATGCCCCGAAGCGCATTCGCACGGGCGTCGTGGCCCATGAGGTGACGTTCGCCGACCAGGAACTCGAGGTGGACGGCGTCCGGATCCGGTTCCGCGGCAGCGTGGACCGGGTGGAGCGCGGGGTGGATGGGCGCTTCGATGCCACGGCGTACATCGCCGCGGTGGACTACAAGACCACCCGCTACGCCGCGCCCGGGGGCGGGAAGGCCGCGGCGTGGGAGGACGGCGTGGTGCTGCAGGTGCCGCTCTACGCCTGGGCGCTCACCCGGCTCCAGGTGGGCGCCGCGGTGGCACGGGTGGAGTACCGGAGCCTCAAGAAGCCCGACAGCATCCACCTGCTGGAGCTGGCGCAGTTCGACCGGAAGACCGGCGCCGTGGTGGCCGATCCGAAGCACGTGGCACGCTACGAGGCGGCGCTCGCGGCGGTGGGCCGGCACGTCGCGAACGCGCGCGCCGGGCAGTTTCCCGCGCGGCCCGCCCCCTCCTGCGGCTGCCCCAGCTTCTGCCACGCCATCGACATCTGCCGGGTGGCGGGTGGGCCGGTGACGCCGGAGTGGCCATGAGCGAGCACCGCCCGCCCACCCCGTCCCAGTGGGCCGCCATCGAGGCGGTGGACCAGCACGTGCTGGTGGCCGCCGGCGCCGGGACGGGCAAGACCACCACGGTGGTGAACCGGATCCTCTACCTCCTGGGGGTGGAGTTCGAGGGTCGGCGGTGCCCCGCGCCGGTCGGCCTGCGGGACATCGCGGCCATCACCTACACCAACGCCGCTGCCGCCGACCTCAAGCGCAAGCTGCGCGAGGCGCTCCGGGCGGTGGGGCTGCGCCGGCTGGCGTGGGAGGTGGACAGCGCGCGCATCGGGACCATCCACGGCTTCTGCGGCGACCTGCTGCGGGAGTTCGCGCTGCGGGCGGGGCGCAGCCCGGCGCTGCGGGTGCTGGAAGAGGGCGAGTCGATGGCGCTGGTGGCGGAGGCGGTGCACGAGGCCATCATCGACGCGATCGAGCGGGACGCCGTGCCGGGGATCGCGCGGCTGTTCGAGCGCGCCGACGCCGCGACCGTGGAGGGGTGGGTGATGCAGCTCGCCGCCGACGAGGCCCGGCTCGAGGCCATCCGGCGGCACCATGCCGCGCACCCGGCCCCGGAGCGGGCGCTCCTCGACCTCGCGTGGCTGGCCCGCGACGCCATCCGGGACCGGCTGGAGCGGGACGGGGCGGTGGACTTCGACCGGATGATCGTGTGGACCCGTGACCTGCTCGCCGGAGACGCCGGCGTGCGTGACGCGATCCGCCGGCGCATCCGCACGCTGATCGTGGACGAGTTCCAGGACGTGGACCCGCTCCAGCGGGAGATCGCCTATCTCCTGGGCGATCCCGAGGCGCGCGACCCCGCCACCACCCGCCTCATGCTGGTGGGCGACCCGAAGCAGGGCATCTATCGCTTCCGCCGCGCCGACGTGACCGTCTGGCGCCAGGTGGAGCAGGACTTCTCGGGGCGCGGGCTGGGCCGCGTCCTCGCGCTCACCGACAACTTCCGCTCCCTGCCGCCGATCCTGGGCTTCGTGGAGGCCACCGTCGGCCGCCTGCTCGACCAGCCGATCGACGGTGCGGCGCTGCAGCCCTACGAAGTGCCGTTCCTCCCGGTGGAGCCACGCCGCGACCCGCTGGCGCCGGGGGCGGCACCGGTGGTGGAGCTGCTGCTGGCCGAGCCGCCCGACGACGAGAAGGTGAAGGCCGACCTGTTCCGCGCCGCGGAGGCCAGGACGATCGCGGCGCGGGCCGTGGCGCTCCACGCCGCCGGCACGCCCTGGCGCGAGATGGCGCTGCTGCTCCCGGGGTGGGGCTCGCTCGAGCTGTACGAGTCGGCGCTCCTTGCCGCGGGGGTGCCGACCTATGCCCTCCGCACCGAGGGCTTCTTCGAGCGGCGCGAGGTGCTCGATCTCCTGGTGGCGCTGCAGGTGCTGCGCGATCCCGCGGATGACTTGGCGCTCACCGGCTTCCTGCGCGGCCCCTGCGTGGGGGTGCGCGACGAGACGCTGCTCGCGCTGGCGTGCGCGCGGGGCCGGTCGTTCCACGCGGCGCTCACCGAGGTGGACTGCGCCGAGGCGCCGCTGCTCCGCTGGGCCGCGGCGCTGATCGCGGAGCTGGCGCCGCTGCGTGATCGCGTCCCGACCGCGGAGCTGCTGGAGCTGCTGCTCGACCGGACCGGCTACCTGGTGCACCTGCTGCTCGCCGGGGAGCCGGGTGCGCGGGCGGTGGCCAACGTACGGCGCCTGGTGGGCATGGCCCGCGCGCATCGGTCGGGCGGCCTGGGCGACTTCCTCCGGATGGTGATGGAGGTGCGCCGGCGCGGTGACCGCGTGGGCGAGGCCCGGCTGTTCGGCGCGCAGGACGAGGTCGTGACCATCACCTCGATCCACAGCGCCAAGGGACTCGAGTGGCGGGTGGTCTTCTGGGCTGACCTCGGCCGCAGCCCGGCGCCGGAGCACGGGGCGGGGCTGCTGGTGGGGCGGGGGCGGGTGGCGCTCAAGGACCCCGACCGCGAGACCAGGGACCAGGACGCGGCCTACCTGGAGCTGCTGGCCGCGGAGCAGGCCGAGGCGCTGGCGGAACGGAAGCGGCTCTGGTACGTGGCGGCCACCCGGGCGAAGGACCTGCTGGTGGTGTCGGGGCTCCGGACCGGCGAGCAGCCGAAGGCTTCGGCGGCCGCGGCGCTGCTGCCGCTGATGGACCGTGAGGACCGGAGCGAGGCCTCCTTCGAGGCCCGCGGCGTGCGGTACGCGGCGGCCATCCTCGCGGTGGAGATGGTGGAGGGGGCGCTCGAAGCGCCGGTGCCTCCGCTCGAGGCGGCGGTCGAGATCCCGGAGCCGCTGGCCCCGCTCAGCGTGCCGCCCGGCCGCGGCCGGCACTCGGCCACCGAGCTCATGGCCCACGCCCGCTGCCCGCGACGGCGCTGGCTGCGCTACGTGGCGGGGCTGAGGGAGCCACCGATCGATCGAGGTGGTGGCGAATTCCTCGGCGCGGTGGCGCGGGGCTCCCTGGTGCACGACGTGCTGGAACATGCGCGGGAGGGCCTCGAGTATGAGGCCGAGCTCGAGGCGGCCATCGGTCGATGGGATCCGGCGGCACCGCCCCCCGATGTCCCCGAGGGCCAGGGGTATCGCGCGCGGCTGCGGGCGGAGATCGACGGCGTGCTGTCCGATCCGGGCTATCGCGCGCTGTGCGGCGCGCCCGGGGCGCGGCGGGAGCTGCCGTTCCTCCACCTCATGGCGCCGGGCGTGGCGCTCGAGGGCCGGATGGACCTGGTGGCCTGGCGGGAGGGCGGATACGCCATCCTCGATGTGAAGACCGGCGGGCCCGACGAGGCCACCGCGCGCCGCAAGGCGGCGTGGTACGAGCCCCAGCGGCAGGCCTACCTCGCGGCCCTGGCCGCGATCACCGGGCGGCCGGTGGAGCAGTTCGCCTTTCACTTCACCGGCACCAACGTCACTGTTGGCGGGCCGGTGACGCCGGAGGAGATCCACGCGGCGACGGTGGCGGTCAGGGACCAGGCCGAGCAGATGCGCCAGGGAGACCTGGCGCTCACCGACCATCCCGCCGAGTGCGCCTGGTGCGGGTACAAGGTGGCAGGCTGGTGTCCCGGTGTGGGATGATGGCCCCGGACCGCTCCACCCACCCCCCCCTGCAACCCTGTCCGCTTCTGGGACGTCCAATACCAGTAGCGGACGATCTGCTTTCCGGGCCTTCCGCGAACCCTTGTCCCACAATGAGTTGAGAATCCCGGATCCGGCACGGCGCCTGCCTTGTCTCCGGGCATACCCCCTGGAGCCGGCATGCCCGCTGTTCTCACTGATCCGCAGCCGATATCCCCCGCCGCCGAACTGGAGCGGTGGGGGGCCGGCGTGGCGCGGCTGACCGGGGGCCGGTACGAAGTGCGGCGGCTGATCGCGCGCGGGGGGATGAGCGTGGTGCTGCTGGGCTGGGACCTGCACGAGGGCCGGCACGTGGCCCTCAAGCTCCTCGATCCGGCGGAGGGACAGTCGCTGGAGAACCGGGAACGGTTCCGGCGTGAGGCGCGGATCGCGCGCGACCTGGCCCATCCACACGTCGTGCCCTGCTACGGCTCCTTCCACCAGGACAACCTGACCCTCACCGTGCTCCGGTACGTCCCGGGGCAGTCCCTCGCCGACCGCCTGGAGCGGGTGGAGCGGCTGCCGGTGCGTACGGCCCTCAACTTCCTCATCCCGGTGGCCGATGCGCTGGCCCACGTGCACCAGCGCGGCGTGATCCACCGCGACGTGAAGCCGGCCAACATCCTGCTGCACCAGGACGACGACTGGGTCTTCCTGACGGACTTCGGGGTGGCCACGCTGCGGACCTCGGAACATTCGCGGTCGGAGGTGGCGAAGGGCTTCGGGACGCCGGCCTACATGGCGCCGGAGCAGGTGCTGGCGCGGTGGGACGCCGATGCCCGGACCGACATCTATTCGCTGGGCCTCGTGGCGTATCAGGCGCTGGCGGGGCGGCTGCCGTTTGTCAGCGAGACCAGCATGGGGAGCGCGGTGCAGCGGACGGTGTGGGACGCGCCGCCGCTGCGGCAGTTCGCGCCCGAGGTGCCGGAGCGGCTGGCGGCGATCATCGACCGCTGCCTGGCGCGCGAGCCGGGGAAGCGGTGGCGGAGCATGGCCGAACTGCGGCGCGCGCTGGAGCGGTGCCGCCGCCGGATAATCGCCGCGGAGGCCCGGCCGTCGCGGTTCCGGGCGTGGGTGGAGCGCCTCGCGGGTCGGGCGCTCTCGGCGGCGCCGCGGCTGGCGTCGCTGCTGCTGTTGTAAGTCTCGGGGAGGCCGGTCCTGGGCGTCCCGCGACGCAGATGTCCGCTTCCGGGGAAAAGTGGCGCCATGCCTGGGGACCCCCCCGAGGAGCGCTTCCCATGCTGGTGCCCCGCCGGACCTGCGGGCTCGCGGCCGTCACGCTGCTGGCCGCGTGTGCCCAGGAACCCGTTGCTCCGACCCTGGCCAGTCCCGCCGTTTCCGCGGCCCTTGCTTCCCCGGCCGCCGCTCCCCCCTGCACCAAGCGCTGGAAGGCTGCGGTCAGTGGCGACTGGAGCGTAGCCGCCAACTGGACGCCGGCCGGGGTGCCGCGCGCGGGGTCGGTGGTGTGCCTCGATGCCCTCGGCAAGGCTCCCTACGTGGTGACGCTTTCGACCGATGCCACGGTGGCGGTCCTGCGCGTCGGGGGCGGGCTCACCGCTGCCAAGGCCACCCTGACCTTCACGCCGGCGGGGGCGGGCCGCACCCTCACGGTGACGGGCGACGCCCAGGTGGCCGTCGGCGGCACACTTCGCATGGCAACCAACGGGTTCGATGGGACCCTCATTGCTGATGCGCTGGTGATCGATGGCACGTTCCGCTCGACCGCCGCGCTTCCTCTGACCTCGAACCACATCACGGCCGACTCCCTGGTGAACCGCGGGCTGTTCGCAGTGGACACGGCCATCGTCGGCACCCCTGTCACCCTGACGGGCCCGATGGCCCTGCGGAATTCCGGCCAGTTCCAGCTGGCGGCCGGCTTCGCCGTGACTTCGACCGCCCCAGCAGCCGCGGTATACCTCGAGGGCGGGGGCGTCTCCGGGATCAGCGGTCTGACGTTCGCGGGCGGCGGGGGCGCTGTCATCGATGTCTGGTGGACGGGGACGACCTTCACCGGAACGCAGCTTCACGTGAACAGCGGCACCCTCCACCTCGGGAATACCCTGCTGCAGGGCAGCGTCACCCTCGACCCACTGTCCGGACAGATCACCCTGAGCGGTGACATCGGGCCTGGGGTCGACGTGTGGGTGCCGTCCTGGGGTGGCACCCGGACACTGCAGCTGGAGGCTCCCGGAGGTGGCGTGCTGCGCAATGAAGGCACGCTCGGGATCTACGTCCAGGCCGAGACCCTCGAGGTCAAGGGCGCGAGCCTGGCCAATGTGGGGATGCTGCGCTTGACCGGGCGGCCGGCGCGGTTCGACCTGGACAGCCTGACGAACACCGGGACCATCGACGCGAAGGGCGGGACGCTCCAGTATGTCCGCAATACCGGCGTCCTGCGAAATGCCGGCACGATCGACGCGGGGAACTCCTCGCCCGGGGTGATCATGGACGGCGCCGAGTTCATGAGCGAAGCGAGCGGGGTGCAGACCGGCGAGCTCCTGGCCGAGAATGCGACCATCTCGGGGACCGGTGCGATGGGGGAGGTCACGCTGGTCAGTGCCACGCTGGAGCCCGGGGCACCCGTCGGCACCCTCACCGCGACCTCGCTCACCATGGACCCGGCCTCAGGGATGATCTTCGACGTCGCCGGGGTGAGTGCAGGGAGCTTCGACGTGCTGGACGTGGCCGGCCAGGTCACGCTGGCCGGGAGCTTCACCCTGCGCGAAGTTGCGCCCTTCACCGGGGGCTCCTGCGGCCAGGCACTGCCGCTGATCCTCGATGGGTCGCCGCTACCGCGTGGCGCCTTCACCAAGCTCTTCGGTCTGTCGCCGGGGCTGGGGCGGGGCTACCGGCTCTACGCGCCCACCGGGGTCACCTACCTCGTGGGGTACAACCCGATTCCGCTGGTGTCGCTCGCGCCTGCTGCGCTGGCCGTGGCGGAAGGGGGACCCGCCGCCAGCTACGCGATCTGCCTCCAGCACCTGCCGACCGCGAACGTGACCGTGACCGCGGCGTCGGCGCTGGGGCAGCTCCAGGCCATGACGCCGGCGACCTTCACTCCGGCCGATTGGGGCCTGCCGAGGTCCGTCTCGGTCGTGGCCACGAACGACCTTGTGCTTGAACCGGCGGTGCAGGCCGATGAGATCACGCACACCGTGACCAGCACCGACCCCCTGTATGGCCCGGCGGGCCTGTCCGACGTTGCGGTCAGCGTCACCGACAACGATGGCAGCGCCAATCTGGAGCTGTCGGTCACCAGCGCCCCACCCTCTGTCCCGAGCGGCGCGAGCTTCACCCTGGCATTTCGGGTGGGGAACACCGGGCCCGACGCGTCGGTGGGCAGCACCTTCTCCATGCCCGCCAGCGCGGGATACCACTACGTGAGCGCGACGGGTGTGCTGGGGTGCTCTGGTGATCCGGTCACTGGCATCCGGTGTGACTTGCCCGGGGTGGCGAGCGGCGGGGCGTTTTTCACCTTTGGCGTGACGCTTGGGGCGGACACGCCGGGCAGCTACCCGACCACGTACAGCCTGACCTCGATCCAGGCGGATCCCGCGCCCGCGAACAACAGCAGGGTGCAGACCATCACGGTGCAATAGCGGCGCGGGCCGGACCTTCGAACCGCCGCAGCAATCCGTACTCCGCCGCGGCGCGGACCATCGGCAGCCGCTCCACCGTGGCGCCGAGCCCCCAGAGCTGCACATAGCCGGCCCAGGGCCGGTCGGGATGGAACGAGACCTGCCAGGCGGTGGCCCAGCCGTCGGTGTCGGTGGCCAGCACCCGGGTCACCACCGAGGGCGCCGTGGGCATGTCACCGCGCCACTGGCCGTGGAGGCCCCAGCGCTCTCCTTCCGCGGTGGGTCGCGAGGGGTACTCGTTCCAGTCGGTGGAGTCGGCGTCGAGCCCGGCGAGCGGCCGGACCAGCGCCAGGTCGTGCCCGAGCGGCCGTCCGGCGGAGTCCCACACCAGCGCCCCCGGGAGCGGTCCCAGCCAGACGATCTTCCCGCCCGCTGCCAGGTAGCGCTGCCACATGCCGTTGCGGCCGGTGTCCGCTCGAATGGCCTCCGGCAGCGCATCGAGCGCGAACACCACCGCGCTGGGTGCCTGGTCCGTGATCCGCGCGCCCAGGAAGGACCAGAGCGCGTTGCCGTCGAGCACCTCGTAGCCCAGCCCCGCGAAATACTCCCGCGCCAGCCGCGCGCCGGGCATCATCCCCCGCGGCGCCAGGACCGAGTCGTAGTACACCGCCAGCCGCGCGGGCGCCGGGGCCGTCTCACCGATGGCGAGCAGCTCCCCCGCGTCGGTCCCCACGTAGATCATGTCGTCGGCCGCCACGGGGGAGCTGTAGAGCGCCTCCTCGAGCCGGAGCCGCCAGGCCACGGCGCCCGTGGCGGCGTCGAAGGCGAGCAGGTCACCCCAGGGGGCGTCGTTGGCTTCGGTGCCCACCACCACCCACCGGCCGGCGAGGGTCGGGGAGCTCAGCACATTGGCCCCGGTGGCGTAGCGCCAGCGTTCCGTGCCGGTGGCGGCGTCGAGGGCCTGCATGAACTGCCCGTCGGAGCTCCCCACATACACCGTGTTCCCTGCAATCACGGGCGAGGCACACACCCAGGAGCCGCGGTGGGTGGCGCGCCACAGCCGCTCGCCCGTGGCGAGGTCCAGCGCATACAGCCCGCCGTCGCGGGAGCCCACGAACACCCGGCCGCCCGCGATGGCGGCGGAGCCCTGGATGGCCCGCCGGTCGAACCCGAACGCGTGCGAGTCGAGCGTGTCACCGATGGTGCGGTGCACCCACTTCTCGGCCCCGGTGGCCAGGTCGAGGGCGTAGACCCGCCCATCCCACGAGCCGATCACCACGGTCCCGGCCTCGACGGCGGCACTCGCGCGGACCCGCCCCCCGGTGTTGGCGGTCCAGCGCACCGCGCCGGTCATGAGGTCCAGCGCGTAGACCCGCCCATCGGCGCCGCCCAGGATCACCGTGCGGCCGGCAATGGTGGGCGAGGAGGCCCAGAGGTCCCACGCGCCGGCGGGATAGGTGTTGAAGGGGAGCGCGGGGCCGGCCTGCCGGGACCAGCGCAGGCGGCCGGTGGCGGCATCCACCGCGAAGAAGCGGCCGCCGTGGGTCGCGGCGACCACCAGCCCGCGGGCCACGGCGGGCGAGGCGGTCACCGGGTCGCCGGCAGCGAAACGCCAGGCGATGCGACCGGTGCCGCGGTCGAGGGCGTAGAGGGTTCCATCCCCGGCGCCCACGTAGACCCGGGTGGCCGTGACGGCCGGCGTGCTCCGGACGGCCCCGCCGAGCTGACGGCGCCAGACGATGCCGCCCTGGCCGGCGAAGAGGGGCGCGGCCGAGACGCCGGTATGGGCCGCGTCGCCGCGGAACATCACCGGATCGGTCTGGGCCGGAAGCGGCCGTGCCGGACATGCCAACAGGGGAACCAGCACCGCGAGGGTGCCGGGATGGAACGCGGATCGTGTCATGGGTGGAGCACCGTGGAGGTTGCCGGGCTCCTACGATACCGCGTGGCGCAGAGTTACGCACGCTCCCGTGCCGCGCTCCAGGCGGCGAAGGCGGGATGCCGGGTCACCGGCAGCCAGCGCTGCGCGGCGGTATGGAACACCTCCCAGGCGGCGGTCACGCCACCGCTGCGGATCGCGTCGGCGAGTTCCTCGACACTGCTGAAGGAGAATTCACTCCCCGAGTCGTTGCGCACCTTGATCTCCGCCATCACCACCGTCCTCCGGGGTTGGGGTCGCCCCCTGAAGTAGCAACTCCCGGACCCGACGTGCTAAACGTTTGCTCCCGCAGCGCTTCCTTGGCGGCCGTTGCGGGATCGGGCGGCGGCGGGGCGGCGCAGGATGCACGGCGGCGGGGTCGCTGGTGGCGTGCCACAGGGGAAGGTCACCCCGCCGGTGTGCGCGGCGTACCGCGCGGCTGTGCGGGGCGTCACGCCCGGGGCCGACGTGAAGCCGGGGGGTGGCGCACCCGCGCCACCCCCCGGGCAACCAGGATTCGCGGCGTGGGCTCAGCAGACCGCCGCAACGTGGAAGGCCTGGTCAATCAGGTTGCCGCCGAAGAAGAGCAGCTCACGCACCTGGACCTGCGTGCTGTTGGCGTTTGCGCCCGGCGCGAGCTCAACGGTGGCCGGGGTGAAGGGCACGCCGGTGTTCACCGAGCCACGGGTGGCGATCACCGCGCACGCGGAGAGGTTGCGCCCGAGGTTCACGTTGTAGAGGCCGAGGCCGGTCCGCGAGGACGAGGTGCCGCTGGAGCCACGGAACTTCCCGCCCGGTGCGCGGACCACCGCGAACGGCGACTGCTGCGAGGTGGGGCACACCACGGCGAGGTGGTACGGCACGCCGTCCTGCAGCCCGCCGCCCGGGTTCTTGGTCTCGATGTAGACCGAGTTGGCGTCGGCGCCGCTTCCGGTGTACACGCCCGAGGGGCTGTAGACCAGCTGGCTGTCGGGGTCCGCGACCGTGGCCAGGAAGGCGCAAGAGGAGATGGCTGCGGGGAAGCGGACCTGGTACTGCCCGGGGCCGACCCAGGTCAGGGTCGTCCCGGCCGTGGCACGGACCAGGTTGGCGCTGTAGCCCACCACGGCGTACCGGATCCCGGTGCCGCCGCAGGTCACCACCAGGTTGAAGGGCCCGTCGGTCAGTCCACCGCCCTGGTTCTTGGTCTCGATGTAGACCCCGTTGATGCTCTGGTGGCCGCCGGCGGTGAACACGTTGAGCGCCTGGCTGTACGCATTGGCCGTGGTGGCGACGTAGGCGCAGTTGCGGGTGCCGCGGTTGAAGGTGACTTCGTACTGCCCCGTGCCCAGCCGCGTCACCGAGGTGACGCGGTTGCCGGCGATGAGCCCGCCGTTCATGTCCACCTTCGCGAACAGGTTGTTGGTGGCGTCGATGCTGGCATCGGCTTCGGCCAGGCCGGTGGCCGGGGCGAGCGGGCTGGTGCTGGTCGGGTCGGCGTCGGTCTGGCAGGCCTGCAGGGCGACGACGGCGACCAGCGCGGGAATGAGGCGCTTCATTGTACCTCCGACTGTGGGAGACGGTGCCCGGGCGGAGGTGCCGCCCGGGATCGTCGCTTGCCCCGGTTCTCGCCGGTCCGTACGTTCGGACCGACCCAGGCAGGCTTCGACATGAGCAGACGCGCAGCCGACCCCGCAATCCAGACATCCCCCGCGCCGGCTGGCGGCGCGGCGGCCGTGGCCCTCGATGCCCTCTTTCCGGTCGTCTACGCGGAACTGCGGCGCATCGCGCACCGGCGGCTGCGTTCCGAGGCCGCCGGGCATACCCTCTCCACCACCGCGCTGGTGCACGAGACCTACCTCAAGCTGGCCGAACAGCGGCTGGAGGGATTCGGCAACCGTGCCCACTTCTTTGCCCTGGCGGCGCGCGCCATGCGCCGGATCCTCGTGGACTATGCCCGCCGCCATGGGGCGCAGAAGCGGCCCGATCCGCGGCAGCGCCTGTCGCTCGCCTCGCTGGAGGATTCCGGGCTGCAGGCGGGGCAGGCCCGGGCGGCCGAGGTGGCGGAGCGGGCCGAGCTGCTGCTGGCGGTCGATCAGGCCCTGGAACAGCTGGGCGCGGTGGACGAGCGGCTGGCCCGGGTGGTAGAGTACCGGTTCTTCGTGGGGCTCACCGAGCCGGAGACGGCCGAGCTGCTGGGGGTGACGCCGCGCACGGTGACGCGCGACTGGGTGCGGGCCCGGGCCTGGCTGCTCACCCATCTCGACGCACGCCGGTAGCGCACCATGGCTGCCGGGGAAGGCACGCCGATGGATCCCGCCTTCGAGCGCCGCGTGCTGGCGGTGGTGGACCACGCCCTCCTCGCGCCGCGGGGGGAGCGGGTGGCGGCGCTGCGGGAGGCCTGCGGCGACGACGCGGCGCTGCTCGCGGCCGCGCGGACCCTGCTCGACGCCTGCGACCAGGTGGAAACCACCCCGGGACCGCTCGACACGCCGGCGGCGGAGTACGCCGCCCCGGTCGTCCGCATGGTCGACGCAGACCCGGCGACCGCGGACGCCGAGGCGGTGGGCCGCCTGGCCGACGGCCTCGCGGGGCGGTACTCCATCGGCGCGGAGCTCGGTCGAGGCGGGAACGCCACCGTGTACCTGGGCCGAGACCTGCTGCGCGACCGGCCGGTGGCCATTAAGGTCATCCGCCCGGGCACGGCCGACCCCGCCCAGCGCCGGCGTTTCCTGGACGAGGTGCGACACGCGGCGGGGCTGCGGCATCCGTTCATCGTCCCGCTGCTCGACTCGGGCGAGGCGGATGGCGTCCTCTACTACGTCATGCCCTACGTCGAAGGGGAGTCGCTGGCCGAGCGGCTGGCGCGCGAGGGGCCGCTGCCCTGGGACACGGTCCTGGGGATTGCCCGGGACGTGGCCGAGGCCCTGGGTGCGGCCCACGCCCGGGGCCTCGTCCACCGGGACATCAAGCCGCGCAACATCCTGCTCAGCGGGGGGCACGCGCTGGTCGCCGATTTCGGCGTCGCGCTGGCGCTCGAGGGCGGCGGCGCGACGCGGCACACCGAGCGCGGCGTGGCCGTGGGCACCCCGGCGTACATGAGCCCGGAGCAGGCCAGCGCGAGCCCGCAGATCGACGGGCGCAGCGATGTCTACGCGCTGGGCTGCGTGGTGTACGAGATGCTCACCGGGGAGGTGCCCTTCCCGGGCCAGACGCCCCGCGCCATCGTCGCCAAGCACCTGCAGGCCCCGGTGCCCGAGGCCCGGGTGCTGCGGTCGTCGCTGCCCCCGGGGCTGCAGCCGGTGCTGGAGCGCGCGCTCGCCAAGGTGCCTGCCGACCGGTTTGCCACCCCGGCGGAGCTGGTGGCCGCGCTGGCGACAGTGCCGGCGCGGGCGTTTCCGCCTGGGTGGCGCGCCACGCCGGCCCTGCGCTGGGCCGGCGTGACCCTCCTGGCGGGCGCCGCGCTGTGGCTCGCGCTGCGCCCGCCATCGGTGCCGGTGGAACGCCCCGGCCCACCGCCGCCGGATCAGCGGCGGCTCGCCGTGCTCTACTTCGACAACCTCTCGGCCGAGCCCGAGATGGACCTGATCGCCCGGGGGCTCACCGAGGACCTCATCGATGCACTGAGCCAGGTGCGCGGTCTGCGGGTGATCTCCCCCAACGGGGTGCGCCCGTTCCGGGGGCGCGCCGTGGCGGTGGACAGCATCGCCCAGGCGCTGGAGGTGGGGACGGTGGTGGGGGGCAGCGTCAGCGCCTCGGCGCGCGCGGTGCGGGTCACCATCCGCCTGCTGGATCCCGCCAACGGCGAGCAGCTGCGCAGCCAGTCGTTCGAGGTGGCGCGCACCGCCGCGCTGGCCCTGCGCGAGGCGGTGACCCTGCAGGCGGCGACGTTCCTCCGGGAGCGCCTCGGCGAGGAGATCCGCCTGCGGGCGTCGCGCGAGGAGACCCGGTCCCTGGCGGCCTGGCAGCTGGTGCAGCGGGGAGACGCCATCACCCAGGACGGGGTGGACGCATCGTTCGCGGGACGGGTCCTGGATGCGCGCGACCTGTACGCGCGGGCCGATTCCCTGTACCGCGCGGCCGTGACCGCCGACCCCGCGTGGAGCCGGCCGCGCGTGGCGCGCGGGTGGGCCGCGCTCCGGCTGGCGCTCGCGAGCGACGACCCGTCGGAGCCCCCGACGTCACCCCGGATGCGGCAGGCGCTGCGCCTGGCGACCGACGCGGTGGTTCGCTCCGGCGGGCGCGGTGAAGCGCTGGCCCTCCGTGGCTACGTCCGGGCGCGGGTCGCGACCTGGCCCGGGGCCTCCGCCGTCGACGACTCCCTGGCCCTGGCAGCGGAGGCCGACCTGCGCGCGGCGCTCGCGGAGCGCCCGGACGATGCGCGGAGCTGGTACGTGCTCGGGGAGCTGCTCTACCTCGATGGGCGGTACGCGGAGGCGGGGAGCGCGCTCCAGAACGCCTGGGACCGCGACACCTTCCTGGCGGAGATCCGGGCGGTGGTGAACATGCTCTTCTTCACCCGCCTCAACCTGGAGCGCTACCCCGAAGCCGCCCACTGGTGCACGCTCGGACGGCAACGCTACCCGGGCGACCCGCGCTTCGAGGCCTGTCGCCTGATCCTGCTCGGCTGGACGGGGAGGAACGGAGCCGACGTGGGGACGGCCTGGGACGAGCTGCGGCGCATCGAGAAGGCCGACAGTGTCGGGATGTTCGACAGCCAATGGGGGTTCCTGCGGATGATGGTCGCGCTGGCGGCCGCGCGTGCCGGCCTGGCCGACAGCGCCCGGCGGATCATCGCGGCGACGCGCGCCGGGCTCCCCGCACACCCGGGGTCACCCATCGACACCGAGGAGGCGTATGCCCGCCTGTTGCTGGGCGAGCGCGCCGCCGCGGTCCAGTTGCTGCAGGTGGCGCTGCGCGAGGACCCCACCAGCCGGGGCTACATCGCGCGCAAGCCGTGGTTCCGCCCGCTGGTGCAGGACTCGACCCTGCGCGCGATCCTCGACTCCGCGCCGGCCGCGGGCGTGGCCCGCTAGCGGGGCGCCCGCCGCGGGCGCTTGAGGTCCCGCCAGAGGTCCGTGGTGCCCTCCAGCCCGAGAATCGGGAGGTAGTAGGGCAGCACGAACTTGTCGACGGCGGCGCCGCCGAGGAAGATCGCGTCCGCGTCGCCGGGAATGGCCATCGAGTCGCGCGTCCCATCCACCCGCTGGATGACCAGGGTCATGCCGGACACCTCGCCAGGGGTGAGGGAACGCGCGGGCGGGATGCAGCTGACGCGCATCACCGAGCCCCGCAGGTGGACGCAGGTCGCAAAGGGGGGCATCGACCCGGCGAGCGTCCGGTAGGGCCCGAAGATCCCGGCCTCCGTCCCCAGGTCCCGCCGCTTCCGCTCGGCCTCGCCCCGGTCGTGAAACGTCCCGATGTACGACAGGCCCTCGTCGTAGCTGGCGACCACGTAGACCTGGGAGCCGCTCCGATCGCCGTCCACCGCCTCGGCGATGCGGCGCAGCAGGACCGGCCCGGGGAGCCGATCGTCGTCCGCGGCCTGGGCGATGAGCCGGTCGGGGAGGGTGGCGCTGAGGGCGGCCAGTGCCAGCGCGGCACCGGCCACGGACAGATGCAGCTGCCGGGGCATAGGCTCTCTCGGGGTGAGTGGGTTGGCGCCTAACTTACCATGGCCCCCGGGGACCGCAAGACAGGCGGGGCGCCCGGCGATCCCGGGCCATCCCGACGCAGCCGCCGGTGCAGCAGCCAGTAGGTCAGGGTGCTCGCGGCCACGGCCACCGCCCCGATGCCCGCCACCAGACCCACCTGCCGCTCCATCACGCCGGCCCCGAGGTACACCGTCACCAGGGCCCAGGGGAGCTCGGCGATGGCCAGCGACAGGAGGTACCGGGGGAAGGAGTAGTGCACCATCCCGAGCAGGTATCCGGGAATCTCCGAGGGCAGGGCCAGCTGGAACAGCAGCACCAGGCCGAAGGGCGCCCGATGGGAAACGAACTCCTCGTAGCGGGCGAGCTGCGTCGGGGAAACGAGCCGGTGGATCACCGGCCGGCCCAGCGTCCGGCCGATGGTGTAGGCCACCACGCCCCCCAGCAGCCAGCCGCTCCACAGCAGCAGGCCTGCCAGCGGCGCGCCGAAGGTGGCCGCCAGGAACGGCGCGATGGCCGCGGTGGATACGAAGGCCAGCATGGCGCTCGCCGCCGCGAACAGCACCACCAGCACCATGGCCGGCAGCGGGTGGGCGGCGGCCATCCCCTGGATGGTCACGGCCAGGCGCAGCATCGGCCCCCGCGCCTGCTCGGCAAAGAGCACCAGCGCCAGGAGGCCGGCGAGCACCGCGACGAGCAGCACCCGCCGTGAGCGGAGCGGGTGGTGTCCTCGCTGGCCGGTGGGGAGGAGGGAGGAAGGCATCGGTTGAGGGGAATCTACTCTCCCCTTGTTCCCGCCTTCATGCACCGGAGGCTACGATGCGATCGGGGGAATTCCGTCCCCCGGGCCAGGAGGCGCTCCATGTCCCGCATCCTCATCGTTTACGGCTCCACCTACGGCCAGACCGGCCGCATCGTCGAGCGACTTTCGAGTGACCTGACCGTGGCCGGGCACCGGGTCACGGCCTGGAAGGGCGACCAGCTCCCGGCGCGGCCGGTGCTCTCCGGGTACGACGGCTACGTGATCGCCGGGTCGGTGCTGTACGGCAAGTACCAGCCCTACCTGGTGGAGTTCGCCCGGTCCAACGCCGAGCGACTCGCGTCGATGCCCGGCGTCTTCGTCTCGGTGTGCGGCGCCCTGATCGGCGACTGGGCCGAGGGGCCGAAGGAGGCACGGAAGTACGAGGCGTCGTTCCAGCAGCTGACCGGCTGGACGCCGAGCCTGGTGCGCTCCCTGCCGGGCGCGCTCAACTACACCCGGTACGGGCTGCTCACCCGGTTCATCATGAAGATGATCAGCCGCAGGACGGGGCGGCCCACCGACACCAGCCGTGACTGGGACGGCACCGACTGGGCCGCGGTGGATCGCCTGGCGGTGGAGATCGGCGAACTGGTGCGGCCGCCGGTGGTGGTGCACACGGTGGAATAGAATGTCGGCGATTGGGCGATTGGGCGATTGGGCGATTGGGGGAGTGGCAACCTACCGCCTTACCGCCCAACCGCCTCACCGCCCGAGCGCGAACGCCATCACCGCGTCGCCCTGGGTGAAGCCGAAGAGCGCGTTGCCGCCCGCGGCGACCGCCACGAACTGCCGGCCGCCCACGGCGTAGCTGACGGGCGGCGCGTTGACTCCGGCCTCCGCCTGGTACGACCAGAGCTCCTGTCCGCTCGAGGCGTCGAATGCCGCGAAGCGGCCCCTGCCCGCTCCCGAGAAGACCAATCCCCCCGCCGTCACCAGCACCCCGCCCACCAGCGGCTCCGGCGTGCGCACCTGCCAGGCCAGGCGGCCGCCATTGGCCAGGTCGAGCGCGCTGAGGGTGCCCCACGCCTCGCCGGTGTTCTGGGTGCTCGCATACTCGAGCACGGTGCCATCGGGCCGGGTCACGCGGTGGGCGATGTAGCGCGTGGGCAGGTGCAGCGCCCCCACGTAGAAGAGCTGCAGGGCGGGGTCGTAGGCCGAGGGTGACCAGTTGGCCCCGCCGGCGATGCCGGGGGCCACCACCACGCCCTCGCCCGGCTGCGGCGGGGTGAAGAGGTTCCGCTGGGGGACGAAGGCATCGGAGCGGAAGAGCAGGGACCCGTCCCGGCGATCGTGCACGAAGACCCAGCCCAGCTTGCTCGCCTGGGCCACCGCGGGGACGCGGCGGCCGCCGTGGGTCACCTCCAGGAGAACGGGCGCGCTGGCGACGTCGTAGCCCCAGCGGTCGTGCGGCACCTGCTGGTACGCCCACACCAGCGTGCCGGTGCGCTCGTCGAGTGCCACCAAGGAGGAGGTATGCCGGTTGTCGCCGGGCCGGGAGGCGTCCGCCATCTGCGGTGACGGGTTGCCGGTCCCGAAGATGAGCAGGTGGCGCTGGCGGTCGATCACGGGGGTCGCGTAGATGGAGCCGCCGCCGTACCGCCAGGCGTCGGGATGCCCGGGGGCCGCGGCGCGCTCCGCGGCGAGGTCGCGGTGCAGCGGCATGCCGGCCGCGTTCCCGGTGTACGGTCCCTCCCAGCCCGCCGCGGTGACGTCGAAGTGCCAGAGGGGGGCGCCGGTCTTCGCGTCGAAGGCGGCCATAAGTCCTGGCCGGCCATACTGGCCGGACACCCCCACCACCGCGAGCCCCTGGTCCGGGTGCAGCCCGTACCCGACGCCGGCAATCCCGACGAACACGCGGCCGTCGTGCACCAGCGGCGCGGCGCTGATGCCCACGCCGGTGGAGCCGGTGGCGCCGACCTGGCCCAGCGGGTCGTCGGCGCGCAGCTGGCTCGAGGCCTCGGTGCGGCCCGCATACTCCGCGACGGTCACGTCCCAGCGGACCGCGCCGGTCGCGGCATCGAGCGCCACGAGCCGCCCATCCACGGTGCCGACGTAGACCATGCCGTCCGCCACCGCGACGCCGCGATTGGCCGGCCCGCAGCAGAGCCGCTCACTGCGGGACTGGTGCCGGTAGCGCCACAGCTCGCGGCCGGTCGCCGCCTCGAGCGCCGCGACGCCGCTGAAGGGCAGCGCGACGTACATCACGCCGCCGACCACGATCGGCGTGGCCTGGAAGGTGGCGGTCACGCCGCTGTGCCAGGTCCAGGCGGGCGCCAGGCGGCCGACCGTCGCCGGGGTGAGGGCCTTCAGGGGCGAATAGCGCTGCCCGCCCAGGTCGCGGCCGTGCAGGGGCCAGTCCTGGGCCGGCAGGGCCGCGGGGAGGAGCAGGGCGAGCAGGACGGCGTGGCGCATGCGTCTCTCGGGTGAGGGCCGGTAGGGGAGAATACTCGCGCCGGCCGGCCGCGTCAGCGGGCGCGGCTTGAAGGGTTCCCGATTCCACCCCATCTTGGCGCCATGACCGACACCGTCACCGCGGCCGACCTGATCGCCCGGCACTATGACGAGCTCCGGCGCCTGGCGCACGGGCTGCTCCGGCGGGAGCGGGTCGGGCATACGCTCGACACGGGCGGGCTCGTCAACGAGGCGTGGCTCCGGCTCGCCGCCCAGGCGGGCCTGGCCGAACCGGAGCGGGCCCGGTTCTTCGCGATCGCGGTGACCACGATGCGGCGCATCCTCGTGGATCATGCCCGGGGCCGCCTGCGCCAGAAGCGCGGGGGGGGCGCCCAGGTGGTGCCGCTCGACGACGCCGACCAGTTGCTCACCACCGAGGAGGCCGATCACCTGGTGGTCCTCGATGAGGCGCTGGAACGCCTGGAGCAGGTGAGCCCGCGCTCGGCCGAGGTGGTGCGCTACCGGTTCTTCGGCGGCCTCTCCCTGGAGGAAACCGCCGCCCTGCTCGGGATCTCGGGGAAGACGGTGCAGCGCGACTGGCTCGCCGCGCGGGCCTGGCTCCGCAAGGAAGTGGCGCAGGCCCTCGACCTGCCCGACTGACGCGCCCGCCGGTGTCCACCCGGCGCGGCGGATCTCGCCATGTGGTGAGGATGCCCGACACCGACCCGACTTCCCAGCAGCGCTGGACCCGCATCGCGGAGCTGTTCGCCGGCGCGCTCGAGCGGCCGGTGGACACCCGCGAGGCCTTCGTGCGCGCGGGCGCCCCGGAGGATGCCGCCGTGCAGCGGGAGGTGCTCGCGATGCTCGCCGCGCACGACTCCGGGGCCCCGCTGCTGCTCGAGGAGGAGCGTCGCCTCCGCCCCTCGGACCCGGGGATGCGCCTGGCGGACCTGCCCCCCGGCACCCGGATCGGGCCATGGCGGGTCGAGGGGCTGGCCGGCCAGGGCGGAATGGGCGAGGTGTACCGCGCGGAGCGGGTGGATGGTGCCTATCGCCAGACCGTGGCGATCAAGGTGCTCCGGCCCGGGTATCAGACGGCCGAGACCGTCCGTCGCTTCCGGGTGGAGCGGCAGGCGCTGGCGCGGCTGGTCCATCCCGGCATCGCGGCGATCATCGATGGCGGCACGCTGAACGATGGGCGCCCCTACCTCGTGCTGCAGTACGTGGACGGCCTGCCGATCACCCGCTACTGCACCGAGCGGGGGCTCGACCTGGCGGCGCGGCTGCGGCTCTTCGTCCGCGTGGCGCGGGTGGTGGAGTATGCCCACGGGCAGCTGGTGATCCACCGCGACCTCAAGCCCTCCAACATCTTCGTGGCGGCGGATGGCGCGCCGCGACTGCTGGATTTCGGCATCGCACGGATGCTCGATCCCGAGCTCGACGCCTCCCTGGTCCGGCCCACCCGTCCCGAGAGCCGGCTGCTCACGCCGGAGCACGCCGCCCCGGAGCAGCTGCGGGGCGACCTGTGCGACACCCGGACGGACGTCTACGGGCTCGGCGTCCTGCTCTTCCAGCTGCTCACCGATCGCACGCCGTTCCCGGCCGCCCGGCGCCCGGCGCTCGAGCTGGAGCGCGCCATCCTCGACGAGCCCGCGCCCCTGGCGAGCATGGTCGTGGACGGCGCCGAGCGGCGCCAGGCGTTGCGGGGGGATCTCGACGTCATCACCCAGGCCGCGCTCAGGAAGGAGCCCGAGCGCCGCTATCCCTCCGTGGCGGCGCTGGCCGAGGATGTCGAACGCTACCTCGCCGGCCTGCCGGTGCGGGCCCAACCCGACCGGCTGGGCTACCGGGCACGGAAGTTCATCGGCCGCAACCGGCTCCTGGTGGGCGGGGGCGCGGGGATGGCCGTCCTGCTGCTCGGCTTTGCACTGACCGCGACGATCCAGGCCCGGCGGCTGCGGGTGGAACGCGACGCCGCCGAACGGGAACGGGCGGTGAGCGCCGACGTGGTGCAGATCCTGACCGGGCTCTTCGAGCGCGCCAATCCCCGCAAGGTCGCGGGCGGGGACACGGTGCGCGTGTCGGTCCTCCTCGACGAGGCCGAGCAGCGGGTGGAACGCATGGTCGACGACACCGCCCGCCAGGCGGCGCTGCTGCGGGCGGTGGGCCAGATGCACCTCGCCCGGGGCCAGTACGAGCGCGCGGCGCGGCTGCTGCGCCGGTCGGCCGAGCTCCAGTGGGCGGTGCGGGGCCCGGAGGACCTCGAGGCGGCGCGCACCTATCACGAGCTCTGCACCGTGGTCCACGCCTATCGCGGCGCGGTGGCCTCGCGGCCGATGTTCGACTCGTCGCTGGCGCGCTTCCGTCGGCTGCAGGGACCGGACGGGCCGGATGTGGAAGTGGCCCTCTCCGACCTGGCGACGGCCACCGCGGCGCCGGGGCCGCGGCGCGCCCTGCTCGATGAACTGGTGGCGATCCAGGCCCGGCAGCCCGGGGTGGACTCGATGGCGATCGCCGGTCGACTCCATACCCAGGCGGTGGACCTGCTGGGGCAGGGGCGCGCCCGGGAAGCGGCCACCCTCTTTCAGGCGACCCTCGACATCCTGGCGGCCCGCCTGCCCCCCGAGAACGGCGACCGGCAGGCCGTGACAAACAACCTCGCCATGGCGCTGGGCCGGGCCGGCGACGTGGCGGAGGCGGAACGCCTGCAGCGTGAGGCCCTGGCGCGGGTGCTGGCCGGGCACCAGGCCCCCGACGCGCGGGCCGGTGCGCAGGAACGCCTGGCCCTGACCCTCGCCCGGGTGGGACAGCTGGCCGAGGCGGAGCAGCTGGAGCGCGAGGCGATCGCCGGGCTGCGGGAAGGGCTCGCCCCGGGCCATCCGCTGATCGGCAGCGCGCTCCGCAACCTGGCGCTCATCCTGACCGGGCGGGGGCGCCCTCGAGAGGGACTGGCCTACCTCGATTCGGCGATCGCGCTGGCGGGACGGGCCGAGGGCGGCCCCGATACCCTGGAAATCGCGTACCTCACCGGACAGCGGTCACAAATCCTTCTCCGCCTTGGCCGCGACGCGGAGGCGGCTGCCGCCGCGCATTACGGCGACAGCGTCTTCCAGGTCCGCGCGGCGTCGTCCGTGCGGCGGCGGACCGATGCCCACCGCTGGGTCGCGATGGTGAGCTTCGCCCAGGGCGCGTACGACACCACGATCGCGCGCGCCACCGCCATGCTCGAGGCCCAGCCGCCGAATGGCGGGGCGCTGGGGCCGGAGGTCTCCCAGATCCAGTGTGTGCTGGGCGCCGCCCTCGCGGCACGAGGGCGGCGGGAGGAGGCCCGGGTGGCCCTGGGGCAGGGGTGTCCGGCGCACGATGCCTGGGGGCTGGCCAATCCCCTCGTGACCGCCTGGGGCCGGGAGGCGCTCGCGCGGGTCCGCTGAGTCCGGTCGGGGCCGCCGTGTCCATCCCGCGCCCGCCGCGTCGCCATTCGGATCGGCGTATCACCTCCCCCGATTCCGGAGCGACGCATGATTCGCACGCGCCCCGCCGGCCTGGCCATCGTGGTGGCCCTGGCCCTGGCCTGTACCGATGATCCCACCGCGCCACCCGACACGCCACCCGCCATCCCCGTGGATACCCTCCGGGCGAACCTCGTGAGCCTGCCGGCCTGCACCAAGCGCTGGGCCGCCGGGGTCAGCGGCGACTGGTCGGTGGGGGCCAACTGGAGCCCGGCCGGCGTTCCCGGGGCGGCGGCTGTGGTCTGCATCGATGCGGCCGGGACCTACACCGTGACCACGGCCACGGCCCGGCCGATGAACGCTCTCGTGGTCGGCGGGCCCAACACCACCGCGACTCTCGCCTACACGGGCACGACCTCCGGGGCCGCCTGGAACATCACCACCGGCGTCCACGTGAAGGTGGGAAGCATCCTGCGGTGGGACAACCCGGTCACCCTGACCACCGGCTTCATCCAGGTGGACGGAACGCTCCGGCCCAACGCCCCGACCGGGACGACCGTGGTCGTGGTCGATTCCCTGCGCAACAACGGCACCTTCGACGTCAACCGCTCGGCGCTGCTCCTCTACGTGGCGGCCTTCCACAACAACGGGACCCTCCAGGCCACCGGAACGGCGGCCACGCTCACGATCAATGGTTCGTCCTTCGGGGTGATCGCCATGGAGGGTGGCACCATGGCGGGGCAGGGGAGCATCGTGGCCACCACGACCCTCCCCTCGCTCTTCCCGCCGCCGACTTCCTATGCCCCAGCCTTGTTCACTTGGACCGGGGGTTCGATTCCGGCACGACTGGCGGGTGGCGGCGCCCGATTCCGGGTACTCGGGATCCCGATCAGCTTCGAGGCCACCACCCTCCAGGGTCAGCTGGAACTCGAGACGGTCGCCCTGAGCCTCTCCGGCTTCGTCTGGGCCACGCCGGTGATCACCACCGACGACCACCTCCCGGCAGGGGTCCAACTCGACATCACCGGGAACGGCCAGGCGATCCTGCCGCCGGGCAATCGTGGCGTGATCACCGTGTCGCCGGTGGACAGCCTGACACTGTGGTTCGACGACGTCCTGCTCAACCCGGCCCCCGGGCCGTTCACCAACCTCGGGAGTTTCATCATCAATCCCGGCACCGACCCGGTGCGGATGGAAACCGACAGCATCGAGAACAGCGGCACGCTGACCCTGAGCGGGCCCGCCACCATTCCGCCGCTGCACGCCATCCACAATCTCGGGACGATCGCCTCGACCAACACCATCCCGCTCGACCTCGGGACGGCCAACTTCGTGGCGGAGCCCGGCAGCACCCAGACCGGACTGCTCTACCTCGAGGGAGGCGTGCTCTCCGGCACCGGGTCGGTGGGGAGCGTGACCTCCGTCGGGGGCACGATCGCTCCCGGGCCGCCGGCGACGGCGCCGGCCCTGCCCGGCCTCGGGACGCTTACGCTCGCGTCCCTGTTCCTCGACCCGGCGAGCACCATCACCATCGACCTGGCGGGTACGGCGCCCAGCAAGCACGACCTCCTCGCGGTGACCGGGCTCGTGGTCTACAACGGCACCCTTCGCGTGGCGATGGGGTCCAGCTACTTCGGTGGCCACTGCGGCGAGGTCATCCCGGTCATCACCGATGGCGCCAACGGCCTCTTCCGCGGCGCCTTTGCCTCGGTCACTGGACTCACGCCGACCGCCACCCGCGGATGGCGGGTGTACAACCCGACGGCCAGCCTCCAGCTGGTGGGGCACGACCCCTCGGTGCCGGTGAGCGTCTCGCCCGCGGCGGTGACGGTCACGGAAGGGGGCGCGGGCAGCAGCTACAACCTATGTCTCCGGACGGCCCCGACCGCCACCGTGACCGTCACCCCGAGCGACGTCACCGGCCAGGTGACGGCCGTTCCGGTCGCCTTCACCACCACGGCATGGGCCCTGCCCGGGGTCGCGTCCGTCAGCGCGGTGAATGACGCCCTGGTGGAGCCGCCGCCCCAGCTGGCGACCATCACGCACGTCGTCGCGAGCACCGACCCTGCCTACGCCGGGACGGTGCCCGCCCCGGTGACCGCCACGATCGTGGACAACGATGGCGTCACCAACCTGGAGCTGCACGTGTTCAGCACTCCGCCGGTCGTCGCCGTCGGCAACGCGTTCACCCTGACGCTCCAGAACGAGAACCTGGGGCCGAACACCTCGGTGGGCGCCACCTTCACGATCCCGGCGAGCGCCGGCTTCACCTACGCGAGCAGCACCGGGACGCTCGGCTGCAGCTACGACGCCGTCACCGGGACCACCTGCCAGCTGCCCAGCCTGGCGAGCGGGGGGAAGACCGACTTCACGGTGACGCTCACGGCGCTCGTGGCCGGCGCCTACTCGACCTCGTACACCATCAGTACCATCCAGGGCGACAGCAACCTGCTCAACAACACCCGGACCCAGACCATCACCGTGCAATGAGGAGTCCAGGCGCGCGTGGGTGAGGCCGCCGTGCCTGATGCCACGACGTACTGCGCCCCCAGGTCCGCCGGCGGATCCTGGGGGCGTCTCGTCCATCTGCCCGACCACTCCACCACCTACCCGCCGATCAGCCTCGACACCACGTAGATCACCAGCCCGGCGAGCCCGCCCACCAGGGTGCCGTTGAGCCGGATGAACTGCAGGTCGCGGCCCACCGCCAGCTCAAGGCGCTCCGCGGCCACCTCCGGGTCCCACTGCCGCACCGTGTCGGCGATCAGGGTACCGACCTCGTGCCGGTGCCGCTCCAGCACCGAGGCCGCGAAGCTGGTCAGCACCTCGTCGAGCTCGGCCAGGCGCTCGGGGTTGCCCGCCAGCGACTGGCCCACCGAGCCGATGCCGCGGGCCAGCGGCGCGAGGGCCTGGTCATCGGCATCGGCGGTAAAGCGCTCGGCGGCCCCGCGCGCCTGGTCCCACAGCGTGGCGGCGAACTCCCCCACCGCGGGGTGCGCCAGCAGGTCGGCCTTGAGTGCCTCCGCCCGCGCCTGCACCTCCTGCGAGGACTTGAGCCGCTCGATGAACTGGCGGAAGGCGATGTCGAACTTGAGCCGCAGGGGGTGATAGGGATCGGCCTTCACCTCGTCGATGAGGCGCTGGCTGGCGCCCTCGATCTTCTTCTGGAAGGCGTGGTCCACGGCGGTCGGGACCCACCAGGGGCTTTCCTCCTTGATGCGGCGGCCGAGCTCGTCGCGGTTCTTCTCAATGGCCTCGCCCGCGATGCGGAGCGCCTCGTCGAGCAGCACCTGGTGCCGCTGGTCGGTGGCCACCACCGACAGCAGGTTGCCCAGCAGCGGCGCGAGCTGCAGCGCCTGCAGCCGGCCGATGGCGCTCTCGTGGATGAGGGCGCGGGCCTGGGTGTCCTCGACCGTCTTCATGGCCTGCACCACGCCCGCGGCGAGGTGCCGGGCCAGGCGGCGGCTGTTCTCCGGCTCGCTCAGCCAGCGCGCGGAGCGTTCCGCCACCTTCATGGTGGCGAGCCGGGTGACCAGGACGTCCTTCGAGAGGAAGTGGTTCTGCACGAAGTTGCCGAGCACCCGCCCGATCCGTTCCTTCTGGGTCTGGATGATGGCGGTATGCGGGATCGGCAGGCCGAGCGGCCGGCGGAAGAGCGCGGTGACGGCGAACCAGTCGGCGAGGCCGCCGACCAGGGCCGCCTCGGCCGTGGCCCGGACGAAGCCGAGCCAGGGCCAGCGCGGCTCCAGCCACAGCGCCAGCAGGAAGACCGCCAGCGCCGCGACCAGCAGGCCGTTGGCCACCCGCTTCATCTTGAGCAGCTCGGCGCGACGGGTGGCGTCGTCCTTTCGCGGGGGCGGGGCGGGGGGGAGCTCGGGCACCGGGGGCAAGGGGGCGGGCATCGCCTGCAAAGAAATCATCTCCATCGCGGTGTGGGTATCCCCGTGGTCCCGCAGGCCCCCCCCGGGGGGTGGACAGGTCCCCCGCCGGGGCGGACCTTGGGTCGAGGCCGAGACCCGTTCGTGACCACCTTCACCCAGGTTCCGCCCATGCGCCACTCCACTCGACGGGACTTCCTGCGCGAGGTTTCGGCCGCCTCGCTCCTCTCCCTCGGCCTGTCACCCGCGCTGGCCCGGGGGCCATGGGCTGGGCCACGCATCCGCGTCCGGGGCCGGGTCACCGCCGCCGGACGGCCCCTGGCGGGTGTCGGGGTGAGTGATGGCCGGGACGTCGTGCGCACCGACCGGGACGGCACCTACACGCTGCTGAGCGACGCGCGGCAGCGCTGGCTGCACCTCTCGCTGCCCGCGGGGTTCGAGATCCCCCGGCAGGCCAGCGGCACCGCACAGCTCTTCCGGGCGCTGGCGCCCGACGCGCGTGGCGAGGCCCGCGCCGACTGGGCACTCACCCCGCTGGCCGCGGGCGATGGGGCCCACGCCTTCTTCCTGGCCGCCGACCCGCAGACCCAGAATCGCTACGAGACCGACCTGCTCCACGCCGAGACCGTGCCCGCGCTGCGCCGCGCGCTGGCCGGCCTCGGCGGCGTCCCCGCCTTCGGGATCGGCTGCGGCGACATCATGTACGACGACCTCACGCTGTACCCGGAGTACGAGCGCGCGGTCCGCGCGGTGGACCTGCCGTTCTTCCAGGTGGTGGGCAACCACGACATGGACTACGCCGCCCGTACCGACGAGGCCTCGACCGCCACATTCGAGCAGCACTTCGGGCCGGCGTGGTACTCGTTCAACCGGGGCGAGGTGCACTACGTGGTGCTGGACGACGTGCTCTGGCACGGCGATGGCTACATCGGCTACCTGCCCGCCGCGCAGCTCGAGTGGCTCGCGGCCGACCTGGCGCTGGTGGAGCCGGGGCGCACCGTGGTGGTGGCGCTGCACATCCCGCTGGCCAGCTCGCTCCCGGCGCGCTCCGGCGATGCCGAAGGGCGGCACACCTCGATGGTCAACAACCGCGAGGCACTCTACCGCCTGCTGGAGCCCTACCGCGCACATGTCCTCTCCGGACACACCCACGAGCACGAGCACCTGTTCGAGGGCGGGGTGCACGAGCATGTCCACGGCACCGCGTGCGGCGCCTGGTGGAGCGGCCCGATCTGCTACGACGGCACGCCGGGTGGCTTCGGGGTGTACGAGGTGCGCGGAAGCGAGCTGCGATGGCGGTACCAGCCGGCGTCCGACGCCGCGGGCGAGACCATGCGCCTGTACCGGCGCGGCGCCGATTCATCCGCGCCGGACGAGGTGGTGGCCAACGTCTGGGACTGGGACCCGGAGTGGACGGTGGTGTGGTACGAGGATGGGCAGCCCCGCGGCCGCATGGCGCGCCGGACGGGACTCGACCCGCTGTCGGTGGAACTGCACCGGGGGCCGGACCTCCCGGCGCGGCGGAAGTGGGTGGAGCCGGTTCCGACGGCCCACCTCTTCTACGCCACCCCGGGCCCCGGCGCGGCGGAGTACCGGGTCGAGGCCACCGACCGCTGGGGCCGGGTCCGCACGGAGCGCCTGGCCCTCCGGTAGCGCCCGCTACTCGGCCGGTGCCGGCCGCGTCAACACGTAGTAGTCGGGGTGCACGGCCAGGCTGTCCGTGGCGCCACGGGTGAATCGCACCGACTGCCACGCCTCGGAGGGGTACAGGGTGGTGTAGGCCTCGCCCTCGACCTTCACCGGCAGCGGCAGGTCGAAGCCCGGGACCACGTCCACCCAGCGGTACTGGAGCTGCCGCCCCGCGATACGGTACTCGAGGGTGGGGATCTTCGTGGTGGTCAGGTACTGGGCGAAGATCCGGCTGAGGTCACGCCCCGCCTGCCAGCTGATGTAGTCCTGCACTTCGCGGCCGGTGACCACCTGGTGCCGGTAGACCTCGTTGAGGCCCCGCAGCGTCCGCCGCCAGACCTCGTCGTCGCCGACCACCTGCCGGATGGTGTGCAGCATGTTCCCACCCTTCGGGTACATGTCGCCCGAACCCTCGCGATTGAGCCCGTACTCGCCCACGATCGGGGCGTCGTTGCGGATGCTGCGGCGGTTGCCGCGATTGTACTCCGCCCCGGCCTCCTTCCCCTGGCTGCACTCCACGAACAGCCCCTCGGCGTAATTCGCGAAGCTCTCGTGCACCCACATGTCGGCGATGTCGGCGGTGGTGAGGTTGTTGCCCCACCACTCGTGTGCGCTCTCGTGGATGATGATGAAGTCCCACGACAGCCCGCGCCCCGTGCCGCTCAGGTCGCGGCCCAGGTACCCGTTGAGGTAGCGGTTGCCGTAGGCCACCGCGCTCTGGTGCTCCATGCCGAGGTGCGGGGTCTCCACCAGCTGGTAGCCGTCGGCGTACCATGGATACGGCCCGAACCAGTGCTCGAAGCAGGCCAGCATGGGCTTCACCTGCGCGAACTGCCGCCGTGCCGCCTCCAGGTGGTAGTCGAGCGGCCAGTAGTTGAGTGTCAGCCGCCCCGCCTCGCCCTCGTAACTGTCCTCCAGGTGCGCGTAGCTCGCGGCGTTCACCGCGATATCGTAGTTGTTGATCGGCGAGGAGACGAACCACTCCCAGGTGGTGGTGCCATCGCCGTTGGCAGTCGAGGAGCGCAGCCGCCCGTTGGAGATGTTCCGGATGCGGTCGGGGACGGTGATGGCCACCCGCTGGCTGTCCGGTTCGTCGGCCTGGATGTCCTTGGTGGGCCACCAGACGCTCGCGCCGGTGCCCTGGCAGGCGGTGGCGATGACGGTCCGGCCCAGGCTGTCGGCCGTGAAGACGAAACCGCCGTCCCAGGGGGCGCGCTTTGCCACCTGGGGCTTGCCGCCGTAGTAGACGGCGATGGTCGCCGTCCCCCCCGCCGGCTGGTCCGCCGGGAGCGTCACGAAGAACGCGTTGCCGTCCCGGCGGCTCGGGAGCACCCGGCCGTCCTGCACGAAGCTGTCGACCACCAGCGGCTGCTGCAGGTCGATCTGCAGCGTCCGGCCCGGGGCGAGTACCCGGTAGGTGATCCGGTTCACGCCGCGAATGGAGCTGTCGGCGGGCTGGATCCGGACGCTGAGGTCGTAGAACGCCACATCCCACCAGGCCCGTTCCGGCGTGACCGAGCCGCGAAGGCTGTCGGCGTGCAGCGTCGCGGCGTCCTGCTGGGCCGCGAGGGCGGTGGCAGGGGTGAGCAGCAGACCGGCGAGCAGGTGGTGCACACGCATGCGGCGAGGCTCCGGTGGGGCGTTGGGTGCTGGCGGGGTACGGGGAATGCCGCCCGGAAGGTGAACCGTCCCGGGGGCGGAGGCAACTCTACGTGACGGGGTGCGCCGGGGTGTCGCCGGCGGGCCGGATCAGCGCTGGTGCACCAGGGCCGCGACGCCGAGGAGGGCGCGGGAGAAGGTCGGGACGGTGCGGAGGGCGGTCTCGAGTACGGGGTTCGAGGGGCGAGGGCGCGCGGGGCGGGCCGCTTCGGCCGGCGGGCGCTCGGGCGCGGCATCGAGGTCCGGCGCGGTGAACTCGCCCGAGGGGCGCACTTCCACTGAACCGTCAGGATGGATCAGGACCAGGTCGGGGCTTCGCTCGGCCACCGCCACCCGCGGGGCCCAGTTCGCCGGCCGCACGTGAAAGGCTGGATGCGCGGTCACCGGCAGCCACTGCTGGGTAGCGGCGTGGTAGATGCGCCACTGTTCCCGCACCTCGCCCCGGAGCACCGCCAGCGCAAACTCCTCCCGCGAGGGGTAGCTCTGGTGGGCACCGGAGGGACTCTGCAGGAGAACAGCCGGCATTCGTGACGCGCCTCACAAGGGGTTCAGGTCTGCTCTCCGGGATTTGCAACCTGTGGGCCAAGCCCGGAAAACGCTCAATGGCAATGACTTAGGTCATTCCATCGAGCCCGAGCCCGCCACGAGAAGGACCAAGTGTTGTAGCGGTGCGGCGGCAGGCGTGCGGCACGGGTGGCGCGCAAGCCCCCGGGGTCGCAACACGAACGCGCCGCGACGAGAAACTCGTCGCGGCGCGCTGGGCCTGCGGGACCGGGATGCTAGCCGGTGACGTTCAGGCTGAGCCCGGTCTGGGTGAAGCTCCCGGAGTTCCCGCCGTAGCTCCAGCTGACCTGGAGGTACGAGAGCGAGAGGCTGTACCCAGCCGCGGGGGCGCTGCCGGTCGCCGTGCCGGCCGGGGTGCCGCTGGCCGGAGTCGTCCCGCCCGTGGAACCGGCGGGCGTGCCCCCGGTGGCCGGCGCGCCGATCTGTGGCACGGTGGCGGTGCTTCCCCCGGTGGACCCGGCTCCGATCTGGGGAACGGCGACCGCCGCCGGCGTGGCACCAGCCGCGGGAACCGCCGCGCCGCCCTGTGGCGTCACGGTGAAGCCGAGCTGGGCGAGCACCTGATAGATCACCTGGGGAATACCCACCGGCTGGGTGCTCACTTCGCCCGGGTTGGGCACCGGCTGGGTGCTCATCTCCGGGGGTGGGGGGCTTCCCCCATCCCGAATGGCGCCGCGGAGGGCGTCGAAGGCCCCCTGCGCGCCAGCGAGATCGCCGCTTTCCAGCGCCGTTCCGACGGCGGCGAACTTCGCGGCGAGGTCGGTGGCGGCCGGACTGGTCGCCTGGAAGCGGCGGCCGGGGCCAGCCTCCTTGAGCGCCTGGTAGGCGGTGCTCGCCGCATCCAGATTGCCGGCCTCGAGGGCACCCGCCAGGGCCCGCAGGGCCTGACGCCGCTCGTGGCCGTCGCCCCGCACCCCGTGGGTGAACCGGGCATTGTTGAACGTGATCCCTGCAATGGACATGGCCTGCTCCCTGTAAATGCGGTGTCGGACCCTCCATGGTCCGTTGTGGTACCATCGGCAGGGGGGACGCCTGACTTTATAGCCCCTTCATGGAGTCTTGCAGGCTGCATGTCCCACCCCCAACGCACTTTGCAAGGCGAGTGATTTGACGATCGGGTGACGGCGGAGGGGCAGATTGGGGCTGGGTCAGGCAGGGGCCGGGCTGGGGCCCGGGACCTTCAACGAGAGGCGTGGCGGGATGTGGATCGTCAGCACGATCGGCTTGTTCAGCGTGGTCGAGAAGCCATGGGACCGGGAGCAGGGCACCCTCACCGTCCGGGCCAGGGTCCGGGCCGACCTCGAGGCCCTGCGGGAACTGTACCTCCCGCTGCTGGGGGGCATCGTGGAGGACGGCACGGCGGACTATCGCTTCCGTGCCCAGGCACCCCGGGAGGCCGTGGCCGTGGCGTTGGCCGCGCTGGCACGGGGGATCGACTACGACAACTTCAAGGCGGCGGTCGGCCGCCGGCAGGGCGCCCCCCGCGCGGCGGCCTACCACGAGGCGTGGCGGGCCTTCCACCAGCTGCAGGAGGACCAGGGCCCCGGCTGACCGCGCCGGGCGGCGGTCAGAACTGGGCCCGGGCCCCGGCGCTCAACACCCGGCCTTCGACCGGTCCCCAGGGCACGATCGTCCGCCGCCCGCCGGGGGCCGGCTGGGCAAGCACCAGCGGCTCATGCCGGGTCACCCGTTCGTCAGAGAGATTGTCGAGGTTGAGGAAGAAGGTCACGACCCCGACGCGCTGGCTGAGCAGGATCTCAGTCACCGCGTAGGGCCGGCTCCGGGTACGGGCAGGATCGTCATAGACCGCCTGCCGCCCGGTATAGAACGCCTCCACCGCAATCCAGGTCCCCGTCTCCGGGGCCTCCCACGTCACATCCACACCGGCGCTGTGCCGGGGCGTCAGCCCCAGTTCCCGGCGTCCCGCGCCCGCCGGGTCCCGCTCGGTCCCCTTGAGATAGCCGTAGAAGACCGTCACGACGATCGGCTTGGCCTCGTACACGCCGAAGAGCTCCCCCGAGGTGATCCGCGTGGGCCCGTCCACGTTGATGAACTGGACCCGGCCCTGCGGGTCGCCGGGTCGGGGTACCAGCGCCACCGGGTGCTGCAGCTCGGAGAGCGCGAGGGTCCCGCTCACCTCGAGGGGACCGCGCTTCCAGCTTGCATCCAGCGCCGCAGTGCGGGCCGTCTCGCGCTGCAGGCGGGTCGGGACGACCAGCCGCAGCCCGGTGGCGTCCGTTTCCTCGGTGAGCGGAACGGGGGCGAAGAATCCGGTACCCGCTGACGCGCGGAGGGCGGTGCTTCCGGTGGGCTTCACCAGCAGCGAGGCGCGGGGGGAGCACCGGGTGCCGAACTCGTTGTGACGATCGCACCGCGCGCTCAACGCGGCGGCCAGCGCCACCATCGGCGACCAGGTCACCTGGCCGAAGCCGGCCGGCACGCTGTAGGTGTAGCGGAAGGCGGGGGTGTCCTCGGGGCGGAACCCGTCGCCCTGCCACGCCGCCCCGGCCACCCACTCCACGGGCCCCGTGGTCGCGGTGTAGGAGAGCTCCCCGAACACGGTGTACCGGCGGTCGGCTTCGGTGGCGGTACCGAAGCGGTGGTCGGTGCGCTGGTACATCCCCGAGGTGCGGAGCTGCAGGTGGCTCGAGCCGCTGAGTGACCTCCGGTAGGTGAGCCCCCCGTCGACCCGGGTGGTGCCGAGCCGCTCCCGGTAGGGGTTGCCGCCTCCGGGGTAGTTGAGGGCACTGATGTACCCACCTTCGCGGGACTCCGTGAGCGCCCCGACCGTGGCCAGCAGGGCATCGCCATTGGGAGCGGTCCAGTAGAGGCGGGGCCGGACCGACGCGCGCCGGAAGCCGGTGATGTCGGCCCAGCCGTCGCCATCGAGGTCACGCCGGGACTGCCCGTGCGCGTCCGCGAACAGGGTCAGCCCCGTCGTGGGCGAGAAGGGCTCGGCGCCCCAGAACAGGGCGTCGCTTCCCTCCTGGAGGGACTGGTTGAGGACCAGCTCGTGGGTCCGGGCGGTGGGCCGTCGGGAGATCAGGTTGAGGACACCACCGAGCGCCGCCGGGCCCACGAACACGGTGCTCGACCCCTTGATGACCTCGGCCTGCGCGAGGTCGATCGGCGCCAGCTGCAGCAGCCCGAACCCGCCGGGGGTGCCGCCGTACAGCGGCAGGCCGTCCGAGAGCAGCCCGGTGTACTGGCCGCGCAGCCCCTGGATGCGGAGCCGGGTGGCCCCGAGGGCGCTCGCCCCGGACTGCATCCGGATGCCGACCATCTCGGTGAGGATGCGGGTGAGGTCGGCCGGCCGCATCTGGGTCTTCTCCGCCACGTCCTCCCCGCTCAGCACCTCCACCCGCACCGGCTCGTCGTCGAGCCGCCGCAGGCCCCGCGTGGTGGAGACGACGATCTCCTCCAGCTCCACCTCCGCCGCCGTCAGCTGCACGTCGAGCGTGGTGGTGGAGTCGGCCGCGACCCGCACCGTGGTGCTCTCGGGGTGGAAGCCGACCCGCGCGATGCTCACCAGGCGCGGGCCAGCCGGCAGGGTGAGCCGCGCCGTGCCGTCGGGGCCGGTCAGCGCGCCGAAACGCCCGGTGCGCACCACGGCCTCCGCGACCGGCGCCGAGTCGGCGTGGACCCGGACCAGCAGGAGGCCGTGCGGCTGCTGGGCGCGGAGCGGCGCCGCAAGGCAGATGGCGGCGAGGGCGAGGATGCAGGGGCGCATGCGGCCAATCTAGCGCAGGGGCCCGGCGGTCAGGGAGCGCTGTCGGGCTGCATGAGGGTGTGGTAGCGCGGATCGCCCAGCAGCCCGCCGAAGTCACGGAAGGCCACCGCGTGCAGCCAGGGGAGCGACTCGTAGCCTTCCGAGACGGCCTGTGCCAGCAGCGTGATGGCGTTCTCGCGGCGGCCATCGATGGCGGCCAGCCGGGCGCGGTAGATGGTATGCTCGGCCGGGGTGAACCGGGGCCGCGGGCCGAGGCGGCGCTCCGCATCGGCCAGCCGGCCCGCGCGCGCAAGCACCAGCGCCTCCAGTCCGCGGTACTGCAGCCGGTCCGGAAAGTCCGCGGCCAGCGAGGCGAAATACGGCTCCGCGGACTGCCACTGGCCCGCATCATAGAGCGCGGTGCCCATCCAGTACCGGTGGGCGCGGTGGTGCGGGTCGCGGGCCAGCTGGTTGGCCAGCCAGCGGACGGCGCGGCGGAAATAGGCGGCGCTGGCGAAGCCGCGGCCGTGGGCGTTCAGCTCCTCGCCCGCCACCACCAGGGCGGCTCCCTCCGACCAGTAGCTGTCCGGCGAGAGGCCGCCCGCCGCGGCCAGGAGGGAGTCGAGGCCCCGCATCTCGCCCTGGGCGGCGACGGCTCGGATCTCGAGCACCAGCGCGAGCCGGCTGTCCGGATGGCGCCGCTGCATCTGCCGGGCGCTCTCCCGTTCGGCCGCGAAGCGCCCCAGCCGGTGCTCCGCATGGGCGCGCTGGATCCAGTACGGCGCCCAGCGGCGCACGCTCCCCGCGTCGGGGTCGATGCGGTCGAGCGCCGCGAGGGCCTTGGCGGGCCGGTTGGTGGCATTGGCGATCCACGCCACGGCGTTGAGCCCGCGGCTGTCGCCCGTCAGTTCCGCCGCGCGACGGGCCAGCGCGTAGGCGCGCTCCCCGTCGCCGTCGAGCAGCGCCCGGAGGTACCCCACCTGGAGCTCGTGGTACTCGGTGAGTTGCAGCTGGTGGGAGCCGAGCCGCGTCACCACCGAGTCCACGGCGGCGTAATCGTCGGTGTTCCACAGGTCCACGGCGGCGGAGAAGAGCGCCACGCCGAAGGTGGAGTCCAGCGCGAAGGCCCGCTGGAAGGCGGCCACAGCCTCCGGGTATTGCTGGGCGTCGTGCAGCTCCAGCCCGCGATCGAACTCCCGGTAGGCGTCGAAGGTGGGGGGGCGCTCCGCCAGGCCGGGGATGGCCGCCATGCGCGCGTCCTGCCGGATGGCCAGCGCCCCCATGACCCGGCCGCGCAGCAGGCGCAGCCCGTCGGCCGCCGAGTCCCGGCTGGTCTCCACCGGCTCGGGGTAGGCGAGCAGCGTGCCGCGGACCGCGTCGGTGATCTGGGCCTGGAAGCGGAGCCGGTCGCCGACGCGATAGTACGAGCCGGTGATCACCGTGCCCGCGCCGGTCTCCTCCCGCATCAGGCGCACCAGGTCGGTGCCCGGCGCGTGCCGGCCGGCCGCCTCGCGGGTGTTGGGCCAGGGGATCACCGTGAGCGTGCCGGTCTCCTGCAGTCCCTGGGTGATCCAGTCACCCGCCATCCGGCCCCAGACCGCCAGGGAGGAATCGCCCGTCTCGTTCTCCAGCGGCGCCACCGCCACCGGCTGCGGCAGGCTGCCGAGCGGCACCGGCGCCGGGCCGCGCCCGAGCGTCCACCAGGCGACGCCGGCGACCAGCCCGGCGCCGAGCAGGAGCAGCGGCGCCCGGCGGCGGCGGGGCCGGGGCGCGGGGTGCGCAAGGTCCGGCCGCACCAGGGGATTGAGCGTGGCCAGCACCTCGTCCATGTCGGCGGGACGCGCGGCCGGGTCGGTGTTCAGGCAGCGCTGCAGGAGGGATCCGAGGGCGGCCGGTGTCTCGGGGGGCAGGGTCTCGGGCAGGATGCTGGTGATCAGTCCCGGTTCGAGGCCGGTGAGCAGTTCCCGTCCCAGGACCCCGAGGGCATAGATGTCGGCCCGGTGATCGGTGTGGACGCCGGCTTCCTGCTCCGGCGCCATGTAGCCCATGGTGCCGACGACCGTGCCCTCGTCGGTGACCCGGTCGCCGGTGTCGGCCAGGCGGAGCCGCGCGATGCCGAAGTCGAGGAGGTAGGCGTGGTCGCCGACGAGGAGGATGTTCTCGGGCTTGAGGTCCCGGTGCACCACCCCCGCGCGGTGGGCCGTGGCGAGCGCGTCGGCGAGGTCGCGCAGGATGCGGCAGGCGGTGGCGATCGGGACCCGCCGCTCCCGCCGCAGCCGGGTGCGCAGCGTCTCGCCGCCCAGCCACGGCATGACATAGTAGAGGAGCCCGTCCGCCTCCCCGGAGTCGAGCAGCGCGAGGATGTGGGGGTGGCTGAGCTGCGCGGCGACGTGGATCTCGGCCAGGAACCGCTCCGCGCCGAAGGCCACCGCGGTCTCCGGCTTGAGCACCTTGAGCACGACCGGGCGCTCATGCTTCCGCTCCCGCGCGCGGTAGACCGTGGCCATGCCGCCGTGCCCGATCTCCTCGTCGATCTCGTAGCGGTCCTCGAGCGCCGCCTCGAGGCGGGCACGGATCGAGAGGGGCGAGGCGTCGAGCGCGCGGTCGAGCGGCCCCTCGGTGGCGTGCGCGGCGAGCATGCGGGCCACCAGGGCACGGAGCTCCGGGTCCGCGGTGGACGCCGCGAGCCGCCGGAGCCGCTCCCCGGGCGGGAGGTCGAGCGCCGCGTCGAAGAGCCGCTCGACCTCGCCCCAGGCGGGCTCAGCCGCCACCGGCCGCTCCCTCCGGCGCGAGCGCCTGGTGCAGCCAGGCCCGGGCCCGGGCCCAGTCGCGCTGCACGGTGCGGCTGGTCACCCCGAGCACCTGGGCGATCTCCTCCTCCTCGAGCCCGGCAAAGAAGCGGTACTCGACCACCTGTCGCAGCCGCGGGGACTGCTGGCCCAGGCGCTCCAGCGCCTCGTCGAGCACCAGCAGGTCCTCGGGGGCGAGCGTTGCCGCGTGGCCCGCGTCCTCGAGCGTGACCGCCCGGACCCCGCCGCCGCGCTTGAGCGCGAGCCGCCGCCGGGCATGATCCACCAGCACCTGGCGCATGAGCCGCGCGGCGATCCCCACGAAGTGCTGCCGGCTCTCGATGCGCGACGGCGCCTGGCCGGCCAGCCGCAGCCACGCCTCGTGCACCAGCTCGGTGGGCTGCAGGGTGTGGCCCGGCCCTTCCCGCCACAGCAGGCGGGCGGCCGCGGCGCGCAGCTCGGTGTGGACCAGGGGCAGCATGATGGCGAGCGCGTCGGGGCTGCCGGACGCGGCCGTGGAGGGTGGAGCGGAAACGTCACCCGGGTGGTGGGACTCGCCGTGAGGGGGCATCGGGCGCGGTCGGTCGGGGATGTCGGGTCGGTGAGGGGTCGTGCGCAATATAGGGTTGACCCCCCGGGCCGGCCATGCGCCGTCCCCAACCTCGGAGGATCGCATGCCCCGAATCCGGCACCTGCTCTCGCTCGCGGCCACCGTCCTGCCTGCCGCCCTCGCGGGCCAGGACCACGCGCACCATCCCGTCAGGGACACGATGCCGCTGTACGACAACCTGGGCGCCCTGCACTACGCCGTCACCACCAGCGATCCCCTGGCGCAGGCGTACTTCGACCAGGGCCTCAGGCTGTACTGGGCGTTCAATCACGCGGAGGCGGTGCGGGCGTTTGCCGAGGCGGAGCGGCGCGACCCGGCCTGCGCCATGTGCGCCTTCGGGCAGGCGTTGGCGCTCGGTCCCAACATCAACGCGCCGATGGACAGCGCCGCCGGGGTGCAGGCGTGGGGAGTGGTCCAGCGCGCGCTGCGCCTCCCCGGTCGCGACGCGCGGGAGGCGGAGGCCATCCGCGCCCTCGCGGGGCGCTACGACCCGGCCCGGTCCCGCGCCGCCGCCGACAGCGCATGGGCGGAGGCGATCGGCGAGGTCGCCGACCGCTACCCGCAGGATCCCGACCTGCAGGCGTTTCATGCCGAGGCACTGATGGACCTGAGTCCCTGGCGGTACTGGCTGCCGGACGGCAGCGCGCGCCCTGCCACCCTGACGATCCTCGCGCGCATCGAGCGGGTGCTGGCCGCCAACCCCGACCATCCCGGCGGATGCCACCTGCTGATCCACGCCGTCGAGGCGGTGGAACCGGAGCGGGCCGTGGCCTGTGCCGAGCGGCTGGCCGGGCTCATGCCGGGGGCCGGTCACCTGGTGCACATGCCCGGGCACATCTACATCCGGGTGGGGCGTTACGCCGACGCCATCCGCGCCAACGAGCACGCCGTGCACGCGGACGAGCACTTCTTCGAGGGGCCGAACGTGAGCCGCCACGGGCTCTACGGCCTGGGATACTATCCCCACAACTGGCACTTCATGAGCTTCGCCGCGTCGATGTCCGGCCGGCGGGGGGTGGCGCTGCACGCGGCGCGGCAGGTGACGGCCACGGTGGGCAGCGAGCAGGCGCGGGCGCAGCCCTGGCTGGAGGCGGTCACGCCGGTGGTCTATTCCACGATGGTCACGTTCGGTGACTGGGACGGGATCCTGGCCGAACCGCTCCCGCCGCGCGACCTGCGCTACACCACCGGGATGGCCTATTACGCCCGCGGGGTGGCGTTCGCGGCCCGGCGCCGCTGGGCGGAGGCGCGCGCCGCGCTCGATTCGGTAACGGCCATCGCGCCGGGGCTGCCCGAGGGAGACAACCGGATCGCGCTGCAGATCGCCGGCCGGATGCTCGAGGGCGAGATCCTGCTCCGCTCCGGCCAGTCGCGCGCCGCGGTGCGCGCCTTCACCGACGCGGTGGGGCTGGAGGATGGGCTGGCCTACACCGAGCCCCCCACCTGGTACTATCCCGCCCGGCACTCACTGGGGAAGGCGCTCCTGGCCGCCGGGGCGGCGGCGGAGGCGGAACGGGTGTACCGGGAGGACCTCCGCGACTTCCCGGAGAACGGCTGGTCCTTGTTCGGGCTGGCCCGGAGCCTGGAGCGGCAGGGGCGCACCAGTGAGGCCCGGGAGGTGGAGGCCCGGTTCCGCGCGGCGTGGAAGGACGCCGACGTCACGCTCACCGCCTCACGGTTCTAGGCCCGGATCAAGACGAAGCCGCCGGTGGACCCCTGGTCCACCGGCGGCTTCGTTATCCCGAACGCGCGCGCTCAGGGAAGGGTGGCGGTGAAGCTGAGTCCGTTGCGCGCGATGCCGCTGCCCGGGATCGGCGTCCCGGTGGCGATCACGGTGTTCGGCAGGGCGCCGGGGCCGAGCACCCAGCCGCCCACCCGGGCGATGCCGTTGGCGTCGGTCACCTGCGTGGCGCCGCTCACCGACCCCTCGCTGCCGGCGGGGACGGAGAACGTGATACTGATGCCCGGCACCGGCCGGCCGCTCGGGGTGATGATCTGGACCGCCGGGAGCAGGTTGGCCGGCATCGGGGTGTTGGGCGTGCCGGGCACCGAGCGGAACGAGGCCGCGTCCATCGTGGTCAGGGTGTCGACCGCGCCGAAGGGGCTGAAGTTCTTGGTGGTCCCGCCCAGGCAGCAGGTGCCGTCGGCCGTCACGTCACCGGTGCTGGCCAGGCCGGTGCAGTCGAGGAAGGCCGGCGTGGCCTTGGGCAGCAGCTCGAAGCCGGTGCCGCCGAGATTGTGACCCAGCTTGAGCCGGCCGTAGTCCACCGGCGCGAAGGTCCCGAGCTGGCAGGCGCCCACCACCACGTCCTGGGTGAAGCTCACCACCGGCGACACCTGGAATTCGTAGTACGCCGGATACTGGTCCAGCGCCGTGTTGAGCGGGTTCGGGGTGTCCGGCAGGCGGTAGACCGCGAGCACGGTGGTGGCCGGCGCCGCGGCGGCCGGCAGGTCGACCCCCGCCTGCGCGCTGGGGGTGACCACGGTCTGCGCCGGCGCCGTGGGGCCGATCACCGCCACCACGCCGTCGTCGCCCAGGGCGCCGATGGGGATGTGGGGCGAGGTGAGCCCGACGTAGCAGTACAGGTTGTCGATGAAGCTCACCACGGTGGCCTGGGTGGTGGGCCCCTGGTCGCCGATCAGCTGGTGCGCGTAGTAGCTCTTGATCGTGTAGTCCACCAGCGCCAGCATCTTGGCCTGCGCCGTAGGCAGGTCGGGCTGCTTCACCGACTTCTGGATCTGGGTGATCCAGGTGCTGGCCTCACGATTGAGCTTGCCGGCCGGGAACAGCGCGTTCACCTGCAGGCGGAGCGCGTCGACCGTGGTGCAGCTGTTGGCCACCACGGCTACGCGCGGCAGGGCCAGGCCGTCGGGGCCGGATGGCGCATCACCGGAACAGGAAAGGAGCAAGGCGAGGCCGGCGAGGGCCGGCAGGGCGAGGGGACGCATGGGGAAATGCCTCAGGTGTTCGGGAAGGGATCAGCGGCGATCGATGCAGGATATGTGCGCGAGATCACCGGCTGGTGTCACGCCCATGTCATGGCGATAACCCATTCCAGCGATTGATCTTACGGCAGTCCATCGGGGCGGCACCACGGCGTCCCTGGGCGCCGGGATTGCAGGCATGCCACAGCAGGTGATGGTCAGGTCCCACCAACCAGCTGCTTGAATCCGGGGTCGGCGGCCAGGTCCCGGAACCACCATCCCGGGTCCTCGGCCAGGTCCTGGGCACGACCGGGGTTGGCCACGAGGTAGGTCCGGAGCGCGTTCAGGGCCGCCGGGTGGTCATTGAGCAGGGTGTAGACGAAGGCGCCCGTGAGCATCAGGTCGCGGGTGGGGTCGAGGGTGGCGTCGCCGCGTGAGCGTTCCGCCAGGTGCCGCGCGCTGTCCGCCTGCCCGGCCCGCGCGAGCACGGCTGCCACGAGCATCTGCCCGTTCCGCCGTTCATAGTCGCGGCCCCCCTCGGGGGTCAGCTGGACCAGAGTGTCCGCCAGCGCCCAGGCGGTCGCCGGCGCGGGGTCGCTGGCCTTCATGGTGAGCAGGACCAGGCGGCAATACACGAACTTGGGGTCGGACGGATAGCGGCGGCGCCCTTCGTCGCACCAGTGCGCCACCTTCGGTGCGTCGCCCAGGTCGTACGCGGAGAGGAACAGCCGCTGCAGGATCTTGTCGGCGTTGCCGAGGAAGGCGTCCGCCTCGAAGGCGCGACGGGCCGCGTCGTAGACCTCGACGGAGGTGCGGGCGCGGGTGTACAGGTGCGACAGCGTAGCCCACGCGCCGGCCTGCTGCGGGTTGAGCTCGGTGGCCTTCTCCAGGTTGGCGCGGGCACTGTCGAGCAGCGCGCGGGCCCGGGCCGGCTCCTGTTCCAGCCCGAGCAGCAGGCGCCAGTAGCGGAGGTTGCCCAGGGTCTCGAGGGCGTCGGCGCTGGTTCCGTCGATCCGGAGGGCGCGGGCCGCCTCGGCCATGCCCTGGTCGATCAGCCGGCCGGCGCGGACCGGGTCGTCGCCGAGCTGCCGCGAGCGGCTATAGAGCAGCTGGGCCCGGAGCACCACCGGCTCGGCCCACCGGGGGTCGAGGGGCTCGGCCTGGGCCAGGAGCGAGTCGGCCGCGCGATACTCCCGGCCCATCCCCGCGGAGTCGCCTTGCGCGGCGAAGGCCAGCCCACGCCGCCTTGCCTGCTCCGCGCGCTGCACCAGCGACCAGGCGTTGACGTCGCGGGTTCCCTCGCGACTGGTGCGCAGCCGGATCTCCTCGCCGAGCTGGCTGCGGATCAGGCGCGCGGCCTCGCTGGCGAGCGAATCGCGCAGCGCGAGCGGGTCGCCGGGGCTGGCCTCGACGGTGGCGCGGTCGAAGTCGGCGCCGCTGTTGCCGTCGACCAGGCGGAGCCCGACCGCGATCCGCCCTCCCGTCTGCTCGACCGTGCCCACCACCAGGGTGCCGGCCTGGAGGGTCCGCGCGATGCTGTCGCGCGCGGCGCCCGAGCCACGGAACTGTTCCACGCCGCCCCGCGACACCACCGACAGCCCCTGCACACCGGAGAGCGAGGTGATGAGGGCGTCGGTCAGGCCGTCGGCCAGGTAGCCCAGCTCGTGGTCGCGGCTCAGGTCGTCGAAGTAGAGCACCGCCACGCGGTGGGGATCGAGCCCGCCGGCCGTGGCGCGGGCCCCGCCGGGCCGCCCCACGAGGTACCAGCCCAGCCCGCCCAGCCCGAGGGCCAGCAGCACGCCCCCCACCCCGAGCGCGAACAGCGAGCGCTTCTTGACCGTCACCGTGACGGAACCGGCGGGCGGCGTGCGCACCGCCCGGCGGGTGGCGGTGACCCGCGAGGCCGCGTAGCGGGTGGCGGTGCCGCCGGCGGGCGCGCCGAGCAGCTCGGCGAACTGCGCGGCGGTCTGGGGCCGGTCGGCCACCACCTTGTTGAGCGCCGCCATGATGGCGTCCTCGACCTGGTCGGGGACGGTGTCGCGCACCACCTGGATGCTCGGCACCTGCTCCATGGCGTGCCGGGCCATGATCTGCCGGGCGTTGCTGCCGGAGAAGGGCGGGTGGCCGGCCAGCATCTCGTAGAGCACGCAGGCCAGGGAGTAGATGTCGCTGGTGGGCCCGACCGTGTCGCCGACCGACTGCTCGGGGCTCATGTAGAGCGGCGTGCCCACGGCCATCCCGGTCTCGGTGAGCTTCTGGCTGCTCCCCGCCTCGGTCACCGCCCGGGCGATGCCGAAGTCGGCCACCAGGGCGTGCCCGCCGGAGAGCATGATGTTCTCCGGCTTGATGTCGCGGTGGACGATGCCGAGCATGTGGGCGTAGCCGAGGGCGTCGGCCACCTCCAGCGCCACGTGGACGGCGAAGTCCACCGGGAGCATGTGGTCCCGCTCCAGCCGCTCCCGCAGCGATTCGCCATAGACGAACGGCATGACGTAGTACAGCAGGCCGTCGGCGTCGCCCGAGTCGAAGAGGCCGAGGATGTTGGGGTGCTGGAGCTTGGCGGCGAACTTGATCTCGCGGTCGAACCGCTCGGGGCCGAGGGTGGCGGCGAGCTCCGGGTGCAGCACCTTGATCGCCACCTCGCGGTCGTGCTTGAGGTCGGTGGCGAGGTACACCGTGGCCATGCCCCCGCGCCCCAGCTCACGCTGGATGCCGTAGCGGTCCTTGAGGGCTGCCTGGAGCTTGGCGAGGGTGTCGGACACGATCCGTATGGCGGAGGGGTGAGCGTCCGGAAATCCGGAGCCAAAGTATACGCCCCGCCGGATGTTACGGCCAGAACCGGCGCCGGTTTCGCCCGGGGGGCGGGGCCGGGGTGAGGAATGCCGGGGGCAGTGGTAACTTGGGGTCCATGCCATCCCTCGACCCTGCCCTCGAGCGCCGCCTCCACGGGCTCCGCGCCCTGGTGGGGAATACCCCCCTCCTGGCCATCGACTGCACCTTCCGGGGCCGCCGGCATACGGTGTACGCCAAGGCGGAGCACCTCAACCTGACCGGCAGCATCAAGGACCGGATGGCGCTCCACATCCTGCACCAGGGGTACGTGCGGGGGGCGCTCGCGCCCGGTGACCTCGTGATCGAGGCCACCAGCGGCAACACCGGCATCGCCTTCGCCGCCCTCGGCCGGGCGCTGGGCCACCCGGTGGCCATCTTCATGCCTGACTGGATGAGCGAGGAGCGCAAGAACCTGATCCGGTTCTTCGGGGCCGACATCCACCTGGTGAGCGCGGCGGAGGGCGGGTTCGTGGGGAGCATCGCCCGGGCGGAGGCGCTGGCGGCGGAGCGCGGGCACGCCTTCCTGCCGCGCCAGTTCAGCAACCAGGACAACTGCGAGGCCCACGCCGTCACCACCGGGCCGGAGATCGCCTGGCAGCTGGAGCAGCACGGGCTGCGGCCCGATGCGCTGGTCGCGGGGGTGGGGACGGGCGGGACGGTCATGGGGGCGGGGCATTACCTCAAGGCGCGCTACCCGGGGCTCAGGGTGCATCCGCTGGAGCCCGCCAGCTCCCCCACCCTCACCACCGGGCACAAGGTGGGCAAGCACCGGATCCAGGGGATCTCGGACGAGTTCATCCCGCCGATCGTCGACCTCGCGGCGCTCGACCACGTGGTGGCGGTGGACGACGGCGACGCCATCCGGATGGCGCAGCGGCTGGCCCGGGAACTTGGCCTGGCCGTGGGCATCTCCGCCGGCGCCAACTTCCTGGGCGCGCTCAAGGTGCTCGAGGAGCTGGGCCCCGGCGCCGTGGTGGTGACCTTCTTCTGCGACGACAACAAGAAGTACCTCAGCACCGACCTGGTGCGCGAGGAGCCGCCCCGCCCCGACCACCTCACCCCCGAGGTCGCGCTGCAGGGCTTCGTGGCCTTCCGCCGCGCCTGTCACTCCTGCGGGGAGGGCTAGCCCTCAGCCGAACAGCCAGCGCACCACGTAGACCGCGAAGAACATCGCCGAGATGTCGGCGATGAGCCCGGCCGGCACCGCGTGGCGGGTCTTGCGGATGTTCACCGCCCCGAAGTAGACCGCGACCACGTAGAAGGTCGTCTCGGTGGAGCCGAACATCGTCGCGGCCATCTTCACGATCAGCGAGTCCTCGCCGTACTGCCGGATCAGGTCCAGCATGATCCCGGCCGACCCGCTCCCCGTGAGCGGCCGCACAATCCACATCGGGAGCGTCTCGGGCGGCACCCCGAGCGGCGCCAGCACCGGCCGCAGCCCGTCCACCAGGAAGTCCATCGCCCCCGAGGCGCGGAACATCCCCACCGCGAACAGGATCGCGACCAGGTACGGGATGATGTTCACCGCGACCTGGAATCCCTCCCGGGCGCCTGCCACGAACTCCTCGTACACCGGCACCCGCCGGTACAGGCCGTACAGCGGGAACCCGATGATGATGAGCGGAATGATGAACACCGCCAGCACGTCGAGCCCGGCGCGGAACGCTTCCATGGCTCAGCCCTCCCCGGCGGCGGGGGTGCGCATCGGGTCACTCTCGCGGTAGCCCCGGAGCCGGCCCAGCAGCTTCACCGAGAGGATCCCCACCACCAGCGACAGCCCGGTGCACAGCAGGATGGAGAAGAAGAGCTGGTTGATCTGCAGCCCCATGATGGCCACGAGCAGCACCGGCGGCACGATCTGCACGCTGGCGGTGTTGATGGCCAGGAGCATGACCATGGAGTTGGTGGCGGTGTCCTTCTTCGGGTTGAGCTTCTGCAGCTCCTCCATGGCCTTGATGCCCATCGGGGTGGCGGCGTTCCCCAGGCCCAGGACGTTGGCGGAGAGGTTGAGCACGATGAACCCGAGGGCGGGGTGCCCCCGCGGAATCTCGGGGAAGAGGGGCCGGAAGACCGGCTCCGCCACCCGCACGATGACGTTGATGAGGCCGGCCTTGTCGGCGATGCGCAGCATCCCGAGCCACAGCGCGATCACCCCGACCAGGCCGAGCGCCAGCGTCACCGCGGTCTTGGCGAACTCGATCGCCGCCTTGCTGATGGCCACCATCTTGACGAACCGCACCGGGGCGAAGGCGACCGTGGCCGGCGCGAGGGTGTCGCCCGCCGCCGCGGCGAGCGCCAGGCGCCCGCGCAGGTCGTTGTCACGCTCGGAGGTCATCCCCCGGATGGTGGCGAGCGGCTCCGGGAGGGCCGCATCCTTCGCGAAACGGAGCTCGCGGCCGTCGGCGTTCTGCAGCAGCTCCCCCGGGTACTCGGCGGCCAGCGCGAGCGGCTGCCCGTAGTGGCCGGCCAGCGTGGCGCTGTCGAGTCGCACCCGCACCGGGAGGGTGCGCGCGGCGGGGTCGAAGCCGCCCGGAAAGGCCACCGTCACCGGCACCGGCCGGCCGTTGCGGTAGGTGTCGCGGGACAGCTCCCCCGCATCGGTGACCAGCGCGAACACGAGGCTCAGGATGATGAGCCCGGCCCAGATGTAGTTGAGCATGCGGGGGTGGGGAGAGAGGGTGACGCAAGGTAGGTCCCCGGCCCGGCCCGGGGGAGGGGGCTGCGACCCTTCCCCGGCCCCCCGCATCCCTTCCGGCGAACCCTGCGCCCTGGAGACGCCATGCACCGCCGCTGGTCCGGAACCCTCGCCCTGTTGTGCACGTTCGCGCCGGCCCTCGGCCCGGCCACCCCGCTCTCCGCCCAGGACCACGACGACGGTCCGATGCGGGTCTACAGCTTCACCGCCGGCCGCCCCCGCATCGGCGTCACCGTCGACATGCGCGCCGGTCGCGACAACGACAGGCTTGGCGCCACCGTCAAGGACGTGACCGATGACGGTCCGGCCGACAAGGCCGGCCTCAAGGCCGGCGACATCATCACCCGGTTCAACGGCGTCTCGCTCGCGGGCACCAGCGGCGATGGCGAGGAGGGGCCCGGCGCCCGCCTGGTGGAGCTGGCGGGCAAGCTCGAGCCCGGCGACACCGTGGACGTGGAATACCGCCGCGGCGGCGACAGCCGGAAGGCGAAGGTCGTCGCCGCCGACCTCGGCGGCCCCAGCCTGGCCCGCGGCTTCCGGTTCGAGATGCCGGACATGAACGAGATGCGCCTGGGCCCGGGCGAGATGCCGCGGATGATGCTCGATCGCGCGCCGGGCGATGTCCGGTTCTTCGTGCGGCGTGATGACGGTATGGAGCTGGCCGAGCTCAGCCCGGAGCTGGGCGAGTACTTCGGGACGAAGGAGGGGATCCTCGTCCTCAAGGCCGACGCCGATGGCTCCGACCTCCGCGCCGGCGACGTGATCCTCTCGATCGACGGCCGGGTCCCGACCTCCGAGGCGCACGCGCGCCGGATTCTCGGCAGCTACGACAGCGGCGAGACCGCCAAGCTCGAGATCATGCGCAAGCAGAAGAAGCAGACCCTCAGCTGGAAGGCGCCGGAACGGGAGCGCGATCTCCAGTGGAAGACCCCCGTGCCCGCCACCCGCGGCCGGGTCCGCGTGGAACGCAGCTGACGCCGGGCGAGGACACGACGAAGGCCCGCACATCCGTGCGGGCCTTCGTCGTTCCCGGGGTGCGTCAGTTGCCGTTCAGGGCAAATCGGACCGGCCACTTGCTGAGTTGCCGCACCGGATGGCCGCCGTACGTCGCGGGCTCGAACCGGGCCTGCAGCACCCCTTCCCTGGCCGCGGTGCCGAAAGCCTCGTGGGTCTTCTCCAGCACCTCGAGGCTCGCCGGCTCCACGTGGCCCGTGGTATCGATCACGAACTGGACCACCGCCCGTCCCGAGACCCCGGCGTCCAGCAGGATGGGCGGGAACTTGAACTCCGGGCGCTCGACCAGCTCCGCCGGCACGAACCGTACGTCCCGGGTCTCGGCGCTGTAGAGCATCTCCGCGATCTCCGCCGGCGGCTGGTCGGCCGGCCCCTTGCCGCCCACCACGCCCCACCCCACGCCGCCTTCCGCGCCCCGCCCGGTGAAGTCGCGCGCGTCGATCGCGCGCATGTTCGGGTCCACCGGGGGAATGTCGGTGGGGATGGCGCCCACGGCGTCGATCACCTGGAAGCCGCGGGCCGGGGGATTGGTGGTGATGATGAGGGCACCCTCGCTGCCCCCGCCGCCGCGCCCGCCGCCGCCGGGGTGCGGTGTCCGGTCCACCGCCGGGGCCGCCAGGCGCGGCAGGAACACGAGCGTGGTGTCCGCCACGATCTCCCGGACCGTCTGCACCGCGGTGTGGGTCGTGAGGATGACGAGAAACAGCAGGCCGGTGTGGAGGGTCGTCGACGTCGCGAGTTCGGCGATGCCCGCCTGTCGCCGGGGATTCGAGGCCACCAGCACGTCCAACATGGCCGCCTCCCAGTGGGGCTGGCAGGGACCATAGCACCTGGGGGGTGACCGGGCGGTGACTCCCCCCTGAAACTTCCTTCAGCGTTGCTTCACCCCCAGGAAGATCTTCTCCCCCACCAGCAGCTTGAGCTCCTCGCCCGCCCGGCGGAGGATCCCGCCCGCGCGGCTCAGGAAGTCCCCGAGCTCCCGGGTCCAGTCGGCGGCCCGGGGGGTCTCGCCGTCGGCCAGGGCCGCCAGGATCTGCGGCCGCAGCTCGAAGAGGATGGGGGTGGCCACCAGGAGCGGGTTGAAGGTGGCGTCGTAGCAGACGCCGAGCCCCTCGATGAGCGCCGCGGTGCGGGCGAAGTAGACCAGGTCGCCCGGGAGCACGATCGGCCAGTCGTACATCTCGGAGAGCAGCTGCTGGCTCAGGTACTCGATCCGCTCGGTGGCGGTGGTGCGTCGGTCGGCCAGGGCGAGCATGGCGTCGGCGAGGGCGCGGATGCGGGCGCGCTCGGTGCCGGGCTCCACCATGCCCAGCGCGAAGAAGCCGTCGACCACGCCCTCGGGGTCGCGGCGGATCGAGGCGAGCGCGGTGTCGAGGATCTGCCGGCGCCGGGCGCGGCTCACCTTCACCACCATGCCGAAGTCCACCAGCACCAGGGCTCCATCGGGGGCCAGCAGCACGTTGCCGGGGTGCGGATCGGCGTGGAACAGGCCGTCCATCAGCATCATGCGGATGTAGAGCTCGAGCACCCGGCGCACCACCGTGTCGGGCTGGATCTCGCCCCGGGCGATGCGGTCGTGCAGCTGGTCCACCCGGTCGCCCTCGCAGTATTCGAGGACCAGGACCTGCTCCCGGATCATCTCCTCGACCACGCCCGGGATCCGGATGCCCCGGATGCCCGCGAAGCGGCGGCCGAACTCCATCGCGTTGGCGCCCTCGAGGCGGAAGTCCATCTCCTCGTGGATCCGGAGGGCGAACTCCTCCACCGCGGTGCGCAGCCCCCGCAGGTGCGGATGGTCGAACCACCGCGTGGCCACCCGGAGGATCCGCCGCGCCGAGACGATGTCCTGGTCCACCAGCTCGGCCACGCCGGGCCGGAGCACCTTCACCGCCACTTCCTTGCCCTGGTAGCGGGCGCGGTGCACCTGGCCCAGGGACGCCGCCGCGATCGGCTGCGGATCGAAGAACTCGAACAGCTCGGTGTACGGCCGGCCGTAGCTCTCGAGGATGACCCGCTCGACCTCGCTGAACGCGATGGGCGGCACCCGGTCCGTCAGGGTGGCGAAGGCCCTGGCATAGGGCTCGGTCAGCAGGTCGCTCCGGCCCGCGAAGACCTGGCCCATCTTGACGAAGGTCGGTCCGAGGCGGCCCAGGGCGGCGACCATCCGCTCCGCCCGCCGGGTGTGGAAGGCGGGCGACCGCGTGACCGGCCCCCCGAAGTACAGGAACCGCCGCTGGTCCCGGATCAGGCTCAGGGTCAGCGGCAGCAGTTCCCGCAGGATGGTCAAGGTACGCATGGTCTGTCCGCGGGTACCCGCCCGGCCGGCGCGGGTTCCCTCCGTTACGCCTGGGCGGGCCGGCGCAGCCGGCCGACGATCAGGGTGGTGTTGTCGCTCCCGCCGCGTTCCAGCGCGAGGTCGAGCAGTTCCCGGGTGGTCGCTTCGGCGCTGGTGGATCGCAGCAGCGCCTCGCGGATCTCGTCGTCCGTCACGTGCTTGGTCACCCCGTCGCTGCACAGCAGCATGACGTCGTCCCACCGGACGTCGGTGGAGAGGGTGAAGGGCTCCGCCCGGGTGGCGCCCAGCGCGCTGTAGAGCACGTGCTTGAGGCTGGAGCGTTCCGCCTGGTCCTCGGAGAGCGCGCCCGCGTCGACCATGGCCTGGGCCATGGTCTGGTCGCGGGTGAGCAGCTCGAGCTTGCCCTCGCGCAGGCGGTAGCAGCGGCTGTCGCCCACGTGCACCAGGTACCCCCGGGGCCAGCGGATGCAGACCATGGTCAGGGTGGTGGCCATGCCGGCGCGCTCCTCGTCGCCCTCGCCCGCCGCCCGGACCGCCTCGTGGCTCCGCTGCACCGACCGCACCAGGTCGGCCAGGAAGACCGGCTCCACGTCGGGATCCATCTGCACGTACAGGTCCATGGTGCGCAGCACGTAGTCCACGATGGCACTCAGCGCGGTGCGGCTGGCCTCCTGCCCGCCGGGCACCCCGCCCACGCCGTCGGCCACCAGGAAGACGAACCCCCGCGAGGGGCTGCGCAGCTCGCCCAGCGATTCCTCCGGCAGGCTCGACTGCAGCACGCTCATCGTCTTGTGGATGCTGCCCACCAGGAAATGATCCTGGTTCTCGGTCCGGACGCGCCCGGGGTGCGACAGCCCGAAGACGTCGATCTGCTCGCCGTGCGGGCGCTCCGGCGTCTGGGCTTCGGTCATGGCAACCTCCCGGGGACGGGTCGGAACTCCCGGGAAGGTATGTCGGCCGGGAGATGCATCAAGCGGGTGGGGCGCTATCCTTAAACGCGTGCCGCTCCCCCAGCTTCCCATTTCCCCCATCCTGCCCGACCTGCGCCGCGCCCTGGTCGAGCAGGGGCAGGCGGTGCTCCAGGCGCCTCCCGGCGCCGGGAAGACGACGCTCGTCCCCCTCGCCCTGCTGCCGGAGCCCGTGCTCGCCGGCCGGAAGATCCTGCTGCTCGAGCCCCGGCGCCTCGCCGCCCGCGCCGCCGCCCGCCGGATGGCCGCCCTGCTCGGCGAGCGGGTCGGCGAGACGGTCGGGTACCGGGTCCGGCGGGACACCGCCATCGGCCCCCGGACCCGGATCGAGGTGGTCACCGAGGGCATCCTGACCCGGATGGTGCAGCACGATCCCGAACTCGCTGACGCCGGTATCGTCATCTTCGACGAGTTCCATGAGCGGAGCCTCCACGCCGACCTGGGGCTTGCGCTGGTGCTCGAGTCGCGCGCGGTGCTGCGGCCCGACCTGCGGCTGCTGGTGATGTCGGCGACCATCGACGGCGCCGCGGTGGCGGGGCTGCTGGGCGGCGCACCCGTGCTGACCAGCGAGGGCCGCAGCTTTCCGGTGACCACGCGCTACCTGCCGCGCAGCCCCGAGACCTGGGTGGAACCCGCCGCCGCCGCCGCGGTCCGGCAGGCACTGGCCGAGGAGCCTGGCGACGTCCTGGTCTTCCTGCCGGGCCAGGCGGAGATCCGGCGGACCGCCGAACTCCTCGGCGAGGCGATCGCCGCGCGCCCGGACACCGATCTCTACTCCCTGCACGGCATGCTCCCCGGCGAGGAACAGGACGCCGCAATCCGGCCCAGCCCCGCCGGTCGCCGCAAGGTGGTGCTTGCCACCGCCATCGCCGAGACCAGCCTCACCATCGAGGGCGTCCGGGTGGTGATCGACAGCGGCCTCTCCCGGGTGCCCCGCTACGCGGCCCGCTCCGGCATGACCCGCCTCACCACCGTGCGGGTCTCGCGCGCCTCGGCCGACCAGCGTCGGGGCCGGGCCGGGCGCACCGAGCCGGGCGTCTGCTACCGCCTGTGGGCCGCCGGCGAGGATCAGGGGCTGCTGCCCCGCGCCACCCCCGAGATCCTCGAAGCCGACCTCGCGCCCCTCGCGCTGGAACTTGCCGCCGCCGGCGTGGCCGACCCCGCCAGCCTCACCTGGCTCGACCCGCCGCCCGCCGCGGCCCTGGCGGAGGCGCGGGCGCTGCTCACCGCCCTGGGGGCGCTCGACGCCGCCGGCGGGATCACCCCGCACGGTCGCCGGATGGCCGCGCTTGGCACCCACCCGAGGCTGGCGCACCTGCTCCTGGCCGGTGCAGCGCGGGGGGCGCTGCCGGCGGCCGCGCGGCTCGCCGCGCTGCTCGAGGAGCGCGACCCGCTGCGCGGCCCGCCGGGCGAGGGCGATCCGGAACTCCAGCTCCGGCTCGACCTGGTGGCACAGCGTGATACCCCCCCGATGGTCCACGGCCTCACGGTGGACCGGGGCACGCTGCACCGGGTGCGCACCGAGGCGCGCGAATGGGAACGCCAGCTGCACGGGGAAGCGGTGGCGGGGCAGGGCGGCGTCGCTCCTTGCTCCGCGGGCGCGCTGCTCGCCCTCGCCTATCCCGATCGGGTGGGGCTGCGACGCGCCGGGCAGGGCGGGCGCTTCCTGCTGCGGAACGGGCAGGGGGTCTTCACCACCGCGCCCTCGCTGCTGCTGAGCGAATGGGTGGTGGCGGCAGAGCTCGACGGCAACCCGCGGGAGGCGCGGATCTGGCTCGGGACCGCGGTCGAGCGCACCGAGGTGCTGGCCCTCTTCGGTGACCAGCGGGCCACCGAGGACGTGGTGTCGTGGGACCCGCAGGCCGACCTCCTGCTGGCGGTGCGTCGCCAGCGCCTCGGGGCGATCGTGCTCGAGGAGAAGCCGCTGCGTGACCCCGACCCGGTACTGCTGCAGGCCGCCGTGGCCGCCCAGGTACGGCGCGAGGGCCTGGCCCGCCTGCCGTGGGACGCCGCCGCGGCCGAGCTGCGGCAGCGGCTGGCGTTCTGCCACCGGCACCTCGGTGGCCGCTGGCCCGACGTGGACGAGGCGGCGCTGCTCGAACGCCTCGACGACTGGCTGGGCCCGCGGCTCGGCGGGGTGCGCCGGCGCGCGGACCTCGACCGCCTGGACCTCGGCGCGGCGCTGCTCGACCTGCTCGGGTGGGAGGAACGGCGACGCCTCGAGGAGCTTGCCCCGACGCACCTCACCGTGCCCACCGGCTCCCGGATCCGGGTGGACTACACCGATCCGGCGGCGCCGGTACTGGCGGTCCGGTTGCAGGAGGTCTTCGGCCTCGAGCAGACCCCGCGGGTCGGGGGCGGGGCGGTGCCGGTGACCATGCACCTGCTCTCACCCGCCCACCGGCCCGTGCAGGTCACCCGCGACCTGGCGGGATTCTGGCGGACCAGCTACTTCGACGTCCAGAAAGACATGAAGGGCCGGTACCCGAAGCACCACTGGCCCGACGATCCGCTGGTGGCGGAACCCACCCGGCGGGCCAAGCCGAGGCGGTAGGGCAGCAGGGCAGCCTTCTCCTGCCGCCCTGCCGCCCTACCGCCCGGCGACTCCCTACTGCTCGACCACGATCAGGTACCGGCTCGGTTCCCAGAAGCGGTCGGCGTCACCGATGGCGATCCGGTCCTTGACCGTGCTGCGCTGGCCCACCCACGAGGTCAGGTGCGCCAGGTTCTGCCGCGACACGATCCGGTACTTCTGTCCCACCCGCGGCAGCGGAATCTCGTGGATGGCCGCACGATCAATGCTGGTGAACTCGCCGAGCGGCAGGTCCCGGGCGGGAGAGACCCCCCGGCGCCCCACGAGCGGGATGGCGCGGTGCCCATCCTCCACCAGGACGCCCTTGCGCAGCAGCTCCTCCCGGGTACCCACGACGAAATAGGCCGTGTTCCGGTCATCCGTCAGGTGCCGCACGCTGTCATCCAGGGTGAGCGCCACCGTGGTGAGCTCATCGACCTGGGTCGTGAGCGCCGTCACCTGCTCGCGCTGCTGGCCCACGATCTCCACCAGGTCGGTGATGGTGCCCTTCGCCGCGGTCAGCCCCGCCCCCAGGCTGTCGGCGGCGCGGGTCAGGCGGCGCGCCCGGCGTTCGCTCTGGGCCAGCTGGGTCTCCGCGGTCTTGAGGCGGGCGGTCAGGGCCCGCACCCGCTCGAGCACGAGGGCGCGGGTGTCCTTGGTCACTTCCAGCCCCGGGTTCTCCGGCTGACCCGGCTGGGGCTTGGGCGCGGTGGCCCGCAGTTCGGTCTCGAGGTCGGCCAGGAGCCGGGCGTTGGCCGCCACCTCCATCAGGAGGCTGTCGCGCTCGGCGCCGAGGCTCAGCTCCTGGAGCTGGCGGTCGAGGCCCGCGGAGCGCGGGGTGGCGGGTTCGGAACGGCACGCGCTGGTGACCAGGACCGCGGTCAGGAGCCACGCGCCGCCCGTGGTGGGGCCGTAGATGGCACGCATGGTAGGTACTCGCTTTCGGTGTGGGACTGCCTGCTCTCCCCGAGTCGCGTGGGTCGCTTCCCGGCGGGTCGGCCGGCGGCTCGGGTGCCGCGCGGACGGGCGCCGTGTGCGGGGCCCCGCGGGGGCGGGCCGGTGGGCCAGGGGAGGATGGGGGACATCGCGCGGCGATCCGGGTCACGGGACACCGCCACGATAGGAGGGGAAGATGGAGCGGCCTAACAACTCGGATGACGATTCCCCGTCGGCTCCATGACAAGTTTCCATGAAGGCCATGTGAACCGCGTCACATCCCGCGCCCATGACCGCTTCCGGCGCCCGGGCACAAGTTGCCGCCGAGACCGTTCGGTGGACCGATCAACCCGAGGGAGCGAAACGATGCGTGCGATGGCGAGGATGGCGCTGCTGGCTGGCCTGGCGGGCTGGCTGCCCGCGGGACTGGTGGCGCAGGCGGTGCAGAATCCGGACACGGTCCGGGCCAACGCCCGGGGACAGACCCAGGGCCGCACCTTTACCCGGCAGCCGGCCGGGACGACGTGGCGGGTGGACCCGACCCACTCCGAGGTCGGGTTCCGGATCCGCCACCTCCTGGGGCGGGTGCGCGGGCAGTTCACCCAGTGGTCCGGGGTGATCGTCACCCGTGGGGAGGACTGGCAGAAGGGGACGGTGAACATCACCATCCGCAGCAGGAGCATCGATACCAATAATGAAGGGCGGGACGCCGACCTCCGCTCCCCGCGCTTCTTCGCCACCGACAGCTTCCCGGAGATCACCTTCGAGAGTACCGGGATCGTGGCGGAGGACAACCGGTTCGAGATGAGCGGCCTGCTGACCATCAAGGGGCACACCCACCCGGTGGTCTTCCGGGGGCAGTACCTGGGGCTCGGCCCGGACCAGAACGACAAGGAGCGCATCGCCTTCGATGGCACCGCCACCATCAACCGGCACGATTACGGCATCACCTGGAACCAGGTGGTCGATCGCGGCAGCCTGCTGGGAGATGAAGTAGAGCTGGAAATCGCCGTGGAGGCGGTCCGGAACTAGCCGGCGAGGGCGCGGACCACCTGCGCCAGCAGGTCGGACGAGGGGGCGGTGCCCTGCGCGAGGCGGGCACTGCCCCCGCCGCGTCCACCGACCTGGGCGAGCAACGGCTTGAGCCGGGCGCCGGCGTCGAGGCCGGTGTCGGCCGACGCACCCAGCAGCACCGTCGGCGGGCTGGCGAGTGTCCCGACCACCACCACCCCTGGCCGGGCGATGAGCGCCTGCGCCAGCCCCCGCAGGCTCTCCAGGCCGCCGGTCTCGGCGAGGAGGATCATCCGGCGGCCCGCGGCGTCCGGCGCGGCGGCGTGCCACAACTCGCCGGCCCGGTATCCGTGCAGCGCCTCCTCGAGCTTCCGTCGCTCGGCCTGGGCAGCGGAGAGGTCGCTCCGCTGCCTCTCGACCACCGGGGCGAGGTCGTCGATGCCGGCGGAGCACTGCCCGGCGATGCCTGCCAGCAGGTCATAGTCCGCGCGGGCCCGGGCCACCGCCCGGCCGCCGCAGCGGAACTCCAGCCGCACCTGCTGCTTGACCCGTTCCACGCCCCGGAGGAGGATCGGCCCGACCTCGCCGGTGGCCCGGACGTGTGTCCCCCCGCAGGCACTCCGGTCCAGTCCTTCGATCGTCACGATCCGCAGCACGCCCTCGCGGTCGGATGCCTTCCGGAGCCCGCGGGCCGACCCCGCGTCCTCGAACCCGACCGTGAGGGGCCGGTTCTCCGCGACGATGGCGTTGGCCCGCGCCTCCGCCTGGCGCACCTGCTCCGGCCGGACCTCGCCGGTGGCCAGGTCGAGGGTGGCGTAGGCCGCGCCGAAATGGACGCTCACCGTGCGGAACCCGAACAGGTCCTCCAGCACCGCCGAAAGGAGGTGCTGGCCGGTGTGCTGCTGCATGTGGTCGAACCGGCGGATCCAGTCGATCGTGCCCGCCGCGTGGTCGGTCAGGAGTGGGGCCGCGAGGAGGTGGACGAGTTCCTCGCCCTCCTCCTGGACGTCGAGGACCGGGATGCCGTTGAGGGTGCCCAGGTCGTGCGGCTGGCCGCCGGAGGTGGGGTAGAACGCGGTGCGGTCGAGCGCGATCCGCCGGCCGTCGTCGTCGCGGTGCCGGACCGTGCCCTCGAATTGCGTCAGGTAGCTGTCGGTGTAGTAGAGGCGCTCAGTGCTCACGCCCGAAGGCTAATGGCCGCGGGGGGGGAGCTGAAGGGCATGCCCGTCCCGGGGGTGAGCACCTCCGCGAAGCGGCCGGCCGAGCCGTAGCGGTCCGCGGGAAGTGCCGCGGTGGCCACCGCCACGGCCTCATCCAGCCAGGCCGGGATCGCGGCAACCCACTTGGCCGGTCGGTGGCCGTCGGCGGCGGGCAGGGGCGGCCGGGCGGGGTCCTGCCGGACCGGCAGGCGGCCCGTCAATCCATAGTAGAGGCACATCCCCAGGCTGTAGACATCGGCCCGCGCATCCGCGGCCTGGCCGGCGATCACCTCGGGCGCCTGGAAGTCACGGCCGGTGCCCGCCGGCGCACCGGCGCCTGCCGCGCCGAAATCGGCGAGATAGGCCCGGGTCTCGCCGCCGATCAGGATATTGCCGGGCGACACGTGGCGGTGGAGGATGCCACGGCGATGGGCCGCCCGCAGCGCCAGGGCGATGCCCCGGCCCACCGCCGCCGCCTCGTCGCTGCTGAGCGGTCCCCGCTCCGCCACCCGCCGGCCGAGGTCGGAACCCTCGACCAGGTCCATGACCAGGCAGCTCAGTTCCCCTTCCTCGAAGCAACCGTGCACGCGCACCACATGGTCGTGCGCAATGTCCCAGGCCGCGAAGACCTCCTGGCGCAGCCGGGCCTGCTCCTGCGTGGCCAGCCGGACCACCCGGACCGCCACTTCAGTCGCGCGCTGGGTGTCGAACGCCAGATAGACCGTCGCGGCCCGGCCACGAGCGATCTCCCGCTGCAGCCGGAAACGTCCGGAGAGGAGGGTGCCTGTCGGCAGAACGAAGGCGGGACTGTTGTGGTACTGCGACACCATGCATTTCCCCGTGAGAGGCGCGGGATGCGCGGCGCAGCGCTCGCGATTCCCGGCAGGTCCCTGAGAGTGGCAACGCGTGGGCCAGCCCATGGGGGCCGGCGGCGCCGAGACCTGCGCGTGACCCGGGTCACGCGACCAGCGCCCGCCTGCGCGCTATCGTACGTCGTGGTGTCACGGGATCGGACACCGACCAGTTCCTCCGGATTGTGCCGCGGCCTTCGGCAACCGATGATTGCCCGAGTCCCGGCCGTCCAGCTCCCCAATCATCGAGGGTCCCCGGAATGCGACAGCTCCCCGGTCGCTTCGCCATTGCGTTCAGCCTTCTCCTGCTGGGCTGTGCCGCCGAGTCCACCGGACCGGGCGGCGGGCCCTCGGGCGGCGCGCTCAAGGCCTGGTCCGATCCTGCTACCTGGCCATCGGGGCAGGTCCCTGCCGTGGGCGATTCCGTCGTGATCCCCGCCGGCCTCGCCGTCGAGCTGGACCAGAGCCCGCCCGCCCTCCACAGCCTCACGGTGAACGGCGACCTGGCCTTCGGCGACAACGACGTGGCGCTCCGCGCCGGCTGGATCCTGGTCAATGGCAGCCTCACCGCGGGGAGCGAGCAGCATCCCTATACGCATCGCGCGGTCATCACCCTCACCGGGACCGCGGGCAGCCCCGACGTGGCCGGCGTCGGCAACAAGATGATCGGGGTGTCCGGGCACCTGGAGCTGCATGGCGAGAAGCGCGGCGGGTGGACCCACCTCGATGGCACCGCGGCCCAGGGCGCCACCAGCGTGACCCTGGTACGGAACCCCGGCTGGCGCGCCGGCGACCGGATCGTGCTGGCCTCGAGCGACTACAACCAGAGCCGCGCGGAGGAGGCGGTGATCACCGCGGTGAGCGGCCGGACCCTCACCCTCGCGGCGCCGCTGGCCCGGGAGCACTTCGGCGAGGTGCTGACGGTCAACGGCGTGTCACTCGACGAGCGGGCCGAGGTGGGGCTCCTGAGCCGGAACATCACCATCCAGGGCGACACCGGCTCGACGCCCGGGTTCGGGGGGCACATCATCGTGCTGGCCGGCGCCACCGCCCACGTGGAGGGCGTCGAGCTCTTCCAGATGGGGCAGCGGGGCAACCTGGCCCGCTACCCGATGCACTGGCACATGGCCGGGGACGTCACCGGCCAGTACCTCCGCAACAGCTCGGTCTGGCGCACCTTCAGCCGGTGCGTGACCGTCCACGGCAGCGACAATGCCGCGGTGCAGGACAACGTCTGCTACGACCACACCGGGCACGGCTACTTCCTCGAGGACGGCGGCGAGACCGGCAACCTCATCGAGGGCAACCTCGGCCTCACCAGCCGGGTGCCGCAGGGCGCCGACCGCCTGCTGGCCTCCGACGCCACCCCCGCCACCTTCTGGATCACCAACCCCGACAACACCATCCGCGACAACGTCGCGGCGGGTTCGGCGGGATTCGGATTCTGGTGCGCCTTCCCGGAGTCGCCCACCGGTCTCTCCACCGGCCAGCCCGACCTCCCCCGCACCACCCCGCTGCGCGAGTTCTCCGGCAACGTCGCGCACTCCAATCACAATGGCGGGCTGTTCGTGGACGACGGGCCGCGGCCGGACGGCACCACCGAGGTCACCAACTACGAACCCCGGGCGGTTCCCTCCGACCCCAACTCCGCGCCCGTCCAGGCCGACTTCACCGGGTTCCGGGCCTACAAGCACTACTTCCGCGCGGTCTGGCTCCGGGGCACCTACCTCCGGCTCTCCCACGCGCTCCTGGCCGACAACGCCATCGGCGCCACCTTCGCCGCGTACGAGACCTCGGTGACCAGCAGCACGTTCATCGGGCAGTCCGGGGCGATCGCCCAGCTGCCCTCCGGTGGGTACCTGCGCGGCTTCGAGTTCTACGACGGCCGGGTCTGGGCCGACCAGGTCACCTTCATCAACTACACCGCCTCCACGACGGTGCCGGCCAGCGCGCTCGGGTACAACCGGACCAATGCCTTCCCCATCAACCCGCTCAACTACGCCGGGGGCATGACGTTCGTGAACGCCACCCCGGTCTACCTGGAGGATCCGCACGCCGACAAGGACGGTGACAAGTCGGCGGTCTTCCTCGACCAGGGGGGTGCCGTGACCGGGAACGCGGGGCGATGGGTCGTGGCGAATACGCCGATCCTGCTCTCGCCGGGCTGCGCCTTCCAGGCCGCGTGGAACGCGCACGTCTGCACCAGCCGCTTCGCGAAGCTGTCGGTGGCCAGCGGGGCATCGGAGCCGGTGGCGCCGCTCACCGTCACGCGCGACGACGCCGTGACGCTCGACCTGAGCGGCACGGGGAACGGGACCGACCACGCCGCCCTCTCGGTGCTCCCGGCGCGCGGGTACGCGGTGGACTGGTCGGCCGCGACGCCGGCCCAGCCGCGCTTCTACCTCGACAACGCCCAGCCCGGTGACGTGGTGACCGTCTCGCTCCCCTACGCGGCGGCGCCGGGGCAGGTGATCCGTGACTATTGGGCAGGCAATCCCATGTCGGCCGCGGCTTCGCTGGGGGAGCTCACCGCCTCCACCGGCGACAAGTTCTTCTATGATGGCGCCACCGGGCGGCTGCACCTCAAGCTGGTGGTCATGGCCGACCGCGACTGGGCGACCCTGTTCGTGAAGCCCTGAAGACACCGCCACCCCGCAACGCCGGAGGGGCACCCGCTGGCGGGTGCCCCTCTCGCGTTGTGGCCGCCCGCCGCGCGGGGTCAGGCGCCGAGTTCGAGGGCCGGGCCGAACACGCCGGCGCCGTCCGGGGCCGGGAGGTCGAGGACGGACTGCACCAACCCGAGCAGCTCCGCGGGAAGGAACGGCTTGGCGAGGAACCGGGTGGATCCCGGGGTCTCGCCGACCAGCCGCGCGTTGCGCGGCTCCCCGGAGACGAACAGCACCGGGAGGTCGGGCCAGGTCTCGCGCACGCGCGCCGCCAGCTGCCCGCCCTGGATGCCGGGCATCTGGACGTCGGTGACCAGCAGGTCCACCGGGATATGGGTGCCCTCGAGCAGGCGCAGCGCATCCTCGCCGTGTTCCGCCACGATCACGCTGAAGCCGGCGCGCTCCAGCACGCGGCGCATCGCGGCGCGCGCGGTGACGTCGTCGTCCACGACGAGCACCTGCACCGGGAAGAAGGTGCAGCGGAAGGCGGCGATGAGTTCGTCGAGCGACGCAGGCATGGGCAGGGCGGAGTCAGGGTGAATCGCGAGGAGGGCCCAAGTTGTCGCGCAGCAGAAACCCCGTCAAGCCGCGTGAGGCGCGACTTGACGGGGCGAAGATGTGGACTCTGTGGAGCGCTGTGGAAATCTGTGGATAAGGCCGATCACTGCACCGCGGGGAAGCCCTCGCCCAGGGCGCGGAGCAGCAGGCTTACCGTGTAGGGCCGCGCGTTCTCCGGCTGGGCCTGCCAGCTGCCCATGCGCTGCTCGACCCAGGTGCGGATGCTGAGGTACCGCGGCACCGATCCGGGCGCGGTGAACGCGACGCGATCGCCCTTCATCACGTACTGCCCGTCGGACGCGGCGAGGAGGTCCAGCCCCTCGCTCACCTGGGCCACCATGAGGTCCGCGAGCTGCGCGATCTCTGCCGGCTCCGCGACGGTCTGCCGGGCGGACCAGGCGCGCAATTCCTCCGCCGGCCACCGCTGGGCCCGCTGCGAGGTCAGCGCGCTGTCTTCATACGCCTGCTGCAGCCGCGCCAGGCGCGCCCGGTACTGGCGGATGGCGTCGGCGCCGGCGCCCCAGGCGCTGCGGGCGCGGGCCGCGCCGTCGGCGGTGCGCAGCCGTTCGGGCGTGAGCAGGTCACGGAAGCCGCCCAGCCGGCCGTTCAGGTCCTGCTGCAGCTGGGACTCCGCCTGGGTCAGGCGCCGGGCCAGCTCGCTCGGGGGCACGGCGGACACGCTGGGCCGCGCGGCCGGAAGGTCCCCGCCGATCGTCAGGCTCGCCGCGCCGACGTCGACGTCGGGGCGGAAGTTGGGGCGCGCCGCCGCGATGATCTCGTCCTTGGGCTCAAGGGTCGCGCTGTCGGGCTTCGGGCCGGCGGCCTCGGGAGTGCGGCCCGCGGCGCCGGCGAGCGGCTTGGGAGGCACGGTCGCCGCCGGCGCCCCGACCAGCGGGGTGGTGGTGGCGCTCTCGGCGGGGACACTGGACGCGGGACGGGTCACCGGCGCGGGGTCGGGCGAGTCGCCCGCGCCCCGAGCCCACGGCTTCCACGCCGCCACCGCGACGCCGAGCACCAGGACAAACGCTCCGGCACCATACAGCATGCCGGTGCGGGCCCGGGGGCCACCCGCTGCGACCGGCGCCGCCGGCACTGCCGCCGGCTCCGTGAGCAGCGACGCGTCGGGAATGTCGAGGTCCACCGCGGCCACAGCCGCCGGGGCCACGGGGGCAGGGGCTGGCGCGGCGGGCGCGACCGGCTTGAGGGTCTCCAGCCGGGGCGCGGAGGTCTTGAGCACCTCGAGCTTGGGCGAGGAGGCGCGTGCGGGCTCCGGCTTCGGCGCGCTGGCAGCCGGCGCCTCCACCCGGGCCTCGGCGGTCACGGCCGGTTCCGGACGGGGCTCGGCCTTGGGCGCCGGCTTCACCATCTCGAGCCGCGGCGAGGATGCCCGGGGCTGTGGCACCGGCGCCGGCGCCGGCTTCGGGGCCTCGGGCCGGGGCGGCTCGGCCACCGGCGCTGAGGCCGCGGGACGCACGGTGGTCTCGACCTTGGGCGGCGCGGGCGGGGCCGGCGGTGGCGCGACCGCGACGTTGCTCGCGGCCGGCAGCGGCGCATCGAACAGCAGGTCGAGGTCTTCGGCGACGGTGCGGTGGCCGGCGGAGTTCCGCACCGGCGACTCGATCCCGCCGTCCATCACCAGGAACTGGATCTCGGTGCCACGCTGCGGCGCCTGCGCCTGCGGCTGCGGCTGGGGCGGCTTGGGGGCCGGCTTCTGCGCCTCGATGATGGTCGCGTTCTGCGGCTTGGACGGCGCCGGCTCACCGAGGTCGATGAAGGCCAGCTCCCGGCTCTTGCGCGGCGGGCCGGGTGCCGCAGGTGGCGGCGTCGGCGCGGCCGCCGTTGGGGCCGGTGCCTGGGGGGCCGCCGCTGCGGGCCGATCGGCGACCAGCTGGGGGCGGAGCACGGTCTGCTGCGCCGCGGCCGGACGGGACGGCGCGGCGCCGTTGGCCCGGACCTCGGGGGGCTGAGTCGTCGGGACGGGGGCCGGGCGCGGGGCCGGCGACGCCACCGGCGGCGCCGCGGGCTGCGACACCTCCGGCGAGCCATTCCAGCCGACTGCGCTCCGGTAATGCGGATGACTCTTCACGTCGAGCCAGCGGTTGGCCCGGGTATGGAAGATCTCGTCCTCGGCCGCGACCTCCCCGCGACGGACCGCCGCGTGGAACTCTTCGAGCGAGTTGTAGACTGCTTCGCTCCCTGAAGCTGACCGGATCCGATACATGGCACCCGCCTCCGCACCCCGAGTCGTTGCAAAGCCCAGCTGGTTGCGCTTCCTTAAAGCAACAGTTGGGCCCATACTTCATCTCGTTGCGCATCAACGGGTTGCCGAACCGATCCCGGGCCGGGCCGAGGCCCCCTGGTGCGGTATTCTGCGGAGGTGCTGCGTGGCTCGACGGGCCCCTCCGCCCTCCGCCGACCAGAAACTGGAGACCCAGGTCACCATGAGTGAGCTGCTGCTCAACCCCTCCCGTCGCCCGGAACTGCGATATCCGGCCCCCAACGCCGGCCCGCGGGAGGTCCATCGCCGCCTGCCGGGCTACACCCCGACCCCGCTGCGACCGCTGCCCAGCGTGGCTACCCGGTTCGGGCTCGGCACTGTCTGGCTCAAGGACGAGTCCAGCCGCCTTGGCCTTCCGGCGTACAAGGTGCTCGGCGCGGCCTGGGCCACCTACCGCGCGCTGGCCGCGCGTCTCGGCACCGCGCCCGAACCGTGGCAGGATCTCGCCGGGCTGCGGGCGCGCGTCGCCAGGATGCCACCGCTCCGGCTCCTCACCGCCACCGACGGCAACCACGGTCGCGGCGTGGCACGCGTGGCTCGGTGGCTCGGCTGGCCCGCCCGGGTCTTCCTGCCGCGGGGGTCCGCGCCGGCCCGGCTCGAGGGGATCCGCAGTGAGGGGGCGGAGGTGATCGAGGTGCCGGGGACGTACGATGCGGCGGTGGCCCAGGCGGCAGGGGCCGCGACGGACCCCGACACCCTGCTGATCCAGGATCACGGCTGGCCCGGCTATGAAGAGGTGCCGACGTGGGTGGCGGAGGGCTACGAGACCATCTTCGCGGAGGTGGACGAGGCGCTGGCCGCCGCGGGCGAGCGCCCGCCGGACCTGGTGCTGGTACAGGTCGGGGTGGGGACCCTCGCCAGCGCCGTGGTGCGCCACTTCCGCCGTGAGGGGCTGGCCCCGCTGCCGCGGGTGGTGGCCGTGGAGCCGACGGGGGCGGCCTGCGCCCTGCGCTCCATCGCCGCCGGCGCCCCGGTGCTGCTCGAGGTGGGCGCCGATGCGTCAATCATGGCCGGGCTCAACTGCGGCACCCCATCCTCGGCGGCATGGCCCGACCTGCGCGACGGCGTCGACGCCTTCGTCGCGGTGGCGGACGCCCAGGCGGCGGACGCCATGCGGACGCTGGCCGGGCTCGGGGTGATCGCGGGGGAATCGGGTGCCGCCGGGCTGGCGGGCCTCGCCGAGCTGATGGCTCCTCGTCACGCGACGGTTCGGGCATCCCTGGGGATCACGGAGCGGAGCCGGGTCCTGCTGCTCAACACGGAAGGCGCCACCGACCCGGCGAGCTGGGAGCGGATCGTGGGTCGCGCCCCGCCGCAGCCGCGCTAACCGGCGCGGGCCGCCGCGGCGAAGCGCCGGAGGATGTCGCCGGTCGGCTCGATCCGGTCGATGGTGGCCACGCTCTTCCCGGCCTGCCAGTAGTCCTGGTCGCCCGATTCGTCGAGCGAGGCGCGCTTGAGCTGCCACAGCGAGCGCAGCGCGTAGGCCGTGCGCATGAGGTGCTTGGTACGGCGGTGCCGGAGCATCCACCGGGCCACCGGGCCGGCGCGCAGCCCGATCCGCTCGATGTAGGGGGTGCGGATCACCGCGACGGGCACGCCCGTGATCCGCTCGCTGTGCACGATGTCGTCCTCGCCGGCCGCGAGGATCGCCTGCTTGTACGCCTCGCTGGCCCGGCATTCCGTGGTGGCGATGAACCGGGTGCCCAGCTGGGCGCCGGCATAGCCCATCCGCAGCGTGGCCACGAAGTCGCGCTCATCCCCGATCCCCCCGGCGCAGACCAGCGGCACGCCCAGGCCGCCCAGCGCCTCCAGCAGCTCCTCCGCCGACCGGCTCCCCGCGTGCCCGCCGGCGCGCCGGTTGACCGCGATGAGCCCGTGCACGCCGCCGGCGAGGCCCTTCTCCGCCCACTTCCGCTCGGTGACGTCGTGGTAGACGATGCCGCCCAGCGGGGCCACGCGGTCGACCACCCAGCGCGGGTTCCCGAGCGAGGTGATGAAGAACCGCACCCCTTCCTCGAGCGCGATGTCGATCCAGCGGGTCATCCGCTCGTGATAGGCGCGGGAGGACTGCTCGATCAGGGCGTTCATCCCGATGGGCCGGCTGGTCAGGCGGCGGATCAGCCGGATGCCCTCCCGGAAGTCGTGCCCGTGCACGTAGGTGAGCGAGATCGGCTGGATGATCCCGATCCCCCCGGCCTCGGACACCGCCGCCACGAGCTCGGGGTTGCTGCAGGGGTACATCGCGCCGCAGATCAGGGGGACCTCGATCCCCGCGTGCCGCGTGAGCGGGGTCTCGAGCAGGGACGCGCTCATGTGGGCGAAAGACGCCAGTGGACCGTGGCGCGGGCCACCACCTCGCCCGCGGTGTCGGTGATGAGCGCGGTCACCTCGTAGTCGGTCGGCTCGGTGACCAGGGGGACCTGCACCCGCGACTCCGCCGTCAGGGTGCCCCGCGCCTTCTTGAGGTACTCGATGCCCAGGCTGGTGACGATCCCGCGGACCCCGGGGGGCAGGCCCACCAGCATGGCCAGCCCGCTCGCCACCTCGGCCAGGTTGACCAGCGCGATCGCGTGGACCGAGCGCAGGTGGTTGCGCACCGCGCGGCGGTCCCGCAGCAGCACCCGCGCGTGGCCGGGCTCGAGCACCACCACGTGGGCGCCGATCGACCCGGTGTACGGCACCATCCAGCCGAGGATCCTGCTGAAGAGCCAGGTGCCGCCGGGCAGCGGCGACAGCCGCGCCCACAGGCCGGCCAGCCGCGCGCCGGGGGCTTCAAGGGAGGGAGGCATGCGGGGAATATCGGGGGGGTGAAACCCGCCGTCTATGCCTCACCGTAAGTCTGGCACTTCCTGAGGAGTCATTCATGACCCTGCCGGCCCTCGCCGTGGCGGCGCTCGTCGCGCTCGCCCCCGATTCCCTCCTGCTGGTGCTCAACAAGGCCGAACATACGCTCGTGGTGGTCGATCCGGTGACGCTCCGCGTGGTCGGACGCGTGGCCACCGGCATCGGCCCGCACGAGGTGGCGGTCGCGCCCGATGGCCGCACCGCCTACGTGACCAACTACGGCGACCGGCAGGCGGGGCGGTCGATCTCGGTGGTCGACCTGGGTGCACTCACCGCCCGCGAACTCGCGCTCGATTCGCTCAGCCGGCCGCATGGGGTGGTGGTGGCGGCGGGGCGGGTCTACTTCACCGCGGAGGCGAGCCAGGCGGTGGCCCGCCTGGACGAGGCCGCGAGCGGCGTCGACTGGGTGGCCCGGACCGGGCAGGTGGCCACCCACATGGTGGTCGCGTCGCCGGATGGCCGGACGCTCTACACCGCCAACGTGGGGTCGGGGAGCGTGACCCGCCTGACCCTCGCCACGGGGGAGGTTCGGCACATCGCGGTGGGGCCGCAACCGGAGGGGATCGCGCTCTCGCCCGACGGGCGGGAGCTCTGGGTGGGGCACAACGGCGATGGGGCCGTCTCGGTGATCGCGGTGCGGACGGAGGAGGTGGTGGCCACCCTGCCGGTCGGCACCATGCCCATCCGCCTCGCCTTCACGCCCGACGGCCGCCGGGTCCTCGCGTCCGACGCCCGCGGCGATGCCGTGGTGGTGATCGATGCCGCGCGCCGCGAGGTCACCGGCCGGATCCCGGTCGCCGGCACGCCGATCGGCCTGGTGCCCGCGTCCGACGGCCGGCGGGCGTTCGTGTCGCGCACCCAGGCCGGCGGGATCGCGGTGCTCGACCTGGAGCGTCTCGCGATGGTCGGGGAGGTCGCCACGGGGCTCGGCCCCGACGGCATCGCCTGGCTGGTGCGACCCTAGCGCGGGCGCAGCCGCGCCACGCGGGCGCTGATCCGGGACGGCGAGGCGCCGTAGGCGAGCCAGACATCCCCGCTCGTGGGGTCGATGGCCAGGTGTCGGACCAGCGCGCCCGTGCTCGGCAGCTGATAGGCGGTGAAGTCCTCGGTGTGCGGATCGAACCGGAACACCAGGTCGGCCCCCGCGGTGCCGATCCAGATGGCATTCCGTGCGGCATCCACCCGCACCACGTACGGCAGCGCGTCCGGTACCGGCAGCGGAAACTCGGAGAAGCGCTGCCCGGTGGGCTCGAAGCGGATCAGCTTGTTGGAGGCGTAGCCCGGGATCCAGAGCGTGCCGCCGGGCCCGATGTCGAAGCGCCGGGGGGCGCTCATCGGCGTCGGCAGGTCCCACACCCGGGTGCGCCGGGTGGCCGGGTGGAACGCAAAGATGCGGTTGCCCTGCAGCTCCGATCCCCAGATCGTGCCGTCGCTGCCGGCCCGCAACTCGTACGGGATGGGCCCGCCAGGGGTGCGCGCCAGCCGCGGGTGCGGCGGGAGGTCGAAGGTCTCCACCCGGCCGCTGGCCGGATTCACCCGTCCGATCTGTTCCGGGAAGCGGGTGAAGTGCCCGTTGAACCAGGCCGCGCCATCGGCATCGAGTGCCACGCTGTGCGGGTACATCCCGAGCGGCCACGTCGACCACCGGCCGCTGGCGGGCGTGTAGCGGCCCAGCAACCCCGCGCCACCCAGCAGGACCCACCAGTCTCCCTGCGTGTCCACCTCGATGGCCCGCGGCCCGGCCTTGGGCACCGGCAGGGCCACCGGCGTCAACGTCCCGCGCTGCGGGTCCAGCCGGTACAGCACGTGGCTGAACATGCCGGTGATGATCACCTGACCGCTCGGGTCGAGGGCGAGGTCATGCGGCAGGTCGGTGGCCAGGGGCATCGGGTACTCGGTGACCTCCGCCCGGCCCAGCCGGGGCAGGGTCACCGGAACGGGGCGGCGCCCGGCCAGCGCCGCCACGAGCCAGGCGGCCGTGGAGTCCGGGTCCCGGCCGGCAGAGATGATCGGGAAGGACGTGGTGCTCCCGGCATACTCGAGCATCTTGCGCACCGCGCCCGCCCACTCGTCGCGGGTCCGTTCGCGGCCCTCGGGCAGCGCGACCACGCTGTCGAACTGGTGGCAGTTGGTGCAGTCGACGATGAACTGCCGCTTGGTCACGCCGCCGGGCAGGAGAGCGAGCCAGGCGGAGCTGGCAGGGGCCGGAGCCTGCGCACTGAGCGCGGCCGGGAGCAGCCATCCGGCGGCCAGCAGGGGGAGGCGCATCAGGGAAGCCTCGAGAGGGGGGAGCCTGGCGCGCTACGAGGCCGGAACCGCGCTGGTTTCCGGCGTGTCGGCGCACCCTGAAACCTCAGCCAGGAGGTTCCCGTCTTGACAGCATCACTACAAGCGTAATATTACATGTGTAGTCAGTGCCGGTTCCGCAGCCGGCGAGGCGCTCCACCGGGTTCATCGAGGCCCCATGTCCGACATCCATCAGCTGACGGAACTCCAGATTGCGATCCTGCGCGTGCTGTGGGAGCGCGGGCAGGCCACCGTCGCCGACATCTGCGAGGCGCTCAGGCCGGAGCGCGGCCTGGCCCTGACCACCGTGGCCACCCTGCTCTCGCGACTGGAAAAGCGTGGGGTCGTCGCGCATGAGACCCGTGCCCGGCAGTATGTCTACCGCCCGTTGGTCAGCGAGGCCGACGTGCGGCACTCGATGGTGCGGGAACTTACCGAACAGCTCTTCGATGGCAACGTGACGGCGCTCGTCTCGCACCTGCTGAGTGAGCGGGAGATCAGTCCCGGCGACCTCGACCGGGTGCGGGCGATGCTCGAGCAGGCCCAGGCGGGGAAGGGAGGACGGACCGATGCCCAGTGAGTTCGAGGCCGTTGCCGGCAGCTGGCTGCTGACCTACGCGCTCCACAGCACCCTGCTGCTCGGGCTCGTCTGGTTGCTGACCCGGCGCCTGGGCGTGAGCGCCGCGCGGCGCGACGTGCTCTGGAAGGCCGGCATGGTCGGGGGATTGCTCACCGCCACGCTCCAGGCCGCCCTGCCGTTCGAGCCGCTGAGCGGTGTGCTGACGCTCTCCGCCGCCGTCCGCGATCCTGCGGCTGGCTCCCAGGCGGCCGGGGCCGCGTGGCAGGGGCTGTTGCCGGCACCGGCGCCCGCGACCGAGCGCCCCGCCGCCCCGGCGGGGCGTGCGGCGTCGGCTCCCCCGGCAACGGCGGTCGCCGGGGCAGGCAGCGTGCCGATGGAGGTGGACCGGACGGGGCTGGGTCTCACCCTGGCGCTCGGTGGGTGGGCCGCGATCGGCGCCGCGCTGCTCGGGCTCTACCTGGTGCAGCGGCGGCGTGCACTGCAGGGCATGGGGCCCCGGGAGCCCGTCGCCGATCCGGTGCTGCTGGCGATGACGGCCGAGCTGTGCGTGGCGGGCGGGGTGCGCCGGCCGGTGCGCCTGACCCAGGCCTCGGGGCTGGCCAGCCCGGTCGCGCTGGGCCGCGACGAGATCGTGCTGCCGACGGCCGCGCTGACGGACCTGGATGCCGCGCAGCAGCGCTCGCTCCTGGCGCACGAACTGGCCCACCTGGTCCGGCACGATCCCTTCTGGCTCGCGCTGGGGTGCGCCGTCGAGCGGGTGTTCTTCTTCCAGCCGCTCAACCGGCTGGCGCGGGTCCGGCTGCAGGAAGTGGCCGAGTATCTCTGTGACGACTGGGCGGTGGGTCGTACCGGCTCCGGCGTCTCCCTGGCGTCCTGCCTGGTGAAGGTGGCGGAGTGGGTCACCGCCAGCCCGCAACCGGTGCCCCTCGCGGGCATGGCCGAGCGCCGTTCCCAGCTGGTCACCCGCGTCCACCGTCTCATCGAGGGTCGTGCCATGCCTACCGCTCCCCGCACACTCTGGTTCGCCGCCGGCGCCGCCGCCCTGCTCGGCGTCACGGCCGTCACCGTCCCGACGGTCACCGCCCATGCGCAGCAGCCGGTGGCGCGCGACAGCGTGGCCGACTCGTCCGGCACCGACAGCACCGGCACCCTGCGGCGGCTCTGGAGCCGCATGCGGAATGCCGAGTGGCGCGCCGCCCGGGCCGACCTCGCCCGGCTGCGCCGCGAGGGGTGGGCCCCAGCCCGGGCCCCTCTCGCGCCGATGGCACCCCAGGCGCCCGGTGCGCCGATGCCGGCTCTGGCGCCGATGGCTCTCGCGAGCGCGGACGCCTACCGCGAGCTGGCCGCGGCGCGGTCGTTCGAAGGGGACCGTCCGCGCGACACCACCAACATCGCGGTGCCGGCGCTGATCGACGCCCTCAAGGATCGCGACGTGGATGTCCGGCGGGCGGCGGCGCAGGCCCTGGCCAACCTCGAGGACCCCCGGGCGGTGCCGGGGCTCATCGCCGCGCTGGGAGACGGCGATGCCCAGGTCCGGGCCTCTGCCGCGATGGCGCTCGGGTCGCTGGAGGACCGCCGCGCCGTGCCGGGGCTGCTCGCGCTGCTCAAGGACAGCTCGGTCGAGGTGCGGCGCTATGCCCTCTCTGCGCTGAGCAGCTTCCCGGACGGGGTGCCGGTGGACGTGGTCCTGGCCACGATGAATGATGCCGATCCCGAGATGCGCCAGGTGGCGATCTCCTACGCGCTGAGCCGGTTCCACGAGGGCGACGAGGACAGCCCGGCGGACCCGAGGTTCGTGGCCGCCTTCACCCGGCTGCTCAAGGACCCCGCGGCGGACATCCGGCAGATGGCGGTGAGTGCCGTGGCCCAGTCTGGCCTCACCCAGGCGCCCGCCGAGCTGCTCGCGATGACGAACGACAAGTCGGCCGACGTGCGCCAGCAGGTGGCCTACGCGCTGGGCCACATCGGCGATGCGAAGGCGGTGCCGGCGCTCAAGGCGCTGCTGACCGACGCCAACGCGGACGTCCGGGAGGCCGCGATCAACGGGCTGAGCGAGGTCCGTGACCGCAGCGCGCTCGAGGCCCTGGTCGGAGCGCTGCGCTCCGAGGATCCGGTGGTGCGGCGCCAGGCCGCGATGGCGCTGGGCCAGCGGGAGTCGGAGTAGCCGTGGGCGCCGACCTGCTGGCCCTCGGCGCGGCGGTGCTGCTGCAGGCCGCCACCGCGCCCGCCCCGGTGCCTCCGCGGCCGCCGCGCGCCATGGTGGCACCGATGGCGCTCGCGATGTCCGGTCCGCGGTTCCACCTGCCGAAGATCCGCGCACCACGGCCGCCGCGCTGGTTCCGGCAGGACACGCGGCCCGGCCCTGACTCGGCGCAGGTCGTCGGCCTGCTGACCTCGCTGGCCGCCACGGACCCCGCGGTGTGCGAGCTGGCGGTGGACATGCTGGGCAATGGCTGGTGGGGCGGCGGGCGGGAGGTCGCGGCGTTGCGCGACCGCCAGCCGACGGTCGATGCGGCGCGGCTGGCCTTCATGGGCGGCGTCACCGACCGCCGGGCGGTCCCGGCGCTGGTCGCCGCGCTGGGGCGGCAGGAGCCGTGCGTGCGGCGGGCCGCGGCGCGGCTGCTGGGCCAGAGCCCGCTCACCGAGGCGGCGGCGGGTCTGCGCGCCGGCCTGCGGCACGCGGAGGGGCGGGTGCGGGAGGCCGCCCTGCTGGGCCTCGGGACCTCGGAGGACCCGGCCGCATTCGAGGGGGTGCAACAGGCGCTCGCCGACCGTGAGCCGGACGTGGTGCGGCTGGCGGCCTGGGCGCTGGGGGAGTACGAGGATGCACGCGCGGTCCCCGGCCTGGTCCGACTGCTGGACCGGCCGGAGGCGGGAGTGCGCCGGGCCGCGGCCTATGCCCTCGGCAATATCGAGGACACCCGGGCCACACGGCCCCTGGTGCCGCTGCTGCGCGACCGGGACCCCGCGGTCCGCCAGGAGGTGGCGCGCGCCCTGGGATCGCTCGAGGATGCGGCGGCGACCCCGGCGCTGGTGGACGCGCTGGGTGATCGTGATGCCAACGTGCGACTCGCGGTGGTGGAGGCGCTGGGCTCGATCGAGGATCCGAAGGCGGCGCGCCCGGTGGCGGAGCTCCTGCGCGACGCCGATCCCGAACTGCGCCGCGCCGCTGCCGAGGCGCTGGGCAGCATCGAGGACCGGGCTGCGGTCCCCGGGCTGATCCGGGCCCTCGAGGACCGCGTCGCGGAGGTGCGGGCCGCCGCCGCCTCGGCGCTCGGGAGCATCGAGGATCCCGCCGCAGCGGAGGCGCTCGGGCGCGCCACCGGGGACCCGGACCGGAGCGTGCGCCACGAGGCCATCAGCGCCCTCGGATCCCTGGACGACCTCGGGCGCGCGCCGGAGTCGCTCATCAACGCGCTGCGCGACCCGGATGCCGAGATCCGCCAGTCGGCGGCGAGCGCCCTCGGCTCGATCGGCGACCCGCGGTCGGTGCCGGGGCTGGGCCGGGCGCTCGAGGACGCCGACGTCCAGGTCCGCCGGGAGGTGGTGAGCGCGCTGGGCTCGATCGAAGACTCGACCGTCACCCCGTTCCTGGTCCGGGCCATGAAGGACGCCGACCCGGAAGTCCGGCGGCTGGCCGCAGAGGGGCTCGGCCAGCACCGCTAGGGGAACCGCAGGGCGGCCGCTGGGTACTCAACGGAAGCCCCGTCCACGGCGTATCCTACCGTGGCGGGGCGCCGTCTTGTGCGTGCCCTGCGCGTCCCTCACCCCCTTCTGGAGTCTCCATGCTGGCGCTTGCGACCTCCCTCATCCTGCTCGTGACCCCGCCGGCGGCCCTCCCCGCCACGGTGGCCACCCCCGATACAGGCTCCGCGACGACCTGGCAGATCGACCCCACCCACTCGGAACTCCTGTTCCGGATCCGGCACCTGGTGGGCCGGGTGACCGGGACCTTCACCGACTGGGAGGGCACCCTCACCGGCGAGCCCGCCGACTGGTCCAGGGGCGCGGTGAGCGTCGTCATCCGTTCCAAGAGTATCTCCACCAACAACCAGCGGCGGGACACCCACCTCCGCTCGGATGACTTCTTCGCCACCGACTCCTTTCCGGAGATCACCTTCGTCAGCACCGGGGTCGCGGTGAAGGGCGAGGAGATCAGCCTGACGGGCGACCTCACCATGCGGGGCCGCACCCGGCGCATCACGCTCAACGGCACGTACAACGGTATCACCCCAGGCAACCGGGGCCGGGACCGGGTGGGCTTTGCCGTGTCGACCAAGATCAACCGGCTGGACTACGGCGTGGCCTACAACCGGGCGGTGGAAGGGGGCGGCGTCCTGCTGGGCGATGAAGTGACCCTCGACATCACCATCGAGGCCGTGAAGGTGGTCCCCGGCGCGGACGGTCCGGGCCAGGGCCCCCCGCCGCCGCAGCCGGCGCCGGCGGCGCCCCAGCGCCCCACGCGCTGACCACCCTTCCGCACGGCACGAGGGCTCCCGTCACCGACGGGAGCCCTCGCGTGCGTTCGTGGCCCCGCGCCCGGCTCAGCAGCCGGGCGACGCCCACGAGGTGCTGGTGCCGCTGCCGTTGTCCCGGCTGTTGAAGTAGGTGCAGCCGTTCTCGTCGCCGGCGATGAAGTCGTTCCCCTTGTTGGCGTACATCGACCAGCTCCGGCCCCCTTGCTGTCGCGCCAGCATCCAGAGGTTGCCGAGCGCGGGGCCCCCCTCGGCGCCGAAGTTGCCCCGGGCATCCACCCACCAGCGGCCGCGATACACCGGGGTGATCTGCATCAGGGCGCGCACGTCCTGCTCCGGCAGCTGGCGGCCGTTGATGAACACGCCGGTGGCGCCGTTGGACGCATCGGCCGGCAGGCTGCCGCCGAGGGCGAGCCCGGGGAGGATCCACCCGGCGGTCGGGCCGCCGTCCATGCCCCAGGCCCCGGACATGGCGTCGTACCAGTAGCGGCCGTCGCGCACCTGCACCGACCAGCGCGTCTCGATGTCCCGCACCTGCTGGTCGGTGAGCCGGACGCGGTTCACCACGACCGCGCGCTGCTGCGCCACGAGGGGCGCCGCCAGGAGCAGGGCTGCCAGGGTCAGGGTCTGGAGGCGCATCGGCGATCCTCTCGCTCAGGTCCGGGGTTCCAGCTAAGATACGGCCCCACCATGCCGACTTTCTCAATGCCTCCCGTGGTCCCGGACGCCTGGCTGGCCGCACGGCTGGGGACCCCCGGGCTCGTGGTGCTCGACGCCTCCTGGTACCTGCCGCCCTCGGGCCGGAACGCCCGGGCCGAGTTCGAGGCCGGCCACCTGCCCGGCGCGCGCTACTTCGACCTCGATGCCGCCAGCGATCCCGCCGCATCGCTGCCGCACACCCTCCCCTCGGACGCCGCCTTCGGTGCCTACGTGGGCGGGCTCGGCATCGGCAATGACGACGCCGTGGTGGTCTACGATGGCTCCGGCACCAACCTGAGCGCGGCGCGGGCCTGGTGGATGTTCCGCGCCTTCGGGCACCGCGCGGTGGCGGTGCTGGACGGCGGCTCCGTGCGCTGGCGCGCGGCGGGCCGGCCGATGGACACCGGCGCCGCGACCGCGGCGCCGCGAGCCTTCACCGCGCGCCTCGACCGGGGGCTGGTCCGCAGTGCGGCCGAGGTGGAGGCGGCGCTGGCGCAGGGTACGGCCCAGGTGGCTGACGCGCGCTCCGCGGGCCGGTTCGAGGGGCGGGACCCCGAGCCGAGGCCGGGGCTCCCGAGCGGGCATATGGCGGGCGCACGGAACCTCCCCTACACCGACCTTGTCGGGGCCGACGGTCTCGTCCTCCCTCTGGAGGAGGTGCGGGCGCGGCTGCGGCGGGCGGGGATCGGCCTCGACCGGCCGGTCATCGCCACCTGCGGCTCGGGGACCACCGCCTGCAACCTCCTCCTGGCGCTGGAGCGGATCGGCGCCGCGCCGGGGGCGCTGTACGACGGCTCCTGGACCGAATGGGCCGGCTCGGGCCGGCCGATCGCCACCGGGACGGCGGGCGCATGAGCGGCGCCCCGTGGGAGGCCGCGAAGTGGTCCTCGGGGCGGATCGAGGACGACTTCAAGAACGCCGGCTGCATCCTGGTGGGGCTGGCCATCGTGTTCAATGCCGTGGGGTGGGCTGCCGCCGTCTCGGTGTCCCGGGAGGGGGAGTCAGGTGGCAACGGGTGGGTCTGGTTCTTCCCGCTCATCGGCGTCCCGCTGGCGGGCCTGGCGGTGCATCAGATCCTGCGCCGGCGGCGCTTCGGTTCACCGGTGTTCGAGCTCGCCACGCGGCCGGGGGTCGTGGGCCGGGCGCTGGCGGGGCAGGTCCTGGTGCCGCGCGGACTGCCCGCCGAGAGTGACGTGGCGCTGCACCTCAAGTGCGTGCGCATCGAGACGACCGGGTCGGGCAAGAACCGGAGCACGCGCACCACCACGCTCTGGGAGCGGAAGCAGCAGCTGCCGGGCTCGCTGGCGGCGGGGCAGGGGCTCCGGATCCCGGTGGCGTTCGCGATCCCGCCGGACGCCGCGGCCACCGACGAGCGCAACGCGCGCGACCGGATCCGCTGGGACCTCGAGGTACAGTCGACGCTGCCTGGCGTGGACTTCAAGGCCCGCTTCGAGGTGCCGGTCTTCGTCACGCCGGACAGCACCACGCCCTTCACGGACGAGGAGCGTCGCCGCCTCGGCGGCTGACCCTCCGGGAAACCCGGGGAAACGCCACGGGGGCCGGACACCATGGGTGTCCGGCCCCCGTCGCGTGATGCGGTCAGAAGTCGACGCGGTACGCGGCGGTGATGTTCCGGCCGGGCGCGGGGCGGAAGAAGTTCGAGTTCGAGGCCTCGCTGTAGAGCTTGTTCCCGACGTTGTCGACCAGCACCGTCACCGAGTGGGTGCTGCGGCCGGCGGTGAACAGCCGCATGCCGGCCCGGGCCTGCATGATCGTGAACGAGGGCACCGGCGATCCGACCGGGCTCAGGCTCACTGCGATGTCCTTCTGCTCCCCGTTGTGCCGCACGCCGTAGGCCAGCCAGAACCGGTTGCCCGGATGGTCGTACCGGGCCTCGCCGCCCACCCGCAGCCCGTAGCTCTGGGCCACCGGGTTGGTCGGGTCACGCACGTCCTTGGAGTCGAACACGGTGAGGTTGGCCGCGGTGGAGAAGCCCCGCCCGAGGTGCAGCCGGCCGTTGGCCTCCACGCCGAGCACCCGGAGCTTGCCGAAGTTCACGTTCTCGTAGGTGGGCAGGTACTGGCCCGGGCCGGCGGGGATGCTGTCGCCGGTGGGCACCAGGCCGATGCCGTCGGTGATCTCGTTGCGGAAGCCGAAGGCCTCGAGGGTGACGCGGGGATCACGGTAGCGGAAGCCCACATCCACGTTGATGCTGGTCTCGGGCTTGAGGTCGGGGGTCCGCACCTGGTAGCCGAACCCCTCGGGGGTCGGGCCCTCGAAGAAGCGCTCGATCAGGTTCGGGGAGCGGAACCCGCGCCCCACCGAGGTGACCAGGCTGAACCGGTTGCTCAGCAGGTATTCGGCGTTGAGGGTGCCGACGACGGTGGCGTTCTCGTGCGAGACCAGGGGCAGCGTCACCCCGGGGGTGGGCCGGGTCTCGGCCTTGATGCTCTGCACCCGCACGCCGGCGATCAGGTTGAGCCGCTCCCCGAGGTGCACGTCGCTCTGCAGGAAGCCCCCGATGCTGCGGAAGATCGCGTTCGGCGTCTTGGAGACGGGGTCGGTCGACGGCGGGCCGAAGCCGGTGGTGGTGCTGGTGTCGGTGTTGTTGGAGCGGTCGCGGAAGGCGTCGGCGCCGTAGGTGAGCAGCACGCTGCCCACCGCCTTGGCGGCCTCGAGCCGGACGCCCCAGGTGTCGAGGTCGGTGTGGTTGCGGTTGGAGATCTGGCCCTGGGAGCCGGGCCCCGTCGGGATGATGATGTCGAAGTTGAGCCGGCGGGCGTTGCTGACGTAATAGGTGGTGACGTCGAGGCGGTCGGCCACCGCGATGCCCAGGGTCCGGTTGGTGTAGCCCAGGGAGACCCGGTCCACGCCCTGGGTGGGGTAGCGGATCTGGATCGTCGGGTCGCTCGGACGATTGAGGTCGGCCGGCTTCACGTACCCGAACCCGGCGTCGGCCGCGGTGTAGCGCTCGTACCGGGCGCTCACCCCCTGCGTCTCGGAGAAGTCATAGCCGAGCTGGGCGGCGTAGTTCTGGTCGCGGACGCCGCTGTCGCGCACCTTCACGTCCTTGGCGAGCGGGAGCTGGCCGAAGGTGCCGGCGGGCGCGGTGTAGTCGCCCGCATCACGATACGAGCCGAAGGCGAGCCAGTTGAACCGGCCGACCCGCCCGGACGCGAGGCCCCATGGGCGCTGCTGGCTGCCGGCGCTCTGGTAGCGGTAGCCCAGGCTGCCCCGCACGCTGCTGCCGCTGGTGGCCGCCGGCGGCTGGCGGGTGATCAGGTTCACCGCGCCGCCGATGGCGTCGGTGCCGTAGAGCACCGAGGTCGGTCCGCGGACCACCTCCACCCGTCCGAGGGCCTCGAGGCCCACCAGGGAGGGGATCTCGCCGAAGTCCGACTCGCGCCGGGAGTTGTTCATGCGGATGCCGTCCTGCAGCAGCAGGATGCGCTGCCCGAGGAGGCCCCGGATAATCGGCCGCGACTGGCTCGGGCCGATGCCGTTGACGTCGAGACCCGGCAGGTCGTAGAACAGGTCGGTGATGTTGCCGGGCGCGCGCCGGGCGAGCGTGGTGGAGTCCACCACGCTCACGGGCGCCGGGGTGCGGAAGACTTCGCGCAGGTCACGCGTGGCCGTGACGGTCATCTCCTGCAACTCGATGACGGTGTCCCGGGTCACGCGTTGCGGCGTGGCCTGCGCGTTGAGGGAGAAAGCCGGGAGCATTGCGATTGCGAGGCACAAGCGAGGGAAACGCATTCAGGTCGTCCTGCCGCAGGTTGGGAGTCCGCACCCATGTGGTGCGGGTCTACGGTAGTGACCGACCCGATTCGCGGTAATTCGGGAAGCTGCGGGGATGCGGCTCCGTAGTTCTACGGACGCCGGAACGGAGGGGTGGCGCTACTGCAGGTGGCGCAAGCGGTTGCGGCGTCGGGCGGGGGCGGCATGCGGGCGCGGTCCCGCGCATCCTGATGAAAGCTTCACCCCGGGCCACGGGGGCCGTTCACGTCAGCCGCCCGATTCCTGGGCCAGCCCGGCCTCCACCGCGAAGCGGGTCAGCCCGGCGACGGTCTTGATATCCAGCTTCCGCGCGAGGTTCTCGCGGTAGGTCTCCACGGTGCGGGGGGAGAGGCCCAGGCGGGAAGCGATGGCGCGGCTGGTCTCGCCGGCGGCGATCCCGGCGAGCACCTCCCGTTCGCGGGGCGTGAGGCGGGCGAGCCGGGTGGCGGCGTCGTCGGCCGGGGCGTCGCCGCGCAGGGCGGCACTCAGGTGGCGGGCCACGGGCGGGGAGAAGTACGACTCGCCCCGGGCCACGGCCCGGAGGGCCTCGCGGAGCTCCGCGGGTGAGGTGTCCTTCCGCAGGTAGCCCTGGGCCCCGGCGCGCACGGCGCCGAGGACGTACTCGGGGTGATCGTGCACGCTCAGGATCAGCACCCGGACCGATGGCAGCAGCGCGCGCAGCCGGGTCGTGACCTCGAGGCCGCCCGCCCCCGGGAGCGAGAGGTCGAGCACCACCACGTCGGGCCGCGCCTCCTGCGCCAGGGCCAGCGCCACCTCGCCGTCGCCCGCCTCGGCCACGACCTCGACGCCGGGCGTCCCGGTGAGCACGTGCCGGATCCCCTCGCGCACCAGCACGTGGTCATCCACCAGCATCACCCGCAGTGTCGGATCGGCCATGTCAGTGCTCGTGGGCCAGCGGGAGGTGCAGGGTGAGCCGGGTGCCGCCGGTCGCCCCGGGCGCCAGGGTGACGGTCCCCCGCAGCGCCGTGAAGCGCTCGCGCATGCCGGCGAGGCCGGTGTGTTCCTCCACCGTGGCGCCGTCGGCGAAGAGCCCGCGGCCGTCGTCCTCGATCCGGATGGTGAGGCCGTCGGCCCGCGCGGCAAGGGCCACCGTGGCGGTGGCGGCGTCGGCGTGGCGGGCCACGTTGGAGAGCCCTTCCTGCACGGCCCGGAAGATGGCGAGTTCGGCGAGGGTGTCCACCGGCGGCAGGGCCTCGGGGGCGGTGAAGGCCACGGCGATCCCGGTGCGGCCCTCGAAGTCGGCCACGAGCGCCCGCAGGGCCGGGAGCAGGCCGAGGTCGTCGAGGAGCGACGGCCGCAGCTGGTCCGTGACGCTGCGGATGCTCGCCATGCCTTCATCCACCAGCTCGGTGACCCGCGCCAGCCGTTCGGCCTGGGGCACCGGTACCTCCTCGCGGAGGATGCCCAGCTGCAGCTTGACGGCCGAGAAGACCTGCGCGGTCTCGTCGTGCAGCTCGAGGGAGAGCCGGCGGCGCTCTTCCTCGTGCTGCTCCACCATCCGGACCGAGAGGCGCTCCAGCTCCTCGGTGCGGCGCCGCAGGCGGCGGTCGAGGTCGGCGTTCTCGAGGGCCGCGCCCACCTGCTGCCCCAGCGCCTGCAGGAATGACGCGTCGAGGGCGGCGAACGGGTCGCGGGCGTCGCCGACGATCAGCATGGCCCCGGCCACGGTGCTCCGCCGCATGACCGGGAGGGCCGCGATGTAGGCGAACACGCCGCTGCTGCCGGAGCTCGGCCGTCCGGTGGCCAGCACCTCCTGGAGCAGCGCCAGGGCCTCGCCGTCAGGGGGATGCCCTTCCCATGGGGCGCAGGCGCCGAGTGCACGCACCACCTCGGCGCGGGTACCATCGTAGAGCGCGCTGCCGCGCACGCCGGGGAGCACCAGGGCACGGCCCAGCAGCGCGCCGACCTCGTCGGCGCCCCCCTCGCCGCGCTGCAGGTCGCCGGAGAGGGTGGACAGGGCGCGGAGCCCGCGCTCCAGGTCCTCGATGACCAGGATGAGGATCCCGCCGCCCACCAGCAGCGCGAAGACGATGTCGAGGTAATACCCCCACGGGTTCCAGGCCCCGCGCGCGCGCAGCACGGGATAGTCCAGGTGGTGCAGCCCCCAGAGCAGGAAGGCGAAGGCGAGCAGCAGCGCCCCCGGCGAGCCGGTCTTCCGGCGGAACCGGAAGAACACCCCCGCGGTCCACAGGGTGGCGCCGCTCAGGAACGCGACCGCCGGCAGCGCGGCATAGAGGAACCGCTCCTCCACGCCGAGGTGGTAGATGGCGAAGTAGGACCAGAGCGGGGGAAAGAGCACTGCCACCCAGAAGCCCGGGCGGAAGCGGGAGCCGCGGGAGAAGACCACCGCGCTCCACAGCAGGGCGAGCGCCGTCCAGCCGGTGGCCACCTGGTGGGCGTAGAGCCAGAAGGGCCGCCCCGACGGCACGTAGATGAGGATGGCGCCCAGGCGGGCCAGGTACAGGCTCCACGCCACGGCCCACCAGAAGAAGTAGGGCTTGCGGAACCGGGCGTAGAGCAGGCCGCACACCGCCACCAGGCCCAGCGTGATGGTGGCCTGGAGCAGCGCGGCGTGCAGCTCGCTCAGCGGGGTGAGGCCGGCGGTCTCCAGGGGGCGCGACCTACGGCGTGGCGGGCGCGGGCATGAGCTGGCGCCGCAGGAAGGTCCACGCCAGGGCCGACATGAAGGCCGCCTGGCGGTTGTCGGCGGCCCCCGCGTGGCCGCCCTCCATGTTCTCGTAGTACAGCACGTCGTGGTGCTGCGCCAGCATCCGCGCCACCATCTTGCGGGCGTGCCCGGGGTGCACCCGGTCATCGCGGGTGGAGGTGGTGAAGAGCGTGGGCGGGTAGGTCACGCCCTCCCGCACGTTGTGGTACGGCGAGAAGGTGCGGATGAACTCCCACTCCGCCGGGTCGTCGGGGTTGCCGTACTCCCCCATCCACGAGGCGCCCGCCAGCAGGGTGTGGTACTGCCGCATGTCCAGCAGCGGGACCTGGCAGACGATGGCGCCGAAGAGGTCGGGGCGCAGGGTGAGCATGTTGCCCATCAGGAGGCCGCCATTGCTGCCCCCCATGATGCCGAGCCTGCGCGGCCGGGTGACGCCGCGGCGGATCAGGTCTTCCGCCACCGCAATGAAGTCTTCGTACGCCTTGTGCCGGCTGGCCTTGAGGGCGGCCTGGTGCCACCGCGGCCCGAACTCGCCGCCGCCGCGGATGTTGGCCAGGACGTAGACGCCGCCCTGCTCCAGCCACGCCGCGCCGACCGAGGCGCTGTACGCCGGGAGCATCGAGACCTCGAAGCCGCCGTACCCGTAGAGCAGCGTGGGATGGTCCCCGTCCAGGGGCAGGTCCCGCCGCGCCACCTGGAAGTACGGGATCCGGGTGCCATCGGCCGAGACCGCCTCGTGCTGGCTGACGTCCAGCCCCTCGCTGTCAAAGTAGGCCGGCAGCTGCTTGAGCCGCTCCGCTGGGCCGCCGCCCACCGTGCCGTAGGCCAGGCTGGTGGGGGTCAGGAAGTCGGTGATGGTCAGGAAGTAGGCGTCGGACTCCTCGGGGTCCACTGCGGTCACCCCCACGGCCCCGAAGGCCGGGACGCCGGGGAGCGGCGCCCGGTGCCACGCGCCGCCCTGCCAGGTGAGCACGTACAGGCGGTTGCGGACGTTGTCGAGCTCATTGACGATCACGTGATGCCGGGTCACGCTGAAGCCGGCCAGCGACGTCCGGTCGGTCGGGGTGAACAGCACCTCGAACGCGTGCTCGCCGGCCATGAACGCGTCGAGCCGGGTGGCCAGCAGCGCCCCGGCCGGGAAGGTCCGGCCCGCCACCGTCCAGTCGCTTCTCAGCTCGAGCAGGAGCCACTCCCGGTACACGCTCGCGTTGGCGTCGTCCGGCTTGGGGATCCGGTGCAGCATGCCCTCGCGCCGCAGGAACATCTCGTTGCTGTAGAAGGTGATGCCCCGGGCCACGAACTCCCGCTCGAAGCCCTTCGTCAGGTCCCGCCAGCCGTAGGCCCAGACGTCGTCGACCCGGCCCTCGTAGACCGTCTCGGCCTGTGCGAGCGGGGTCCCGCGCCGCCACAGCTTGACGAGTCGCGGGTAGCCCGAGGAGGTCATGGAGCCGGGGCCGAAGTCGGTGCCGACGAAGATCGCATCCTCGTCGCGCCAGGCCACGTTCGACTTCGCCTCGGGCAGCGTGAAGCCGCCGGGGACGAACCGGCGGGTCACCAGGTCGAACTCCCGCACCACGTCCGCATCGGCCCCACCCCGCGACAGCGACACGAGGCAGCGGCGGTAGGCCGGCTGGAGGCACGCCGCCCCGTGCCACACCCAGTTCTCCCCCTCATCCTGCCCCAGCGCGTCGAGGTCGATCACCGTCTCCCAGGCGGGGGCAGCCTTGCGGTACTCGGACAGCGTGGTGCGCCGCCACAGCCCGCGGGGGTGTCCGGCGTCGCGCCACAAGTTGTAGTAGTGGGGCCCGATCTTCTCGACGTACGGAATCTTGGCGTCGGAGTCGAGGATGGCGCGGATCCGCTCGCTCAGCGGCGCGAAGGCGGGGTCGGTGGTCAGTGCGCCGGTGCTGCGCTCGTTCTGGCGCCGGACCCAGGCCAGGGAGGAATCGGCGCTGACGGCCTCGAGCCAGCGGTAGGGATCGTCGGGCGCCTGGGCGCTGAGGGGGTCGGTCATCAGGAGCGGGAGGGCGAGGGCCGCCGACGGCAGGCGGAGGCGCATGGGCGTGGTCCTGTCGAGGGGAGCTGCGACGCGGCCGGACGCAGGGTCAACGCGCGAAGATCCGGCTCATGTCCCGGAAGGTCTTGAACTCGAGCGCGTTGCCGGAGGGGTCGAGCAGGAACATCGTCGCCTGTTCGCCGACCTGGCCCTGAAAGCGGATCCCGGGTTCGATGATGAAGCGCACCCCGGCCGCCCGCAGCCGGTCGGCAAGGGTGTGCCACGCGTCCCATTCGAGGATCACGCCGAAGTGCCGGACCGGCACGTCCTTGCCATCCACCTGGTTGGCGGCGGCCGGGCGGGCCTCCGCCGGCGAGAGGTGTGCCACCACCTGGTGCCCGTGGAAGTCGAAGTCCACCCAGTGCTCGGAGCTGCGGCCTTCGGCGCAGCCGAGGAGCCCGCCGTAGAAGGCGCGGGCGGCCGCGAGGTCGTGCACCGGGAAGGCGAGGTGGAATGGGGGCATCGGCATCAGGGAGCCTTTTCCGCGCGGATCTGGCGCCAGCCCTGCGGGCCCAGGGTGAGCTGGGTCAGGAGGATCCGGTCGCGTTTCTTCTCGATCTTGCCGTTCTGCCGGACCAGGGTGAGGATCTCCTTGACCCGGGCGTACACGACCTCCTCGGTCCGGGAGACGCGCCGCACTTCGTACAGCGCCTCGATCCGGCTGGTGCGGTCGTCCTCGAGGATGCCGCGCCAGTCGCGCTCCTCGGATTCCGTCATGTTGGGGAGCAGGCGCCGCACCTCGCCGAGCTGGCGCGAACGGATGGCCTGCTGCAGCTCCAGGTAGAACCGGACCGCCGCCACCGAGTCGGGCACCGGCTGGCTGGCGGTGGCCAGGCTGTCGGCCCGCTGGGTGGTGCCGGGCCGCGGCGCGACGGCCGGGGCGCCGCTGCCGGCGGGCGCGGGCCCGGGGCGGCGCGGGGGCGCCGACTCGGCGGGGGCCGCGGCCTGCGGCACGGGCGTCGACACGCTCCAGAGATTGGCGGCCCGTTCCAGCAGCACCGCGGCCTCCGGCTTCTGGCCCAGCGCCGCGAGCGAATCGGCGATCTTGCGGATGGAGTCGCCGGCGGCGATCGCCGCCGGGCTGGCGCCGCCGGTCACCGCCACCTCGCGGGCGTACTCCGCCCGGCCCCGCGCCACAATGAGCAGGCTGTCCATCCGCGCGGCGAGGGTGTCGCGCGGGGGGGGCAGGGTGTCGGCCACCGGCACCTGGGAGAGCTGGCCCCGCACCGCGAGGATCGCGGCGATCGCGCCGAGCCCGGCGAGGAAGAGGCCGCCGAGGATGCGGGTGAACTGCACCCGGCGCTGCCGGGCGAGGGTCCGGCTGCTGGGCGGCACCCGGGAGAGCGGGGCGGGGCTCGCCGGGGTGGCGCGCGCCTCGCCGGCGGGCCGGCCGGGGCGCGGCACCGCGAGCAGGCCGATGTGACTGCGCACGTGCTCGTCGGTGCTCGCGAGGCCCTCGCCGGTGCGGCCGGAAATGCGGGCCCCCGAGAGCGCGGCGACCGCCTCCTTGAGCGTGGGGAACCGGTCGGCGGGCGCCTTCTCCAGCATGCGCATGATGGAGTCGCGCAGGTCCCGCGGGCAGTCGGGCCGCAGGTGCTCGCTCGGCCGGGGCGGGGCGTGCACCTGCGCGTACATCATCCCCAGGCTCGACTCGGCGCTGAAGGGCAGCTGGCCGGTGATCATCTCGTAGCCCACGATGCCGAGCGAATACTGGTCCGCGGCCGGCCCCGTGGCCTCGCCTGAGCAGGCCTCGGGCGAGAGGTAGCTCGGCGTGCCCACCGTGGTGCCGCTCCGGGTGAGGGTCTCCCCCTGGGCCGCCTTGGCGATGCCGAAGTCGGTGATCACGGCAAAGCCTTCCTCGTCGATGAGGATGTTGCCGGGCTTCACGTCGCGGTGGATCACGCCCTGGCGGTGGGCATAGTCGAGCGCGGAGCCGATGTCGGAGAGGATGGAGCGCACCATCGGGAAGGGGAGCGGGCCCACGTCCCGTAGGATGCCGTCGAGCGGCCGCCCCTGCACGTACTTCATCACGAAGTACAGCAGGTGCTGCGACTCGCGCACCGCGTAGATCGGGATGATGTGCGGGTGATTGAGGCTGGCCGCGGTGCGCGCCTCGCGCTTGAACCGCTCGATCATGTCCGCCCCGTGGACCAGCTGGGGAGACATCACCTTGATCGCCACCTTCCGCGCCAGCGCGATCTCGTGGGCCAGGAACACCGTGGCCATGCCCCCCTGCCCGATCTCCCGGAGGACCTCGTACTCCCCCAGCGTGGCCTGCTGCAGCACCTGGGTCAGGGTCGGCAGGGGCGCCGTCTGCTCGCCCGACACGCTCAAGCCGCAGACCTGGCAGAACCGGGCCCCGGAATCGAGTGGCGTCTGACAGCGATTGCAGGCGGAGGTCACGGACATCAGGAACCGGGCGATGGGCTATAAAGGAGGGCGGCAGGGCCGCAGACCGAGTCGGGATTCTAGCACCCCCGGGCGTTCGGGGCTATTTCCCGGGGGCCCGGACCGTCTAGAGTTACTGACAGCGCGGGAGACGCGGAAGGCCGCGAACTCCGCACGCCGGCGCCGCCGGCCCCATCCGACCACCCCAGCCCCTGACGCCATGACCGCCGATCCCACCCGCCGTGATGTCCTCCGCGCCGGCGCCGCCCTCGCCCTCGGGGGGACGCTCCCGCGCACCCAGGCGCCCGCGCCCCCGTCGCCCGGCCCCGCCGAGCCGTTCCGCGCCCCGCCCCTGGACCGGGTCCGGGTGGGCTTCGTCGGCGTGGGGGGCATGGGGTCGGTCCACGTGGAGAACCTGCTGGCCCTGGAGGGGGTGGAGCTCCGCGCGGTCTGCGACATCCGGGAGGCACACGCCCGGCGCGCCAGCGAGAAGGTGGTGGCCGCCGGCCAGCCCGCGCCCGCGCTCTACACCCGCGGCCCCCGCGACTTCGAGCGGATGTGTGCGGAGGCCGACCTCGACCTGGTCTACACGGCCACGCCGTGGGAGTGGCACGTCCCGGTGATGCTGGCGGCGCTCCGCCACGGCCGGCACGCCGCCACCGAGGTGCCGGCCGCGATGTCGCTCGACGACTGCTGGGCCCTGGTCGAGGCGGCGGAGAAGCACCAGCGCCACTGCGTGATGATGGAGAACTGCAACTACGACCGGTTCGAGCTGATGGCGCTCCACCTCGTGCGCCAGGGCCTGCTGGGCGAGGTGCTGCATGGCGAAGCCGCCTACCTGCACGACCTGCGGGAGATCAAGTTCTCGGCCGAGGGCGAGGGGCTGTGGCGCCGGGCCTGGTCCATCACCCGCAACGGCAACCTCTACCCCACCCATGGCCTCGGCCCGGTGGCCAACTGCATGGACATCAACCGGGGCGATCGCTTCCTCCGGGTGACGTCGATGAGTTCCCCCTCGCGCGGGCTGCAGGCGTGGCGCGAGGAGCACCTCCCCGCCGACGACCCGCGCCGGTCCGAGCGCTACATCCTGGGCGACCAGAACGTGAGCCTGATCCAGACCGCGCGGGGCCGGACGATCTACCTGGCGCACAACACCAACAATCCCCGGCCCTACAGCCGGCTGCAGCTGCTCCAGGGCACCCGGGGGATCGTGAGCGGCTGGCCGCACCGGGTGCACCTCGAGGGCCGCACGCCCGGCCACGGCTGGGAGGACGCCGAGACGTATTACCCCGAGTTCGACCACCCGCTGTGGCGGTCGGAGAAGATCCAGCAGATGGACCGGGGGCACGGCGGGATGGACTTCCTGGAGGACTACCGGTTGATCGCCTGCCTGCGGGCCGGCCTGCCCACGGACGCCAACGTGTACGACGCGGCGGCGCTCTCCTCGATGGTGGAGCTGAGCGTGCGGTCGGTGGCGCAGCAGGGACGGCCCCAGGAGGTGCCGGACTTCACGCGGGGGCGCTGGAGGTCTTGGCAGCCGTGGCCCATCGTCGGCGAGTAGCGCGGGGATGACGGCGCCGCTGCCGCTGCTCGGCTCGATCTTCGGGGTGTACCTGACGGCGGTGGTGAGCCCGGGGCCCAACACGTTCATCGTCACCCGCCTGGCGCTCGCGACCGGCCGGCGCCCCGCGCTCCAGTCGGTGCTCGGCATCGCCACCGGGAATGCCTGCTGGCTCACGCTGACGCTCGCGGGCGCGCACTTCCTGTTCGCGCAGTATCCCGGGCTCGCGCTCGGACTGCGCTACGTGGCGGCGGCGTTCCTCGGCTGGATGGGCCTGCGCGCGCTCCGTGCGGCGCTCAAGGGCGGGGACCTGCTCACCCGGGTGGAGGCTGCCGCCCCGCCGACGGGCTCGGCCTTCCGCGCCGGATTCCTCACCAGCCTGACCAACCCCAATACCCTGCCGTTCTACCTGAGCCTGCTCGGCGTCACGGTGATGCCCGGTACCCCGACCTGGGTCCGCTTCGCGGCCGCCGGCGGGGTGCTGCTCCTCTGCCTCGCGTGGTACAGCGGGCTGGCGTGGAGCTTCTCCTCGGAGCCGGTGCAGGCGGGCTACCGGCGCTGGGCCCGGGGCATCAACCTGGCGCTGGCGCTCCTGCTGCTGCTCTACGCCGGGCGGCTGCTGCAGGCCGCGCGGCCCTAGGGCGTTCCCCGGAGCAGGATCCGCACGGCGTCCACCCCCGCCAGCCGCAGCAGCCCCTGCGGCAGGGCCAGGCTGTCGAGGCGCGCCAGCGCCGCCGCCTGCCAGGGGTCCTGGCCGCCGGCCCAGGCCCGCCGCTCGATCGCCACCTGCCCGAGCTGACCCAGGGTGCCCAGCGCCCGCGCGGCGGGGATTCCATCCGCCGCCAGCGGCACGGTGTCCGCCAGGGCGCCCACCGCGGCGGCGAGGGGCTGCCACCCGGCGAAGGCCGCGAGCAGTTCCGCGCGCGCTGCGGGCGCGGCGGTCCCGTCCGTCACCACCTGCCGCGCCAGCTGCTCCAGCCGTGAGCGCAGCCACGGATCGGGGCGTGCGGCGTCGACCAGCCGGGTGAGCGGGGTCAGCTGAATGGGCCGCTGCAGCTGGGCCCGCTGCCCGAAGCTGGGCGGCATGGTGACGGCGAGCAGGGCCTCGAGTTCGGGGTTCTCCCGCCGGCCGGTGAGCTGCCGCAGCAGGCGGGTGGTGTGCCCGTCGACCGTGAGGCCCACCCGCTCGAGCCCGAGGCTCACCACCGCGAGCCGGCGGTACATGTCGTCCACGTCGCGCACACTCGCGGCGCTCCAGAAGCGCTCGGCCAGGGTGGCCATCCGCGGCCAGATGCGCGAGTCCACGGTGCCCGGGTCCACGTGCTCGGCCCACATGCAGGCCTCGGCGCCGAGGATGCGGGCCTCCTGCTCCGGGGAGAGCCCGTGGCCCGGCGGCAGCGGGTCCACCGCGTAGAGTTCCGCGGCGGTGCGGATGTGGTCCAGGTAGTAGGGCGCGGAGAGGATGCCGCGCAGGCCCTGCCGGGCCGCCTGTCCCAGGTACTCGGTGCCACGCCACGACTGGATCACGGTGCCGGGCGCCAGGGTGGAGTGCAGGATCTCGTCCCAGCCCACCATGTGGCGCTGGTAGCGGGTGAGGATCCGGCCGAGGCGCTCGTTGAAGTGCGCCTGCAGCGCGTCGTTGTCCCGCAGGTTGCGGGTGCGCTTGAAGCGCTGGATCCGGGGGTTCTGGTTCCACTGCTTCGGGTCGACCTCGTCGCCGCCGATGTGCCAGTACGGGTCGGGAAAGAGCGCGGTCATCTCGCCGATGAAGCTGTCGATGAAGGCGTAGGTCTCGTCCCGGGTCGGGTCGAAGGTCGGCTCGAAGACGCCGAAGCGCCGCTCGATGGTGTAGGGGCCGGGCGCGCTGGCGAACTCGGGGTAGCCCACGAACCAGCTGGTGGCGTGGCCGGGGATGTCGAACTCGGGGACCACGCGGATGCCGCGATCGCGGGCGTAGGCCACGAGGTCACGGATCTCCTGCTGGGTGTAGTACAGCCCGTCGGAGCCGGCCTGGTGCAGGCGCGGGTGCCGCAGGCTCTCCACCCGGAAGCCCTGGTCGTCGGAGAGGTGCCAGTGCAGCACGTTGAGCTTGACCAGCGCCATCCCGTCGAGGGTGCGTCGGACCACCGCGGGCGGCATGAAGTGGCGGCTGGCGTCGAGCTGCAGCCCGCGCCAGGGAAAGCGGGGACGGTCGCTGATCGTCACCGCCGGGAGCCGGAAGCCGCCCGGGCCGGCGCTGACCAGCTGCAGCAGCGTCTCCAGCCCGCGCAGCGCGCCCACGGTGGTGGGGGCGGTGAGCTCCACCCGCTCGGGGGTGACCCGCAGCGCATACGACTCGTCCTCCTCCGGGGTCTGCACCGCCTGACCGGGGCCCGCGACGGTGACCACGAGGCGCGCGGCGGCCCCGGGATCGGCGGCCACCCGCTGCCCGATCTGCCGTCCGAGCCGCTCGAGGGCCCGGGCGACCCCGCGCTCGAGCCGGGCGTCGGGACCGGCCACGAGGCGGGCGCGGAAGGTGGAGTCGAGGGTCAGGCTGCCGGCGTCCCAGTGCAGCTGCTGCGGCAGCGGCATCAGGGCGGCGCCGGTCTGGGCCGCGGCCGGCAGGGTGGCAAGCGAGAGCAGCAGCAGGGCGGCACGGGGCACGGAAGCGCTCGGGGGAGGGTTCGCCGGGGAAGGTAGCCGGCGCCCGGGGCAGGGCGCGACCCCTCGATTGACGCGGTCCCCCCTCGCGGTCCATCCTTGGGGCGCGCCGGCGGCGCGCGCGGTCCACCCCGGGAGATCCCACGGCGATGCACACCCACACGGTCGGCGGCACCCGCTACCGCTTCGCCGATCTCCGCACCCTGCTGGCCCGCGCCACGCCGCGCCGCGCCGGGGACGAACTCGCCGGGCTGGCGGCCGCGAGCGCCGCGGAGCGGGTCGCGGCGCAGCTGGCGCTGGCCGACCTGCCGCTGACCGCCTTCCTGCACGAGGCGGTCATCCCCTACGAGACCGACGAGGTCACCCGCCTCATCATCGACGGCCACGACGCCGGCGCGTTCCGCGCGGTGGCCCACCTGACGGTGGGGGACTTCCGCGACTGGCTGCTCGACGACCGCACCGACACCGCCGCCCTCACGGCCCTGGCCCCGGGGCTCACGCCCGAGATGGTCGCGGCCGTCACCAAGCTCATGCGGGTGCAGGACCTGGTGCTGGTGGCGCGCAAGTGCCGGGTGGTCACGGCGTTCCGCACCACCCTCGGGCTGGCGGGCCGCCTGGCCACGCGGCTGCAGCCCAACCACCCCACCGATGATCCGCGCGGCATCGCGGCGAGCATCCTCGACGGTCTCCTGTATGGCAACGGCGACGCGGTCATCGGCATCAACCCGGCCAGTGACGACCCGGAGGCGGTCCGGGGGCTGCTCGAGATGCTCGACGCCTTCCGGCGCCGCCTCGACCTGCCGGCGCAGAGCTGCGTGCTGGCCCACGTCACCACGACCCTCGACCTGATCCGCCGCGGCGCGCCCGTGGACCTGGTGTTCCAGTCCATCGCGGGCACCGAGGCGGCGAACGCCAGCTTCGGGATCTCGCTCGGGCTGCTGCGCGAGGCGCACGAAGCGGCGCGCGGGCTGGCCCGCGGCACCGTGGGGCAGCACGTGATGTACTTCGAGACGGGGCAGGGCAGCGCCCTCTCCGCCGGGGCGCACCACGGGGTGGACCAGCAGACCTGCGAGGTGCGTGCCTACGCGGTGGCCCGCGCCTTCCAGCCGCTGCTGGTGAACACCGTCGTGGGGTTCATCGGCCCGGAGTACCTCTACGACGGCAAGCAGATCCTCCGCGCCGGCCTGGAGGACCACTGCGCCGGCAAGCTGCTCGGCCTCCCCATGGGCTGCGACGTGTGCTACACCAATCATGCCGAGGCCGACCAGGACGACATGGACGCGCTGCTCACCCTGCTCGGCGCCGCGGGCTGCAACTACATCATGGGCGTGCCGGGAGCGGACGACATCATGCTGAGCTACCAGAGCACCAGCTTTCACGACGCGCTCTACCTCCGGCAGCTGCTGGGGCTCCGTCCCGCGCCGGAGTTCGAGGCCTGGCTGGCGCGGATGGGCATCTGCGACGCCGCGGGCCGCCTGGTGCCCGTCACGGGGCGCGCCCTGCCCCTCGGCGACGCCATCGAGGCGCTGGTCCGGTGAGCCTGACCCCCGCGGATCCCTGGGCGCCACTCCGCGCGCTGACCGCGGCGCGCATCGCCCTGGGCCGGGCGGGCACCAGCCTCCCCACCGGCGCCCACCTCGCCTTCCAGCTCGCGCACGCCCAGGCGCGCGATGCCGTGCACCACGCGACGGACTTCGACGCGATCGCCGCCGCGCTGAGGGCCGGTGGCGCCGCGCCGCTGGTTGTCGCGAGCGCCGCGCCCGACCGCCTGACCTACCTGCAGCGCCCGGACCTGGGGCGCCGCCTCGGCGCGGGCGAAGCCGCGGGGCTGGCGGGGGTGGCGCCGCCGGGTGGGGTGGACCTCGCGGTGACCATCGCGGACGGGCTTTCGGGGGTGGCGGTGGAGCGGCACGCGGCGCCGCTGCTGCTGGAGCTTGCCGCGACCCTGGCGGCCCTGGGCTGGGTGCTGGCGCCGCCGGTGCTGGCCCGCCAGGGCCGGGTGGCGCTGGGGGACGAGATCGGCGCCGCGCTCGGGGCGCGGCTCGCGCTGGTCCTCATCGGCGAGCGGCCCGGCCTTTCGTCGGCCGACAGCCTCGGGGCCTACCTCACCTTCGACCCCGGGCCGGGACGCACCGACGCCGAGCGCAACTGCGTGTCCAACATCCGGCCCGACGGCCTGCCGGTGCCGGCCGCGGCGCGGAAGCTGGCCTGGCTGCTGACCGAGGCGCGCCGCCGCCGGTGCACCGGGGTCACCCTCAAGGATGCCTCCGATGCGACGCTTCTTCGCTGAGGCCGAGGCCTGGGCCGCCGGCCGGTGGTGGATCTGGCGGGTCCCGCTCCTGCTCCTGTTCGCCTGGGACGGCCGGCGCCAGCTGGTGGACCCCGAGGCCAGCGGCCTCTTCGGGGGCATCACCTTCGGGGTGCACGAGTTCGGGCACCTGTTCTGGGCCTTCCTGGGGGAGTTCATGGGGGTGGCGGGGGGCACGATCAACCAGCTGCTCATCCCGGTACTCGCCGGAGTGCTCTTGTACTCGCACCGCGACTATTTCGGGCTCACCGCCGCGGGGGCGTGGCTCGCCTCGAGCCTCGCCCACATGGCGCGCTACATCGCCGACGCGCGCGCCGGCGACCTCGACCTCGTCTCCTTCGGGGAGGACGCCATCCATGACTGGACCTACCTGCTGGGGCGCTTCGGGGTCCTGCAGCACGACCAGGCCATCGCGGGGCTGGTGCGGGACCTGAGCGGGCTGGTGCTGCTCCTCTCGCTCGGCTTCGGGGCGTGGCTCTGCCTGGTGATGGCGCGCACCCCGGCGCCGGGGGGTGTCAGGGGCAAGTGACGACGGCGCTGTCACGGCCGCCGCCGGTACCTTGACCCCGGCGGTTCCGGCTGTAGATCGGTGGCGTGGTTCCCCTCTCCCCTCAGGAGCTGCTCATGGTGTCGCTCGCCCAGCTGTGGCTGCCCATCCTCCTCTCCGCGGTCTTCGTGTTCCTGGCCAGCAGTGTCATCCACATGGCCTTCACCTACCACAACAAGGAATACCACGGGCTCGGCAACGAGGACGAAGTGCGCGCCGTCCTGCGCAAGGCGAATGCCGCGCCGGGGCTGTACTTCATTCCGTACTGCGCGGACATGAAGCAGATGGACACGCCGGAGATGAAGCAGAAGTGGGCCGAGGGGCCGAACGTGATGCTCACGGTCTCGCCCGCGGGTGTGCCGAACATGGGCCCGCAGCTGGCGCAGTGGTTCGTCTATGCCGTGGTGGTCTCGCTGGTCGCGGGCTACATCGCCTCGCGGACGCTGGCCCCGGGGGCCGGGTACCTGCCGGTGTTCCGGGTGGTCGGGTGCGTGGCCTTCGTGGCGTACGGCTTTGCCTACATCCCGACCTCGATCTGGTTCAAGCGCCCCTGGTCGGCGACCGGGAAGGACCTGCTCGATGCGCTGATCTACGGCCTCCTGACGGCCGGGACATTCGGCTGGCGGTGGCCGGTGGCCTGAGTTCACGCTTCCTTCATCCGCCGGGCAACATACTCCGCGGCCGGTTAGCTTACGGCCGCGGAGTTTTCGTGCCGTGCAGGCCCACCCCGACCCCGCTCATCCCATGCGATCCTTCCGACTGCTGTCCCTCCTGGTGCTGCCGCTCCTGGCGGCCGCCCCGGTGCGTGCGCAGGCCCTCCTCGAGGGCGAGTATCCCGGCCTCGAAACCGGCAAGATGTGGACCTTCGACGTGCCGCCCAAGGAGTACTGGGCCGCGCGCTACGGCTTCACCCCCTCCGACCAGTGGATGGAGCACGTGCGCCTCTCGGCCGTGCGCTACGGCGGTGGCTGCTCCGCGTCGTTCGTCTCGGGCGACGGCCTGGTCATGACCAACCACCACTGCGCCCGTTCCTGCATCGAGAGCGCCACCCGCGAGGGCGAGGACTTCCTCACCAACGGCTTCTACGCCGGCAAGCGGGAGGACGAGCGGGCCTGCCAGGGGCTCTTCCTCGACCAGCTGCAGGCGATCAGCGACGTGACGGACCGGGTGACCCGCGCCGCGGCGCCGACCGCCGACGCCAAGACCGCGGCCAGCCAGCGGGCCAAGGCGATCAAGGCCATCGAGGATGAATGCGGCGCCACGGAACCCGATGCCGCCTGCCAGGTGGTGACGATGTACCGTGGCGGCCAGTACAAGCTGTACCGCTTCCACCGCTTCAAGGACATCCGCCTGGTCTTCGCGCCGGAGGGCCAGATCGCCTTCTTCGGCGGCGACCCCGACAACTTCACCTACCCGCGCTGGAACCTCGACATGTCGTTCGTGCGGGCGTACGTCGACGGCAAGCCCGCCAGCACGCCGGACCACTTCACCTGGAGCCAGAACGGGAGCAAGGAAGGGGACCTGATCTTCGTCATCGGGAACCCGGGCTCCACCGGCCGCCTCAACACGATGGCGCAGCTCGAGTTCCTGCGTGACGTGCAGTACCCGGTGCAGCTGGACCAGCTCAAGCGGGTGATCGCGACCTACCATGCGCTCGGCCGCGCCGACTCGGTCCGCGGCAAGGCGCTGCGCAACACCATCTTCGGCCTGGAGAACACCCAGAAGGCGATCCTGGGCTACCAGTCCGGGTTGCTGGACCCCCGGCTGATGGACCACAAGCGGAGCTGGGAGCGCGCCTTCCGCGCCAAGGTCGACGCCGACCCGGCGCTCAAGCGCCAGTATGGCCGCGCCTGGCAGGTCATCACGGAAGTCTCGGCCCGCCGCAAGGCGATCGACGTGCGCCGCCGCTACCACGCCGCCGGCGCCTACGGCAGCCGGCTGCTCAACCTGGCCCTCGGCGTGGTGCGGTACGGCACCGAGACCGCGAAGCCCGACGCCGACCGGCTGCCGCCCTACCAGGACGCGAACAAGGCGGGCCTGGAACGGAACCTCTTCGGCGGCGCCCCGGTCGACGCGGTACAGGAGACCGCGCTGCTGACGGCCTACTTCACCGCCATGCAGGCCGAGCTCCCGGCCACCGATCCGGTGCTCCGGCAGGCGCTGCAGGGCCGCAGCCCCGAGGCGGCGGCGCAGGCGATGGTCGCCGCCACGTCCCTCGGCACCGGGGAGGCCCGCAAGGCGCTCGCCACCGGTGGCGCCGCCGGGATCGCGGCGGCCACGGATCCCTTCGTCAGGCTGGCGCGGGTCATCGACCCGCTGGAGCGGGCCCTGGCCCGGGGGGTGGCCGACCTGAACGACCGCGAGGCCCAGGCCAACGAGCAGGTGGCCCGCGCGCTGCTCGCCGTCTTCGGCAGCGCCGTGGCGCCGGACGCGACCTTCAGCCTGCGCATCTCCGACGGTGAGGTCCGTCGCTACCCGATGAACGGCAGCGTGGCCGCGCCCTACACCACGTTCAACGGGCTGTACGAGCGGGCCAGCGCCTTCGGCGGCCAGCCGCCCTTCGACCTGCCGCCCCGGTGGGTCGAGCGCCGCGACTCGCTCGCGCCGGACACGCCCTTCAACGGCGTGGGCACCAATGACATCATCGGCGGCAACTCCGGCAGCCCGGTGGTCAATCGTGAGGCGGAGGTCGTGGGCCTCATCTTCGACGGCAACATCGAGATGCTGCCGAACCGGTTCCTGTTCACCGAACGGGTCGCGCGGTCGGTGTGGGTGGACTCGCGTGCGATCACCCACGCCCTGCGGCGGATCTACGACGCGCAGCCCCTGGCCGACGAGCTCGAGGGCACCCGTCAGGCGCGCCCGGCGATGTAATCGACTCTTCATCGTTTCTTCGGTCGGCCCGGCCCCCGCCGGGCCGATCGCGTTCCTGCCTCTGGCGTTCCGGCGCCGGGCCCGTGACTATTGGGCATGGGTCGGCCCGGACGCCCGTTCTGGCACGGTGGCGCCTTCTTGGGCGCATTGCTCATCGCAGTCTTCCTGCGAGAGCAGGGTGGCGCCGTCGACATGGCCATCATCTGGCTGCCGACGGGCGTGGCCGTGGCCGGCCTCTGGCTGCTGGGCCTCCGGTACTGGTGGCTCGTCGCGGCCGCCACGCTCGTCCAGCGCTTCGTGATCGGCTACTACCCCAGTGTGGCGCTGCCGGCGGCCGCCGGCAGCGCCGCCGAGGCGGTGCTGGGCGTGCTGGTCCTGCGCCGTCTCGGCTGCCGGGGGCGCTTCGACAGCCTGCGCGACGTCCTCGCCCTCTTCGCGGCCGCCCTCATCGCGCCGCTCGCCAGCGTCGCCGGCTCCTACCTCGGCCGGATGTTCCTCTGGACCCACCCGGACATGCCCTTCTACTCCGGCTGGAACGGCTGGTGGCGCATGAACGCGCTCGGCCTGCTGGCGGTGGTGCCCCTGGCGCTGACCTGGCTCGGGACCCCGGTGGCCCGGCCGCGCACGCGGGAGGTGCTCGAGGCGCTGCTGGTCGCGCTGGTGACCGCCGCCATCCTCTGGCTGGTCATGACGGCGGTACCCCCGGGCACCACGGCGGTGATGCTGCTGTTCCTGGTGCTCCCCGTCGCGCTGTACGCCGCGGTCCGCTTCGGGCCGCGGGGGGCGGCATCGACCGCGGTCCTTGGCGCCGTGGGTGTGGCCATCCTCGCCACCCACGGCGTGGGGCCGTTCATGGCGGTGCCCAAGCCCGAGCGGCACGTCGCCATCCAGGTGTTCGAGGTGATGCTGCTGGCCATTCCCCTGGTGCTCGGCGCGCTGCTGGCGGAGCGCGAGGCCAGCGCGGCCCTGCTGCTCGAGAGCGACGTGGCGCGCCGGGCCTTCGAGCGGCTCATCCCGGACATCACCTACCGCATCCGCGCCGACGGCACCTACCTCGACGCCCACGTCCCACCGGGCGCCATCGTCACCCTGCCCCCGGCGGAGATCCTCGGGCGGCGGGTGCGCGACGTGGTGCCCCACGCCGCCGACATGATGGAGGGGGCGATCGCTGCGGCCCTGCGGGGCGAGCAGCCCGCCCCGGTCGAGTACGAAGTGGTGCACATGGGCCGGCGCCGGATGCGGGAGGCGCGGTACGTCCGGCTCAATGACCACGAGGTGCTCGGGCTGGTCCGCGACATCACCGAACGGCGCCGGGTGGAGCAGGTGCTGGGGTGGCAGGCGGAGGTGCTCGAGTACATCGCCACCGGCCGGCCGCTGCAGGAGATCTTCGACCTGCTGGGGCGGGGCATCGAGGGCCTCTGCGATGGTGGCCTGGCCTCGGTGCTCCTGCTGCAGGGGCGTCAGATCGCCGTGGCCTGGGCGCCCGGGCTGCCGGCGGCCTACTCGGCCGCGCTGGAGGGACAGGAGATCGGTCCCGCCGCCGGCTCCTGCGGCACGGCGGCGCACGAGAACCGCACCGTCGTGGTGAGCGACATCGCCACCGACCCGCTGTGGGCCGCCTACCGCGAGCTGGCGCTGGGGTATGACCTGCGGGCCTGCTGGTCCGTGCCCATCCGGGCGCCGGGGGGCCAGGTCCTCGGCACCTTCGCGATCTACTACCGCGAGCCCCGGGCGCCCGGCGCGGGCGAGGTCGCGCTGGTGGAGCGCGCCGCGGTCCTCGCGGGCATCGCGATGGACCGCGAGCGGCGCGAGGACCTCCTCGCCTCCGTCAACCGCAACGTCAACGAGGGCCTGTACCGCAGCACCCCGGAGCGCGGGCTCGTCTACGTGAACCAGGCGTTCGCGCGGATGTTCGGCTACGGGAGCCCCGAGGAGATGCTGCAGCTCACCTCCCGGATGCTCTACGAGGATCCGGAGCGGCGGGAGCAGCTCAAGCGGCAGATCGCCGCGCACGGCTACTTCGTCAACGAGGAGGTCCGCTTCCGGCGGCGCGACGGCACCGTGTTCTGGGGCCTCGTCTCGAGCACCGGGATCCCCGGACCCGACGGGGTGGTGGCGTACTATGACGGCGCCGTCGCCGACATCACGTCCCGGAAGGCCCTCGAGGAACAGCTCCGCCAGGCGCAGAAGATGGAGGCCGTGGGCAAGCTGGCCGGCGGGATCGCGCACGACTTCAACAACCTGCTCACCGCCATCTCCGGCTACGCCGAGGCCATCCGCGAGGCCGTGCCACCGGCCGGCGAGGTGCGCGCCGACATCGACGAGGTCCTCAAGGCCGCCGACCGGGCCGCCAGCCTCACCCGCCAGCTCCTGGCCTACAGCCGGCAGCAGGTGCTCTCCCCCCGCGTGCTCGACCTCACCGCGGTCGTGGAGCAGCTCGGCGGCATGCTGCGCCGGCTGATCGGCGAGGACATCCGGCTCGTCATCCGCCACGACGCGGGCGAGACCCACGTCCGGGTGGACCGCAGCCAGCTGGAACAGGTGATCCTCAACCTCGTGGTGAACGCGCGCGACGCGATGCCCTCCGGTGGCACGCTCACGATCTCCACCACCGCCGTGGAGGTGGACGAGGCGCTCGCCCAGAGCCAGGTGGACCTCGAACCCGGCCCCTACGTGGCGCTCGCGGTGCGGGACACCGGGGTCGGGATGGCCAGCGAGGTGCAGCACCGGGCCTTCGACCCCTTCTTCACCACCAAGGAGCAGGGCAAGGGCACCGGGCTCGGCCTCTCCACCGTGTACGGCATCGTCAAGCAGAGCGGCGGCGCGGTGTGGCTGGAGAGCGCCCCCGGTGCCGGCACGACGGTGTCGATATACCTTCCACGCGTCGCCCCGGCCCCCGAGGTGGCGGATGCCGCCACCCCGGAACCCGCCGCCGCGCCGCGGGGTACCGTGCTGGTGGTCGAGGATGAGCGCATGGTGCGTGACCTGGTCCGGCGCACCCTGGCCCGCGCGGGCTACCACGTCCTCGAGGCCGTCGACGGCGAGGCGGCCCTGGCACTCGCGCGGGCCGAGGACGGTCCGATCGACCTGCTGCTCACCGACGTGGTGATGCCGCGGATGGGGGGGCGGCAGCTGGCCACCCGGCTGCAGGAGGAACGGCCCGGGCTCCGGGTCCTGTTCATGTCGGGCTACGCCAGCGACGCCGGCGACCTGCACGACCTCGTGCTCGGAGCCGGCGACTTCCTGCAGAAGCCGTTTGCGCCCTCCCGCCTCCTGGAACGGGTCGGCGCGCTCCTCGCGCCCGGGACGGTGCCGGGCTGAAACTCCCCATCCCCCCTGGGAGGTGCTCGTGCCCGTGCTGTTCCCCGCCCGCCGTCTCGCCGGCCCGTGCCTCGCGGGCTGCCTGGCCTTGAGCGTCGCCAACTGCGCCACCAATCCCGTCACCGGCCGCCGGGAGCTCTCGCTGGTGTCGGAATCGCAGGAGATTGCGATGGGCCGGGAGTACTCGGCCCAGGTGGCCCAGGAGATGGGGGTCTACCCCGACTCCGCGGTGCAGGCCTACGCCTCGCGGCTGGGCCGCGAGATCGCGGTCACCACCGAGCGGCCGAAGCTCCCGTGGACCTTCACGGTGATGGACGATCCGCAGGTCAACGCCTTCGCGCTGCCCGGCGGCTACATCTTCATCACGCGCGGCATCCTCACCCACATGAATTCCGAGGCCGAGCTGGCCAGCGTCCTGGGCCATGAGATCGGGCACGTCACCGCCCGGCACTCGGTGCAGCAGATGACCCGGCAGCAGCTGGCCCAGATCGGGCTCATGGCCGGCGCCATCGCCTCCGACCGGATCGCGCAGAACCTGGGCATGATCAGCCAGGGCCTCGGGGTGCTGTTCCTCAAGTACGGCCGGGACGACGAGTCGCAGGCCGATGGCCTCGGCTTCCGCTACGCGCTGACCGACGGCTACGACGTGCGCCGGATGGTGGACATGTTCCAGATCCTGCAGCGCGTCACCGCCCGCGCCGGCCAGCGGATCCCCGAGTGGCAGTCCACCCACCCCGACCCGGGCAACCGGATCGAGGCGACGGAGCGCCGGATCGCGAAGCTGACCGTGCCGCTCGACGGCAAGAAGGTGAACCGCGACCCGTTCCTGCGGATGATCGACGGGATGGTGTACGGGGAGAACCCGCGGCAGGGGTACTTCAAGGACGGCAGCTTCCTGCACCCGGACCTGGCCTTCCAGCTGGACTTCCCCGCGGGCTGGCAGACGGCCAACCAGCCGTCGTCGGTCCTGGGGGTGAGCCCGTCGCAGGACGCGCAGGTGCAGCTGTCCCTCTCCGGCCAGGATCCGCCGGCCACGGCGCTGCAGAAGTTCCTGGGCCAGCAGGGGATCCAGCCGGGCCAGGGGCGCTCACTCACCCTCAATGGCAACCCGGCGGCCCAGGCGCCGTTCACCGCCCAGACCGAGGACGGCCGCACCCTCTCCGGCCTGGTCACGTTCGTGGCCTATGGCGGGACGACCTACCAGCTCCTCGGCATCAGCGCCGCGGCCGCCGGCACGTACGACCGCGCCTTCCAGTCCTTCGCGGGGAGCTTCCGGAAGCTGACGGACCCGGCCGCGCTCGCGGTCAAGCCCAACCGGATCCAGATCACCCCGGTCACCCGGGCCATGACGCTGGCGGAGTTCAACCGCCAGTATCCCTCGACGATCCCGATCGAGGACCTGGCGCTGATCAACGGACTGGCCGACGGCAATGCCCAGGTGGCGGCGGGGACCTCGCTCAAGCGGGTGGTCGCCAGGTAGTCCCGGGCGCCGGGGTCCGGGCACGCCAACGGGGGACGGGCCAGGCCCGTCCCCCGTTGTCCGTCCCGCTCCCGTCCCCGGCGCGCGGTCAGGACACGCGGCGGGTCTTCCGCTTCATGAAGTCCATCAGGATGAACTGGCCCAGCGTCATGGTGCTGGTGAAGTACGCCTTGCCGCGGCAGATCTCCGAGACCCGCTTCACGAACTCCACCAGCGACCGCTCCCGCGCCAGCATGAACGTGTTGATCATGATGCCGGCGCGGCGGCAGTTGGCCACCTCCCGGTAGGTCTCCTGCAGGATGCGCGGATCGAGCCCGATCGAGTTCACGTACACCTGGCCGTCGGGCAGGGTCATCGCCGAGGGCTTGCCGTCGGTGATCATGATGACCTGCCGCATGTCCTTCTTCTGCGCCATCAGGATGCGGCGGGCGAGCTTGAGCCCCTCGGCGGTGTTGGTGTGGTACGGTCCCACCTGGACCTGCGGCAGCGCCGCGAGCGGGATCTCCTCCGCGCTGTCGTGGAAGAGGACACAGCGGATGGAGTCGCCGGGGAACTGGGTCCGGATCAGGTGGGTGAGGGCCAGCGCCACCTTCTTGGCCGGGGTGAAGCGGTCCTCGCCGTAGAGGATCATCGAGTGGGAGCAATCGAGCATCAGGACGGTGGCCGCCGAGGAGCGGTACTCGGACTGGTGCACCATCAGGTCGTCGTACTCGAGGTTGAGCGGGACGCCCAGGCCCTCGCGCGCGAGGGCACGGCCCAGCGTGGCGGGCACGTCGAGGTTGAGGGTATCCCCGAACTCGTAGGGCTTGCTCGCGACCTCCGACTCGATGCTGGTGGCGAAGTGCGGCGTGTCGTGGGCGCCGGCGCTCGACTTGCCCACCGTGCCGAGCAGCCCCTTGAGGGTCTTGTAGCCCAGGAAGTCGGCGCCCTTCTCCGTGAGGCCGAACTGCACCTGCCGGGCCGCCGCGCGGGCCTGGCCCTCGGGGCCGTGCACCGCGGAGTACCCGGCCGGGAGCTGCGGTGCCTCGGTCAGGTTGAGGTACCCCTCGTCCATCAGGCGGCGGACGATCTCGTCCAGCAGCTGGGCCAGCTGCTGTTCCACCGCCTGATCCCGGGCGGCATCCCCGGTGGACTCGCCCCGGAGCAGCTGCATCATCTCCGGGGTGAGCTGCCCGGACTGCATCAGCGCCCGGAGGATCGCGTCGCGGAGCGACTCGAGGGACCGGTCCCCCTGGTCCTCTCCCCCCCACCAGCTCTCCCCCCCGGCGAACCCGGACTGAAGCAGGAAGTCCCCCAGCTGGTCCAGGAGGGCCTGGAGGTTCACCGCCTCGGCGAGGCCGGGGACGTACTTGGAGTAGGTGGTGAAGCGCATATCCTACTATACACCTTACCTTTCATTTGTGCTCCCCGGCGCCCAGAACCCCTTCCACGCCCTCCGCCACCGGAACTTCCGGCTCTTTTCCATTGGCCAGTTCATCTCCCTGGCCGGGACCTGGATGCAGGTGGTGGCGCTGGGCTGGCTGGTGCTCGACCTGACCAACTCCCCGTTCTACGTGGGGCTGGTCAGCACGCTCACCTCCCTGCCGATCCTGCTGTTCACCCTCTGGGGCGGCGTGCTCGCCGACCGGGTCCACCGGCGCCGGGCGCTGATCCTGCTGCAGTCGCTGATGCTCGGGGACGCGCTGGCCCTGGCGCTGCTCACGGTGACGGGCCACGTGACGGTGGGCTGGGTCATGGCGCTCGCGCTGGTGCACGGGACGTCGGCAGCGTTCGAGGTGCCCATCCGGCAGGCGTTCATCGTGGAGATGGTGGGGAAGGAGGACCTGATGAACGCCATCGCGCTCAACAGCTCCAACTTCAACCTCACCCGCATCTTCGGGCCGGCGCTCGCCGGGGGCATCGTGGCCTGGGTCGGCGTCGCCCCCTGCTTCTTCATCAACGCCGCGAGCTTCCTGGCGGTCATCGGCTGCCTCCTCCTGATGGAGGACGCCGGGGGGAGGGCCGCGGCCCCGGGCCGCTCGGCGCTGTCGACCCTGCGCGAGGGCACCCGTTACGTGCTCGACACCCCGCTGCCCCGGGCGCTGCTCACCCTGACCGCGCTCTACGCCATCTTCGGCTTCGCGTTCATCAGCATGCTGCCGGTCTTCGCCCGCGACGTGCTGCACACGGGGGCGGAGGGCTACGGCGGGCTGATGACCGCGGTGGGGGTCGGTGCCAGTGTCGGGGCGCTCGGGATGGCGGCCATCGGGCACCGTGTCGCCCGGCTCCGGATCATCCGCGCGGCCGGGATGGCCTTTGCGCTCACGCTCGCCGCCACGGCGCTGGTGGACCGGTGGTGGTACGCGGCCGTGGCGCTGGCGGTGGCGGGCTGCGCCATGATCCTCAACAATGTCAGCACCAACACCCAGCTGCAGATGACGGCGCCGGATCACCTGCGCGGCCGCGTGATGGGCTTCTACTCCCTCATGGTGCTGGGCATGGCGCCGTTCGGCTCGCTCCAGGCCGGGTGGGTCTCGGAGCACCTCGGGGTGCCCATGTGCCTGGCGCTGGGGGCGCTGGTCACCGCCGCCGGCACGCTGTGGCTGGTGCGGCCCGTCCCCGTGCCGTCACCCCCGTCTGGCGCGGCCGGGGCCGGCGGGTAACGTTGACCCCATGCTGATCACCCTGTCCCGGCAGTATGGCGCCGGCGGTTCCGAGGTCGCCCGGCTGGTGGCCGACGCCCTCGGCTGGAGCGTGCTCGACAACGAGATCGTGGACCGGGTGGCCCAGCGCGCCGGCGTGGCCCCCGAGGTGGTGGCGCGCGAGGACGAGCGGGCCCCCACCTTCGTGGAGCGGCTGGCCCGCGCGCTGGCGGCCTCCTCCCAGGAGTACGCCGTCCCCGAGCTGGGCATCGCGCTCCGGCCCGAGGAGCCCGACCTGGTCCGGCTCACGGAACTGGTGGTGCACGAGGCGGCGGTGCAGGGCCGTGTGGTGCTGGTGGGCCGGGCGGCCCCGGCGGTGCTCGGCACCGCCATCGAGGCCCTGCACGTGAAGGTGGTCGCCGCCCGGCCGTTCCGCATCCAGCTGGGCATGCAGGCGTCCGGGCTCGACGCCCGCGCCGCGGAGCAGTTGATGGACGACACCGACGCCCGCCGCGCCCGGTATCACCGCGAGCACTACGGCCGCGACTGGGACGATCCCTCCCATTACCACATGGTGCTCAACACCGGCCTGCTCGGCCTCGACGGGGCCGCCGGCATCATCCTCGCACGGGCCCGTGCCCTCGGCTGGTAGGCCGCGCCTCGCCGCCCTCGCCCTCGGCGCGCTCCTGGCGTGCGCGCCCGCGCAGCCCTTCGTGGTGGTCGGGTATTACCCGGGGGATGCCGGCGCAGTGGACGCCCATCCCGTCGGCGACCTCACGCACCTCATCTACAGCTTCGGGCACCTGCGGGGGGCGGAACTGGCCCTCGACAGCGTGGCCGCCCGCACCACGATTCCCGCCCTGGTGGGGCTCAAGCGGCGGTACCCGAAGCTCAAGATCCTGCTCTCGCTCGGGGGCTGGGGGGGCTGCGGGCCCTGCTCGGAGGTGTTCGCCACCGACAGCGGGCGCCGGGTGTTCGCGCGCTCGGTGCGGCGGCTCGGCGATTCGCTCGGGACCGACGGCATCGACCTCGACTGGGAGTACCCCGCCATCCCCGGCTTCCCCGGGCATCGCCACGATCCCGCCGACCGGGAGCACTTCACGGCGCTGGTCATCGCCCTGCGCGAGGCCCTGGGGCCGGGACGGGAGATCACCTTCGCCGCCGGCGGGTTCACCGAGTACCTGCAGACCTCGGTGGACTGGGCCCGCGTGATGCCGCTGGTGGATCGGGTGCACCTGATGAGCTACGACCTGGTGCACGGCTTCAGCACGCGGACCGGACACCATGCCCCGCTCTTCAGCACGCCCGCGCAGGTCGAGTCGGTGGACCACGCCGTGCGGCTGCTCGATTCACTGGGGGTGCCGCGACGGCAGGTGGTGATCGGCGCCGCGTTCTACGCCCGGGTCTTCGGCGAGGTGGATACCGTGGATGGGGGCCGCTATCGCCCCGGGCGGTTCGTGCGCGGGGTCAGCTGGCGGGACATGGCACGGGGCCTCGGGCCCGGATTCGTCGCGGGCTGGGATTCGGTGGCCGCTGCCCCCTGGGCCTACGATGCTGCCGCGCGCGAGTACGCCACCTACGACGACCCCCGGTCCGTCCGGCGCAAGACCCGCTATGCCATCGAGCGCGGGCTCGGTGGGATCATGTTCTGGCAGCTGCTCGACGACCTGCCGGCCGGGGGGCTGCTCGAGGCCATTACCCGGGAGCGCCGCGGGCAGCCCTAGGCGCAGGGCCCACGCCGCCGGGCGGCGGGCTACAGCAGCCCGCCCTTGCCGTGGCCGTGCCCGCCCATCGGGTCCTTCCGCTCGGGCCGGGCCCGGACGTAGCCGGCCTCCTCGTTGCGGCTGATGCGCTTCTCCGCCGCGAGCCCCTCGAGGATGAGCTCGCAGGCGGCCACCAGCACCGCGGGCTGGTCGCGGCGGGCCAGCCCGCCCGCCACCGCGGCGTCCAGCAGCCCGGGCACCACGGCGAATCCCTTGAGGCACAGCTCGGTCTTCTCGTCGCCGCGCACCTTGAGGGCGCCGCCCCCGTCGAACCAGCCCACCACGCCGTCGAGCCCGATCTCGCCCATGCGCTCCTCGAGCGTGCGGCCGGCGGCCCGGCGGATCAGCTCCTTGGCGATCACCTCACCCCCCTGCATCTCGCCCTCGTACTCGAGCTCGAGCTTGCCGGTGATCGACGGCACCGCGGCGTAGATGTCGCTGAGGCGGGGCACCGCCACAGGCTCCCGGTGGACGAGGGCACGCCGTTCGGCGTTGGAGATCGCATGCTCCAGTACGCTGATCGGCAGGCGCTGGCTCACCCCGGAGCGCTTGTCCACCCGCTTGTCCTCGCGCGCCTCGAACGCCACCCGCTCCACCACCTCCCGGACGAACTCCGGCACCTCCACCGGCAGGCCGCCACGCCCGGCCCACGCCTCCTGCGCCGTGATGGCCATCCCGAGCTCCACGGAGCGCGGGTAGTGGGTGATGATCTCGGACCCGATGCGGTCCTTGAGCGGCGTGATGATCTTGCCCCGGGCGGTGTAGTCCTCGGGGTTGGCGGTGTAGGCGAGCAGCACGTCGAGCGGGAGGCGCACCGGGTAGCCTTTGATCTGGACATCCCCCTCCTGCATGATGTTGAACAGCCCCACCTGCACCTTGCCCGAGAGGTCCGGCAGCTCGTTGATGGCGAAGATGCCCCGGTTGGCCCGGGGCAGCAGGCCGAAGTGCATGGTGAGCTCGTCGGACAGCAGGTGCCCCCCGCGCGCGGCCTTGATCGGGTCCACGTCGCCGATCAGGTCGGCGACCGTCACGTCCGGGGTGGCCAGCTTCTCGACGTAGCGCTGGTCCCGCGGCAGCCAGGCGACCGGCGTGCGGTCGCCCAGCTCCCCCAGCCGCTCCCGGGCATACTTGGAAATGGGTGCGAACGGGTCGTCGTTCACCTCACTCCCCGCCACGATGGGCACCAGCTCGTCCAGGAACCGGGTGAGCTGGCGCAGGATCCGGCTCTTGGCCTGGCCCCGGAGGCCGAGCAGGATGAAGTGGTGGCGCGCCAGGAGGGCATTGGTCAGCTGCGGGAGGATGGTATCCTCGTACCCGACGATGCCTGGAAAGAGTGGCTCGCCCTGCTGCAGCAGGCGGAGCAGGTTGCCGCGGAGTTCGTCGCGGACGGAGCGGGACCGGAGGGGGGCGTCCGCCCAGGGGGAGCGCTTGAGGTCCCCGAGGGTCTGCGGGAGGGTGGTCATGTCCCTAAGGTAACCCGGAAGGACAGGGGAGTTCCGGCGGGGCCGGCCCGCCCGCCGGGCCCCGGCAGGCTCATCCCCGGGCGGGCGGGTGATGCCGGTCACGGGCGATCCGCGGCACCTCCGGGGAGGTGTGCTTGACATCGTCCAACCCTCGACTAACTTGCCCGCGGTTTTTGTGGCCTCCGGGGAGGCCTGACGAAGCCGTCACCGTTCGTTTTTCATTATTTTCATCTTGTTGAGGGAAGCCATGAAGAAGTATCTCGCGCTGGCCGCGGTGCTCGTCATCGCCGCTTGCGGCAAGAAGGAAGAGGCCGCTCCGGCCGCCGACACCACCACCGCCGCCCCCGCTGCGGACTCGGGTGCGATGCCGATGGACACCACGATGGCCCGGGACACCTCCCACGCCATGTAAGGCGGTGGCTGGACCAGCCGGTGACGCGGGCCGCCCAGGAGGCGGCCCGCGGTCGTTTCAGGGAGCCGGGCGGCCTGCAGCCTCCCGGACGGCGGCCGGGAAGGCGGTGGCGTGCCTGACCACGGGTTGCCATCCCAGCCTGGCGGCAAGCGCCGTGGACTCGTAGGGATTCCCCCCGCGCAGGAACCGCACAGCCGACCGGTACCCCGGAAAGTGGCGACCCAGGGCGCGGCGCAGCGCGTCGGCCGCCGCCGCCCCACCCGCGGCCAGCAGCACCGGGACATGAACGGGCCGGACCGGATGCCCGAGCCCTTCCGCGAGCCCCGCCACGAAGCCCAGCCCCGTCAGCTCCCCGTCCTGTGTCACGTTGAAGGTGCCCCCGAGCGCCCGGGGATCGTCCAGCGCCAGCGCCACGGCCGTGGCCACGTTCCGGGCATGGACCAGCACCAGCGGCCGGCGTCCGCTGCCGACCAGGGGGAAGAAGCCGCGACGGGCGTGGCGGACCACGTTGGGCAGGAAGAGCCGGTCGCCCGGGCCGTAGACCACGCAGGGCCGGAGGATCACCGCCCGGAGTCCGCGGTCCATCTCTTCCCGGACCACGTCCTCCGCCAGCCGCTTGGACCGGGCATAGTAGCTGCCGCGGGTCCGCGAACCGAACGGGTAATCCTCGGTCACCGCGCCGGGCGCCTCGCGGCCGGCGGGTTCGTCGTAGACGGCAATCGAGGAGATGTGGATCAGGGGAACGGCCAGCCGGCGGGCCCGACGCGCGGCAAGCCGGGTGGCCTCGACATTCACGGCCTGGTAGGCGTCCCAGCGGTCATCGCCGGCGATGACCGCCGCGACGTGCACGATGCCGCGCACCCCCTCGACCCGGTCCCAGGTTGCCGGGTCGGTCACGTCGCCATGGAGCTGCCGGGCACCGCCCCGGGCCAGGGCCGCCGCGGCGCGTGGGTGGCGGGCCAGGGCGAGGACGTCCCCGCCGCGGTGCCGCTGGTCCTCGAGGATGTGCAGGCCAAGCAGACCGGTGCCGCCGGTCAGGAAGATCACCCGGCGGCCTGGGAGAGGCGGGACAGGTCGAACGGCAGCGCCACCACCCGCGCGGCGCGGTTGCCGGCGGTGATGGTGGCGCCCGGGGTCACCTCACGGCGGATCACGGCCAGGCCCAGGCTCATGGCGTCGAGGTCGAGCACGGAACTCACCCGGCCCACCTCCTTCCCGTCCACGCCGCGCACCAGGTCGTCCTCGAGCATGGGCGTGCCCTCCCAGACCAGCCCGCGGAGCTCGCGATTGGCGTGACCCCGGAAGTGCAGCCGGGCCACCGTCTCCTGCCCGGTGTAGCAGCCCTTGGTGTAGGACACCCCGCCGATCTCGTCGTACCGCACCTCCTGCGGCAGGGTCTTGTCCTGGATCTCCGCGCCGAGCAGCGGCCAGCCCGTGAGCACCCGGGCGGCTTCCTGCTCCGCAGCACCCCCCCGGAGTGCCCCGGCCCGCTCCAGCGCGGCTTCCGCGACGTCGAGGGTGGCGTTGGCCCCCACCAGCAGCGCCCGGAAGGGCGCCCCCGGGGTGGGCCGGAGCAGGGCCAGCGCGTCGCCCCCCGCCCCGGTGAGGGTGCCGTGCCCCTCGGCGTCGGGTACCGGCAGGTGGGCGGCGGCCAGGGCGGCGATGGCCAGGTCACCATAGAGCCAGCAGGCTTCGAGGGTACCGGTGCAGTCCTCCACCTTGGCGAGGCGCGGCGGGAGCCCTCGCGCAAAGAGCTGGCGCACCGGTTCGCGCGCGTGCGCATCGGCCACCAGCAGGAACCCGGCGGACGCACGGTGCACCCAGAGGTCCACCACGATCATGCCCTTGGGGGTGAGCAGCGCGCCGTAGACCACCGCGCCCTCACCCGGCTTGTCGAGGTCGTTGGTGAGCAGCCCCTGGAGGCAGGTCAGCGCCCCGGGGCCGGTGACCCGGAAGACCGCGGGCGCGGTGCGGGCGAGCAGCACGCCATGCTGCAGCTGGGAGAACCGGCTCCCGTCGAGCGCTGCGCGGCGCAGGGTCAGGTCCGCCATGGGAGCTCGTCCGGATGGTGCCCTTCGAGCGTTTCCCAGACCAGGTCGGCCCCGGTCAGGTCGGCGGCGGGGTGGGAGGTCGTGATCATGGCGCAGCGGGCCCCCGCCCGGCGCGCCGCCTCGAGGCCGGGAAGGGAGTCTTCGATGACCACGCAGCGCTCGGGGGCCACGCCGAGGGCCTGCTGCGCGGCGCGGTAGCCCTGCGGGTCGGGCTTGCAGTGGTGCACGTCCTCGGCGGCCACGACCACGGCAAAGTGCTCCCGCAGGTTGGCGGCGCTGAGGACCAGGTCGATCTCCCGGCGCAGCGCCCCCGATACCACCGCCAGCCGGTAGCCGGCCGCGGCGGCTGCCCGCACGAACCCGGCCGAGCCGGGGACCAGTTCGAGGGAGGCGCGGATGGCCTGCTCGTAGAGGAGCGCCTTCCGCTCGATGGCCTCATGCAGCTGCGCCGCGTCGGCCGACCGTCCCATCCGTTCGAAGGTGAAGCGGAAGCACTCCCGGTCGTCGAAGCCCAGGTAGTCGCGGTAGTACCCCTCGCGGTCGAGGGGGTAGCCGTAGGTCGCCAGCGTGGCGATCAGGGCATCGCAGTGCTGCGGCTCGTCGTTGACGATGACGCCGTTGAAGTCGAAGAGTATGGCGCGGGGCATGCCGAACGGTAAACGGGGCGGATACAGAATGGGAGAATGACCCCGCGACCTCCCGCCCTACCGCCGCGCCGCCTCGTAAACCCCGCCCGCCGCGTACGACCAGTCCAGCAGCTCCACGGGGTGGGCCACCCGGATGGGGAGTCCGGCGGCCGCGAGCCCGCCGCCGATCTGCATCAGGCACCCCGGGTTGCCGGTGACCACGAAGGCCGGGCGCGGCACCGCCGCGGCCAGCTCCTGCACCTTGGCCCCCAGCACCGCGCGCGACATGCCGGGCTCCAGCAGCGAGTAGATACCCGCGCTGCCACAGCAGCGGTCGTGGCCGGGGAGGAGCGCCAGCCGCAGCTCGGGGATGGCGCGCAGGAGGGCAAGCACCGGTTCGTGCACGCGTTGGGCGTGCTGCAGGTGGCACGGCGCATCGTAGGCCACGTCGAGGGGGAGGGGGCCGCCCGGCCGGGGGCCGCGCGCGGCGAGGAGCTCGCTGACGTCGCGCACCCGGCCCGCGAAGTCCGCCGCAGCGGCGTCGCCCAGGAGGTGACCGTAGTCCTTGAGCAGCGCCCCGCAGCCGGCGCTGTTGACCACGATATGGTCGGCCCGGGCACCGAAGGCCGCGAGGTTGTGGCGGGCCAGTACGCGGGCCGCCTCGGGGTCGCCGGCATGCTCATGGAGGGCCCCGCAGCAGACCTGCCCCGGCGCCTCGAGGACGGTGTAGCCATTGGCCTCGAGGGTGCGCCGTGTGGCCGCATGCACGTGATCGAACAGCGTGTCCATCACGCAACCGCGGAAGAGCGCCACGGTTGATCCCGGCCCCCCGGAACCGGCGCCGCCCCCGGCCGGCACGCGCCGCGCCGGCGCGGTTGCCGCCAGCATCGCCATGCCAAAGCGCCGGCCCGACGCCACCACGCGCGCCACGCCAGCGTCGCGCAGCAGGCGCGCGCTCCCGAAGATGGCCCGCCAGGCCCAGGCCCGGGCAAAGACGCCGAGGATCAGGCGTGCCAGGGGCCGGAAGCCACGCTCCCGGGCGAGCAGGGTCCGCGCCGCCTCGAGGCCGCGACCGTACCCCACGCCGGCCGGGCAGACCGGCTCGCAGCCCCGGCAGCCGAGGCAGGCGTCGAGGTGCTGCAGCAGCGCCTGGTCGGTGGGCGCGATCTCCCCCCGCTCCAGCGCCCGCATGAGCACGATGCGACCGCGAGGGCTGTCGGCCTCATCGCCGGTGGCCAGGTAGGTGGGGCAGGCGGGCAGGCAGAACCCGCAGTGCACGCACGGGTCCAGCGCGGCGAACGGGGAAGCGCCCGGCGCCGGCGGCCCGCCGGTGGCGCGGGTGGTCACTCCGGCGCGCCCTCGAGCGCCACGGCGATGACGCCCGTGGGGTCGAAGGTCTCCCGCAGCCGCCCCACCAGCATCCCGACGCCCTCGCGGTAGGCGCCGAAGTGCCCGACGGCGCGGCGGATGCCCCACGGGGCACGCTCGAGGGTGACCGGGATCTCGCGCTGCGCGGCCCGGTGCCGCAGGGTCCGTAGCCCGGCCGCGCTCGCCTGTCCCGCCCAGCGCAGCTGGCCCGTGCCGAGCCCCGTGGCCAGGAGCCCTTCGCCCAGCTCGGCGATGACCAGGTCCATGGTGTCGTCGAGGGTGTCGAGCAGGGCGCCGAGGCGCACGGAGACGTCGCCCTCGAGCGGGGCCCGCGCGATCAGCGTCCACAGGGCCATGGCCCGTTCCGGGGGCAGGGTCTCCCAGCGCGCACCGCCGCTGGCCGCGAGCCGCGCCGCCTCGGCCGCGACGCCCTCGGCCGTGCCGGTGAGCCGGGCGGCGAGGGTCCACTCCGCGGTGGCGGACAACGCCGGTGTCACCAGCTCAAGTGCGGAGCAGCCGAGGCCCGCCGCCAGCAGGGCCCGGCCCGCGTCGAAGAGCGCCTCGCGTGGTCCCTGCGCCACGAGGGTGCAGTCGGCGGCGGGGACGGCCCGCACCCGGAGGTTGAGCCCGGTGAGCACGCCGAAGGCACCGAACCCGCCCACGTGAAGCTTGGTCAGGTCGTAGCCGGCGACGTTCTTGACCACCCGTCCCCCGGCCTCCACGAGGCGACCATCGCCGGTGGCCACGGTGCTGCCGAGGACGTGGTCGCGTACCGGACCGAAGCCGTGGCGGAGCGGGCCGGCGGTGCCGGTGACCACCACCGACCCGATGGTGCGGTCGCTGCGGCCCGGCGGGTCGAGGGCGAGCCACAGGCCTCGCGCCGCGAGGTCGGCGCGCAGCACGTCGAGCGGGACCCCCGCCTCCACCCGGCAGACCAGGTCTTCCGGGCTCACCTGCACGATCCGGGTCAGCCCCCGGGTGCTGAGCGCCAGGTCGGCCGGGGCGTCGGGGGGGAGCCAGCTGCCGCGGCCCTCGAGCCGGACCCGCCAGCCCTCGTCCCGGGCCGCCTGGCAGACCAGCGCGAGCGCGTCGTCGCTCTCCGGCACGGCGCGGGGCAGTCCTCGCGGGTCGCGCTCCACTCCCTCGGGGCCGAGCAGGCGGGAGAGGCGCTGCCAGACGGCGTCGGTCATGCCACGCCTCCCCGCCGCCATTCGCGGCAGACATGCACGGGAAACACCTTGCCGGGGTTGGCGCGCCGGTCGGGGTCGAAGGCGCGGCGTACCTCACACATCACGTCGAGCGCCGCGGGCCCGAAGGCCTGCGGCATGTAGGCCATCTTGTCGCTGCCCACGCCGTGCTCGCCGGTGATGCTGCCGCCGGCCGCGAGGCACGCCTCCATGATCTCCCGGCTGGCCACGTCCACCCGCTCGGCCTGGGCCGGGTCGCGGCGGTCGAAGCTGATGCAGGGGTGGAGGTTCCCGTCGCCGGCGTGGAAGACGTTGCTGATCTGCAGGCCGTGGCGGTCGCGGATGGCCGCGATCTGGTCGAGGATGGCCGGCAGCACCGAGCGCGGCACCACGGCATCCTGCACCGCCAGGTCGGGAGCGATGCGGCCCAGCGCCCCGAACGCCTTCTTGCGGCCCTGCCACAGCCGGGCGCGGTCGGCGGGGCGGGTGGCCACCTGGACCTCGCGCGCCCCGTGGGTCCGGAGCAGCCGCTCCACGATGGCGCTCTCCGCCCCGGCCGCCTCCGGCGAGCCGTCGACCTCCACCAGCAGGACCGCGGCGGCATCCGTGCGGGCGCCGGTGGCGTAGATCGAGGCCTCGACCGCGCGAACGCACGACTGGTCCATCATCTCGAGCGCGGCCGGGACGATCCCGGAGGCGATGATTGCGCTGACCGCCTCGCTGGCGGCGCGCAGCGCCAGGAAATCGGCGAAGATCGTGCGGATCTCGCGCGGTACCGGCTCCAGCCGGACGGTCACCGCCACCGCCACGCCAAACATCCCCTCGCTGCCGACGAACAGCCCGACCAGGTCGGGGCCCCACGGTTCGCCCTGCGCCGATCCGAGCGTGGCGCTGCTCCCATCCGGCAGGATCACCTCCAGCGCCAGGACGTGGTTGGTGGTGACGCCGTACTTGAGGCAGTGGGGGCCGCCGGCGTTTTCCGCGACGTTGCCGCCGATGGTGCAGGCACTCTGGCTGGAGGGGTCGGGTACGTAGTGCAGTCCGTAGGGGGCGGCCGCCTCGGAGAGCCGGGTATTGATGACCCCGGGCTCCACCACCGCACGGCGCTCCTCGGGGCGGAGCGCGAGGATGCGGTTCATCCGGGTGAGGGTGACGAGCACCGCGCTGCGATCGGCCAGGGCGCCGCCGGAGAGGCCGGTCCCCGCGCCGCGGGCCACGAACGGCACCTGCAGCAGGTGCAGCAGGCGCAGCACGCGGGCCACCTCGTCCCGGGACCCGGGCAACACCACCAGGCCGGGCAGGGATTCGTGCGTAGGGAGGCCGTCGGCGGCGTAGGTGGCCAGCTCGGCCGGCCGGTGCCGGACCCACGGCGGTCCCACGATCTGCCCCAGCGCCTCGATGAGGCCCCGTGTCGCGCCCGGGCGTTCCATCAGCCGGTGACGATGTCGTGGCCGTGGTGGCCCTTGCCGTTGCTGCGGGCGCGCACGTGCACCTCCGCCCGGCCCTCGATCGCGTGCAGCCGCGCCGGGAGCAGGCCGAGCAGGGCCCGCACCCGGGCGCGGGTGTTCCGCTCCGCCAGCAGCGGCCCGCGAACCAGCGGGTCGGACTCGAGCAGGGACGCGGCCTGGAACGAGAAGGCCTCGGGGTCCTCGTTCCATGCCGCCGGCTCGGAGGCCGCGTCACTCAGGACTCCGAGCATCGTCCGCAACTGCCCGGCCAGCGCCTCGAGGTCGGCACGCTCCCCCGGGAGCGGCGCACTGCCCGGCTGGTCGTGGTAGGGCTCGATGGCCGCGATGAGGTAGGGCGTGCCTTCATCCAGCAGCGCCCGGATGCCGAAGCGTCCCTCCCCGAGCACCACGATGTTGGACCGGCCATCGGGCAGGGGGTCCGCCCCCCGGATGCTGGTGGCGGTGCCCAGCGCGCCGGGCCGGGGTGGCAGGGTGGCGGTGATGCCGAAGCGCCGGTCGCCCGCCAGGCAGTCGGCGAGCAGCTGGCGGTAGCGTGGCTCGAAGATGTGCAGCGGGACGAGCTCGCCGGGAAAGACCACCAGGTCGAGCGGGAACAGCGGGAGGCGGGCGGGCATGAACGCAATCTACGGGGATCGGGGGAAACACGAAAAGGGAAAGGGGACGCGGTGCCTCCGCGTCCCCTCGTCCGCTCGTCCCCTGGCGCGGGGCCGGCGCGCGGGCGTTACGCCGCCACCCAGAACCCCTTGAGGCCCTTCACGTCGGGCGACTCGCGCAGCTTCTCGAAGGCGCGCTCGCGGATCTGGCGGATCCGCTCGCGGGTGACGCCGAGGAGCTCGCCGATCTTCTCCAGGGTGAGCGCCTCGCTGCCCTCCTCGAGGCCGTAGTACAGGTAGAGGATCTTCCGCTCGCGGGGCGTGAGGTAGCGGGTGAAGATGCGGTCGATGAACTCCCGCATCAGCCGCGCGTCGGTGCGCTCTTCGATGTCGCCACCCTCGGTGCCGGCGAAGCGCTCGCCCATGGTGCCGCTGGTCTTGTCGCCCCGCTCCACCGGCGCATCGAGCGACAGCTCGGCCGAGGTCATGCGGCGGGCGGAGCGGATGTTCTCGGGGGTGTCGTTGAGCGCGGTGGCGATCTCCTGGTCGGTCGGCTCGCGGCCGAGCTCCTGGGAGAGGAAGGTCTCGGCCCGGGACATCTTGATGAGGGCACTGTTCTGGTTGAGCGGGATCCGCACGCTGCGGGTCTGCTCGGCCAGCGCCTTGAGTACCGCCTGCCGGACCCACCACACGGCATAGGAGATGAACTTGACGCCGTGCTCGGGGTCGAACTTGCGGACCGCCTTGAGCAGGCCCTCGTTCCCGATGGCCACCAGCTCGGAGAGGTCGAGGCCGTGGCCCTGGTACTTCTTCACGTAGGAGATGACGAAGCGGAGGTTCGCCGTCACCAGGCGTTCCGCCGCTTTTTCGTCGCCCTTCTGGGCGAGCCGGGCCAGCCGCTTCTCCTCGGCCGGATCGGTGATCATGGGGAGCTTCTGGATGTCCTGCAGGTACTGATCAAAGGCACCGGTGGCCACGGGACGAAAGAAGGCCTTGGACCGGCTGGTTTGCGGCGACGGCATGACGGCTCCGCGTGGAGAAAGACCCGCAGGTTGTCGCTGGCTAGGTGCGGCCGTGGGGTGGCCGCCTGAGAAGGTGTGCGAATATAGGACGCGCCAAAAAACCGGTCAAGAAGAATTTTCTTTCCACATCACAAATCGTTTGTTTGCTTCCCGTTGCGGCGTTTGTCCACCCCCGGGGCGCACCGGAGGCCACCTACCTGCAGGAAGGCTGCAGGTAAGGTGTTGTCTAATAAGTTGTTATGGGTGTTATCTGGCTGCGGGCCCGGTCAAAGGTGCCGGAGAACTGGGCTCAGGCGAGCCCCGCAACCGCCGCGGCGAGATGGTCTTCCGTGACGGGAACCGTCCACTGCCCGTCGCCCTCATGCATCTGGCCGAGCCCCGTGGGGAGTGCCAGCCGCACCTGCCCGTCACGGTTCTTCTTGTCGTGGAGCATGGCCTCGAGCACCTGCGGCACGGAGACCCCGCTGCCGCTGCGGGTCGGGAGCCCGAGGGCCCGCAGCACGCCGAGCACCCGCTCGGCCAGGCCCGTCGGCGCCAGCCCGAGCCGCTCCGCGATCCGGCACTCGGCCACCAGGCCCAGGGCTACCGCCTCGCCGTGCGGCAGCCGGTAGTGCGCCGCCAGCTCGAGGCCGTGCGCGATCGTGTGCCCCGCGTTGAGGATCGCGCGCTGCCCGCCTTCCCGCTCGTCGGCGCTCACCACCGCGGCCTTGAGCTCCACGCTGCGGTGCACCAGGTGGGTCAGCGCCTCGAGATCGCGGGCCAGCAGTCGCCGGGCATTGGCCTCGATCCACGCGAAGTACGCCGCGTCCGCGATCAGGCCGTGCTTCACCGCCTCGGCCATCCCTGCCTTGTAGACCCGCTCCGGCAGCGACAGCAGCGTCAGCGGGTCGGCCACCACGATCGCGGGCGGATGGAACGCCCCGATCAGGTTCTTCCCGAGCGAGGTATCCACGCCCACCTTGCCCCCCACCGAGGCGTCGAGCATGGCGAGCAGGGTGGTCGGGACCTGTGCGTACGGCACGCCGCGCAGGTAGGTGGCGGCGACGAAGCCCGCGAGGTCGCCCACCACGCCGCCGCCCAGGGCCACGATCCCCGTCTGCCGGTCCAGCCCCTGGCCGAGCATCTCGTCCGAGAGGCGGATCCAGGTCTCGCGGGTCTTGCTCTCCTCCCCGGCGGGGAAGGACAGCCGCGCCTCGCAGCGGAGCCGGATGCCGGCGTCGCTGGAGCGGGCGCCGAGGGCGCGGGCTTCGGCAGTGCCGCGGGTCCACTCGTCGTAGTACCGCCCCACGATGTCGTCGGTGACCAGCACCAGCTTGCGCCGGCCCAGGGACGCGGACAGCAGTTCCGGGAGCGAGAGCAGGATCCCCGGCTCGACATGGACGTCGTACTGGCCGGTGGCGTGCCGGACGGGGACGACCGGCATTACCAGGTCACGTCGCCGGCGCCCTCGCGGTGGTTCGCGAGGCGGGCCAGCGTGAAGAGGAGGTCGGAGAGGCGGTTGAGGTAGATCACGAACAGGTCCGGGATCGCCGCCTCGTGGGACAGGGTGACCACGTTCCGCTCGGCGCGCCGGCAGACGGTCCGGGCCAGGTGCAGCGCGGCGGCCTTCGGCGTGCCGGCGGGGAGCACGAACGCGCGCAGCGGCGGCAGCTCCCGGTCGGCCTCGTCCATGACCCGCTCGAACAGCGTGACCCGCGCCTCGGTCAGCTCCGCCTTCTCCAGCGCCTTCTGCACCTTCTCCGGGTCCGGGGTGGCCAACTGGCCGCCCAGCGCGAAGAGGTCCCGCTGGATGGACTGCAGCAGGTCGTCGAAGAAGTGCACCGGCTGGGTGGCGCGCACCACGCCGAGCACCGAGTTGAGTTCGTCGACATCGCCGTAGGCCTCGACCCGGGCGTGGTCCTTGGAAACGCGGCCGCCGCCGAAGAGCCCCGTCTCGCCGGCATCGCCGGTCTTGGTGTAGATGGTCATGCGGTGGCTCCCGGCCGGATCTCGTACAGGAGCACGTCGTCGATCTCCTCCTCCCAGACGGTGCCCGCCACCCGCATCCCGACCTTCTCCGCCACCCGGCGCGCCGGGATGTTGTCCGGCGGAATGCTCGCGCACACCCGGGCCACACCGGGCTGGGACAGCGCCCAGCGCACCAGCGCCCGGGTGGCTTCGGACGCGAGGCCCTGGTGGGTGGCGCCCGGGTAGGTGGCGTAGCCGATCATGACCCCGCCTTCCGCGTCGGGCGGCCCGCCGAACCCCAGCGCGCCGGTGACCTGTCCGGTGGTCCGGTCGATGGCGAGCCAGGTCCACCATCCGCCGGTGGCGGGATCGCTCCGGAGCCGGTCACGGACCAGCGGGAGCACGTCCTCCATCAGCGGCGGCGGGCGCAGCGGACGGGGGAAGGTGCCCCCCGCGAGCTGGTCGGCGCGGGCGGCATCGCCGGCCAGCAGCGCGTCGATGGCGTCGGCGCCGAAGGGGCGGAGCCGGAGGCGCGGAGTCTCGATCTCGAGGGTACTGGGCATCGGGGCCTCAGGGGTGCCGCGCCCGGGCGGCGCGGAGGGTCAGCACGTTCCATCCATGTCGGCGGCGGCCACCACGGTGTTGCTGCGGGGCTCGAGGATCACCCACAGCACGCGGCCCGCCTCCACGTCGACCTGCTCCATCCAGAGGTAGTCGCGCCCGTAGGCGAAGCCGCTCACCGGGACCAGCCGCCGCCAGAAGAGCGGCAGGGTGCTCCCGTGGCCGCGGACCAGCCGGTTGCGCCGGTACTCCAGCAGCGTGGGACGGAAGATGACCTGTTGCCATGCGCCTGTCGCGTCCCACGCCATGACGATGGCCGCCAGCAACTCCATGCCCTGGGCGGTGCGGCGGCGTTCCCGCAGCGAGACCGCGTACCGGATGCGGCCATCGTCCAGCCGGAAGGGCTGCAGGTCGGCGGCGTCATCATCCTCCAGGCCGTTGAGCGCCAGCGGGGCGGCCGGGGCCGGGACGAGGGGCAGGTCGCGCGACGGGGCGCGAGCCGCCACGAGGGAGTCCATGGCGCGGCGGGTCCAGGCGATGAGGCTGTCCTCCAGCGCCGGGGTGGGATCCGGGATGGGATCGCGCCAGGCGCGGTTGAGGGCGGCGTAATAATCGTCGGGAGCGAAGAAGGCCCCGACCACGGGACCCCGCAGCGAGGGGCCGCGGCCGGGCCCCGTCCCGCTCACCACCAGCTCGGCCTGGGCGCCGAGCGGGCCGCAACTCGCGGCGCGGAGCGTGATGCTCTCCAGCCGCACCGGCGTGTGCCCCTCGGGGGAGCCCACCAGGATGTGCTGCTCGCGGAGCGCGGAGTCGCGCGCGGGGTCCATGGGGATCACCACGGTGCGCCGCGCCGCGAGCCACTCCCAGGTGTCGTCGCGTCGCTCGTCGGCCGGGCGGTAGCGGCGCGCCGGGGCGCCGATGAGGGCCGTGTCGCTCGAGAGCAGGTGCACCGCGCGGCTGGTGCCTTCGCCCACGAAGCTGCCGGCCACCGTGCCGCCCGGATCCAGCCGGGCGTCGCTGGCGACGGTGGCTTCCTCGAGCGGGGCGGGCGGGCGCTCGGTGCCGAACTCGTTGAGGAACCCGCCCAGCGCGCCGCAGCCCCCGAGGGCCAGCGCGAGGGCGGCCGCGCCCCACGGGCGCCGCCGCATCAGGCCCCGTCCAGGGCCGCGAGCATCTCGGCCACGCTGGTGAACTTGAGGCGGGGTCGGCCGAGCGCCTTGCCGCGGCCCTGCTCCAGCTGGTCCAGCCGCTGCCAGTCGCTCCACGAGACCACCCGCACCCCGCGCGCGGTGAGCCGGCGCTCGATCCCGGCGCGCCCCGGCTCGGCCGCGGGGTTGAGCCGCCCCGCCGCGGCGTCCTCGAGGAGGAGCTCGGCGCTCTCGATGGCGTCGGGCTTGTTGGTGCCGATCACGCCGCTCGGGCCACGCTTGATCCACCCGACGGCGTACTCGCCGGGGGCGCAGGCGCCGCCCGCGTCGAGCACCCGGCCCTGCGCGTTGGGAATGACGCCCCGCTTGCCGTCGAAGGGCACGCCGGGAATGCCCGCGCCGTAGTAGCCCACCGAGCGGAAGACGAGCCCGGTCTGGAGGGTCTCCCGCTCGCCGGTGGCCTCCGCCCTGATGTCGCCCCCGGCGCCGCTCACCAGGCGGTTGTGGCCCAGGAGCATGCGCTCCACCCGGCCGGTGCCCTCGAGCGCCAGCGGCGAGAGCTGGAACCGCAGGTGGATCACCTTCCGCTTGCCGGTCGGGCGGCGGGCCGCGAAGGCGCGCAGCGTCTCGATGTTGCGTTCGAGGCCCTTGTCATCGCCCCGCGCCAGGACGGCCGCGCTGGCGGGGTCGAGGGCCAGGTCCTCGGCCCGCACGTGGATGTCCGCGTCGGCCATCTCGCCCAGCTCCTTGAGCTCGGGATTGGTGAAGGCGCCCTGCACCGGGCCGCGGCGGCCGATCATGTGGATGTGGCGCACCCGGCTGTGCCGCAGCGCCTCCAGCGCGTGGCCGGCGATGTCGGTGCCGTGGAGTTCCTCCGGGGTCCGGGCCAGCACCCGCACCACGTCCACCGCCACATTCCCCATGCCGATGACCGCGACGGACTCCTGCGAGAGGTCGAACACCCGGTCGCGGTAGTCGGGGTGGCCGTTGTACCACCCCACGAACTCCGTGGCCGCGTGGCTGCCCGCCAGCGCCTCGCCGGGCACGCCGAGCGCGCGGTCGCTCTGCGCGCCGCAGGCGTAGATCACGGCGTGGTAGTGGCGCAGCAGCTCCTCGCGCGAGAGGTCGGCACCGATCTGCACGTGGCCGAAGAACCGGAAGGCGGGATGCGCCGCGATCTTCTCATAGACGCGGGTCACCGACTTGATCTTCTGGTGGTCGGGAGCGACGCCGCCGCGCACCAGCCCGAAGGGCGTGGGCAGGCGGTCGAACAGGTCGAGCTCCACGCCGGGGAGCTGCTTGAGGAGGTGCTCGGCGGCGTAGAACCCCGAGGGGCCGCTGCCGATGATCGCGACGGAGCAGGGGGGTGTGGTGGACATGGCGGGGGAAAATACAGCGCCGTGGCGGGGACGGCGACCGCGCCGGCGCCGCTAGCGGCGCCAGAAGAAGGTGAGTCGAGCGCCGCCGGCCTCGAGCCCGCCGCTGTCCAGCCCGAGGACCCCGCTCTTGGGGAAATCCACCGCCAGGCCGGTCGTGTTTCCCGTGAGCAGCAGCGCGGCCAGCTGGCCCAGCCAGGGTTCGTGGCCCACCAGCGCCACGATGGCCTCCGGGGGCTGCGGGCCGAGGGCCCGCGCGATGGCCCGGAGGTCGGGAGGCGCCGCCAGGGCCGGGCAGGCCACCGGCGCCGGGCACCGGGTGCCGTCGGCGGTGAGCATCGCGGTCTGCCAGGCACGCAGCCAGGGGCTCGCGAGCACCAGCGTCGGGGACAGCTTGCGCCGCCGCAGCCGGCGGGCCACCCGCTTGTGCCGTTTCTGGCCCGCATCGGTCATGGGCCGCAGTGTGTCGTCGGGCCAGCGGGCCGGGTCGTGCTCACCGGCGTCGGCGTGGCGGATCAGGAGCAGCTGCATGGGGTCACCGCCGGGCGACGGCGCGGGCCATCGCCGTGACGATCGCGTCGATCTGGTTGAGGGTGCGGCGGCCACCCTGGACGTGATGGTTGGCCTGCACGGAGAAGGTGAAGGTGCGGCCGTCGGGGAGTTCGAAGTACCCCGACAGGGTATTCACCCGCGAGATGCTGCCGGTCTTGGCCCGCACCCGTCCCTCGAGCGGGGTGCCGAGGAAGCGGTTCTTGAGGCTCCCGGTGTTGCCGGACTGCGGCAATCCTGCGGCGAAGCTGGCCGCGTAATGCGGATGCTGTCGCATGAACCGCAGCAGCCCGGTGAAGGCGAGCGGGGCCACCAGGTTGGACGCCGAGAGCCCGGAGCCGTCGGCCAGGGCGAAGAGCGTGGAGTCGATCCGCATGGAATCGATCAGGAAGCGGCGTTCGACCGCGAGGCCGCCGGCCCAGCTGCCCCCGCCGCCGAACTGCCGCCCCAGCTGCTTGAGCAGCATGTCGGCGTACCAGTTCTGGCTGGTGTTGAGGATCGGGAAGATCCAGTCGCTGAGCGGGCGGCTGGTGGTCTCGGCCAGCGGTTCGCCCTGCCGGACCGCGCGGTACGTGAGCGAATCGGCGGTGCTGCGGGTGGTGCCGAGCACGCTGATGCCCGCCTCCTCGAGCGCGCGCCGGAAGGCGCGCGCGGCAAAGAGGTTCGGGTCAGGGAGGGCAAAGGACTCGGTCCCCCCGCGCGCGTCGAGCGCCACGGTGCCCTCTGCCCAGAGGTGCAGCGTGCCGGGCTCGCGGTACATCCGGTCGCCGATGTCGGTCTCCCCGCCGGCGGCTACCGTGCGGGTGCGGTTCTCCAGTGCCACGTCGCCGAGGTCGGGGTCGAGCGTGAGCGCGGCGGGGGCGTCCTCCCGGGGGCCGGGCTTCCAGGTGATGTCCACGCTGTTGTCGTTGAAGCCCAGGCCGGACACCGGGGCGGCGTACCACCAGTTGAGGTCGTACGAGCCCCAGTCGGGGTGGACCAGTTCCCCATCGAACCAGCTGCCGTCACCGACCAGGTCGCCGGCCACCACCCGGACCCCGCGGTCGCGCAGCGCGCCGGCCAGGGCCCGGAGCCGGGTGAACGGGTCGCGGTCGCAGGCGCCCGCGCGGGTGGTGTCGACGTGGTAACAGCGGCGGCCGAAGGTCGGGTCGCCCCGGCCGTAGAGCACCAGGTCGCCCTGCACGGTGGCGCCCTCCACCGGGCCGGCGGCGTAGACGCTGGTGCGGATGGTCCAGTCGGGGGGGAGCAGCGCGGCGGCGACGGCGCTCACGACCAGCTTGGTGTTGCTGGCGGGGATGAACAGCTTGTCGGCGTTGCGGCCGTAGAGCAGCCGGCCCCGGTCGTCCACCAGCGCCACGCCCCAGAGGTTGCGGTCGAACGGCGCGGTGTCGAGCAGGGAATCGAGCTCGCGGACCGCCTTGCGGGGGAGCTGCGCGGACAGGGTCACCGGGGCCGCCGGCACCAGCAGGAGCAGGGGTAGCAGCGCCCGCCCGGCCCCTCGCCGGACCGCGCGCCATGCCCGCCGCCATGTCGAAATCATTCAGTCTCCAGGTTGGGGGCTCCGCCCGCGTTGACACCCTTGTGTAACCCCGCCATGCTACAGCACTTGCAAGTTGTCGTCAAATCGGGGAACCGGACCGCCGGGAGCGTGGGTCTCTGTCTGATTTTCTGACGCGTCGTGCCGGCCTGGTGCTGGCCCTGATCTTCGGCGGTGCCGTGGCCGCGCCCGCCGCGGCGCAGGACACCGTCGTGGTGCGGGGGCTGCACTTCGAGGGCAACCACGCGATCGATGACTATACCCTCGGCGTCGCCATCGGCACCACGAACTCCAGCTGGTTCGCCCGCAGCGCCCTGGTGCGGTGGATCGGCCTCGGGGAGCGCCGGTACTTCGACCCGCTCGAGTTCCGGCGGGACGTCCTGCGGCTCACCCTGTTCTACCGCCAGAGCGGGTACATGGACGTGCAGGTGGACACCACGGTGCGGCGGCACGGACGCCACGTGGACCTGACCTTCCGCATCACCGAGGGGCCGCCGATCGAGGTGCGCTCGATGGCGGTCGAGGGGCTCGACTCCCTCGACATCCGGGACGAGGTCCTGGCCGACCTGCCACTGCGCGCCGGCGCGCCGTTCAACCGCTTCCTGTTCCAGGCCACGGCCGACACCATCATCAACCGCCTGCGCAACCGCGCCCGTCCCGGCGCGGAGGTCTATCGCAACTACGAAGTCGACCGCGCGGCCCGGACCGCGCGGGTGTCGCTGGCCGTGGTGCCGGGCCCGTTCGCGCGGGTGGGGCCGGTGCAGGTGACCGGCGGTACCCGGGTGGACTCGACCTTCGTGCGGCAGCTGCTCTCGGTGCGGGAGGGCCAGCCCTTCGCGCAGCAGAACATCTTCCAGAGCCAGCGCAAGCTCTACCAGACCGAGCTGTTCCGCCTGGCCACCGTCACCGTGGACTCGAGCCGCTACGCCGCGGACAGCACCGTGGTGCCGATCACGGTGCAGGTGTCGGAGGGCCGGGCCCACCGGCTGCGGAGCAGCGTCGGCTTCGCCACCAACGAGTGCTTCCGCGGCGGGGTGGGGTGGACCGACCGCAACCTGTTCGGCACCGGCCGCCTCTTCGACATCTCGGCCCGGGTGTCGCAGGTGGGCGTGGGCACCCCCTTCGACTTCGGGCTCGAGTCCTCGCTCTGCAAGGGCCTGGCGGGCGACACGATCGGCTCCTCCCGGGCCAACTACAACATCACCGCCCTGGTGCGCCAGCCGCGCTTCTTCACGCCGGACATCACCGGTACGGTGAGCCTCTACGGGGAGCGCCGCAGCGAGTTCGCGATCTACCGCCGCGAGGAGGTGGGCGTGAGCCTGCTGCTGCAGCGGGAGACCGTGCGGCGGGTGCCGATCGCCCTCGCCTACCGCCTCTCCTTCGGCGGCACCACCGCGAACGCCGCGACCTTCTGCGCCTTCTTCAATGCCTGTTCCCCGGAGGACGCGACCCGGCTGCGGGAGGAGCGGCTCCTCGGCGTGGTGACGGCGGGCGTCAGCTGGCCGCGGCAGAACAACCCGCTCGACCCGAGCCGCGGCCACCTGTTCAGCTTCGACGTCAGTCACAGCTCCCCGATCACCGGCTCGGCGCGCTTCCAGACCTTCACCCGCCTCACCGGCGACGCGGCGTGGTACCGCCCCCTCGGCACCGGGGGGGCGGTGCTCACCTGGCACCTGCGCGGCGGCCTGATCTTCGCGCCGACGGTGTCCATCGACAGCGCCAGCGGCAGCTTCATCCCGCCCGAGCAGCGCTTCTACGCCGGCGGCCCCAACGACGTGCGCGGCTTCGACCGCAATGAGCTCGGGCCGGTGGTCTACGTGCTGGCGCGCGACACCATCACCCCCGAGCGGCAGGACTCCCTCGACCGCGGCACCCTGCGGCCCCGGTTCAGCGCCACCGGAGGCAACACCCTCGGGGTGGCCCAGCTGGAACTGCGCTGGCCCGCCCCGGTCTGGAGCTCCCGGCTGCGCCTGGCACTGTTCGTGGATGCCGGCACGCTGTACCAGCGGGGCGGGCGCGGGGCCTCTCCCTTCGAGGTCCGCGTGACCCCCGGCGCCGGGCTGCGGCTCAACACGCCGCTCGGGCCGGCGCGCTTCGACGTGGCGTACAACGGCTATGACCAGCCGCCGGGCGCGCTCTACCTGCAGAAGAGTGACGGGACCCTGACCCGCGAGCCGACCGACTTCGTGCAGCGGCGGCAGAGCCGGCTCACGTACCACTTCAGCTTCGGGCAGGCGTTCTGATGCGCCGGCACCTGAGGCGCTTCCCGGCCGCGCTCCTCCTCGCGCTGGTGCCGACGGTGCTCGGCACCGCCACCGCGCTGCTCTACACCGAGCCGGGGCACGGGGCCCTCGGCCGGCTGGCCAGCCAGGAGCTCACCCGGATGTTCCGGGGGCGCTTCACGGTGGGCCGGGTGTCGGGCTCGTTCCTCTCCACCATCGTGCTCGATCGGGTGGCCATCCGCGACACCCTGGGCGAGCCCTTCGCCACCGTGGACCGGATGGCGGTCCGCTACCGGCTGGCCGACCTGCTCGCCGGCCGCATCGTGTTTGCGGGGGCCGAACTCGACCATCCGGACGTGCGGATCGTGAAGCGGCAGAACGGGCGGCTCAACCACCAGGAGATCTTCCGGCTCGGCGAGGGACCCGGCGGCGGGCCCTCGCCCCTGGTGGAGGTGCGCGACCTCCGCATCCGGGCCGGGCGCATCGAGCTCCGGCTGCCGTGGAATCCCCCGGACACCGCGCGGACCGCCGCACTGGTGGCGGAGGCGCTGGCCCGGGACCGGGCTCGCCCCGGGCGGCGGGTGCTGGCCACGCCCGACGGACTCCGCCGCGTGGTGGTGCTCGACTCGCTGCACGCGCGCCTGCCGCGCCTGGTCATCAGCACTCCCGACCACGCGCCGCTCACCTTCGACGTGGACAGCCTCCGCACCCGGGTGAGCGACCCGGCGGTGACGGTCGTGGACCTCGCGGCCCACGCCTGGACCCACGGCGACAGCCTGGCCTTCACCGCGCACCGGGCGGCGCTGCCCCACAGCCGCCTGAGCGGCGGCGGCATCCTCACCTGGCCGCGCGGCCCGGTGCTGTACGACTTCACGCTCACCGCCGACCCCCTCGACCTCGCCGACCTCCACTGGGTCTCCCCCGACTTCCCCGCGCTGCGCGGCCGGACGGTGGTGACCGCGCGGTCCCGCTCCGACCAGCTCACGGCGTACACCCTCGAGGGACTCGACCTGCGCGGCGCACCGGGCCGGCTGGCGGGCCGCGTGACCGCCCTGGTCGACCAGCGACGCGGGCTCGGGGTCGAGGCGATGACGCTCGACCTCACCGGCCTCGACCTCGACGTCCCGCGACCCTACCTGGACACCCTCCCCCTCCACGGCGTGCTCGACGGGCGGATCGCCGGCGCCGGGTTCCGCGACGGCCTCGACCTCACGCTGGACCTCGCCTTCCGCGACGACAGCGTCCCGGGGGCCCCGGTGACGGTCCTCGCTGGCGGGGGGCATCTGGTGCTCGGCGGGCCGGCCGGCACCCTGTTCGACAGCCTCGAGCTGGTGCACGCCGACGTGGACCTCGGCACCGTGCGGCGGCTGGCGCCCGCGGTGGAGCTCCGGGGCAGGGTGCAGCTGGCGGGCGTACTCCGGGGGCCGTGGCGCGCGGTCACCTACGAGGGTCAGGTGGCCCATCGTGACGGCGAGCGGCCCGAGAGCCGCGGCGCGCTGCGCGCCCTGCTCGACACCCGGCAGGACACGGTCCGCTTCGACGCGCAGTTCGACGCCGCCCCCCTCGCCTTCGACGGGATCCGCCCGGGCTATCCCGCGATCCCCCTGCAGGGCGCGGTCGAGGGTCCGATCGAGGTGCGGGGCACCGCCGACCACTTCTTTACCCGGTTCGACGTCACCGGCGACCTCGGCCGGCTGGCCCTCGAGGGCAGCATCGGCCGCGCGCCCGGACGGCTCGTGGCCGAGAGCCTGACCGCGCGGTTCGCGGGCCTCGACCTCGCCCGCGTGCGCGGCACCGGCCCCGCCACCCGGCTCACCGGATCACTCCGCGCCGACGGCGTGCTCGACAGCCTGGCGGGGCCCGCCGGCACGCTGGCGCTCGACCTGGGCCGGACCCGGCTGGAGCGCTTCACCCTCGACACGGTCCACGTGCTGGCCCGCGCCACCGACGGGGTGATCCTCGTCGACACGATCGAGACCGGGTGGCGCGCCGGCCGCCTCGGGGCCAGCGGCCGCCTGGCGTGGCAGGGCGGGGAGGCGGGCAGCATCATCGGGCGCTTCACCGCCGACAGCCTCGCTGCCTTCGCTCCCTTCCTCGCCGGTGTGCGGGTGCCGGGCGAGGACTCCACCGCCGCCGCCGACTCCCTCGACGGCAGCGTCACCGGCGAGGTGGAGCTCGCCGGCAGCGCGCGGGAGCCCCGCCTGCTGCTGCAGGCGCGCGGGTCGGCACTCGGCTGGCGGGGCGTGCGGGTCCCCACCGCAGCCGCCTCGGTCGGCTGGCGGGGCGTGGCGCGGCCCGAGGTCGGCGGCGGCATCCGCGCGGATTCCGTGGTCGTGCGCCGCTGGCGGCTGGAGGACCTCGACCTGGTGCTGGGCGGGTACCAGGATTCGCTCCGCTGGGGTATGCAGGGGCGGTTCGCCGGGCTGGCCACCGTGGGCGCCGCCGGCAGCTTCCGCGCCCCCGCCGATTCCCAGGTCGTCGTGGTCGACTCGCTGGTGGCCGACCTGCCGCACCACGACTGGGCCCTCACCGGCCCCGCGACCGTGGTGCTGGCCGGCGGCCGGGTGGCGCTCGAGGGCGTGACCCTCGCCGCGAGTGATGGCTCGGGCGCCCTGGCGGTCCTGGGCAGCGTGCCGCGCACCACCCCGGGTGACCTCACGGTGAGCGCCACCGGCGTGGACCTGCGCGACATCTACGCCCTGCTCGAGCGCGACACCGCCGGCATCGCGGGCGCGGTGCAGCTCGACCTGGCCATCGGTGGCACCGCACGGAATCCCACGCTGCAGGGCACCGGGTCGCTCGCCGACCTGTCGGTGGGCGAGCTGGGCTCGCCCTTCGTGCAGGGGATCGTCAACTACGCCGACCGCCGGCTCGACGCCAACCTGCTCCTGTGGCGCACCGGCCAGCCGGTGCTGCGGCTCGAGGCGGCCCTGCCGCTCGACCTGGCCCTCCAGTCGGTGCCCCGCCGCCAGGTGGAGGGCCCGCTCCGGGTCCGCGCCATCGCCGACAGCACCGACCTCGGTGTGCTCGAGGCGTTCACCCGCAACCTGCGCCGGGTCCGCGGGACCCTCCGCGCCGACGTGGCGATCGAAGGCAGCTGGGACGCCCCACGCCTGGGCGGCCAGCTCGCCATCGCGGATGCCTCGGCCCAGGTGCCCGGGCTCGGCGTCCGCTACGCCGGCGTCCAGGCCGCGGCGCACCTGCTCGGCGACTCCATCGTGGTGGACTCGCTGCTCGCCCGGAGCGGCGACGGCACCCTGCGGGTGGGCGGCGTCATCCGCCTGGAGCGCCTGACGCGGCCCGTCCTGGGCCTCACCCTCCGGGCCCGGCGCTTCCGGACCATCGACGTGCGGCGGTTCCTCACCCTCGACGCCAGCGGCACCGTGGAGCTGACCGGCCCGGTCTTCGGCGCGCACCTGACCGGCCGGGTGACCGCCGACGCCGGCAACCTTCACTTCGCCGACCTCATCACGAAGCGGATCGTCGACCTCGAGAACCCGGGCGACAGCGGCCTGATCGACCTCGACCTGGTCCGCACCGAGCGGCTGGGCGCCAACTTCCAGAGCCGGTTCCTCGACTCGCTGACCATCGACACCCTGCAGGTCCAGATGGGCGAGAGCTTCTGGCTCCGCTCCAACGAGGCCAACATCCAGCTCGACGGGAGCCTGGGCGTCGGCAAGGTGCGCGACCGCTACCGCTATGACGGCGCGCTCAACGCCCTGCGCGGCAGCTACACGCTGCGCATCGGCGGCATCGTGGCCCGCGAGTTCACGGTGGAGCGGGGCACGGTCCGGTACTTCGGGACGCCCGACCTGAACGCCGACCTCGACATCGAGGCGCAGCACACCGTCCTCGCGGCCGAGACCAGCGAGGAGATCCCGGTGATCGCGCGGATCACCGGCACCATGCTGCAGCCCAAGCTGGAGCTCTCCAGCCCGCCGACCTCGAGCCGCCCGGCGCTGTCCCAGACCGAGCTGGTCAGCTACCTCATGTTCAGCCGGCCCACGTTCAGCCTGCAGGGCCAGGCGGGGCAGGGAAGCCAGTACGCCGCGGTCGAGACCGGGCTGTCCTACCTCTCGAGCGCGCTCTCCAGCGAGATCCAGCGCACCCTGATCAGCGACCTCGGCGTCCCCATCGACTACATCGACATCCGCGCCGGCGGCGCCGGGGCGGCGGGCCTCGGCGGCCAGGCGGGGGCGGCACAGGTGGCCCAGCTGGCCGCCGGCTGGCAGATCGGCCGGCGCTGGTTCGTCACGCTGGTCGCGGACCTGTGCACCAACGCGACGCGGTTCTATCCCAACGCGGAGTTCCGCATGACCCGCCAGCTGCGGCTCAAGGCGAGCGTGGAACCGGCCTACTCGTGCCAGGTCGCGCTCAACCAGCCGACCCTGTCGGTCAACAAGTACCAGGTGGGGTTCGATGTGCTCTGGGACCGGGAGTACTGAGGCGTGACGCGCGCCCTCGTCATCACCAACCCGGCGGCGGCCCGGACCGAGGAGGTCTCGGTGCAGGCGGTGGTGCAGACGCTGCAGCGCGGCGGCTGGGACGTCGTGCTGCGGGCCACGGGGGGCCCGGGTGACGCCCGCCGCTTCGCCGCGGACGCGGTCCGCGACCGGTTCGACGTCGTCGGCGTCTTCGGGGGCGACGGGACCACCATGCAGGCCGCGGCCGCGCTGGTGGGCACCCCCGTGGCCCTCGGGGTGATCCCCGGCGGCACCGGCAATCTCCTGGCGGGCAATCTGCGCATCCCGACCCACCCCGTGCGCGCCGCGCGGGCCCTGCTGCAGGGCACCGTCTGCCCCCTCGACCTGGGGCGCATGGAGCGCGACGACGGCCCGCATTACTTCGCGGTGGCCTGCGGGGCCGGCTACGACGCGCGCGTGATGGCCGAGACCACCACCCACGACAAGCATCGCTGGCGCCTGGCCGCCTACGTGGCCACCACCCTGCGGCTCATGCCGGAGCTGCGCAGCGCCCACCACCTGATCACCGTCGACGGCGTGGAGTACGAGGCCCAGGCGGCACTGGTGCTGGTGGCCAACTGCGGCGAGGTGATCCCGCCGTTCATCAAGCTCCGTCGCGGCATCGCCCCGGACGACGGGCTGCTCGACGTCGTGGTGGTCCGGGCCGAGAACTTCACCGAGAGCGTGCAGGTGGTGTGGGAGCTGCTGCGTGGCCAGGCCGATGCCGGCACCCACCCCGCCCGGGTCGCCTATGCGCAGGGCCGCGTGGTGCGGGTGGAGACGTCCCCGGTCGAACCGGTGCAGCTCGATGGCGAGTCCCACGGCGCCACGCCGTTCGTGGCGGAAGTCGTGCCCGGCGCCATCCGGGTGATCCGGCCGCCGGCGTCATGAGCCCCGCCACCTACCTCGCGGCGCTGGGCCGGGTGGCCCGGGTCCTCGCCAACACCGAGGACGTGGGGGAGACCATCGCCGCGGTGGCGGCCGAGGGGCGTCGCGTCTTCGGGGCGGAGCGGGCCAGCGTCTTCCTGCTGCGCGAGGACGGCGAGGTGATGCCGGTGGCGTCGGAGGGACTCTCGGACGAATACCTGGCGGCGGTGGCCACCCACTTCCGGCAGATGGTGGCGTGGCAGTCGGTGCTGCGGGGCGAGGCCTACTTCGTGCCCGACGCCCGGACGCTGGTCGCGAGCCCGGTGCACGCCGAGGTGCTGGCGGAGGGGTTCGCGGGGCTGGCGGCGCTTCCGCTGGCCTACGGTGGCCGGGTCATCGGCTGGCTCGGCTTCTACCACGACGCGCCGCGGGAGTACGGCGAGGCCGACCGGCTGCTGGCCAGCGCCTTCGCCGACCAGGCGGCGCTCGCCATCGGCCGCGGCCGCCTGCTGGCGACCGTCACCCGGGTCAAGCAGGAGTGGCAGGCGGCGTTCGACGGGCTGGGCAGCGGGTTGGCGCTGGTCGACCGGCACGGCCGGATCGAGCGCGCCAACCGCTTCATCGCGGACCTGGCCGGCGTGGAGCTGACGGCCCTGCGCGGCCTCCCGCTCGCCTCGCTGTTCGCCGCCTGGCCCGCCGACGGCGCCGAACTGGCCACCCTGGCACAGGCCGGGGGCCACCGGGTCAGCTGCTACCTCGACGGGCCCGGCGGCCGCCACCTGGCCATCATGGCCTCGAACCGCGTCGGCGGGGGCTTCGTGGTGGGGATCACCGACGTGACCGACGAGCTCGAGCTGCGCCAGCGGCTCACCCAGACGGAGAAGCTGGCCGCCCTCGGCACCCTGGTTTCCGGCACCGCGCACGAGCTCAACAACCCCCTCGCGGGCATCAGCGCCATGGCCCAGGCGCTGCTCATCGAGGCCGAGGGCGACGAGCTGGTGCAGGGGCTGCAGACCATCCGCCGCGAGGCCATGCGCGCCGCGCGCATCGTCAACGACCTGCTCGCCTTCGCGCGGCTGCGCCCGCTGGAGCGCCGCGACACGCAGCTCAACCAGATCGTCCGCGAGACCTTCGCCGCCACCCCCGCGCTCTCCAGCGACGGGGCGGTCTGGATCCTCGGCCTCGATCCCACCCTCCCGGCCGTGAGCGGCGATCCCGACCAGGTGCGCCAGGTGATCACCAACCTGCTGATCAACGCCGCGCAGGCCATGGCGGAGGCCCCGCGGCGCGAGGCCCACGTGCGGACCGCGTGGGACCAGGACTGGGTCAGCTTCGAGGTGCTCGACAGCGGCCCCGGCGTCCCGGCCGACGCCATGCCGCGCGTCTTCGAGCCGTTCTTCACCACCAAGGGCCACGGCGAAGGCACCGGCCTCGGCCTGTCGATTTCCCACGGCATCATCCGCGCCCACGGCGGCGAGATCGCCGGCGAGAACCGCCCCGAGGGCGGCGCCCGGTTCGGCTTCCGCCTCCCGCGCGTCCCGACCCGCCTCCCGAGGAACAGCCATGCCTGATTCCGTCCTGCTCATCGATGATGACGTCGGCGTGCTCCGCGCCGTCGGGACCGTGTTCGAGCGCGCCGGCTACGAGGTGGCCCGCGAGCTCGACGCCGAGAGCGGCCTCGCCGCCTACGACCGGCTCCGGCCCGAGGTGGTGGTGCTCGACCTCCACCTCCCCGGCATGGATGGCCTCGAGGCCCTGCGCCGGTTCCGCGAGCGGAACGCCGCCGTCATCCTGCTCACGGGGCACGGCGACGTCGCCACCGCCGTGCAGGCCATGCAGCTCGGTGCCGAGAATTTCCTGGCCAAGCCCATGGACGTCGAGCACCTGCTCGCCGCCGTCGCCCGCGTGGCCGACAAGGTGCGGCTCCGCCGCCTCAACGAGCTGCTCCTGCTGCGCTCCCAGCCGGGCGAGGGCCTGGAGTCGCTCGGTGACTCCCCCGCGATGCGCGAGTTCTCCCGCCAGGTGGGGCTGGTGGCCCTCTCGGAGCGTACCCCCGTCCTGCTGATCGGCGAGAGCGGGGTCGGCAAGCACTGGCTGGCGCAGATGATCCACCAGCTCTCCCCGCGGGCGCAGGCGCCCTTCGTGGACGTCACCGCCTTCGGCAAGTCGGCCGCCGACCTCGACGCCGAGCTCTTCGGCACCGAATCGGCCTCCGAGAAGGAGGGCCGGGAGCGGCGCCCCGGGCTGGTCGAGACGGCGGCGGGCGGCACCCTGTACTTCGACGAGATCACCGACGTTGCCGCCGAGCTGCAGCCCAAGCTGCTCCGGCTGCTCGAGACCCGCACCTTCCGCCGGGTGGGCGGCACCCGCGAGCTGGCCACCGACGTGCGGCTGGTCGTCGCCAGCGCCGCGCCGCTCGAGGCCGGGGTAGAGGCCGGCCGGTTCCGCGAGGACCTCGCCTACCGGCTGAGCGTGATGCCCCTGCACCTGCCGCCGCTCCGCGACCGCGAGCGCGACGACCGGCTGGCGCTCCTCCTGGCGCTGATGAATGAGCTGCAGCGGATCATCACGGGCTCCCCCGCCGCGCTGGCGCCCGATGCCCTGGAGCGCTTGCTGAATCACGCCTGGCCCGGCAACGTCCGGGAGATGCGCAACGTGCTGGAGCGGGCGCTGATCCTCGGCCGCGGCCAGCCGGTCATCGGGCTGGAGCACCTGCCGGGCGAGTTCCGCAACCGGCCCGGCCCCGGCGACCGCCGCCACACCCCGATGACCCTGGATGAACTGGAACGGGCCCACATCGAGCGCACCCTCAAGCACCACGGCGGCAACCGCACCCGCGCCGCCCAGGAGCTCGGGATCTCGCGCGCCACGCTGATCAACAAGATCAAGCGGTACGCCATCGCCGGCTGATGGCCCAGGAGGACTGGCAGATGAAGAAGGAAGACCTGAAGGAGAAGGACGCGATGGGCTGTCGCGCCTGCGGCCGCGAGGAACGGGCGTCGGAGGGCTACCCCTGCGACAAGTGCGGCACGTTCATCTGCATCATGTGCAGCTTCAAGGGGATCACCCGCTGCCAGGCCTGCGTCAAGGAGTTTGGCCCCGCATGACCACCTCCGCGCTCATCGGCCGCGCCGGCGTCACCCCGGTCTACCGCGAGCCGAACCTCCGCGCCGAACAGGTGACCCAGTTCGTGCTCGGCGAGACCGCGCGGGTCCTCGAGGCCCAGGGCGACTGGCGCCGGGTCCGGCTGGACCTCGACCGGTACGAGGGCTGGGTGCACCGCGGCTACGCCCTCGAAACCGACCACGAGGTGGCCCGGGGCTGGCGGGACAGCGCCGGCGGCTGGAGCGAAGGGGCCGTGGTGCGGACCGAGGACGGCGTGATCGTCCGGCTGCCCATCCGGGCCCGGGTGGGGCTGGCCCCGCCCCGCGTTGACCTCCCCGACGGCAGCCGCGGCACCGTGATCGCCGGGGAGATCACCCCCTACGACCGGGTGATCGCCCGGGCCCGCGCCGTCGCGCCCGACCTCTGGGCCCGCCGCGCCTTCGCCGGCACGCCCTACCAGTGGGGCGGGGTCACGCCCTGGGGCGTGGACTGCTCCGGCCTGGTGCAGACGACCTTCCTCGTCCGGGGCATCACCCTTCCCCGCGATGCCGCGCAGCAGGCCACGGTCGGGGAAGCCGTGCCGCCCGGGCAGCACCGTCCCGGCGACCTGCTCTTCTTCTCCGAGCGCGGCGACCGGGTCACCCATGTCGCCCTCGCGGGCCCGGCCGACACCCTGGTACATGCCACCGTGGCCTGCGGCGGATTCGTGCTCGAGCCGTGGAGCCCCGGCACCCGGGCCATGATCCTCCGGGCCCAGCTGGTGGCGGTGCGGCGGGTGGAGTGACGAGATTGCCGGCCATGCGCACCCTCGTCCTCTTCGACATCGACGGCACCCTGCTCCTCACCGCGGGGGCCGGCCGCCGCGCCATCACCGCCGCCCTGCACGCCGAGCTGGGTGGCAGCGACGCCTTCGAGCGGGTGCGCTTCGACGGCAAGACCGACCCCCAGATCGTGATGGAGCTGCTCGACCTGGCCGGCCACCCCGGGGCCACGGACGCCGAGTTCGTGTGGAGCCTCTGCCGGCGGTACGTCGGGTACCTGGCCGAGGAGCTGCGCCACCCGCGCAGCGAAACCACCGTCATGCCCGGCATCACGCCGCTGCTCGAGGCCCTGGAGGCCCGCGACGACGTGATGCTCGGGCTGCTCACCGGCAACATGCGCGAGGGCGCTGCCCTCAAGCTGCAGGCGGCCGGGATCGCCCCCGGGCGCTTTCCGGTGGGCGCCTTCGGCTCCGACTCCGCCCGCCGCCCCGACCTGCCCGCCATCGCCGCCGAGCGCGCCGAGCCGCACTTCGGCCGGCGGCCCCACGGGCGCGAGGTAATCATCATCGGCGACACGCCCGCCGACGTGACCTGCGGCCGCGGCATCGCCGCCCGCGCCATCGGCGTGGCCACCGGCGCCTACCCGCTCGCGGCCCTCACCGAGGCCGGCGCCGACCATGCCTTCGAGGACCTGAGCGACACCGCCCGCGTGCTGGAGGCGATCCTTGGCGAGTGAGCTGGAGCTCAAGGCGGTGGTCGAGGAACCCGCCAGGGTCCGCGCCGCCCTCGCCGCCGCGGGGGCCATTCCGGTCTTCCGCGGGTTGCTCCGTGACACCCGGCTCGACGCGGCCGGCGCGCTCACCGGCCGCGACCAGGTGCTCCGCCTGCGCCGCTGGATCCCCGACGAGGGAGCCGAGGCGGCCGAGCTGGCGTGGAAGGGCCCGACCAGCGTGAACCCGGCGGGCTACAAGCACCGCGAGGAGCTCGAGGTCGGCGTCGCGGACGGCGCCGCCGCCCTCCGGCTGCTCGCCGCGCTCGGCTATGGGGTGACCCACGCGATCGACCGGGCGGTGGAGGTCTACCGGCTGGGCGAGACCGTGGCCCGTCTCGAGTGGTACCCCCGCATGGACGTCCTGGTCGAGATCGAAGGCCCGCCCGAGGGCATCGAGCGGATGATCGCCGCCGCCGGACTCCCCCGCGCGGCGTGCACCGCCGATGCCCTGGTGGCCTTCACCGCCCGGTTCGAGGCCCGGACCGGGCGCCGGGCCGTCCTCGCCGAGGCCGACCTCGCCGGGGAAGCGCCCGACTGGGAGCGGCGATGAGCCCGGCGACCGATCGCGCCACGCTGCTGGTGCCCGAGCTGGGGCCCGGCCTCGGCCGGCTGGTGGCGCCCCCGCCCGCGCCCGCCGCCCCCCCGCACTGGATCGCCCTCGACGACATCCGGCTGGCGCTGGTCACCCAGCTCTTCGATCTCGCCGGCGACGCCCGTCGCTGGGCACGGGAGGGCGACCGCGAACTCGCGCTCGCCACCCTCGACCGCGAGGCGTGGGAGACGGCCTGGCAGGTGGCCGTGGGCAGCGTCGCGCAGCGCGCCGCCACCGAGATCAACGCCCGCCTCCTGGCCGCCGCCGCCGAGGTGCGCCTGCCCGCCGCCCGCGCCCGGCGGCTCCCGCTCGACCAGCAGGAGACCCTCGCGCTGGCCGGCCGGCTCGGGCAGGGAACGGCCGCGCTGCAGGCGGCGCTGCTGGTGCTGGAGCAGGCCATCCCGGGCGCGCGCGCCGATCGCTCGGGAGGAGCCGGCCAGCGGGCCTGGCAGGATGCCCTGTCGGCCTGTGCCCGGCGGCTGGAGGCTGCATGGATCGCCCTCGAGGAGGCGCTGCACGAGGAGTGGCGCCGGTGGGACGCGGAACTCACCGACCTCCGCGCCTGGCGCCGGCCCCTCTGGCCCCTCGTCCTCGTGGGCGCGCTGCTCTTCGGCTCGGCCATCTATCTCGGGCTGGTGCTCGGCGGGTACCTGCCGGTGCCGGCCCCCCTGCGCGGCGTCGCGGAAGGGGTCTGGGCACGATGGAACTGATCGGCGTCGGGATCGACCTGGTGGACATCGTGCGGGTGGAGCGGATGCTGGCGCGCCACGGCGACCGGGTCATCGCCCGCTTCCTGACGGCGCGGGAGCGCGAGTACGTGGTCGGCAAGTTCCGCCCGGCGATGCACATCGCCGCCCGCATCGCGGCCAAGGAAGCGGCCTACAAGGCATTCCAGTCCCTCCCGGGCGCCCGGGCCGTCAGCTGGCACCACCTGGAGGTGGAACGGGAAACCGAGGGGCGGCCCTACCTGGTGCTGGGCGGCCTGGCGCGCGAGCTGGCCGAGCGCCACGGGCCGCTCGAGATCCAGCTGTCGCTGTCGCACTCCGACGCCACCGCGGGCGCGGTGGCGGTGCTCCTGCGTCGGCGCTGAAGCCGGCACTCCCTACATCGGCCGCCGGTTCCGCAGCAGCCGCAGGGCACCCGGCGCGGCCTTGAGCCGCTCCCACCAGCCCGGCGCGAACGCAAAGCGCAGGAAGGCATCCCGCTCCGCCAGGCTCTCCGCCTCGTAGCCGAACCACCAGGGCTTCCGGATCAGGTCGAGCCGGTCGCTCCCCACGAACCGCACCCGGCAGGTCTCGTACAGGCCGTGCTCTCCGTGGGTGCGGCCGAGTCCTGATGCCTTGTCGCCGCCGTGGGGCACCTCCGCGGCGCCGACATGGAAGGTCGCGTCGTTGACGAGCACCGCTCCCGCCTCGATCCGCCGCGCCAGCCGTTCCCCTCGCGCGCGGTCGCCGGTCCAGATGCTCGCGGAGAGCCCGAAGGCGGAATCGTTCGCGATGCGGATCGCGTCGTCCGCGTCGGCGGCCGGCACCACCGGCAGCACCGGGCCGAAGACCTCCTCACGCCACAGCGGGGTGTCGAGCGGCACGTCGGTCACCACGGTGGGCTGGAAGAAGGTCGGGCCTACCGCCGGCAGCCGGTGCCCGCCGGTGCGCACCCGGGCGCCGCGCGCCACGGTCTCCGCCAGCTGGCGCTCCACCTCGCACAGCTGGCTCTCGCGGATGAGCGGCCCGACCTCGACGTTGGCGTCGGCGCCAGGGCCGACCCGCAGCCCCGCCACCTGCTGCACCAGGCGTTCCACGAAGCGGTCGTACAGGGGCTGCTCCACGATCAGGCGCTTGGCTGCGACGCAGGTCTGCCCCCCGTTGGTGAACCGCGCCCAGAGCGCGCCGCTGACCGCGCGGTCGAGGTCGGCATCGGCGAGCACCACGCAGGGATCGCTGCCGCCCAGTTCCAGGCTGACCGGGATCATCCGCTCCGCGGCGGCGAGGGCCACCTTCCGACCGGTGCGGGCACTGCCGGTGAAGAAGACCTTGTCGGGACCGGCCGTCACCAGGGCCGCGCCGACCTCCCCCGCGCCGACCAGCACCTGGCACAGCGCCGGTGGCAGTCCGGCCTCCTCGAGCAGCGCCACCCCGGCGAGCGCAGTCCGCACGGTGAACTCGCTCGGCTTGAGCACCACGGCGTTGCCGGCGAGCAGCGCCGGGAGCAGTTCGCCGAAGGGGAGCAGCAGGGGGTAGTTCCATGGGGAGATGATGGCGATGACGCCGAGCGGCTCGTGATGGACCCAGCCCCGCTTGCCCAGGAAGGCCAGGTTGCCGTGCCGGACACGGTGCGGGCGCAGGAGCCGCGCGCTGTGCTGCAGGTAGTACCGTGCCAGGTCGAGCGTGACCGCGACATCGGTGAGCAGCGACTCGGCGATCGGCTTGCCGTTCTCGCGCGTGATCAGCTCGGCCAGCGGCCGTCGCCGGGCAAAAAGCAGCGCCTGGAACCTCGCGACGATCCGGAGCCGTTCGGGGAGGGCCAGGGCGGCCCACGCAGGCTGCGCCTCGCGGGCGCGCGCCATCGCCAGCGCCACGTCGGGAAGCGGGGTCACCGGCGTCTCGGCGAAGACCTGGCCGGTCGCAGGGTCGATCGCAGGGATGGAGGCCATGGGCCAAAGCTAGCGGTCCCGGGGGCACGCCTCTAGCAATTCCGATGTGCGCACTCTAGAATATACGCAGACTTCAACAGCGATTGAGAATGGTTCTCATTTCTGCCGTCAGCCTGCTGGCTGTCATGTGGTCCGCCGCCGCCCCTGAAATCCCTGGGCAGGGGGACCAGGCCCCAACTGTCAGGCGGATCGCGGCCACGGCGGCCCTCGCAGCCCAGGAGTATGACATCGGGGTCGAGGGCGGCCGGGTCATCGCCGTCGCCGAGGTGGAGGAGGCGACCCTCTTCCTGACCGAGGCCCGGAGAACCGCCGGACTGCTGCCGGCCGAGGCGGCCAAGCCCGCCATCGCGGAGCTCGACCAGCTGCTGGCGATGGTGGCGCGGGTCGCGCCGCCGGAGTCGGTGACGGTGCGGGCCCGCCTGCTCGCCGAGACCCTGGCCAGTCGCTTCAACGTCAGCCTCGAGGAAGTCCCGGTCCGCGCCCCGCTGCTGAGCCGGGGCGCCGAGGTCTACCAGGCCCAGTGTTCCTCCTGCCACGGCACCGTGGGCCGGGGTGACGGACCGGCGAGTGCCGGGCTCTCCCCCGTTCCGTCGGACCTGACCGACTTCCGCAATCTGGCCGACCGCACTCCCCTCGACTTCTACCGCCGCGTCACCATCGGCGTCGCGGGCACGGCCATGCCCGCGTTCGAGAGCCGGCTCAACGCCGAGGAGCGCTGGGCGGTGGCGCTCTACGCTTCGGCCCTCCGCCTGCCCGCCCCGCGGGGCGAGGTGCCTGCCGGGCTCCGGGAGTTCCCCACCACGGCACGAATGAACGACTCGGCGCTCGCCGCTGCCGTGGCGCCGGGCGCCGATCCGGCCTCACCCGACACCCGCACCCGGATCGCGGCGATCCGCGTGTACGGCGCCTCGAGCGAGGGCACGGAGGAGGCCGGCCCGGTCTTCTCGGCCGTCCGCCTCCAGCTGGATTCCGCGCTGGCCCAGGCCGATCGGGGCGAGGCCGAGCGGGCCAGCGCTACCGCGTTCGACGCCTACATGACGTTCGAGAAGGTGGAGCGCGGGGTCCGGGCCAAGAACGCCGACCTCGCCGACGCCCTCGAGGCGGCGTTCGCCACGATGCGGACCCGTGCGGCGGGCGGTGCCACGCTGCCGGAACTCCGTACCATCCACGCCAGCCTCCTGGGCCAGCTCGAGAACGCGGAACGGACCATCGCCGACCGGCTCTCGCCGCTCAACCTCTTCTTCCAGTCGTTCATCCTCCTGCTGCGCGAGGGGCTCGAGGCGATCCTGGTGGTCGGCGCGCTCATGGCCTTCCTGGTCAAGACCGGCGCCCAGGAGCGGCGGCGTGACATCCACATCGGGGTCGGGGCAGCGATTGGCGCCAGCCTCCTCACCGCGGCGCTCCTGGAGACGATGTTCCAGGTGAGCCAGGCCCGGCAGGAGGCGCTCGAGGGTGGCGTGATGCTCATCGCCACTGCGATGCTCTTCTACGTGAGCTACTGGCTGCTCTCCAAGATGGAAGTGGCCAAGTGGAACCGCTTCGTGAAGGGGCGGGTGCAGGACGCCGTGTCCAGTGGGTCGGCGCTGGCGCTGGCCTCGGTGGCGTTCCTCGCGGTGTATCGCGAGGGATTCGAGACGGTGCTCTTCTACAAGGCGCTGTTCCTGGCCGGGGCGGGGTCCGTCTTCCCGGTGCTGGCGGGGATGCTGCTCGGTGGCATCGCGCTGGCGCTGGTCTATTACGCCATCAACCGCTGGGGGGTGCGGATCCCGCTCCGGCCGTTCTTCGCGTTCACCAGCGCGTTCCTCTACTACATGGCCTTCGTGTTCGCGGGCAAGGGCATCGCCGAGCTGCAGGAAGGCGGGGTGATCGGGACGACCGTGCTCGAGTGGGCGCCGCGCTTCCCGGCCCTCGGCGTGTATCCCACGCTCGAGTCGCTGGCGCTCCAGGGACTGCTCCTGCTCCTGCTGGCGGCCGGGCTGGCGTGGACCTTCGTGCTGGAACCGCGGCGCCTCCGCCTCACCGGTCACCTGGTGCCGGAGCCCGCCGTCCCCGCTCCGGGTCCGGTGGCGCCCACCGAGGGGCCGATCCCGGCCGAGCGGGCGCTCAAGCTGGAAGGGGACATGCTGCGGTCCCTGGAGCGGATGGATGCCGACCTCGCCGAACTCCGGTCGGAGGTCGAACGCCTGCGGGGCCTGCTGGTCCGCTCAGCGCGGCGCGTCGAGTAGCGGCCCGGGCAGGGGAACAAACACAAACGCCTGCCGCGAGGCAGGCGTTTGCGTTAGAGGGTGGCAGGTCGCCCCCTGAGTTGTGGACGGAGACGAACGGAATGTTCGCTCCACTCTTCTTCGACCTGCCACTTGCCTGCACCGTCGCGGCGGGCCCGGTGCGTCGGGGAGGTGATAGGCCGCCCCCTGAGTTTGTTCGGAAACGAACGGAGATGTCCGCTCCCACTCTTCTTCGGCCTATCACTTTCTCGTTGGCGCTTGGCGCCGACGCCTACCCATTTAGCATGACATGTGCCAAATATCACAAAATTCGTATCGTATTGCTTTACAACGAGTTGGAAGCAACTACCACGGATCAAATGGCGGAAAAAAGTGCCGGAACTGGAAGAAAGTTCCGGCACAAATTTCCTAGCATGGCAGTTCCTGCCGCTATGTCGCCGACTGCTTCAGATACGGCCCGGGCGAGAGATCGTCGTCGGTACGGAACGTGGCCAGGATCAGCGCGCCGCCCACGCAGAGCACGATGCTCACCAGCTGGGCAATGGTCAGTGGTCCGAAGAACCGATCGTCCTTGGCGCGGAAGATCTCGATGATGAACCGCTCGAGCCCGGCGCAGACGAGGTACACGCCGAAGATCCACCCGATCGGGCGCGCCCGGAGCCGGAGCCGCCAGAGGACGGCGAAGGCGAGCAGCATCAGGACGACTTCATAGAGCTGGGTGGGGTGCACGGCCAGGACCGCGCCCGGGTCGGTGCCGGGCGGCAGGGTGAGCCCGAATTGCTCCTGCAGGTTCTGCGCGGTGGAGGGCGGCAGGCCCTGCGGGAACTTGACGCCCCAGGGCAGGTCGGTGGGGCGGCCGTAGTCATCGTTGACGATGAAGCAGCCGATCCGGCCCAGGGCATAGGCCGCGGCGAGGGCGGGGGCGCACAGGTGGAAGGTCCACCGGATGGGCACCTTGAGGCGCCAGCCGTTCAGCATCACCGCCAGGAAGCCCCCGACGAAGCCGCCGTACCAGACCAGCCCGCCACGGGAAAAGAGGCTGCCGCCGTTCAGCACCCAGTACCAGAGCTTGGCGCCGACGATGCCGCCGACGACCGCGGCGACCGTGATGTCGGAGGCGTACTCCTCGTAGAGGCCGCGGCGCCGCAGTTCGAGCGCGATCAGCCAGCCGCCGACCAGGAAGCCGACCATCATCATGATTCCGTAGCCGGTGAGCTCGACGGGTCCGAGCTTGATGATGAAGGGATAGATGTTCATCGAGGGCTGCCCAGCGGTTCGGGGGAGGTGAGGAGGCCCGGGAAGGGGAGGTCGGCCCGGGCCTCGAGGGTCGCGTCGTGGTGTTCACCCTGGCTGAGACGCCGCCAGCCCGCGGCGCCGATCATCGCGGCGTTGTCGGTGTTGAGCCGGTGGGAGGCGGTGACCACGTCCGCGATCCCCGCCAGGCGGGCGGTGGCGGCCGTGCGCAGGGCGGCATTGCACGCCACGCCGCCGCCGAGCACCAGGGTGGGAAGGGCGAGCTGCTCCACCAGCACCGCGGCCTTTTCCACCAGCACGGCGATCAGGGCGTCCTGGAACCCACGCGCCAGGTCGGCGCGGTTGGCGTCGAGGTCGGGGCTGGCCTGGACCGCGCGGAGCACCGCCGTCTTGAGCCCGCTGAAGGAGAAGGTGTACCGATCGGGCCCCTCGTCGCCCACCGTGTCGAGCATGGGGCGCGGGAAGCGGAACCGGCCCGGTCGGCCGGTGGCGGCGAGGCGTTCGATGGCGGGGCCGCCGGGGTAGCCCAGGCCCAGCAGCGTGCCGACCTTGTCGAAGGCCTCACCCGCGGCATCGTCCCGCGTGGTGCCGTGGAGCCGGTACCGGCCCCACTGCTGCACCTCGAGCAGCAGGGTGTGCCCCCCGCTCACCAGCAGGGCCGCGAATGGCGGCGCCAGGCCGGGCTGCTCGAGCGTGGGGGCGAACAGGTGTCCCTCGAGGTGATGCACACCGAGCAGTGGCACGCCGAGCCGCCGCGCCAGGGTCTTGCCGTACATCACGCCCACCAGCAGCGCGCCGACCAGACCGGGCCCCGCCGTCACGGCGATGCCATCCACTTCTGCCAGGGTGACGCCGGCCTCGGCCAGCGCCTGGTCCACGACGGGGCCGATCGTGGTCAGGTGCGCGCGGCTGGCGAGCTCCGGCACCACGCCACCGAAGATCCGATGAATGTCCTGCGAGAGGATGACGCAGCTCGCCAGGGTGGGACCGGCGGTCCCGCGCCGGAGGATCGCCGCGGAGGTCTCGTCGCAGGAGGTCTCGATGGCGAGGAGCGTCCCCGGGGTGGTCACCGGGCGGCGGGGAGGGTGTCGGCGGCCGGGGTGTCGCCGGGGGGGCCGGCCAGGGCCGCGGTGTCCCCGAGCAGGCGGCGGATCAGCGCGCGATTGACCGGCGACACCCAGTCGTGGGCCCCGATCACCCGCTTCATGATGACGCCGTTGCTGTCGAGCAGGAAGCTCTCCGGGACGCCGGTGGTCTGGTAGGTCTGCTGGATGGCGCCGGTCTGGTCATGCAGGATGTCGAAGGTGAGGCCGAGGTCGCGGGCGAACTCCCGCACCACCTGGGGGCCTTCCTGGTCGATGCTCACGGCGGCGATCCGGAACCCGCGCGGCGAGAGCGAATCGTACAGCTGCTGCATCGCGGGCATCTCCTGGCGGCAGGGGCCGCACCAGGTGGCCCAGATGTTCACCAGCGTCACGTGGCCCCGGTAGGCCCGCCGCAGCTCGACGCTGTCGCCGGTGGCGAGGTCCACCACGCGGAAGTCCGGTGCCTTCGCGCCGACCGCCACCGGCTGCACCTCCGGTCCGTACCAGACCAGCAGCGCGCTGCCGATCACCAGCCCGCCGATCACCGCGAGCACCAGTACCCACTGCTTGGACATCGACTAGGCCCTCTCGGTGCAGCGGCGCCGCAGCGCGGTGATGGCCGCGCCGATGTCCGGCTGGCCGAAGACGGCCGTGCCCGCGACGAACGTGTCGGCGCCCGCGCGCCACGCCGGCTCGATGGTCTCCACGGTGATGCCCCCGTCGACCTCGAGCACGGCCCGGGAGCCGCCGCGGTCGAGCAGGGCGCGGGCCCGGCGGATCTTGTCGGTGGCCCCAGGGAGGTACGACTGCCCCCCGTAGCCGGGATTCACGCTCATGATCAGGAGGAGGTCAAGGTCGGGCACGACCTCCTCCACCAGGGCGAGCGGGCTCGAAGGGTTGAGCGAGAGCCCGGCCAGCATGCCGCGTTCGCGGATGGCGGTCAGGTGCCGCTGGACGTGCACCGTCGCCTCGGGGTGGAAGGTGAACACGTTCACGCCGAGGTCGGCGTACTCGGTGATGTACCGCTCCGGTTCCACCACCATGAGGTGCACATCGAGCGGCGCGTCGGTGAAGCGCCGCAGGGCACGGATGAGGGGAGCGCCGAAGGTCAGGTTCGGCACGAAGCGGCCGTCCATCACGTCGACATGCAACCACTCGGCACCCGCGGCGAGGGCCGCCTCGACCTGCTCCCGCAGGCGGCCGAGGTCGGAGGAGAGGAGGCTCGGGGCAATCCGGACGCTCATCAGGGTCCCTTCCTGGTCACGATCAGTTCCATTACGCCGCCACGTGGACTCCGGGTGCCGCCGGGGGGCCGCTGGTCCACCACCACACCCTCCGGCTGGCCCGGCGTGATCCGGTAGCCGACCCGCCCCACCACCAGTCCGGCCCCGGTGATCCGGTCGCGCGCGTCGGCGAGGGCCAGCCCCACCACGCCGGGGACGGTAAGCTCGGCCGGGCCGGAGCTGATCACAAGGTCGACGGGTGTCCGGGCCGGACGCCCGACACCCGCGGCCGGCCGCGACTGGACCACCATGCCGGCCTCGCCCGCGGCGGGCAGCGTGTCCACCGTGCCGACCGTGAAGCCGGCCGCCTTGAGCACCCGCTCCGCCAGCAGGCGCGGGAAGCCTGCGACATCCGGCACGGGGACGTCAGGCGGTCCTTCGCTGAGGGTCAATGACACCGGCGCGTTCGGCGGCAGGACCACGCCCGGCGGCGGGTCCTGCCAGATCACCGCGCCGCGGGGAGCGGAGGGATCGGTCTGCTGGTCCTCGATCCGGGGCCGGAAGCCCTGCTTCTCCAGGGTGGCCCGGGCCTCGGTGACGCCCACATCCATGACCGAGGGGACGGCGTGTTCCCGCGAGAGCAGCGGCGCGGGGAACAGGGTGAACATCGTCACGAGGTAGCCGAGCAGGAACGCGGCGATGACCACCAGCACCTGTCGCCGCAGCCGCTGGCCGGCAATGGTCTGGAAGTATCCCCTGGCGGGCTGCGCCCCGGACGGCCGGCGGAACTGCATCAGGGCTGCTTCCGCAGGCGGGCCGCGAAGGCGCCGTCGGTGCCGTGCCGCTGGGGCAGCAGTTGCAGGTCACCGGCCGGGGTCAGGAGTCCCTCCGGCATGGGGGCCGGGTCGCGGCGGAAGTCGGGATGGCGGTTCAGGAACCGGTGCACCTGCTCCTCGTTTTCCTCGGGTTCGAGCGAACACGAGGCGTAAACTAACCACCCGCCGGGCCGGACGACGCCGGCCACCGACGCGAGCAGCCGTTCCTGCTCCGTGGCCAGTCGCTCGAGGGCGTCCGGCCCCACGCGCCAGCGGGCGTCGGGGTGCCGCGCCAGGGTGCCGGTGCCCAGGCAGGGCGCATCGAGGAGCACGAGGTCCACGGGGCGGCAGGGCGGCGCCACCGCGGACGCCACCACCACGAACTCCCGGCCGCTCCCCGCCCGGGCCAGGTTCTCCGCCAGGCGGCGGGCTCGATCGGGCCGCAGCTCCGCCGCCAGCACCGGCCCCGCGCGGTGGCCCACGCCGATCGTCTTGCCCCCCGGCGCGGCGCAGGCGTCGTACACCGTGGCGCCAGGGGGGCAGGCGGCGAACCGGGCCACGAGCGCCTGGGCCGCATCCTGCACCAGGAAGCGGCCCTCGGCGTACCCCGGCAGCTCGGCCGGGCGCACCCCTTCCACCACCAGCCCGGCATCATACGGCGCGCGGCGCGCGCCGACCCCCCCCGACCAGAGGGCCTGTTGCAGGTCCTCCAGCGAACCCCGCGCCGGCTGCAGCGTGAGGGGCGGGCGCTGGTTGTCCCACGCGAGCAGGGCGGCGGTCGCGTCGGGGCCGAACCGGGCCAGCCACCGGCGCACCAGCCAGATGGGGTGGGAGTGCAGGCTGGCCAGGCGGGCGGCGGGGTCGGTCTCCTCGGCGGGGGGCGCGGCGCGCCCGCCCACCCCTCGGAGGATGGCGTTGGCGAACTTCGCGGCCTTCTCTCCCAGGACCGCGCGGGCCAGGTCCACGGTGGTGGAGACGGCCGCATGGAGCGGTACGCGGTCCAGGGCGGTGAGCTGGTAGGCGCCTAGGCGGAGGACATCCCGCAGGTCACCGGGGACGGAGGCCCAGCCGCGGTGCACCAGGGGCTGGAGCCTGGCATCGAGGTCAGTGCGCCGCCGGAGGACTCCCGCGGCGAGTTCGTGGGCCAGGCGGCGATCGGCGTCGCCGAGCGGGGCCAGGCCCCGGTCGAGCGCCTGGTCGAATGGAACGCCCTCGTCTACCGCGCGGAGGATGGTCCAGGCGGCCCGCCGGGCCGGCAGGCCGGCGGGAGTCCGTCGGGTCACCCCGCCATCCCCGATGTCGGGCTGGACGGGACCGCCACCTCGCGCCGCGGCATCCGGCCGGCGAGATAGGCCAGGCGGCCGGCCTCGACGGCGTGCCTCATCGCCGCGGCCATCGCGACGGCGTTGGTCGCCTCGGCGATCGCCGTGTTCATCAGGATCCCGTCCACGCCCTGCTCCATGGTGACGCAGGCGTCGGAGGCCGTGCCGACCCCGGCATCGACGAGCACCGGGACCTTCAGCCGCTGCTTGATGGTCCGGATGCTGTAGGGGTTGAGCAGGCCGAGCCCGCTGCCGATCGGCGAGGCCAGCGGCATCACCGCCGCGGCGCCGGCATCCTCCAGCCGCAGTGCCATGATGAGGTCGTCATTGGTGTAGGCCATGACCTGGAAGCCTTCCTTCACCAGGGTCCGGGTGGCCAGCAGCAGCCCGTCGGTGTCGGGGAGCAGGGTCTCGCGATCGCCGATGACCTCGAGCTTGATGAACTCGTTGAACCCGGCCTCGCGGGCCAGGCGGGCGTAGCGGATGGCCTCGTCGGCGGTGTAGCAGCCGGCGGTATTGGCCAGCAGGAAGAACCGCCGGGGGTCGAGGTGGTAGAGCATTCCCTCCTCGCGGGTCCGGTCGAGATCGACCCGGCGCACGGCGACGGTGACCACGTCGGCGCCCGAGGCCTCGATGGCCTGGACCATCTCGGCGTTGCTGCGGTACTTGCCGGTCCCGACGAGCAGCCGCGAGGTGAGGGTCCGGCCGCCGATGACGAGCGGGGGATCGGTGAGGGCGTAGGGGCTGGTGCCGGTGGTGCCCATCGCGAGACTCCATGTCCTGCAGTGTGGGTTGTTCCCCGCGCCGCTCGCGGCGCGGGGGTGCCGCCGTGGCGGTCCTAGCCCCCGCCCACGAAGTGCACCAGTTCGACCGTGTCGCCATCGTGCAGCGCGACCTCGTCGTGCCGCGCCCGGCGGACGATCTCGCGGTTCACCTCGACCACCACCATGCGCGGATCGAGGGCGAGGTGGGCCAGCAGGGAGCTGACCGTAGCGGGGCCGGGAATCCGGCGCGCCTCGCCGTTGAGGGTGAGCGTGAGGTCGGTCATGCCGCCTCCCGCCAGGGCGCGAGCATGGCGGTGGCGGCCGCGGCCGGATCGGCGGCATCCCAGAGCGCCGAGATGGCGGCGATGCCGAAGGCGCCGGCCCGGTGCACATCCGCCACCGCTTCGGGGGTGATCCCGCCGATCGCGATGACCGGGCAGGGGCCGGCGGCGATCATCTCGAGCGCCGCCAGGCCGAGGCCGGGGCGGCCGGGGTGGGACGCGGTCGGGAAGATGTTGCCGAGCAGCAGCCAGTCGGCGCCGGCGGCGGTGGCCGCGGCGGCCTCGGCGGTGCCGTGCACCGACACCCCGATCCGGCCACCCCATCCGGCGCCGAGCACGGCGCGGGCTTCGCCGGGGGAGAGGTCGAGCTGGCCGAGCTGCAGGCCGGTCGCGCCGGCGGCGCGGGCGATGTCAGCACGGGCGTTCAGGACCAGGCTCGCGCCGGCCGCCTGGGCCACGCTCCCCAGGAGCTGGGCGCGCTGCAGCAGCTCGCGGCCGGGCAGGGCGCGGTCGCGCACGTGGAAGGCGAGCGCGGGGCCGGCGCCGGCGGCGAGGCGGGAGGCGCGCGCTGCGAGGTCGGGCAGGGCGAGGATCCGGGCGTCGGTGACCGCGTGGAGGCGGGGCAGGGCGTTCATGCGAAGCGCTGGCCGACGGCCACCCCCCGGCCGCGAACCCACGCCTCGACCGGCATGCGCTTCTTGCCCGACGGCTTCACTTCCGTCACCTCGAGCGCGCCCACCTGTGCGGCCACCTGCAGCGTGGCGCCGGCGGCGAGCACGGTGCCCGGCGGGCCGCCGGCGTTCGCCACCCGTCCGCCGAAGCACTTGACCTCCTGCCCCTCCAGCAGGGCCCAGGCGCCCGGCTCCGGGTCGAAGGCGCGCACCGCGCGCGCGAGGGTCGCGGCGTCGGCATTCCAGTCGAGGCGGGTGACGGCGCGGCCGATCTTGGGGGCGAGGGTGGCGCGCGCGTGCTCCTGCGGCACGGCCTGCGCGGCCCCCCCGTCGATCATGGTGAGGGCCTCGATCAGCGCCGCGGCGCCGAGTTCGGCCAGCCGTTCGGTGAGCTCGCCACCGGTCTCGTCGGCGGCGACCTCGGTCTCGATCCGGTGGAACACCGGCCCGCTGTCGAGGCCGGCTTCCATCTGCATGATGCTCACCCCGGTGGTCTCGAGCCCCTGCAGGATGGCCCACTGGATGGGCGCCGCGCCGCGCAGCGCCGGGAGCAGCGAGGCATGCACGTTGATCATGCCGAGTGGCGGGATGGCGAGGACCTCGGGGCGCAGGATGTGGCCGTAGGCCACCACCACGCCGATGTCGGGCGCCGCGGCCCGGAGCGCGTCGGCGAACCCCCCGACCGGCCGCTCGGGCTGGAGCACCGGGAGCTCTTCTTCCAGTGCCGCCTGCTTGACCGCGGGGGGGACCAGCTGGCTCCGCGACCGGCCCTGCGGCCGGTCGGGCTGCGTGACCACCAGCTGCACGTCGAAGCCTTCCTCGAGCAGCGCCCGCAACGACGGGACCGCGAATGCCGGGGTGCCGAAGAAGGCGACGCGCATCAGCTGGAGCCCGCGGGGGCGGCGCGGACCGGGCGGGTGTGGCCGATGTCGTCGGCGTGCTCCTTCCGCCAGCGGGCCAGCAGCCGCTTCCGCTTGAGGATGCTCAAGTGGTCGAGGAACAGGATCCCGTCGAGGTGGTCGATCTCATGCTGCACGGCGCGGGCGGCGAGGCCGGCGAGCTCCACCCGGTACGGCTGGCCGTGCTCGTCGAGCGCCTCGAGGACCACCCGGTCGGGGCGGGTCACGTCGGCGTAGAGATCGGGCACCGAGAGGCAGCCTTCCTCGCCGGTCTCCTTCCCCGACGCCTCGACGATGCGCGGATTCACGAGGACCAGCCGCTGGTCCTCGGCGTCGACCACCGCGATGCGGGTGGCCACGCCCACCTGGTTGGCGGCGAGGCCGACGCCCTTCGCGGCGTACATGGTCTCCCACAGGTCGGCGATGAAGCGCCGGACGGCATCGTCCACCACGGGGACCGGCTTGCTCGCCTCGCGGAGCACCGGCGATCCCAGCAGGTGGAGGTCGAGCAGGCTCATCCCACGACTCCCTGTGCCGCCTGGTCGCCCACCTTGACGATGCGGGCGCGGTCCACGACCACCGCGGCGGTCCCGGACTCGATCGTGACCCGGTCTTCCTTGATGTCCTTCACCTTGCCCATCAGGCCGCCCACGGTCACGACCTCGTCGCCCTTCTTGAGGTTCTTGAGCAGCTCCTCATGCTTCTTCCGCGCCTGCTGCTGGGGGCGGAGGATGAGGAAGAAGAACACCAGACCGATCGCGCCGATCTGGAGCAGCAGCATGGTCAGGCCGGCGGACGAGCCGTCGGGGGCCGGGGCCATCAGGGCCAGCAGGGAAAGCGTCACGAGTCTCCTCGATGGTGGTAGCGCTCGAGCCAGGCGGCCCGGAAGCGCTCGAACGTGCCCTGGCGGATCGCCTCACGCGCCTGCTCGGCGATCCGGATCAGGAACCGGATGTTGTGAATCGACACCAGCCGGAGGCCCAGCATCTCCTCCGCCATGAACAGGTGCCGCAGGTATCCCCGCGGGAACCGGGTGCAGGTCTCGCAGTCGCACGCCGGGTCGAGGGGCGCCTCGCTCAGCTTGAGGTGGGCCGCCCGGATGTTGACCTTGCCCGTGCTGGTCCACGCGCTGCCGTGGCGCCCGTTCCGCGTGGCGGCCACGCAGTCGAACAGGTCCACGCCCCGGGCGATCCCCTCCAGCAGGTCGTCCGGGAATCCGACGCCCATAAGATAACGGGGCATCTCGGCCGGGAGCGCCGGGCCGAGGCCCTCCAGCACCCGGTGCATGACCGGCTTGGGCTCCCCCACGGAGAGGCCCCCGATGGCGATCCCGGTCCAGGGTCCGCGGGCCAGCGTGCCCTCGAGCGAGCGCATCCGCAGGTCGGCGTGGGTGCCCCCCTGGACGATGGGCCAGAGGGTCTGGGGGCTCGGCGGCTCCTCGGCTCGGCGGCTTGTACCGGCGTCGGCGAGCTGCGCATGCCGGGTCCGGCAGCGGTCGAGCCAGCGCAGGGTGCGCTCCATCCCCTCCTCGGCCAGCTCCCAGGTGGCCTGGCCCGGGACCACGTGGTCGAAGACCATCGCCACGTCGGCGCCCAGGGCCCACTGGATCTCCATGGAGGACTCGGGGGTCAGGGTCCGCACCGATCCATCGATGTGGCTCACGAACTCCACCCCGTGCTCACTGATCTTGCGAAGGCCCTCGAGCGAAAAGACCTGGAAGCCACCCGAGTCGGTGAGCATCGGCCGGTCCCAGCTGGTGAAGCCGTGCAGTCCACCGAGGGCGGCCACCACCGACTCCCCCGGGCGCAGGTGCAGGTGGTAGGTGTTGCCGAGGATGATCTGGGCGCCGGCGCGCCGGACCTCCTCGGGGTGCAGGCCCCGCACCGCCCCGTGGGTGCCGACCGGCATGAAGGCCGGCGTCTCGACCACGCCATGCGGCAGGGTCAGGCGGCCGGCGCGGGCGGCGCCCTCGGTGGCGTCGAGCTGGAATTCGAACATGGGCAGATGGTAAGGGGGCGCGGCCGGGCGCGCCAACCGTCGCGGCCGTCAGCGGAGCAGCATGGCGTCGCCGTAGGAGTAGAAGCGATAGCCGGCCGCCACGGCGTGGCGGTAGGCGGCCATCACCCGGTCGTAGCCCCCGAAGGCCGCGACCAGCATCAGCAGGGTGGAGCGGGGCAGGTGGAAGTTGGTGAGCAGCCGGTCGACGACCCGGAAGCCGTAGCCCGGCGTGATGAGCAGGCGAGTCTCTCCCGTTCCCGCGCGGACCGTCCCGCCGTCCGCGGCCGCGCTCTCCAGGGCGCGCACCACCGTGGTGCCCACCGCCCACAGCTTCCCGCCCCGGTCGCGGAGCCGGCGGATCGCCTCCGCGGCGGGCACCGGGATGTCGTAGACCTCCCGGTGCATGGGATGGGCGAGGGGATCCTCGACTTCGACCGGCTTGAAGGTCCCCGGCCCCACCTCGAGCTCGATCCGGGCGAGCTCGACGCCCTTCGCCTCGAGGGCCGCGAGGAGCGCTGGGGTGAAGTGCAGCCCCGCCGTGGGCGCGGCCACGCTCCCTTCCCGCTCCGCGAAGACGGTCTGGTAGCGGGTCTCGTCGGCCGGGGTCGGGGCCCGGTCGATGTACGGCGGGAGCGGCAGCCGGCCGGCCGCGGCCATCGCCGCCGCGGCGGTGGTGCCGACGAACCGCACCTCGCGATACCCCTCGTCGAGCACCGCCACCGTCTCGATCCACGCCCCGGGGCCGATCGCCACCCGCTTGCCGGGGCGCAGCGCCGAGCCCGGCTTGCCGATGGCGATCCAGTGCTCGCCCTGTGCGGGATGGATGAGCAGCACCTCGGCCGGGGCCCCGCTCGGCCGGGTGGCCAGGAAGCGCGCGTGCCGCACCCGCGTGGTGTTGAGCACCAGGAGGTCGCCGGCGGGGACCAGGGCGACGAGGTCGGGGAAGTGCAGGTCGGTCGCGGCGCGGTCCGGGTCGGGGGCGGTCCGGTCCACCAGGAGCAGCCGGCTCGCCCCGCGTTCCGCGATCGGTTCCTGCGCGATCAGGCCGGCGGGGAGCTCGTAGGCGAAGTCGCTGGTCTGGTAGGCGGGGGGCACGCCGGCCGGTCTCTACGCGTCGCGTTCGAAGATGGTCCGCTGGGTGCCCGGGGGCGGGGTGATGCCGAAGCGCTGGTAGGCGAGTGCGGTGGCCACGCGGCCGCGCGGGGTGCGTTCGAGGAACCCCTGCTGGATCAGGTAGGGTTCGTAGACATCCTCGAGGGTCCCGGCATCTTCGCTCACCGCCACCGCCACCGTGCTGAGGCCGACGGGCCCGCCGCCGAACTTCTCGATGATGGTGGTGAGGATGCGGGCATCCATGTCATCGAGGCCGAACTCGTCCACGTTGAGGCGCGCCAGCGCCTCCCGCGCCACCGGCCCGGTGATCTGCCCCGCCGCGCGGACCTGGGCGAAGTCGCGCACCCGGCGGAGCAGCCGGTTGGCCACGCGTGGCGTCCCGCGGCTCCGGCGGGCGATCTCGGCGGTGCCCTCGGCATCGGCCGGCACGCCGAGGATGCTCGCCGAGCGCGCCACGATCACGCCGAGGTCCTCGGGCGGATAGAAGTGCAGCCGCTCGACCATCCCGAAGCGGGCCCGCATCGGCGGGGTGAGGAGGCCGAACCGGGTGGTGGCGCCGATCAGCGTGAAGCGCTCGATGGCCATCGGGATGGTCTGGGCGTTGGGGCCGTCGGCGATCCGGACGTCGACCCGGAAGTCCTCCATCGCGGGATAGAGGAATTCCTCGAGCACCGGGCGCAGCCGGTGGATCTCGTCGATGAAGAGGATGTCGCCCGGGGTGAGCGTGGTGAGCAGCCCCACGAGGTCGCCGGGCTTCTCGAGCACCGGCCCCGAGGTGGTGCGGAGCTGGACCCCCATCTCGCGGGCCAGCAGCATGGCGAGGGTGGTCTTGCCGAGGCCCGGTGGACCGAAGAAGAGCAGGTGGTCGAGCGGCTCCTTCCGCGCCTTGGCCGCGTCGATGGCGATGCGGAGCGAGGCCTTGACCTGGGCCTGCCCGACGAACTCCTCGAGATGCCCGGGGCGAAGCGCCGCCTCGGCGCCCACCTCCCCGGGGAGGGAATCGGGGGTCGTAATCTCGAGTCGGCTCATGGGGGCGGCCCGGCGGCCCGACGGCGCGGCGGCTCGGCGGCGATCCGCCCAGCCACCCGGCCGCCTAGTCTTCCAGCCTCGCGTCCCAGCGGACGGGGCGCTTGCCCGGCTCGAGGACATGCCGGGCGTGGCAATGATTGCAGCGGTCCAGGGTGCGCGGCGTGGTGGCCGCGACCAGCACCCGGTTGGTGCTGCCGCAGCGGGTGCAGAGCCACTCGGCGGTGGTGGCGGGGACGGTCATGGTCAGGCTCCTCGTGGCCCGGCGGCACCGCCGCGCAGGCTACCGCTTGGTTGACAACCACTGCAGGGCATGGCGGATGACCTTCGCGGTCTCGGAGACCCCATCCGCGATGGCCCGCCGGGTGGCCTCCTCCGCCTGGGGTGCGGCGTAGCCCAGGCGGATCAGCGCCTGCACGGCCTCGCCCCCCGGGCCCGGGGCCACCGGGACGTCGGCCGGGGTTTCCTCGAAGCGATCCCCCAGCTCGACGATCAGCTTCTCCGCCTTCTTGCGGCCGATGCCCGGCACGGTGGCGAGCGCGGCAATGTCGCGCTCCTTGAGGCTTCGCACGGCCCGCTCGGCGCCCAGGGTCGAGAGCACCGCCAGCGCCAGCTTGGGCCCGACGCCGCTCGCCGACAGCAGCCGCTGGAACACGGTGCGCTCGCCGGTGCGGTCGAAGCCGTAGAGCGACCAGCCGTCCTCCCGCACCACCAGCTCGGTGTAGAGGCCGAGCCGGCTGCCGGGGGCCGGCAGGCGCTCGAGCACACCGAGCGGCACGGTGACCGCGTATCCGACCCCGCCGGCGGTCTCGATGAGCGCGGTGTCCCCGTGGAGCTCACGCAGGGTGCCGGTGACGAAGGCGATCATCGCCGCACCCGCCGCCGGCTGCCGAGCAGGTGGGTGAGGGCCACCGCGCAGCCGTCGGCGGCGTCGGCCGGCCGGGGCACCGCCTTGAGGCGCAGCAGCTGGGCCACCATGAATCCCACCTGCGGCTTGAGAGCCTGGCCACGTCCGGTCACGGTCTTCTTGATCTCCGCCGGCGAGTACTCCGCGATGGCCAGGTCGGCCGCGGCGCCAGCCAGGAGGATCACCCCACGCGCATGCCCCAGCACCAGCGTGGTGCGGGCATTCCGGGCATGGAAGGCCTCTTCCACCGCCAGCACGTCCGGCCGGTGCCGCGCCACCAGGCCCGTGAGCTGTTCATGGATCTGGTGCAGGCGGCGCGGGAGGGTGGCGCCGCGTTCCGGCCGGATCACCCCGCACTCGACCAGCCGGTAGACCCCGGGCCCCACCGCCTCGACGACACCGTACCCGGTGGCGGCCGTACCGGGGTCCACTCCCAGCACCTTCACCGGCCGGGACCGGTCAGGACGACGCCTCCGCCAGCTGGCTCGCGTCGATGTCGAAGTTGGAGAAGACCTTGGAGACGTCGTCGAGCTCCTCCAGCGCTTCCATCAGCTTGATCATCTGCTCCGCCTGCTTGCCCTCGACCTTGACCGTGCTCTTCGGCACCATCGCCACCTCCGCCGATTCGATCTCCAGCTGGCGCGCCTTGAGCGCCTCCTGCACGGCGTGGAAGGTGGGGACGGTGGTGGAGACGACGTACTGGTCGCCGTCGCGGGCAAAGTCCTCGGCGCCGGCCTCGAGCGCGGCCTCGAGGGTGGCATCCTCGGGATAGCGCGTGGCGTCGAGGAAGACCTGGCCCTTGCGGTCGAACATCCAGGCGACCGAGTTGGTGGCGCCGAGGTTCCCGCCATTGCGGTTGAAGGCGTGGCGCACCTCGGCCACGGTGCGGGTGGAGTTGTCGGTGGTGGCCTCGATGATGATCGCGGCGCCGCCCGGCCCGTAGCCCTCGTACATCACCTCTTCGTAGACCGCGCCTTCCAGCTCACCGGTGCCCTTCTTGATGGCCCGGTCGATGTTGTCGGCCGGCATGTTCACGGCCTTGGCGGCGTCGATGGCGGTGCGCAGGCGCGGGTTGCCGCCCGGATCGCCCCCGCCGGCCTTGGCGGCCACGGTGATCTCGCGGATCACCTTGGTCCACGAGGCGCCCCGCTTGGCGTCCGTGATCGCCTTCTTGCGCTTGATCTGCTTCCACTTGCTATGGCCGGCCATGGCGATGCTCCGAAGGGTGGTACGGGGCAGGAAAATAAGGGATGCGGACCCCGGTGGCTACGCGGCCGGCCAGCCTCCCTTGCCCGGAGCGGGGGCGGGGGGCTACTCTCTCCGCCATATGCGACGCTCCCTTTCGCTGGTGGGCCTGGTGCTCACCCTCGCGTGCCAGGAATCCCGCCGAGAGGCCCGGCTTTCCGATGTCATGCCCACCATTCCGCTGCCCCCGGCCGCGGAAGTCATCTCCCGTGAGGGGGGCGAGGACGCGCTCAAGATCCGTTTCCGCTCGGCCTCCTCGCCCGAGGCGATCGCCGCGTACTACCGCGAGGTCCTCAGCAAGGGCTCCTGGCAGCTGGTCAGCGACACCAAGCTCGAGGATGGATCGGTGGCCCTCTATGCCGAGCATTCCGACGGGCCGCCGCTGTGGGTGACGATCCGGAAGGCCGATGGGGCGAGCGGGACGTTCGTCGATCTCGCCGGCGCCAAGACCAAGTAGGAAGGAACCCCGGGCCGCCTAGCGGTCCGGGTCGAGCATGTCCTCGAAGCGCAGCCAGTTGCGATAGAAATACAGGTCCAGGTAGCCGGTCCCGCCGTTGCGGTTCTTCCCGATGATCAGCTCCACCGCGCCCTCCACCCCCGGGGCGGGCCGGTACATCTCCTCCCGGTAGATCGCCAGCACCACGTCCGCCACCTGCTTGACCACGCCCTGGCCGCCCAGATCGTCGAGGGTGGGGCGGGGGTCCCGGCGGCCGGCGCGGAACCGGGGCAGCTGTGCCGCCGCCAGGATGGCCACGTCGCGCTCGAGGGCCAGGTTCTTGAGCGCCCGCGCGGTGGCCGCGGTGCGCTCCTCGCCCTGGGGGGCGGGCAGCGGGCTGCCGGCGAGCTGGAGGTCGTCCACCACCAGCAGGCCGCGGCGGGGGACGGTGTCGAGCGCCCCGGCGATCTCCTCGAAGCGCTCGCCGGCCATGGGCCGGACATGGAGGGGCAGGTCGCGCAGGCGGAGCGCCGCGGCGCCCACCGCCGCGCGATTGAGGTCGTCGAGCTCGCCGCCACGCAGGGTATCGACCGGCACGCGGGCCAGCAGCGCGAGCGCGCGCTCCAGCAGGCGTTCCTCGGTCATCTCGCCCGAGAGGTAGGTCACGGGAATGCCGGCCGCGGCGGTGCGGAGGGCGATCGCGAGCGCGAAGGATGATTTCCCCGCCCCCACGTCGCCGGCCAGGATCACGAGGTCCTGGCGGCGGAAGCCGCCTCCCAGCTGCCGGTCGAGCGAGGGAAACCCGGTGGGGACCCCATCGCCCCGGTCGCCGCTGCCGGCCTGCGCGTCGAGCCGGGCAACGAGGGCCTCGGCCGGGGAGGGGGCGCGTGGGGATCCGTGGCGGGGCGGGTGCATGGCACCCAAGATAGGGCGGGAGCCCCTCAGCGGGACAGGCTGGCGACCGCGGTACGGCTGGCCCGGGCGGCCCGCTGCACGGCGTCGGCCGCCTCGGTGCTCACGGTGTCACGGGCGGGCGCCACCAGCGAGGCGAGCACCAGGGGCACGCCCGCGGCGCCCTCGCCGCGGAGCCCGCCGAGGGCCGCGCCCAGGGCGCGACGCAGGGGCGGGGGGAGGGTCAGGCTGGACAGCCGGTGTTCCAGTGCCTGCAGGCGACGGCGGCTGGCGCGCTCGGCCAGGGGCGGCTGCAGCAGCAGGTCTTCCGCCACCCGGAGGGTGAGCCAGAGCGCGAAGGCGCCGTCCCGGCGTGGCCCGCGCGCGGCCCGGGGCAGCAGCCCGAGCAGCCCCTGCTGCCCGCCGTCCTTGTCGCTCACTGGACCAGCTCCAGCGCGCGGCCCAGCACGAGGTCCGGCATGATCTCCTCCATGCACCGATGGTGGCCCAGGGGGCAGCGCGGCCCGCCCTTGCTGCTGCAGGGCCGGCAGGGCATCGGGCGTTCCAGCACGGTGGCCGGTCCCCGGTAGGGGAAGAACCCGAACGGCTCGACGGTCGGCCCGAAGAGGGCCACCACCGGCGTCCCGACGGCGGTCGCGAGGTGCATCGGCCCGGTGTCGCCACTGACGGCCACTGCGGCGCGGCGCAGCAGCGCGCCGCTCGCCTGCAGGTCGAGTTCGCCGGCGGAGCTGGCGGCCCGGCGGCCGGCGGCGGTGGCGATCTCCGCGGCCACGACCCGATCGCCCCCCCCACCGAGAAGCGCCACCCGCCAGCCCTGCCGCACCAGGTCGGAGGCGAGCCGCCGCCAGTGCCGCACCGGCCAGCGCTTGGTGGCGTGCGCGGCACCCGGGATCAGCACCGCGAGCGGCGCGTCCAGGTCGAGTCCCGCGCGCAGCAGCCACGCTTCCGCCCGGGCCTCGGCGGCCGGGCTCACGAACAGCTCGGCCGGGCCGCCATCGGGCGTCACGTCGAGGGCCGCCGCCGCCTCGAAATAGCGCTCGGCCACCGGGACGCGGTCGGGGTAGCGGTCCACATGCTGCCGGATGAGCCGCTGACGCGGCCCGCGCCGGGCGTCGAATCCGGTCCACGGCCCGGGCACGAGCAACCGGAGCACCCGGGTGCGCACGCTGCCATGCAGGTCGAGCAGGTGGGTATACCGGGCGGCGCGCAGCGCCCGGGCCAGGGGCACCAGGGACTGTCCCGGCGCCACCGTGATCACCTCGTCGAGGTGCGGGTTGGCGGAGAGCAGCGGGGCCCAGCCCTGCTTGGTCAGTGCGGAGAGTGTGGCCGCCGGATGGCGGGCCCGCAAGGCCCGGATCAGCGGCGTCGTGAGCACGACGTCGCCGAGCGAGCTGAACCGTACCAGCAGGATGCGAGGGGAGGACACGACCTAATAGTAAGATGATCCACGGACGACGGGGCGGGCGGGCGAACCGAGGTACGGAGCATGGGGAAGCGGGAAGGCGAGGTGGGCCCGGCGTCGGCCCCGCTTCCCCCGTTCCCGCCGTTCCCCGTTCCCCCGCGGCCCCCCCTATCTTGGAGGCATGCCCCGCCCCCGCAGCATCCTCTGGGTCGACGACGAGGTCGAGAGTCTCTCGTCCCACATCCTGTTCCTCGAGGAACAGGGGTTCACGGTGGAGAAGGCCTCCCACGGCGACGACGCGCTGGTGCTGCTGCAGCGTCAGCCCTTCGGCGTGGTGCTGCTCGACGAGCAGATGCCGGGCCGCCGCGGGCTCGACCTGTTCCGCGCCATCCGCAGCATCGACACCACCATGCCGGTGGTGATGGTGACCAAGAGCGAGGAGCCGGCCACGCTCAAGGACGCCATCGGCGCCGAGATCTCCGACTACCTGGTCAAGCCGGTGAACCCCCGCCAGGTGCTGTCGGTGGTGACCCGCCTGCTCGAGGGCGACCGGATCCGGCAGCAGCGGCTCTCGCGCGACTTCGCCACCCGCTTCCGGGAGCTCGAGGCGAGCCGCCATCCGGACATGAACTGGCGGGAGTGGACCGAGCTGGTGGTGGAGCTGGCGGAGTGGGAGGTGCGCCTCGGGCTGGCCGACGAGCCCGGGCTCTCGGAGGCGCTGCGCACCCTGCAGGAGAGCCTGCGGGCGGAATTCGCGCGGTTCATCGAGCGGCATTACGCCGGCTGGCTCCGCGGCAGCCGGGCGGACCGGCCGCCGCTCAGCGTGGACATCGTGCCGGAGTTCGTCGAGCCGGCGTTCCGGCAGCACGGCAAGGCGCTGCTGGTGGTGGTGGACTGCCTCCGCCTGGACCAGTGGGAGGCGATCCGCCCGCTGATCAGCACCCGGTTCGACGTCGAGACCTCCTACTACTTCTCGATCGTCCCCACGGCCACGCCATTCGCCCGGAACGCGATCTTCAGCGGCCTCTTCCCCCGCGACCTGGCCGCCCGCTATCCCGGGTGGTGGAAGGACCAGGACGAGACCAGCCTCAACGCCCATGAGCAGTCCCTGCTCGCGGCGCAGCTGGAGCTGCGGTACGGCCGGGTGGTACCGGTGCGCTACGAGAAGGTCTTCACCGCCGCCGACGGCGAGTCGCTGCTCACCCGGCTGCCCGCCCAGCTCGCGGCCGAGGGCGTCACCGCGCTGGTGTTCAACTTCATCGACCAGCTGACCCACGGGCGCACCGAGAACTCCACGCTGTTCGAGGTGGCGCGCGACACCCCCGCGCTCCGCAGCCTCACCCGGACCTGGTTCGAGCGCTCGCCGCTGTGGGCCGCGCTGCGCGAGGCGGAGCGGCGCAATGTCCCGGTGCTGCTCACCACCGACCACGGCTCCATCCACTGCCACACCCCGGCCACGATCTTCGCCCGGCGCGACGCCACCCAGAACCTGCGCTACAAGTTCGGTGAGGACCTGAAGACCCAGGAACGCGATGCCGCCGTGGCGGTGGACGACCTCCCGGCGTGGGGCCTGCCGCCGCGCCCGCCGGGCACCCGGCTGCTCCTCGCCACCGGCGACCGGTTCTTCGTGTACCCGACCAAGCTGCGCGAGTACCAGGCCCGATACCGGGGCGCCTTCCTCCATGGCGGCGTCACGCCGGAGGAGATGGTGCTGCCGATCGCGCTGCTCACGGCGAGGCGGGGTGGCTGACGCCGGTCGCTCGACGGCCCGGCGGCTCGTCGGCTGGCTGTGGCCCTACCGTGGCCGGGTGGCCCTCGGCATCGCGGCCACGACGCTGGCCTCGGTGCTCGACGGCGCCACCATCCTCTTCCTGATCCCCCTCCTCCGCCACCTGTTCGGCTCCGCCGGCGCCCTCGCCGCGCCGGGCGGGCTGGAACGGCTGGTGGACCAACTGCTCGGGCCGCTGCTGACGGGGCTCACCCCGGCCGCCATCACGGTGCGGCTGGTGGCCCTGCTGTGGGGCGCCCTCCTGCTCAAGAACGGGCTCGCGTACTTCGCCGGCCTGGCCAGCGTGCGGGTGCAGGAGGGGCTGGTGCGTGACCTCCGCGGCGCGCTGTTCGAACACCTGCTGCGGCTCGACCTGGGCTGGCTCGAGCGCACCCGGGGCGGGCAGGTGGTCGCGCGGGTGATGACCGACGCCGACCAGGCCAAGGGGGCGGTGAGCGCCGGCCTCGCCTCGTTCTTCCAGAACGCGGTGCTCATCCTCACCACGCTGCTGGTGCTGGCGCAGCTGTCGTGGCGGCTCACGCTGCTCACCCTGGCCGCCGCGCCCCTCCTGCTGGTGGGCATCCGGCTGCTGATCCGCCGGCTCAAGCGCCACGCACGCTCCCGCGCGGAGGAGGCGGGCGAGATGACCGCCACCCTCAGCGAGCGGCTCGGGGCGGTGAAGCTCATCCGGCTCTCGGGGGCGGAGGGGCGTGAGGGGGAGCGCTTCCGTGCCCAGGCCGACCGCTACCGCCGCTCCGTGGTGCGGACCCAGCAGTTCGCCACCCTCACGAGTCCCGTGAGCGAGCTGTTCGGCGGCCTGCTGCTGGTCCTGCTCATCGCGGCCGGCGCCTCGCCCGGCGTCCGCGGCGGCTCACTGTCGCCCGAGGGTCTGCTGGTGTTCATCGTGGCGGCGCTGCGGGTCATGGCGCCGCTCAAGGCGATCACCCAGTTCCCGGGCCAGATGGCCCTCGCGCTGGCCGGCGCCGAGCGGGTGTTCGACATCCTCGACCTGCCGGCGGCCGAGCGGGACGGCGCCGGGGCGGCCGCGGCGCGGTTCGCGCGGGAGATCCGGTTCGAGCAGGTGGGGTTCCGTCACGCGCCGGACGCGGCCTTTGCGCTCGAGGGGATCGACTTCACCCTGGCGCGCGGGGAGACCGTGGCGCTGGTAGGGCCCTCCGGCGCGGGAAAGACCACGATCGCCGAGCTGCTGCCCCGGCTCCGCGAGCCGACCGAGGGGCGGATCCTGCTGGACGGGGTGCCGCTCCCGGCACTCACCCGCGAATCGGTTCGGGCGCTCATGGCGGTGGTGAGCCAGGAGACCGCCATCTTCAACGACACGGTCCGGGCCAACATCGCCTACGGGCGCCCCTCCGCCAGCGCGGCGGAGATCGAGGCCGCGGCCCGGGCCGCCCATGCGGACGCCTTCATCGCCCAGCTGCCGATGGGGTACGACACGCTGCTGGGGGAGCGGGGCACCCGGCTCTCCGGCGGGCAGCGGCAGCGCATCGCGCTGGCCCGCGCCATCCTCCGCGACCCGCCGATCCTCATCCTCGACGAGGCCACCAGTGCCCTCGATGCCGAGTCGGAGCGCCTGGTGCAGGACGCCATCGTGCGGCTGATGGCCGGCCGCACGGTCCTCGTCATTGCCCACCGGCTCGGGACGGTGCGCCACGCCGACCGCATCCTGGTGGTGGACGAGGGTCGCATCGTGGAGCGGGGCAGCCACGAGGAGCTCTATGCGCGCGGCGGCCGGTACCGGCGGCTGTGCGACGGGCAATTTGCTGATAAATTGTCCCCTATCGCCCCATGACTGCTCCCTTCGCCGGCCTCCGCCTCCTGTACGTCGCGCCGATCGACGACGCCGACCTGGCGCACAATGCCTTGCGGCGCCGCGCGCTCGAGCGCCTCGGCACCCAGCTGGTGCACCTCGACCCGGAGCGGGCGGGGTGGCTGGAGCGGCTGGTCCGTCGCGACCTGGAGCACCGCCTCCGCTCCACCCTCGAGCAGCACGTGCCCGACGTGGTCCTGGTGGCCGGCCATGGCGTGGTGCCCGGGGAGGTCGTCGACCAGGTGCGGCCCGGCTTCAAGGCGCGCTGGGTCCAGCTCCTGGGGGAGCAGGTGACCGACCTGAACGCCGCCACCCGTGAGGCGATGGCGTACGACCAGGTCTTCGTGGGCGGCAGCGGCATCGTGAAGGCCTTTGACCGCGAGGGGGTCAAGCACACCGACTTCCTGGCCGTGGGCTGCGACCCCTCGGTGCACAAGCCGCTGAGCGCCCGCGGGCCCTTCCGCGCCAACGTGGTCTTTGCGGGCGCCGCCACGGCCCGGCGGGAGCGGCTGTTGTCGGAGCTGGTGGAGTTCGGGCTGGCGTTGTGGGGGCCGGGGTGGCGGAAGACCTCGCTGCGCGACTACTGCCGGGGCGAGCTGCCGAACACCGAGGACTTCGTGCGGGCCTACGCCGGGGCCACCGTCGGGGTGAACATCCACCGCTTCGAGGCCGATGACCCGACGGGCAGCGGGACCGCCGTCAACCGCCGGCTGTTCGAGATGGCCGCGATCGGCGTGACCCAGGTGGTGGACGCGCGAGCCGACCTGCCCATGCACTTCGACGAGGGCTCGGAGGTGCTCACCTTCACCACCGCGGAACAGCTCAAGGGACAGGTGAAGCGCGCCATCCAGGAAGACCAGTACCGGCAGCGGCTGGCCACCAACTCCCGCCAGCGGACGCTGCGCCAGCACACCTACATGCACCGGATGTCGGCGCTGCTCGGCGCCGTGACCGGGACCCCGGCCGGCGCCTAGGCCCCCGCCGGCCCGGCGGCCGCCCGTTCCCCCGCCGGGAGCACCCCGCTTGCCAGGAAGCCGGCATACATCCGCAGGTACGCCGCGGCCATGGTCCGATGGGTGAAGTACCGCTCGGCCCGGGCGCGGCACGCCGCCGGGTCCTTGCCCGCGGCGGCGCCGATCCGGGCCACCAGTTCCTCCACCGTGTCACCGCACTCCGCGACCTCGGGGCTCAGGACCTCGGGCAGCGCCCCCCGTCGGGTGCCCAGCACCGGGGTGCCCGAGAGCAGCGCCTCGATGAGCGTGAGGCCGAACGGCTCGTCCCACTGCGCCGGCATCCAGAGGAGCCGCGCCCCCGCCAGCCACTCCGCCTTGGCCGCGCCCCCCACCTCGCCGACGAACCGGACGTAGCGCGAGAGCGACGGGCGCCACCCCCCCGCCACCACCAGCTTCCGCTCCGCGGCCTTCGCGCCCGCGATGGCCCACTGGTAGCCCTTGCTCTGGTGCAGCCGCCCGAGGAAGAGGTCGTAGTCGCCCTTGGCGCGGCGGAACTGGAAGTCGGCGGGGTCGAGGCCGTTGTAGACGAACGCGGTGGACTGGTGCCGCGCGGCGTGGTCGGCGCTCACGTAGATGGTGTTGGGCGGGCGGATGGTGCCGGGCTTGGTGGTGCCCTCGAGGGTCCAGACCCAGGGCAGCGACGGGGGCCGGCGCAGCGGGTAGAAGGCGTGGAGGAGGTCGGTGCCCGGTGGCAGGTGCGGGCTGAGGTCGAAGGCCTGGTCCCCGAACCGGCCGGGGTCGAGCGGGATCACCCGGGCCTCGGGCACCCGGGTGCCGGTCGGGGCCAGCAGGATCACCTCGTGGCCGGCCTCCGCCAGCCCGCGGGCCAGGGCCACCACCACCCGCTCGGTGCCGCCGTAGCCCTCCACCGGCAGCCGCGTGTGATGCACCAGCGCGATCCGCATATCTTTCCGCCGTCTCTTCCCCGCGCGAAGGCCCTGCGATGCGCGTCGTCGGTGTCAGCCTGGTGGCGAATGCGGTGCGACTCGACTTTCCCATCGTCGAGGCGCTGCGTTCGGTCCTGCCGCTGGTGGACGAACTGGTGGTGAACGTGGGCCGGTCCGACGACGACACCCGTGATCTCGTCGCCGGCCTCGCGGACCCGCGGCTGCGGATCCTCGACCGCGCCTGGGATGCATCCGCCGGGAGCGGGCTCCTGGCCGACGAGACCAACCGCGCGCTCGAGGCCTGCGCCGGTGACTGGGCAATCTACATCCAGGCCGACGAAGTGCTGCATGACGCCGGTGTCGCGCCGTTCCGCCAGGCGCTGGTCGCCGCCCACGACGACGCCCGGGTGGAGGGGCTGCTGGTCGACTTCCTCCATTTCTATGGTGGCCCGGATCACGTCACGGGCAATCGCTCCTGGTATCGCCGCGAGGTCCGCGCGCTCCGACTCGGCCGCGGGCTCCGCAGCCACGCCGACGCACAGGGGTTCCGCCAGGCCGATGGGCGTGGCAAGCCGCGCGTGCGCCGGAGCGGGGCCACCTACCATCACTACGGCTGGGCCCGCCCCCTGGGGGCGCTGGCGGCCAAGCGCGACATCGACAATGCGCTGTACCACCCCGGGCGCCCGGGGCGCGCACCTCTCGGGGCCGCGCTGCCGTGGGAGGTGGGCCTCCGTCCCTTCACGGGGCGGCACCCCGCGGTCATGGACGAGTGGCTGGCTCGGCGCCGGGCCGCCGGCCCCGTGGCCTTCGGGCCGCGCCCTTGGGACGCGCGCCGCGTGGCCCTGCTCGCCTCCCTGGCGGTGGAGCGCCTGACGGGGTGGCGGCCGTTGGAACGCGCCGGTTACGTGGAGGTGTAGCCCTGGCCCGCGAGCAGCGACTGCAGCCGGTGGGCATACGTGTGCTTTGCCAGCACGTGCTGGCGGCCGGCGGCCGCCAGCCGGGCGCGCAGCGCGTCGTCGGCCAGCGCGCCGCGCGCCAGCTCCACCGCGTCCGCGGGGTGACGGTACCAGAGCGCGTGGACCCCGTGGCGCGCGAACTCCTCGACGTTGTCCACGTACTCGCCGAGATAGCACCCGCCGGCGGCGAGGACCCGCCACAGCCGGTTCGAGGTGCCGCCCCGCGCCTCGCGCCGCTGCGCCTCGAGGGCGTCGATGCCGAGCATGAGGCGGGCGCCACGGGCCACCCGCGCGAACTCCGCCGCACGCACCGGCCCCCCCGCCACCGGGAACGGGACCGCCGGTGCGTCCCATCCCGGGCCCCGTACCTGCAGCGCGAAGTGGCGGGCCAGCTCCGCCAGGATCCCATGCCGCCGCGGGTAGTGTCCGGAGCCCACGAAGGCCAGGTCGCAGCGATACGGCGCGGGGGCCGTGTCCGCCGGGTGGTCCAGTTCGGGGTCTGCGCCCTGCGGCAGGAACTGCGCCCGCAGGCGCATGGCCTGGAAGGCCTCCACCTGGTAGCCGTAGGTGGCGTAGACGGCGTCCACCGCGCGGGCCAGCGCCACCACGCGGTCGGGCAGGGGCTGGAGGGCGTCGAAGTACCAGAAGGCGCTCGGCCGGCCGCGCAGCAGGTGGCGCAGCGTCCGCTCGCCGGCGCTCGCCGCGTGCCGGGTGCAGAGGACCAGGTCGGCGGCGAAGCGGTCGGCCTGCCAGCGGAGCACCAGGCCCCCGGCCTCGCCAAGGCGCCGCCGCCAGCCGAGGGCGTCCAGCACCCGGGCCTCGTGGCCGAGGCGCCGGGCGGCGCGGGCCAGGGACTGCTCGGTGCGCTCGGCACCGGCGGCACCAACGATCAGGATGCGCATGCGTGAGGCGAAAGCTGGACCGGTGCCGGCCCCGGCGGAAGCGCCGCTCCGGGTGCTCATCTCCCTGCACCAGGGCGGGGGCTCGGGGGCGGTGAACTCGGTGCTGCGGATGGCGCGCGGGCTCGCGGCGCGCCAGCTCCTGGTCCGGTTCGTCTGCCCCCCCGAGTCGGGGGTGGAGGCCGATGCGCGGCAGGCCGGCCTCGAGGTGCACCCGATTCCGCTGGCTACCGGGACGCGCCTCAGGAATGCCGGGGCCCTCGCCAACCTGCTGGCCGAGTACCCGGTGGACCTCGTCGATGCCCACGGGTCACGGGATCGCGAGGCGTTCACCTGGCTCGGGCTCAGCGGGCGGCTGCCGGTGCCCGCCATCTTCACCCGCCGCTCCTGGCCGCGCACCACGCGGCTCGAGAACTGGCTGGCCAGCCGGGTGGCGCGCCGCGTGGTGGTCCTGAGCGAACCGGTGGCGGCCCGGCTCGCGGCGACCGGGATCCCGCCGCAGAAGCTGCGGGTGATTCCCAACGGGGTGCTGCTGGACCGGATCGACCGCCCCGTCATCGATGAGGACGTGGAGACCTGGCGGCAGCGGATCGGGTGGTCGGCCACGCGCCCTACGCTCGCGGTCGTGGCGCGGCCCAAGGACCAGGCCGTGGTGCTCGAGGCCCTGGCCCTGGTGCGGACGCCGGTGCTGCTGGTGCTCACCGGCCTGCACGGCGAGGCGCTTAGCGGGCCGCTGCCGCCGATCCCCGACCGTCACCTGGTGGTGCGGCTCCCGTTCCTCACCGACGTGCGACCGTTCTACGAGCTGATCGACGTGGCGCTGCACCCCTCCCGCTGGGACGCGCTCCCCCAGGCGGTGCTCGAGGCGATGGCGCTCGGCAAGCCGGTGGTCGCGTCGCGCGCCACCGGCAACGCCGTCATCATCCGCGACGGCCTGGACGGGGTGCTGGTGGAGCCGATGGCGGCAGCGGCGTGGGCCGCCGCCATCGACGCGCTGCTCGCGGACCCGGCGCGCCGGGCCACGCTCGGCGTGGAGGCCCGGCGCCGGGCGCGCGAGGACTTTCCCTTCGAGCGGACGCTTGACGCGACGATCGCCCTCTATCGTGAGGTGCTGGGCGAGTGAGCGCGCTGCTCCTGGCGCGCGACTTCCCGCCGGAGGGGGGCGGCATCGCCCGGCTGCTGGGCGAGGTGGCGCGTCATGCCCCGGCGGGCGCGCTGACCGTGTGTACCGGCCGGTTCCCGGAATCGGCCGCCTTCGACGCCGGCATCGCCACGCCAGTGGTCCGCGTGGGCGTGGCCTGCGACCGGCTGCGCACCCTCCCCGGGCTCGCGCGCTGGGCCTGGCGGGCCGACCGGCTGGCGCGCCGGGCGGACTTCCTGTGGGCCGGCAACGTGAAGCCGGCGGGCCATGTGGCGCGCTGGGTCGGCCAGCGCCGCGGGCTGCCCTACGGGCTCATGGTGTACGGCCTCGACCTGCAGCGGCTGGCCCGCCAGGCCGCGGCCGATCCCGCCCGCCGGCGCCGGGCCGCGGCGCTGCTGTGGGACGCCGCGGGCACGGTGGCGATCAGCCGCTGGACGGCGAGCCGCTTCACCGCGCTTGCCGAGGAGCTCGGGGTCGCGGACGCCGCCCGGCACCTGCGGGTGGTGACGCCCGGCGTGGACACCGCCCGCTTCCGACCCGGGGCCACCGCGGCGGCGCTCCGCGACCGGTGCGGCCTGGACCACCGCCCCTGGCTCCTGACCGTCGCGCGGCTCATGCCGCACAAGGGCGTCGACACGGGGCTCGAGGTGCTCCAGGCGCTGCGGGCCGCGGGCCACGATGTGGGCTACGCCGTGGCCGGCACCGGACCCGACGCCGGGCGACTCCAGCGGAAGGCCGCGGACCTGGGGGTGGCGGCCCACGTCCGCTGGCTCGGGCGGGTGCCCGACGAGGACCTCCCCGGATTGTACGGCGCGGCGGCCGTGTACCTCGGGCTCTCGCGGCGGGAGGGCGACGAGGTCGAGGGGTTCGGCCTGTCGCTGCTCGAGGCACAGGCCTGCGGGCTCCCCGTGGTCGCCGGGCGCGAGGGCGGCACCGAGGACGCGGTGACCCACGGCGTCACCGGGTTCCTGGTGGAGGCGCTCACGGAAGTGGCGGCGGTGCGGGTGGTGGCGGAGCTGCTGGCCGACCGGTCGCGGCGGCGGGTGCTCGGGGAGGCGGCCCGGGCCCGAGCGGAACGCGAGTTCGGCTGGCCGCGGGTGGTGCGCGACCTCGCGGCCGCGGCCGAGGCCTTCAGGGCCGGACGGGGGGCGCGAGGCGGGCGCTGATGGCGTAGGTAGGGCAGTTCCGCACGTAGGCGCCGTCGAGCGGGGACCACGACTGGATCGGCTGCCGCACCACGGCCCGGCCGTCCTCGTCGAGCTCGAAGACCCACGGTGCGTGCATGACGCACGCACTGCAGCCCACGCAGCGCTCCCGGTCCACCCGGATCTGCACCTTGCGCTGCGGGTGGATCCCGTGGCCGTCCGGGTCGAACTCCGGCCCCAGCTGGTCGAGCAGGTCGGCGGTGGCGCGATACCCCTCCTCGATCAGCTCGCGGTTGTGGCCGAAGGCGAACAGCGACACGTGCTCGACCCGCGGGTGCACCAGCACCAGCGGGGGCGCGGTCCAGTGCCGCAGCCGGCTCTCCATCATCGTCTGCATCACGATCTCGAGCCCGCGGATGTAGGTGGCCGCGAAGCCGTCGTGCTGGACGTTGCTGCGCAGCGCGCTGGTGGCCCCGACGTCCACCGCCATCACCGGGCCCTCCCCCTGGGCGGCGGCGATCTGCACCGGCATGTTCTCGGTCACCGCGCCGTCCACGAACCAGCGGCCGTCGATCTCGCGGGGCGGGAAGATCCCGGGCAGGGCACAGGATGCGAACACCGCGTCGGCCACCCGCGCGTGGCGCAGGCCCGGGAGCCCCCAGAACACCTGCATGCCGGAATTGAGCTCCACGGTGTTGATGAGCAGCGGGCGGGGGAGCTGGTCGAAGGTGCGGGCACCCACCAGGCTGTCGATCAGCGCGTCGAGCGGCTCCCGGCGGTAGACCGCCGGGGCCCGCATGCGCTTGAGCGCCATGTCGACGTGGGCCACCTGGAAGATGTCCTTGCGCCGCACCGCGAGGCCGCGCTCGGTCATCTCCGGGATCGACATCCCGGAGGCCCAGGCCGCCGCGATGAGCGAGCCCATGCTGCTCCCGACCACCAGCCCGGGCTGCAGCCCGCGCTCCTCCAGGGCCCGGAGCACGCCGATGTGGGCCAGCCCCTTGAGGCCGCCCCCACTCAGCACCAGCGTGAACGGACCGCGAAAGGCCATTACCTTCTTCCACCGGAGTTGGGGAACCGCCGAAACGTACGCGGGTGACCGGAGGGTTGAGAAGAGTGACCTACGACATCGCCGCCCTGCGCCGCCAGGAGTTTCCCTGGGCCGACGGGACCACCTACCTGGATCACGCCTCCATCGGGCCCACGCCCGAACGCACCCGTCGCGCCGGGGAGGCCTTCCTCGGCCGCCGCGCCCGGCCCCACGAACTCACCCACGACGACCTCTTCGGGGCCTTCGACGCCGCCCGGCAGGCGGTCGCCGGGCTCATCGGTGCCACGACCGACGAGATCGCCCTCGCCACCAACACCAGCTACGGGCTGGGCGTCGCCGCCCGCGCCCTCCCGTGGCTCCCGGGCGACATCGTGGTGGCCAGCGACCGGGAGTTTCCCGCCAACGTCTACCCCTGGAAGCGCCTCGCCGACCGCGGCGTGTCGCTGGAGCTGGTCCCCACCACCGGTGCCGGCTGGCCCGACGAGGACCGGCTGGTGGAACGCCTCGCCGATCCCCGGGTGCGCTGCCTGGCGGTGTCGCTCACCCAGTTCGCCAACGGCTACACCGTGGACCTTGCCCGGCTCTCCCGGGTCACCCGGGAACTGGGCAAGTACCTGGTGGTGGATGCCATCCAGGCCGTGGGCCAGCTGCCGCTGGATGTCCGCGAGACGCCGGTGGACCTCCTGGCGTGTGGTGCCCAGAAGTGGCTGCTCTCGCCCTGGGGGAGCGGCTTCCTCTATGTCCGCCGCGAGCTCATCCCCTCGCTCGAGCCGCTGCTCGCCGGCTGGATGGCCTTCGAGGGCACCGACGACTTCAGCCGCCTGACCCAGTATCAGGACGCCCTGCGCGAGAACGCCCGGCGCTTCGAGCTGATCACCCTGCCGTACCAGGACTTCGTCGGCATGTCTGCCTCGCTCGGCCTGCTGGCCGAGCTGGGTGTCGAGGCCATCGCGCGGCACCTGGCCGCGCTCCAGGGGCCGATCCTCTCCTGGGCCGACCACCATGGCGTCCGGGTCACCTCGCCCACCGGCGCCGCCGGCTCCGGCATCATCTGCGTGGCGCCGCCCCGGCTCGAGGAGGCGCACCGTGCCCTGCGCGAGGCCCGCATCTACTGCAGCCTGCGCGAGGGCGCCCTCCGGTTGGCCCCGCACTGCTACAACACCCTCGAGGAAATGGGGCGGGTGACCGAGGTGCTGGAGCGGGTGCTGCGGCGGTCAGGCGGTTGAGCGGTTAGGCGGTTGGGCGGTTGGGCGGTTGGGCGGTAGATTTCCCGGCCCGTTTCCCGTTTCTCGGTTCCCTTCACCGGCCCACGCTCCCATGCCCGGCACACTCGCTGACCAGCTCGCTTCCGGCTACGGCTTCGCCGGCCCGGCCATCGTCCTCGGCGCCGCGCTCGAGGGCACGCTCCTGCACCGCGAGCCCAAGGTGCGCATCCCCCTGGCCATGACCAACCGCCATGGGCTGATCGCGGGGGCCACCGGCACCGGCAAGACCAAGACCCTGCAGCTGCTCACCGAGCAGCTCTCCGCCGCGGGCGTCCCGGTCTTCGTGGCGGACATCAAGGGCGACCTGTCGGGTCTCGCCATGCCGGGGCAGCCCGGGGATCGCATCACCCAGCGCGCCGGCGACGTGGGCTGGTCCTGGGCCCCGGCGGGGGTGCCGGTCGAGTTCGTGAGCCTCTCCGGCCGGCTCGGGGTCCAGCTCCGTGCCACCGTCTCGAGCTTCGGGCCGCTGCTGCTGGCCAAGGTGCTGGGGCTCAACGAGACCCAGACCAGCGTGCTCACCCTCGTCTTCAAGTATTGCGACGACCAGCGGCTGCCGCTCCTCGACCTGGCCGACCTGCGCGCCGTGCTGCAGTTCCTCTCCGGCGACGAGGGGAAGGCCCAGCTCGAGGGCTATGGGGGGATGTCCCAGGCCACGGTCGGCGTACTGCTGCGCAAGATGATCGAGCTCGAGGTGCAGGGCGCGGAGCAGTTCTTCGGCGAGCCGGAGTTCGACGTGCACGACCTCCTGGTCACCACCCGCGACGGCAAGGGGGTGGTGACCTGCCTCGAGCTGGGCGACGTGCAGGACAAGCCCCGGCTCTTCTCGACCTTCATGATGTGGATGCTGGCCGAGCTGTATCACGCCCTGCCCGAGGCGGGCGACCTCGAGAAGCCCAAGCTGGTGTTCTTCTTCGACGAGGCACACCTGCTCTTCAACGACGCGTCGAAGGCCTTCCTGGAGCAGGTGGAGCAGGTGGTGCGGCTCATCCGGTCGAAGGGGGTCGGGGTGTACTTCGTCACCCAGACGCCGAAGGACGTCCCCGCCGACATCCTGGCCCAGCTCGGCAACCGGGTGCAGCACGCCCTCCGCGCCCACACCCCGGACGACGAGGCCGCGCTCAAGGCCACGGTGCGCACCTTCCCGAAGACCGACTTCTACGACCTGCAGGCCACCCTCACCTCCCTTGGCATCGGCGAGGCGGTCGTCACGGCGCTCGATCCCCGCGGCGTGCCCACCCCGGTGGTGGCGGCGCGGCTGATCCCCCCGTCATCGCGGATGGGGCCGCTGACGCCGGAGGAGCTGGCGGCCGACATCCAGCAGTCGGACCTCCTGGCGGAGTACGGCCAGGCCGTGGACCGGGAGAGCGCCCGGGAGATGCTCGCCAGCCGCCTCACGAAGCCCGTGGCCCCCGCGCCGGCCGGCGGGCCGGAACCGCGTGGCCCCGCGCCCGCGCCGCCCGCGGCGGGGCGTCCCAGGATGTCCACCGGGGCCAAGCTCGGGGCGGCGGTGCTGGGCGCCCTGGGCACCACGATCGCCCGTTCCGTCGGGCGGGAGCTGGTCCGCGGCGTGCTCGGCGGTCTGCTGGGCGGCAAGGCCACCCGCGGCACCCGCCGGACCCGCTGGTAGGCCGTGCCGCGACGCACCACGGGGGCGCGCACCGTCGGTGCGCGCCCCCGTGTGCCGTCCGGCCGGCGCTACTTCTTGGTGACGGTCTCTTCCTTCAGGACCTTCTTCGAGAACATGAACACCAGCCAGGCCACGATCACGAAGTTGAGGAGCGCGCCGAGCACCGGGCCGATCTGGAACGGCCCGACCGCCCAGGTCTGCCAGGCGCCGCCGGGGAGGACGAGGCCCACGATGGGCATCAGCAGGCCGTCGACGATCGTCTTCACCAGTTCACCGGCCTTGCCGCCGATGATCACGCCGATGGCGAGGCCGATGACGCCGTACTCCTTCAGGAACTTCATGAACTCGCCTTGCATGGGCTGCTCCGCTTCAGGGGGGGTGAGACCGACAGGGCTCGGCGCATCCGTGCGCCGGGCCCGGCGAATATTCATGCGCCGTGGCGCCGGCGCCAGCGCCCGTGACCACCGGGCGTGTCGGCCAGCAGTGTCAGGCGAGCGTGACGAGTGCGTAGCTCCGTTTGCCCTTCTGCAGCAGCAGGTACCGCCCCGCCAGCACGTCCCCTTCGCCCAGGGTGTACTCGACCTCGCTGAGCTGCCGCCCGTTGAGCGAGTACGCCTTCTGGGGCAGGCCGCGCCGGGCCTCGCCCTTGGAGGCCGCGAGTCCGGCCCGCACCAGGGCGTCCACGATGCCCAGGCCCGCCAGCTCCGCGCGCGGCAGGGTGGTGGTGGGGATCTCGGTGGCGAGCACCTCGAAGACGTCCGCCCCCGCTTCGGCCAGCTCGAGCCCGCCGAACAGGAGCCGGCTGGCCCGCACCACGCCCGCCGCCGTCGCGGCACCGTGCACCCGGGCGGTCACGTCCTCCGCCAGGCGCCGCTGGGCCGGCCGCCTGCCGGGGTCGGCGGCCTGGGTCGCCATCAGCCCGGCGATCTCCTCGAGCGGCAGGAAGGTGAAGAAGCGGAGCAGGCGCTCGACGTCGCGATCGTCGGTGTTGAGCCAGAACTGGTAGAACTGGTAGGGCGAGGTCTTCGCCGGGTCGAGCCAGACGTTCCCCGATTCGCTCTTGCCGAACTTGCCCCCGGCGGCGTTGGTGAGGAGCGGGAAGACGAGGCCGTGCGCGGCGGCGCCCTCGCGGCGGCCGATCAGCTCGGTGCCGGCCGTGATGTTGCCCCACTGGTCGCTCCCGCCCAGCTGCAGCTCGCAGCGCTCGGTCTTCCAGAGGTGCCAGAAGTCGTACGCCTGCACCAGCATGTAGCTGAACTCGGTGTAGGAGATCCCGGTCTCCATCCGGCTCTTCACCGCGTCCTTCTGCAGCATGTAGTTGATGGTGAAGTGCTTGCCCACGTCGCGCAGGAAGTCCATGAGCCCGAGCGGGCGGAGCCAGTCGGCGTTGTTGCGCACCCGGGCCGCGGTGGGCCCCTCGAACGACACGAACTGCTCCAGCTGGCGGCGGATGCGCGCCACGTTGTGGTCGATCTGGGCCACGTCGAGCATGGGCCGCTCGCTGCGCTTGCCCGAAGGGTCGCCGACCATCCCGGTGCCGCCGCCCACCAGCACGATCGGCGTGCCCCCCAGCCGCTGCAGCCAGGCGAGGCCCATCACCGGGACCAGGTTGCCGACGTGCAGGGAGTCGGCGGTGGGGTCGAACCCGACGTACCCGGTGACCGGACCGGTGGCGAGGCGGGCGGCGAGCCCGGGCGTGGCGTCCTGCACGAAGCCGCGGGCGGTCAGGATCTCGAGGAGCGTGCGCATGGGCGCCAATCCTAGGGCGGCCACCGGGTGCGCCGCAAGCGGCGCCCGGGTGCGGGCCGGGCCCTGCCCGCCCGAGGCCCCCGAGGCATGCGGCGCGGGAGGTGTTGGACGCCGGATGACCCGCCTAGATTCCCCGGCATGGCCTTCCGTCCCCTGAGCACCCTCCAGCGGTGGTGGTACACGCCGCGCATCCGCAGCAACATCCTCACGGCGCTGCTGGCCGTGCTCATGCTCGGGCTCGGCGTGGTCATCGCGGCCTGGACCCGCGCCTGCGCCAACAGCGCGTGTCCCTCGATTGCCCCGCTGGTCCGCACCTACGATCCGGCCCAGGCCTCCAAGGTCTACGCCGCCGACGGCCGCCTGATCACCGACCTCGGGGCCGAGCGGCGCACGGTGGTGTCGCTGCCGCAGATCTCGCCCGCGGCGGTGGCGGCCTTCGTGGTGGTGGAGGACAAGCGCTTCTACGAGCACGGCGGGGTGGACTGGGTGCGGGCCCTGGGCGCGGTCAAGCACACCGTGGCCTATGTCCTCACGGGCGCGGGGCGCATGCAGGGGTTTTCCACGATCACCATGCAGCTCGCGCGGAACCTCTTCCCCGAGGAGATCAGCGGCCAGGACCGCACCCTCAAGCGGAAGCTGCGCGAGATGCACGTCGCCTTCGAGATCGAGTCGAATTTCGACAAGGGCAAGATCCTCGAGTTCTACCTCAACCAGATCAACCTGGGCAACGGCGCGTTCGGCGTCGAGGCGGCGGCCGAGCGGTACTTCGGCAAGACGGCCCGGGAGCTCAACGTGGCCGAGGCCGCGACGCTCGCGGGCATCCCGCGCTCGCCCACGCGCTACAACCCGCGGCGGAATCCCGACCTCTCGGTGGAGCGCCGCAACCTGATCCTCGAGCTGATGGCCGAGGAGGGGGTACTGACCCGCGAGGACGCCGACCGGTGGAAGGCGTACCCGCTGCTCCTCTCCACCCGCTCCGACTTCAGCGAGGTGGCGCCGTACTTCACCGAGTACGTGCGGCAGCAGCTGCAGACCCGGTTCGGGTCCCAGCTCTACAAGGACGGGCTCCGGATCTACACCACCGTGGATCTCGACATCCAGCAGGCCGCGGAGCGGGCGCTGGCCCGGCAGCTCGACGAGATCGAGCGCAACAAGGCCCGCTACGGCAAGTATCCCCGGCCCACCTACGCCGACTACCTCGAGAAGCGCGGCGACGACACCGGGCTGCCCGCGGAGTCCCCGTACCTGCAGGGGCTGGTCGTGGTGCTGGAGGCCCGGACCGGGAAGCTGCTGGCCATGGTGGGCGGCCGGGACTTCAACGACAGCAAGTTCAATCGCGCGGTGCAGGCGGTGCGCCAGGCCGGCTCCACCTTCAAGCCGATCGTCTATACCGCGGCGTTGCGTGCCGGCCATCCCTGGTCCGAGATCGTGGAGGACACCCCGCTCAGCATGGAGATGACGCCCGGGGAGCCCGCCTGGGAGCCGCAGAACTACGACAACAAGTTCGCCGGCCCCATGTCGCTCAAGGAGGCGTTCTACGAGAGCCGCAACATCCCCGCGATCCGGGTGGGGGACGACATCGGCCCCGGGGCCGTGGTCGGCGAGGCGGCGCGCTTCGGCATCAGCACGCCGGTGCCGCCGTACCCGTCCACCTACATCGGCGCCGCCTCCGTCATCCCGCTCGAGATGATCGCGGCCTTCAGCCCCTTCGCCACCCTGGGCGTCCGCACCACGCCCTACGCGATCGAGCGGGTGGAGGACCGCCGGGGGAACGTGCTCTGGCAGCCGCGTCCCCGCTCCGAGGTCGTCATGGACTCGGCGCTCGCCTGGCTCATGCTCGATGGCCTGCGCGATGTGGTGCGCCGCGGCACCGCCGCCGGCACCGTCGGCAGCCAGCTGGGCCCGATCCCCGCCGGCGGCAAGACGGGCACCACCAACGATGGGGCCGATGTCTGGTTCATCGGCTTCACGCCCGACCTCGTGGCGGGAGTCTGGATGGGCATGGACCGCCCGCAGAAGATCATGGACAACGCGCAGGGTGGCCGGCTCGCCGCACCGGCGTGGGCCATGATGATGAAGGAAGTCTACGAGCGCCGTCCCATCCCCTCCGGCTGGCCGCGGCCCGACGGCCTGACCGTGGTGGAGGTGGACCGGCAGACCGGCCGGAAGTTCACGCCCTTCTGCCCCAAGGACTCCCTGGCGGTCGAGTCCTTCCTGATCGGCACCGAACCCCGCGACTTCTGCCCCATCCACAATCCGTGGGGCGCCGGTGCCGGGCCCGCCACCGGCGGTAACCCGCTGCAGAACACCCCCCAATGACCGGGGAGGCCCGGCGGTTCACCGCCGGCTGGGTGGTGCCGATGGACGCGCCGCCCATCGCGGGTGGCGCGGTGCTGGTGGGGCCGGACGGGCGCATCGCCGCGGTGGGCCCCGCGGAGGCGGTGCCGACGCCGCCCGGGGTGCCCGAGGAGGCCTGCCCGGGCATGGTGCTCCTCCCGGGGTTCATCAACGTCCATACCCACCTCGAGCTGACCGGATTCGACGGGCAGGTGCCCGAGGCCGACTTCCCGGCCTGGATCCGGCACATCATCGCGCTCAAGGCCGCCCGGACCCCGGCCGACTTCCTCGCGGCCGCGCGCCGGGGCCTCGAGGACTGCTGGGCCGCCGGCGTCACCACCGTGGCCGACACCGGGGACTCCGGCGCCGTCATCCAGGCGCTGGCCGAGGCCCGCGGCAGCGGCATCGCGTACCACGAGGTGTTCGGGCCCCACCCGGCGCAGGCGGAGGAGGCGATCGCCGCCGCGGCCCGGCGCCTCGACGACCTGGCCCGGTTCACCTCGGCCCGGGTCCGCCTGGGCCTGTCGCCCCACGCCCCCTACAGCGTGAGCGGCGCCCTCTACGCCCGCGCCGCGCGGCTCGCGGCGGAGCGCAACCTGCCGCTCGCCGTGCACCTGGCGGAATCCGCCGACGAATCGAAGCTGCTGGGAGAGGCCGCCGGCGGGTTCGCGCGGGCCTGGGAGGCGCGGGGCATTCCCCTCCCGCCGCTCCCCGGACGGACTCCGGTGGCCTGGCTCGAGGCGCATGGCGTGCTGGGGGCCCGGACGCTCTGTATCCACCTGGTGCGGGTTTCGGCCGAGGATGTCACGCGGCTGGCGCACGCCGGGGTCGCGGCTGCACACTGCCCACGTTCCAACGCGCGGCACGGCCATGGTGCGGCGCCGCTGGCCACCCTGCTCGGGGCGGGACTGCGGGTGGGGGTGGGCACCGACTCGGTGGCGAGCGTGGCGCCGCTCGACCTGCTGGCCGAGGCCCGAGCCGCGCAGGCCCTCGCGGGGCTGGGCGCGGTGGCGGCCCTCCAGCTGGTCACGACCGGTGCCGCCCGGGCGCTCGGCCTCGAGGGGGAGGTGGGGAGCCTGACCCCGGGACGCTGGGGAGATGTGGTGGCGGCCCGGCTGCCGCCGGGCGCCGCCGCGTCACGGATTCCGGATGCCGTCTTGTCCCTCGGCCGGGACGCGATATTCTTGACCTGCCTCGCGGGCCGTCCACGGTTCCGTGGGGAGAGGCTGTGACAGCTGAGTGCTGTCAGCTATCAGCCGCCGGCTGAACTGTGGGACGCCGCGTGCACCCCGGGCGCCCATCGCTGACTCCAACCCGCTGCAGCGTCGTGCGCTGACAGCCTCCCGGGAGCTCCCCCGCGCATGAAACTCCAGCGCCACGCGGCGATCCTCCGCATCGTCCGCGAACGCCGCATCCAGAGCCAGGATGACCTTCGCGAGGCCCTCGCCACCGAGTCCATCTCGGTGACCCAGGCCACCCTCTCGCGGGACATCCGGGAGCTTGGGCTCGCCAAGCTGGTGGACCCCCAGGGCGGGTCGTACTACGCCAACCCGCATGAGGGCTCGCTCCGGCCTGACCTCGGCCAGATCCTCCCCACCCTGATGGTGAGCCTGGAGAGCACCGGGCCGCTCATCGTGATCAAGACCGCCACCGGGGGAGCGCCCGCCGTGGCCGCTGCGCTCGACCAGGCCGGGTGGAAGGAGATCATCGGCACCCTGGCGGGCGACGACACCCTCCTGATCATCGCGAAGAACCCCCGGATGCGGCAGCTGGTCGAGGGGCGGCTGGCGGCGCTGACCCGCTAGCCGGACCGTTGCTTGCGCCGCGCGGGCGCGCCGGAGTACGATTCTAGGTCCCCTTACGGTGGAGTGTTGCCCCTGGTGCGGTGCCTGGCGCTCAACGCGTCGTTCGAGCCCCTGACCATGGTGCCCGTGCGGCGCGCCCTCAGACTGGTGATCGAGGGCAAGGCGGAGATCGTCGAAGCGGAGGGACGGGACGTGGTGCGCAGTGAGCGCCTCGTCCTCCCCAAACCGGCGATCATCCGACTGGTCAAGTTCGTGCACGTCCCCCGCCGCTTCCGCCGCCAGGTCACCAACACCTTCCTGTTCGCCCGCGACGGCTACCGCTGCCAGTACTGCGACCGCTCCCCGCTCGACCTGCGGGGTCGCGAGTGCCTCACCCGCGATCACCTGGTCCCGCTCTCCCGTGGCGGCACCAACGAGTGGACCAACGTGGTGACGGCCTGCTCCACCTGCAACACGCGCAAGGGCAACCGGCTGCCGGAGGAGTGCGGCATGCAGCCCCACACCCATCCGCACGAGCCGCACTTTGTCCACCTGGCCTGGGCGGTGCGCCGCCTCACCTCCACCCAGTCCAAGTACATCAAGCTCTTCTACGGCACTGACGCGCTGAAGGCCCTCGGCGGCTGACCGGCCGGGGTCCGGAATGGCAGGAGGGTGGGGCCCCGGGACCGGGACCCCACCCTTTCGCATGCCGCCGGCTGGCCGCCCCGCCCGCGCCCGGGCCGCCGCCCTACTTCACCTCGAAGGCCTCGGACCGCCCGCTGCGCTGCAGCGTGGGCAGTCCGGCCAGCCGCAGCACCAGGCGGCGGGCCCGGTCCACGAACGAGCCGCCGTTGTTCTCCCCCCCGAGTTCGCCGCGCAGCAGCCGCTCGAACTTCTCCAGGTCCGTCTCCGAGAGGGTGACCACGTCGAGGGAGGCCGAGTAATAGTACCGGCCCGCCACCTTGGGCCCGATCCGGAACTGGTAGGTCAGGCCCAGCACCTCGGCCAGGGCGCCCGCGGTACCGACCCGTCGGGTGGTGGAGAGGTTCCCGGGGCCGAGGCGCGTCACCGAGAACTGGTCGAGGAGCGGCTCATGGCGGACCACGAGGGTCCACTCGAGGGTGCGGTCCACCTCATCGAGCCACCCCTCGCGGGAGCGCCAGGTCTCGAGGCGGTACTGCAGGCGGACGGGCAGTCCCTCGCGCAGGGCGGAGAGCCAGGGCGTGTCCTCGAGGAGGTTGCGGGTCCGGACGAGCGGATCGTGCGCGGGGCCGGTGACGCCGACCTCGAGGGCGACCTGCGCGCTGTCCTGGGCGGCGATGGCGGTGGGGGCGGCGAGGACGGCCGGCACCAGGGCCAGCCATCCCAGGACGGAGGCGATCCGCCGTGACACGTCCTAGAACCGGCGGTCCAGCCGGAGGAACAGGCGCACCGGCTGGCCGTCCGTGACCGACTTGGCGAGATAGACGGCGATCCCGCCGGCATCGAGCCCGACGCCGACGTCGGCCTTCCATTCGGTGAGGGCGCGGATCCGGTTCGACGGGACCCGGCCGGGACCGTCCCCCGCGAGCCACGCCGAGCCGGCATCACCGAACACCACCAGCTCGGGGTCCTCGAACCCGATGAACCGGTCGAGCTCCTGGTGGGCGCGGTCGCGGACGGTGTAGCCGGCGCGCAGGCGGAGCCGGTGCCGGAACTCCGCCTGCGCCACGAGGGCCCGATCGCACAGGGCGGCCCGGGAGGGGTCGTCGAATCCGGCTGGGGCGCAATCCAGGGAGCGGAACAGGTACCCGGGGAGGAGGTCGGTGCCGCCCAGGGACAGCCGGCGCTGCACCGGGAGGGGGTCGCCGGAGAGCCACCCGCCGGCCCACACTCGCGCATTGAGCTGGGCCTCCGGCGAGAGCCGGTTGTACCGTCGCAGGTCGAGGGTGAAGCGATTGAACCCGTAGTCGCTCGTGGGCAGCGGGTGCCGCACCGCCTGCGGCAGCGCGACCGGCGCCACGTCGTCGCTCGAGGCGTGCTCCACGCTGCCCCGCAGCCACCACCCGGAGGACGGGGCGTCGGTGACGTTGCGGGAGTCGTACGCGGCGGAGAGGGCGAGGATGGTGTAGTGGCCGTCGTCGATCAGGGGGTTCGGGCGCCAGCGGTCGCTGTTGCGGAACAGCGTCCAGGGATCGTTGGCGCGCACCGAGCCCTGCTTCTCGTAGCGCAGCGCACCGTCGACGCGGAGGCGCGGGTGCAGATAGGCGTAGGCCGTGGCCCCGACCCCTTCGCTGGCGAAGTAGTCGCGGTTGTCGCGCTGGAACAGGAAGGCGTTCCACCCGATCTCGTCGCGCGGGAGGGTGTGCTCCTCGATCCCCGAGATGAGCGAGTAGGTCCGGGCCCCGAATCCGAAGCCCCGCGCGCCCCGAAAGCGCCAGTCGGTGCGGATCAGCCAGCCGAGGTCGCGCCGGAAGGGCGAGTTGTCGGGGGCGGTGCGCAGGATGCCGCGCAGGTCCAGGGTGGCGCTGCTGCGCGGTCCCGGTCGCCATTCGAAGGCGGGCCCGAAGACGATGCCGAGTCCCTCGATGCGGTTGTAGGTCTGGGTGGTGGTGAGCCGGAGCGTGGTCGCGATGCGGCCGGACTGGAAGGTCCGCTCCGCGGTGGCCAGGGCGCCGATCGGGCGCCGGCGCTCGCGAACCCCGAGCGTGCCGTCGGACTGACGCGTCACGGACGCCGCATCCCAGTAGACCCGTGCCTCGCCCTCCTGCACGGCGCCGGCGCCGAGGGTGAGCCGGCCCCCCGCCACCAGGATGGGGCCGCGCACCGTGCCGCCCGGCAGGAGGACCAGGTCGCCGTTGATCACCGTGAGGCTGCCGCGGATCTCCCCGGCCACCCGCAGGGTGCCGCGAAAGCTCGCGACCGTCCCCTCCAGCCGGCTGCCCGCCGGCAGGGTGAGGCCGCCGGGCAGGCGGATGGTGGCGCTGTCGTTCCAGGTGGCCAGCAGTTCCTGCAGCACCTCGGGCGGGAGGCCGGAGACACCCGAGTCGGCGCCCGGCACGTCGGGGTCGATGACGATGACGCTGTCCTGCGCCGCCGCGCCGTGCGCGGCCAGCAGCAGGGCACCGGCCAGCCCGAGGGCCCGTCGCGCCGCGCGGGCGCTCACCGGTCCTCCACCGCCGGCTCGGCCCGGGCGGTGAGCCCGAGGCGCTTCATCCGGCGGTAGAGGTTGGCGCGGTCGGTCACGAGCACCCGGGCCGCCTCCGCCACGTTGCCCCCCGCCTGTTCCAGCGCGGCGGCGATGAGCGACCGTTCGTACTCATCGAGGGCATCGGTGAGCGGCAGGCCCGCCGCGGGGGTCTGGGCCGCTTCACCCTGGCGCCGCGGGGCGGGGCCGTCGGCGCGCCGCGCGGCCCCGGGGAGGATCGAGGCCACCTCGGGGGGCCCGATGGTCTCGCCGCCGATGATCGCGAGCCGTTCCACCACGTTCGCCAGCTCGCGGATGTTGCCCGGCCAGTGGTGCTGGCACAGCTGCGCCAGCGCCTCGCTGGCGTACTGCTGGGGCTTCCCGGGACGCGCCCGACGCGCCAGGTGCGCCACGAGCGCCGGCAGGTCGTCCAGCCGGTCGCGCAGCGGCGGCAGGTGGATCGGGAAGATGTTGAGGCGGAAGAAGAGGTCCTCGCGGAACTGACCGGCGGCCACTGCCTGCTCCAGCTGCCGGTTGGTGGCGGCGAGTACCCGGACGTTGACCAGCGTGGGCTGTTCCGCGCCCAGTCGCTGCAGCACCCCGGTCTCGAGGGTCCGCAGCAGCTTGGCCTGTGCCTCGAGGTTGAGGTCGCCCACCTCATCGAGGAACAGGGTCCCGCTATCGGCCAGCTCGAAGCGGCCGAGCCGCCGCTCGGTGGCGCCGGTGAAGGCGCCGCGCTCGTGCCCGAACATCTCGGACTCGACCAACTCGCGGGGGATCGCGGCGCAGTTCACCGTGACGAACGGCTCGGTGGCGCGGCGGCTCGCCCGGTGGATCGCCGCCGCCACCAGCTCCTTGCCCGTGCCCGACTCCCCGGTGATGAGCACCCGAGCATCGGTGGGCGCCACCTGCTCGATGAGCCGCCGCACCTGGCCCAGCGCGGGGCTCGCGCCCACCATCTGCTCCCGGCTCTCGAGCGCCTCGCGGAGCGCGCGGTTCTGGTGCCGGGTGCGGCCCAGTTCCACGGCGGACCGCAGTGTGACCAGCACGGCCTCGGGACTGAGCGGCTTCTCGAGGAACTGGAAGGCCCCGAGCTGGGTGGCCCGGACCGCGTCGGCAAGCTGGGCCTTGCCGCTCATCATGATGACCGGCACGTCGACGCCGCGGGCGCGGACCTGGGTGAGCGTCTCGAGGCCATCCGGCCCCGGGGGCATCATCAGGTCGAGGAAGATCGCGTCGGGCTCGAGCTGGTCCAGGGCGAGCAGGCCGGCGTTGCCGCTACCCGCCTCCTCTACCGAAAAGCCCTCGGCCCGCAGCAGCGCCGCCAGCATCCGCCGGATGTTGGGCTCGTCGTCGATGATCAGGATGCGGTGGGCCATGCGCTCAAATGTAGACGGACCGGTGGGGGGACGCGCCTAGGCCGCCGGGCGGCGGACCCGGGGCAGGGTGACCACGAAGGTGGCCCCGCCGCCCGGCGTGGGCTCGTGACGCACCCGGCCCCCGTGCGCCTCGACCGTCTGCCGCACCAGCGCGAGGCCGAGCCCGGTGCCGTCGGCCTTGCCGGCGGTGACGTAGGGATCGAACAGGCGGTCCCGCACATCCTCGGCGACGCCCCGGCCGTGGTCGGCAATGCGCACCTCGGCGCCGTTCTGTCCCAGCGGTCGGCAGCTCACCTCGATGCCTGCCGGGCCGGTGCCCGCCTCCACGGCGTTGCGCAGCAGGTTGCTGAACGCGCGCCGGAGCGGCTCGTAGTGGCCGGTGATGCGGGGCGTGACGGGGTCGCAGTGCACCGTCACCGGGACGTCGGCGGGCACGCTGCTGCGCAGCAGTTCGGCGAGCAGCTCCCCGAGGTCCACCTCGGCCATCGGACCTTCCGGCAGCCGGCCCATCTCGGTGAACTCGCGGGCCAGCTGCTCCAGGCGGTCGGACTCGGTTGCGAGCACCTCAAGCGATTCCTGCTGGTCGGGCCGCGCGTTCCGGCGCAGCGCACTCACGGCAAAGCGGATCGGGGTGAGCGGGTTCTTCATCTCGTGCGCCACCCGCCGCGCCACCTCACGGAAGGCGGTCAGGCGCTCGGCCTCGAGCTGCCGGGCGCGCGCCTCGGCCAGTCCCGTGGCCATCTCGCGGAAGGCGCCGCGCAGCGCGGCGAACTCGGGGGCGCCCCCCTCGTCCACGTCCGGCGGGAGCGCCTCCTCCCGCTGGATCCGCCCCGTCCAGCCCACCAGTTCGTCGATCGGCCGGCTCAGCTGGCGCGAGAGGTACCCACCCACCCGCACCGAGGCGTAGAGCACCAGCGCGCCCAGGCCCAGGATGATCGCGGCATAGACCGCGGAGTAGTAGGTGGCATAGGTCTCCTGCCGCTTCACCCGGGAGAGCGCCTCGTTGAGGGCCTGGCTGTGCGCGGCCAGGGCCCGGCGCTCGTCCCGGCTGAGCCGGGTGGAATCCACGGTCTGCACCAGCGTGCGGCCGGTCTCGCGCAGCGACTCCACGGTCTCGCGCGTGGTGGCGAGACCGCCCACGGGCGGCCGCACGGCAAGCGCCCAGCCGATCACCGCGACGGCGGTGGGCACCGTGCCGAGGGCCACCAGGGCGAGCAGGATCCGGCGGCGGAAGGGAAGGGCCATGGCCTTAATGTAAGGTGGCCGGTGAGGCCCGTCCGCCACGCTCCAGGCTCCAGCGGCCGAATCCCGCGCCCGCGAGGCCACCCGCCGCCGTGCCCAGCCATTCGGCCGCCGGCGGAGTGGCCAGCCCGGCCGTCACACTGATCAGCCAGAGCCCGGCCACCCCGCCGACGGCGACGACCAGCCCCGGCACCCGGGCGCGGCCGGCCCAGTACCCGGCAGGGAAGAGCAGTGCCCCGAGCCACAGCCCGGACCACAGCGCGGCCAGCGGCCCGAGCACCGGGTGGTAGGGCACGAGCCCCGCCCACAGCAGGCCGGCCTCGAAGGGGACCCATCGCTCAACCAGCCCGCTATCGGCCTCCACGGCCACATACCAGGCCCCGTGGACTACGCCTCCCCGGATCCGGAGCGTGTCCCCCTCGCGGGCGATGGGGGCGTCCGGCAGCAGCGCGGTCAGTTCGCCCAGTTCGATCGCGTTGAGCCCCGTGCGCATCCGGAAGAAGTAGTCCGCCCGACGCTGGCCCAGCACGAAGATCTCGCGCTGGTCACTGTCAAACACGCTCACGATCGGGGCGAAATCTCGAGAGGGCGGGCCGGCGACCACCAGGGCCTCCACCAGAACCGAGTCCTGCAGCAGCAGGGTGCGGATGCTGCCCGAATTCTGCAGGCGGCCACTTGGCAGCGGAGTCCCCGCCACGGTCGCCGACAGCACGGTGCCCTCCCATGGGGCGAACTGGCCAAGTTCCGGGGCCCATTGCCCCCAGTATACGGTGGTTGGCAGGTCGGGCTGCAGCAGGGTGGCAGTGGCGGCGGTGGTGGCGAGCCAGAGGGCGGCGGCGGCGCTCATCAGTCCCTGCGCCAGCCGGGGGGCCGGCAGGACAACGTGGCGCCACCGCCCTGCCAACCAGATTCCCCCAGCGCCCCCAAGCGCGTTCGTCAGGATATCCCGAAGGCTCGGATCACGGCCGATCAGCCATTGATACTGGGTGAACTCCACCGCGACCGTCGTCAACAGGGCGAGCAGAAAGGCGTGCCAGGGGCGGAGAAGCCCGGCCAGCCCCAGCCCGAGGGGAACAAAGAGGGCGACATTGAGCACGGCATCGCGCAGCCCGTAGTCGTCGCAAGGGTAGAGGCAGGTCCAGGGCAGCCGGGAGGCCGCCTCGGCATCGACGGGCGAGGGGCGGAGGGTGAACCAGCCAATGACGGCCAGGGAGGCCAGCGTGAGGGGAAGTCCCCACCTCGAGCGTGGTTTGAGCGCCACATTTCTCCAGATTTTGGCCCGCTTGCGCCGCTGGCATCATAACTGCACTATCCTTCTGCCCGACAGTGACCGCCCTTTCTTTCAATTATTCCCGGACCCCCTATGCCTGCTCCCCGTCCGCGGCGCCTCCACTGTCTGGCCCTGACGGTGGCCGCCGTGTTGCTGGGATTGGTGCGCGCCCCGCTGCAGGGCCAGAGCCTCACCGAGGGTTCCCTCGGGGGCCTGATCGCCCTCGCCGACGGCACCCCGGTCCCCGGTGCAAGTCTTACGCTCGAGGATGCCGCGGGCGTCGTCGTGAGTCGGCTGAACTCGGACTTTCGGGGGCGCTTCACCCTCGCCCTCCTGGCCCCTGGACGGTACGCGTTGCTGGTGGAGAAGGCCGGGTATCAACCGCTGCGGCAGCGCGGGATCGACGTGGCTGCCGCGGCGTCGACCCAACTCACCGTCCGGGTGGCCCGGCGCCCACCACCGATTTCACAGGTCGAGGAGTCCGCGGTGGCCGAGCAGCGCCTCGCCTGGTCGATGCCTTCGATCGGGGGCGTCCTCACCGCTCCCTCGGTGCCCGGCCTCACACCCCGGTCTGAGATCGCGGAACTCGGACGGAACGCGGCCTACGTCGCCGGCCCTCGCGACGCGACCTCCGGCTTTGCCACCATGTTTGGCGGCCTGCCCCAGTCGCACGCGCGCTTGCTCGTGGACGGACTGGCGGGCAGCTGGTTCCGGCACCCGGGGTTGGACACCGACGCCGGGGGCACGCCGGTCTTCGGTCAGGCGCTCTTCGGCGAAGCCCAGGCGTTCACCGACGTCCCGGATGCCGAGTTGGTGGGAGGGAATGGCGGCATGGTCACCGCCGTCTCGCGCCGCGGCACCAACCGTTTCCGCTTCGCGCCCTATGCCTCCTGGAGCGGGGCCATCGGCCAGCCGGCGATCCAGAACCCGGCCGACTCCTCGGTCAGCTCCTTCATGGGTGGGGGGACGGTATCGGGGACACTGATCCCTGACCGGGCGAGCTACATCGTGGGCGCCGAGTACCAGTCGCTGGATGTCCCGAGCAGCAACCCCTGGGACAACGATGCCTCCACCTTCGCGGGGGGGGGCGCCTCGCTCCGGGGCACCATCACGCGCATTGCCGAGGACTCCTTCGGCCGCTCGGTCGGGCGCTTTGTCGCTCCGGTGGTGCGCCATACGGTCGGTGGGGCGGGCGGCTTCCGGGTTGACTGGCGGCTGAGCAACAATCACGTGCTGATGACCCGGGCCAACTTTGCCCGGCACACCGAGACCAGTCCCGAAGCGCCGGGCGAGGTGCTGAACGGGGCCGCTGCCGGACTGGACTCCCGGGACTTCTCCTCCATCGTGTCGGTCGTGTCCACGCTCGGCGCAAACATGGCCAACGAGATCCGGTTCGGGATCCGGCGCACCACCCGGAATTGGTCCGGTTCAAGCATCCCCACCACCTATTTCGTGGCCGATGGCGCCGGGATCGGGGCCTCTGCAGCGCTCCCTGCCGAGTTCGAGCGCAAGTCAATCGACCTCTCCGAGACCTTCCAGTACAGCTTCGGGACCGGGGCGGTGCACCGGGCGAAGCTCGGGTTGCAGTACTCGAACGGCACCTGGGACCAGGACTACCTCTATGGGGCCGGGGGCATCTTCTCCTACGGCAGCCTGGACGGATTCTCCCAGGGGCGGGGCGCCTTCTTCGTGGCGGACGCCAGCAATACCCACACTCGGACGAGTGTCGAGGAAGTGGCCCTCTTCGCCCAGGTGATCTACCGGCTGTCCCCCGGCCTGTCGGCATTCGGCGGTATCCGGTGGGACCGGCAGAAATTCCCGAGGCAGGTGAGCGGCCCCATCAAGGGCAATCCCCAGTTCGGGGCATTGTTCGGCATCCCCAACGCCCGCGTCCCGGACGACAAGAACAACGTCGGCCCGCGCATCGGGCTGCTGTTCGAAGGCGGAGCGAGCCGTGAGTGGACCGGCGGGCTGGCGCTCTCCCGCCAGTATGGCGTCCTGAACCCGGCGACGTTCGCCGAAGCCCGGCTGAATGACGGCGGGGTCGTCATCCGGCGCGGGGTCGGCACGTTCGGTGCATGGCCAGCCCTGCCCGACTCCCTGCTGGCGCCCGCGGCGGGACAGCAGATCACGCTGTTCAGTCCCGACCCGAAGGGGTACAAGAACCCCCGCACGTTCAAGGCCGACCTCGAGCTCTCGAGGGCGTTCGCCAGCGGCCTCACCGTCCGGGGATATGGCGGGTACCACCACACCGACTTCCTGCTGCGCCGGAGTGACCTCAACATCCTCTCCGCGCCCACGGGATTCACCCAGGAGGGCCGGGCGGTCTACGGCACCCTGGTGCAGGATGGCGGGATGGTGGTGGTCAGTCCGGGCACCAACCGGGCGATCCCGGGCTTCGACCTGGTGTCGGCCCTTGCCTCGACGGGCTTCCAGGACCACTACGAGGCCGGGGTTTCCATCGGTCGCGAATCGCCGGCCGGCCTCTCGTTCATGGCGTCCTACACCTTCTCCCGGACCCGCGACAACTGGCTGCTCAGCTGGACCGGCGACCCGAGCGACGCGCTCTCGCCATTCCCCGAGGACCGGGTCGGCCACGAGTGGGCCGAAGGGGTCTCGGACCTCGACGTGCCACACCGGGCCGTGCTGCTGGCCAGCTGGCGGACGGCGGGCTCCGTGCCGGTCACCGTGGCGGCGCGCTACCGCTTCCGTTCCGGCCTGCCGTTCACCCCCGGCTTCCGCCCGGGGGTGGATGCCAACGGCGACGGCTCCGGCCGCAACGACCCCGCCTACGTGGACGATGCGATCCCCGGGCTCAGCCAGGTCATCGGCGATCACGACTGCCTGGGTGACCAGGTGGGCCACATGGCCAAGCGGAACAGCTGCCGCTCCGACGCCAACCACGCGCTCGATCTCTCCACGGCGGTGGGCCTGCCGCTGCGGTCCCTGGGCGGGCGGGTCGAACTGACGGTGGACGTGCTCAACCTGGTCTCCACCCCCGTGGGCATCGTGGACCGTGCGCTGGTGCTGGTTGACCCGACCGGGACCCTTGCCACCGACCCGCAGGGCAACGTCACGCTCCCACTCATCGCCAATCCGCGGTTCGGCAGGTTCCTGAGCCGCCGCACGGAGCCCCGGATGGTCCGGTTCGGCCTCCGGCTCGCGTACTGAACGAGGATCCCATGCCGCGTACGATTCGCACTCATGTCTGGCTGGGGACCCTCCTCGCCACCAGTCTCGTTGGCGGCGCCGCGTGCGGAAACAGCGGCGATGGTCTCGGCATCAACCTCCCCGGCACCCGGGCCATGGCGGGCCAGCTCTTCGTGGACCGTGACTTCAACGGGGTGTTGAGCCTGCCCGACTCACTCGTCGCGGGGCTCCGGGTCTACCTGCTGGTCGCGGGGAGCCAGGTCGACACCGTCGCCGTGGACACCACGGACGCCAACGGGGCGGTGGGTTTCGACAACCTCGTCCCCGGCCGCTACGCGGTCTCGGTGGACTCGACGGCGGCCCTCGGCGACTCACTGCGCAGCTTCCTCACGCCCGCCACCGTGCAGGTCGCCGCCAGCGGGAATCCCCCGCTGGTGGCGATCCGCCTTGGGTACCCCACGGATGACGTGACCGGTGTCCGGGCCAGCGCGGCGGGCCGTCGGGTGGTCGTCACCGGGACCGTGCTGGCGGGTCAGCAGTCTTTCGGGGACACGAGTGCGTTCCTGCGCGATGCCGGGGGCGCGCTTCGACTGACGAATGCCCAGGTCACCGTCGGGAACTTCGTGGCCCCCGGCGACTCCGCCCGCGTGCTGGGCACCGTCGCTGTCCGGAATGGGCAGCCCGTGCTGGACAGCGCCCGCATCGTGCTGCTGCGGCCGGGCACGACCGCCCCGGCGGCAGATACCGTGACCACCGCCGAGGCGGCCGCCGCGCTCGCGGGGGCGCGCGACGCCGACCTGGTCCGGATCCAGGCCTCGAGTGTCACCGACTCCGCCACCGCCGGCGCCGACTATACCGTGACCATCGACGACGGGTCCGGGCCGCTGGTGGTGGTGCTCGACTCGGTGCAGGCCATTCCGGCCACGGCCGTGGTGCCCGGAGATTCGCTCCGCGTCAACGGCGTGCTGGTGCCTACGGGCACCGGGACCTGGCGCCTCAAGCCACGGGTCCAGGCCGACCTGACGGTCTACTAGGGTGTCGGCCAGGCCTATCCCGGCGGGCTCGGCGCCCGCCGGCCAGCCGCCGTCCCACCTGGAAGAGGAGAGCGGAAGGTGAGTGACCGACGCAGTCTGCCGCCCAATCAGGTCCTGCTCTGGCGCATGTTCGTGGTGCTCGGACTGGCCTTCCTGTTGATGGGACTGGTCAACGCCGCCACGCTCTGGTTCCCCCTGGACCTTGGGGAGTCGGAGTGGGAGTTCGGCACCTCAAGCACCTTCTTCGACACCTTTCCCATGTTCGGCCTCGGTCTCGGGCTGCTGGCGGCGGGGGCCGTGGCCCTGGGCCGGAAATGGACGGCCCGCTCGGTTGCGGCGCTGTGCATCCTGACCGCGGTGTTCATGTGGCTGGTCTTCGCACTCTACGCCACGGTGGTCCCGCTGGTGATCAAGGTGGTCCAGAACCCCATCGCCCTCACCCCCATCAAGAAGGCGGCGGCGAAGACGGTGGTGCAGGCGCTGGTGTATCCGTTTGCCCTCCTCTGGGTGGCCGGCGCGGCCTGGCGGGCCACGCTCCGGAGGCGCGGAGGCGCCTAGCAGTGGCATGTTGTTGTTGTGTCACGACAACAAGTGACGGGGATCACACTGCCGCTGACTTCGGGCAGATCCTATAAGTTGTTGTTAAATATCATCTTAACAGAGGCTGTCTGCGCTCGAGACTCTGGCCCGAACCCTGCTCAAGAGAGGGTGTGGCCAAAGGGGGCCGGACAGGGCAGAAATGACCGGTTCTCGAATCCTGATCAAGTCGGACGAGAAAAATCGCTCCACCCTCGACCCCAATCCGGAGTCCGGGTGGTACCTGCTCGGCGGAATCGGGCTCGTATTCGCGGTGGTGGCGCTCGCAGACCTGGTGCTGGCCTGGTACCCCCTGCAGTTCGGGGATGCCGAATGGGAGTTCGGGACCGCGACGACGATCCTGGGCGGGATGCCGCTGCTGGCGATGGGGCTCGGCTTGAGCTTCGGCTCGGCGGTGGCACGGGGCAGGCTGGCGATGGTGCGGGGTCTGGCGGTGGCGTTCGGCCTGCTGGCTCTCCTCCTCCTTGGGGTGCTGGCCCTGTACGCCGGGACGATCACGACGGCGCTGGCCACGGTCCAGCCGGAGCTGAAGGCAGGGCTCCAGAAGGCGATCCTCAAGACGGTGGCGCAGGGCCTGCTCTACCCCGCCGCCTTTCTCTGGATCGGCATTACCGGATGGAAGCACGCCCGCACCGGCGTGTCACCATAGTTCACCAATTGACGAGGAAGTCACAATGAAGACCGGCCGGTTTGTCACCCTCCTGGGCGCCCTGACGTTGGCTCTCCCCGCGGCGGCGCATGCCGACGGGTTCCGGAGCTACCGTGTCTGCGGCGGCGACCAGTTTGCCACGTGTGCCGCCGTCAACATCAGTGTCGTGGGTTCCAACGTGACCGTGCGCCTCTGGAACCTGAGCGGCAACGCCGCCGGGACCTGGGGTCATGGCGCCGGGACCTACGCCGGGACCGTCTTCAACGGCATCGGGTTCTACAACACCACCGGCGCCTCGGCCGTGCTCGGCTCGCTCTCGGTGAACGGTCCGGCCATGGCCGGGACGACTCCCGGCAGCTGGAAGCTGACCAACAACTCCCGCGTGAACTTCGGCGTGGATTTCCGGGTCGGCTCCCAGGGCAGCAACAACATGGACAACGGCGTGGCGAGCGGCTGCGGGTCCAGCAGCGCGTTCCCGAACGGGGTCGACCTGTATTCCAATCCATGCTCCGACCTGACCGGCAACAGCAATGATTGGGTGACCTTCAGCTTCAAGATCTCGGGCAACTGGGATCCGAACACCTCGGATATCGTCATCCGCGGCGTCAACGGTCCTACCGGGAATGCGACCGAGTGCTGGACTGGCGATACTCCGGCCGGCATCCCGAGCAACTGCACGGTCATCACCCCCGAGCCGGTCTCCATGACCCTGCTCGCGACGGGTCTGGCCGGGATCGGTGGTGCGGGCGCCTTCCGCCGCCGGAAGCAGAAGCAGAACGCCGCCTAGGCGCCTTCGCAGTCACTTGGTGAACTGGCCCCGGGGTTCGTCACCCCGGGGCCGCTGCGTTTGGGGCCTGAAGCTTGCCTGCAAATGGCCCCACATGCGTAACTTACGGCAGGTATGACCGGCAATCTCGCAGGACCCTCGCTTCCCGCCACACCCGGCGCCCCCCACCTCTTCACGGTGGACGTCGAGGACTACTTCCAGGTGGTGGCGTTCGAGGGCGTGGTCGACCGCGCCCGGTGGGGCGAGTTCGCCAGCCGCGTCGAGGCCAATACCGATCGCCTGCTCGAACTGCTGGAGCGACGAGGGGTCCGCGGGACCTTCTTCACCCTGGGCTGGGTGGCCCAGCATCATCCGGGCGTCGTCCGACGGATCGCCGCGGCCGGGCACGAGGTGGCTTCGCACGGGCAATGGCACCGCCGGGTCTCGACCCTTACCCCCGAGGAGTTCCGCCAGGACCTGCGGGAATCCAAGGCGCGCCTCGAGGCCGTGAGCGGCCAGCCCTGTCTCGGGTTCCGGGCGCCGTCGTTCTCCATCGTCCCAGGCCACGAATGGGCCTTCGACGTGCTGCTCGAGGAGGGCTTCCGCTACGACTCGAGCCTCTTCCCGATCCGGCGGCCGGACTACGGCTACCCGGGCGTCCCCGACGGGCCATTCCTCATCCCCCGCCCGGCCGGCACCCTGCTCGAACTTCCCCTGGCCACCCTGCGCTGGCTCGGCATGACGATCCCGGCTGCCGGCGGCGGCTACCTGCGACAGCTGCCACTGGGGCTGATCCAGCGTGCCTTCCGGCAGCACGCCGCCCGCGGCGCCTCGGCGATGTTCTATATCCACCCCTGGGAGTACGACGTGGAGCAACCCCGCCTGCCGTGCGGCCGCCTGACCGCGCTGCGGCACTACCGCAATCTCGGCCGCACCTGGACCCGCATGGATGCCCTGCTCCGCGAGTTCCGCTTCACCAGCGTGGCCGAGCGTTTCGGCATGCTGGCGGAATTCGGGGCGCCGGCCGGAGGCAGTCGATGAGCATCGCGGTCGCGCCGTTCACCGGGACGGCGGCGGAGTGGGATGGGTTCGTGTCCGCCCAGGCGGGCTGGACGCACTTCCACCGCTACGGCTGGCGGGAGGTGTTCGCTGGCGTATTCGGGCACGAGTGCTTCTACCTGGAAGCGCGTGACGCCAACGGCGTCCTCGCCGGCGTCCTCCCGCTGGTGCGGGTGAAAAGCGTCCCGTTCGGGCACTACCTCGTCTCCCTGCCCTTCGTGAACTACGGCGGGCCCCTCGGAACCACGGCCGCGATCCGTGCCCTCGTCGCCTGGGCGGTCGAGCGCGCCGCCGCGGATGGCGTGAAGCTGCTCGAGCTGCGCAGCCGACAGGCGCTGCCGGTCGAGTTGCCGGTGTCGCACCGGAAGATCACCGTCGTCCTCGACCTCCCGGCCGACCCCGACAAGCTGATGAAGGGCTTCGAGGCCAAGCTCCGCAGCCAGGTCCGGCGCCCGGCCAAGGAGGGGATCACGGTGCGGTTCGGCCCGGATCAGGTGGGGCCGTTCTTCGAAGTCTATTCGCGGCACATGCGCGACCTCGGCACGCCGACCCAGTCGCGCCGGCTCTTCGAGCGCCTCGTCGCGGTGTTCCCGGACACCTGGGTCGGCTGTGCCTGGCTGGGCGACGTGCCCGTGGCAGGCGGCGTGGGTTTCGCCTGGGGACGGGAATTCGAGATGACCTGGGCCAGCTCGCTCTACGCCTACAACAAGCTCTCGCCCAACATGGGGCTCTACTGGGCCTTCATGGAGCGCGCCTGCCGCGAGGGGCTCGCCGTGTTCAACTTCGGCCGCTGCTCGCCGGGTGCCGGCACCCACCGGTTCAAGAGCCAGTGGGGGAGCCGGGACGAACAGCTGTGGTGGTACCAGGCGGCCCGGGGAGGTGGCGAGGCCGCCACGCCTTCCCCCGATGCGGGCGCGTACGCCTGGGGCCCCCGGGTCTGGCGCAAGCTGCCGCTGGGCCTCGCCACCGCCCTCGGTCCGCGCATCGTGCGGGGGATTCCCTGACGCCACGCTGGGTGTCACCGGCACACTCCCCGATCGATGCGCGCGCGCTCGGTTCCGCCGCGCTCGCCGGCGCCTCGACCGCGGCCCATGCCGCCGCCCGCAGGTGGCTCGATGCCTGGGTCGAGGCACAATTCCAACCCCGCGCCTGGACCTGGGCGGACAGCGGGACCACCGCGCTCACGTGGGCCCTTGAGGCTGCCCTGGGACCACGGCAGCCGCGGGCCGTGGCGCTGCCCGGCTACGCCTGCTATGACCTTGCCACTGCCTGCGACGGCGCCAAGGCAACGGCCGTGCTCTACGACCTCGACCCGGCCACCCTGGGTCCCGATTGGGGGTCCTTGCAGCGCGCACTGGCGGCGGGGGTGTCCGCCGTGGTGGCCGTCCATCTGTTCGGCCTGCCCGTCGACATGCGGCGGATCCGAGAGCTGGCCAGCGCTCACGGCGCGATTGTGATCGAGGATGCGGCGCAGGGGGTCGGCGCGACCTACGATGGACGTCCGGTGGGAACTCATGGGGCGCTCTCCGTTCTCAGCTTCGGTCGCGGCAAGGGGCTGACCGCTGGTGGGGGCGGCCTCGTGCTGGCCAACGACGAGGCGTTTGCGGCGTCGATCGGCAGACGGTCGCCGGTGGCCCATGGTGGCTGGGCCGCCCTCGGCAAGTCGATCGCGCAGTCGCTCCTCTCGTCACCTGGCCGCTATTGGCTTCCGGCGTCCCTGCCGATGCTCGGGTTGGGTGAAACCATCTACCACCCGGTGCGGAGCGGTGGCGGCCTCAGCCGGGTGGGGACGGGGCTGCTTTCCCGGACCGTCGCCCTGGCGGGCGAGGCCCTGCCGGGGCGGCGACGGCTCGCCGGGATCTGGCAGGCAGGGCTGTCCGTTGGGTGGGCCGGCCTGGTGCCGTGCCCGGCGAGCGGTGGCGTACCGGGCTACCTCCGGTTCCCGATCCTGTTGCCGCGGACGGCCGGGGAGGGCGGAGCGCTGGTGCGCCGCCTGGCTCGGCATGGGGTCGGCCGGGGGTACCCCTTGCCGCTGGCACGCCTGCCCGGATTCACTCGCGGGGTGGTGCCCCCTGGCGAGCGCCTGGAGGGGGCAGGGTGGCTGGCGGAGTCGTTGCTGACGCTCCCGACTCATGTCCATGTCCAGCAACGAGATATCGATGCCGTGCTCGAGGGACTGCACTCCCTTTCACCTCGCCCCGCGGCGGGGTAGTATTCGAACGGAACCCGGGCCAGGGGCGCTCGATGACTTGGCGCGGAAGCACTCGGGGGAATCCATGAGTTCATTGCGACGGTACCGCCCGCACCGGGCATGGCACGGATTGCCGCTCCTGCTGGGAGCACTGTTGGCGTGCACCGCCGAGTCGCGGACGGGAGGCCAGCCACCGCCGACCGCCGTGCCGCAGCTGGACCTGGCTCCGGCTACCGTGGCATTCACCTATGCGCCCGGCGGGCCGCTGCCAGCGGTTCAGGCGGTCAACCTCACGGCAAGCCCGGGCACGGTTGATGGGCTGACGATCGGGACCATCCTCTACGCGCCGATTTCCTCAGGGTGGCTCTCGGCAGACTTCGGCAGTTCCGGCGATGCCACGCCAACAACGGTCGTATTGACGGCCACCCCGCCTGCCGACCTGCAGCCTGGCAGTTACGTGGCCAATGTGCCGATCGGCTCCAGTGTCACTGGGGTGAATACGCAGTACGTCGTGGCGACCCTCACCGTCACGCCCACGCCGCTGCTCGGGGTATCGCCCGGGTCTGTGACGCTGAGCGCGACGCAGGGTGGCGCCAATCCCGCCCCCCAGTTCGTCGACGTGGACAATCTGGGTTCAGGGACCCTCTCCGGACTGAATCTCGGGACGATTTCCTACGGGGGTGGGGCCACCGGGTGGATCTCGGCCAGCCTGAGCGGTTCCACCGCGCCGGCGACGATCACTCTCCAGGCCACGAGCAGCGGCCTGGCCACGGGGACCTATACGGCGCTGATCCCGGTGCGCTCGACCCTCCCCGGGGTGGTGGCCGACACCATCCTCGTCAGTCTCGGCGTCAGCGCCAGCTCCACGCCGCCGACCATCGCGATCTCGCCGTCCCTGGTGCCGGTGTCCGCCGTCGTCGGTGGCGCGAATCCCCCGCCACAGATCGCCTCGGTATCGAATGCCGGCGGCGGGACCCTCGGGGGATTGAGCGTCGGAACGATCAGCTATGGCGCGGGTGCGAACGGCTGGCTTTCTGCCTCGATCAACCAGGCGACCGCTCCGGCGCAGGTGACCGTGCAGCCGTCGACCGGCTCCCTCCAGGCCGGCACCTATACCGCAACCGTGCGGGTGCAGAGCACGCAAGTCGGCGTGGCACCGGCGACGTTTGCCGTCGCCTTCACGGTGAGCCCGACGTCCCAGCCGCCCGCGATCAGCGTGGCGCCAGCGACACCCTCCTTCACCGCCACCAGCGGCGGGGCCGATCCCGCGGCGATCGCCGTCAGCGTGACGAACAGCGGCGGTGGGTCCCTGAACCTCCTCGCCCTGGGGGCCACCAGCTACGGGGCCGGGGCGAGCGGCTGGCTGGGCGCGTCGCTCAGCAATACCACCGCACCCGCCACCATCACGTTGACGGCGCAGACCGGCGCACTGGCACCCGGCACCTACACCGCCACGGTACCCGTGCAGTCCGGAGTCAGCGGGGTGGCCACCAAGAATCTCGCGATCACCTTCACGGTGCTGTCGCCGACGGCGTCGCCGGCCATCGCGTTTGCGCCGGGCGACGCGAATTTCACGGGTCAAACAGGTGGATCGAATCCCACGGCCCGCGTGGTCCAGGTGACCAATTCGGGTGGCGGGACCCTGACGGGCCTCGCCGTCGGGACAATCTCGTACACTTCGGGGGGCGCCACCGGTTGGCTGAGCGCGACCCTCAACACGACGACCGCACCCGCGACCCTCACGGTGCAGCCGACCACGGGGGCGCTCGCGGCGGGGACCTACCGGGCCCTCATCCCGGTGAGTTCCCCGGTGGCCGGCAACTCGCCCCGCAACATCGGCGTCCGCTTCGATGTGTCCGGCGCTCCCGCGATGACACTCGCACCGAGCAGCGTGACATTCACCGGTACGACCGGCCAGCCCAGCCCGACGCCCGGGACGGTGGTCGTGGGCAATTCGGGCGGTGGCAGCCTCGCCGGGCTGACGGCCGGCCCGGTGACCTACGGTGCCGGCCAGCCCACCGGCTGGCTCACCACGACCCTGAGCGCCACGACGACGCCGTCCACCCTGGTGCTCACGCCGACGATCGGGACACTGGGCGCGGGCACGTACTCCGCGACGGTGCCGGTGGCCACCACCACGTCCGGCGTTCCGAGCCAGAACGTGACCGTCTCGTTCCAGGTCGGCGTCCCGAGTGGCGGTCTGGTCATCCTGACCGGGAACAACCAGTCGGGACTGGTGAACTCGGTACTGCCCATCACCCTCAAGGCCCGGGTCTACGATGCCGCCGGCAACCCGAAGCCGGGAACCAGCGTCCTCTGGCAGGTGAACAACGGCGGCACCCTCCTCAATACCAGCAGCATCAGCAATTCGCTGGGCGAGGTCGTTGCCGACTGGCAGGTCGGCCCCCTTGCGGGGATTCACACCGTCACCGTGTCGGCGGCGGGCCTGCCGACCGTGACGTTCTTTGCCGACGTGCTGTTGCCTCCCAACCCCTCCGCGCATCCGAACGAACCGGCGGGCTACATCGCCTTCGCCGAGCACAATTTCAGCTCGCTGCCTACGTCGCCGAAGAGCCTGGGCGGACTGCTCGGGGCGTGGTACAACGACCCGACCTATGCCCCGGCCAACCTGGTGGTCGTGACCCCGGACCTGACGGCGCCGGAGAGCCCCCCGAACGTGCTGCAAACCCGTTACCCCACCGGGCTGATCGGCGGGCGGGCCCCGGTCTACATGTATGGCTGGGACGCGGCGGGGAGCACCAACGGGCAGAAGAGCAAGTTCTATTTCTCCCTCTGGATCAAGCTCCAGGGCCCGGATTTCGAGGCCGCGCCAGCCATCACCAAGCTGGGGTTCATCGGCTACGCAGACGCACCGTCGGTCGGCATCAACCAGGGCTTCTTCGCCCTCCAGAATCTGTCGAATCAGCCGACGATCGCCTCGTCGTTCATCACCCAGTTCCTCGAGCAGGCGCCCGTCGGCCGGACCCTCGGACCGAACGTCAATACCTCCAAGTTGATGACCTCCGGCGCCTGGCACCAATGGGAGGCGGTGTACGAGATGAACACGGTCGGTGTGGCGGACGGCAAGTTCAAGATGTGGATCGACGGCATCAAGATTACGGACGTCTCGAACGTCGAGTGGCGGGTTGCCGGTCGCACCAACCAGTTTTTCCAATGGACTTGGAACCCCACCTGGGGCGGTATCGGCGGGACCAAGAGCCGGAACGACTTCGTAATGATCGACCATGTCTACATGTCGGGATTGCCATGATGCACGGCACCGGGTCGGGCGCACTGCTGGTGACGCTCGCCTTGCTGGGGGCGTCGGGGGCCTGCGCTCAGGATCAGCCTCGGAGCCCCGAAGCGGGCGAGGGTCGCGGTCGCCGTCCGGGCCTCTGGCTGCCGACGGATGAGGGAGGGCCGTGCCCGGCGGACGCTCCCCGCGCTGCCCCACGGCCTGGAGAGCATGAGCCCCCGGGATTCACCGTGTTCGCGCACTACGATGCCTGTGCGTTTCCGGGCCGCGGCCGGGACCTGGGCATGTGGGCGACCGAGAAGCGACCGATGGCGCTCATGCGGGACGCAGAGGCACCGGGCAGTCCCCCGGGCGTGATCCTCACGCGCTATTCGCGGGGCCTGCTGGCCGGCCGGGCTCCCGTCTACTGGAATGGATGGGACGAGCGTGGCGGGGCGGCGGAGAAGCAGGCGTTCTACCTGTCCCTGTGGATCAAGATCGTCGGCCAGGACTTCGAGGCCGCGCCCGCCGTCACCAAGCTCGGGTTCATCGGGTACGGCACCGAGCCATCACGCGCGGTGAACCAGGGGTTCTTCGGCATTCCCTCCGGCCGGCAGGCAACGGTGGGCCGGGCATTCCAGCTGGCCTTCTTCCAGCAGGGACATGTCGATCATGAATCCCGGCAGAACATCGACCGCCGGCCGCTGATGACGGTGGGGGCCTGGCACCGCTGGGAGGCCGTACTGCGGCTGAACAGCCCCGGGCAGGCCAACGGTGAACTCACCTTCTGGATCGACGGTTACAAGATCATCCAGTACAACAACATGCGTTTCGTCGACCGGGAGCATCCCCACGGATTCACGATGTACACCTGGAACCCGACTTGGGGCGGAATGGGTGGCACGAGGACCCGGGAGGACCGCATCCTGATCGACGATGTGTACCTCTCGGGGCTGCCGTACCAGCCAGCACGCGACTGAGATTGCAGGGGCAGCACAGCGGGGGTCTCGCCCGCGACCGGTCCGGCCGCGGGCGTCTGTACGCATGGGAATCCGCGCGCGCACGGGTTCCACCAGGAACCGGCCGTATCAACCACGCTCGAAGGGGGCTGTTCCGGTGTTCGTGATCCAGGTCGTCGGTGCGGGGCTGCTGCTTCTGGCGAGTGCGCTGGCGTTGCCGCTCGTGTCGGAACTGCTGGCGGCCGCCCGGGGCCTCGTCCGGCGCCGCCCTGGGTCGGTGGGTGCGCCTCGGACACCCCGCCTCATCTTCCTCGTCCCGGCCCACAACGAATCCACGATGATCGAGGGGTGCGTGCGTTCACTCCTCGTGCTCCGGGGACCAGTGGCCGATCGCCGGCTGGTGGTCATTGCCGACAACTGCAGCGATGACACCGCGGCCCGGGCGCGTGCGCTCGGGGCGGAGTGCTGGGAGCGGCAGGACCCGGCTCGGGGGGGCAAGCCGCAGGCCCTGGCCTGGGCCATCGGAAAGCTGGAGCTGGCGGGCTGGGATGCGGTGGTGGTGATCGATGCCGACACCGAGGTGGACCCGGACTTCGTCACGGCGCTGGGCGGCGAGATGCCCCTGGAGCGGCGCCTGGTGCAGTCCTACTTTGCCACGCTCAACGAGTGGGACAATTGGCTGACCCGCCTCGCCGGCCTGCTCGCGCGCTGCCGCTATGAGGTGACGTACCCCCTCAAGGTGCGCGCCGGGCTCAACTGCCCGCTCACCGGCAATGGCATGGTGATCGGGGCCCGCATCCTCGAGGCCGAGGGCTGGCAGCACTTCTCCATCACCGAGAACTGGGAGATGTACGCCGATTTCACCTCGCGCGGGGTGGACATCGGGTACGCGCGACACGCGCTCATCCGATCCCACGAGGTTGAGACCCTCAAGCAGGGCGGGACGCAGCGCCGGCGCTGGCTCGCCGGCCGGCTTCAGGTCCTCGGCGAGTACGCCCTCCGCATCCTTCGCAGTGCGAAGATCGGCCCGCTCCAGAAGCTTGATGCCCTCACGGAACTCGCCGCGCCGAGCCCGATCCTCCATGTGCTGGCGGTGATGGTCGTGACGGCCGCGGCCTTCGCCTGCCGGGCCGACCCCATGGCACGGGCCGCCGGCGTGCTGGCGTCGCTCTCGCTCCTGCCACTGGTGCTGGCCACGGTCCTGGTGCTTGCCCGGCATCCCGACCCCTGGGGGACGGTGCGCGCGCTGGCGATGGTGCCGGTCTACGCGGGGTGGCGGCTGGTCGTGGCGATGGGCACGCTCTTCCGGCTTCGGGACCGCACCTGGAAGAAGACGGAGCGCCCGGCCCGCCGCTAGGGCCGCCTAGACGGTCTGTTGCGCCAGTCCGCGGGGAACGGACGCCGCCGCTTCGGCGGGCGGCGTGCGCATCTGGGCGGCGAGTTGGGTGGACCGGGTGTTGTCCCAGCGATCCACCGCGAAGACCGACGCGACGTTCATCGCCGGTCGCCCCGGCCGCAGGACCTTCTGGAGCAGGATCGCCGCCCAGCTGAGCGGGTGCAGGATGAACCCCGGCAGCCAGAGGACCGTGAGGTCGGGGTTGGTGGATCGCAACTGGGTGATCAGCTCCCGTTTCGTGGGCAGCGCCGGCTGCAGGATGTTGACCACGGCGGGCGCCTCGGCCGGGTGATCCAGGATCCAGGCGAGCGCCTCACCGCAGAACGTCACATCCACGACCCCGAGGCGCTGTCCCGGCGAGCCCACGGCGACGTAGAATCCGCCGACGCGCTTGCCGAGCCGGCCCGGAGGATCGAAGTCGCCGTAGTCCACGATGGCGCCCGGGCGGGCGACCCGGAGCGTCATGCCCAGTTCGGCCGCCAGCGTCACGGCCAGCCGCTCGGACTCGAGCTTCCCCCAGACATACGGACCGGATCCCTTGCTGTCGGCCTTGAGCGGGCCGTCGTCGCGGATGGCCTGGCCCGCCCGCGGCTGCGCCAGTACTGCCACGCTGCTCACGTGGACGACCTCGCGGATCCCGGCGGCGTGGGCGGCGGTCAGGACGTGGCGGGTGGCGTCGATGGAGTTGCGCTGGTGCTGCTCCCAGCTGCCCGCCGTTTCGGCCGCGGCATGGATCACCGCCGTGGCCCCGCTGAAGTGCGACGGGTCGATCGGCCGGCCCAGATCAACGTCGCGGTAGTCCACGCCGGCAAGCTGGTCCCAGGGCGCCGGTGTGCGGCGCGCGAGCACCGTGACGGGGTGTCCGGCGGCGAGGAGCGCCTTGGTAGTGGCCCTCCCGAGGAAGCCGGTGCCCCCGGTGAGCACCACCCGCCCGGCCCGGCCCGTCCCGCCAGGGACCGGCTTGGGTCGGCTCTGCTCGGCGTAGGTGGCGAGCGCGACCCCGATGCGTTCGCAGAAGGCGACGGTATCCGCAATGTTCTCGGGGGAGACAGGCGAGGGGCCCCCGGACCGGATCGCGCCGTAGAAGGCACCGAAGAGTTCGGCCAGGCCGGGATAGCTGCGCTGACCCCCGAGAAACCGCCTGGCCATGGCACGGGTCGTCCCACTCACCAGCTGCCGCGCGATCTGGTAGGGCGCGAACAACTTTTCGAGCCCCGAGGTCCCCGGTCCGATCAGGCGCTGGACGGTGCCACGCACGTAGTCGGCGTTGATCGTGCCGTTGGTTCCGGTCAGCCGGAGGAAGCTCTCGACGGGCCGGGCCTGCAGGGAGACCGTCAGTGTCCCGGAGATTCCGCCGCGGCGAATCAGCGCATGGACCGTTCCCGGGGGGCCGACTTCCACCGCGGTCAGTTCGGTCGGGCCGTCCGCCTCACCATCCAGCGCCGCCAGCAGGACGTAGACTGGGTGGGGCAGGATGTCGATCAGCTGGAGGTCGGGGCGGAGCGGGGCCCGGCCATCCGGGGTCCGGCGCACCGTCCGGAAGGAGAAGTAGCTCTCCACGTGGACCAGCTTGCCGATCGCCGGCCGCAACTCCCGGGCGAGCCGGGACGGGGCCTCCTGCAGGAGCTGATGCCCGGCGCAGACCAGCCGCTGGCGCGACGCGGCGAGGTCGAGCAGGGCCCGCGCCTCCGCGCCGTGCTCGACGAAGGGCTTCTCCACGTAGACATGGCACCCCGCCTCGAGCGCCGTCCGCGCCAGCGCCGCGTGGGTGGCGGGCGGCGTGACGATATGAACTACCTCCGGCCGAAGGGCGGCGAGCGCCTCCGGCAGGGTGGCAAAGCCGGCGGCATCCGGGGCAATGGCCCGCATGGCGGACTGAGCATCGGGTGACGGATCCACGACCCCCACCACGCGTGCCGGGACACCGCAACGCGCCACGGCCCGGGCGTGATGCTGAGCCATCTTCCCGCCACCGACCATGAGGATCGTCAACGGGGCAGCGGAATCACCGGGGGGAATGCTCACGCGGGGCTCACGGCCAGAGGTTCAACGGCAGGGATCACCTAGTATGTATCACACTGAAACATCTTGCCTGTGCTCTAAGGTGCAAATCACACGCCATCAAGTGCAGGCCATGAGCAGGCCGGCCCCCGGCATTGGGGACCAGGTCGCCCGCAATCTCGAAGCTGTATGGCCCGCCCGTGAACTGAACAGGGATCCCGGGGTCTGAAAGTTGCTACTTTACGGGCCATGAGCGCGCCGACGCACCCCTCATTGACCGCTGGGCCGGCCTACCCGGCCTCGCCACCCACCGCCGTGGGCCGGATGCGGGCTGTGCTCCCTTCCACTGACGCCTTCCGCATGCTGGTCGGGGCGCTGATGGTCGTGACCATCAGCCGGATCCACCAGCACTACGGCTTCCTCAAGCCGTTCCGGCCCGCGCTGGTGCTCGTCGGGCTTGCCGCGCTATACGCGGTGGCCAACCCGCGCATGCTGGTCAGCGGGAACCTGTTGCGGCTGTGGCCGACCCGGCTGATGGCCTATCTCGGGGGGGCGGCATGCCTCTCGGTCCCATTCGGGCTGTCCATGGGGGGATCGGCCGCGTTCATCCTCGATGAGTACTCGAAGACGCTGATCTTCGGGTTCCTGGTCGTGGCCGCGATCCGGCACGTCCGGGACCTCTACACCATGGTCTGGTCGTACGTCATCGCCTGCGCGTTCCTGGCGTGGCTGTCGATCTTCGTGTACAAGATGAAGATTGCCAAGGGTGACGATTTCGCGCGCATCCAGACGGGCTACAGTTACGACTCCAACGACCTAGGCCTGGTGGTGCTGATCGGGATGGTCTTCAGCATCATGATGCTCCAGGTGGGCTCCCAGAAGGGCAAGCTCTTCAATCTCGCGATGCTGGCATCGATCGGGGTCACGATCGCCAAGACCGGCAGCCGTGGTACCCTGCTCGGGCTGGCCACCGTGGTGGCCGTGCTGCTGGTGCTGCTGGAGAACGTCTCGTCCGCCAAGAAACTCGGCTTCGTCGGCATCGTGTCGCTCGGGCTGGTGTTCGCGGCGCCCGCGGGCTACTGGGATCAGATGCTCACCATCTTTGCCCCGGCGGACGACTACAACCTCACCTCCACCACCGGGCGCTGGCAGGTGTGGAAACGGGGGATGACCTACCTTGGCCTCAACCCCATCACGGGCATCGGGATCGACAACTTCAGCCGGGCCGAGGGGATGTACTCCCCGATGGCGGCCGCGCGGAATTTCGACCCCGCGATGGCCGGCATCAAGTGGTCCGCGGCCCACAACTCCTTCGTGCAGGCGCTGGTCGAGACCGGCATCATCGGCGGTGGGATCTTCGTGGCCCTGGTCTTCGGCGGCATCTACCAGATGTTCAAGCTCCGCCGCCGCATGCCCAAGCACTGGGCCCGCGGTGACCCCGAGCAGCGCTTCCTGGTGAGCATGAGCAGCTACATGCCCGCCGCGCTGATCGCCTTCGCCGTCTCGGGCTCGCTGGTGTCCTTTGCCTGGATCGACCCGATCTACGTCCTGGCCGCCCTGATGTCGGGCCTCTACGTCTCGGTGGAGCGCAAGCTGGCCGAGGAGCAGGGGGCGGGCGACGTCCCGGGCGCCGAGCCGGTGCCCGTGGTCCTGCCGCGTCAGGGTCGTGGAGGGTTGGCCCACCTGCCGGCAGGGGCCGTGTTGCCCGGCCAGGGATTCCGTACGCCGCCACGCCGGCCCTGATGCGCCCCGTCCTCAAGCGGGCGCTCGAGACGGCGCTCCTCGGGACGGGCCTCGGCGCTATCGGGCGACTCCGCCACCGCCGTCGTCGGCTGGTCCTGGCCTACCACAACATCGTCCCCACCGGCGCTGCCCCGGCCGCGGACGCGTCACTCCACCTTGCCCAGGACCGCTTCGCCCGCCACCTCGACCTGCTCCGCGACCAGGCCGAGGTGCTTCCCCTGGTTGACCTGCTGCGCGAGGGGCCGGGAGAGGTGTCGGACCGTCCGCGGGTGGCGATCACCTTCGATGACGCGTATCAGGGTGCGCTTTCGGCCGGGCTCACCGAACTGCAGCGGCGGGGACTGCCGGCAACCGTCTTCGTGGCGCCGGCCTTCGTGGGCGGGCATGGCTTCTGGTGGGACGAGCTGCCGGAAGGAGACGGCGCCGGGCAGTTTCGCGACCGCGCGTTGCGAGACTGGCACGGGCAGGACGCGCGCATCCGGCAGGCGGTGGCCGTCACCGGCGGGCGCATCGTCCCGGCGCCGGCGCATGCCCGCTGCGTCACGGAGTCGCAGCTCGCCGCCGCGTTGGACTACCCTGGGCTGCACCTGGGCTCGCATACCTGGAGTCATCCCAACCTGGCCGCCCTGGATGAGGGCGCGCTGGCCAATGAGCTCACCCGCCCGCGCGAGTGGCTGCAGCGCTACGGGGCGCGCGTCCTGCCCGTGATCAGCTACCCGTACGGCCTCAGCTCTCCCGGCGTGGAGCGTGCGGCCGCGGCGGCAGGCTACACTCACGGCCTCCGGGTCACGGGCGGCTGGATGCCGCCCCCGACGGGACGCGCCACTCCGTATGCCCTCCCGCGGCTCAACGTGCCCGCCGGCCTGACGCCGGAGGGCTTTCGGTTGCGACTGGCGGGGTGGTTCTGCTCGTGACCGGGACGCCGCAGCGGGTGCGGGTACTGCACGTGGCCCTGGACCTCCACGCGGGTGGCCTGGAGCGCCTGGTCGCCGACCTGATCCGGCGCGGGGACCACAGCCGCTTCGAGTATCACCTGCTGGTCCTGCGCTTCCTGGGACGGTTCGGGGAGGGGCTGCACCCCTACGCCACCCTCCACGTGGCCCGGCCGATGGGGCGGCTCTCCATGCTGCATCCGGCGGCGCTGCGGCGGCAGATCGAGGCGATCGCTCCCGACGTCATCCACACCCACAGCGGTGTCTGGTACAAGGTGGCACGGGCCATCCGTGGTCTCGGGCGGCCACCGCTGGTGCACACCGACCATGGGCGGGAACGGCCCGATCCCTGGCAGGACCGGCTGGTCGACTGGATTGCCAGCCACCGGACCGCGGCCGTCGTCGCGGTCTCCGACGTCCTGGCGGAGCAGCTCCGGCGCACGGTGGTGGCCTGTCCAGAGCGGGTGCGTACCATCCTCAACGGCGTCGATACCGAGGAATACGCGCCCCGTCCGGATGACGGCGCGCTGCGGGGGGAGCTGGGCCTCGCACCCGAGGTGCCGATCATCGGCAGCATCGGCCGGCTCGAGCCGATCAAGGGCTACGATCTGATGGTGGAGGCCTTCGCGCTGCTCGCCCGCGAGGCGGGGACGCGCGGCCCCGCGCCGGCGCTGGTGATCGCGGGTGAGGGCGGTGAGCAGGAGCGCCTCGCCGCCCGCGTCGCCGAGTTGGGCCTGGGCCACCGGGTGTTCCTGCTGGGGTGGCGGAGCGATCCCGACCGGTTGTACCGGGCGTTCACGGTCTTCGCGATGACCTCGCGCAGCGAAGGGACGTCGGTCAGCCTGCTCGAAGCCATGAGCTCCGGCTGCTGCCCGGTGGTCACGCCCGTGGGCGGGAATGGCGTGGTGCTGGGGCCGGCGCTGCAGCACCGGATGGTCGCGGGCCTGGCCCCGGAGGACATCGCGGCGGGCTGGCGCGCCGCCCTCGCGGATCCGGCGGCCCGCGCCACCGACGCCCGGGCCGGCCGGGCGCGTGTGGAAGAGGCGTTCAGCCTGGCGGCCATGACGCGGGCCTACGAGGCGCTCTACAACGGCGTCCGGTCGGTGTCGTCGCCCAGCCCCTGACGCTCGGCCGAGAACCCGCCCAGCAGGTAGGCGTCACCATCGGCCACGGCGCGAACCAGCTCCTGGCGCTTCGCCTCATCGAGGAACCGCTCATCGTACGCCAGGTAGGCGAAGCCGGGCCGGGTGGCCATCCGCTGTCGGTGTTTCTCGAGATACTCATCCAGGCTGCAGATGACGCGGGCCGGGCTCCCGGCGCAGACCGTGTTCGGCGGCAGGGACCGGGAAACGACCGAGCCCGCCCCGACCACTGTCCGCGGCCCGATCTCCACCCCAGCGAGGATGATGCTCCGGGCCCCGATGTGGCAGGATTCGTGGATGACGACCCGGCCGATGCGCGCCGCGTCGAGGTACTCGTCCATCTGGGCGTCGTGCGCCAGGATCATGCACTCGGGGCCGAACCCCGTGTAGTCCCCGATGCTGATCAGGAAGCAGTGACTGGTGTCGATCGACGTCGAGGCCGGCAGCAACACCCCGCGGCCGATGTGCATCCCCTTGGCGCGGAGCGAGGCCCAGCGCCGGTGCAGCCGGGCCACTTCCAGGCGGGCCCGGGCGCCACGCAGGAGCCGCCAGACGATCCCGAGCATGTCAGGCTCCCTTGCGCAGGACGAGGGTCTTCAGGTGTTCAATGCGGGCCGTGCACTGGAGCACGTGCGGCAGCGACTCGGGCAGGTCGAACCGCAGGATCCGGAACGGGCCCTCCGGGCCGGCGCGGAAACGGGCCGGGGTGGCATAGCCCGGATCGCCCACCACCGCGCCGAGGAGGCCCAGCCGCGAGAGGATGGCGATCTCGCGGGCGCCGAAGTCCTCCGGGCCGCCATTCGGGTAGCAGTACACCGGCATCGGCCGGCGCACCTCCGCCTGCAGCCGGGTCCAGGACCCCGCCAGTTCCTCGGCAACCACGGCGTCCGTGGTGCGTGAGAGGATGGGGTGGGTCACGGTGTGTGGGCCGAAGCGCATCCCGCCGCCTTCGCACCGCCGCGCCTGTTCCCAGCTCATCGGGGCGTAGGCCGGTGGTGCCGCCACCGGCAGCTCCACCTCCGCGTCCGCTGCGAGCCGCGCGATGGCCGCGTGCTTCTCGGCATCCGGCACCGACTTGCAGCGCACGGTGAAGTCCTCCTGGGCCGCGGCGCGGGCCGCGGGGGAGTCGAGCGTCCACGCCAGCCGCTGAGCGTTCAGGTCGACCCCGAGGGCGGCTCGCCGGGTCTGCTGGAAGACGAACTCGATCCGATCCCACCAGAACCAGAGCTGACGGTCGAGGAAGCCGGTCGTGACGAAGGTCGTCACCGGACAGTCGAACTCGGCGAAGACCGGCGCCCCGATCTCGGCCTGGTCGAGGTACCCGTCATCGATGGTGAAGACCACGGACTCACGCGGCACCTCGCCGCGGGCGAGCCCCTGGACCAGGGCCTCGAGATCGAGGAAGTGATAGCGATCCCGCCGAAGGCGGTCGAGGACCCGCCGCAGCACCGGTACCGGGTAGCCCTGGGACCCGCTCTCCGTCTCGCGGAAGCGGTGCAGCATGAACACGGTGGCACTTCCCGCGGTCACTGCCCGCAGGGGGCGGGTAATCAGCGGGGCAGTCAGGGCGGACAGCACGAGGCGCTTGACGATGGACACGCGGAGGCTCCTACACTGGGGAGGCGGGCCGGGGCAGCCCCAGCCGGTCGGCGAGCAACTGGAAGAGGGGCTCCGCCTGGGCCCGCCGGCTCAGGTGGGCCACGCCGGTGGGGCGGCCCGGCCGGCTGCCCGCGCGAAAGGCCCGCACGCGCCCGGCCAGCACCCGGGCCATGCCATCCACGTCGTCGGGGGCTACCACGTCGACCCCGGACTGGTCCAACGCCTCGGCGGTGGCGGAACCGGGCTCGGCCAGCGCCAGCACCCATGCCTCGAATCGCAGGTATTCGTAGATCTTCGACGGGATCGCCAGATGGCTGTCCTGCGGAAGACTGACCAGCATCGTGGCGCCGGCCAGGAACTCCATCGCCGCCTGCCGGGGTCGCGGCGGCCCGGTCGTGACGAAGGCCGAGATTCCCTCCTCCTGCGCGATGGTGCTCACCGGGACCCCGCCGTAGTTGTCCACGTTGCCGATCAGCTCGATGCCAAAGTCCGCGGGGAGGAGCCCCGATTCCCGGATCACCCGGGCGGCCGCCTGGAAGAGGGGGCGTGGATCCCGGTCGAGGTAGATCGTCCCGGCATAGGCGAGCACGAACCGCGGCCCCGGGCGTGGGGCGGGCATGGGGTCCTCGTCGTACCCGTTCATGACGGTCAGGATGCGCTCGGCGGCGGCCGGGTACCGTGCCTGCAATTCCCGCCGGGCGGCTGCCGTGTTGGTCACGACGAGCATTGCCTCGCGCACGGCCCGGGGTTCGAAGCGGCCCGCCATCCAGTACACGACCGGGCTGGCGAGATCCTCCGGCAGGCGATTCACCAGGCTCCACGGGTCGCGCATGTCCACCACCAGCGGAAGACCGGTGCGCCCGGCGAGGCGCCGGGCCGCCTCGTGCACCATGTGCGGCGGGCCACAACTGATGATGGCCCGGTGCAGCCCCGGCTGGACCAGGGGTCGCGCGAGGGTGGCCGCCGCAAGGCCCCAGTCGAGGTCGGCGAGATTGGTGCGCAGCGCAAAATACGCGCGGAGCCAATCCCGAGGTCGGCTCAGGCGCCACCGGACCTCGTCCCGCGCGTAGGAGCCGCCCCCCCTGGGGGCCCGAGGCGCTGGCGCGGGGTCCCCCGGGTCTGGCGGGGGTGCGGGGCGACGGGTGCCACGAACGCTGCGCGCGGCGCGGGCGGCGGCGTTCTCCAGGCGCTCCATCCAGTGGGTCCGGAGGGGAACGCCGAAGACGCGCGTGTCAGGCGGCAGCGCCGACAGCCGCGCCTGGTCCGGTGCGTCCAGGCTCGAGGGATGGACCGTCACGACATCGAGGCCCCAGCCCTGCTCCGCGGCGAGGTGGGCGAGCATCTGCCAGCGGAGCCCGCCCACGGACTGTCCCGGGGGGAAGTGAAAGCTGAGGAGCAGCAGGCGCGGACGCTCGGGCGGCGGGACCTCCGGCCCCGCGAGCCGGGGAGCCGCTGACCAGTCCGTCACCGTCGGGCCCCGAATCGCCGCGCCACGGCGGTGCGGAGGCGACGGAGCGTCCGCAGCACCTCCTCGCCGTACCCCCCCGAGGGCCGGCTGCCGTAGGTCTCGTAGCCCATCGCCGTCAGGACGCTCCACGCGCGCTTCTCGAATCCGATCCGCTGCCCCTCGGTGAGCCGCACCTTCCAGCGCCCGGCGTTGTCCTTGCGAGGCGGCTGGTTGAGCAGGGGCCAGAGGCCCTTCTTCTCCTCCGGGACCGAGCGGTCCACGTGCCGATGGTACTCCAGCATCGCCGGTGCCCACGCCACGCCAAGGAACCCGCACACCCGCTGCAACTGGCCGGCGGGGTCCTCGAGCAGGTCCTCGTAGCGGATCTCGAGGTAGCGCGACCCGAGCACCACACCGAGGCGCCGCACCCACTCGACCTGTTCCCGCCAGCATTCGGCGCACTCGAACAGGTCCTGGATGCCGAAATCCTGCTGCTGCTGGGACAGGCAGGCGTCACGGCCATCGCGGATGATGTGGAGGATCCGGCACTCCGGGAACCAGCGGTGCAGGCGATCGATCCGCTCCATGTTGCCGGGGTCCTTGTCACCCCAGAGCCGCTTGCCCTGCGCGGCCGCGTACGCCATGTGGAAGGCGTCGATGATCCCGGGGTACCCGGGATACCGGCGCCCGGACAGGATGGCCTCGGCCTGAAGCGGCGTCTGCCACAGCCGGATCCGCTCCTCGCCCAGGAGGGCATCGACCAGGCGCCGCGCGTCCGCGTCGGTGGTCAGGTGCCCGAAGTCGGCCAGCCGGTCCTCGTACCGCGCCCACAGCCCGACCGTATCCAGCGGAATGGCGATCTCGGGGTGATTGTCGAGCATCAGGCGCAGCAGCGTCGTCCCGCTGCGCTGGAATCCCACCAGGAAGAAGGGCTCGGTCACCGGCGCAGCTCTCCGACAAGGGCGCGGACTCCGGCGAGGCGCTCGCGGAAGCCCAGGATCAGGACCACGACGTACGTCAGCGCGCCGACCCCCACCGCGGTGAAGAACTGGGTCGGGAGGCCGGTGCTCGCGGGCAGGAGGGCCCGCGTCGCGGCCACCATGGCCATCATGGCGGTGGCGGCGATCATCGAGGGGCGGATGGCCTCGGCCAGTTCGATCATGCGCATGTCCGTCACCCGCTGGACCGCCCGCAGCATGGGCCAGGTCACGAGGGGATAGCCGATGACCCACGCGCCGGCCACTCCCGCCAGCCCCCATCGGGAGCCGGCCATGAAGAGGGGGAGCAGGACGGCTACCCCGAGGAGGTTGTACCGCATGGCGCGCCCGGATTCCCCGACCGCCTGCAGGGCGTGGGGCAGGGTGGAGGTGAGGGAGCGGAAGGCGCCGTAGAAGGCCAGGATGGCGAGCGGGGCGATCGCCGGCCACCAGCGGTCCCCCATCACCACGACCACGAAGAGGTCGGCCACGCTGGCGAGGCCCATGGCCACGGGAAAAGTGAGCAGCGCCAGGCCCTCGGTGATCTTGAGGAGGTAGCGGCGCAGCTTGGGCCGGTCGTCCTGGACCGCCGAGAAGATGGCCGGCGTGACCTGCGAGACCAGCGCGCTGATCCGGTCCACCGGCAGGCTGGCGAGGGTCCAGGCATGCACGTACGACCCCAGGAGCACCTGTCCGAGTCGCTTGCCGACCACCGCGTTGTCGCCGTTGCTGTACCCGTACCAGGCCAGGCGGGCGACCATGATGTGCGTCCCGAAGGTCACCGCCGACGAGACCTCCGACCACCGGGCCGGCCAGCCCAGGCGGTGCGGCTTCCAGTACACTGCGAGGGCCATGCTGAACACGCCACCCAGCACCATGCCGCCCATGAGGGACCAGTAGCTGCCACCCAGCAGGGCCAGCACCAGCATGCTGATCCCCGAGACGGCCTGCTCGCTCGCATCCAGCGCCGCGACCCGCCGGAACTGCATGTCGCGGGACATGATGGACTTCGGCAGGACCTTGACGGCGGTGGTCACGAACAGGAAGCTCTGCAGGATGAGCGGGCCCGCGAGGGCCGGGGCGTGGAAGAACTGCGCCACCAGCGGGGCCGCCAGAAACGACAGTCCCCACAGCCCGATCCCGAGTGCGAGCGACATGCCACCCAGCGCCGAGATCTGGTCATCCGAGAGGTCACGGCGGCGGATGATGGCTGCGCCAAGACCGAACTCGTTGACCAGCTGGACCAGGCCCACATAGAGCGCCGTGAACCCGTAAAGCCCGTAGTCGCCCGGGGTGAGGATCCGGGCGAGGACGATCGTGATGCTCCAGTTGAGGATCTGAGTGGCCCAGCGCAGGGCACCGGTCCAGGCGATGCCACGCAGGAGCGCGCGATCGAGCGGATCGCGCTCCGGCGGTGCCGCCGCTGGGGTTGCCGCGGCGGGTGCCACGTTCACGTCACTGCGCACACGGCTCCCGGGTCAGGATCAGAGGCGGCTAGCCCAGCAATTTCAGGGCCACCTGGGTTCGGCCGGTGGGTCGAATGCCGACCGGGGCCACATCGACTAAGATAATGCCGATCAATATCTTACGAGTAGCCTCCGAGGACCCATCCCAGCGGATGGGCTGGCGCGATGGCCCCGCGGCATTGTCCGTGCTCCAGCGGCCGGTGTTTCCGGTTCGTCACCTTTCTTCTGGACTCGACCCCTGTGGCAGCCTTCCCAGATCGTGTACTCCGCTCCCTGGCGGCCCGCTGGCGCACCCTCCTCGCCGCGCCGCTCTTCAACCCGCTGGGGCGCGGCGAGCTGGCCCGCGAGCGCGCCGGCGGCCACCCGGCGGATCCCGACCATCGTCCCCACCTCGAGGAGGCGGTCGCCTGGATCTGCCGGGCCCAGGACGCCACGCCGGATGACGGCATTGCCCGGGGCTACAGCGTCTTCTACAGCCCGTACTTCCAGGGCCAGGGGTGGCAGCCCTCCTACCCCGAGACCACGGGATACCTCATCCCCACGCTGCTCGAGGCGGCGCAGGAGCTCGGTCAGCCGGCCCTCGTGGACCGGGCGCTCCGCGCCGCTCGGTGGGAGATCGCGGTCCAGCTGGAGTCGGGGGCGGTGCAGGGCGGGGTCATCGGCGAGGGCCGGACCCCGGCCATCTTCAACACCGGGCAGGTCATGTTCGGCTGGCTGGCTGCCTTCGAGCAGACCGGCGATGGGGCGTTCGCCGACGCACTGCGCCGGGCGGGGCGCTACCTGGTGCATTCCATGGACAGCGAGGGGCAGTTCCGGCAGGGGGAATCGGACTTCGCACGGAAGGACGCCACGCTCTACAACGCGCGGGTGACGTGGGCCCTGGCCGAGGCCGGCAAGGCCCTGGGCGAGCCCTCCTTCGTCGACGCCGCGTCGCGGCACCTGCGCATGGTGGCCGGCCGGCAGCATCCCAACGGCTGGTTTCCGCAGTGCTGCCTGAGCGATCCCGATCGCCCCCTCCTGCACACCATCTCCTACACCGTGCGCGGCCTGCTCGAGGGAGGCCGCGTGCTCGAGGACGCCACCATCCTCGCTGCGGGGGTTCGCGCCGCCGAGGCGCTGCTGCCCCTCGTGCGGGCGGATGGGTTCCTGCCGGGCCGGTTCGCGGCCGACTGGTCGGGGGCCGTGGCGTGGAGCTGCCTGACCGGCGACGTGCAGGCCGCCAACAACTGGATGCGGCTGCACCTCATCACCGGCGAGACGCGCTGGCTCGAGCCGGTCCCGCGCGTGCTGGCCTACGTGAAGCGCACCCAGAACCGGAGCTCGGCCGATCCCGGGCTCCGGGGCGGGATCAAGGGCTCCGCGCCGATGGATGGCGACTACGGCCGCCACGAGATCCTCAACTGGGCCACCAAGTACTTCGCCGATGCACTGATGCGGGACGGTCAGCTGGCGCGCGGCACCGCCCGGGACCGCATGACCGCCTACCGTCTGGCCTGACCAGGGGGAATGAGGTCAACGCGGCGGACCCGCGTTCGCCCGAACTGCACCTGGTCGGAGACCGACAGGGAGTCGTCGGTGTACCGCGCCAGGACGGCCAGTGCCGAGTCTGGCGCGATCACGCCGCGCTCCACGATCCATAGGGTGCCCGACGCGCGGGCCTGCGCCAGCGCCTCGCGGGCCAGCCCTGCATCCGACGGTCGCATCACCAGCTGGGTGCGGGGCCGCCTCCAGTCCGGCCCCGGCAGGGTGTAGACGGGGTTGGAGCGAGGGAAGTAATAGGCCAGCGGGAGCGCGCCATCGGTGGCAAAGAGGACCACCGGGTCGTCGGCCCGGATGCTGGTGTTGAGGTAGCGCCCTACCGTCTTCCAGTCGGCCTGGCCGCGGTAGTTGCGCGCATAGCTGATGGTGCCGAGGGCGAAGGTCGCCACCAGCCACGCGCTGGCCAGCCGGCGCGGCCAGCCCGGCGCGGCACCGGACAGCAGGAGTCCCGGCAGCAGCAGCAGGCCGGGGACCGCCACCACCCAATGCCGTTCCTCCACGAGGGCGAGATTCGTGGCGCGCAGCACCAGCAGCGCGCCGATCGGTGCGGTGGCCGCGAGGAGCAGCCGGCCCTCGATCCCGTTCAACCGCCGCCGCCCCGGCCCGAGGCGGGCCGCCAGCACCCCGCCGGCGCTGGTGCCCAGCAGGGCCAACCCCACCGGGGTCTGCATGAAGGGCGAGAAGCGGAACACCGACTCGACGACGGTCGCCACGGTCCAGCGGACCGCCGCGCCGGCCTGCGTCAGTCCGGCGGGGTGCGTGGTCCACGGCAGCGGGGAGAGGTAGTTCAGCCGCACCTGCATCTGGTCCAGTACGCCGGGCACCCAGGGGAGGAACAGGAGGCCAACGGCGCCCAGCGCCACGGTCATCTCGCGGCCACGGGAGGACGTGAGGGCGGCGATCCCGTGCCCCAGCAGCACGAAGCCGGTGTAATAGAAGGTGAGCAGCCCGAGGTAGGCTACCGCGGCGTAGGCCAGGATATCGCGATCCCGTACGGGGCGGTCCGGGTCGATCAGGCGGAGGAAGAGCCAGGTGCTCGCGGTGACGGACAGGATGGCCAGCGCGTACACCCGCGCTTCCGAGGCCGCCCAGAGCAGTTGCGGGGTCAGCGCGCCGATCAGCGCCAGGTGCCAGGCGCGCGTACCGAGGTGCAGGTCGCGCGAGAGTCGCGCCAGCAGCGTGATGGTCCCCAGGCTGATCGCCACGGACAGCAGCCGCAGGAACTCGATGGACGGGTGCATCACCCGCCAGCTCCACGCCAGCAGGAAGTACAGTGGCGGTTGCTGCTCGAAGCGGAGGGCCCGGCGCAGGGCATCCCCGGCGCCCGCGCCGGTGGTCGCCAGGGTGCACGCCTCGTCGTACCAGAGGCTGTTGTGCAGGCTCATCAGCGTGCCGATGGCTGCGACGATGGCGATCCCGGCCAGCCAGGGCCAGTCCGGCGTCCCGCTTGACCCTGTTCCCGTCCCGACCCTACCTTCGTCCGTCTCCACCATGCCTCCGGCTCCCCGCGAATGTCGGACCACTCCCTGATGCCCCACGCCCTGTCACGCCCATCGGCCTTCCACGGCTGGCGCCAGGACCTGCTCGCGCTCGCCCTGGTCCTGCTGGTGGCGCTGCTGCCCCGGATCGTGGTGCTCGGCGCCGACCCGCCGGCCCGCGTCCTCGGCGCGTTCCTGAGCGACGAGGGCTGGTGGGCCCAGAACGCGCGGCAGCGGGTGCTCTTCGGCGAGTGGGTCATGGACGAGCACAATCCCGCCCTCTTCGCTGCTCCGGCCTACACCGCCGCGCTTACCCTCACCTATCAGGTCGCCGGCCTCGGCCTGGCGGGGACCCGGCTGCTGAGCGCGCTGGCCGGGGCGCTCGCCTGCGGAGTCTTCTACCTGGGATTGCGGGCGGTGCTTCCCGCCCGCCGGGCGCTCCCGCCCGCGCTGCTCCTGGCCCTCGGCGGGTTCGGGATCCTGCTCAGCCGGCTCGCGCTGGTCGAGACCCTGCAACTCGCCTTTGGCATTGTGGCCATGGCCGGGGTGCTGGCCGCCACCCGCTACCCCCCGCTGGGGGCCCTGGGTGGGCTGGGCCTGGTCGGGGCTGTGCTCAGCAAGCCCAATGCCGTCATCCTCGGGCCGGTCTTCGTGCTCGCCTGGTGGTTCGACTATCGGCAGCGGCGCCGTTCCGAGGAGCCGCTCCGCCCGCTGGCCCTCCAGGTCGCCGCATTCTCGGGCGCGGTGGCGTGCAGTGCGATCGCGGTGCTGGTGTTTTTTGTCTGGCCCAATTGGACGGACATTCGGGCGCAGCTCGGGGTGAGCATCGCCAATGTCACGACCCAGAACAGCCGGCTCGCGGATGGTGGCGTGCTGGTGCTGCTCCTGCCATTCCTGAGCCTGCGACCCAGCCTGCTCTTCCTGGAGAGCGTCGTGCCGATGGTGGGCCTCGCCCTCCTGGCCTGGCGGCGGCTGGCCCGCCCGACCCCGGGACCACTCGATGCCGCCGAGCGGCTGGCGTGGGCGTGGTGGTGGAGTGTCCTGGCCTACGTGGCGAGCCAGGCCTACCAGCCCGACCGGCGTTTTCTCCTGCTGGTGCCCGCGGTGGCGCTGCTGGGGGCGCGCGGCCTCTTCGAGCGGGATGAAGCAGCTGCGCAACTGGTGCCCCGGTGGCGGGGGGCAGCAGCCGGTGCGGTGGTGGGAGCCCTGTGCGGGCTCTATGTCATGGCCTGGGGGATACCTCCCCTCGAGGCGCTGACCGCGGGCCTGCATGTCGGTGGGGAGGACGGGATCTCGGTCTACCCGCTGCAACTGGGCCTCTGGCATGCCTCGGTGCTGGCGGGGGCGGTGGCCGGGGCCTGGCTCGTCCAGCGCCCCGCCGCCCGGCAGTGGGCGGTGCCGGCCGGCGTGTGGGTGGCGGTGTTCGCCCTCACGGAGCCGCTGCCCATTGTGCGGGACCTGTGGCGGCCGAGCTTCTCCGAGCGCGACGCCGCCCGGGCGATCGCCCAGGTGGCGCGGGCGCTTCGGCCGGAGCGCCGGGTCATGACCGGCTTCCTCGCCAACTCCCTGGCGCTCGAGAGCGACATCTTCCCGTTCTACATCCGCAACGAGCCGGCGATCGGCGCCGCGATGAACCTCGACGGCTGGGAACGGTTTCGTCCCACCCTCGCGGTCACCGCGGCGCGGAACGGGACGCGGATGGGCCCGCCCCTCGACCCGGGGAGTCACGGCCTGCGGCCGTTGTGCCGCCTCCCGCTCTGGCACGAGGTGCGCGACGCGACGCCGATCGAGGTCACCCTCTGGTTTACCCCGGACCAGCCGCCTCCGGCCTGTCCCCTGCCCGCGCGACCGGTGACGGGAGCCCCGGCCCTGCCCCCCGTGCCGTGAACAGCGCGCCGCCGACCAGGCCCGCCAGCAGCGGGCACGCGAAGTAGCCCAGGCTGAGCGCCACGGCGTCGCCGGCCGGGACACCGAACGGGGCCAGGAACCACACCCACGCCCATTCCCGCACCCCGAGCCCCGCGAGGGACAGCGGCAGCATCGTGGCGAGCGATACCAGCGGGACCCCCACCAGGAAGCGGCTGGCCGGCAGCGACAGCCCGACCCCCCATGCGATCACCATCCACAGAAGCACCATCAGTCCCTGGACGACGAGCGAGACCAGCAAGGCCAGTCCCGCGCGCCGGCCATGGGCCAGGGTGACGCGCAGGGTCGTGGCAAGCGTGGCCGGCAGGGCCCGGAGCCGCGGGTGGCGCCGGGCCAGGAGGGCAAGCACCAGCAGGCCGGCGAGGCCGGTCCCGGCGAGGAACAGCAGTCGCCCGGGCGCCAGCGCCCCCGCGAGCCGCAGGCCGAGCCCGCCGGCGCTGGCGGGATCGAGCAGCACGCCGATCACGCCGAACAGCAGGAGCGCCAGCACGCCAAAGGCGCGATCGAGGAGCACGCTCAGGACCGCGGCTTCGGGTTCCCGGGAGGTTCGGGCCACCATCGTGGCCCGGAAGGCATCGCCGCCGACCGCGGTGGGGAGGAAGAGGCTGAAGAAGGCGCCCACGAGGTAAAGGTGGACCAGCGCGCCGAGGCGTGGGGCGCCCGGTCCCAGCAGCAGGCGCCAGCGCACCGCCGCGAGGGCCTGGGAGAGCAGGAGCAGTACGCCGCCCGCGAGGACGGCCGGCAGGGTGGCGCGGGAGTAGCGCGCCGCGAGGGCCTCGGCCCCCGTGCCGCGCAGCACCAGCCACAGCAGGGTGATGGCGATGGCCGCACGGAGCGCGAGCCAGGGCCCGCTTGACCGGCTTCCCGTCTGCGACCTAGTTTCGCCCAGTGTCTTCCTCCCCAGGTTCGTTCGAGCCGCGCGGCGTCCGGCGGCTGCTGCACCGCTTCGTGCCTTCCCACTTCCAGGATCCGATCGGCCTCGCCCGCCGGTTGCTCGGAAGCCGGGACCCGGATGCCTACGCCGCGATGGGGCACGCGGCGCTGGGGCTGGCCTGCCTGCCCCTCGATGCGGCGCTCGCCCCCGGCGAGCAGGCGCTCTACCGCACGGCCCCGCCGCCGACCCTGCCGCTGCTCTTCGTGTGCGGGCCGCCGCGCAGCGGGACCACCCTCGTGGCCCAGACGCTCATGGCGCACCTCGAGGTCACCTGGCTCACCAACCTCATGTCGGTCTTCCCGCGGGCGCCGCTCCGAGCGACCGCGCTGTTCCACGCCCGCCTGGCGCCGTGGCGCCCGACCTACCGGAGCTACTACGGCCGCAGCCGGAGCCTCACCGCACCCAACGATTCGCTCCCGTTGTGGGACCGCTGGCTGGGCGCCGACCGGGCGCGCCTCCGGACCGAGTTGTCCGAGGCGGAGTGCGCCGGCCTGGTGCAGTTCTTCGGCGCACTGGAACGCCAGGCGGGACGGCCGGTCATCACCAAGAACAACAACCTCAACTGCCAGGCGATCCCGGTGGCGGCCGCCCTCCCGGGCGCGCGGTTCCTGTGCCTGGACCGCGACCCGCTGTTCCTGGCGCAGGCGCTGCTCACCGCCCGCCGCCAGATCCATGGTGATGCCCGGGTGCCCTACGGGCTGCATCCCGCGTTCGACCCGGCCGACGACCCGATCACCAGCGTCTGCCGCCAGGCGCGGGCCCACCACGACCTGGCCATGACGCAGGCGGCCGCCCTCGGCCCCGAACGATTCTGGCGGCTGTCGTACGAGGCGTTCTGCGAGCGCCCGGCGGAGTCGATCCGGATGGTGGCCACCCGCCTGCTCGGCCTGCCCGAGTCCGCCCTCAAGCCGATCGATCCCGCGCTCCGCTTCACGGCCTCCCGGTCGGCGCGGCTCGACCCGGTGGAGTTCCGGGCGCTGGAAGCCGGGCTGGCGGCGGCCGACGCCGCCCCGCCGGCCTAGACCGCCCGGCGCACCAGGTCGGAGGCGAAGCCGCTCCCGCCCGCTGGGGGACGGGCGGCACCCGGCGCCACGATCGCGCAGCCCGTGACGCAGGTCCCGGCGATGCGCTGTACCTCGCTGAAGCGTACGCGGTTGAACGGATCCGCGGCGTAGTGCGCGTTGAGGAACTCCACCAGCCCGTTCACCTCGTTGGCCACGCCCGTCTCCACCGCCCGGAACCCATCCAGCACGTCCGCCACCAGCTCGGCTGACGGAGCCGCGCGGCCGCGCCCGATCCCGGTGTAGCCCAGGCCTCGTCCGGTCACGTCCGCGGCGTGCCAGAGGTTGCAGCCATCCACCACGCCCACGGCGTGGCGCGCGGCGCTGAGCAGGGCCTCGCGCTCGTCGAGGTAGACGCGGTGGGCCGTGCACATGACGAGCACCTCGGCGGGGGCCACCGCCGCCTCGAGGTCGCGGGTGAAGAAGTCGGCCAGCCCGGTGCGGCGCAGGTTCTGGTCGGTGGGGTAGACGTACGGGTCGTGGATGGTGACGCGCGCGCCGCGGTCGAGCAGCAGCCGGGCGAGCACCAGGGTCGGGGAGTTGCGGGTGTCCTCGGAATTGAACCGGTAGGCCGCGCCCAGCAGCGCCACCGCCCGCCCGTTGAGCGGCCCGAAGGCCCGCTCCGCCAGGGCGAGGGTCTGGGCGGGCGAGTCATCGTTGATGCGCCGGGCGTCGAGGATGAGGCTGCGCGAGGTGTCGTGCCGGGCCTCGAGGGCCCGCCACCAGAGCAGGATGCCGTCCTTGGGCAGGCAGTGGCCGCCCACGCCGACGGTGGGCACCAGCAGGCCCCCGCTGGGCACTGCGTTGGGATCGTCGCTGGCCTGGTCGGCCTGGGCCAGCCGGGCGTTGACCTGGTCCCGCAGGGCGTAGAAGTCGATGTCGCGCTGGTCGCAGTGCCGCACCACCTCCGCGGCGTACGCGATCCGCACATCGCGATACGCGTTCTCCAGCGTCTTCACCACCTCGGCGGTCATGCTGTTGGTGGGGTGCAGGGTGCCCCGCGTCACGATGCGGGCGTACAGCCGCTGGATCAGCCCGGGGGTGTCGGGGTGCAGCCCCGCGACCAGCTTGTCCGAGGTGGAGACCCGCTCGACCAGCCGGCCCGGCATCACCCGGTTGGGACTGTTGCCGAGCAGCACGTCCCGGCCCTCGACCAGGCCGTGGGTCCGGAACAGCTCGCGGATCAGCGTGGTCATGGTGGAGGGCGCCAGGGTCGACTCGAAGATGATCACCGGGACGTTGCCGGCGGGACGGTCCCGGAGTGCGCCGGCGATGCCCTCGAGGGCCTCGAACAGCGGCCCGTAGTCCGGTGCCATGCCGCGCTTGTCGGTCTGGGTGCAGACCAGGATCACGTCGGCGTGCGCCGCCGCCGCATACTCGTGGCTGGCCGAGAGCAGGCCGGCCTCCACGGTCTCCGCCACGATCCGGTCGAGGTCGGGCTCGATCCCCCCGATGGGCGACCGGCCGGCGTTGATGGCGCCCACCTTCCAGCCCGAGGTCGGGGAGTTGCGCTGGATCACGGTCACGGTGGCCGGCTGGTCGCTGCCCTCACGGATCCGGGCGTGGGCGAGCATCGCGGCCATCGGCATCCCCACGATGCCCGGTCCCACGACGGCGATGCGACGGACGGACCACTCGGTGACGCGCTGGTCGGTGAACGTAAGCGGCATAGGGTCGGGCTAGTCCCGGTCGATGAAGGTTCGGTACCACAACTCGAGGTTGAGCAGTCCCCACAGCCGGCGGCCGAACGCCGGTTCGTACGTCATGAGCTTCTCGACTTCGGCCACGTCGAACACGCCGCGCTCCCGGCACCGCCGGGAAAGCAGCACGTCGGCAAAGAAGGCCCGTGCCTGCCCCCGGGCCCACAGGTGCAGCGGGACCGGGAAGCCCATCTTGTCCTTGCGCTCCAGGATGGCCCGCGGCAGCAGGTCGCCGATGGCGCGCTTGAGCACGTGCTTGGGCTCGCCGCCGCGGAACTTCATGCCCGGGGGCATGCTGGCCACCAGGTCCGTGATCCGGTGGTCGAGGAGCGGCACCCGTGATTCCAGCGAATGCGCCATGGTCACCCGGTCTTCCACCTGCAGCAGCGCCGGGAGGTTCGTGACCATGTCGTAGTGGGTCATCTTGTTGTAGTAGGAGCCGGTGTCGGGGTGGTTGAAGACCGCCTGGAACCGGGCGAAGATCCGCTCCCGGTCGTAGCCGGCGCGGTACCCCGGGGAGAGCAGCGAGCGCGCCCCCCCGCTGCGGTCGGTGAGGTGGAAGTAGCGCCGGTCCATGTCCTCGAACATCCCGCTGCGCCAGAACTGCTGCAGCATCGGGACGTACTGCCGCAGCACCGGCAGGTTCGGCAGGATCGAGGCCAGCGAGACGATGTGCTCGGCCTCCTCGTTGGTCTCGTGGATGGCGCCCTTGAGGGCCTGCTCCAGGTAGGCCACCAGGTAGCGGGCATAGCCGCCGAAGATCTCGTCCCCGCCCTGGCCGCCCAGCACCACCTTGACCTGCCGCGCGGCGTGCCCCGAGACCATGTACTGCGGGAAGAGCCCCGGCCCGGCGACCGGCTCGTCCATGTGGTAGACCAGGCGCGGCAGCGCGTCCACGAACTGGGCCTCGGTCGGGGTGATCACCTCCATCCGGGCCCCGAGCCGCTCCGCCACCAGGCGGGCGTAGCCCGACTCGTCGAACTCCGGCCCCTCGTCGAACCGCCCGGTGAACGTGGTCAGGGCGCCCGGCGCCACCCGCGCCGCGAGCGCGGTCACCAGGCTCGAGTCGAGCCCGCCGCTCAGGTAGGTGCCCACCGGCACGTCCGAGCGCATCTGCAGCCGCACGGCATCCTCGAGCAGCCAGCGCAGCTTTTCGACGAACCAGGCGTCGGTGTGGGCGAAATCCACCTGGAACCGGGGTTCCCAGTACCGCACCGTGCGATGGCTGCCCTGGGCCAGGTCGACCACCTGGTACTCCCCCGGCAGCACCTTGGTGATCCCCCGGAACATCGTCCGTTCGGCCAGCACGTACTGGAAGGTCAGGTATTCCTGCACGCCGTCGCCGTCCGCCTCGGCCCGGACCCCGGGGTCGGCGAGCAGCGCCTTGATCTCCGAGGCGAACAGCAGCCGGGCCGGCGTCGCGTGCAGGTAGAGCGGCTTGATCCCGAAGTGATCCCGCGCCAGCAGCACCTGTCGCTCGACCCGGTCGTAGAGGACGAACGCGAACATCCCGTTCAGCCGCGCCACGCCCTCCGCGCCGTACTCGTCGTACAGCTGGAGGATCACCTCGGTGTCGGACGCGGTGCGGAACGTCCGCCCCCGCGCGATGAGTTCGCTGCGGAGCTCCAGGTAGTTGTAGATCTCGCCGTTGAAGACGATCACCGCCCGCTCGGTCTCCATCGGCTGATGGCCGGTGGCGAGGTCGATGATCGACAGCCGCTGGTGCGCCAGCCCGACGCCCCCGTCGGTGAAGACGCCCCGGTCGTCCGGGCCGCGGTGCGCCAGCACCTGGCCCATGCGGGCGAGCAGTTCGGGCTGGGCGGGTCCGCCGTCGAAGCGGATGATGCCGGCGATGCCGCACATGGGCGCCGCCTAGGCGGCAGACCCCGGCGCCGGGGAGAGGGCCGGTCCGGCGGGGCGGCCGTCGTCGGCGGTCCGCCGCGGCAGCCCGCCCCGGGCCAGGATCGCCCGCGCGTGGGTGCTCATGTCCACCAGCCGGAAATGCTCGCCGAGGCGGCGCAGGACCCGCTGGAAGAGCTCGATCTTGCGGGCGCCGGCGAGGTCCATCCCGGGAAAGAAGGCCAGCTCGCGGACCTGATCGCCGCCGAGCAGGTCGAGGGGGTGGAGCAGGAAGCTGGGTTCCGTTCCGGTCGCGCGGCACATCGCGAGCGCGGTGCCGAGGTAGGCGTCCATCAGGCGTTCGGAGAAGCGGCTCAGGTAGAGCAGGTAGCTCAGGTGGAACGGCACCTTCAGCACCGGCATCGTGGTCACCGGCAGCTCGAGCAGGGCGCGCCCGGAGGGCAGCCACCAGTGGTAGGGCCGCACCGGCCGCCGGCCATCCGCGAAGGTCCCGAAGAGGTGCGCCCGTTCCCGCCGCTGCTCGGCGGTCAGCCGGGCCGTCATGAAGTAGTACCGCCGCGCCAGCGGCCCGAGGTACGTCGGCAGGGTCGAGGCGTCGTAGAGGTAGCCGCGGTCGGCGAGGATCTCGAGCAGCGTGGTGCTCCAGCTGTACCCGGGCCCCCGGAAGCCGATCGGGCGCTGCCCCGTGGCCCGCTGCACCGCCGTCTCGGTGCGCTCGAGTTCCCGCACCAGCGCCTCCGGCGCGTACAGGTGCAGCCACGGCTCGTGCTCGTAGGAGTGGTTGCCCACCTCGTGCCCCCGCGCCGTGAGCGACTGGAACGGCTTGAGGTTCTCCTCACGGTCGGCGTCCACGCCGACGCAGAAGAAGGTGATGCGCAGCCCGAGGGCGTCGAGGGCATCGAGGACCGGGGGAAAGAACCGGTCCAGGTAGGTGGGCCGCGCCTCCCAGCCGGCGTCCCCGTGGGTCTTCATGTAGGACCAGAGGTTGTCCACGTCGAGCGAGACGCTCGCCAGCGGGCGCGGGTCGGTCATCGGGCCGGGGCGTCCGCCGGCGCCCGCCGCCCGAGCCGCGCGCCGATCTCGCGGGCCTTCGCGGCGGCCAGCCCGACGGTCTCGTTCAGGTTGAGCGTGCCGTTGGCGATTTGCGCCGAGTTCACCAGGTGGACCCCCGGCAGCGACGTCGCAGTGGGCGGCAGCCGCTCGGCGCTGTAGTTGAGCGTGGAGAGCGCCAGCACCTCGCGCACCCGGGACACCTGGAACGCCAGCACGTCGGTGGGGCGGAAGGCCGGGTACATCCGTGCCAGGGCCCCGGTGAACTCCGCGCGGATCTCCTCATCGGTCCGCTGCCAGAACGGATCATCCTGCGTCAGGTAGCGGGGCAGGTACACCAGGCTGTGGCCACCGAAGGCCGCCCGGTCCACCAGTGTGGTCATCTCGATGACCGCCGTGAACGGGACCCAGGACTCGGTGATGTTGGTGACGTAGTAGGGCGCCAACGGCTGCCGCAGCAGGAGGGCGGCGCAGGTGATCCCCTGGTACGTCACCGAGGCGAGCCGGGCCCGCTCGGCCGGGGTCATCCCCGGGCAGAGCGCGGCGGCCCGGCCGCAGGGCACGGTCAGGATGACGTCGTCGAACTGCAGGGCGGTGCCGCCCTCCAGCGTCACGGTGACCCGCGGCTCGGTGCCCGATTCCACCCGCGTGGCCGCGCGCCCGGTGCGCAGCACCGCACCGGCCGCCTCCAGCCGCTCGCGGAACCGCTGCAGCACCGCCGCGTAGCCGCCCTCCACGTAGCCGAACTGCTCCTGCTTGAGCCCCGAGCGTCGCGCGGCGTACATCCGCGCGATGATCGCCCAGATGAAGGAGGCGCTCGCATGCCGGTAGTTCTCGCCCAGCTTGCTCTTGAGCAGGGGCAGCCAGATCCGCTCGAACGTCCGGTACCCCGACCACTTGATCAGCCAGTCGGTGACCGGCACCTGCTCGAGCGGGCGCCCATCGGCGATCCGCGAGGCGCGCAGGATCGTGGCCGCCAGCCGCGCCTTGTCGATCAGGCCAAGCGGCGGGAATTGCAGGAACTCGAGGCTGGTCGAGAGCGAGTACAGGGTCCCGTCGGTGTAGAACCCGGTGCGGGTGGTGCCGAAGCGCAGGCGGTCGTCCAGCCCCAGCTCCGCCAGCAGGCCACGGAGGTGGTGATCCGACAGCAGGATCACGTGGTAGAAGCGGTCCCAGGTGAATCCGCCCAGCGCGGCCGGGGCCGCGAGCCCGCCCGGCTCGGGTGCGGCCTCGATGATCGTGACCTGGTGGCCGTCCGCCTGCAGCCGCCACGCCAGGGTCAGGCCGAGGAAGCCGCCCCCGACGATGCCGACCTCAGACACGCCGGACCTCCCCGCTGGCGCGCGGTGCCGGGAGCGGGACCGGCGTGCTCGCGCTCCGTACCAGCGGGCGGACAGTGCCACGGAGGCGGGCCACGGCGAGCTGCGCCAGCAGCCCCAGGTGCCCGAGGATCGTGTGCACGATCTTCATCTTGGAGCGACCGAGCATGCGGACCTGCAGCGTGGTGGGAAACTCCACGATCCGTCCGCCCGCGAGATCCAGCCGGCCCACCAGCTCGGCCACCCCGAGGAACCGCGTGTCGGTGATCTCCACCTGCTGCACGATGCTCCGGCGGTACACCCGGAAGCAGCTGGTGTAGGTGGCCAGCTTGTGGTGCAGCACCAGGCGGTAGATCCGCGACAGGGTGCGGGACAGCATCAGGCGCCACTCGGGGACGTTGCGGACCGTGCCCTTCGGGTGGTATGGCGAGGCCACGACCAAGTCCACGTCCGCGGTGAGCAGGGGTACCATCTCCCCGAGGAGGTGCGGGTCGTAGGTGCAGTCGCAGTCGATGGAGCACACGATCTCCGTCTGCGCGTGCTGCAACCCGGTGCGCATGGCACCGGCCACTCCCTGGTTGACGGCGTGCCGCACGAAGCGGCAGTCGCGCCGGCGGCTGAACACCCGCTGCAGGGCCTCCCAGGTGCCGTCGGTGCTCGCGTCATCCACGAACAGCCAGGTGATATCGTACCGGGAGGCCAGCCTGGTCCAGACGCTGCGCAGCGTGTTGGACAGGTAGGGGAGGATCAGCTCCTCGTTGAAGCAGGGGATGACCACGGTGATGGGCACCAGGGGCTCAACCGGTCCGGACGTGGTGACCGTCAGGTGTTCCGGCCCGGCCGGGACGGGCGTGGGCGTCGGGACCACGGGCTGGGAGCGCCGTCCGCCCGGCAGCTGGACCGCCAGCCCGAGGTGCTCCGCGATCGACGCGAAGCGGTACCGCTCCAGGAAGTAGCCGAGCCGTTCCGGCATCGCCTCGAGGTTGCGGTAGGTCCGCACCCGCTGCAGCCAGGGGGCCGCGCTGATCTTCGGCAGGTCGGGGTCGAGCTCCCAGGCGTGGAAATACATCACGAAGGGGGCGGTGTAGGTCCGGTGCCAGTGGGCCACGGCCCGGCGCACCAGCGCCTGCGGGATCTGGCGCATCCAGTTGCCGCCCGCGACCGGGACCATCCAGCCGAGCAGGTCCGCCGCGGAGATCGGGAACTCCCACAGGGTCCGGTTGCCGAACTGGTGCTCGTGCGCGAACCGGCGCCAGGGCTCCGCCGCGAAGCGCCGGCCGATCGGGCCGATGCTCGAGTCGTACTCGTACCCTTCCTCGGCCAGGACGTTGAGCGCCCACAGGTCCTGGGGGGTGAACCAGTCGTCGGCCACCCGGTAGCCCAGGACCCGCTGGCCGGAGGCGCGCTGCAGGGCCTCGCGCGCCCGGGCCAGGTCCTCGCGAAACTCCGACGGCGTCATCCCGCGCACGCTGCGGTGGTAATAGCCCTTGCTGGCGATCTCGTGCCCGCGACCTGCGACCTCCGCCACCAGCTCCGGCATGGTGTCCGCGACCCAGCCGAGCACGAAGAACGTGGCACGGTGCCCGCGTGCCTCGATCAGGTCGAGCGCCCGGCGGGTGTTCCGCGCCAGCCGCGACTCGAAGCGATACCACTCCCCGCGCTGGATGAGGTGGTTGAACGCGCCGAGCTGGTAGTAGTCCTCCAGCGCGATCGTGAGGAGGTGCGGGCCGGAACCGGGCAGGCGAGGATCCATGCGAAACCGGGAATTGAGGTGGTGCCAGGGCGGTGTATCCGCCGAGCCGTGACAGGTTTGCAAGGTTTGCGCCTCCGACGGGCCCGGGCCACCGCCGGCGTACGGGCGGCGGTGCGCGGGTGGGCGACACCCCCATCGGCACGGGTCTTGCCCGTCCGGCCACAACTCGACCATGTCAATCGGCCGCCGGGATTCCGCGGGAATGCCGGCGGCCTCATCCAGTGCCGTTGTCTGGAGGGGGGATGGAGCAGTCGCTCGGGCTGTCGGTCATCGTGCCGGCCTACAACGAGGAGCGCACGGTGCGCCAGCTCATCGAGCGGGTCCGGGCGGTGCCGCTGGCCATCGAGATCGTGGCAATCAACGACGCCTCCCGCGACAAGACCGGCGAGGTCCTGGAACAGCTGCGGGCCGAGGGCCTCATCGACGTCGTGGTCCACCACCCGCACAACCGCGGCAAGGGTGCCGCGATCCGCACGGGGATCGAGCATGCCACCCGGGACGTCATCGTGGTCCAGGATGCCGATCTCGAATACGACCCGGCCGAGCTCCCGCAGTTGCTGCGGCCGATTGCCCGGGGCCAGGCCGATGCCGTCTTCGGCTCGCGCTTCCTCGGCGCCGAGCACCGGGTGCTGTACTTCTGGCACTCCATGGGCAACAAGCTGCTGACCCTCCTGTCGAACATGTTCACTGACCTGAACCTGACCGACATGGAAACCTGCTACAAGATGGTCCGCGCGCCCCTCATGAAGCAGCTCATCTTCACCACCGACCGCTTCGGTTTCGAGCCCGAGATCACCGCCCGCCTCTCCCAGGCCCGGGCCCGCATCTGGGAGATGCCGATCTCGTACGCCGGGCGCACCTACGCGGACGGGAAGAAGATCGGCTGGAAGGATGGGGTCGCGGCGCTATGGCACATCGTCCGATTCAACCTCTTTGCTCCGAAGCAGCCGGTCTGGAAAGGCTGAATCGTTGGGGTGTTGCAGCAATGCAACAGGTGAGGCATGTGCGCCTTCCCGTTGGCGCCGCCAGGAGGACAGTCGTGGCGCTCGATAGACTCTCGCGTTGGCAGGACGCAACAGGTGTTGCGCTTTGGCGGACCTAGCCGGGGGACCTGAGCGATGACCGGAGCCGACGCCAGCTCGAACTCAGGCTCCCGGCTGACCGTTGCCGCCATGGCCGGACTTGCCGGGCTGCTCGCGCTGCACGTTGTCCTGGCCTGGGTGATCCGGGAGCCGGGCATCACGGTCCGGAACGACGACGCGCTCTACCTCCTGCTGGCCCGCTCGCTCGCCGACGGGCAGTTCCGGGACCTCCACCTCGCGGGGAGCCCGCCCCACGCCCTGTATCCCCCCGGCTATCCCGCCCTGCTGCTGCTGCTGCGCGCCATCGGCGGTGAGAAACTCGACCTCTTCCTGGCCACCAACATCGGCCTCTCGGTGGCGAGCCTCGCGCTGACGTTCGACCTGGTGCGCCGGCGCTGGTCGGTCCCCGTGGCCTTCCTCGTCCTGGTCCCGCTGGTGGTGAACAACACGCTGGTGCGCTACGCAGGCAGCCTCATCTCGGAACCCCCGTACCTCTTCCTCAGTACCCTCGCGCTCTGGCTCCTCTCGCGCGGCGCGGTCGGACCGCGCCTGCTGGCCCTGGGCACCGCCGTGATCGTTGCCGCCGGGCTCACCCGGTCGGTGGGCGTGGTCCTGCTCGCCGCGGTCGTGGGATGGCTGCTCCTGGAGCGGCGCCCGCGGGCCGCGATCGTGGTCGCGGCCGTCGGCGGGCTCTTCATCGGCGGCTGGTTGCTCCGCACCTTCCTCCTGCCTGATGAGTTCCGGACCATCGGCCGCTCCTACGCCGAGGACCTGGAGCGGATGGTCGACCTGGGTGGGGATTTCTACCTGGCCAAGCGGTTTCGCATCGGGGTCTACTACGCCACGGTGTTCCTGCCCGAATCACTCCCGATCCCGGGAGTCGGCGAGGGGACGGCGGCGCTCACCTGGTGGGGCGCGCTGCTGGCCGCGCTGGTGCCGGTGGGGCTCATCGCGTGGTGGCGCCGTGGCTGGTCGCTGGGCGCGGCCTACGTGGTGGGCTACGTGCTGCTGCTCGCCATGTGGCGCATGTCGTCGCCCCGGTTCCTGGCCGTCATCCTGCCGCTGCTGATGGTCGCGCTGATCGTCCCCCTCGCGATCTGGCCGGGGCCGGCGCTCAGGCGTGTGGGCCTCGGGCTCGCCGGACTCCTGGTGTGCCTGCTCGTCGTGGAAGGGGGGCGCCGCTGGGACGCGGATCGCCGGGCGCTCGCCCAGTGCCAGCGGTCCGACCCCCTCGCCGCGCCGGGGTGCTTCCCGCCGGATGCCCGGAGCTTCTTCCGCCTGGCCCGCCGGGTCCCTGAGGTGGTGCCCCCGGATGGCGTGGTCTTGACCGCCCGCGAGGCGACGTTCGCCTACTACAGCGGCCGCACCGGGTCCTACCTCAACCGGGCCTTCACCCCGGACAGTTCCCGCATCCTCGATGGACTAGCGCGGCAGGGCATCGGCTATGTCCTGCTGGGCCACACCCACTCGACCGAGGTCCGCCTGCTGGCGCCGGCCCTGGCCCGGGACTGCCAGCGACTGGACCTGCTCCTGACCGAACCGGAGCGCACCGCCCTGTTCCGGATCCGGGGCCCGTCGGAGGGGCCGGGGGACCTGCACGCCTGCGAGGTGCTGGAGGCCTACCGCGCCGATTCCACCCCGATCGCCCGCCAGCGGAAGTGACGGGAATCGCCGCGCTTCACCCACCCCGCCGGTCCGGCGCCTCCATGTGGCGAACATCCGCCGGGGGGAAGCGGCTCCTGAAGGCAACGCAAGTAACTGCTGGCCAAGGGGTTGGGTCGCGTTTCGTGGCTCCCGCGGGCCGCCACCAGTGTCAGCCGGGGCGTGGCACCACACTTGCCCCCCTCCGGCCCGGAAACCTGACAACCCACCATGCCAGCGGGAGTTGGACGATTGACCAGCGGGAGCCCTTCCACTGCACGAGGCAGCGACGCGGAGACGCCGCCGGGGGTTCCGGCCCCGAGCGTCGGGGTCGCCGTGCTCGCGGTGGGGAGTCCGGCAGAGCTCAGCACCTTGCTCGCCGCGCTGGTGCCGTCGTCCAGGGAATACCGCGTGGAGGTCGTGGTGGTGGCCCGCCGGGTGGCGGAACCGGCCATCGAGGAGACCGACCTCCTGCGGGTCGTGGTGCTCGGGGCGGACACGACCGAGGAAGGCATGCGCCGCCAGGCGTTGCTGGAGCTTTCCACCGACGTGGTGGTCTTCACCAGCGATCGCGAGCCGCTGACGACGGACTGGTCGGCGGTGCTGCCCCGGCTGGCGCAGGTGGTGGTGAGCCGCGAGGAGGAAGTCTCGGCGGCCGACTGGTTCGGGATCCTGCGTCGGCTCGACGCGGCCGAGCCGGGGGCCTGATCACCCGGGGGCCGGGCGGATGAGTGCGGCCGCCCTCTCGGTGGTGGTGCCCTGGGTGAACGAGGCGTCGGACCTGGACGGGGCGCTGGCGGCACTGGCCGGGGAGCGGGACACGGTCGCGCTCGAAGTGCTGGTGCCGACGCGACACCCCGCCGCATCCGTGGCGGCGATGGCCGCGCGCTTTCCCTGGGCGCGACTGCTTCCGGCCCCGGCGGGTCACACGATCCCGGAACTGCGTGCCCTCGCGTTCCGCGCGGCCGGCGCGCCGGCCGTGGCCGTGATCGAGGATCATGTACTGGTGCCCCGGGGCTGGGCTGCGGCAATGCTGCGGGCGCTGGAGGGCGGCGCCGTGGCGGTGGGGGGCGCGGTCGAGAATGCCGCGACTGAGACGCTGCTCGACTGGGCCGCGTTCCTGTGCGAGTACAGCCAGCTGCTGCCCCCTCTGCCGGCAGGCGAGGTCGGCGGGCTGACCGGCAACAACACGGTGTATCGCCGGGCCGCGCTCGAGGCGGTCCGGCCCGCGTGGGAGGCGGGGCGCTGGGAGGACCACCTGCACGCGGCCCTGCGTGCCGCCGGTGGCCGCCTGGAGCAGCGGCCGGAGATCGTGGTGGGGCACCGCAAGCGCTACACGCTCGGGGAGTACACCGGGCAGCGGTTCCTCTATTCCCGGGCCTGGGCGGGGATGCGCGCGACGGGCTGGGCGCCGGCGCGCCGGGTGGCCGCGGGCATGGCCGCGCTCGCCCTGCCGCCGGTGCTGTTCCTCCGCATCGCGCGCACGGTCTGGGGCAAGGGCCGGTACCGGGGACTGCTGCTCCGGTCGCTGCCGCTGCTCGCGTGGTTCGTGCTGGCGTGGGGCTGGGGCGAAGTCGTGGGCTACTGGGCGGGGGCGGGGGCGTCACTCCGCCGGGTCCGCTAGTCCGGCCGGGTAGGCCGTTTCGCACTTCCGATCGGAGACGTGATGTCGTCTGAGACTGCCGCACCGCGCACCGTCACCCGCATCCAGCCGGGCGACCGGGTCGTCGTCATCGGGGCCGGGCCCGCGGGGTTGACGGCCGCGTACCTGCTCTCCAAGAAGGGCTATGCAGTCACGGTGCTGGAGGCCGACGACATCGTCGGCGGCATCTCGCGCACGGCGCAGTACAAGGGTTACCGGTTCGACATCGGCGGCCACCGCTTCTTCACCAAGATCAAGCCGGTCGAGGACCTCTGGTACGAGATCCTGGGCGAGGACTTCATCTCGGTGCCGCGGCTCTCCCGCATCCATTACGACGGCAAGTTCTTCGACTACCCGCTCAAGGCGATGAACGCCCTGCGGGGCCTCGGGCTGTGGAACGCGATCACCATCGTGCTCAGCTACCTGCGCTGGCACTGGTGGCCCAATCCGGTCGAGGAGAACTTCGAGCAGTGGGTCACCAACCGCTTCGGCAAGAAGCTCTACTCGATCTTCTTCAAGACCTACACCGAGAAGGTGTGGGGCATCCCCTGCACGGAGATCCGCGCCGAGTGGGCGGCGCAGCGGATCCAGGGGTTGTCGCTCGCCAAGGCCATCCTGAGCGCGGCGAACCTCAACCGCCGTTCCGACAGCATCAAGACGCTCATCAACGAATTCCAGTACCCGCGCCTGGGCCCCGGCCAGATGTGGGAGACCTGCACCGACCGGATCCGCGGGATGGGGAACCAGGTGCTGCTGCGGCACTACGCCCACGCCATCGAGACCCGTGACGGCAAGGCGGTGGCGGTGCGCGCCCGGACGGATGCCGGCGAGCAGCGCTTCGAGTGCGAGCACGTGATCAACACCTCCGCGGTGCGCTCGCTGGTGCGGGCCCTCGAGCCCGCCCCGCCGCCGGCGGTGACCCGCGCGGCGGAGGGGCTCAAGTACCGGGACTTCCTGGTCGTGGCCCTGATGCTCGAGGCGGAGAACCTCTTTCCCGACAACTGGATCTACATCCACACGCCGGGCGTGAAGGTGGGCCGGATCCAGAACTTCAACAACTGGAGCAAGGCGATGGTGCCGGTGGCGGGCCACACCTGCCTCGGCCTGGAGTACTTCTGCTTCAAGGGGGACGGGCTGTGGGAGTCGCCCGACGCGGACCTGGTGAAGCTGGCCACCGAGGAGTTCCTCTCGCTGGACCTCGCGCCGCGCGAGACCCGGGTGGTCGACGGTGCGGTGATCCGCATGCCCAAGGCCTACCCCATCTACGACTCGGAATACCGCGCGCACCTCGACGCCGTGCGAGCGCACATCGACGCGATCCCGAACCTCCACACCGTGGGCCGGAACGGGATGCACAAGTACAACAACGCCGACCACTCGATGCTGACGGCCATGTTCGCGCTGGAGAACATGCACGGCGCCAGGCACGACGTCTGGGCCGTCAACACCGACTACGAGTACCACGAGGAGCAGAAGCTCGAGGAACAGCAGATCGGTGGCCGGACCGGCGCGGCCGCCGCGGCCGCTGGCTGAGGCATGCGCATCGGGGTCGACGCGACCAGCTGGGCCAACGGGCGGGGTTACGGCCGGTTCACCCGGCACCTCCTCCCGGCGATGGTCCGGCAGGCGCCGGAGGACGAGTTCGTCTGCTTCCTGGACCCCGCGTCGGCGGCGGCGTTCACCCTGGAGGCGCCGAACGTGCGGCGGCTCGTGGTGGCGCAGGGGACGGCGCCGACGGCGGCGGCCGCCGCCGACGGGTACCGCGCGCCGCTCGACATGCTCCGGCTTACGCAGGCGGTGTGGCGCACCCCGACGGCGGTCTTCTGGTCGCCGACGGTGTACACCTACTTCCCGCTGCCCCCGGGGCAGCGGGCGGTGGTGACGGTGCATGATGCGATCGCGGAGCGGTTCCCCGGGCTGACGCTGCCCTCGCCCCGGGCGCGGCTGTTCTGGAAGCTCAAGGTGCGGCTGGCGCTGGCGCAGGCCCGGCTGGTGCTGACGGTCTCGGAATACTCGGCCCGGGACCTCGTCGCGGTGCTCGGGGTGGACCGGGCGCGGATCCGGGTCACGGTCGAGGCCCCGGCGGAGGGCTTCCGGCCCAGCGAGACGCCGGCCCTCGCGCAGGCGGCGGCGGGACGCGCCGGGGTGCCGGCGGGGGCGGCGTGGTTCACGTACGTCGGGGGCTTCAACCCCCACAAGCACGTGGACACGATCGTCCGGGCTCACGCGGCGCTGTGCCGCGGGCTGGCCGAGCCGCCGCACCTGCTGCTGGTCGGCACGGTGGACAAGGACGTGTTCCACGGCGACCAGGCCGGGATCCGGCAGGCCATCGCCGCGGCGGGCACCGAGGCGCTGGTGCACTGGACCGGCTTCGTGCCGGACGAGGAGCTGCGGCACCTGCACAGCGGGGCGGTGGCCCTGCTGCTGCCGTCGGCCTGCGAGGGCTTCGGGCTGCCCGCGGTCGAGGCGGCGGCGTGCGGCACCGCGGTGATCGCCACCACGGCGAGCCCGCTGCCGGAACTGCTCGAGGGGGGCGGGGTGTTCGTGCCGCCGGGCGAGGCGGCGCCGCTGGAGGCCGCGATGCGGCAGCTGCTGGCCGACGAGCCCTATCGCCGCCGCCTGGCGGCCACGGCGCGGGCCCGGGCGGGGGCGCTCTCCTGGGATCGTGGCGCCACCGCGGCCCTGGCGGCGCTGCGGGAGGCGGCGGCATGAGCGGGCTGCGGTTCGCGTTCCTGACGACGTTCTACCCGCCGCACAACTTCGGCGGGGACGGGATCGGGATCCAGCGCCTGGCGCGCGGGCTGGTGCGGGCCGGGCACCACGTGACGGTGATCCACGACGTGGATGCCTACAACTCGCTGCACCCGGGCGCCGAGCCGGCGGCCCCGCCGGAACCGGCGGGGCTCGAGGTGATCCGGCTGCGCAGCGGGCTCGGGACGCTGTCGCCGCTGCTCACGCAGCAGCTGGGCCGCCCGGTGGTGAACGGGTCGCGGATCGCCCGGATCCTGGACGAGGGGAAGTTCGACGTCATCAACTTCCACAACGTCTCGCTGATCGGCGGGCCAGGCCTGTTCAAGTACGGTCGCGGGCTCAAGCTGTACATGGCCCACGAGCACTGGCTGGTCTGCCCCAGTCACGTGCTGTGGCGCCACAACCGCGAGCTGTGCACCGGGCGGCAGTGCTTCCGGTGCCAGCTGAGCTACCGGCGGCCGCCGCAGCTGTGGCGCTGGACCGGCTACCTCGAGCGCGAGTTGCGGCATGTGGACGCGTTCATCGCGATGAGCGAGTTCAGCCGGCGGAAGCACCAGGAGTTCGGCTTCCCGCGGGAGATGGAGGTGCTGCCCTACTTCCTGCCCGATCCGGAGGCGGGCGGGGCCCGGGTGGGAGGGGCCTCGCCGCATCCCCGGCCGTATTTCCTGTTCGTGGGACGGCTGGAGAAGATCAAGGGGCTCGACGACGTGATTCCGGTGTTCCGCGACTTTCCGGACGCGGACCTGGTCATCGCCGGCGACGGCGAGTATGCCGGGACTCTGCGGGCCATGGCGGAGGGGCTGCCCAACGTGCGGTTCCTGGGGCGGGTGGCGCCGGAGGAACTGCGGCGCTACTACGAGCACGCGATCGCGCTGGTGGTGCCGTCGGTCTGCTTCGAGACCTTCGGCATCATCCTGATCGAGGCCTTCAAGCAGGGGACGCCCGTGGTGGCTCGCCACCTCGGGCCGTTTCCCGAGATTGTCGACCGCAGCGGGGGTGGCGGGACGTTCACCACCCGTGACGAGCTGGTGGCCGTCATGCGGCGGTTGCAGGACGACCCGGTCCACCGTGAGCGCCAGGCCACGGCCGGCTCTGCGGCCTTCGTGGCCTGGTGGAGCGAGCGGGCCGTGGTGCCGCAGTACCTCGAGATCATCGCCCGCGCGGCGGGGCGAAAGGGCGATCAGCAGGTCCTCACGAAGCTCGGAAAGGTGGCGTCATGAAGGTCTTCATCACGGGCGGCGCGGGGTTCATCGGATCCCACCTGGCCGAGCGGCTGCTGGAGCGGGGCGACCGGGTGCTGGTCCTCGATGACCTCTCCACCGGCACGATGGACAACATCCAGCACCTGATCGGGCGGCCCGGATTCGAGTACCGGATCGGCACGGCGCTCGACCTGCCGCTGGTCACCGAGTGCGTGGACCGCTGCGACGTGACCGTGCACCTGGCGGCGGCCGTGGGGGTCAAGCTGATCGTGGAGCGACCGGTTCACACCATCGAGACCAACGTCGGCTGCACCGAGACGGTCCTCGACGCCGCGGCCAAGAAGCAGAAGCTGGTGCTCGTGGCCAGCACCTCCGAGGTCTACGGCAAGAGCGCCAAGATCCCCTTCAGCGAGGAGGATGACCTGCAGCTCGGCCCGACCAGCCACAGCCGCTGGGCCTACGCCTGCTCCAAGGCGCTCGACGAGTGGCTCGCACTGGCGTACCTCCGGGAGAAGAAGGTGCCGGTGATCCTGGCCCGCTTCTTCAACACGGTGGGCCCGCGGCAGACCGGACGCTACGGCATGGTGCTCCCCAACTTCGCCACGCAGGCGCTGGCGGGGGAGCCCATCACGGTCTACGGCACGGGCACCCAGTCCCGCTGCTTCGGGCACGTCAACGACGCGGTGGAGTCCATCCTCCGGCTGATTGCCACCCCGGCGGCGGTGGGGCAGGTCTACAATGTGGGCAACGACGAGGAAGTGACGATCCTGCAGCTGGCCGAGCGGGTGCGCGCCGCCGCCGGCTCGAGCTCGGAGATCCGGCTGGTGCCCTACAATGAGGCCTATCCGGAGGGGTTCGAGGACATGCACCGGCGGGTGCCGGATGTGCGCAAGCTCGAGCAGGCGATCGGCTTCCGTCCGCGGACGCCGCTGGCGCAGATCATCGCCGACGTGCTCGCGGACCAAAAGGCGAGGCTGGCGGCCCGGTAGGCGCCGGCGCGCCTGCCGCCGCCCGGGGACCGGACGATGCGCGCGATCCTGACGTATCACTCGCTCGACGGGTCCGGCTCGCCGATCTCGGTGGCCCCGGAGGCCTTTGGCCGGCACGTGGCCTGGCTGGCGTCGGGGCGGGTGCGGGTGGTGGGGCTGGCGGAGCTCCTGGCGCTCCCGCCGGAGGCCGACGCGGTGGCGCTGACCTTCGACGACGCCTTCCGGAACTTCGTGGAGGTGGCCGCGCCGCTGCTCCGGGCCCACGGACTGCCCGCCACGGTGTACGTGGTGCCGGGCCACGTGGGCGGCACCAATGCGTGGGGCGGGGTCCGTGACCCCAGGGTTCCCACGCTGCCCTTGGCGGACTGGGACCAGCTCGGCCGGGCGGTGGAAGCGGGCATTCGGGTGGGGGCACATACGCTCACCCACCCGCACCTGACCCGCGTGCCGGCGGGCCAGCTCGAGGAGGAGCTGGCCGGGGCGCAGGAGGCGATCCGGCAGGCCACCGGGCAGCGGCCGGACAGCATCGCCTATCCCTTCGGGGACGTCGATGCGGCGGTCGCCGGGCGGGCCGCGGCGCTGTACCGCCTGGGCGTGACCACGGAATTGCGGGCGCTGGCCGGGCAGGAAGACCCGCTCCGGCTGCCGCGCCTCGACATGTACTACCTGCGGGACCCGGGCCGGCTGGAGGCCTGGGGCAGCGCGGCCTTCAGGGGCCGGCTGTGGCTCCGGGCCCATGCCCGGCGGCTCCGCCAGACGCTGGACTTGGCAGGGGGAGGCTGGTGAGAGCAGAACATCCGCTGATGTCGGTGATCGTCCCGGTGTTCAACGGCACCCGGGTGCTGCCCAAGGCCCTCGCGGCGCTGGCCGCAAGCGACCTGCCGCGGGCCTGCTGGGAGCTGATCGTCGTGGACGACGGCAGCACTGACGATACCCCCGGCGTGGCCTCACGCTGGGCGGACCTGGTGGTGCGCATCCCCGGGGTGCCGCACGGGCCCGGGTATGCCCGCAATCGCGGGGTGGAGGCGGCGCGGGGTGAGGTGGTCGTCTTCATCGATGCCGACGTGGTGGTCCATCCCGACACGCTGCGGCGGATTGCCTGGGTGTTTGCCCATGACCCGGGGCTCGGCGCGCTGTTCGGCTCGTACGACGACCGGCCCCCGGCGCCGGGCCTGGTCTCCCGCTACCGCAACCTGCTGCATCACTGGCATCACCAGCAGAATCCCGGGCCCGCGGAGACGTTCTGGGCCGGGTGCGGCGCGGTGCGGCGCCGGGTGTTCCTGGCCGCGGGGAAGTTCGACGAGTGGCACTACCGGCGGCCGAGCATCGAGGACATCGAGCTGGGCCACCGCATCGCCCTGATCGGCGAGCGGATCGTGCTCCGGCCGGAGATCCAGTGCGCGCACCTCAAGCAGTGGTCGCTGTGGAACGTGGTGCGGACGGACATCAAGGATCGCGGCATCCCCTGGATGCGGCTGCTGCTGCAGGAAGGCAAGCTGGGCCAGCGCCGGTCGCTCAACCTGAAGCCGATCGAGAAGATCAACACCGCCCTGGTGGGCCTCGCGCTCCTGGCGATCGGCGCGGCGGTGGGCCTGCGGGACCCACGCTGGCTGCTGGTGGTGCCCGCGGTGGTGGTGTTCGTGGGCCTCGCGAATCTGCGGTTCTATGGCTTCCTGGTCCGGGCCGGGGGGCTCGGGTTCGCGCTGGGCGCATTCCCGATCCACCTGCTCTACTACATTGTGAACGGCGTCTGCGCCGCGGGCGGGTACGCGGCGCACCACCTGATCGGCGAGCCGGCACCCGAGGCAGCCGTGCAGGCCTACGCCGAAGTCGGGGTGCGGCGCTGGCCGCCGATCCCGGCGCGGGCCCCCATCGGGGCCTGGGCGCCGCGATGAGCCGCGGCCGCCGCTATCTTTAGAGGGTTGCCCATGACGGAGGCCCTGATGTCCGAGGCGCGATTGACCCCGGCGGACGGCTCGCTGCCGCCGGAACTCGAGCTGGCATTCTCGCCGCTGCACAAGCGGGCCTTCGGGCTCGCGGTCGGCGTGGCGTTCGGCCTGCTCATCGCCGGGCTCACCCTGATCTATGTGGTCCGGGCGGGGCCGGGGGACCTCCCGGAGATGGCCCTGCTGCGCAACTACTTCGCCGGCTACACCCCGACGGTGCCGGGGGCGGCCATCGGCGGACTCTGGGGGCTCTTCATCGGGTTCGTGGCGGGGTGGTTCTTCGCCTTCTGCCGCAACTTCGCCATCGCGCTCTCGGTGTTCATCATCCGTGCCAAGGCGGAGCTGAACCAGAGCCGCGACTTCCTCGATCACATCTAGGCCACCCGTGACCCGGACCGCCCGGGAGGGAATGATGGACCAGAATCAGAAGGACCTGAACGACGTCATCCTGCGGCTCAATGGCCGCTCCTGGGGAATTGCCGCGGGGCTGCTGCTCGGGTTCGGCCTCTTCCTCGCCACGAACGTCCTGGTGCTCAAGGGGGGGCACGAGGTGGGGAAGCACCTGGGCCTGCTCCGGGTCTTCTTCCCCGGCTACTCGGTGACCTTCGTCGGCAGCATCATCGGCTTCATCTACGCCTTCGTCCTGGGCTACGCCCTCGGCCGGGTGGTCGGGACCGTGTACAACCGCCTGGTCGCGGCACGCTGAGCGGACCGACCGTGGCCACCTCCGCGCCCCTCGCCCGCTCCACGGTGCTCGCCGCCTGGGTCCGCCTGCTCCGGCCCCAGCAGTGGGTGAAGAACGCCTTCGTGCTCACGCCGCTGGTGTTCTCGGGCAAGTTCCTGCAGGCGGAAGCGGTGGAGCAGGCCCTGGCCGCGTTCTGCGCCTTCTGCCTGGTCGCGAGCGGGGTCTACGCCGGCAACGACGTGGTCGACCGGCACGCCGACCGGGCGCACCCGGTCAAGCGGAACCGCCCGGTGGCCGCCGGCATCATCCCGGTGGGTGGGGCCCTCGCGGTGGCGCTTTCGGCCGTGGCCCTGGCGCTGACGATCGCGAGCGCGGTGCACCCGGCCCTGGCCGGGATCATCGCCGCCTACCTCGGCCTCAACGTGCTGTACACCCTGTGGCTCAAGCACATGGTGCTGCTCGACGTCTTCACCATCGCCGCCTTCTTCGTGCTGCGGCTGCTGGCCGGCGCCACCGCGATCGCCGTGGCGCCCTCCATCTGGCTGCTCCTGTGTGGCGGCCTGCTGGCGCTCTACCTGGGCTTCGCCAAGCGCCGCCACGAGCTGGTGCTGCTTGGCAGCCAGTCCTCGGAGCACCGCAGCGTCCTGACCGAGTACAGCCCGATGTTCCTGGACCAGATGTCGACCGTGCTGCTGGCGGTCACCGTGGTCTCCTACATCATGTACACGGTGTCCCAGGAGAAGCTGGCCGAGGTGGGGTCGTACGCGCTGACCGGCAGCACCGTGTTCGTGCTCTACGGGGTGTTCCGCTACCTGTACCTGGTACACCAGCGGCAGGGGGGGAGCCCCACGGAGACCCTGCTCACCGACCGCTCCCTCATGGTGGCGGTGGTGCTGTGGTTTGCCTACTGCGGGATGGTGATCTACCTGCCCTTCTGAGCCGGGCGGTGCGGTGCATCCTCATGCGTTGCAAGGAGTTCGCAGCTACTGCCGGGGCGGCCACCCGGCGGGATCGTAGGCCGTAAAGTGGCATGCCTATTGCACTTCGGCCATTGCTCCGCGGGTTGCGGCCGTGCGCCCGCGCACCACCACCGTGTTGTGAAAAGGTCGCCCCATGCCCACGCCCCTGCTCGCCGCGCATCTCGCCCTGTACGTCGGTCCGGACCAGCTGCTGCCGCTCACCTCGATCCTCGGGGCGATCGGTGGTGCCCTCATGATCTTCTGGCGCCAGGTGACCGGCTTCGTCAAGAAGATCTTCAAGCGTTCGTCGAACTAGTCCCCTGCCCGGCGCCGCGATGACCTCCTCGACCCTGCCTGCCCAGTCCGCCGGAGTCCGCTCCGGGGACGCCCTGAAGGACCGGATGAACATCGTGATCGGCGGCCACGTCGACCACGGCAAGAGCACGGTCGTCGGCCGGCTGCTCGCCGACACCGGCTCGCTCCCCGAGGGCAAGCTCGAGGCGGTCAAGGCGCTCTGCGAGCGGACCGCCAAGCCGTTCGAGTACGCGTTCCTGCTCGACGCCCTGAAGGACGAGCAGTCGCAGGGCATCACCATCGACGCGGCGCGGGTCTTCTTCCAGACCGAGAAGCGGCACTACATCATCATCGACGCGCCTGGCCACATCGAGTTCCTCAAGAACATGATCACCGGCGCCTCCCGCGCCGAGGCCGCGCTGCTGGTCATCGACGCGAAGGAAGGGGTGCAGGAGAACAGCCGCCGCCACGGCTACATGATGTCCATGCTGGGCATCCGGCAGCTGGCGGTGCTGGTGAACAAGATGGACCTGGTGGGCTACAGCCAGGCCCACTTCGACGGCATCGTCCGGGAGTACTCGGAGTTCCTGGCCAGGATCGGGGTCCATCCGGCCTGCTTCATCCCGGCCGCCGGGCGTGAGGGCGACAACATCGCCGCCCGCTCCGCCGCGATGCCGTGGTACCGGGGGCCGACCGTGCTCGAGGCCCTGGACCAGTTCCACACCGAGCGGCCGGCGCTGGACAAGCCGTTCCGCATGCCGGTGCAGGACGTCTACAAGTTCACGGCCCAGGGCGACGAGCGCCGCATCATTGCCGGCACCGTCGAGACGGGCGTGCTGCGGGTGGGCGACGAGGTGGTCTTCTACCCCTCGGGCAAGAAGGCGCGGGTCAAGACCATCGAGGCCTTCAACCGGCCGCCGCAGGAGGTGGCCTTCGCGGGGCAGGCCGCCGGGTTCACCCTGGCCGAGCAGATCTACGTGAGCCGGGGCGAGGTGGCCACGGTGGCCGACCAGGGCAAGCCCGAGGTGACCACCCGGCTGCGGGTGAGCCTCTTCTGGCTGGGCAAGCAGCCGCTGGTCAAGAAGAAGGACTACATCATCAAGATCGGCACCGCGCGGGTGCCCTGCCGGCTGGAGGAGCTGCACCGCGTCATCGACGCCTCCAACCTGAATACCAGCGAGACCAAGGACCGCATCGACCGCCACGACGTGGCGGAGTGCACCCTCAAGCTCAACCGGCCCGTGGCCTTCGACCTGGCCGACGAACTGGCGGCCACCTCGCGCTTCGTGCTGGTGGACGACTACGAGATCCGCGGCGGCGGCATCATCCGCGAGGCCCTGGCCGACCGGCAGTCGGACATCCGCGAGAAGGTGATGCTGCGGAACTTCAAGTGGGAGCCGAGCATCATCCCGCCGGAGCGCCGGGCCGAGAAGTTCAGCCAGAAGGCCTCGCTCATCCTCATTACCGGGGCGCGCGACGCCGACCGGAAGACCCTCGCCAAGGACCTCGAGGCACGGCTGTTCGAGGATGGCCGCGTGGTCTACTACCTCGGCATGGCGAGCGTGGTCTACGGCGTGGACGCCGACATCGCGCGCAAGTCGGAGAACCGGGTGGAACACCTCCGCCGCCTCGGCGAGGTCTCCAACATCCTCATCGACGCCGGCGCGATCCTCATCGTGACCGCCCAGGAGCTCAGCCAGGACGACCTCGAAGTGGTCAAGACCGCCGTCGATCCCGACCGCATCGAGCTGGTCTGGGTGGGCGACCACGTGACCACCGACGTCAGTTACGACCTCATCCTGGGCGACCAGGAAGCCGCTGCGGAGGGCGTGGACCGGATCAAGCGCCTGCTGCAGGACAAGGGCCTCCTCTTCCGGCCATGGTAGGCACGATGGCGCAGGCCGTCAGCGGCGGCGCCGTCACGGTCAGCCCGGACGCGCTGGTCCGGCTCTGCGCCCTCGCGGTGGAGGCCGGCCAGGCCACGCTGGTCCACTACCACGCCGGCGTGCGGGTGGAACAGAAGGGCGACAAGGGCCCGGTCACCGCGGCCGACCATGCCGCCCATGCGATCATCGCCGCCGGGCTCGCCGCGTGGGATCCCGCCGTGCCGGTCATCTCGGAGGAGGCGGAGCTGCCGGCGTTCGAGGCCCGCCGCGCCTGGCCCCGGTTCTGGCTGGTGGATCCGCTGGACGGCACCAAGGAGTTCATCCAGCGGAACGGCGAGTTCACCGTCAACATCGCCCTGATCGACGGCGGGGTCCCCGTCCTCGGCGTGATCTACGCGCCCGCGCTCGACCTCCTGTACTACGCCGGCGCCGGGCTCGGCAGCTGGAAGCGTGAGGCCGGCGGGCCACCGGTCCGCATCACCTCCCGCCCGCCGCTGCCCCAGCATGCCCTCCGCGTGGCGGAGAGCCGGTCCCATCCCTCGAAGGAGCTGGAGGCATACCTCCAGACCATCCAGGTGGCCGAACGGGTGCCGGCAGGCAGTTCCCTCAAGTTCTGCTGGGTCGCGGAAGGCAAGGCCGACATCTACCCCCGGCTCGGGCCCACCATGGAGTGGGACGTCGCCGCGGGGGACTGCATCTTCCGCAACTCCGGCGAGGGGAAGCCGCGGCGGTCCGAGCTGGTCTACAACCAGCCGGAGCTCCGCAACCAGGGCTTCATCATCGGGCTGGCCGACAGCGAGCTCGACACCGGCAGCGGGGCGGGGCGGGTGATCTGGTTCACCGGCCTCTCCGGCTCGGGCAAGAGCACCATCGCCCGCCGCGTGGTGGAGGCGCTGGAGGCGCGCGGGGTGGCCGTCGAGTACCTCGACGGCGACGCCATCCGCGACATCTTCCCGGCCACGGGATTCACCCGGCCGGAGCGCGACGCGCACATCCGCCGGGTGGGGTGGGTGGCCAGCCGCCTGGAGCGGCACGGCGTGACCGTGGTCGCCTCGCTGGTCTCGCCCTACGAGGAGTCGCGGCGGTTCGTGCGCGGCCTGGCCCGGCGGTTCGTCGAGGTGTGGGTCTCCACCCCGTTCGACGAGTGCGCCCGGCGGGACATCAAGGGGCTCTACGCCCGCGCGCTGCGGGGCGAGATCAAGCACTTCACCGGGCTGGACGACCCCTACGAGCCGCCCGGCGCGCCGGAACTGCAGATGGATACCACGCACCTGTCGGTGGACGAGGCCGTCGCCCGGGTGCTTCGATACCTGGAGGAACACGAGGCATGAGCACGACCGCGACCATGGACCACCTCGACCAGCTCGAGGCCAAGAGCGTCCACATCTTCCGCGAGGCCTACGCCAACTTCAAGAGCCTCTGCATGCTGTGGTCCATCGGCAAGGACTCCACGGTCCTCCTGTGGCTGGCGCGGAAGGCGTTCTACGGCCACGTGCCGTTCCCGCTGGTCCACATCGATACAGCGTTCAAGATTCCGGAGATGATCGCGTACCGGGACCGCCTGGCCGCCGAGTGGAACCTCAACCTGATCTACGGCCAGAACGTCGCGGCCCTCGAGGCCAAGCGGACCTTCCCGGATGGCGCCATCGACCGGATCGCCTGCTGCGGGGCGCTCAAGACCGAGGCGCTCAAGAAGACGCTGTCGGGCGAGTGGCCGCGGTGGAAGTTCAACCACGCCAAGAAGGGCTACGAGATCGACCGCAACACCGAGCCCTACACCGGCGTCATTGTCGGGGCCCGGGCCGACGAGGAGGGAAGCCGCTCCAAGGAGCGCTACTTCTCGCCCCGGAACCAGCAGTCGACCTGGGACGTCGGCGACCAGCCGCCCGAGTTCTGGAACCAGTACAAGACCGACTTCGCGCCCGGCACGCACCTGCGGATCCACCCGCTGCTCGACTGGACCGAGCTGAACATCTGGGAATACATCGAGCGCGAGAGCATCCCGACCGTCTCTCTCTACTACGACCACGGCACCGGGATCCGCTACCGCTCCCTCGGCTGCGGCCCCTGCACCAAGCCGGTGGAGTCCACCTCGCGCAACGTGGCGGAGATCATCGCCGAGCTCAAGACCGGCAAGTTCGCCAACATCGCCGAACGTGCCGGCCGCGCCCAGGACAAGGACGACGGCGGCGGGCTGGAGACGCTCCGCCGCGACGGCTACATGTAAGCCGCGGGGCCCGCGGGGCCGGGGCCGGAACGACAGACGGGCGGCGCTCCCTGCGGGGGGCGCCGCCCGTCGGCCGTCGGGAGGCCGCCTAGCGGAGGAGGTAGCTGTCCTCCGGCTCGCCCGCGGCCTTCATGATGGACTCCATGTCCACCTTGTCGTAGCCGCCCGAGAGCAGCGTGATGAACCGCTCGCGCAGCATCGGGATCTCGCGGGCCCGGCTGAAGATGCTGTTGGCGTCCTTCTTCTCCAGGATCCGGTACCAGTTGTAGATCATCTTCACGATCCGCTCCAGCGGATGGCGGACGCGCTCCTCGTAGGGCGCCAGCCGGGCCGCGCTGAAGTCGTTGCCGTTGGCGAAGCAGTCGAGGATGGCGTCGGCCGCGTAGACGCCACCCCGGGTGGCCAGGGTCACGCCGGCGGAGAAGACCGGATCGATGAAGACCGCGGCATCGCCCACCAGGACGAACCCGTTCCCCACGAAGTGGTCCGTCAGGTAGGCGATGCTCGAGATGGTCTTCATCTCCATCGTCTGCGTCGCGCCGCTCATCCACTCCCGCACGCAGTCACAGCTGGCGATCGCCTTGTCGAACCGCTCCTGGGGCGACTCGCCCAGCGTCTTGGCAAACCGGGCGTCGAGCACCACGCCGACGCTGGTGACATCATCCTTGAGGGGGATGTACCAGACCCACCCGCCCTCGATGGTGTGGATGTCGGTGGTCACCGAGTTGGGGATCACCTCGCCGATGGTGATGACGTCCTTCGGGTCACGCCGGAAGGCCCCGGTGAAGTGGCTGAAGTGGCTGATCTTGTTGAGCTCGGGGTGGGGCCGCCGCCAGCCGAACTGCCGGGCGATGTGGCAGTCACGACCGGAGGCGTCGATGACCACCGAGGCGTACACCGGGTGGGCCGGGGCCCCGTTCGGGCCGGCCATGACGCCGATCGCGGTGTCCCCGTCGAACAGCACCTCGGACACCGACCATTCCTGGCGCACGTCCGCCCCGCACTCCGCCGCGTGATCGAGCATCACCTCGTCGAAGCGGGCCCGCTCCACATGGTAGGTCCAGGGCTTCTCGAAGTACTGGGGGTACTCCGCCGTCATCAGTACCACCGGCGGCTTCTGGTTGAACATCCCGAAGTTGATTCCCTGCTTCACCGTGAAGCCCTCGGCCGCGAACTTCTCCACCACCCCGAGCCGGCGCCAGAGGTCCCAGCCACCCGGCAGCAGCGACTCCCCGATCATGAAGCGCGGGAACCGCGCCCGCTCGAAGACCACCACCCGCTTCCCGGCACGGGCCAGGATGGTCGCGGCGCTCGCCCCGCCGGGCCCGCCGCCGATGATTGCCACGTCAAACCGCTCCTCAACGGGTTGCACCATGTTCCGATCCGGGGTTGTGGGGGAGGCACGGGCCGCTGACACAGGGCCGCAGGGTCGGGAGCGAGTGTGCAGAATCCATGCGCATAGCGCGCCGGTGCCCGGCGCGAACCGGGCGCCGGGCGGCTGGCATAAGTCCTTGTTGCATAATTACTTGGCGATGCGAATGGGGAGAACGGCACTCCCATTCTGTGTCGCCGGATCGGCGGGGTGTTGTCGGGACGCTACTGACCGGCCCGCGGCGCGGCGACGCGGTGGGCCGATCGGGGGAGGGGGTCAGCGCAGCAGATAAGTATCCTCGCCCTCGCCGGCGGCCTGCATGATTGCTTCCATGTCGACCTTTTCGTATCCACCGGACAGCAGGGTGATGAACCGGTCGCGGAGCATCGGGATCTGCCGGGCGCGGCTGATGATGTTGTTGGCGTCCTGCCGGTCGAGGATCTTGTACCAGTTGTAGATCATCTTGAAGATCCGGCTCATCGGCAGGCGGATCCGCTGCTCGTACGCCTTGAGGCGCCCGGCGCTGAAGTCGTTCTCCTCGAAGCACTCGAGGATCGTGTCGGCGGCGTAGACCCCGCCCCGGGTGGCGATGGTGACCCCGGCGGAGAAGATGGGATCGATGAACATCGAGGCGTCGCCCACCAGCACGAAGCCGTTGCCCACGAAGCAGTCGTTGAGATAGCTGATGTTGGCGATGGTATGCATCTCCATCGTCTGCTCGGCGCCCTTCACCCAGTCCCGCACCTGGACACAGCTTGCCAGCGCCTTCTCGAACCGCTCCTGCGGCGTGTCGCCCAGGGACTTGGTGTGGCGGGCATCGAGGACCGCGCCCACGCTCACGATGTCGTTCCGCAGCGGAATGAACCAGATCCAGCCGCCCTGGATTGCGTGGATGTCGGTCGTCGTGGAGTTCGGCGCCACGTCCTCCCACTTCATGATGCTGGTCGGGTCCCGGCGCCAGCCACCGTGGAAGTGGGTGAAGTGCGCGATCTTGTTGAGCTCCGGGTCGGGGTTCCGCCAGCCGAGCTTGCGCGCCAGCATGCAGTCACGCCCGGAGGCGTCGATGACCACCCTGGCATAGACCGGGTGCGGCGGCTGGCCGTTCGGGCCCGCCAGCACCCCCACCGCAGTGTCGCTCTCGAAGAGCACCTCGTGCACCGTCCACTCCTGGCGGGTGTCGGCGCCATGCTCCCGGGCATGTTCCAGCATGATCTCGTCGAACCGGGCCCGCTCGACGTGGAAAGCGTACGAGCGCTCGAAGAACATCGGATACTCGGCCGTGAGCAGGACCGTGTCGGACTCGGGGGGCGCGTTGAACATCCCGAAGTTGATCCCCTGCTTCACCGGGAAGCCCTCGGCCTCGAGCTTGGGCCCCAGGCCGAGCCGGGTCCAGAGCTCCCACCCGCCGGGCAGCAGGGATTCCCCGATATGGAAGCGGGGGAAGCGCTCGCGCTCGAAGACCACCACCCGCTTGCCGGCGCGGGCCAGCATGGTCGCGGCCGAAGACCCGCCCGGCCCGCCGCCGATGATTGCCACGTCGACACGCTCTTCCGCGGGGTTGATCATGATGGGCTCCGGCGTTGTTTGCGCTTGGGGAGTGCGGATGTCCGGTGTTCTGAGTAGGAATTGCAGGATTCATGCGCACCAGTCAGGCCCCGTGCCGCTGGGTGATGCCTCACAAGCCAATGCCCTGCAATATCTTGCAATGGCCTGGCGGAGGTGCTGATTCCCGGGCATGGCCCTGGGACTCAACATATTGTCGGGCCGACGCGGCGGGAGATGCGCCACAAGGTTCCTCCCCGGACAGCAGAACGCCCCTCCGGGCAGTTGCCGGAGGGGCGATCAGCACAGCGGGAGCATGTCCGGGGTGGCGGAGCCCAGCCCGTGTCAGGCCATGCTGGTCTCGGGCTCCGCCACGGGTCGGGCCGTGGCAGCGAGCTTGACCAGCTGGCGCAGGCCGGGGCTCTGCTCCTCGGCGTAGATCCGCCCTGCGAACAGATCGATGATGTCCTCGCGGCAAGACGACTGGTGGACCAGGTGGGCGAACCCGATCGGGTTCTCCCAGAAGCCGTCGATCAGCGCCTGCACGCCGTCCAGCCCCTGCTCGAGGCGGTCCTGGTGGGCCTTGAACGGGTTGCCCTCGCTGGGGAGCTTGCCGTCGAACCAGGCGCGGATGACCGGAGCCGCGAGCCGGGCCTCCTGCATCGACACGAAGAGCCCGAAGGAGAAGATCGGGTCGATGAAGCGATGGGCGTCGCCGATTGCGATCCAGCCCTTCCCGGTGAAGGTGCGGCAGTGGTACGAGTAATTGGGGATGGCCCGGGCCTCCTCGGTCAGCGTGGTGTCGACCAGCCGCCGGGTCAGTTCCGGGTTGAGCTCCTGCAGTTCGCGCTTGAGGTACGCCTCGCGGCTCTCCTTCTTGTCGGCGAAGTAGGCCCCGGGCGCCACCACGCCCACGCTCACGGTCTCGTCGTCGAGCGGGATGAACCAGGCCCAGTGGAACTTGCTCTTGTAGAAGATCAGGGTGTTGTCGGGGTGGTCCGCCCGTTCGGTCCCGTGGTCGCGGATCGGGTTGGCCACCTGCGAGAAGATCGCCACCTGCTTGTCGTAGCGGCCGGGCACCTTGTCCGAGGTGAGGCCCTTGTGGGCAAAGAAGGTGCGCTTGCCGCTGACGTCGAGGGTGACCCGGGCCTCGACCCGTTCGGTCTGGCCGTCGGGGTGACGAACCAGGACCCCGGTCACCGCGCCGGCATCGTCCTGCAGGACCTCGACTGCCTCGGCGCGGAGGAACCGGGCCCCGCGGGCGATCGCCTCCTCGAGCATCATCTTGTCGAACTCCGAGCGGCGCACCTGCCAGGTGAACGCGGCCGTGAGGGTCGCGTCGTCGGCCCGCGCCATCACCGGGACGAACCAGCCGTTCTTGCCGTTGGGGCCATAGACCTTGACCCCCTGCTTGGCGGGGTGCCGGGCCGAGAGCATCTTCTCCTCGAGTCCCAGGTCACGGAGGATCCCGCCACACTCGCCGGTCATCGACTCCCCGATGTGGTACCGGGGAAACTCGTCGCGCTCGATGATGAGGGGCGTGATCCCCTCCCGGAGGAGGTACATCGCCGCCGTGGTCCCGCCGGGGCCGCCGCCGATGATGGCGACGTCGGTCGTGATGGTCATTGTCAGGCTCTGAGGGTGTGGAGGGTGCGCCCAGTCGCAGCTTGGACAGGCAGTAGAGCGAAATCCGTGCTACCTGCCGGGAAATCGGCTGCCGTGCCCGCGCTCTGTTCCCGGCGAGCAAGTAATTGTGGGAAAAAGACTTAGGCGATAATTTTACATCGAATGAACCGGGCCGCCTCCCGGACCGCGGCCCAGCTGTTGGCGGAATACGACAGCCGTTGCCGCCTGCCAGCCGCGGCAGGCGGTCGTGTCGAAGGTCGCGCCGCCCCGGGCCGCCCCGTCCGGCGGGGGCGTCCCGGGCCTGGGGTCAGCACGGATTCTGCTACTCCGGGCGCTGCCCTCTGCGGTCGGGGCCTGCCTCCTCCTTTCAACCACTGGTGCGTCATGGATTTCGCCTGGTCGGCCGAACAGCTCGAGTTCCGGGGGATGGTGGTGGATTTTGCCCGCAAGGCCCTGCAGGATGACCTGATCGCCCGCGACGCGAAGGGGGAGTTCTCCCGGGAGCACTGGCGGCGCTGCGGAGAATTCGGGATCCAGGGGCTGCCGTTCCCGGAGCTGTACGGCGGCGGCGGGCGGGATATCCTCTCCACCATCCTCGCCATGGAGGCGCTGGGCTACGCCTGCAAGGACAACGGCCTGCTGTTCGGCCTGGCGGCGCAGATGTGGAGCGTCCAGATGCCGATCTTCCGGTTCGGCACCGAGGCGCAGAAGCAGCAATATCTCCCGCGCCTCAACAGCGGTGAGTGGGTCGGGGCGCATGGCATGAGCGAGCCGGACTCCGGCTCGGACGCGTTCGCGCTCCGGACCACGGCCACCCAGGAGGGGGAACACTGGGTCCTCAACGGGACCAAGACGTTCGTCAGCGAGGCGCCGGTCGCGGATGTGTTCGTGGTCTTCGCCACCCTCGATCGCGGCAAGGGGGCCCTGGGCCTGACGGCCTTCCTGGTGGAGCGCGACACGCCCGGCTTCGGGGTCGGCAAGAAGATCGGGAAGATGGGCCTGCGGACCTCCCCGATGGCCGAGCTGTTCTTCGACAACTGCCGGCTGCCGGCGACGGCGCTGCTCGGCCGGGCCGGCCGCGGGGTGCAGATCTTCAACGACTCGATGGAGTGGGAGCGGGCCTGCATCCTCGCCAGCAACCTGGGCACCCTGGAGCGGCTGATCGAGGATTCGGTGCGCTACGCCCGGGAGCGGAAGCAGTTCGGCCAGGCCATCGGCCAGTTCCAGGCCGTGTCCCACAAGCTCGCGGACATGCGGACCCGGCTCGAAGCCGCCCGGCTGCTGTTGTACCAGGCGGCCTGGGCCAAGGACACCGGGCAGAATCCCGGCCCGGCGGCCGCGATGGCCAAGCTCTACCTGGGAGAGGCGATGGTGCAGGCCTGCCTCGACGCGGTGCAGATCCGCGGGGGCTACGGCTACACCACCGAGTATGAAGTGGAGCGGGACCTGCGTGACGCGGTGGGTGGGACGCTCTACTCCGGGACCTCGGAAATCCAGCGAAACCTGATCGTGCGCAGCCTGGGGCTCTGACCGGGCCAGGCCCTCGGTGCCGGCAGGTCTCCGCGTGTGATGCGCCAACACTACATACTGTTGCGTTGGTGCAGCGGTCGGTTGTCTGGTCCGGTCGGCAGGTAGGGTGGTGACCCGGGGCTCACCCCGATCAAGGTGGCACGTTCTTGGCTAGTCAGGGGCCCGTCGCTCCCCGCCCGGGTGGTTCCGGCGCCGGGTCGCCGACGCCCAAGCCATTGCAAAAAAGAGGGTTATGACGACGTCGATCGGCCGGATGCCGGCAGCCACTGCCGACACCATCGACCGGGCAGTTGTAGGGAAGTCGCCCGTGCGCGTGGCGCTGCCTGCCCTGCAGCTGGGGCTGGTCGTGCTGCTCGTCTGGCTGTTCCGGCTGGAGAGTCGTGCCTTCTTCCACATGATGCTGGTCCTGTGGGCCGGGTTCGCGGTCCACGCGCTGCTCCCGCTCCGCTACCGTCTCCCCTTCTACGTCCTCCTCTGCCTCACCAGCCTCGGCGTGCTGTTCGGCGGGGCCGCCCTGTGGGTGGTCGCGCTGGTCGCCGCCTTCGTGGGCCTGGCGCACCTGCCCGCCCGGTTCGCGATGCGGGTGGGCATCCTGGTGGTCGCGGGCGTGGCGGCAGGCGCGCTGCGCGCCGGGGCCCTGCCCTCGCCGGTGCCGCCGGCGGTCTGGCCGATCGCCGCCTCGATGCTGATGCTCCGGCTCTCGGTGTACCTCTACGACCGCGAGCACTCGACGGTGCCCCGGAATCTCTGGCGCACCTTCGCCTACTTCCTCATGCTGCCGAACCAGGTCTTCGGCTGGTTCCCGGTGGTGGACTACAAGGCGTTCGAGCGGAAGTACTACGACGAGGACGAGCAGGTCATCTACCAGCGCGGGCTGCTCTGGATCGCCCGGGGCATCACGCACATGCTGGCCTACCGCTACGTGTACGCGGTCCTGGCGCTCGATCCCTCCGACGTGCGCGACCTCGGGGACCTGCTCCAGCACGTCGCGGCGGCCTTCCTGACCTACCTCAAGGTGACCGGCCAGTTCCACCTCATCGCCGGCCTGCTGCTGCTGTTCGGCTTCAACCTGCCCGAGACCAACCACCGCTGGCTGCTCTCCACCAGCTTCGTGGACCTCTGGCGGCGCGCGAATATCTACTGGAAGGACTACATGCAGAAGCTGGTGTACTTCCCCGCGTACTTCCGGCTGCGCCGGAAGTGGGGGGACACCCGCGCGCTGGTGCTGGCCATGATCCTCGTCATGGTGGTCACCTACCTCCTGCATGCCTACGCCTGGTTCTGGATCATCGGGACGCCGCTGTTCACCGCCACCGACATCGCCTTCTGGTCCATCCTCGGCATCCTGGTGGTCATCACCGCCGCCCGCGACGCCAAGGGTGGCGCGGCGCGCGCCGCCGCCTCGCGGCGGCGCAGCTGGGACTTCGGCCGCGGGGTGTCCACCTTCGTCACCTGCGCGACCCTCTGCGTGCTGTGGTCCCTGTGGAACGCGGACTCGATCACCGACTGGCTGGCCATGTTCGGGGCCGCACGAGTGGTCACGGTGGGCGCGGTCGTGGCGCTGGTGGTGGTGGCGGCCGGGCACATCACGATCGCGGCCTACAACTGGGAGCAGGCCCCGAGCCTGCCCGCCTGGGCCCGGCTCCCGGCCTGGCAGCGCCAGGCGGTCCAGTCCGGCGCGCTGCTCGCGGGGATGTCGGTCCTGGCCCTGCCGGGCGTCGCCGGGCACCTGGGCCGGCCGACCTTCGAGGTGGTGCAGGTCTTCCAGCAGGGGATCCTCAACCAGCGCGACCTGGCCCGCGAGGTCCGCGGCTACTACGAGAACATGGGGGATGCCGGCGCCGACCTGCTCAAGCCGTGGGAGGGCAAGGCGCCGCGGGCCGAGACGATCATCGATGCGGGCGTGGGCTTCCGGCGAGACGACTTCATGATCTACGGCCTGTATCCCTCGGTCTCCAAGCTCTACCAGGGCAAGCGCTTCACGACCAACCGCTGGGGCATGCGGGACCAGGACTACGAGCTGGCCAAGCCGCCCGGCGTGCGCCGGATCGCGATCCTCGGCCCGTCGGACGTGATGGGCTACGCGGTCAACGACGGTGAGCCCTATGAGGCCATCCTGGAGACGTCCCTGAACGCCCGGGGTACCGGGCGGTACGAAGTGCTCAATTTCGGGGTCCAGGCATTCAGCCCGCTGCAGCAGGCGCTCTACCTTGACGAGGCGGTCCTGAGGTTCAGCCCGGACCTCATCATCATGACCCTGCACAACCAGGACCTGGGCCTGATCGCCCGCCGGGTGGTCGGGGTCCTCAACAACCGGTTCCCCATCCCGGTGCCCCCGCTGGCGGCCGCCGTTGAGCGGGCCGGCCTCGACTCGGGGGCCACCTTCGAGGAGGTCTACCGGGCCCTGCGGCCGGTCGGGGACGACATCCTGTTCTGGGCGGTGGACCGGGCGGCCAGCCGGGCGGCCCAGACCGGGGCGCGATTCGTGCTCATGGGGGTGACCCTCCCCACCGAGCGGCCCGGCCGGAACATCGCCGCCATCCGGCGCGAGGCGCTGGCGCGGGGCTACCAGTACATCGACCTGACGGACGTGTGGGAGGGGGCGGAGCGGAAGGACATCCGTGTCGGCCCCTGGGACCAGCACCCCAACGCCGCGGGGTACCGCCTGATCGCCGCGCGGCTGGAACGCGAACTGATTGCACGTGACAGCATCCTCCACCTCGGCCTTGGCCCGGGGTCGGAGGCCACCACCACCGGAGGGGGGCAGTAGCCATGGAAGACATTCAGGGCCAGGTCAAGCAGTACATCCTCGCGACCTTCCTCAAGGGCGAGGACCCGTCGGCCCTCCGGTCCGACACGCCGCTCATCACCGGCGGCATCCTCGACTCGCTGGCGACCCTGGAACTGGTCTCCTTCCTGGAGCAGAAGTTCAGCATCCAGTTCGAGGCCCATGAGGTGGACGCCGAGCGGCTCGACACCCTGGACGCCATCACGGCGATGGTCCAGGGCAAGATGGCGCGGGTCTAGTCCGATGGCCTGCCTGCATGGCTGGCTCGACGCCTCGGCGGCACGCGCGCCGGGGCACACGGCCATCGTGGACCCCGGCCGGGGCACGATCACGTACGGCGATCTCGCCCGCCTGTCGGACCGGGTGCGGGACCGCCTCTGGGCCATGGGGGTGCGGCCGGGCGACCGGGTCGGGATGTTCCTCGGGAAGTCCATCGATTCGGTTGCCACCATCTTCGGGATCCTCAAGGCCGGCGCGGCGTACACGCCGGTGGATCCGGATTCGCCCGGGGGCCGGGCCGCCTTCATCCTCACCAACGCGGCGGTGCGCGTGGTGGTGGTGGAGGAGCGGCGGGCCGCCGAGTTGACCAGCGAGGCCACGGCCCTGGGGGCGCCCCTCCCGCTCCTGGTGCTGCCGACGACCGGCGGAGGCGCCGGCCTGGCGGCGGCGCTCGATGCCGCCGAGCGTGCAGCGCCCGCGCCCGTGGTGCCAAGCCACGACCCCGGCCTCGACGGGCTGGCCTACATCCTCTACACCTCCGGGTCCACCGGGAAGCCCAAGGGCGTGATGCTGACGCATCGCGCGGCGATGAGCTTCGTGGACTGGTGCACGGACATCTTCGCCCCGACGGCGGATGACGTCTTCAGCTCGCACGCCCCGTTTCACTTCGACCTCTCCGTGCTGGACCTCTACCTCTCCCTCAAGCACGGGGCCACGCTGGTGCTGATCGGGGAGGAGCAGGGCAAGGACCCGGCGACGCTGGCGCCGCTGATCGCGGAGCACCGCATCTCGATCTGGTACTCGACGCCGAGCATCCTGAGCCTGCTGGCCCAGTACGGGAAGCTGGAGCGCCACGACTGCGGCCGCCTCCGGCACGTGCTGTTCGCCGGGGAGGTCTTCCCGGTGCCGCAGCTGCGCGCCATCAAGGCCGCGTGGCCGCATCCGCGGTTCTGGAACCTGTACGGCCCGACCGAGACCAACGTCTGCACCTACTACGAGGTCCCCGCCGGGCCGATCCCACCGGAGCGGACCGAGCCGTACCCGATCGGGCGCTGCTGCGAGCACCTGCGCTGCCGGGTGGTGGACCTCGACGACCGTGACCTGCCGCGGGGCGATGAGGGAGAGCTGATCGTGGCCGGGCCGGGCATCATGACCGGCTACTGGAACCTCCCCGACCGGAACGCCACCGCCTTCCTGGTCGACGGTGCCGGGGTGCCGTGGTACCACACGGGGGACCTCGTCGTGGAGCAGCCCAACGGCGATTACATCTTCCACGGCCGCCGCGACCGCATGGTCAAGCGTCGTGGGTACCGGGTGGAGCTGGGGGAGATCGAGTCGGCGTTCGCCGCGCACCCCGAGGTCCGGGAGGCGGCGGTGGTCTCGCACAGCGGGGCGGATGGCGCGGTGACGATCACCGTCTGGCTGGCCCCGAAGACCGGTGACCGCCTCTCCATCATCGCGCTCAAGAAGTACGCGATGGAGAAGCTGCCCAAGTACATGATTCCCGACCAGTTCGGGTTCGTGCCAGCGCTGGACCGCACCTCCACCGACAAGATCGACTACCAGACGCTCAAGGCCCGGGGCACGCCATGACCAGCATCCCCTCCGGCCTGCCCGTCGGGGCGGCCGCCACCCGCGAGGGTGCCGACGCGCGCGCCACGGCGGTGACGCCGGCCGTCCTCGTGCTGGCCACCGCGCAGCTGGCGCTGCTGGTGCTGCTGGTGCGGATCTTCCGGCTGGAGAGCGTCTCGTTCTACCAGGTGATGCAGCTGGTGCTGGTGGGCTTCGTGGTCCACTCGCTGTTGCCGCTCCGCTTCCGGCTGCCCTTCTTCGTGCTGCTGTCCTTCGGCGCGCTCTACCTGGTGCTCAACCGGGACGCGCTGTGGGTGATCGGCCTGGGGCTCGGGCTGCTGGGGCTCTGCCACCTGCCCGTCCGCTGGCCGCTGCGGCTGGGGGCCGTACTGCTGGCCACGGGGCTGCTCGTGCTGCTGCGCACCCAGGCACTCGCCAACGGCATCCCGGCCCACGTCTGGCCGGTGCTGGGCGGGCTGTTCATGTTCCGCCTGGCGGTCTACCTGTACAACCTCAAGCACAACGAGGTCCCGACCTCTCCCTGGCGCAGCCTGGCGTACATGTTCATGCTGCCCAACCCGAGCTTCACGCTCTTCCCGGTGGTGGACTACAAGACCTTCGCCCGGCAGTACTACGACGCCGACGAGGGCCGGATGTACCGGATCGGGCTCAAGTGGATGCTCCGGGGCATGGTGCAGCTGCTCGGGTACCGGTTCGTGTACCACTTCATGGTGCTCGACCAGAGCGAGCTGGGCGCGCTCTCCGACGTGGTCATCTACGTGGTGGCCACGTATGGCCTCTACCTTCGGGTCTCGGGGCAGTTCCACCTGATCATCGGGGTGCTGCACCTGTTCGGGTTCCGGCTGCCGGAGACCCACCACCGGTACTACCTCTCCAGCAGCTTCCTCGACCTCTGGCGGCGGATCAACATCTACTGGAAGGACTTCATGATGAAGCTGGTGTACTACCCCAGCTTCTTCCGGTACCGCGCCCGCGGCAGCACCTTTGCCCTGATGGCCGCCACGGCGATCGTGTTCGTGATCACCTGGCTGCTGCACTCCTACCAGTGGTTCTGGCTCCGGGGCAGCTTCCCCCTGCGGTTCACCGACCTGGTCTTCTGGCTGATGCTGGGCGTGGCCGTGGCGGTGCTCACCCTGCGCGAGTCACGGGCGCCGAAGGTGAAGAGCCTCAAGCGCCGCGGCTGGAGCCTGGGCACCGGGCTCAAGACGGCCGGGTTCTTCCTGCTGATGTGCACGCTGTGGTCGCTGTGGAGCTCGGCCACCTTCGCCGAGTGGCTCTCCATCTGGCGCCCGGCGCTCCACGTGGACCTCAAGGGCGTGCTGCTGCTGGCGGGCATCATCGTGGGCTTCACCCTGGTGGGTGGCTACCCCTGGGGCCCCGCCGACCTGGTGCGGCCGGACCAGGCCCGGATGGGCCCGCTGGAGTACGCCCGCCAGCTGGCGCCGCAGGCCGCCATGGCCTGTGGCCTCATGGCCCTGACCCTGCCCGCCACCCGCCAGGCGCTGGGCCCGGAGTACAACGGCGTCGTGGCCCTGGTACAAGACACCCGGCTCAACCGGCGTGACCAGCAGCTGGAGCAGCGCGGCTACTACGAGAACCTCGACGTGGCGCGCTTCGACACCCAGGCCTGGGAGTCGCGGATCCAGAAGCCGCTCGACTGGGTCGAGCTCAAGGAGACCGAGGCCTTCCTGCCCCGGCGTGACTTCCTGATGGCGGACAACCGGCCGGGCGTGTTCCTCCCGAAGCACAAGGGCCGGCCGCTGACCATGAACCGCTGGGGGATGCGCGACCAGGACTACGAGCAGGTGAAGCCCGCCAGCACCTATCGCGTCGCGCTGCTCGGGCCCTCGGACATCATGGGGTCGGGCGTGGGCGACGGCGAGACCTTCGAGGCGGTGCTCGAGCGGCGGCTCAACCTCGAGGTGGCCGGCCAGCGCTACCGGCGGTTCGAGATCCTCAACTTCGGTATTCCCGGCATCGGCGTGATCCAGCAGCTGTTCGTGCTGGAGGACCGGGTGATGGGCTTCCAGCCGGACCTCATCGTCGTCTCGGCCCATGCCCAGGACGCCCGGACCGTGGTGCTCCACCTGCAGCGGGTGGTGGACTCCGGCTACGCGATCCCGTATCCCTTCGTGCAGCAGGCCGTGCAGGCCGCCGGGGTCACCCCCGGGATGGCCGAGGCGGAGTTCCAGCGGCGGATGCGCCCGTACCGGCAGATGCTGTTCGACTCCACCTATGCCCGGATCGCGGCGATCGCGAAGGCCACCGGCCACCAGCCGATCGTGCTGCTGCTGCGGCCGCCGACCGACGACGTCGACCCGATGGACATCACCCGGGACGCCGCGGCCCGCGCCGGGTTCGACCTGATCGACCTGAGCCGCGGGGTGTACCCGGTGCTCAGCGAGCCCGGGTACCGGGTGGCGCCGTGGGACTACCATCCCAACGCGGAGGCGCAGAAGCTCACCGCCGACCGCCTCTTCGAGGAGCTGAGCCGACGCGAGGACAGGCTGCAGCTGGGGTTCCCCGCCGCGCCGCGCCCCTGACGGGGCGCGGCTCGGGAGCGTCGTGACCGGCACCGATCGCCCCGTCGCCCGGGGTTTCCTTGCCCTGGGGCTCGGCGAAGCGCTGGCCCGGCTCCTGGCCTTCGGCGCGATGGTCCTGGCCGCCCGCCGCCTCGGCCCCGCCATGTACGGGGTCGTCGGCGTCGCCAGCGCGCTCACCCTCTACCTCAACCGCGTGGTCGACTGGGGCCTCGAGCTCGGTCTCGGCGTGCGCGAAGTCGCGGCGCGGCGCGAGGCCCTGGCCCGCGCACTCCCGGCTCTCCTCACCAGCCGGCTGCTGCTTGCCACGGGGCTCATCGTCGGGGCGGTCGCGCTCAGCCTGGCCCTCCTGCCCGCGCCGGATGCCGCGGTCGTGGCCACCACGACCCTCACCCTCACCGCCGTGGCCCTCGGGACCCGGTGGGCGCACATCGGGCTCGGGCAGACCCGCACCGCGGCGGTCGGGACGGTCGTCGGGCAGGCGCTCTTCGCCGCGCTGCTGGTGGTGCTGGTCCACGGCCCGGGCGATGTCGCGCGGGTCCCGCTCGCCCAGCTGGCCGGCGACCTCGGCGCCGCCCTCCTCTGGCTGCTGGCCCTGCGGCGCGCGGGCCAGCCGCTGCCGGTCCGGCTCGACCGGGCGGTGGTGGCGCCCCTGGTGCCACGGGGTGCCGCGCTGATGGCCAGCGCGCTGCTCGGCATCTTCATCTTCAACGCGGGCCTGATCTTCCTCCGCACCCAGCGGGGGGCGGCCGCGGCCGGCTACTACACCGCCGCGTACACGCTGGTCACGTTCTTCCTCAACGTGGGCATCGCCTACAGCCTGGCCCTGCTGCCCGAGCTTACCCGGACCAGGGAGGACCCCGCAGCGCAGCGCCGGGTGGCCCACACTGCCGCGGCCCAGGTGCTCACCCTGAGCCTGCCGATCGCCGTCGGAGGCGCGCTGCTCGCGGGCGAGGTCGTGGCCCTGTTCTACGGGCCGGGGTATGGACCCGCCGGCCGGCCGCTCGGCATCCTGCTGTGGACCCTGCCGCTGTGCGTACTGCGGGACGTCCCGATCATGGTCCTTCAGGCCACCGGGCGGGAATCGGCGGTGCTCCGCCTGACGGCGTGGGCGGCCGGGATCAATCTGGTGCTCACCGCCGCGCTGGTGTCGCGCTTCGGGCTGGCGGGGGCCGCGTGGGCCGGGGTGGCCACCGAGGCCGCCCGGCTGGTGCTGGCCTACGGGTCGATCCGGCGGCAGGGCCTGGACCTGCCGCCGATCCGCCGCCTGTGGCGGACCGGCCTCGCGCTCGCGGCCATGACCGGGGCGGTGCTGGCCCTGCCGGGCGCGATGGTCCTGCTCCGCGTGGGGGCAGGGGGTGTGGCCTACCTCGCCATCCTGGTGCTGACCGGGGCGATCCAGCTGCGGGCGGGGGGCCGGCCAGGCCTGGCGGTCTGAACCACGGGCTGGGGAACTCAAGTCCTTCAGCGGCATAGGTTTTGCTTTGCTGGCTGGTCTGGTTTCGCGCTCCTTGAACCCTCACGCGCCGAGCGGCATGCCCACCTATACCGCCACCCTGAATCGCTTCGAGGTGAAGTACCTGGTGGCCACCCGCCGGGTACCCGAGTTCCTGCGCGAACTTGGCGAATACACCACCCCGGACCCGCACGATACCGAGGGCCGGGGCTATGGCATTTTGTCGGTGTACTGGGATACTGCCGACTGGCGGCTGTTCTGGGAGAAGGTCGAGGGGCTCAAGTTCCGGAGGAAGCTCCGGTTCCGGCGCTACGGGGACAGCAAGGACGTCATGATCGAGGTGAAGCAGCGGGAGGACCGGACGGTCCAGAAGCGGCGCGCCAGCTGGCCGCTGGCCCGGCTGCGGGAGGCGTTTCCGGTGGGGGGGCGGCCGGACTGGGACGTGATCGGCGATGACCCGGTGGGCACCGAGGCCACCCTGATGATCGAGCGGCTGCACCTGGCGCCGCGGATGGCCATCCTGTACCGGCGGCGGGCGCTGTTCGGTGCCTTCGACCCGGAGCTCCGGATCACCCTCGATTCCCGGATCCAGTACTCCACCACGGCCCTCGACCTGGGCCAGCCGCTCGAAACCGGGAAGTACGTGATGGACCCCCGGGTGACGGTGCTCGAGGTCAAGTACAACCATCGTGCGCCGGTCTGGTTCTCGAAGGTGGCGCGGCGGCACGAGCTGTCGATGGTGCGGATGTCCAAGTACTGCACGGCCGTGGACAAGGCGTTCTTCGGTCACCAGCTGACGTAGTCCGGCCTGGGCCGCGGAGGGCCCGGACCACCACTTTTCCTGGGGGCGTTGTGGACGAATTCATCCGGCAGGCATCGGGCGGCGGGGTGTCCGGGTTCGGCGTCGCGGAGACCTTTGCGGCGCTGTTCCTGAGCTTCGGGCTCTGCCTGATCCTGGCGTACATCTACCGGCAGACGCACCGCGGCCTGTCCTACTCGGTGTCGTTCGTGCACGCGATGATCATCATGGGCGTGACGGTGGCGGTGATCATGCTGATCATCGGCAGCAACATCGCCCGGGCGTTCACGCTGGTGGGCGCGCTGTCCATCATCCGCTTCCGCAACGCGGTCAAGGACTCCCGCGACGTCGCGTTCATCTTCCTCACGATGGCGGTGGGGATGGCGGTGGGCACGGGGTTCTACCTGACGGCGGTGATCTTCACGATCTCCGCCTCGTTCATGGTCTATTTCCTCTCGCGGTTCGAGATCGGTGCCACGGTGAGCCGGGAGCAGCTGCTCAAGCTGCACGTGCCGCCCGAGGTTGACTACCACTCCGCCTTCAACGACCTGTTCTTCCGCTTTGCCCGGGAGCAGGCGCTCCTGTCCGTGGAGACCCTGCGCGACGGCACCGCCCTCGAGCTCATCTACTCGCTCGAGCTCAAGCCGGACGCCGACGAGGCGAAGTTCCTCGGGGAGCTGCGCGGGATCACCCGGGGCGGCAAGGTGGCGCTCCTGACGGGCAAGGAAAACATCGACGTATGACCCAGCCCCTCTTCCCGCCGGCGTGGCGGGAGGGGTTCCGGCGGCACGAGCGGACCCTGGCCTGGGCCTGGGTGGCGCTCGTCGCCGGGTTCCTGGCGCTCCTCGTCCTGCCGCCCACCCGCCACTGGTTCCTGGGCCGGGTGGAGGCAGGCGTGCGCGCCTCGGAGGCCCGGTGGACGTCCCGCCTCGAGGAGGGGGAGCGGCTGCTGGCCGCCGGCGACTACGCCCTCGCGGCGCAGCGCCTGGATGCGCTCGACCGTGAGTTTCCCGCCCGGGACGTCCGGCATGGGCGCGACAAGGAACGGGAACGGCTCCTCCTGGCACTCGCGGCCGCCTACACCCGCCTCGAGCAGAAGGGCCGCGCGCTCCGGGCCGCCCAGGCGCTCGCCACCTTCGATCCGCTCAACTATCGCAATCACTACGCGCTGGCGCTGGTCTCCGACCACTTCCTGAGCGGCTGGGCCCTCGCGCCCGAGGCCCGGGACGCCTACGCCGCCGTGCTGGCCATCCACCCGAGCCACATGCCGTCGATGCGCGGCTACGTGGCCTACTACGCGGCGCGCGGGGAGTGGCCTGAGGTCCGCCGGATCTGGGGGGTCTACCTCGATGCCTTCCTGCTGCAGCCGGTGACCCTCCGGGCCGGGCGGGACAGTGTCACGGTGATGGCCAACGCCACCGGCCGGGCCCAGGACGTGGAGTTCCTCCTGCCGCCGGGCGCCGCGGCCGACAGCCTGCGCTTCGACGCGCGGGGGATGGCCCTCGCGATCGACCGGGTGGCGCTGGTGCGCCCGCTCCGCGCCGGCGTCGCGGAAGCGCGCACCGACCTGGTGCTGCCCCTGGCCGCGCCGCTCCGCGGCGACACCTCGCTCGGGCTGGCCGCGCCGGCCGCTGCGGCCGGGCTCGAGCGGGTGCGGGTGACGCTCCGGCTCTTCAAGCCGGCCGACAAGGCGCTGTGGAACAGCGTGTCCGCGGCCTACCGCAACCTGCTCGACTGGGACGGACTGGCCGCGGCCGGCGCCCGCATCGATGTGCTGCCCCGGGCGGGGCTCGCCGATTCGGTGCTGGGGCGGCAGGAGTGGGCCACCGAAGGCCAGGCGGGCCGGCGGGACGAGCAGGAGCTGCTGCGATGAGGCCCCTGCGCTCCCTCCGGCTGTTCGACGCGGTTTGCCTGACCACCGTGCCGCTGCTGCTCGCCGGGTACCTGGTCTGGTCGGCCGCGGCGGCCTTCCGCCGCGACATCCAGTTCGACGACTGGTGGTCCGCGCGGTCCTCGGTCGAGTCCCGGTTCGACGCGCGGGTCCGCGCCTTCCGCAACCTGCCCCGGCTCCTCCGGGTGGAGCGCCGGCTCGACGCGGGCCGGAAGGACGCCGGCATCGTCCGGCTCTCGCTGCCGAGCGACACCTGGACCCGGATGTGGACCGACCCGCAGCTGGGCTGGGGGGTCTGGACCGACGCCGAGCTGACGCTCGATGGCGGCACGCTCCCCGTCAAGCTCCGCAAGCGCGGCGACAACAGCGTGCACTGGTCCACCGACAAGCACACCATCACCGTGCGCACCCCGCGCGAGGAGTTCTTCAAGCGCTACCGCGCGTTCGGCCTGTCGGTCAAGGATCCGCTGCAGGCCTTCCTGGCCAACCGGCTGGCGGGGGAGTTCGGCCTGCTCGCCCCCAGCACCACGCTGGTGCCGGTGTTCCTCAACAACCGGTTCTCCGGCCTGTACCGCTTCATCGAGCCGGTGGACGAGTCGTTCCTGCGCCCGTTCGACCGCATGCCGGGCAATATCTTCCGCGGCGACGCGGCCGAGCGCAGCGACTACTTCAAGGGCCTGCCGCGCGACGTGTTCCAGAATCCCTACATCTGGAACCGGGTGGCGATGAATGACCGGCCCACCGGCCCGGGCACCCGCCAGCTGGAGCGGTTCCTCGCCGACGTCAACGGCACCACGTTCGAGCGGCACCTGAGCCTGATGAACCGGGTGGACCGGGCGGAGCTCACCCGGCTCCTCGCCTACCTGCTGCTCACCGGCGATCCGTACCACATGGACGCGGTCCACAACCAGCTGTGGTATGAGGACCCCTCCACCGGGATGCTGCACCCGATCCCGTGGGACACCCGGCTGCTGCGCCTGTCGCGCCAGGACCAGCGCCTGAGCCCGGTGTTCCGGGCCCTGCTGCGCGACCCCTTCCTGGTGGACGGCATCCTGCGCGAGGTGCGGCAGCGGCTCGACGGCGGCTTCCTCGAGACCGCCGACAGCCTGCTCCGGGCGATGGTGACCCGCTATCCCGACGCCATCGCCTACGACCAGCTGCGCGCGGGGCTGGTCCCGGACCCCGGGGACCCCGACGAGGCCCTCGGGTTGCTCCGGGCCAATGCGACGGAGCTCCGGCGCTGGCTCGACCAGGCGGTGGTGGCCGTGGCCACCGGGCGCACGGGCGGGCTCACGGTCGTGGACCTGGACCTGCGCGGCTACGTCGGCGTGGACCTGACCGCGCTGCAGCTCCCGGGCACGGGCGTGGCCCCCGCGGTGTTCCTCGACCGCAACCGGAACGGCGCCCTCGATGCCGGCGACCCGGCGGTGCCCGGGACGTACCGCGCGGGGGTCTTCACCCCGACGACGCCAGTGGCCCTGCTCCCCGGCTGGCGCACCGATACCCTCGGAGTGCGTCCCGGGCGGCTCGCCTATCGCCTCTTCGTGCGTGGCGCGTCCGGCCCGGTCGGCCCGGTCCTCGCCAACCGGGTCACCGGGGCCGCGGTGGAGCCGGTGGCGTGGACGGCAGGCGAGGCCATCCCCGCCTCGCGCTCCTACAGCCCCTGGGCCTTCCCGGTGCCGGGGCACACGGTCCACCGGTGGAGCGGCACCGTGCGCCTGACCGAGTCGGTCCGGATCCCCGAGGGCGACACCCTGATCGTGGCGGCCGGCACCACGCTGCGCCTCGCGCCCGACGTGAACATCGTTTCCCGGGGCCCCATCCTCATGCAGGGCACCCGTGAGCGGCCGATCAACGTGATTCCCGATGTCCCCGGCAGGCCGTGGGGCACCTTCTCCGCCCTGCGCCACGGTGCCGACGGGACCACCGTGACCTGGACCCGCTTCTACTACGGTGGTGGCGGGTTCCAGGACGGGGTGGAGTACATCGGCATGGTGAACCTGCACCGGGTGAACCGGGTGCTGTTCCGTCACGTGACCTTCGAGCAGAACGTGCGCAGCGACGACACCTTCCACGCGCTGCACAGCCAGTTCGTGCTGGACAGCTCGGAGTTCATCAACGCCAACTCCGACGCGGTCGACCTCGACATCTCCACCGGGATCATCGCCTACAACCGGTTCCGCAACTCCGGGGGCGATGCCATCGACCTCATGACCTCCACCCCCCTGGTCTACGGCAACCACATCGTGGGCTCCGGCGACAAGGGCGTGTCGGTGGGCGAGGCCAGCGGCCCGCTGGTGTTCAACAACTACATCGAGGGCTGCAAGCGGGGCGTGGAGGTGAAGGACCGCTCCACCCCGGTGGTGATCAACAACCAGCTGGTGCGCAATGGCGTGGGGGTCTACCAGGACCGGAAGAACTGGCGCTACGGCGGCGGCGCGTGGGCCACCGTGGCCAACAACGTCTTCGACGGGAACAAGCTCGGGATCCAGAGCGACGTCTTCTCGCGCCTCACGCTGGCCGACAACCTCGGGCTCGACACAGGCGTGGGCGCGGGCGCGGGGTGGATCGCCCGGACCGCCGCCACCCCCGCCTCACGCGAGGGCCTGGGCTGGCTGTACGCCCTGTACGGCATCCCGGCCGCGGCCGACACCGCGGGGCTGGCGCCCGGGCTCGAGCCCCGGCACCAGCCGGACCTGGTCGGCTCGCAGGAGTTCGAGGACGACTTCGGCGAGTATACCGACGGATGGACAGCGGAGGAGAACATCGTGCGGCTCGTCAAGCGGCGGTCGGTGCTGACCCTCAGCGTGGAATCCCATCCCGGCGCCATCGCGCGCGCCGTGGACTGGACCGTGCCGCCCGGGGAGGAATGGATGGTGGTGGTCGAGGCCTCGACGGCCGAGCTGACCGGGGCCACGGTGGAGGTGACCGGGAGCGCGGGACCCCTCATCAGGCCGCTCGACCTCACCGGTGATCCGATGCTCTTCCGCCTCACCGCCCTCCGCCTGCCGCCGGGCCACTATTCGGGCCTGCGACTCCGGGCCGCCCCGTCGCCACGGGTGGAGAAGATCGCCACCAAGACCGGCTGGATCGACCTCAAGCCCAGCGAACTCCACCTGCGCGGCTGGCGGCTGGTCCGCCTGCCGGCCACCCCCGCCACCACGGCGCTCGCCGCGCCGTCCTCGGAGCACCCGTGAGCCACCCGCTCCTGGCCGGCGCGCTCGCGCTGGCGATCGCGGCGCCCCTGGGGGCGCCGCAGGACGCCCCCTACACGTTCGTGGTGCTGGGCCACGTGCGCGGCGGCGCCACCGGCGAACTCAGTCCCAAGCTTCCCGAGTTGCTGCAGCGGGTACGGGCCGAGCGGCCGGCGTTCGTGGTGATCAACGGGGACCTGATCTGGGGCGACATCGACCACAACCCCGCCCGGACCGAGGTGCTCGAGCGGCAGTGGACCCAGCTCGACTCCGCCCTCGCCACCCTCGGCGTGCCGGTCTACCGCACCCCCGGCAACCACGACATCAGCGACCTGCCCAGCCGCGATGTCTGGACCCGGCGCTACGGGCCGCCGGCGCACGTCGAGCGGATCCACGGCAGCCGGTTCATCTTCGTGCCCAGCCCCTGGATCCCCCAGGACGGCGACACCCGCCACAACCCGTTCGTGCGGCCCACCGCACTCGACTCGCTGCCGCTCGCCTGGCTCCAGGGCGTGCTCCGCGAGCCGGGGGAATGGCCGCACTCCTTCGTCTTCATGCATCACCTCTTCTGGTGGGACTCGACCGCCAGCTGGTACCGCGACGTGCACCCGCTGCTGGGCCCCGCCGGCGTGCGCTGGGTGTTCGGCGGCGACCTGGGCCCGCTCAAGTTCAGCTGGGTCACCCGGGACAGCGTCCGCTACGTGCAGTCGAGCATGGAGGCGGGCACCCAGCTGCAGACGCTGCGGAACCTCGAGAAGAGCCGCTTGCTCTCCTCGCAGTTCGATACCTACCTCGTGGTGCGGGTGGACGGCCCGGCGGTGGACGTGGCGGTGCGGACCTTCGGCGAGTTCAGCAACCCGATGTTCACGCCGGAGCGGTACACGGCCATGCTCGAGCCGGTGCCGGTGCCGGCCAGCGCACGCTGGGCGGCAATGTTCTCGGTGAAGCGGGTCCTGGCGGGTTTGCTGGTGCTGCTGACGGGAACCGCGCTCGGCTGGCGCCTGGCGCGGCGCCGGGCCTGAACCGGCATCACACCGGACCTGCCGCCTGGTCGCGCAGCGCCGCCCGCAGCTCCGGGGCGGCGTTCACGTGGGCGGGCGGACCATCGGTGAGGTAGCCGAGCCACTCCCCCCAGGTCCAGGCCGCCACCATGGCCACCAGCGGCGCCAGGGACAGCAGGTACATGCGGGCCGCGGGCCCGGAGCGAAACGCCCGTCGCGCCATCCGCCACAGGATGACCGGTGGCAGCAGCGGGGCGAGGCAGGCGTACAGCGCCCGCCGCCCCACGGAGCCGCCGAACCGGTTCCGGTTGCAGGCGAACATCCGGCCGAAGGCATACCGTTCGTACACGGCGTCGGCGAAGGTCACGGCCCGCCGGGTGCGCACCTCCGCCTCAGGCACCAGCCACAACTCCCCGAAACGTCCGGCCAGGGCGGCGTTGACCGCCGTCTCGTGGAAGGTCTCCTGCCACAGGTCCCGCACCGCCTCGAGCTGCTCACGGCGGTAGGAGACGTTGCACACCGTTAGCGCCGGGGCAGGTCCCGCGGCCACGGGGCGCATGTAGCGGTAGTAGTCCACCAGGTAGAACGCCCAGGTGACCGTGCTGCCCGCGTGGTCGGTCTCCACTGCGCCCCCGACCACCGCGCGGCCCGGGGCATGGGCCGCCACCAGCCGGCGCAGCCAGTCGCGCGCCGGCCGGCAATGATCCTCGGTGAGGACGATGAGGTCGCCGGTCGCCTCGCGCAGGGCACGGCTGGCGATCTCGATCGGGGTGCTCTGGCCCTCGTTGCGGATGATCCGCACCGCCGGATAGCGCGGGGCCAGCGCCGTGATCCCGGGGAGATTCGGGTCGGCGACCGCCAGGATCTCGTGGGGCGGGGGCCCTTCCTGCGCCAGCACCAGGTCCAGGCACCGGGCCAGGTGGTCCGCGCCGGCGATGGCGCAGACCAGGACCGAAACGCGGGGCTCGGCCATCGGTCAGGCGTCGCCGGCGGGCGCGAAGGCCGCGTCGCGCCAGAGGAGCCAGAGGACCACGCCCGTCAGGAGCAGCACCATGAGCGGCGTTCCCCCCTTGGCGAGCGCCGGCAGGTACGCCATGGCCGTCTTCTGGAGGACCGTGTGCCAGGGCAGCTCCGGCCCCAGGGTGAAGACCCGGAGCAGCGCCGTGAAGATGTTCTCGCGGGTCATGGCCATGGCCCAGGCGATCGTGACCGTCGGCACCACGAGCAGCCAGGTCACGCCGCGGGGCAGGTGCAGCAGCACCGGTACCAGGGCCACGAACAGCAGCGGCACCGCCGGCACGAGGTACCGCACACCGGTGTTCCACTGCAGCGCGGCGAACGAGACGGCCGAGCAGAAGAGGTAGAGCGCCAGGCTGGCGCCCAGCAGCAGGACGAGCTCCGCCCCCCCCACCCCCCCGGTGCGCCCGCGGTAGCGTGGGGCCAGCAGGGCGGCGAGGAGCATCGGACAGGAGACGATCAGGCCGTAGCGCGGGTCCAGCAGGTTCCGCCACAGCAGGTCGAAGGTGGGCACCTGGAGGCCGTTCCACCCGTCGGTGGAAAGCTCCGTGGCCGGCATGTACCGCTGTGCCGGGAACCAGGGGCTGCCGAAGGCCACCGCCTGGTAGGCAAGGAGGGCGGCGATGGGCCCGGCGGCGCCAAGGGTGAAGTCGGCGCCCTGGCGGATCCCGAGCCCGGCGCCCCCGCGCCGCCAGCCCGTTCCCACCAGCCACAGCCCGAAGGCGAGCAGCAGCGGTGCGGCGGAGTAGTCGCACAGCAGGCCGAGCCCCAGGGCAAACCCCGCCCAGCGGACCCGGCCCCGCGGCAGCAGCCGGTCGATGGTGGTCTCGCCCCCATGCCAGGCCAGCGCCAGGTACGCGGCCAGGGTGCAGTAGGCCAGGGCCAGGTTCTGGTTGAGGAAGGCGGAGCGGAAGAACACCGGGGTCCCGAGCGCGAACAGCAGCGCCAGCCAGAGGGCGGTGCGCTCGTCGCGCAGCCGCGCGCGCAGGAACAGGAACACCAGCACCGCGGCGGCGGCACCGACCGGCACGTTGAAGAGGAGGTGGATGGCGGCGGCGGCGAGCCCGAGCTTCACGTCGAGGCCCCGGGCGCGCATCTCGTTCATGAAGCGGGTCCGGTTGGGCCGCGGATCCTCGTAGGTGGCCGGTGGCTTGGGGGCGGCCAGGCTCGGCACGGCGCGCAGCAGGCCCTCGATCGCGGGCGAGGCCACGGCGTAGGGCACCGCCGCGAGGAGCGAGACGCCGGGATTGTTGTTGATGTAGGCGCCGCGACCGGGGATCTCGAAGAGGTCGGGGTGGAGCCCGAGGTAGCGGTCCACCCGCACGGAGGCGCTTTCACCGAGCGCGATGGCGAGGTAGGTCTCGCGCACCACGTTCGGTGCAAAGTGGATGGCGTAGACGAGCGCCACCGTCAGGAAGAGACGGCCCGGGAGACCGAGGCCCCCGGGCCGCCGCGCACCCGCCAACCCCGCGGTCATCGCGCGGTCAGTACGCCGATTCCTCGGCGGTGGCCGGCTCCGGCTCCCCGCCGGGGGCCGGGCCGTCCGCCAGGCTCACCGGCAGGCGCTCGGAGGGGTGCAGCGGGAGCGGCTTGCTCCAGACCTTCCCCTTGATGGTGGCCTCGAGCAGCGGCAGCGGCTGGTAGACGATGCTCGACCACATGAAGACCTCCGTGGTGCACCAGCACTCCTTCCGGGCAATCGAGGCGCGCAGCGCCTTGGCCTCGGCCGAGTGCCAGATCTCGGGGAAGGTCTTCTGCCGCAGGTTGCCGATGGGCTTGTGGATCTCGCAGACGCCGACATCGCCGTTGGCGTACACCACGCCGCTGATCTTGCCCGCCTTGCAGGGCACCACCTGCCGCTCCTGCTTCACCGATTCCGTCTTGGCCCACTGCAGCATCGGCTCCACCGCCGAGCCCATGCGGCCCTCCTCGCGCGGTGCCCAGAGCCGGCGGATGTACTCGTAGAGGTCCTCGTACTGCTTGAGGCTCGGGCCCTTGAGCGTGGGGTTCTTCCGGTCGCCGCGGATGATGGCCAGGTTGTGGTGGTCCATCTGCGGGCAGCGCTCATAGAGGTAGGTCGTGAGCTTCTTGATCTCCTCCATGTTCACGTCGGTGGCCGTGGAGATGGAGTGCACCCGGACCCGCGGGTCTTCCTTCTGCAGCTCGACCAGCGCGTCGTAGGTCTCCATCGCCTTCTTGAAGGCATGGCGCGCCACCCGGAACTTGTCGTGGAACTCGGGCATGCCGTCGAGGGAGATCTCGGCCACGAAGAGGTCGAGCGTCGGCTCCTTGAGCACCTCGCGGATGGCCGCGATGCAGCGCTCCGTGAAGTACCCGTTGGTCGGCACGTAGATCTGCTTGACGCCGTTGGTGCGGATGAACTTGCGGCAGATGTCGCCGAATTCCTTGCGCAGGAACGGCTCGCCGCCGGAGAGGTTGAGGTTCTCGATCTGCCCCAGGGAGTCGGAGAGCGCGAAGATCTCCTCCTTGGAGAGGTCGTCCTTCTTGTTGAGGCTGGTCCAGTAGAAGCAGTGCTCGCACTTCATGTTGCAGATGCTGTTGATGAACAGCACCAGGAAGGGCGGGCTATCCATGTCGCGATAGCTGTAGCTCGTCAGGCGCGCATGACGGGCGATGCGCTTGATCGGGTTCATTCCAGCTCCTCACTCGGTGCGGCCGAACGGCAGGGCGAGATTCAACGGTGCAGGGAGCAAAGCTCATGCCCTGCGCCAGCTTATGTCCGGTCGGGCGGGATAGCCGACCGTGACCCCGGGTATTCCCGGCCGCCCCCCGACAAGCGGCGCCGGCCAACCCGATTTGTTGCTCGAGCGCATCGCCTGTGGCGATGGCGCAACATCCGAAATCAGTCCTCGACCACGTGGCTGCGGAAGGTCTCCCGGAAGCCCTGCCACCGGGCCTCATCGAACCGGCCCCCTTCCAGGCACTCCACCGCGCAGTAGGCCATGAACAGCGCATGGTGCGTGTTGTCGTGCGCGAAGAGCCCCTGCCGGCCATAGCTGATGAGCTGGGGCAGGCCGTCGGCCCACCGGTCCAGCACCCCGAAGGGCACCTCGTACCCGTTCAGGTAGACCGGATAGGCCTGCCGGAGCCGCCGGCTGTAGACCGCGGTGGGCGCCGCGGGGAGCGGCAGCCCGGCCCGCGCCAGGTCCTCGCCGACCAGCGCGCCGAGCGCGGCGTCGTCGAGCTTCC
>JAXLXY010000006.1:0-264590 GCA_046327715.1 Gemmatimonadales bacterium
CGGTGGAGCGCTACACCATGCATCCGGTGCACCAGCATGTGGTGGCCGAGTTCCTGGCGCCCGTCCGCGATGCCAGGCTGGCGGTGGATGTCGAAGTCTAGGAAGCCTTCTGGACGGGAAGCGGGAAGCGGGAAGCGGGAAACGGGAGAAGGGGGAAGGGGGAAGGGGGAAGAGGGAAGAGGGAAGAGGGAAGAGAGGCCCGCCCAATCGCCAAACCGCCAAACCGCCAAACCGCCAAACCGCCAAACCGCCGAACTGCCGAACCGCCCAACCCCCTACATTTCCCCCATGCTGACTCTCCTCCTGGCCCTGCAGGCGCCGCTCGCGGCGCGGGCCGACACGGTGCCGCCGGGCCACGACGCGCTGCATCACGACATCACCATCGTCCTGGGCGATACCGGCCGGCACATCGTCGGCGTGATGACGACCACCTGGCGGCTCACCTCGGCGGCGCCGGTGGAGGTCCAGCTCGACAGCGCCTTCCGGGTGGTCCGGGTGCTCACCGACGGCGAGGGCGAGAGCCGCATGGCGCGGATCACCTTCGCGCTCAACCCGGGGGGTGGGGTGTACATCCCCCACAAGAAGGCCGCCGGGGATACCCTCCACACCACCATCCGCTACCATGGCCCGGTGCGCGACGGGCTCATCATCACCGATGATTCCGCCCGCGGCCGCACCTGGTTCGCCGACAACTGGCCCGACCGCGCCCACCGGTGGCTGCCGCTCGAGGACCAGCCGGGCGACAAGGCCACGGTGGACTTCCACGTGGAGGCGCCCCCCGGCGTACAGGTCATCGCCAACGGGGTGCCGGGCAAGGTGGACACGCTGCCCCGGGGCCGGACCCTGTGGCACTTCCGTCAGCGCCAGCCGATCCCGCCCTACGGCATGGTGCTCGGCGCTGGGCCGCTCGTCACCGCCACCCTCCCCGAGGCCGCCTGCGCGGTGAAGTGCGTCCCCGTTTCGGTGGTGACCTTCGCCGAGGACTCCGCGTGGGCCGTCACCGGCCCGTTCCGCCGGGCGGGCCACATGCTCGACTTCTTCTCCCGCTACATCGGGCCCTTCCCGTACGACCGGCTGGCCCACGTGCAGTCCACGACGATCTTCGGCGGGGCCGAGAACCCGACGGCGATCTTCTACGACTGGAAGGCGTACCAGGACCATCGGCTGGGCGAGCTGACCGTGGCGCACGAGACCGCCCACCAGTGGTTCGGCGACGCGGTGACCGAGAACGACTGGCACCACCTCTGGCTCTCCGAGGGATTCGCCACCTACTTCGCCGCCCTGTGGCGCCGCGAAGCCGACGGCGACAGCGCCTTCCGGGCCGAGATGCGGCGCCAGGCGCGGTCGGTGGTCGGCTCGCGTGTCACCGAGCGGCCGATCCTCGACACCGCCGCCACCGACCTGATGGGGCTGCTCAACAGCAACAACTACCCCAAGGGGTCGTGGGTGCTGCACACCCTGCGCGGCCTCATCGGCGACGCCGCCTTCCAGGCCGGCATCCGCGACTGGTACGCCACCTACCGAGACGGGTCGGCGCTCAGCAGTGACTTCGCCCGCGTCATGGCGAAGGCCGCCGGCCGGGACCTCGAGTGGTACTTCCGTCAGGCGCTGCTGCAGCCGGGCTACCCGAAGCTCGAGGTGCGCTGGCGGCACGCCGGCCGCCGCCTGACGGTGACCCTGCGCCAGGTGCAGCCGGCGGGGTGGGGCACCTTCCGGATGCCGGGGCTGGTGCTGCGGGTGGATGGCCGCGACGTGCCGGTGGACGTGGCCGGGCCGGAGACCACGGTGACCATCGAGGACGTGCGCGCCGCGCCCGGGGAGGTGGCGGTGGATCCCGACGGCTGGTGGCTGCTGGAAGCCACGGTGCAGGCGGCGCGGTGAGGCGGCGGGCCACGCTCGCGGGGGTGCTGCTCCTCGCCACCGCCTGCCGCGGCACCCTCTCGCCGCTCTCCAACAAGCTCAAGGTGGGGGAAGAGGCCTACATCGTCTTCAGCGCCCCCGGGGAGGACGGCCTGGGCGACCTCTTCGCCTCGGCCGCGCAGGGCGGGGCGATCCACCAGGTCACCTTCTCGCGCGTCGATGAGCGGCTCCCGGCCCTCTCGCCCGACGGGGCGATGCTCGCGTTCACCCGGAGCCGGCTCCCCGGCGACACCGGTGACGTGCACGTGGTGGTGATGAACCTGCTCAACGGCAGCGAGCGGCGGATCGCGGGCGACCTGGGAGGCGCGCCGACCGCGCTCGCCTGGAGTGACGACGGCGCCACGCTCTACGTCCGGACCGCCGCCGGGATCCGGACGGTGCCGGCGCCGCCGGCGGCCGGCGCCTGGCAGGCCTCGCCGATGGGCGATGCCGTGTTCGCCGTGCGGGTGGGGCAGCCGGTATTCGGCGAGGTCACTGCCTGCGGGGACAGCGCGCCGGGTGGTGCGCTCTGCATCCACCTGCCCAGCGACTCGCTGGTGCCGCTGGCGTCCCGCGGCGAGGCGCCGGCGCGCTGGGCCGGCGATTCGGTGGCCTATCGCGACGGGCCCGACTGGGTGGTGCGGCCGCTCGCGGGCGGCAAGGCGCGGGTGCTCCGCTGGACCCGGCCGATCACCCCTCCGGCGGCGCTGACGGTCTTTCCCGGGCCGCAATAGCGTCCCACGCCGCGTGGACCGTCAGGGCGAGGTTGCCGCTGTCGGGGGTCCAGTCGCCGGCGGCCACGCGGCTCACCCCGAGTTCGATCACCGCGAGCCACACCGCGGCCCACACCTCCGCGGGGCCCGAGCGCACCAGCCCATCCGACTTTCCCATCGCCATGACCTGCACCAGCGCCTCGCCGAAGGCCCGGCGCAGGGCGCGCGTCGGCTCGTCGAGGAAGGGCTCATGGTCTTCCGCGAACAGCACCCGGATGGTGGCGGGGTGCTCGGTGGCGCGGGCCACGAGCTCCCCCGCGAAGGCCGCCAGCCGCTCGGGGGTCCGGGCGCCGCGCTCGCCGTCGGTGCCCTTGAGGGCCTCGAGCGCCCAGGTGGCCGCGAGCCGGTGACACTCGGTGAGCAGCGCTTCCTTGCTCCTGAAGTGGCGGTAGATCGTGCCCTCCGCGATCCCGGCATGGGCCGCGAGGGCGGGGGTGGTGGTGCGGAGGTACCCGGTGGTGGTGAAGAGCGTGAACCCCGCCTCGAGCAGGCGGGCCCGGGTGGCGGCACCGGTGCGGGGTCCGGGTGGGCTGTTCATGGTTGTGAATCTACTGTCGGCGGCCCGCGGGCGCCGTTCACGGGAACTTCATCCGGTCCTGCTACATTTCCGCCCCTCACGGAGCGACCGACAGGGGAGCCGGACATGCGGATGCAGGACTACTGGGAGATCGGCGTGCCATTCGCCGAGTTCGTGCAGGCGGCGGCGCCGGAGCATCGCGCCTTGTGGGATGGCCTCTATCGGACCGCGCGCGCGCCGCAGTGGGCCGCGCGGCCGCTCCCCGCACCGCGCAACCTCCTGGCCATCGCGGAGGACTGGTGCGCCGACACCTCGAGCGCGCTGCCCGTCCTCGCGCGCTGGGCCGAGGCGGCCCCCGGCCTGGCCCTCCGGATCATCCGCCGCGACGCCCATCCCGAGCTGATGAACCGCTACCTGACCCTGGGTACCCGGTCCATCCCCGTGATCATCGTGCTCGACGCCGACCTCCAGGAGCTGGGCCACTGGGGCCCGTACCCCGCGCCGCTCGACGAGTGGGTCCGGGGCCACAAGCCCCCGGCACTGCCCAAGGAGGAGTTCGTGAAGGGGAAGCGGAGCTGGTACGCCAAGGATCGCGGCGAGACGATGCTGCGGGAGCTGGCGCCGCTGGTGGGGGTGTAGGCTTCCGGGAAGCGGGAAGCGGGAAGCGGGAAGCGGATACCTGTTCCCTTTTCCCGCTTCCCTTTTCCCGGCTGTTAGAACGACCACCCGCTCCCGGCGGTGAACTGGAAGCCGTCGGGGCCGGTGGCAAAGTTGAAGGTCCAGATGGTGAAGCGCATCAGCCGGATGGCCAGCCCGCCGCCGCCCCCGACCTGCATCCCCTTGGTGGTGAGCGCGAAGTCCCGCCCCTCGAACACCCGTCCCGCGTCCACGAACCCGATCAGCGTGAAGGCGCCGAGGTCGCCCAGGTTGAGCAGGTCGTGGCGCACCTCGGCGCTGGTGACGAGCACGCCGCGCCCGACCAGTCGCTGGTAGGCCAGGCCGCGGTTGGAATAGGCGCCGCCGTAGACCGCGGTGGTGCCCTCCCAGGTGGGCACGTCGAGCCGGGCGTTGAGCGGCGCGTCGGCGCTCACGCTGGAGCCCGCCACCCGCGCCGCCACGACCGTCCCCTCGCGGAGCGTCAGGTAACCGCGCACGTCGCCGGTGACCCTGGTGTAGCCGTCGCCGCCGGAGCCGGTGCCGACCGAGCCCTGGGCGTAGATGCCGCGGGCGGTGTTGAACTCGTTGTCGCGGGTGTCGACGACCAGGGTCACGCGGCCGGTGACGTCGGTGTCGGTCACGTCGTCGGTGCCGAACTGGGTGCGCCAGAGCGAGGGCTTGCTGAGGTCGCTGAAGTTGCTGCGGTCCACGGCACCGCTCAGCGAGAGGTACACCGGGCCGGCCACGTGCCGTGAGACGTCCACCCCGCCGAAGTAGCGGGAGCGGCTGGCGCGGTACCAGTGCGGCTGCTGGTCGGTGACCAGGGATTCATCGAACGCCGCCCCGTTGCCGAGTCCGTACCAGCCCAGCCGGGACTCGCGGGTGGCGCCGGCGGTGACGGCCAGGCGCCAGTCCTTCTTGAGCAGCGGGGCGTGGAGCCGGCCCACCAGCATCCGGGCGCCGGTGAAGCCGAGGCCGGCGTCCACGGTGAGCAGGCCGGCGTAGGGGGTGCGGGCGAAGTAGTCGCCCGGGCGCCGCTCCTCGAAGTGCAGGGCGATGAGCGGGAAGTTGTTGCCGAGCGAGGGAAAGAACGGGTAGAAGCTGTCCTTCCAGGGCCCGGAGGGGCCCTTCCACTCGTCGCTTCCCTGCGCCGTGAGCGGGGCCGCGGCGGCGATCGCGAGCCATGCCGCACCAACGACCAACCGCCGAACCGCCCAACCGACCTGGTATCGCATCACGTCGCCTTGTCGAAGAGGAACGCCGTATCCAGCTCCACGGCCTCGGTGCCGTTGAAGGTGGCATACCTGCTGGGATAGATCGAGGCCGCGCCCGAGATGCCCCGCTTGTTGAGCGCGTAGAAGTTGAGCTGGAACTTGGGGCGCCCGTTGGGATGCAGCCAGCGCGCCGGGGCGAGCGCGATCACCCGCTTGAGGGTCTCGAGCGCGGCGTCGGCGGGCTTCTTCCCCTGGCGCATGTGCTCCACCGTGAGGAAGCCGCCGCAGGCCATGATGTTGGCCTCGCCCAGGCCGGTGGAGCCGGCGGCGCCGACCTCGTTGTCGGTGTACTGGCCGGCCCCCACGATCGGGGAGTCGCCGGCGCGGCCCGGGATCTTCCAGGCCAGGCCGCTGGTGGTGGTCACCGAGGAGATGTCGCCCTGGGCGCTCACCAGGTTGAGGTTGCAGGTGCCGGTGACCCGCGCCATCGGCGGCTCGCTGAGCGGCACGTCCACCCAGTCGTCCTCGGCGCCGCGATTGGCGCGCCAGCGCAGCCACTTCTCCCGCGAGCGCGGCGTGAGGAGGTCCTCCTCCTTGAAGCCGTAACTCAGCGCAAAGCGCTTGGCGCCCTCCCCGACCAGCAGGATGTGGTCGGTGTACTTGAGCACCAGCCGCGCCACCTCGCTTGGCGTCTTGATCCCCTCGAGGGCCGCCACCGCCCCGGCGCGCCGGCTCGGGCCGTGCATGCACGAGGCATCGAGCTGCACCACCCCTTCCTCATTGGGGAGGCCGCCGTACCCGACGCTGTCATCGTCCGGGTCGAGCTCGGTGATCTTCACCCCCTCGACGATCGCGTCGAGGGTGTCGGCGCCGCCGGCCACCAGCCCGGTGGCGAGCGTGATGCCCCGCAGGGCATTGCTCGACCCGACCGCCATGAGCTTCGCGGGGCCGCGGAGATGGAGCGCGGGGGCGCCCGGGAGGGGCGCGTGGCCCGGGGGAGTGAGGCTGGCGCCGGCAAGGGCGGCGCCGGTGGTACCGAGGAAGTCGCGCCGGGAAAGGGCGTCGGACAACGGGGCCGAAGTCCTGAGCTAAGGGAAGGGGAAGGTTAAACGGGGGCGGGAGAAGCGGTAAAGGCGGGCGCGGCGGCTTCCCCCTTCCCCCTTCTCCTGCCCCCCTTCCCTTTCCCCCCCCGCTACTTCGCCGCCGGCTCCTGCCAGAGCACGTGCCGGATCATCCAGCGGCCCTCGTATCGCCCGAGCAGGAAGTAGTCGGTGCCCCACCACGCGCGGACCTTGGCGGCGGCGGTCTGGTCCTGGACGTCGAGGATCGTCACCTCCTTCGGGGCGTTGGGGGGCGTCTTGATCTTGCCAGCGCGGACATTGCGGGCAAAGCCGAAGAACTGCTCCCAGGTGAACGGGCCGCCCTTGTAGGTGCCGTCCTTGTCGTGCCAGAAGCCGAACTTGTCCACCTCGGGGCGGACGCTGCGGAGAAAGCGGGTGGAGTCGCCCTCGTAGAACCCCTCGACGTAGTCGAGGACGGCGAGGCGGACGCCGGCGGTATCGGGCGCGGCCTGGGCGGCGACGCGAGCGGGCAGGAGCAGCAGGCCGAGTGCGGCGGCGAGCAGGGCGGGGCGGAGATGCATGGATGCCTCGGAGGGGGGCGTGGAGTGGCCGCGGACACTGGCCGGCCCGGGAGCGGTACGGGTAGCCTTGGGAGGGAGTTTCCGTGCATCGGCGGCGCGGCGGCTTCCCGCTTCCCGCTTCCCGCTTCCCGTCTCCCCCTCACCTACTCCCCCGCAGTCGGGGCGCCGGTCTGTCCGGAAACCGGCACTGGCATACGAAAGGGCGGCTGGGCGAGACCTGCGCCGCCCAACCGCCCAACCGCCCAACCGCCCTCGCCCCCGGGTCGCGGCTTCGCCGCTCCCGAAGGGGGCTCGGTCGCGCCCAACCGCCTTACGCTGCCGTGCTTCCCCGCGCGGCTTCGGTGCGCGCGCCCTCCTCCCGCCGCGTATGGGGCCAGTGGACGTTCCGGACCGACTTCCACTCGGCGAGCAGGTCGGCGTCCTCGCGCAGGCGGTCCCGCATGAGCACATCGAGGTGCTCGATCACCTGGGCGATGGCGCGGAGGGTGGCGTCGAGCTCTGCGCTGGCGCCCACGTGCACGGTGCGGCCGTTGAACGTGTCGCCCAGCAGCTGCTCATACTGCGCGAGCAGCGCCTCGATCCCCTCGAGGTAGCCCTCGGTCATCCCCTGCGCGGAGAGCTGGTCCCGTCGCTCCGTGGCCGCCTGGAGCATCTGCCGGGCGGCGGCCAGGAAGCCCTTCTGGCTGCCGTTGGAGTTGGGACGCTCCAGGCGGATGTCCACGCCGGGGTTCATCACCGCGGCGGCGTTGGCGTATCCCGCGACCACCGCGAGGCGATGATGGATGGCGCGGCGCATCTCGTTCTTGCCCGCGACCGCGGCCCGGACCGCGAGGGTGCCGTCGCGCTGTTCCATGAGCCGGGCGTCGGCATTGGCCGCGAGCTCGGCGAGGGTCTTGCCCCGGGCCTGGATGACCGGGTCGGTACTGGGATTCTGGCGCATCCAGGTGAGGATGCTGTCGGCGCTTTCGAGGCGCACCCGCTGATTGGCGTTCATACATGCACTCCGGCTGCAGGGTTCGTCTGACCTCCGGTGGATGCCCTGGCGCATGGGGGAGCCAGGGTGGTGCCGCCGCGACCCATGCCCCACGCAGGGTCCGGCACGGGGGGGCCGAGACGCGAGAGGTGTGCCAGCGCCGCATCGAGGGCCGCGACCTGTGTCAGGCGGTCCGGAACGCACGCGATGTCCCCGAATGAGCCCGCCCCGCGCTCCGCGACCGGCGCCATCGGGTGTGCTGGCCGGGGGGTAGGCACCGCTGCATACGCAGTGCGCTGCAATGCATACGGACGGGGCTCGAGTCGGGACGGGGCAGGGTCGCGCGGCCGCGCATCCGTCCGTGGCGGCCGCCAGGTCGGCGCACGGCCGCGCCGGCGCCGCTGCCGGGTGCGCCAGCGCGTCTTCGGGGCCCGCGCACGCGGCCTAAACGGCGATCAGGACGGGAGTTGTCGGCACTCACGCGGTTCGGGCGGGCGTGAGCTCGAGTGCCGGCGGCATGCGGGCAGGGAAAGTGCGCGCGTATGCATCTTCGGGGGTGCGGCAGCCATCCCGGGAGCCCACGTGGTCACCTGCCAGCGCGCCGGCCCAGGTGATGCCGCCGCCAGCGCGGGGCGCGCGGGCGCCAGCCCGGGATCGGGGCGCCCGCAGCCGCCTCGACGGCCGGTCCAGCCGGCGCCGCGGGCCAGGGGAAAGCGTCCCGGATGGGCACACGCGGCCCGGGCGGCGGCCGGCGGGGCGGGACCGGCCCCCGGAAAAGTGTCCGGATGTGGAGAACTGGTGTCCGTGGCGGGAGACAGTCGGCGCGGGGTGTGAGCCCTCGCCGCCGTGGCGGCCTGGCGCTCAGCCGATCCCGAGGCCCCTACGGCACGACATCCAGGTGCCACGACGTGTGCACCCACCGCCCGCCGTGCCGCACGAACACCTCCGTGGCGCGCCCCGCCTGCTGGAACCGGCTGGTGTCCTGGGCCAGCTCCAGCGCGTAGTGCGAGAACATCACCACCACGTCGCCCAGGCGGTGCACCATGGTGGAATCGAAGCGGATGGCGAGCAGCCGCCCGCCCCGCGCCGCGAAGCCCGCCGAGCCGGCGAGGGTCTGCTCGAGGCCCTGCCAGTGCGGGCCGTCGGGGCTGATGGCCACCAGCTCGGGGCCCAGCACCCGGCGGAGCGCGGCGGTGTCGCCGGCGAACCAGTGCACCCAGACGTCGTGGCGCAGGGCCTCGAGCGCGGTGCGCTCGGCGGCGGGGAGGGTGGTGGCGACGCGGGGTGCTGCCTGTGCGGCGAGCGGGGCCGCCGCGGTGGCGAGGGCGAGCAGGAATGCCGGGACCTTCATCGAAGCCTCCGTTGAGGGAGCGGAGAAGCTAGGGCCGGCCGCCGAGCAACGCTTGCACTTTCCGTCGCCGTTCGGGGAGGGGCAGGGCCCGCCACCGCGAGGCCCGGATCCCGAAGGCGCGCTGGAAGGTACGGCAGAAGTGACTCAGGTTCTCGAACCCCGAGCGCCAGCAGCTGTCGCTCACGGTGGCGCCGGCGTCGAGCCGGGCGGCGGCGTCGGCCAGCCGCCAGCGCACCACGTACTGGTGGGGGGAGAGGCCCAGGTAGCGCCGGAAGGCGTGGGTGAGTCCGGTGCCGGTGCACCCGACCGCGCGGGCGCGATCGGCGATGCTCCGGCGCGCGGCGGGATCGGCCTCGATGGCGCGGCAGGCGGCGGTCACGGCCTCGAGGTCGGCGCGGCGCGGGGCGTAGGGCCCGCGGCTGCCGCGCGAGGACCCATCGGCCGACAGGGCGGTGAGTCCGGCCAGCGCCCAGCGCTCGAGCTCGAAGGTGTTCTCCTCCGCCGCGGCGCCGGCCAGGCGGCGCTGCACGTACGCCAGCCGCGGCGTGGGGGTGCGCCGGGCGGCCCAGCCGGCGCGGGTCCACGCATCTTCCGAACCCGCCACCGCCCCCGGTGCGAAGTCGATGGCCAGGCAGACGTCGTCGGGGCAGGGGCCGTCGTGCCGGCAGCGAAACGCCAGGCCCGGCCGCGTCAGGAAGAGGCTCCCCGCCACCAGCCGCTCGCGCGCCCCGTGGACTTCCACCTCGAACGCTCCGGCGCGCACGAAGGCGATGCCCCAGCCATCGGCCACCTCGCGCTCGGGATCCTGGTGCGGCAGGTCCGGCGGATGGTCGAAGCGGCGGACCACGCAGTCGGCGGTCTGGTGCAGCGCGGCGATGCGGTTCAGTGGCGGTTTCCGGTCGGGGGTGGGCGCGCGCAACCCTGCAGAAGGTAGGGCGCGGCCGGCACGGCGCCAACGCCCGCACCGGACGGCGGCGCCACGCGCGGGGTTTCCCCGCGGCGCCTGACGCGGGCTTGTCCGCAATCCCGGGCCGGGTACCTTGCCGGGGCCATGCCCCACGCTGGCCCACCCGCGGAATTCCCGCTCGGCGCGGCGGGCTCGCCCCGAGGTCGGGCCGCGAGCGGCCCCGGCTCGCGAGTCCGGCGGATCGGCGTATCTTCCCCGGCGGAGCTGCCCTCAGGGTGCCGCAGGCCCCTCTCCCGCAAGGACATCAGCTATGCGCTGGTTTGCTGTCCGCAGCCAGCCGTCCGGCCGCTTGGCGTTCGTACTCGCGGTCGTGGCCTGCCTGACACGCGGTCTGGTGGCACAGGCGGCGCCGGCCTTCGAGGTGCCGGCCTGGGCCTTTCCGATGACGCCGGCGGGACCGGCACCCCGCCGGGACCCGGCAGCGCTGCATGCCGTGCCGGGCAGCACGATGCGCTACACGCTGCCGCAGCTGACCAACCTGTTCCAGGCCCCCGACTGGTTCCCTGACAGTCACCCCGCGATGCCCGGGGTGGTGTCGCAGGGCCGGCGGCCGGCGGTGATGGCCTGCGGATTCTGTCACCTCCCGGATGGACGCGGCCGGCCGGAGAACGCCAGTCTCGCGGGGCTGCCGGCGGCGTACATCGTGGCGCAGGTGCACGCGATGCAGGGCCGGGAACGGCAGAGCGCGGCTCCCGCGCCATTTCTTCCCGCAGCGTACATGACGATCGTCGCCGATGGGGTGAGTGACGACGAGCTGGCGGAGGCTGCGGCGTACTTTGCCGCCCTGCCGCTGGCGCGACGCTCCCGGGTGGTGGAGCTGGAGGAGATCCCGCGGGGGGTGGCCGGGGTCGGGCTGTACTTCCCGGGTGAGGGGACCGAGCCGCTGGGCCAGCGGCTCATCGAGATGGCCGAGGACCGGCATCGGCACGAGCTGCGCGACCCGACGCTGGGCTACGTGACCTACGTGCCGCCGGGGAGCGTGGCGCGCGGGGCCGCGGTGGCACGGGGCGGGGCGGCCAGCGCCATGAGCGCCTGCACCACCTGCCACGGTCCGGCCCTTCGGGGGATGGCCCCCGCGCCGCCGCTGGCGGGCCGGTCGCCGAGCGCGCTGCTGCGGCAGCTGCTGGCGTTCCGGACGGGTGCGCGCGCCTCCGCGGCGGCCGCGCCGATGCGGATGGTGACGGCGGAGCTCTCCCTCGCCGACATGATCGCGGTGGCGGCGTACGCCGGGTCGCTGGAGCCGTAGCGGACCTTCCGGGTACCGAGACCAACCTCAACACGGGGAGACTTCGATGGCGCTTCGCTGGGGACGCATCGTGGCCGCGGGGCTGGTCGCGGAGATCGTGCCGATCGTGGTGCTGGTGGGCATCGTGGCGCTGTTCGGTCCGGGCGAGGAGGCGGCGGCCCAGGCCTTCGCCGAGCGCCAGGGACGCTGGGTCGGGCCGCTCGGCGGCGCGGTGGCCTGCGGCGCCATGGGATGGTGGGCCGCGCGGGGCGGGGTTCGCGGGCTCGCCACCGGCCTGGCCGTCGGCGGGGTCGCCGCGGCACTCGACCTCGGGTTGATCCTCGCCTCCGGCGCGCCGTTCGAGTGGCTCTTCGCCGCCTCGAACGCGGGCCGGGTGATCGCCGGCGCCCTGGGCGGGGCGCGCGGCGGCTCTCCCCCACGGGCGGCCTGAGGGGGAGGCATGTCCCGATCCCTGCGTGACCCCGCCGGTCGTTCGGCGATTCTGTCGCGCCTCGCTGCGCTCCCGCCGGGCCGCGCCCCCTGCTGGGGGCGCATGGCCCCGGAGCAGTTGTTGCCCCACCTGGCCGACGGCCTCCGCCTTGCCTTGGGCGAGCTCCACCGGCCGAGCCGCGCCCCGCATCCGCTCAAGGCGGCGGTGAGGCGGCTGCTCGCCATCTATCTCCTGCCGTGGCCAAAGGGGAAGATCGAGGCCCCCGCCGGGGCCTTCACGACGCCGAGCGCCGGGTGGGACGCCGACCGGGCGCAGGTCGTGGCGCTGGTGGAACGGCTGGCCGCCGCCACGGCCTCACAGGTGGCGCCCGTGCACCCGCACTTCGGCCGGATGTCGCTGGGGGACTGGGGCGTGCTGCAGTACCGGCACATGGATCATCACCTGCGGCAGTTCGGCGTGTGAGCGACCCCACCCACGGCTACGAGCGGCATGCCGCCGCGTTCATCGCCGGGCGCAACCGGCCCGGCGCGGCCATCGGCGTGGCCGAGGTGCGCGCCTGGGCGCGCGACCTGCCGCGCGATGCCGCGGTGCTCGACGTGGCCTGCGGCTCCGGGGTGCCGATCACCCGCGCGCTGGTGGAGGAGGGGCACCAGGTCTTTGCGCTCGATGCCTCGCCCGCGATGGTGGCGGCCTTCCGCACCAACTTCCCCCGCCTCCCGGTGGCCTGCGAGCCGGTCGAGACCACGACCTTCTTCGGCCGCAGCTTCGACGGCATCGTGGCCTGGGGGCTGGTGTTCCTGTTGCCGGAAGCGGCGCAGCGGGTGGCGATCCAGCGGATGGTGTCGGCCCTGGGTCCGGAGGGCCGGCTGCTGTTCACCGCACCGGCGCCGGCCTGCGAGTGGGTGGACGTGCTCACCGGCGAGCCGTCGCGCTCGCTCGGCGCGGCGGCGTATCGCGACCTGCTACACGCGGAGGGGCTCGCGCTGCTCGGCGAATACGACGACGAGGGGCAGAACCACTACTTCGACGCGGTCCGGCGCCGCGGCACCGGGCGCTTCAGCCGTCCCGCCGACGCGATCCCCTAGTCCCCCGCTCTCCCCCCCGGCCGGATCGCCCGGGTGAGTGTCCCACGCCATTGACAGCCGCGCGCGCGCATCCCACCGTGGCGTGCGGGCGCGTCGCATGGGCGGCCGCTTCCTTCCCTTCCTCCCGAGGCCACGATGGCTGTCGCCGCAAAGACCCGGCGTCCCGAGCCCGACGCGAAGGCCCTGGTGCGCGCCTACCTCGCCGCGCAGCCGCCCGCGCAGCGCAAGGCGCTCAAGGCGATCCAGGCCGCCATCCGCGCCGCCGCGCCCGGCGCCATCGACGCGTTCAGCTATCGGATCCCGGCCTGCCGGCTGGAGGGAAAGCTCCTGATCTGGTATGCCGCCTGGAAGGCGCACGTGAGCCTCTACCCCGTCACCGCCCCGGTGAAGCGCGCGCTCGGCGCCGCCATCGCGGGCTACGAGACCTCCAAGGGCACCCTCCGGCTGCCGCTGGAGCGGCCGGTGCCGGTGGCGCTGGTGCAGCGGGTGGTCAAGGCGCGGCTGGCCGAACTGCGGAAGCCGAAGCCCCGAGCACGAACCCGGAGGACCCCATGACCGGTACCGGCATCACCGCCCCGCCGGAGGAGATCATCCGCTTTGGCCCCGGGGCGGAGCTCTCGGTAGAACTCACCTGCGGCGAGGCCCAGATGGGCACCTACACCCTGCGCCTGTGGACGCCCGACGGCCTCACGGTGGTCCGCAAGGCGCGCGGCTCCTTCATGGACGAGGTGGAAGACCGCTACGCGCTGCTGTCGCCGCCGGACGCCAACGCCGAGCACCTGCTGCAGTGCCGGGCGCGGGTGTGGCTCATCCAGGGGCATCGGAAGTACGCCGTGTTCATGACCGTGAAGCAGGGCGCCACCGTGATCGGCGAGGCCTCGGAGGTGGAGCAGACCGACGAGCCCACGGTGGTGGTGGACCTGCGGGCCCGGCTGCGGCGGGCCTGAGCGTGGCCACCCCGCGCGTGCGGCTGGCGGGCGCGCTGCTGGCGCTCGCGTGCCTGGCCCCGGATGTCGTCCGGGGGCAGGTGCCGGCGCAGGTGGACAGCCTGGCCCAGGCGTACCGGGTGGACTACGCGGTGCCGGATGTCCCCGCGCTCACGCTGGTGGATGGCGAGGCCGGCGACCTGGTGCGCCCCACCACCGTGCGCGAACTGGCGGTGGCCCTCTCCGGCTTCACCGGCGATGGCGGCCTGTCCCTGCCGCGCGCGGCGGCGGTGGAGTTCTCGCCGGGCCTGCTGTTCTTCGGCCGGCGCCTCACGCTCTCGCGCTACCAGCGCGCGGCGGCGCTGTACCGGCTGCGGGTCTCGGTGGCCACCCGGCGCCGGGAAGAAGACGGCCCGCAGACCGCGCTCGCGGTGGCGGTCCGCACCAGCTTCATCGATGGCGCCGACCTGCGCACCAGCCCGGCGTTCCTCGCCGCCGCGGCGCGGATCATCGCGCAGGCGGCCGCCATCGACGCCGCCGCGGAGGACGCGGCGGAGGCCGGCGGCGTGGACGCGCCGGTGGTGTACACCGCGGAGCAGCGGGCGGAGCTCGACCGGCTCACCGCCGAGTACCGGGCCCTCCCCGAGGCGGTAGCCGACACCGCCTGGAACCGCCGGGTGTTCGACGCGGCGCTCGGCCTGGTGGCCGTGGGGGATTCCGCCGGCAACGACCTCGAGGCGCGCCAGGTCGCCGCGTGGCTCAGCTACGGCGGGGGGATCGGCACCTGGGGGCAGCTGGTGGTGGGGGCGCGCATGGCCTCGGACCGCGACTCCACCGGCGGGAAGTTCGCGATGGCGGGGAGCGCGGTGGCCCGGTTCTACGGCGGCACCAATCGCCAGAAGGTCTACCTCGACCTGCAGCTCTCCAAGCGGGGCGATGCCGACGCCGCGGTGGTGCTCTCCGGCGGATCCGAGCTGCGCGTGGCCCGCGGCCTCTGGGCCACGCTCGCGGTGGGCGCCCAGTGGGACGGCGCCGGCAGCGACGGGCGGCTCCGGGCCCGGTTCGCCTTCAAGTCGGCCTTTCCGATGTGAGCGCCGCGTGGCGCGCCGCCCGGTCCGGGTTAGAATCCCGGTTCCCCCCTCCCTGGCGGCATGCGTGGCGCGCTTCTCGTACCAGGTCTGTCAGCAGCAGCAGAACCGCATCACCTTCGTGAACGGCGAATGGACCGGCACCATCCCGTTCGGCGGGGCCGATACCGACGCGATGCTCGAGTCCTGCCCCATGTGCTGGGACTACCTCGCGGCGGCGGGGAAGGGGGGATGGGAGCTGGTATCGGTGATGCAGGCGGGGAGCGCCGAGGCCCGCTTCGAGCTGCTCTACCTCAAGCACACGGCGTAGCGGGGCGGAACCCGCGGGTGACGCCGGTCACCGGGCGCCCGCGGGGGCATGGACGGCGCCGGGACCGCGGCTAGCTTGGTACGGGACGATGCCGCCGCCGTTCACGTGATCCGGGATGGTCCGATGCGCCACGCCCTGCTTGCCTCGCTGCCCCTGCTCCTGGCCGCCTGTGGTGACGGTCCCTCGGATCCGCCCATGATGCCGGAGATCCCGCCTGGCCAGGTCGTCACCACCGAGGCCACCGTGCGCTTCATTTCGCTCGAAGGCGGATGCTGGGTGCTGGAGCTGGAGCCCGGCCGGCGCTACGAGCCGGTGAACCTGGCCCCGGGGTTCCGCACCGACGGCCTCAAGGTGCACGCGGTGCTGCGCGACGCGCCCAACTACTCGAGCTTCTGCATGGTGGGTCCGCTCGTCACCGTCGACAGCATCGGCGCCCTGTAGCGCCGGGCGCCCCCACCGCCACACCTCCAGGCCGGACGGCATGACCCGCTCCCCTTTCTTCTGGGCCCTCGGCGTGGCGCTGCTCGCGAGGGCGCCCGCCCTGGCCGCGCAGGAGGACGCGATCGACGTCAGCCGCCTGGCGCCGGGCACCGACTCGATGGCCATCCTGCTCGACCGCGGGGGGATGGGGATCCCGGTGGGCACGCTGTGGGACGAACTCGCGCTGGTGCAGGCACCGGGGCAGCCGGCCGCCCTGCGCCGGGTGTACCGCACGGTCAACCGCGCCACCGGCTCCCACCTCGACACGACCGTCACCACGCTGCCGGACCTCCGGCTGCTGTATCATCGCGCCGTCGAGGGCGCGGTCCGGGACAGCCTGGCGGCGGTCGGGGACTCGCTGGTGGGCTGGGTCATGGACAGCGCCGGCGCGCGGCAGCCGCTGCGGCGCGCCGTGCCCGCGGGGCAGGTGGAGATGGGCCTGTTCGACCTGCTGATCCGGGCCGCGCCCTGGGCGCCGGGGCTGGTGGTGCGGGCGGCGGCGTTCATTCCCGCCGTGGACACCACCTTCGAGCTCACGGCGCGCTGGGCCGGCGAGGAAGACGTGACGCTGCGCAGCGGCGAGGTGGCTGGCTGCTGGCGGATCGAATCGGAGGTCGCGGGGCTGGTGGTCACCAGCTGGGTGGACCGGCGGACCCGTGTGCTCGCCAAGGGGCGGATCCAGCTCACGCCCGAGATCGCGATGGTGATGTTGCGCTGACGGGAGATTGGCGAGCGGGCCCGCCGCGCCGTACCTTGGGCGGACCGGCGGGTCGCGAGCCGGCCACCCCGCGCGCGTCGAGGAGCGTATGCGACGGTGCCTTCCTGGCTGGTGCGGTCTCCTGCTGCTGTGCCTGTCCCTGCGGGCACCCGCCCTGGCGGGCCAGACCGGTTTCTCCAGGCCCCCCGAGCGCCCCCGCCTGCCCGCCGAGCGCGACCCCAACAGCGCACAGGACTACTACGGCTATGGTGTCTCGATCCTGGAGCGCGACCCGGCGCTGGCCGCGGCCGCCTTCTACTGGGCCGGCCGCCTCGACCCCACCTGGGCGTCGCCGCTCTATGGCGAGTACACCGCCCTCATGCTGGCCCGCCCATCCAACGAGCTCGACGCCTACCTGACCCGGCCGGCGCGCGCGCTGCAGATCGAGGCGATCCGCCGCATCGACTCGCTGGTGTACTTTGCCAGGCTCCGGAATCCGTACGTCGATCGCCGCCTCGGCGGCATGCTGATTTCCACCTGGGTCCATCGGGTGACGGGGGGGGAGTTCGACCTGCGGGAGCTGGGCCGGTTCGATCGCTGGTTCACGGCGTGGGCCGCCTACTGTCGCAGCGACTTCCCGATGGCCGCCACCGTGTACGCCGAGATCCTCCGGCGGCACAAGGACCCCGGGCTGTTCCTCGACCGGTCGCTGGTCTTCTTCGCGATGGGCCAGCTCGACAGCGCGCGCGCCATGGCCCGGGCATCCCTCGAGGCCACGCTGGTCCGGGAGGACCAGGTGCTCGGCCTCGGGTGGTACTCCCACGCCATGGCCTCCTACAGCATCGGCTTCCTGTACGAAGTGGCTGGCCAGGGCGATTCGGCGCGGGTGGCCTACGAGCAGGCACTGCTGGACGACGTGCGCTTCCATCCGGCGCATCGGGGCCTGGCCGCGGTGCGGCTTGCCGCCCGCGACACCGTCGGGGCGGTGGAGGAACTCGGCCAGGCGGTGCAGCTGGCGCCACGCGATGCCGGCTACCTGTACGACTACGGGGTGCTCCTGCTGGCCACGGGGCGCGCCGACTCCGCGGCCACCATGCTACTCCGCTCTACCGAGGCCGAGCCGTACTACGCCCTGCCGCACTATCCGCTGGCCGTGCTCTACGAGCGGGGCGGCTTCGCGGCCGAGGCGGTGCAGCACTACGAGGCCTTCCTGGCGCTGGCGCCCCGGTCCATGGGCGCCGCCCTTTCCGCGGTGCAGGCACGATTGACGGCGCTCAAGGCCCGGATGCCCGCCAGCTGATTCCGGGTCCGCCTTCGGTACGACGCGGCGCCCGTGATGCGCCAACGGCCGGAGCGATCCACAGCTTCACCAACATCGGCGAGACCCCGCTGGTCCAGCTCGACGCGCAGCTGAGTCCCCGGTTCATTCAGGAGAATCTGGAGTAGCCCATGCCCCGGAAATCGGCAGCACCCGCCCGGCGGCGGACGAAGTCGCGACGCGCCACCGCCGCGTCCGCCAAGTCCACCCCGAAGAAGGCCACCCCGAAGAAGGCCGCCCCGAAGAAGGCCGCCAAGCGCACGCCGCGGCGGCACGTGCCCGCGCAGGGCGTGGAGGGGTGGATCACCCACACCGACTTCAGCAGCCGCGACCCGCTCGCCATGAAGGCGTGGTGCGAGCGGGTCTTCGGCTGGAGGTTCCCGGAGGCGTTCCGCATGCCGGACGGCACGGCGTATCACCTCTTTTCGTATTCCGACCGCGGCGGTGGCGGGATCGCCCTGGCCCGCCCGGACGAGGCGCCCGGGGCCCATCCCTACGTGCACGTGGCCGATGCCCAGGCGGCGTTCGACGCGGCGCTCCGCGCGGGCGCGGAGCCGGTGACGGCGCCGGTGCGAGTGATGGAGGGGGTGACGATCGCGATCGTGCGGGCGCCGGGCGGCGTGGTCATCGGCCTCTCGGGCCCGTGACCGAGCCCGACGAGGCGCCGCCCCCGGGGGTCGTCAGGTACCAGCTGCCGGGCGACTGGCGGGTCTTCGCCGGCAAGACCGACGCGGCCAACGAGGCGCTGAGCCTCCGCTTTGCGCGGCCCGGCGACCTCTGGTTCCACATCCGCGGCATGCCGGGGAGCCACGTGGTGCTTCAGGTGCCGGAGGGGCGGGCGCCGGAGAAGCGGGACGTGGAGCTGGCGGCCTCGGTGGCGGCGTACCACAGCAAGGCGCGCGCGGCCGGGACCGTGGCGGTCTCCTGCACCGAGGCGCGGTTCGTGTCCAAGCCGCGGGGGGCCAAGCCCGGCACCGTGGCCATCACCCGGGAGCGGGTGATCAAGGTGCGGCCCGCCGCCGAGGCCCAGATCGCGGACTGGCGGGTGCCGGGGTGACCGGCCGCGCGGCCCGGCCACGGCCCTGTGTCGCCCGCACCAGCCGGGTCGTCCCCCGGTCATCCCCGTCAGCGACCGGCCCATGACCCCCCGACTCCGCCGCGGCGCCCTGCTGCTTGCCGTCCTCGCCGGGTGCACCGAAGGCACCCGGGAGCGGGTGACGCCCGCCAGCCTCACCATCCTGCCCGACACCGCGTGGCTCCTCGTGGGGGCGGCCCGCCAGCTCGATGCGCGGCTGGCCGACAGCGCCGGCGGCACCCTGGACGATCGCCACTACCAGTGGGAAGCGCTCACCCCCGGTGTCGTGGCCGTCTCGGCCGGTGGCCAGCTGACCGGCGTGGCCGCGGGGCGCGCCCAGGTACGCGCGTCATGGCAGGCGCTGGCCGATACCCTCGCCCTGGACGTGGATGGCCCCTCCGGCCCGATGCCGGCGGGCGACTTCCGGTGTGGCGACTGGCTCGCCGGGGCGCCCGCACCCGCCCGCCTGCTGGTGGACGTGTCGCTGCCCGATACCGGGGTGCCGGCGCGGCTGGAGGCCCTGGGGGCCCGCGTGCTGCACGCCTTCCACCTGCCATTCCTGCGCGTGCTCCTCGACCGGGACTCGATTCCCGCGCTCGGGGCACGTCACGCCTTTGTCTGGGTGACCACCGTCGTGGACACCGCCGACACCCGGAAGATCCTGCTCCTCACCTACGACCGCGCCGTCTCCGCGGCCGACACCAGCGAGCTCCGCGCCATGGGCGCTGAGCCGCGGTTCATCTTCGGTGACGTCCTTTCCGCGACGGCCGCCGACGAACTCGTGCCAGCGCTCATCGCCCTTCCCTCGGTGACAGGCTACGAGCCGGACGGGCCGGCCTGCCCCGCGCCAGCATCGGCCCGCCGGGCCGGAGGTGCGTGAAATCACGACATGTCCGGTCAGGCCGCGCCTACCCTCTGGCCACGGGCGCCGCGTCCGATAGGTTAGGCGCTCCCCTCAGACCGGATGCCCCGATGATCCAGAACCTCCCCGCGTTCACGCTGGTCCACGTGGTGCTCAGCCTCGTCGGCATCGTCGCCGGCCTGGTGGTGGTGGGCGGCCTCATGGCCGGCACGCTCTTCCGGGGCTGGGCCGGCGCGTACCTCGTCACCACCGTGCTCACCAACGCCACCGGGTTCTTCTTCCCGTTCCGGACCCTGCTGCCCTCCCACATCCTGGGCGGCCTGTCGCTGCTCCTGCTGCCAATGGCGATGGGCGCGCTCTACTGGAAGCGCCTGGCCGGCCGCGCCCGAGCGGTGTTCGTGGTGACGGCGGTGACGGCCCTGTACTTCAACGTCTTCGTGCTCGTGGTGCAGCTGTTCCAGAAGTTCCCCATGCTGATCGCGGTGGCGCCCACCCAGCAGTCACCGGCCTTCGGGATCACCCAGCTGCTGGTGCTCGCGGTCTTCGTGCTGCTCGGCCGCGCGGCCTGGCGCGGGTTCCGCCCCGCTCTCGCGTGACGGACCCCTCCGGGGAGCGCACGGTTCGCCTGCGGGGCATCCTGCCGCAGACGGCCTCGTCGGCTTCGGTGCGCCCCGACGGCAGCCTGCTGGTGGAGATCTACGACTGGAGCGCGGCAGCGGAGCAGTGGCTGGGGCGGGAGGCGGCGTACTTCATGATCCTGGCGCCGCCGGAGAAGGCGCGCGTGCTGGCCGAGCTTGGCGTGGACGTCGGCGCGGGATCCCTGGAGGGCAGCGCTTCGCCGACTACTACCAGGTCAAGCGGTGGCTTGACGCCGCGGGCATCCCATACACCAGGGACTTCGATGGCATGGCCTGACCGCGGTGGCTTCCGGTGTGCACGCTCCTCCCATTTCCCCTCCTCCCCGGACGGCACTTCATGCGCCGCTACCTGATGATCACCTCCGCCATCTTCGGCCTGGTCACGCTGGCACACCTGTGGCGCATCGTGGCGGAGGACCGCGGCCTGCTGGTGGATCCCTTCTACCTGGCGCTGACGTTGCTGGCCGGCGGGATGTGCGCCTGGGGCGTGCGGTTGCTGCGGCGGGTGGCGTGACCCGGTCTCGCCGGGAGTTCCTCGCGGCCATGGGCGCGGCAACCCTGGCGGGCGCGATGCCGCCGGCGCCCGCCGGCACGCCGCTCCCGCCCCGCGGCCTCGCGCCCGATCCCGCCGACTTCCTGTTCGATCCCGGGCTGCACTACCTGCAGACCGGTTCGCTGGGACCCACGCCGCGACCGGTGCTGGAGCAGGTGGTCGCGTGGTGGCGGGAGCTCGAGGGCAACCCGACCCTCGTCGGCTACGGGGCCCAGGAGCAGGCCATGGAGGCGGTGCGTGCCCGCGCCGCCGCCTTCCTTGGCTGCGGCACCGATGAGCTGGTGCTCACCCGCTGCACCACCGACGGGATGAACCAGGTGGCGCAGGGGCTGCGCCTCGCCGCCGGCGACCGGGTGCTCACCACCGACCAGGAGCATCCGGGGGGGCGGTCGTGCTGGGACTACCTGGCGCGCACCGCCGGCGTGGGCCTCGACGTGGTACCGATCGCGCCGGAGGCGCACGACCCCGCGGCCATCGTGGATCGCCTTGCCCGGGGAATCACCCCGCGGACCCGGGTGCTGTCGTTCTCCCATGTGCTGTCGTCCACGGGGCTCCGGATGCCAGTGCGCGAGCTCTCCCTGCTGGCGCGCGACCGGGGCTGCCTGGCGGTCGTCGATGGCGCGCAGGCGGCCGGCGGCATCGCGGTCGACGTGAAGGCGCTCGGCTGCCACGCCTACGCCACCAGTGGCCACAAGTGGATGCTCGGGCCCAAGGGGACCGGCCTGCTCTACCTGAGCGCCGAGCTGGGCGACCGGGTGGATCCGATCCAGCTGCAGGCCGGACGGGCCGCGTACAGCGCCTCCAGTGGCGTCACCAGCCTGCCGAGCGTCCTCGGGCTCGGCGCCGCGATCGGCTACCTCGAGGCCATCGGGATCGGTGCCATCGAGGCCCACAACCTGGCGTTGCGCGAGCGGGTGCGCGCCGGCCTGGCGCGGCTGCCGCGGATCGCGGTCGTGGGGGCGCCGGCGGGGCCGCAGGCCGCGCCGCTGGTGAGCTACCGGCTGCCGCCGGAGGTCGGCGCGCACTCGCTGTACCTGGCGTTGCTGGAGCGGCACCGGGTGATGGTCAAGGTGGTCCCCGGCAACTGGTTCAACGGCCAGCGGATCTCGACCCACCTGTTCAACACCGAGGCCGACGTCGACGCGCTGCTCGGGGCCCTGGCGGTGGAGCTGGGCTGAGCCCGGGTGGCCCCCGGACCGGTGGGCCGATAACTTCCCGATCCCTCGTCACCAGGCGTCCCGCCGATGGCCCTCACGCCGCTACGCAGCGCAAAGGAACCGACGTGGCCATCCGCTACGCCATGCAGGTCGAGGACGGCACCCTCGTGGTGCGCGCCAGCGGGTTCGACGAGAGCCTGGCCGAGGTGGAGCAGTACGGTGCCGCGGTCATCGCGGCCTGCCGGGCCCACGGCGTCACCCGGGTGCTCTGCCTGGAGCAGGAGCTCGAGTACCGGCTCAGCACCCTGGACACCTTCCGTGCGGCGGAGTTCGTCGCGCTGCACGCGCCGAAGGTCGGCCGGATCGCCATCGTCTGCGCCGCGGCCAGCCTTCCCGATGGCCAGTTCTGGGAGAACGTGGTGGTGAATCGCGGCCTGACCGCGGCGGTCTTTGCCGACCCGGTGGCCGCGGACCACTGGCTGCACGCCGATCCGGCGGCGACGAACGGGCGGCCCTCGCCCGTGGGCCCGCCGCGCCGGTGACGGACGATGAAGTCGCGGCCCGGGTGGTGGCCGAGATCGCCGCGCATGATGATCCGGTGGCGGCGCGGACCCTCGGCATGCGGTGGACCCCGCAGCGCGTCCGGGCCGAGCTGGCCGCGCTGCGGCGGGCGCTGGTGCCGCCGGAGCAGACCGCCTTCGAGCTGCGTGACGAGTCGATCCTGATCACGTCCGGGGAGCCGGAGGTGCGGGAGTACTGGATCGTCGCGCAGGAGGCCGAGGGGACCATCGTCTTCTACGACGAGGACGAGGACGAGTTCGGGCTGGCCCAGCTCACCCGGCGCGGCACCCGGGAGACCACCGGGGTCCGCGGCGAGCTGGTCGACGTGTTCATGGCGCGCTAGGAGGTCCCCGGTGGGTCCCAGGTATTCCGCCGCCCTCGCCTTCGCGAGCGAGCTGCACGGCGGCCAGCTCCGCAAGGGCACGACCATCCCGTACGTGGCGCACCTGCTCTCGGTCTCGGCCCTGGTGCTCGAGGCGGGCGGCGACGAGGATGCCGCGATCGCGGCGCTGCTGCACGACGCCGTCGAGGACCAGGGCGGCCGCCCGATGCTGGAGCGCATCCGGGCCCGCTTCGGCGACGCGGTGGCCGAGATCGTCGAGGCCTGCACCGACGCGGAGGTCACGCCGAAGCCGCCGTGGCGGCAGCGGAAGGAAGCCTACCTCGCGTCGATCCCGCACAAGTCGGCCCCGGCGCTGCTGGTCTCCATCGCGGACAAGGTCCACAACGCCGGCGCCATCCTCCGGGACTACACCCAGCTCGGCGACGCGGTCTGGGCGCGCTTCGCCGGCGGGCGCGAGGGCACGCTCTGGTATTACCGGTCGCTGGCCGATGCCTTCCGGGGCCGCGCGCCACAGTCGCTGTGGGAGCTGCTCGAGGAGCGGGTGACGGCGCTCGAGACCCGGGCGCGCGGCGCCGCCTGAGCGGCGGGGCAACTTGTCCCGGCCGCCCGGGGGCGGCATCGTTGGTCCATCACCGAGCGGGAGGCCGGGTGCGGCTACGGGTGTACAACCGGAAGGGCGAACTGGTGGGGCCGGTGGAGCTGGCCCCGGTGGTCCGGACCGACGCCGAGTGGCGGGCGCAGCTCACGCTGCCGCAGTACCAGGTGGCGCGCGGCAAGGGCACGGAGCGGCCGTTCTGCGGCACGCTGCTCGACAACCACCGCGCCGGCACCTACAGCTGCGTCTGCTGCCGGCTCCCGCTGTTCAGCTCCGAGGCCAAGTTCGAGTCGGGCACGGGGTGGCCCAGCTTCTTCCAGCCGGTGGCGGCCGAGAACGTGCGCGAGCTGACCGACCGGAGCCACGGCATGGTCCGCACCGAGATCCTGTGCGCGCGGTGCGGCGCCCACCTGGGCCACGTGTTCGAGGACGGGCCCTGGCCCACCGGCAAGCGGCACTGCGTCAACTCCGAGTCCCTTGTCTTTACCGACATGGCGGACCTCGCCACCCTCGCCGACCCCGCCGCCGACTGACCCGGCGGCCCGGAACGATCCCATGGGCATCCTGATCCCGCTGTTCGCGCTCGCGATCCCGCTGCTGGTCATCGGGTTCAACGGCATGCAGAAGGTCCAGCGGCTCCGCATCGAGGAGCTCAAGCTGCGCGCCGGCGACGGCGTGGACGGCGCCGCGATCGACGAGCTGCGGGGCGAGGTGGACGCGCTCCGCCGCGAACTGGCCGAAGTGCACGAACGGCTCGACTTCACCGAGCGGCTCCTGGCGCGCCACGCCGACCGGGACCGGCTTCCCGGGTCGCCCACCGCGTAGCCACGCCCCCTGGAGGTCCCGATGGCCGTGACGCTGTCCCCTGAAGACCGGAAGCAGGCGCTGACCTCCATCCGGCGCTTCTGCCAGGAGGGTCTCGAACTCGAGGCCAGTGACCTGCAGGCCATCGGCCTGCTCGAGTTCTTCCTCAAGGAGATCGGCCCGTCGATCTACAACGCGGGCGTGGCCGACGCCCAGGCCTTCCTCCGCGACCGGGTGGCCGACCTCGAGGGCACCTGCTCGGAGCCGACCTTCACCTACTGGCCCAAGGGGGCGTCGGTGCGGCGCAAGTGAGTCCGGCCGACCTCGCGCCCGTGGTGGCGGTGCCGCTGGCGTTGCTGCTGTTCGCGGGATTCTGGGCCGCGGTCACCAGCTTCCTGGCCTACCTCACCGGCTGGCCGGCCCTCGCGGCGGAGTTCCCGGGCGGCGCGGTGCCGGAGGGGGAGCGGCTCCGCGGGATGGTCTACGGTTTCCGCCGGGTCAACGAGAACCGGGTGACCACGCTGGTGCCCACGACGGCCGGCCTCTACCTCTACCCGATGCTTCCCTTCCGCCTCGCGCGCCCGCCGGTGCTGGTGCCGTGGAACCGGGTGCGTTACGAGTCGGAGCGGTCGTTCCTGTGGGCCCGGTGGCACGACATCGACCTCGCCGGCATCACCACCATGCGGGTGGCGCCGGCGCTGCTCCCGGTGTTGCGGCGGCACGGCGTGTCGATTCCCGGCTCGGCGCTCGCCTGATGCTGCTCCGCTGGCTGCTCGCCGCGCTCCACCTGCTCGGGCTCGGGATCGGCCTCGGCGCCATCTGGGTCCGCTCCCGCGCCCTCGCCGGCGCGCCCGACCCCACGTGCGTGCGCCGCGCGCTGCGGGCCGACGCCTGGTGGGGCGTCGCGGCGCTGCTGTGGCTCGGGACCGGGCTGCCGCGGCTGCTGCTCGGCCTCGAGAAGCCGGTGGACTACTACTTCGGCGGCCGGATCTTCTGGCTCAAGCTCGGCCTGTTCACGCTGGTGTTCCTGCTGGAACTCGGGCCGATGGTCGGCCTCACCCTGTGGCGCATCGCGCTCAAGCGCGGCACCCCGCTCGATACCCGCAAGGCGGCGCAATGGGCCACCACCGGCCGGGTGCAGGTGGCCCTGGTGGTCGTGCTCGTCTTCGTGGCCACCGCCATGGCGCGCGGCTTCGACTTCTAGCGGCGGGGGCCCCGCGGCTCCCACCCGCCCCGCCGCGCGTTGTCCCGATCCTCACCCGCCGCGCTGATGCCGCCGGCCCGTCGATCCCGATGCTTGCGGTCAGGATTGGTGGCCTGCAGCTTTGACGGCGCCGCCGCCCACGTCCGGGATCGCCCGAGGTACCCTCCCGGGCTGCGCCGTCGAGGACGTCATGCCCGACGCTCGCCTGATCGCCCCGCCGCTCCGCACGCCCACGGCCGAACCCGGCGCGCCACCGGGCCGGGCGCGCGCCGTGCCCACCGACCTGCTGCGCGAGGCGTCGCGGCGGCTGGGAATCATCTGCCTGCTGAGCGCGGCGCTGTGGACCCTCGGCACGGTGCTCGACCGGTTCGTGGGGTACGCCAGCCACGGCCCCGCGGCCGGCAGCCTGTGGCCGCAGCCGGCGGACAGCGTGGCCGTGGCGAGCGTGGTACTCTCGCTCGCCCTCTACTTCTTCACCCGGCGCCCGGGGCGCGACCCGCGGGTGAGTCTCGACCTCGGGCTCGGGTACCTGGTGGCCACGGGGCTCGCCCTGGGGCTCACCATCCACTGGGACCCGCCGCCGGCGGGCCTCAAGGTCTTCCCGCTCATCAGCTGGACCGGGGTCGCCACCCTGATGTTCGCCGCGATCATCCCTACCACCACCGCCCGGACCCTGGTGGCGGGACTCATCGCGGTATCGATGAACCCGCTCAGCATGCTCCTGGCGCGGGCGCGGGGCGTGTGGAACTTCGAGGCGGCCAGCGACGCCCTGGTGATGCACTACCCCGACTACCTGCTGGTGGGAGTGTCGCTGGTCATCTCCTCGGTGGTGCGCCGGCTGGGCCAGCAGGTGGCGCAGGCGCGCGAGATGGGCAGCTACCAGCTCGGCGAGCTGCTCGGTCGCGGCGGCATGGGGGAGGTGTATCGCGCCACCCACCGCATGCTGGCGCGGCCGGCCGCCATCAAGCTGATCCGCCCGGAGGTGCTCGGTGCGCCAGACAGTGAGGCGTCGCAGCTGGCCGTCCTCCGCTTCCGGCGCGAGGCCGAGGCGGCCGCGAGCCTTCGCTCGCCCCATACGGTGGGGCTGTATGATTTCGGCGTGACCGACGACCAGACCCTCTACTTCGTGATGGAGCTGCTCGAGGGGATGACGCTGGAGGCCCTGGTGCGCGAGAAGGGGCCGCTCCCCCCGGGCCGGGTGATCCACGTGCTGCGCCAGGTGTGCGCCTCGCTCGAGGAGGCGCATGCGCGCGGGCTGGTGCACCGGGACATCAAGCCCGCCAACATCCACCTGGGCCGGCTCGGGCTCACCTGCGACTTCGTCAAGGTGCTCGACTTCGGCCTGGTCAAGTCGATGAGCGCGCCCGGCGGCGAGGACTCGCTCGGCACCGCCGGCGGCCTCACCCCCGGCACCCCGGCGTACATGGCGCCCGAGATGGCGCTGGGCGAACCCATCGACGGGCGGGCCGACCTGTATGCGCTGGGCTGCGTCGCCTACTTCCTGCTGACCGGCACGCTGGTGTTCGAGGCCGCCGGTGGACTCCAGATGGTGGCGCGGCACCTGCAGGAGGCGCCGGTTCCGCCCTCGCGCCGCACCGAGCTGCCCGTCCCGCCGGCGCTGGAAGCGCTGGTGCTCGCCTGCCTGGCCAAGCGGCCCGCCGACCGCCCCGCCAACGCACGCGCGCTGGCGCACGCGCTGGCCGAGATCGAGACCGAACCCTGGGGCGAGGCGCAGGCCGCACAGTGGTGGCGGGACCACCGGCCGGCGTGAGGCGGCCGGATGCCCGTGTCGAACGCTGCAACCGCGAACCTTTTCCTCCCATCTTGACCTGACCGTTACAGTCGGGACCTAACCACCCCCCGATTGCATCGTAGCTTCACACGCACCTCACGCCGCCTTGCCCGCCGTGTGGCTACCCTTCGCTGCGTTTCCTGTCTTCCTTCCAGGAGTGGAACATGCTCCGCGAAGCCCAGCTGAAGCCCGCCTACGCCACTGCCTATCCCCAGGTCACGCCCGGGCGGTGGTACACCGCCGCCGCGCTGGCTGGCCAGCTGACCGCCGCGCGCATCGTCCATGATGGCGCGGCCATCCGCTTCACGGAACGGGTGCTGCACCCCGCGCACTTCGAGTTTCGGGGCGGCGGGCCGCGCACCGGCAGCTGGGTGGGGCTCCGGACGCGGCGGGAAGACCGCCACGTCCGGCGGGGACCCGCCCACCGGCGCTCGCTCGAGTTGCTGCACTCCGCCTGAGTCCCGCCGGGGGCGCGGCGGTCCCGAGGCCGCGGTCGGGCGGCTGTCCACCGCGCCCCGCGCACCTATCCTCCGACGGTGCTCCACCAGGGGTGCGCGTGGACGCTTCCGAGCCCACCTATGGTTCCGACCGGCATGGCCTGGTCTGCGCCTACGCCTTCGGCGGGGGCCAACGGCCGGCCATGGTGGACGCCGACCAGCTCCCCGCCCTGCTCGGGCCGGATTCGGGAACACCGGCCCGGTTCTACTGGCTGCATTTTTCGCTCTCCAACGCCGCCTCGGAGCGCTGGATGCGGCGGCACCTGTCGCTGCCCGAGGCCTTCTACCAGGCGTTCGCCGCGCCGACGAGCTCCACCCGCCTCGAGCAGGATGGCGACGCGCTGGTCGCGGTGATCCACGACGCCCTGTTCGACTTCACCTTCGATCCGGAGAGCGTCTCCACGGTGCACCTCTGCCTGGAGCCGCAGCTGCTGGTCACCGCGCGGCTGCGCCCGGTGCGGTCGGTGGACCTGCTGCGGAGCTCGGTGCGGGGCGGGGCGCCGTTCCGGTCGCCGGCGGAGCTGCTGGCGCAGCTGCTGCACCACCAGGCCAACGTGCTGGCCAGCATCGTCCGCGGCACCACGGTCCAGGTGGACGCGATCGAGGACAAGCTGCTGGCCGACCGGGTAGCCACCAGCCGACGGGAGCTCGGGACACTGCGCCGCACCCTGGTACGGCTGCAGCGCCTGCTCGCGCCCGAGCCGGCCTCGCTGTTCCGCCTGCTGAGCCGTCCGCCCGGCTGGATCGGCGGCGAGGATGTGCAGGATCTGCGGGAATCTGCCGAGGAGTTCTCGGTGGCCATCGCGGACGCGGGCACCCTGGTGGAGCGGGTCAAGCTCCTCCAGGAGGAGCTGGGTGCCCTGGTGGGGGAGCAAACCAGCCGGACGCTGTTCGTGCTGACGGTGGTCACGGTGCTGGCGCTGCCGATCAACCTCGTGGCGGGCCTCTTCGGCATGAACGTCGGGGGGATCCCCTTCGCGGCACACGACAGCGGCTTTGCGCGGGTGGTGGCAGGTCTGGCGCTGTTCACCGGGGTGGCGGCCTGGTTGGCGCTGGGGCGGCGCCGGGACTGACGGCCACGGGGCCGCGGTGGACCGGCTAACTTTCCGTGCACCCGCGCCGCCTGTCCGCCGCCCGTGAGAGAGACCAGGACCATGCTGTCACCGTTTGCCCCCGCCGACATCCTCCGCATCATCCAGGGCGCCATCGCCCCGGTGGTCCTCATCTCCGGCGTGGGCCTGCTGCTCCTGACGCTCACCGCGCGGCTGGGCCGCATCGTGGACCGCACCCGCATCCTGGCGGCGGAGCGGCGCGCGGCGCCGGTGACGGAGCGCGCCGGCCTCGACGCCCAGCTCGCGATCCTGGCCCATCGCGCCCGGCTGATCCGGCTGGCCGTGGCGCTCGGCGCCTCCTCGGTGGCGATGATCGGGGTCCTGATCGCGGTGCTCTTCCTGGGCCTGCTGCTCGGCTGGAACGTGGCGCTGGCGGCGGCCCTCCTGTTCGTGGCAAGCCTGCTCAGCCTGGTGGCCGCGATGCTGGTGTTCGTGCGCGAGCTGTTCCAGGCCCTCACGGCGCTCCACCTGACGCTCCAGCCGCCGCAGGACTGACCCCGGCAGTCCCACCGTGCCACCCTCCTGGCCATGACCGCACCCCTCCTGCGCGTCACCTACATCGGCGGCCCGACCGCCCTCCTCGAGTATGCCGGGCTGCGCTTCCTCACCGACCCGACCCTCGATCCCGCCGGCACCGAGTACCCCACGCCGGCCTATACGCTGCAGAAGCAGCAGCCCCCCGCGCTCCCGCCCGGCGGCCTCGGGGCGGTGGACGTGGTGCTGTTGAGCCACGATCATCACTTCGACAACCTGGACCACGCCGGGCGCGCCCTGCTGGCCAGCGCGGGGATGGTATGCACGACGGTTGCAGGCGCGGGGCGCCTGGGTTGCGGTGCGCGGGGCCTCGAGCCGGGCGCGCACCTCCGCCTGCCCGCGCCGGCCGGCGGCGAGGTCGGGCTCACGGCCACCCCCGCGCGGCACGGTCCGGCCGGCGGCGACCGCGGCCCATGCATCGGGTTCCTGCTCGAGTCCGCGGCCGCGGGGGCGCCCCGGGTCTACGTCTCGGGCGACACCGTCTGGTACGACGCCGTCGAGGCGATCGGCCGCGGGCGGCGGGTGGACGTGGCCCTGCTCAACCTGGGTGCCGCGAAGGTTGCGGTGGCCGGCCCCGCGCCCCTGACCTTCACCGCCGCCGAGGCGGTGGCGCTGGCCCGGGCCTGGCCGGAGACGCTGGTCGTGCCCCTCCACTTCGAGGGCTGGGCGCACTTCACCGAGGGGGCGGATGCGGTGCGGGAGGCGTTTGCCGCCGCGGGACTCGCCGCGCGGCTGCGGTGGCTGCCCCCCGGCGTCCCCACCGTCCTCCCGACCTGAGTCCCGTCGCGCGCCTCCCACCCCGGCAGGCCGTCCCTCACCCCGGAGTCCGTCCATGATCACCCTCGCCCCCGTCACCCTCGAAGGCCATGGCGTGCGGCTGGAGCCCCTGACGGACGCCCACCTCGACGGGCTCCAGGCCGCCGCGGCCGACGGCCGCCTCTGGGAGCTCTGGTACACGTCGGTGCCGCGACCGGAACAGACGGCGGCCTACATCGCCACCGCGCTCGAGGGCCAGCGCGAGGGTCACATGCTCCCGTGGGCGGTGCGCGACCTGGCCAGCGGCGCGATCGTCGGGTCCACGCGGTACCACGACATTCTTCCCAGGGTGGATCGGGTGGAGATCGGGTGGACCTGGTACGCCGCGAGCCGGCAGCGGAGCCACGTGAACACCGGCTGCAAGCTGCTGCTGCTGGGGCACGCCTTCGACACCCTCGGGTGCCGCGTGGTGGGGCTGCGGACCGACAATTTCAACTTCCGCTCCCAGCGCGCCATCGAGGCGCTCGGTGCGCGGAAGGACGGCGTCATCCGGCACCACCACATGCGCCCCGACGGCTCGGTGCGCGACAGCGTGATGTACAGCATCCTCGCCGCCGAGTGGCCGGACGTGCGGAAGCACCTGCTGGGGCGCCTGGCACGCGGCGCCGGACCGCGCTGAGCCGCGACGTGCTTCCGGGACGGCTGATCCGGCGGTGGACGGGGTTCCTCCTCGTCGCGGCGCTGCCGCTGGGCGTCCTGCGGCCCGGCAGTGCCGCGCCCCCGTGGCTGGCGCGGCTGCTGGGAGGCGGGGGAGCGCTGCTTGCCGCGCTCGCCGGCCTCGCCATGCTGGGGTTGGGGTGCGCCATGGCCATCCGCATGCGATCGCTCCCTATCCTCGCCCTCGCGCTGCTGTTCGGTGCGGCCGGCGTGAGCCTGGCCTGGGTGTACCTTCAGCGCGTTCCCTGGTAGGCCTCCTCCACCTCCCTCCAACGGAATCACCCGATGCCGACGCTCTGGGATCCCGCGACCCGCGCCGCGCTGGTGCGCCGGGTGGCCGCGCTTTCGCCCGACGCGACGCCCCGCTGGGGCGGCTTCACCGCCCCGCAGATGCTGGCGCACCTGACCGATGCGCTGCGCATGGCCATGGGAGAGCTGCCGGTGGCGCGGCGGCCGGTGCCGTGGTTGCTGTACACGCCCCCGTTCAAGCAGCTGATCATCCACATCCTGCCCTTCCCCCGGGGGGCGCCGACGGCGCCCGAACTCCTGGCGCGACCGCTTGGCGTCGACCCCGTGGACCTCGAGCGTGAACGCGGGGCGTTCGCGGGAGCACTGGATCGGTTCGTGGCGCGCCCGATGAACGGCCCCTGGCCGGTCCACCCGGCCTTCGGCCCGCTGAGCGGGGCCACCTGGGGCGTGCTGCAGGCCCGGCACGCCGATCATCACCTGCGCCAGTTCGGGGTGTGACCCGCGCCGGCCCGCGGGCCGACCATGAAGGGGAGGCGAAGCGTCCTTCATTGTGAGGCGGTCGCGAAACTCCCTTCATGCATGTCGCTCCCGCTTGACCCCGCCTCGCCGCCGCGGATCTTTCAGGCGGGCCTCCCGTGAGCGCTCGCCCCCGGCGCCACGAGGTGGACCCTGGAAGGCAGTATGACTCGCACCCGCAGGGCGTGCTTCACGCTGACTCTCCCCCTCCTGGCGGCCTGCACCGCGCCGAACGACCCCTCGACGCCGCTACTCCCCTCGGTCCATACCCCCGTCACCAGCACCGGCTTCACGCCGATGCTGGACGCGCGGCCGGACGATCGCTACCTCGACTGGTTCGCCATCACCCTCTACCCCGGGGGGAACCTGGTCCCGGCCAGCCATGACGCCGCGGCACGTGCGGCGGCCCGGGCCATCGTGCCGCGGAACCCCAGCGGCACCGGGTACCCGGGCTGGGGCAACGGCAAGGTGGTGCTGCTGAGCGCCGGGCCGAGCAATGCCTCCAAGGAGTGGTGCTCGGCGGCGACGGCCACCAGCTGGCCTGCCTGCACCTCGTGGAGCTTCACCGGGCGCGCCACCGCCGATGCGGCCGTGCAGAAGAACCGGCTGGCCATCATCAACGGTGCGATGGGCGGCGCGCCCATCAACCAGTGGACCTCCACGGCCAGCCCCGTGTACGGCACCATCGCCACGCGGCTGCAGTCCCGCGGGTTGAGCGAACGGCAGGTGCAGGCCATCTGGCTCAAGCCTGCGCACAACCTCCCGCTCCAGAGCCTGCCGGGCCCCGCCGCCGACGCCTTCAGCGTCGTCCGGGAGACTGCGCAGGCGCTCCGGGCCATGCGGCTGCGGTACCCCAACCTGCAGCTGGTCTTCCTCGAGACCCGCACCTACGGCGGCTACTCGACGACCGACCAGAGCCCGGAGCCGTTCGCCTACGAGACCGGCATCGCCGTCCGCTGGCTGATCCAGGCCCAGATCGTCCAGCGCGAGACCGGCGTGGTCGACTCGATCGCGGGCGACATGCTCAGCGGCGTCCCGGTCGTCACCTGGGGCGCCTACCTGTGGACGGACGGCCTGGCGGGCCGTGCCGACGGCCTGGTCTGGACCGTGTCCGACGTGATGAGCACCGACGGGATGCACCCGAGCACGAGCGGCCAGTCGAAGGTCGCGAACCTGCTCATGACGTTCTTCAAGGGGAGCCCGTACACCCGCTGCTGGTTCCTGGCCGCCAGACCGGCCTGCTGACCCGGCGGGCTGGCCCTCCCTGCCGCCCGTTCGGGGGGAGTGGCTACTCTTCGGGCGAGCCGACATGCCTCACCCCCCCGTGCCTCCCTCGCCTGGCGTGGCGCCCGTGACCTACGGGCGCCACTTTCTCGCCGCCGTCGCCGACGTTCACCCTGACGTGCGTGCCATCCTGCAGGACGAGGCGGCGCTGCCGCTCCCTGCGCTGGCCCAGGTGCTGGCCCGCGCCACGCTGCGCCTGCGCGCGCTGTTCCGTACGGCGGAGCCGGTGCTCGCCATCCCCGGTTCGGCGGCGCTGCTGCGCGAGATCGGGCTGCAGGCGGTGGTGGAGCACCGGGCGCTCGTGGTCGTCGCGGGCGCCGAGAGCGACGCGCTGGCCTCGGCCGCCGAGGCGCTGGGCAAGGAGGTGATCCGCGTGGTGGTGCCGCCGGGCCGGGTGCTCGAGCCGGCCCACCTCACCCGCTTCCTCTGCGGGCCGGACGTGGACAGCGTGGTGATCGCGCACGCCGACCTGGCCACCGGCGCGCTGGCGCCGCTGGCGGAGCTGGCCCGCGTGGTGCGGACCCGCCGGGACGTGCTGCTGTTCGTGGATGCGGTCGGGACGCTCGGTGCCAGCCCGCTCGAGACGGACCAGTGGGGCCTCGACTTCGTGGTGGGCAGTTCCGAGGGGCCGCTCGGCCTGCCGCCGGGCCTCGCCTTCGCGGCCGCGTCGCCGCGGCTGCTCGCGCGGATCCGCACCCAGCCGGGGCGCGGCATCATGCTCGACCTCTCGGCCCACCACGCGGCGGCCAGCCGGGGCCAGATGCTGGGGGCCGCCCCGGCCGCCCTGGTGCGGGCGCTCGACCGGCAGCTGGAACGGATCCTCGAGGGGGAGACCCTGGAGCAGCGGTGGGCGCGGCACGCTGCGCTGGCCGCACAGGTGGATGCCTGGGTAGCCGCGCAGCCGGGGGTGCGCCTCGTGGCGGCGCCGGGGCGCCGGGCCAGCGCCATTTCCTGCCTGGAACTGCCGCCGGAACTGGCCGCGGCCACCGTGGTGATGTCACTGGCGGAGGAGGGGTGGTTCGTGACGCCGGCGGCGGTCAGCGACCCGCGCGTCCTGCGCATCGGGCATCACGGCGACATGGCGGCCGAACACCTGGCCGGCCTGCTGGAGGCCCTGGGACAGCGGCTGCGCCGCTAGCCGGGCGGCGGCCCCGCCGGCGGGGCGCGCTACTCCACCTTGAAGCGCCCGACCTGCGTGAGCAGTCCCTGCGCGCCCTCCGCCAGCGCATGCGCCGAGCCGGCCACCTGCTCCGTGCTCGCCGAGAGCTCCTCCGCGCTGGCGGCGATCTCCTCGGCCGCCGCGGCCACGTCCTCGGTGCCGCCCGAGACTTCCTGCATGCGGCTGGCAATCCCCTCCACCAGGCCCCGCACCTCGGTGGTCGACTGACTGATCTGCCGGCTCCACTCGTCGGTCTGGTGGGCCTCGTCGGCCACCCTGGCCAGCCCCTCCGAGGCCTTCTGCGCGGTGGCCCGCGCCGCCTCGCCGCCCCGCGCCAGCCGCAGCAGCCGCTCCCGCGCGGTGGCCACCCGCTCCTGGACCAGGTGCACTGTCTCGCTGGTCAGCGTGGCCGCCTGCGCGGCGTGGCCGGCCAGTTTCTTCACTTCCTCCGCCACCACGGCGAACCCCTTGCCCTCCTCGCCGGCGCGCGCCGCCTCGATGCCGGCGTTGAGCGCCAGCATGTGGGTCTGCCGGGCGATGGCCTTCGTCTCGGTCACGAACTGTTCGATCTGCTCCGACGCCGTGGCCAGCGCCGCCGCCTCCTCGGCCCCGCGGGCAATCTCCTCCGCCAGCCGCCGCAGTTCGCTGGAACTGGCCTGGAGCTCGTCGCGGTGGTCGCGCGCCAGCTGGGCCAGGGCGGCGTTGCGTGCCGCTGCCTCGCCGGCGCTCGCGGCCAGGGTCTGCGCGATCTCGAGGATCCGGTGGGCGTCCGCGGCCGCGCTGCGCACCAGCGCCGCCTGCCGGGTGGCCCGGTCAGTGAGGTCGTTGCAGGTGCCGGAGACCTCCTGGGTGGAGGCGCTCATCTGCTGGGTGGAGGAGGAGATCTGCTGCGCCATCGAGGCCGCTTCCTGCGCGCTCCCCCGGATGGCGCTCACCAGGGTGCGCAGCTGGGCGAGCATGGTGGCCACGGCGGTGGTCAGGCCGTCGGTCTCGTGCGAGCTGATCGCGGAAACCGCCACCGAGAGGTCCCCTTCGGCCACCCGGCTCGCCACCACCACCGTATTCCCGAGGGGACGGAGGATGTTGCGGACCGTCCAGCTCACCAGGAAGGTGGCCACCAGCATCCCGGCCGCCACGTACACCGCCATGGCGAGGGCCAGCGCGGAGAGGAACCCCGGGCCGCTGTCGGTCCGGCCATAGCCCAGCCACACGATGCCCGCGAACAACAGCCCCATCGACACCACCAGCAGGGTGGCGACGAGGTACATCCGGCGGACGAAGAGCTGGCGCTGTGAGGCCATGAGGTAAGTGGTGGAGGGATTGGAACCTAGGCCGGGCGGGAGGGGCGGGGCAAGGGCGGAAGGGGACCGGTACAGGGGGGCAAACCGGCCCCGGAAATCGGGCCGCCGCCGGGCCGGTCGCGTTTTCGCGTTTGCCGCCGTTGTGCGTAGATTCCCCCGCCTATGACCGACGCGAACGAAGGCTACCGCCCCGATGAGGTCGAGGCCAAGTGGCGCGCCCGCTGGGCGGAGCGCGGCACCAACCAGCCCGACCTGGATCACCCGAAGCGCCCGTTCTACAACCTGATGATGTTCCCCTACCCCTCGGCCGAGGGGCTGCACGTGGGGAACATGTTTGCCTTCACCGGCAGCGACGTGTACGGCCGCTACCAGCGGCTCCGCGGATACGATGTCTTCGAGCCGATCGGCTACGACGCCTTCGGCATCCACAGCGAGAACTACGCGATCAAGGTGGGGCTGCACCCCGCCGACCTCATCCCGAGGAACATCGCCAACTTTCGCCGCCAGCTGGAGCGGATCGGCGGGATGTTCGACTGGCGTCACGCCCTGAGCACCACCGATCCGGCGTACTACAAGTGGACCCAGTGGCTGTTCCTGCAGCTGTTCAAGGCGGGCAAGGCCTACAAGAAGAAGGCCGCGGTCAACTGGTGCCCCAACTGCAAGACCGTGCTCGCCAACGAGCAGGTCGAGGGCGGCCTGTGCGAGCGCTGCAAGACGCCGGTGGAGCAGCGCTTCCTGGAGCAGTGGTTCTTCCGGATCACGGAGTACGCCGAGCGCCTGCTCCGGAACCTCGAGACGCTCGACTGGTCGGACACCACGCGCCTGGCCCAGCGCAACTGGCTGGGGCGGAGCGAGGGGGCCGAGATCACCTTCGCGGTGCCGGCCGAGCCGTCCAGCCGCCGAGCCGCCGAGGCCATCACGGTCTTCACCACCCGCCCCGACACCCTCTTCGGCGCCACGTTCATGGTGCTCGCGCCCGAGCATCCGCTGGTGGCGCGGCTCACCACGCCCGAGCGACGGGCGGAGGTCGAGGCCTACGTGCAGCGCGCGGCCGCGATGGACCTGGTCTCGCGCAAGGTGGGCGACAAGGACAAGACCGGGGTCTTCCTCGGGGGCTACGCCACCAACCCGGCCACCGGCCGGCCGGTCCCGGTGTGGATCGCCGACTACGTGCTCATGGAGTACGGCACCGGCGCCATCATGGCGGTGCCGGCGCACGACGAGCGTGACTTCGCCTTCGCGCGGCAGTTCGGGCTGGAGATCGTGCGGGTGCTGGCGGGCGAGGGGCAGCCGGCCACGGCGCCGCTCACGGCCGCCGAGACCGAGGTGGCGGGCTTCCGCCTGGTCAACTCCGGCCGGTTCGACGGCCAGGAGGCCGAGGCGGCCAAGCAGGCCATCACCGCCTGGCTGGCGGCGGAGGGCAAGGGCAAGGCCGTGGTCCAGTACCGGCTGCACGACTGGTGCATCTCGCGCCAGCGGTACTGGGGCCCGCCGATTCCCATCATCTACTGCGACGCCTGCGGCCCGGTGGCGGTGCCGGAGCGCGACCTGCCGGTGATCCTGCCGCCGATCGAGGATTTCCGGCCGGATGACAGCGGCGTCTCGCCGCTGGCGCGGCACGAGGAGTGGTACTTCGTGCCGTGCCCCACGTGCGGCGCGCGCGCCCGGCGCGAGACCGACGTCTCGGACACCTTCCTCGACTCCGCCTGGTACTACCTGCGGTACCCGAGCACGGAGTTCACCGACCGGCCCTTCGACCCCGCGCGGACGAGGACCTGGTGCCCGGTGACCACCTACATCGGCGGCAACGAGCACGCGGTGCTGCACCTGCTGTACAGTCGCTTCCTGGCCATGGTGCTCAAGGACCTGGGCCACGTCGACTTCGAGGAGCCGTTCACCCGCTTCCGGGCCCATGGGCTGATCGTCAAGGACGGCAGCAAGATGTCCAAGTCGCGGGGAAACGTGGTGATCCCCGACGAGTACATCGCGCAGTGGGGCGCCGACACCTTCCGGATGTACCTCATGTTCCTGGGGCCCCTGCAGGAGGGGGGCGACTTCCGCGACGCCGGCATCAACGGGCCCCGCCGCTTCCTGGAGCGGGTCTGGGTGATGGTCGGGGAGGCGGAGGACTCCGGCGGCGAGCTGCGCAAGGAGCTGGTCACCCGGTGGCATGCCACCCGGAAGAAGTGCGCCGAGGACATCGAGGCGCTGCGCTACAACACCGCCATCGCCGCGCTCATGGAGCTGGTGAACCACATGAAGGAGGCCGGCTGCCGCGACGCCGCCATGGTGCGCGACCTGGTGGTCATGCTGGCGCCCTTCGCGCCCCACTTCAGCGAGGAGTGCTGGGAGCGGCTCGGCGGCAGGGGCAGCGTCTTTGATGCCGGCTGGCCGATGTGGGACGATTCGCTGACCGTGGCCGACGAGATCGAGCTGCCGGTGCAGGTGAGCGGCAAGACGCGGTCCAAGGTCATGGTGCCGCGGGAAGCGGCCCAGGAGAAGGCCCTTGAGGTCGCGATGGCCGACCCCGTGGTCCGGAGGTTCACCGAGGGGAAACAGGTCGTGAAGGTGGTCTTCGTGAAGGGGCGGTTGCTCAACATCGTCGTCGCCGGTTGAACCACGGAGGCACGGAAGTGCAGGGCACTCCGTGTCTCCCTGGTCATTCCCCCGGGAGGTCTGGGATGCGAGCCAGCGCTGCCATCGTCGCCGCACTCGTGGCGGGTCCGCTCACCGCGCAGGGCACCGCCGATCCGCGGTACGCCGGGGTCATCGCGGAGACCCGGCAGGCCATCCTCGACTCGATGGCCGCGCACCGCATTCCCGGGGCGCAGATCGCGGTGATCCGCGATGGCCGCCTGGTCTGGAGCGAGGGTTTCGGCCTGGCCGACGTGGAGCAGCAGGTCCCGGTCACCCCGCTCACCCGCTTCCGCATCGCCAGCATCTCCAAGGCGGTCACCGCCGTCGGGCTCGGCCTCCTGGTGCAGGAGGGCCGGGTGGACCTCGACAGCCCGGTGCAGCGCTACGTGCCGTACTTCCCGGTCAAGCCGTGGCCGGTGACCGTCCGGCAGGTGGCGGGGCACGTCGCCGGCATCCGGCACTACCGGCCTGGCGAGTTCGAGAGCATGCAGCGCTACGAGACCGTGCGCGACGGCGTGGCCATCTTCGCCGCGGACTCCCTGCTGTTCGAGCCCGGGACGCGGTACAGCTATTCGTCGTACGGCTGGAACCTGATCAGTGCGGTGATCGAGGGGGCGAGCGGCGAGGAGTTCCTGGGCTTCATGCAGCGCCGGGTGTTCGGGCCCATGGGGATGACCCGCACCGTGCCGGAGTGGCCCGACAGCATCATTCCCTGGCGGGCCCGGGCCTACGTGCACCCGGACTCGCTGCGCCCGGCCCAGAACGCGCCCTACGTCGACAACAGCTACAAGTGGGCCGGGGGCGGGTTCCTGTCCACCGCTGAAGACCTGGCGCGCCTCGGGCGCAACCTGCTCGACGGCAAGTTGCTGTCCCCGCGGACCGTGGAGCTGCTCTGGACCCCGCAGACCCTGGCCGACGGGAGCCGCACCCGCTACGGGATCGGGTGGGGCAGCTATGTGGACGGCCACGGCCATCGCCTGGCGGCGCACACCGGCGGGGCCATGGGCGGCACCTCGCACCTGGTCATCTTCCGCGACCAGCGGCTGGTGCTGGCGCTGATCGTCAACAGCGACGAGACCTTCATCGGCGCCCTGCCCGCCCTCGGGGAGCGGTTCCTCGCGGTCGAGTAGCCTCGGCCCGCTTCCCGCGCTCCCTCGCGCCCGAGTCGCCGCTGCACGGCTCCTAAAGGGCGCTCGGTCGCCGCTTCCCGCTACGGGCAGGCGTATCTGTAGGCGTCATCCAGCGCCACCGGCAGCACCAGCGTCCGCAACCCCTCCGCCTGCGCGGCCTGGCACAGGGAGTCGCGCGCCGCCGCGTTGGTGGCCCAGCGGTTCCGGTACTCGGCGTTGAGCACCGGCTTGCCGGCGGTGGTGAACGGGACGTAGACCCCGCACTCGTCGTACTCGTGGCACTGCTCGTTCACGGCGAAGTCGAAGTAGTCCACCAGTTCGGGGATCTGGTCCAGGTCGTTCTTGAGCGCGATCGCCAGCCCGCGGTCGTGGGCGGCGTTGGCGAGCCAGCGGTTGTACGCGCGCTGGTCGGTGGCGGTGAGCGGGAACCCGGTGTGCGTCTGGTAGTTGTGCAGCCAGTCCGGCTCCACCCCGTCGCAGCCCTTGGCGGCCGCGGTGTCGAGGCGCGCCAGCATCACTCCCTGGACGTTGGCGGAGCGGATATCGAGCCAGCGCTCCCCCGCCCAGTCGGGGACGCTCTTGCCGAGGTCGCTGGGGAGGAAGGCGCCCTTGTCGGGGCGCCAGTTCTCGTAGGAGCCGGCGCTGAAGTAGCAGATGAGCGCCTGGCCGGCGCCGTGCACGGCCGCGACGGTGGGCGGATCCACCTCGAAGAGGTCGAGGTCGTAGAGATCCACCGTGTAGCCGATATTCGGGGTGCCGTCGAGCTGCCACTGCCAGGTTGTCCCGGCGGCGGGATGGTACCAGGTACCCACGGTGACGGGCGGGACGTCGGGATCGAGGCCGCCGGGCGGCGAGGGCTCGCCGGGTCCACCGCCCCCGTCGGCACAGGCGGCCAGGGCCAGCAGCAGGGTCAGGCGATGCAGGTGTCTCATCCATCCAACTTGGCCCCGCGGCGCCGAAGGTGCCGTGAGGGGAGTCACCCCACGCCGCTCAGCGCGGCGGTCGGCGCATCTCCCGCCAGTCCTCCTGCAGCGCGGTCGCCGGGTTGAAGCCCGGCGTATCGGAGAGGATGTACTCGCCTTTGCCGTTGCTCCACGCGCTGGTGTAGCCACCCACCAGCTCCACCCGCTCGTTGCTGCGTGGGTCGATGTACGTCTCCACGCCCCGGATGGCCTGGCCGAACTGCTCCGCCATCCGGTCCTGGACCGCCTGGTTCTGGGCGTAGGTCTGCTGGATGCTGCTGCTGATGGACTGCTGGGCCTCGCGCCAGATCCGCTGCCGGTCCATGGCCGCCTGCTGCTGGATCCGTCCCACGTTGTTGAGGAACTGGGCCACCGCCGCCTGGTACTGCGGATTGGGCCGCGTGGAGGTGATCATCGTGGCGAACAGCCGGGCCTGCCGGTCCAGCTGGCCCCGGGGCGCCCAGGTACCCACCACGTTGTAGGCCATGAGCTGGTAGTTGGTGGCGGTCATCGCCGTGCCGCCGTTCATGAGCGCGGCGCTGTTGGCGCTCGGCGCGGCGATCGTGGTGATGGTGGCCGAGAGCCACTCCTCGACCGGCTGCCCATTGACCACGTGTTCCACCCGGACCCGCCCCGCCTCCGCCCGCACCCCGCGCAGGTAGCCCTGCTGCACGATCGGGCCATAGGTCCGGTCGAGACCCGCCTGTTCCGCGCGCGATACCGCCGGCAGCGGCTCCCCGGCCACCACCCGGGCCTGCTGCCGGGTGCGCGGCACCACCATCCGCGCCAGGAAGTCGGTCGGGCTCATCACGGGGTAGGCGTCGCATGCCATGTTGTTCGCGGCGCTCTGCTGCATGACCTGCTGCTGCATCGGGTCGTCCGACCAGACCCAGGCGTACTGGGGCAGGATCTCGATGCCGCTCAGGCCGTCAGGGGACCGGGCGCGCCATCGCGCCTGGATGATGTTCTGGGGGCAGCGCGCCATGTTCTGGGCCCACTGGACGCCGCCCTCTTCCTTCCAGTCGGAGGGAATCAGCAGGCGTGCCACCTCCACCGGCTGCCCCCACCCCTGGCTGTCCATGATCTTCACCAGGCGCATCCGCATGACGCCGCTCCCCGTGGCGGTCACCGGGGCCGGCCGGGACCGCGTCTGTTGTGCCGACGCCGGGCCCGCCGCCACGAGGGTGGCCGCGAGGCCCAGCAGGATGACCTGCACCCGTCTCCGCATGCGCAATGCCTTCCGTTAGGGTCCGGCTACTCCTCCGGCGGGCGGCCGAGCCGCACCCGCACGATCCCGACCTGGCCCTCCCGGAACACCTGCAGGGTGAGCAGGTCACCAGCCTGGTGCCGGCCCACCAGCGCGATCAGTGCCTCGGGCGTCTCGATCGCCGCACCCTCTGCCCCGAGGATCAGGTCGCCCGCCAGGATGCCCGCCGACTCGGCGGGGCCGCCGGGATACAGCTGGGTAACGATGGCCCCCACCCGCCGAGTGACCTTGAGCCGACGGAGGTCCGCAGCCTCGACCGGCCGTGCCCCTATGCCAAGGAAGCCCTTCGTGGCCGGCGGGCCGGGGGCAGGTTCGGGCGCTGGTGCGGGGGTCGGCGCGGGCGCGGCGGCGACTGGCGGGTTGCCGGGCGAGCCGCTGAACCGGATGCCGGATTCGATCAGGCCCACCTCCGCCTCCAGCCCGTCGAGTCCCTCCTGCGGGAGGTTCTCGATGAACGTGATGATCCCCCCGGCCGGGGCGCGCAGCGCCACCACCTTGATGTACACCGCGGCGCCGAGGGTGCTGCGGGCGCTGGCCAGCGCGAACTCCCCCGGCTGCCCGCCCAGGGTCACGGGACCATGCCCCTCGGCGCGGAACGCCCCCCAGTACGAGGCGAAATTCGCCATCGTCTCCTCCACCACCGTGGCGGGGTCGGCGTCGCGTCCCGCTCCCACGGTGATGGTGGCCGGATCGCGGGTGAGCACGACGGCGGCATCGAGGACCGACCGGGCGGTCCACCGCGCCGGGACCGGGACCGTGAACCGGCCCAGGGGATCGGCAAACGTCTCCTGCGCGGCCACCGGCGCGCTGGCGACCGGGGGGAACAGCAGCAGGAGGGACAGCCACGGCGCGCGGCTGGAGCGGATGGGCATGGGCGTGGGGGCAGGGGGTTGCGCCTACACTAGGCCGGGAAGCTGGGTGGCGCAACATCGTGCGTCACGCTCAGAGCAGGCGGGTGATCCACTCCCCCACCACGTACCCCACCGCCGCCACGCCGAAGCCCACGAGGAACATGTCCACCCCGCTGCGGAGGACGCCCCGGCCGGTGAACACGCTGCGTGCCGCTCCCACCCCGAAGTGGGCCAGCATGGAGAGGGTGAAGCTGGTCCAGATGGCCCAGGGGCCGGTGGTGAGCAGGAACGGCGCCACCGGGATCAGGGCGCCGATTCCGGTGGCGGTCCCGGTAATCCACGCCTCGCGCATCGGCGAACTCTCCGGCTCCCCGATCTTCAGCTCCTCGCGCACCTTTTCCTGCAGGGCCCGCTCGGGATCGGCCATGACCTGCCGGGCCAGCGCCTCGGCCTGATCCCGCGGGATCCCCTTGGCCTGGTAGAGCAGGGCCAGTTCCTCGCGCTCGAGGTCGGGCATGAGGCGGATTTCCTCCCGCTCCATCGCGATCTCATGCTCATGCACCTCCCGCTCGCTCTTGGCGGCGAGGTAGCCGGAGGAGCCCATCGAGAGGGCGTCGGCCACCATGCCGGCGATGCCGGCCACCACCACCGCGTGCCCGGAGAGATTGAGCTCGCCCTGGGCGCCGAGCATTCCCGCCACCAGCCCGAAGTTGGCGGTGAGGCCATCGTTGAAGCCGTAGACCAGGTTGCGCAGCAACCCGCCCGCCCCCGTCTTGTGCCACGGCTCGGCGGCGCTGCCCGACAGGCTGGCCAGCGATTCGGCGTGCTCCGCCGACTCCCGGGCGAGCGTGAGTGCCGTGGCGCCCGCCGGTCCCTCCGGCGCCTGCCGGTGCAGCTCGAGGTAGCCCTTCACCTCGCGGCCTTCTTCCTCGAGCAGCAGGGGCGCCAGGAACGTCGGGCCGAACCGCCGGGCCAGCCAGGCCATGCCACGGGCCCGGAGCGAGGGGTCGTGCCGCGGGAGCGGATGGCCCTGCTCGCGCAGCAATGCCTCCCACATGGCCACGTGGCGCGCCTCGATGTCGGCGAGCTGGCGGTAGACCCCGGCGCGCGCGGCATCGGGTTCGAGGGTGGCGAGGACGGTGTAGAGGTAGGCTGCGTCGGCCTCGTCCTGCAGGTGATGCAGCCACTCGTGCGGCGCCTGAGGGGGTGCGGTCACAGTCATGCCCGGAATGTAGTGCGCCGCCCACGGTCCGCACCCGGCGACGACTTGACGCCGCCTCCGGTGGGGCCGCATGTTGGCCTGTCCCTCAACTTCCTGGCCGACACCAGACCCTCCCCGCTCTCCGAGGAAGTCCATGTCCCGACTTGCCCGCCCCCTGGCCCTGCTGGCCGTTGCCGGCGCCGCGCTGCTCGGCGGTTGCGCCGAGCCGATGGCCTCGCCCGACGCCATCACCGCCCCGGTCCGCACCGTGCACCTCGCCACGCCGGCCACCCTCTCCGGCCGGTATCTGGTCAGCTTCCGCGGCACGGAACCGGCCGATTTCGCCACCTCGGTGACCGCCCTCGGGGCCACGATCGAGCGGCGGCTCCCCTCGGTGCGCGCGGCCATCCTGCGCAACGTGAACGCCGCCGCCGCCGCGGCGCTGGGCGCCCGCTCCGATCTCGAGGGCATTGCCGGTGACGTCGGGGCCCAGATGATCCCGGCCCCGGTGGCCACCCAGCGCCTCTCCTACACCGGGGCCACGACACCGCGCGCCAATGGCACCGACCAGAGCGGCGCCTTCTTCTACCCGCTGCAGTGGAACATCCGGCAGGTGGGTGCCGACCTGGCCTGGGGCGCCACCCCGGCGGGGCAGGGCAAGCTGGTCTGCATCCTCGACAGCGGCATCGATCCGGACCACCTCGACCTCGCCGGCCGGGTGGATCCGAGCCTGATCACCTCGTTTGTCAGCGACACCTCGTTCCCGGGCAACCAGGATGGCCTGGACTACAACGCCCACGGGACGTCGACGGCCGCCTATGTCGTTTCCAACGGCTTCGGGGTCGCCTCCGTCGCGCCCGACGCCCGGCTCTGCTCGGCCAAGGTCCTCGGCGTCACCGGCTTCGGCAGCTACATCGACATGGTCGTGGCCATCCTCTGGGCCACCGAGACGGCGCACGCCGACGTGATCAACCTGAGCCTTGGCGGGTACTTCGACCAGGAACTGCCGGGCGCCATGCAGCTGCTCAACATCATCCAGCGCGCCATGGACCTGGCCACCAAGCGCGGCGTGGTGGTGGTGGCGGCCGGCGGAAACATGGCGCTCAACCTCGACGAGGATCCGCGGCGCTTCCTGTTCGTGCCGGGGCAGCTCCGCAACGTGATCAGCGTGGGCGCCACCGCCCCGTTCAACCAGCAGAACTTCGATGTGCTGGCGAGCTACTCCAACTATGGCGGGCGGACCGGCATCGACCTCGTGGCACCGGGCGGCGACTTCCTCCCGGGCGGGCTCCTGGAGGATCTGGTCCTCTCGGCCTGCAGCCAGTACCAGGTGACCCTGCCGTTCGCCTGCAGTGCGGTGGACTACCTGTTCAGCGCCGGCACCAGTGAAGCGACCCCGCACGTCTCCGGGGCTGTGGCCGTGGTCGAGTCGCAGAAGGCGACACCGGTCAGCCCGGCCACCCTCACCCGGTGCATCATCCAGGGCACCGACCCCGTCGGGCCCGCCAGCATCTACGGCGCTGGCCGGCTCAATGTACTGAAAGCGGCCGGATGCTGACGCATTGATGTCGTAAGTGGCGAGCCGTGTTGCCCTGGCCCGAGGTCGTGGCATAAGACGTTGTTATTCAACGTCTTGCCATCAGCTCGGTCCAGGGCTTTCCGGTGCAATAGGTCGCGGGGCTGCCAGCGGGGGTCGATCCTGCCCCAGGCACCGGGCGACCCCCTGCAACCCTGCCCCCGTTTCCGGCATCTTTCCCACGTCATGAACGACGCGTACCTCCTGACCGACGCTGACGTTATCCTCGCCCAGGCCCGGGCCGGCGACCCCGCCGCGCTCGAGCGGCTGTATCGCGCCTACGAAGCCCCCGTCTACAATCTCGCCCGCCGGATCTGCCGCACCGTGGAGGATGCCGAGGACGTGCTGCAGGAGACCTTCTTCGAGGTCTGCCGCAGCATCGGGCGGTATCGGGGCGATGGCAGTCTCTGGGGCTGGGTCCGCACGATCACGGCCAGCAAGGCGCTGATGCGGCTGCGCCGGAACAAGTACCGTGACACCGACGAGCTCGACGAGGAGTTCCATCCCCCGAGCATGAAGGTCGATGGCGGCCTGCGGATGGACCTCGAGGCCGCACTGGAGCGCCTGCCCGAGACCAGCCGGGCGGTGGTGTGGCTGCACGACGTCGAGGGGTACACCCACGAGGAAATCGCGGGCATGATGGGGAAGACGGTCAGCTTCTCCAAGTCCCAGCTGGCGCGCGCGCACACCCGGCTGCGGCGCTGGCTCGGCGAGGAGCGGGTACCCGCATGAGCCACCTTTCGGTCGACCAGCTGCTGGAGCTGCGCGAGTCCGGATCGGAGCCCGGCCAGGCCGCCGCCCGCGAGCATCTGGATGCCTGCCCCGCCTGCCAGGCCGAGCTCCGCCGGATGGACCAGCGGGTGGCCCGGCTCCGGGCGCTGCCCGCGCTGCGGCCGGCGCGCGACCACTGGCCGGTGGTGCGCGAACGGGCCGTGGCCACCCGCCGCCTGCGCCGCCTGCGCTGGGCGGGCATCGCCACGCTGGCGGCGGCGGCCACCCTGGCGGTGGTGGTGGTGTCCCGCCGCCAGGCCACCGCACAGGTCACCACCGCCGTGGCCATCAACGACGTCATGACGCGCTCCCACCAGCTCGAGCGGGTGCTCGAGGCCTACAACCCCGACGCGCGGGTCACCGACGGCGTGACGGCGCGGGTGGCGGGCGAGCTGGAGGACCGCATCGCGGTGGTGGACCGACGGCTCGAGGTGGCGCAGATGCTGAATGCCCAGCAGCGCGATGCCGCCCTGCTGCGGCTGTGGCAGGAGCGGGTGGGATTGCTCGACGCGCTGGTGGATGTCCACCTCACGCGCGCGAGTGACGTGGGGTTCTAGCCCGCCATGCGCGCCATCCTCTCGCTGCCCCTGCTCGCCGCCGTCGGGCTCGCTCCAACGCTACTGGCCGGTCAGGAACCCGCCCGCCGCCCCGATGCCGAGCGGGTGCTGGTCAGGCGGCCGCCGGGGAGCGAGCAGGAGCTGATGGAGGCCCAGATCCAGGTCATCTCCACCCGCCGGGCCCGGGTGGGCATCTCCCTCGACCTCCGGCCCCGCGACGACGACTCCGTCGGCGCCCTCATCCAGAGCGTGACGCCCAACGGCCCGGCGGCCCGCGCCGGGCTCCGCTCCGGCGACGTGATCACCAGCGTCAACCGGCAGAGCATCTCGATGCCGCTCAGCACCCTCTCCCGTGACGTCTCCGCCTCGGGCCTGCGGCTGATCGAGCTCATGTCCGACTTCAAGCCCGGCGACACCCTCGCGGTGGAATACCGGCGGGGCCGGGACCGGCGCAACGCCGCGGTGGTCTGCGGCGAGGAGCCGGTCATCACCTGGCGCGGCCCCGACGGCACCTACGGCTTCTCCTTCGGCGAGGAGGAGAATCCCATGGCGGCGGAGGCCCTCCGGCGAACGCTCGAGTCCCCCTGGCGGGTGCAGCCGGACGGCCCGCTCTACCGCCCCGATTCGTTGCGGGTGGCGTCGCCGATGCGGATGCCGGCCCCGATGTACGTGCTCGGCACCCCGCTCGCCGACCTGGAGCTGGCGCCGATGAACCCGGAGCTCGGGAAGTACTTCGGGGTGGGGGAAGGGGTGCTGGTGATCAACGTGCCGCAGGGCTCGCGGCTCGGCCTCAAGCCCGGCGACGTGGTGCTCTCCGTGGACGGCCGCGAGCCGGCCGGCCCCTCGCACCTGGTGCGGATCCTGCGCAGCTACAACGGCCGCGAGTCCTTCACCCTCCAGGTCGTCCGGCAGCAGAAGCGGAAGACCATCACGGGGCAGGTGGCGGAGTAACCTCCCGCATCGCCTCCGCCGCCACCCGGTGGAGGTACCGCACGAACTCGTACAGGTAGTCCATCCCCGCCTGCCGCGCCTCGCTGTGCCACGGATTCATCACCGTGGACCGCAGCACGAACAGCCCCTCCCGCGCATACGCCTCCGGACGGATCTCCAGCTCGCCGAGCAGGTGGGTGAGCGTGGCCCCGCGGTACTGTCGTTCCTCGAACCGGGTCCGGGACACGAAGAACGGCTGCGCCGCCGACAGCCGGTGGTGCGAGCGCGAGCCGGGGATGCTGGCCGCGTTGAAGATGAGTTCGTTGAGCCGGTTGATGGTGCCGAGGGAGACCGGGGCCGGGACCATCTGGCCGTCGCGCCAGGCCATCGGCCGCGCCACGAAGCAGACCAGGTTGGTCTCCGGCTCCGCGATCGGGAAGAAGGTGAACGGCGCCGGGGCCGCCGGCTCCGGCGCCCGCTCCCGCTCGAACTTGAGGAACAGCTGGTGGTGCCGGGTGAGCAGCCGCGCCAGCCGGCGCGCGTTGAGCAGCGTCACCCGCACGATCTTCCCGTGTCCCTCGGCGGTGAGCGGGATGGTCCGGTGCGCCAGCCAGCACGAAAGGGCGGCGGCACCCGGCTTCGATCCCTCGAGGATGAGCGGCCCCATCGAGGTCACCTGCAGCGGGTCGTCCACCGCGCCGACGCCGAGGTCGGCGTCGCCCAGGTACTGTGCCCGCTGGGTGATGAACTCGGTCACCCGGCAATCCCGGAAGGCCACCACGCCGGCGGGGTAGGGGATGTAGCCCATCTTGTGCGGGTCCACGGTGGTCGAGTCGCTGTCGGCCATGGCCAGGAAGGCGGCGTAGGTCTCCCGGTCGGTCCACCGGATCTCCTCCACCCGGCGGTCCGGCTGGTCCAGCCCCACGTCCAGGTCGAACCGCTCCTCGAGCTGCAGCGCCGTGGCGTAGGCGTCGCACACCGCCTCGAGGCCGGCACCCGCCGGCGGCTGGGTCACCGACACGCCGCAGAAAAGCGACCGCAGGTAGCCGCCCCAGGCGGCATCCACGTGCAGCCAGAACGACCGCCCCGCCTCGCGCTCCCAGGCAGCGCGGAGGTCGCGGATGCGGTGGATCGGGTCGACCGCACCCTCCTCCGTGGTGCCGACGATGCCGATGACCGCCGCGACGTATTCCTCGGGGCGGAGCCCCGCGATCGCGGCGCGCAGGCCCTCGATGTCCATCTGGAACCGGTCGTTGACCGGGATCAGCCGCGCGGCATCCTCGCCGTAGCCCAGCACGTTGCAGGCCTTGGCGATCGAGTAGTGCGCCGCCGCGGACGCCAGCACCACCGGGCGCAGCCCGGTCTCCGCCAGGATCGGGCCGAGGCCCCGGCGCGCGATGTTGTAGCGGCTGCCGGCCACCGCCTCGTTGACCGCCGCCAGCGCGGCCGCGGGGCTGAGCCCGCGCTCCCGCTCGAGCGCCGCGGCGAGCCCGCGCAGGATGCCGGTGGCGGTGTCGGGGGTGAGCGATACCAGGGCCCGGTCGTCGAGCCCCGTGATGGGTGCCTCGGCGCCGCCGGGGAGCCGCACCTGCAGGGCGAGCCCAGCCTCCCGGCAGAATTCCCGCGCGATGAGCGGCGCGAACTGCACCGCCCGCGCCGCCCACAGCGCCTCGATGTTGGCCAGCGTCCCGCCGGAACAGATGTGCGCCCATGAACGCCGGGGGTGATAGCCGAGCATCTCCGCCACCATGCGGCCCACCTCCAGCTCCAGGGCCACCGTGATCGGGGCCGCCTCGCCGGTGACGTTGTTCGGGTTGTAGAGCAGTCCCGCGAAGTAGCCGAGCACCGCCGGAAGGCTCTGCTCGGAGATCATGTGCGCGTTGTAGCGCGGGGAGTGCATCGGGAAGTGGTACTTGAGCTCGCTCAGGATGGCATCGAGCTGGCCGGTCAGCGCGTCCAGCCACGACTCATGCTCGGGGCTCCGGCGCCGCAACCGTCCCACGATCCAGGGATCGGCGGGAAAGTAGTTCCGCCGCCAGTGGATGTAGTCCTGGAAGATGTGGTCGAAGAGCTCGGTCCAGACCGGGGCGTTCTCCGCCCGGGGGCCGAGGAACCAGGCCGTCAGGGGATACGCGGCGTCCCCCTGCAGGTGGGGGGCGGTGTCGCCGGAGTGCGGGGTGGTCATGCAGGGAGCTTCGGCCCGGACTCCCGGCTTGGCAAGGGGCCGGCCCGCGATCTCCGACCCCCCGGCCTCCCTACCGCCCCTTGAACAGCCGGTACCACTCCTCCCGGTCCTCGGGGGAGAACACCCCGAGTTCGGCGAAGATCTCGCGGGCAAACTCCAGGGCCCCGAGCCCGCTGGCGGTGATCAGGCCGCGGTCGCGCACCGCGAGCGCGTCGACATAGCCGTCGGCGCCGGCGTAGCCCGGCGCCTGTGCGGCCAGGTAATCGGCGCCGTTGCTGGTGTGCTTCCGCCCGGCCAGGAACCCGCCGCGCGCCAGGGCCACCGTGGCCCCGCAGATGGCCGCGACCGGCGTGCGAGCCCGGAAGAGCGTGGCGAGCAGGGCCTGGAGCTGTTCGTCGGGGGGCGCGGTTTCCCAGCGGTCGCCGCCGGGCAGGATGAGCAGCCGGACCTGCTCCGGGTCCACCTCGGCGATGTCCTCGTCGGGCAGCACGGTGAGCCCGCCCATCGAGACCACCGGCTCGCCGGTGAGGCCCAGGGTGAGCACCTGGTGGTGGCCGGAGCGGCGGAGCTCGGCGATCGCGAAGGCCGCCTCCCAGTCGGCAAAGCCGTCGAACACCAGCAGCGCGGGCATGGACCGCATCAGGCGCCCACCGGTTCCAGGGCGCGGATCTGGGCCGCCAGTCGCGCGAAGGTCGGCACGTCGAGGCTCTGGGCGCCGTCGCTCAGGGCGTGGTCGGGGTCGGGGTGCACCTCGATGATCGCGCCCTGCGCCCCGGCGGCCAGACCCGCCAGCGTCAGCGCCGGCACGATGCTCCGCACCCCTGCCGCATGGCTCGGGTCGGCCAGGACCGGCAGGTGGGTGCGCTCCCGTACCAGCGCCACGGCGTTCAGGTCCAGGGTATGGCGGGTGGCCCGTTCGAAGGTGCGGATGCCGCGCTCGCACAGGACCACGTTCGGATTCCCGTGCGAGAGCACGTACTCGGCCGCGTGCAGCCATTCCTCGAGCGTCGCGCCGCCCCCGCGCTTGAGCAGGATCGGCTTGCCGCTCCGCCCCGCCGCCCGCAGCAGCGCGAAGTTCTGCATGTTGCGCGCGCCGATCTGCAGCATGTCGGCGTAGCGCGCCACCAGCGGCACCTCCTCCCAGCTCATCACCTCGGTGACGATCGGCAGGCCGGAGCGCTCCCGCGCCTCGGCCAGGAACTTGAGCCCCTTCACGCCCAGGCCCTGGAAGTCATACGGCGAGGTGCGCGGCTTGAAGGCGCCGCCCCGCAGCATGTCGGCACCGGCCTGCGCCACGAGCTCGGCGGTGCGCAGGATCATCTCCTCGCTCTCGACGGAGCAGGGGCCGGCGATGAGCACCGGCCGGGCGCCGCCGATCTCCACCGCACCGACCCGGACGATGGTCCCCTCGGGCTTCTGGCGCCGGTCGAACAGCGGCAGGTCGGGCTTGGGCCGCAGGTGCGGCGGGCGCGCCGCCACCGGTCCCACCACCGCGCCTTCGCCCTGCCAGGCCGCGTAGCTGCCCAGGATGACGATCCGCGAGGCCAGCGCCTCGATGGCCTCGAGCGCCTCCTGCAGCCGCGGCTCCAGCCGGCCCCCTTCCACGTCGAAGTAGAACCGGTAGGTCCACGGCGCCGACCGTTCCGGCCGCGACTGCAGGCTGGTGAGGTTCACCCCCCGCCCCGCGAAGGCCTGCAGCACCGCCGCGAGCATCCCGGGGCGGTGATCGGTCCACACGATCAGGGAGGTCTTCTGGGGCAGCGTGCTGTCGGCCGGCTCGGGGGTGGACAGCTCGGCGCGGGTGAAGGTCAGGAAGCGGGTCTGGTTGGTCGGGTCGTCCTCGATCCGCTCCTCGAAGACCGTGAGCCCGTAGGCGTCGGCGGCGTGGCGGGAGCAGATGGCGGCCTGCGTCGGGTCCCCGGCCCTGGCCACGATCTCCGCGCTCCCCGCGGTGTCCCACGCGTTCACCAGCGTGGCGTTGGGCAGGTGGCGCGTCAGCCAGATGCGGCACTGTCCCAGCGCCACCGGGTGGGAAAGCACCCGGGTGACCTGGTCGAGCCGGGCCCCGGGGACGCCCATGATGCTGTGGTGGACCGGGAGCAGGATCTCGCGCGAGAGGGTGAGGTCGCCCTCGCCGAAGGCCTCCTGGAGCAGGTCGTAGGTCGGGGTCACCGACCCGACGAGCGAGTTCTCGATGGCCAGGCAGCCGGCGTCGGCCGCACCAGCCCGCACCGCCGCCACCGCGTCGCCGACCTCGCGGCAGCTGATGGTCTCCATGTCGGGCCACTGCTGCCGGGCCGCCGCCTCGCTGAAGGCACCCCGGGTGCCCTGAATCGCCACGCGCATGTTCCACTCCACGGATGGAAAACAAAAACGCCCCGCCGGTCATCGGCGGGGCGTCGGGATCCGGGTGCCAGGGAGCGTCAGGGCTTCCCCGCACCGGACGACGACGCGCCGCCGGGCGTGGTAAACGAGAAGAAGAAGCCGAATCGCTCAGTGCACCGCATGGACATACGGTACGATGCATACCCGAGGGGTGTCAAGGCCCGCGCCGCATCCCGGGGCGCCGCCGCGTAGATTCTCCCCATGCACCCGCCCCTGCTGGCCTGCCCCATCATGGCCGACCTGGTGGCCCGGCACCGGCCGCCGACCATCGTCCCCCAGCCGCCCTTTCCGGCCCTGGTGGATGCCATCGTGTCGCAGCAGATCTCCGGCAAGGCGGCCGCGAGCATCCTGGCTCGGCTGGCGCAGCTGGTACCCATCCGGCCGGCCACCCTGGCCCGGGCCGACCTGCGGCGGCTGCGGCGCGCCGGGCTCTCCCGGGCCAAGGCCTCGTACGTCCGCGAGCTGGCGCGGTTCGCCGAGGCGGGTGGCCTGCGCGGACTCGGCCGGCTGTCGGATGCGGAGGTGATCGAGCGGCTGGTCCAGGTGAAGGGGGTCGGGGTGTGGACCGCGGAGATGTTCCTGATCTTCTCCCTGGACCGGCCCGACGTCTGGCCCGTGGGTGATGGCGGCATCCAGCGCGCCGCGGAGCGGCTGTATCGCGTCCGGGCGCGCTCCCGCCTGCAGCGCCTGGGGGAACGCTTCCGGCCCTACCGCACCAGCGCCGCCTGGTACCTCTGGCGGTCGCTGGAAGACCCTCTCCCCGCCTGACCTACTGCCGGGGGCGGCCACCCGGTCCGCCCGGGCCGCCGGGACCGCCGAAGCGGGGCAGCACTTTCGCCTCCTCGGGGAGCTGGGCCCACTGCTCGGCCGTCAGCACCGCCCTGGCGCGGTCCAGGATGTCCTGGGACATCGCCCGGCCGTGCTCCATCCGGCTGCGGATCATCGAGAAGAGCACGGCCCGGTCCGGGTCCCGCCCCATCCCTTCGATCTCCTTCTGGATGTCCGTGCCGAGCGTGTCCCGCCGCGCCGCGAACTCGCCGCTGAGCGCCTGCAGCTTCGCCAGCTGGTCGTCGGTGAGCCGGAGCGCGATGTTGAGCGCGATGATCGGCTCCACCGGGTCCCGGAGGGCCTGGGTGATGCGGCTTGCGAAGGTCGGCGGCTGCGCCGGGGTGGTGGCACCGGGCGCGCCAGCTCCGGCACCCTGCGCGTCCGGGGGCGGTCCGCCGGCCGGCGGCCCGCCGAAACCACCCGGGGGAGGCCCACCGAACCCGCCGGGGCCACCCGGCCCGCCGGGCCCGCCCGGTCCACCGAAGCCACCCGGCCCGCCGCCGAAGAGTGAGCTACCACCCAGGGCCAGCCGCAGCTGCAGCCCGACCTGGAAGGGCTGCCGGAAGGTCTGGGTGCCGCGGATGTCGCCGAAGCGCTCGTTTACGTCGTAGATGAACTGCTGGGTGGCGGCGTCAAAGCCGCGCACGGTGAGGAGCGTGGGGTCCGGGCGGGAGAACTGTCCCCAGCCGTGCAGGTGGTCATCGTCGTGGAACAGCTGGTCCATCCCCGCCAGCAGGTTGGAGGTGAGCAGCGAGACGGTGAGTCGCTGGTTCAGCCCCAGCATCGTGGGCTTCCAGTTGAGCTGCAGGTCGAACGACGGCTGCCAGGGTCCCCGGCAGCTGTTCCGGTCGGCGATGGATCCGAGCTGTCGCCGCAGGCAGTCGCGTGCCCCGGCCGGTGCCGCGGCGAGCAGGCGGTCCATGGCGGCGGCGAGGGCGGGGTCAGAGGTGCTTGCCGGGTCGAAGATGAACGCCCGGTCGTTGCGTGAGCCGTCGCCGTTGATGTCGCCCGCCACGCTCGGCGTGTAGGGCGTCCCCGAGGCGGCGCGGCCGATCGCGGTGATCTCGAAGCCCCTCACCACCGGTACCGTGACCGTGGCAACGAACGAGTGGCGCCGGTCGAAGTCGCTGACGCTGCGGCGGCTGGCGTAGAGCTGGCGGCCGGCCGTCTGCGCCGCGAAGCCGCGGCCCCCGCCGAAGTCGCCCGACGAGGACTCGTCCGTGGTCCGGGCCAGAGTGTAGGACCCGGACACCGTGATGCCCTTGCCGATGATCCCACCGGCCGAGAGCACCGCCTGCACCGACCGGGTGGTCAGGTCGGAGACGGCGGCGAAGACCTGCCCGAAGGCCGGGTCGAGCCGCGAGGCGGTCAGGGTGGTGACTCCGCTGGCCGTGTCGAACGCGCTGGCCGGGACGAACACCTGGCGTCCCCCTTCGCCGGCCAGCGCGAACTGGCTGGCCCCGATGTTCCGGTCGCGGAATCCCTGCTGGCTCACGCCGATGCCGGCGCTCAGATCGAGCCCGTAGGTCAGCAGCCCCGACCTCCGCTGCACGCCCAGGGAGCCGCGCCACACGCGCGGCGCGGTGAAGCCCGGGGCAAAGGCCGTGATCGACGGGATGTCGTCACGGGGCCCCCCGGGGAGCCCGCCCGCGCAGGCGGTCGGGATGGCGGCCGGGTCGGCGGCCATCGCGGCCCAGTCCGGCGTCGGGGCAGCGGCCCCGGCGCAGACCAGCTGGGTCTGGCCGTTGCTGGTGCCGCTCGCGGCCTGGGCGGCCACCGCCAGCTGGGCGGGCACCGGACTCCGGAACTCGCCCACCCCGCCCCGCACGATCCAGCCCGGGGGGCCGTCCGTCGAGGGCGGCGTCCAGGTGAACCCGAGGCGCGGGCTCAGGTGGGTCTCCTCCGGCAGTCGGTCGGTGCGCAGGCCGAAGAGCGAGTCCACGGTCGCGTTGTACGGGGGTGCATCCCCGAACCAGGAGTGCTCGCCGCGCACGCCGAATGTGAGCTGCCAGGCTTGGTTTAGGCGCCAGGTGTCACCGAGGTACGCGGCCGCCGTGGAGCTGCGGCCCGTGCGTTCGTCGGCGCCGAGGGTCCGGGTGAACAGCGAGGGGCGCCCCGCCTCGAGGTCGGCCAGCGTCTCGAAGGTGAAGGTGCCAAGCTGGTTGCTGGCCACCTCCTGGGTGGTACGCGCCGTGGTGTAGAACAGCCCCAGCTTCACCCGGTGGCTCGCGTCGGACGAGAGCCACGACAGTTCGTTGGTGGCCTCGAACGCCGTGCCGTGACCGCGCTGGGGAAACCCCGGGTTCCCGCCGAAGGAGAGGCTCGCGGTGCTGAGCGTGCCGTCGTCCAGCGCCGAGCTGAGCTGCACCCGCCCCGCCGGGAGCTGCAGGTACGGCGAACCGCGATTGCGGCTGCCGGAAAGGTAGACCTTGGCCTCGTTGAGCAGGCTCTGCCCGAACCGCGAGCTGAGCTGCAGCATCCCGCCGCCGCTGCGGCTCGAGGTCCGGCCGCCGCTGGCCGGGGGCGCCAGCGGCGCCAGGCGCGACGGGGCGTCGCTGCTCTGGCGCCAGTCGCCGCGGAAGGTGAGCGTGTGCCGCTCACCCAGCAGCAGGTCCAGCCGCCCGATGCCCGACCAGTCGGTGCCCGAGCGGTCGCTGGGCACGGCCCCCGTGCTGAAGGGGACGTTGAGCCCGCCGAGGATCGAGGTGTAGCGGTCGAGCGAGTCCTGCGCCACGCCATAGCGCTCGGCCCCTCCATCGGCGAGGGTCAGCAGCGTGATCAGGTCGTTGCCGCGATGCCGCACCTGGCCGGCCCCGAACGCGAACAGCCGGTTGGTGATGAGCGGACCGCCTACCCCGAAGGAGAGCTGCTGCTGGGCCTGGGGCTGGTTGGTGACGCTGTCGGGGATCACGGCGAGCGCCGGATCGCGCAGGCTGCCGTTGACGGTGCCCTGGAAGATCCGGGTGCCGCTGCGGGTGGTGGAGGCGATGAGCCCCCCGCTGAACTGGCCCCGGGACACGTCGTAGGTGTTGGTGATCACGCGGGTGCTGCGCACCGCATCCTGCGGGATGCTCGAGGCACCGAAGCTGAGGCCGTCGAGCGTGGTGCTGTTGGCGCTGCTGCGCTGGCCGGCCACCGAGAATGATGCCGCGGTCGAATCGGTCCCGGAGAGGCTCACCACTCCGGCCGCCAGCGCCGCGATGGCGTTGAGGTCGCCGGCGTCGAGCGGGAGGCGCGCCAGCCGGTCGGGGGTCTGGACCGTCTCGGTGGAGCCCGGCGTCGGCCGCGGATCGTTGAAGTTCTGCCGCCGCCCCGAGACCACCAGCTCTTCCAGCGCCACGGCCTGGGGGATCAGCCGGAAGTCCGCCACCAGGCGGTCATCGTCCCCGACCCGCTCCACCTGGCGCCGCGCCGGCGCATGCCCGATCTGCTTCACGAAGAGCTGGTACCGACCACCCCCGTCCGGAAAGAGGATCCGGTAACGGCCACGGCCATCCGTGCTGGCGCCGCGGGTCAGGCCGGTCTCGAGGGAGACCGCCTCGACGGTGGCCCCGGAGAGCGGGGTGCCCGAGGTGTCGGTCACGGTACCCGTGAGGATATCCGTGGTGACCCCGACCTGGGCGGCTGCCTGGTCGGGCCGCCCGGTCAGCAGGGGAAAGAGGCAGAAGAGAAGAATCCCGAGCCGCCGCATGCCGAAACCTCGATGGGGGTGGATTAGCTTCCTGCTGTTACGCACCGTTCGGCGGCTTTGTTGGCCCCGGCCGGCCGGCATCTTCCCGGTACCCCTCTCTCGGACCCCATGGCCGCCTCCTGCCGCCTTGCTGCCCTGCTGGCCCTCCTGGCCGCCGCGCCGGGACACGCCCAGTCGCTGCCGCTCTACCACTCGGCGAACCCCGCCGCGGAGGCGCGCAGCGGGCTCTATTTCCAGCCGCTGGTTGCCCCGGCCGCGGGCTGGCGCTTCCAGCTCGGGGTAGACTACGCCAGCATGCTGGAGTTCGGGCTGCGCACCTCGGTGGCCGACACCTCCTACCTGCTCGATGCCGAGGTGCTGCGACTCAACCTGAGCGCCACGCACGATCTCGGCGCCCGGGGCTTCCTGGTGGCGGAGCTGCCGCTGGGTGGGGCGTACCCCGGGTTCCTCGACGGCTTTCTGGACTGGTACCACGGGATCTTCGGCATCAATTATCCCGAGCGGGATGCGCGGCGCCACAACGACTTCGGCTACCGCTACGAATTTCCCGACGGCCGGACGGTGCGGTTCAAGGCCCGGGGCGCGGCGCTGGGCGATGCGCGGATCGGGCTCGGGCTCCGGCACAGCGCCCGGGCCCAGAGCGTGCTCTCCCTGACCCTGCCCACCAGCACGGCCGGACCGGGCTTCCGGCGCGGCCAACCTTCCCTGAGCCTCCTCAACACCTTCCGGGTCCCGTTGGCGCCGCGCCTGGTCTACGAGGGCTCGATCAACCTGGGATATACCCCGAGGGACGGGCGACTGCACTCGATCCAGGAGCGGCTGTTCTTCCTGGGCACGAGCGGGGCGCGCTGGCGCACCGTCGGGAGCCTGTGGAGCTTCGCGAACCTGTACCTCCACAGCCCATACTACAGCGGGGCAGTGGCTCGGCAGCTGGATCGGTGGGACCTGACGATCGACTTCGGGTGGATGATCCGGGGGAAGGGCGGGCGGGAATTCCGCTTCGGCATGAGCGAGGACCTCTGGCCGAGCGGCCCCGCCATCGACGCGAACTTCCGGGTGGGGTATGCGTGGTAGGCGGTTGGGCGGTTGGGCGGTTGGGCGATTGGGCGATTGGGTGATTGGGTGATGAGGCGATTGGGCGATTAGGCGATCAGGTGGGTGGCGGCTCCATCGGCGTGACGAAGAGGAATTGCTCCATCTGCTTGAAGAGAAAGTCCTTGGCCTGGGCGTCGCGCACGTTCAGCGCGTAGTGGTTGATCAGCTGCTGCTGCAGCTTGAGCCAGTCTCCCCAGCAGGGGTTGCAGATCTGCTGGAAGACCCGGAGGCCAAGGTCGTTCTGGAATGGGCGGAAAGGCATCTGGTCGCGGGTCTGGCCGCAGCGACCGCAGCTGATGGGCGGCATGGTGGAGCAATAATAACGGGGGCGGCCACCCCCGGCCGGAGATCAGTCCCCGCGGCGCAGCGCCTTGACGCCGCTGGCGGTGCCGAGCCCGGCGCCGATGCCGAACAGGGTGGTGGTAGCCGTGGTGACCAACGGCAGTGCCGCGATCGGCCAGGCAATCACCGCCGCGGCGAGTCCCGCGAGCCACGGTGCCGCGGGGGAGCGCACGGCGTCCACGAAGCGCAGGCGCCGGCGCACGAAGTCCCGTGCGACGAGGAAGCCGAACAGCGTGGCGGCGGCACTCACCGCGAAGTAGATGAACCCCATGGTGTCCGACCTTCCGTACCTGAGAGACTGACTCGACCCGCGCGTTGCAGTACGCAACGGGCGGGTCATTGGATTCAGGGCCGGGGCCCGTCTCGCCTCCGGTCATCGCCCGGCGGCATTCCCGGTGGCCCCCCCGGGATCCCCATGCGCCGCCAGCGCTGGTTCCATACCTCCCGCTGGGCCGGAGTAAGGATAGCCGCTACCTCCGCGGCCGAGCGTTCGGCCACCGCCTCAACCTGGGGCTCGATGAGCGCCCGGACGCTATCCAGGGCGGCGATGTGTCGCGGGAGCATCTCGCGCAGCTGACGCGCCTGGTCGCTGGAGAGGTCCAGCTCGCGCCGCAGCCGGCCCACGATCATCCCCACCATCCGGTCGCGCATCTCCGGGGAGGGGACCGGGCCGCCGTGCTCGCCGCCGGGGTCCCTCCGGAACGAGGGCCGGTGCAGGTAGCGGTCGGTCGCCATGCCCACGGCGATCCCGCTGAGGAAGAGGGCCGCCAGGACGGCGGCGCCGATGAGCTTCTGTCGCATCCTACTGTTCTCCTTCCACGATCAGCCACCCGGCGGTCTCGGCCAGGGTGGACTCGAGCAGCGAGGCTGAGCCGCTGGTTCCGGCGAGGACCCCGGCGAAGGCCGTCTCGGCGGTGGCACTCGTGGGCGCGGGGAGCCTCCCCGAGCCGAGCAGGAAGATGGCCGCGAGCCCCGCGGCGATGGCCAGCGGTGCCACCACGCGGCCGAGGTCGATGATGTCGTCGTGCCAGCTGCGCGGAGGAGCGGGGGCAGGTTCCCGCGCGATCCGGGCGGCGATGGCCCGGGCCAGGCGCTCCTGGTCGGCTGCCCCGAGGAGGGGGGTGGGGTCGGTGGCCGCGAGGTGGTCACGCAGCCCGTCGTCCGGGGAATCAGCTTCAGTCATGGCCATCCTCCAGTGGCCCGCGCCAGGGCGCGAGCGCCTTCCGCAGCGTCTGCCGGGCCTGGTGCAGGTGCCAGCGCACCGTGCCCGATGGCACGCCCAGGCTCTCCCCGATCTCTTCCGCCGTGAATCCGTCCACGTCGTGCCATTGCACCGCCAGCCGCTGCTTCTCGGGCAGCTCCGCCAGTGTGCGGCGGAACTGCTCCCGGACCTCGCCGCGCACCGCGTTGCCGAGGGGTGTGGGCCCGGCGGCGCTGGTGTGCTCGGGCAGCGACTCGGTCTGTCTCCGCCCCTCGCGCCGCAGATGGCTCACCGCGGCGTTGATGATGATGCGATACAGCCAGGGACCGAAGGGCCGCCCGGTCTCGAAGCGATCGATGGACCGGTAGGCCGCCATGAACCCGTCCTGGACCAGGTCTTCCGCATCCTGCCGGTTGCCCGAGACCCGGAACGCCACGGTATAGGCGCGCGGCAGGTAGCGCCGGACCAGGCGGTCGTAGGCATCCCGGTCGCCCCGCTGGGCGAGGCGGATGAGGCCGGCGTCATCTTCGGCACCGGGGGCGACAGGGGTCATCGGATCCTGCGGCTGGTGGACAGCGGTCATCGCCTCGGCCGGCGCGGGTACGTGTGCTGGATCATCCCGGATACGCCGTCCGGTGCCAGAGTGTTGGCGCGGTGGGCGGCCAACAGCCTGGCCGGAGGCGGCGTACCTCCTCCGCACCCACACTGGAGGCATCAATGTTCGGCCTGACGTCCCCGGCGCGCCTTGCGCCCACCCTGTTCTTCGCCTGCGGCCTGCTGGCCGCGCCCCTCGCGCTGGAGGCCCAGGGCGGGCCTCCTCCCGGGGGTGAGCCCCGCGGCGGCGCGCGGCCCCCCCGGGGGCCCGATCCGGTGGTGGTCGAGGGCCCGCCGGCCCCGGGCGAGTTCCGCGACCTGACCGGCATCACGGAGGAGCAGGCCACGAAGTATGGCGCGCTCTACGACAACCTGATGGCGGCCACCCGGTCGACCCGTGACAGCCTGCAGCAGTTCCGGGAGCAGATGCGTGGTCGGCGCGATCGTGCCGAGCGCGACTCCATGCCCCCCCGGGAGGACGGGCCCCGCGCCCTGGTCACGGGCCTCGAGCAGAAGCAGCGCGCCTTCGACGAGAGCCTCAAGGGGCTGCTCTCCCGGGAGCAATACGCGAAGTACCAGGCGTGGCGGTCGGAGCGGCGCCACGAGATGCGGGAGCACCGGCGCGGCGAGGGCCCGCCGCGCGACGGCCGCGGGATCTAGCCGGGCGGCGGGGGCGGCGTCACCAGCGGCAGGCGACGCTGCCCCAGGAGAAGCCGGCGCCGAAGGCGGTCATGACCAGCAGGTCGCCGTCCTTCAGGCGGCCGCCGCGGACGCATTCGTCGAGCAGGATCGGGATGGTGGCGGCGGTGGTGTTGCCGTAGCGCTGGATGTTGTTGTACACCTGGTCGTCCCGGAGCTTGAGCTCGCGCTGGACCAGTTCGGAGATGCGCAGGTTGGCCTGGTGCGGCAGCAGCAGGTTCAGGTCGGCGGGGCTGGCGTCCACCTTGGCCAGCACGGCGCGCACCGATTCCGGCATGCGGGTCACCGCATGCCGGAACACCTCCTTGCCGTCCATCGACAGGAAATGCCGCCCCTGGTCGATGTGCTCCCGGGTGATCCTTGGATGGTACATGCAGCCGGGCACGTCTACCCAGAGCAACTCGGCGTGGTCCCCGTCGCTGTGCAGGTCGAAGGCGAGCAGGCCCTGCCCCTCGCGCTCGGCGGCGCCCAGCACCACGGCTCCGGCGCCATCGGCGAAGATCACCGCGGTGTTGCGCCCCTGTGTGCTCACGTCCATGGCGGTAGATTGGATCTCCGCGCCGACCACCAGGATGCGGCGGAAGAGCCCGACGCGGATCCAGGCGTCGGCCACCGAGAGGCTGTAGATGAAGCCGCTGCAGGCCTGGTGGATGTCCATCGCGGGGATGGGCTGCACGCCCAGCAGGCGCTGCAGGAAGACCCCGTTGCCCGGAGCGTAGTGGTCCGGGGTGGAGGTGGCGTAGACGATCGCGTCCAGGTCCGCCGGCGCGAGCCCCGCCATCTCCAGCGCCCGGCGGCTGGCCTGGAGCGCCAGGTCGGCGCCGCTCTGTCCCTCGGTGACCCAGCGCCGTTCCTGGATGCCGGTGCGGGTGCGGATCCACTCGTCGGTGGTGTCCATGAGGTTCGACAGTTCCGCGTTGGTCACGACGCGGTCCGGCACGGCGAAACCGGTGCCGAGAATGCGGCTGTGCTGCATGAGATTCCCCGGGGATTGGACTGGCGAGGATAAGGTCGCAGGCCGCGGGGGCCGGGGCAAGGCGCGGGGAACTTCAGCTTCGATGGGGGTATGACACGCATGCTTGCACTGGCCGGCTGGATCCTCCTCTCGTTCCTCGCGGCCACGATCGGCGGCCTCGCGGCGCCGGGGCCGTGGTACGAGCGCGTGAACAAGCCCTCATGGAACCCGCCCAACGCGGTCTTCGCGCCGGTGTGGACGGTGCTCTTCCTCATGATGGGCGTGGCGGCGTGGCTGGTCTGGCAGCGGCGGGGACAGCCCGGGGTGACGCTCGCGCTCACCCTGTTCGTGGGGCAGCTCTGCCTCAACGTGCTCTGGTCCTGGCTCTTCTTTCACTGGCACCGGATGGACCTGGCGTTCTACGAGCTGCTTGTGTTCTGGGTGGTCATCCTGGCCACGCTGCTGGCCTTCTGGCAGGTGCGGCCGCTGGCGGGGTGGCTCTTCGTGCCCTACCTGCTCTGGGTTACCTTCGCCGGCTACCTCAACCTCACGCTCTGGCGCCTCAACCGCTGACCCATGGTCGACCTGCCCGATCCGCTCGACGAGGAGTTCCCGCTCGGGGACGGGGTGGCCGACCTCGAGGCCGAGGTGACCTGTCCCTATTGCGGCGAGGTGAGCACCATCGGCCTCGATCCGGGGAGCGGCCCGGCGCAGGAGTACGTGGAGGACTGCCCGGTCTGCTGCCAGCCCTGGGTGGTGCACGTCCACTACGGGGACGACGGCGCCGCTGACGTCTGGGCCGACCAGGCCTGAGGCCGGCTCAGTAACGGAACTGGTAGGCCAGCTTCACGAAGAAGCCGTCGCTGCTCCGGCGCAGGTCCCGGAACGCGAACGCCCGGTTGTCATCCAGCGAGGCCCCGTACCCGAAGAAGGCCACCGTTCCGGGCGTCGGCTCGAACGACGCCAGCCAGTCCATCCGCATCCGGTTCGACTCGCGTGCCGCCGACGGGCTCCCGTTCACGAAGAGCGGGGCCCCGGTCCGCGCGTCCGCGAGCGCCGCCCGCCGCTCCGCCACGTACTCCGCCACCACCCGGAAGAAGAGGGCCCGGTTGGCCTGCAGCTCCAGCTTGAGCCGCGGGATGATCGTGCGGGCGAACTCCGAGCCGTCGCGGTCGCGGGTGATGCGGGACCAGGTGTTGGAGGCCGTGAGCCGGATGGAGCCGGTGGGCCGCAGCGAGAGGCTGGAGGTGAGCCGGGTCTCGTAGCCCCGGGACGCCTCCGGGAAGATGGGGCCGCGGCTGCGGGCGAGCCGGGCCGTGGCGTTGAGCGCCTGGAAGGTCGGGGTGGTGACGCTGCCGGAGAACGAGAAGCCGTCGCCGACGCCGTCGAGCGGGGTGTACGGCGTCCCCGGTGCCCCGGTCTCGTAGCCGGTGTAGTCGCCCGGGACGAAGTCCGTGAAGTTGTGCTCGGCGTGGGCGGCGGCCTTCCAGCCGCCCCGGAAGGTCAGGTTGAGGTCCCCGCTCTCGGAGCCCTCGAGCGCGTCGCTGGGGAACCGGTCGTATCGCCACAGCCGGCTGGGGCCGAAGAACACGGTGAGCTGCTCGAGCGTCGCGCCCCGTGCGCCGTAAAAGGAAAAGCGGTTGAAGGCCCGGACCGTGATGATGTCGTTGCGCGGGACGAAGCCGGCCTGCGCCGAGAAGTCGCGACCGATGCCGGTCAGCTTGTAGTTGAATCCCCAGCTGCGGCCGGTCCGGTCGAACTCTGCCTCCCAGATGGGGCTGGTGCGCGCGTCGCCGCCTCGCGTCTCGCGGGTCCACGACGCGCCGAGCTGACCGGCGACGTAGTAGAGCTTGCCGAAGACCACCCGGACATCTCCCGCCGCCAGCCGGTTGAAGGCGCCGTCCTGGTCACGGGTGGTGAGGGTGAGGCCGCCGGTGGAGTTGGCGCCGATGTCCCGGCGGAGCCGGGTGACGGTGAACGCCGCGTTGTGTCCCGGCTGCTCGTCGATGGCCGAGAGGTGGGCCAGGTTGGTGCGGCCCACCTTGGTGGTGACCTTGCCGCCCACCAGGGGGTTCACGATCTGGCGGGTGTAGACCAGCTGATTGGGCGTGGCGAAGAGCTCGATGCCCTCCAGGAAGAACGGCCGCTTCTCGGAGAAGAACAGCGCGAAGCGCTCGTTGACGGTCACCAGGCTCGCGTCGGACTCCACCTGGCTGAAGTCCGGGTTGTAGGTGGCGTCGATGGACAGGTTGCTGCTGACCCCCAGGCGCAGGTTCACGCCGGCACTCGGGTCGAGGTCCTCGCGGGTGAAGCCCGAGGCGTCGCGGAGGCCGTTGGCCTGCGCCGTGACGAAGGGCTGCACCTCGGCGCTCAGGCCACGCTGCAGGTCGTGCAGGCCCGTGGCGGTGCCCGCCTGCAGCAGGTAACTGGCGTTGGCGCGCCGCACGTCGGTCCAGGTGTCGTCGTAGCCGGTGCGCTGCACCCGGCGCTGCACGTTGATCCCCCAGGACTGGGCGCCGTCCCCGGGGTAGCGCAGGCTCTTGAACGGGATCCGGACCTCGACCACGTACCCGGAGTCGGTGACCATGCCGCGGGACTGCCAGAGGTAGTCGGGGTTCTTGTCGGTGGTCCCCCCGCTCAGGGAGCCGGCGGTGAAGCCTCCCTCGCTGCGGACGCCGTCCTCCTGCACGCCGAGCGGGTTCACGGTGAAGAAGAAGGCGCGGCGCCGGTCGTTGAAGGTGTCCAGGTAGATGGTGACGCGGTCATCGGCGTCGAGGTTGTCACGGTCGGCCACGGTGGCGCGGATGCCCTGCGGCTGCCGGTCGTGCGCGATGATGCCGAAGTGGATGGCGCCGGGGGCGTACCAGACCAGCACCTCGGTCCGCTCCTCCGCGGGCCGCCCGTCCACCGGCTGGTACTGGTGGAAGCCGTCGAGCCGGGCCGCGTCGCGCCACACCGGCTCGTCGAGCACGCCATCGATCGTGACCAGCGCCTCACGGCGGGGCAGGTCGACGGCGAAGCGCACGGTCCCAGTGTCCTGCGGGGCGGCCTGGAGGGCCGCGAGCATCATGAGCGTCAGCATGCGGAGCGACTTCCGTCGGCGAAGGGTGTGCGCGCGCCACGGCCCCCCTCGGGCCGGAGGGGGGCGCGGGGCGGCCGGGTGCTACTCGTACCGCAGGGCGATGATCGGGTCGAGCCGCGCGGCGCGGCTGGCGGGCCAGATCCCGAAGACCAGGCCGATGGCGGCGCTGGTGCCGAACGCGACCGCGATGCTCTGGCTCGAGATCAGGGTGTTCCAGCCGTTGTTGGTGGCCAGGGTGTCGGTGACCCACCACCCGAGCCCGATGCCCAGGAGCCCGCCGACCAGGCAGAGCACGAGGGCCTCGATCAGGAACTGGAACATGATGTTGAGCCGGGTGGCGCCGAGCGCCTTGCGCACCCCGATCTCGCGGGTCCGCTCGGTGACCGAGACCAGCATGATGTTCATGATCCCGATGCCGCCCACCACGAGGGACACGGCGGCGATGCTCGCGAGCAGGGTGGTGAAGATCTGGGTGGTCGCCGCCTGGGTGGCGAGGACCTCCTGCGACCCCCGGATCATGAAGTCGTTCTCCTGCCCGGGCCGGATCTTGTGTTCCCGCCGCATCACCCGCTCGATGTCGACCATGCCGAGCTCGATCGGCACGCTGTCCTTCACCTCCACGCTGATCGCCCGCAGGCGGTCGTTCCCGAAGACGCGGTAGCGTGCCGTGTTGAGCGGGATGAAGACGATCTCGTCGGGGTTCTGCCACGAATTGCTGGCGCCCTTGGGCTCGAGCACGCCGATGATCTCGAAGCTGATCCCGCGGATCTGGATGGTCTGGTGGATCAGCGCGGCCGGGTTGGCGTTGAGCATCACCGGGATCTCGCTGCCGAGCACGGCGAAGCGCTCACGCGCCTCGTCGTCTCCCTCGCTGAAGATCCGGCCATGGGCCAGCTTGTAGCGCTTGACCGGCATGAAGTTGGCCGTCACGCCGCTGATCGAGGTGTTGATGTTGGTGTTGAGGTACTTCACCTGCAGGTTGTTGCTCAGCTCGGGCACCACGGCCTTGAGCTGGGTGGCGTCGCGCTGGAGGGCGGTCGCGTCGTCGGTGGTCAGGCTCACGCGGGTGGCGCTCGCCACCCCGCTCATCCGCCCCCAGTTGGGGTAGACCTGCAGGACGTTGGCCCCGATGGCGGCGATCTGCTCCTCCACCGCCTTCTGGGCGCCGGCGCCGAGGGCCACCATGGTGATCACGGCGGCGACACCGATGATGATGCCGAGGGCGGTCAGGATCGAGCGCAGCACGTTCACCCGGATGGAGCCCAGCGCCACCCGGATGATCTCGAGCAGGTTCATGGTCAGGGCCTCGTGGGAGTGGTGGCCGGCGCCTTGGAGCCGGTGCTGGTGGACGGGTTGGCCAGGCCGGGGATCCCGCCCCCGCCGGTCATCCGCGCCATCCGCTCGTTGAATTCCTTCTGGGACTCGATCAGCCCGGCGCTCGGCAGGATGAGCACCGAGTCGGTCTCGCCGAGCCCGCTGGTCACCTCGCTCCAGTCGAGGTCGGTGAGCCCGGTCGCGATGTTGGTGGCGACGGGCCGGCCGTCCTTCCGCACGAAGACGATGTACTTCCCGCCGAAGCGGCTGTCGGCCTGGGGGCGGCGCGCCCCGCCACCGCCCATGCCCGAGAAGACCTTCTGCAGCAGCGCCTTCTCGGCCGGGGTGGTGGCCTCGCCGGAGAAGCGCTTCTTCATGGCATTGCGCACCTGCTCCTCGGTCACGCCCTCGGGCAGGGTGATCGTCTGCCCGTTCTGCAGCGTCATGGTGTTGCCGGCCGGCTTGGCGCCCGCGGGGCGGACCGTGGCGCTGTCGCCGGGGGCCCGGCTGGCCTGCGCCAGCTGCGTGGCCACCTCCGCCGCCGTCAGGCCCAGCACCTCCGCGGCGCTCGAGACGTCGCGCTGGGTGCGGAGGGCCGCATTCGGCACGGCGAGCACGCCGTCGCGCCGGCCCACGTGGATCTCGACGTCGGCGTTCATCCCCGGCTTGAGCAGCCCCTCGCGGTTCTGGATCCGGACCAGGACCGGGAACATGGTCACGTTCTGCTGGGTCACGGCCAGCGGCTCGATCTTGAGCACGGTGCCCTCGAAGGGCCGGTTCGGGTAGGCGTCCACCGTCACCGTGGCCCGCAGGCCCGGCTGGATCTTCCCGATGTCCGTCTCGTCGACCAGGGTGCGCACCTGCACCAGGTTGAGGTCGGCCATGCGGAGCAGCACCGTGCCGCCGCCGACGTCACTGGTGGGCGAGGAGATCACCTGCCCGCGTTCCACGCTCTTCTCGATGATTGTGCCGCCGATCGGCGCGCGCACGTCGGTGTCCTCCAGCCGGATCCGGGCGTTCTCCAATGCCACCTCGGCCCGCACCACCTCCGAGCGCGCGTTGGCAAAGTCGAGCACCGCCTGCTCGTGCTCCTGCTCGGTGAGGGCCTTGGACTCGAACAGGGCATCGGAGCGGTTCTTCTGGGCCGTGGCGTTGGCCAGCTTGGCCTTGGCCACGTCGAGGTCCGCCTCGGCCTGCGCGAAGCTGTTCTTGGCGGTCCGCGGGTCCACCTGGATCAGCAGGTCGCCGCGGTTCACGGTGCTCCCCGTCTCGACGTTGAGCTTGAGGATCTCGCCCGAGGCCTTGGACTTCACCTCGACCGTGGTGTCGGGCTGGATGGTGCCGTTGGCGCGGGCGGAGACCACGATGTCCCGCCGCTCCACCGCCACCGCCTGGTAGACGGGCAGCGGGGCGGCCTCGGGCTCGCTGCAGGCGGCGAGGGCGAGGGCGAGCACGGCGGCGGAGAGCGTCTGGCGCATGGCGAAGTCAGTTCCTGGGCGTCTGGAAGTCCTGCGCGACCTTGCCGTCGTGCAGGTGGACCTGCCGCTCGGCGTGCGCGGCGATGTCGTGTTCGTGGGTGACCAGCACGATGGTCTGCGACTCGGTGTGCAGCTCGCGGAACAGCGCCATGATCTCGGCGCTGGTGGAGGAGTCGAGGTTGCCGGTGGGCTCGTCGGCCAGCAGGATGCTCGGCCGGTTGACCAGCGCCCGGGCGATGGCCACGCGCTGCCGCTGGCCGCCGGAGAGTTCGTTGGGGCGGTGGCTCATCCGCGACTCGAGGCCCACCCGCCGCAGCGCCTCGGCGGCGCGCTCGCGGCGCTCCCGGGTGGCCACGCCGGCATAGACCAGCGGCAGCTCCACGTTGTGCAGCGCGTCGGCGCGGGGGAGCAGGTTGAAGGTCTGGAAGACGAACCCGATCTCCTTGTTCCGGATGCGCGCCAGCGCATCGTCGCCCAGCTCGGAGACCCGGTAGCCGTTGAGCCAGTACTCACCCTCGCTCGGCGTGTCGAGGCAGCCGATCAGGTTCATCAGCGTGGACTTGCCCGAGCCGGAGGGCCCCATCACCGCCACGTACTCGTTGCGGCGGATGGTGAGGTCCACGCCCCGGAGGGCGCGCACGATCTCGCCCCCCATGTCGTACTGGCGCTGCAGGTTCCGGGTGACGATCACCGCATCGCGCGGGACGTCGCCGGGCAGCTGGGCCATCCGTTCCGCGGTATCCGTCAGGGTGCTCATAGCCGCCGTCCGATGAGGGCCTCGATCTGGGCTCGGGCCTTGAGGTAGTCAAACCGCGCGGTCACCACGTCCACTTCCGCCTGCGCCAGCGCCTCCTGCGAGTTGAGCACGTCGAGGATCGTCGCCGCCCCCACCCGGTACCGCTCGCTCACCACGCGGAGGTCCTCGGTGGCGGCCTCGAGGCTGCTCTGGGTGATCTCCATCCGGACCCGCGCCGCGTCGAGCGCGGCGTACTGCGTGGTGAGCGAGGCCTGCACCTCCCGCCGCGCGTCCTGCGCGCTCGCCTCGGCGGCGTCGAGGGTGGAGAGCCGGGTGACGATCGTCTGCTCCCGCTGGAACCGGTTGAAGATGGGCCACGAGAGCCCCAGCTGCAGCTGCCGGTTGGCGAAGAGGCGATAATCGCTGTTGTTGTTGCCGCTCCACCCCGCCGAGCCCGACAGGGCCAGGGTCGGGAAGTACTGCGAGCGGGCCGCCTTGACCGAGGCGTCGGCCGCGCGCGCGCTGGCCTCGGCGGCCTGCACCCGCGGCGACCGCGCCAGCGCCTCGCGGTTGAGGGCGGTGGTGTCGATCGCCGTGGTCGGGGCGTAGAAGGCGGAGTCGTCGGAGGCCGCCACCCGGCCGTCGAGGCCGATGGTGCGGGCCAGCGCCGCCTGGGTCCGGGCCACGTCGCTGCCGGCGGAGACCAGCGCCAGCCGCGCGTTGCCCAGGTTCACCACCGAGCGGAGCGAGTCGGAGCGGGTGGCGGAGCCCACCCGGAGCTTGGCCGCGGAGAGGTTGAGCTGCTCCTCCGCCCGGCGCACTCCCGCCTCGCGCACCCGCACCAGCTGCTGCGCCGCCAGGGCGTCGAAGAACTGCTGGGTCGCGGTCAGGCCGGCCTGGAACTCCGCGTTGGTCACCCCCGCCTCGGCGGCGTCCTGGGTGGCCCGCGCCGACCGCCGGTCCGCCCCCCGGCGGAAGCCGGTGAACAGGTCCACGCTGCTCGACAGCCCGAAGTTCACGCTGTTGGTGGTGGTGCCCCCGCTCTCCAGCTCGCCCGTCGGGCCCACCCGCTGGGTCTCGTTGTAGCTCCTCGTGCCCGAGGAACTCGCGTTCAGGCTCGGCAGGAACGCGCCGGTGGACGAGCGCACCTGGGCGTCGGCGTTGCGGAGGCTGCCGCGCGCCTGCACCACGGCGGGCTGCGCCTGCTGTGCCCGGCGCACCGCCTCCTCGAGCGTGACGGTCGGGGTCTGCGCCGCCGCGGGTCCGGCGGCCAGGATCGCCAGCAGCAGCGGCGCCGCGCACCGGGCCCGCCGGGGCATCATCATCGTCATCGGTTGGTCGAATCCCTGGAGGTCGAATCGCGCCGCTCGGCATCCAGCCGGGCGGTCAGTGCGGCGTAGCGCTCGCGCTGCGCGGGGGTCAGGACGGTCCGGACATCGGCACGGATGGCCTGCCGCATGGCGTCCATGCGGACGCCGACATCGGCCCAGAGGGAGTCCATCGCACCGCGGTGCCGTGCCAGCACCTGCACCACGCTGTCCCGCTGCCCGGGCGTGAGCTGCAGCTCCCGGTCCAGCAGCTCCACGTACCAGTCGCTGCCGCGGTGGCCCCGGGCGCCATCGCGGTGCTCGCCGTGCATCCGGCTGGTGACCACGCTGCCCACCGCCGCCCCCGCCAGCGCGGCGAGCAGGAGCAGGACCATGGCCTTCCAAGTCTCGGTACGCTTGGCGGACACGCTCACCGCCCCCCGCCCAGGGCCACGCCCATCAGGGCGTCGCTGTCCTGCGGCCGCCCGGAGGCCCCCACCTCCGCGAGCGCGCTGCCGTCCGCGCGGCCCTCCGCCCGCACGGTCAGCCAGACCCCCAGCGCCGTGGCGAGGATCAGCGCCGCCGCGATCCCGGGCCGGGCCCAGCCGGCCAGCACATCCAGCAGGGAACCGCGAACCGGAAGCCCGGCGATCACGCGCGCCGCGAACGCCGCGTCGGCGCCGCCATCGAGCAGGTCGCGCAGCCCGTGCGCGAGGGCCGGGTCGCGTTCCAGGTGGAAAGGCGATGGTTCCATGCTCACTCCTCTCGCAGTCCGTCGAGCGCCGCGCGCAGCTTCCGCTTGGCGTGGAACAGCTCGGACCGCACCGTGCCCTCGGGGATGCCGAACAGCCCGGCGATCTCGCCGTGGGCGTACCCCTCGACCTCGAACAGCACCACCACCATCCGCTGCCGCTCCGGCAGGGCCGCAAGCGCCGCCGCCAGCCGTCCACGGCGGACCCGGTTCTCGGCTGCCTGATCCGGGAGCGGGCCCGGGTCGGCGCGCTCCAGCGGCACCGCTTCCGTGGCTCGAACCCGGCGACGCCGCACCAGGTCCCGGGCGGCATTCACCGCGATGCGGGCCAGCCAGGGCCCGAGTGCCAGGGATGGATCGAACCGGTCCAGCGCCTGCCAGGCGGAGAAGAACGCCTCCTGCGCGGCATCGTCTGCGTCGGCGCTGTGCTGGAGTACCGACCGCGTCAGCCGTCGGACCATGGGCCCATGGCGATCGACCAGGACACCGAAGGCCTCCCGGTCACCGCCCTGGGCCCGGGCGATCAATGCGGTGTCGGACTCAGCGGAGATACGCGCCATCCCTTGGGATCGTTGACCGGCGGCGCCGGGGAGCGGCGCGGGGGAATTGTACCGCCCCGATCCACGCTGGAGCGAATCTGGCGAGGCCGGCTCCTGCCCCGCGCCCGACCAGCCCGATGCAAGTTGTTGCAGGATATGAAGCTCCGGAAGGTCGCCCGCCGTCGCCCGCCGCGCCCGGGCCTTGCACCGGCCGGCGGGGACGCCCAGCCGGCCGATGCGGGAGCGCTTGCGGGCTGACCCTACGGTGGAGGACCCATGGAGTTGCCGGTCGGCGGTACGCGGAGGCCTCAGGGTCCGCTGCGCATCGCGTACGTCAGTGCTGATCGGGGCCAGCCGGTCTTCGGGCGATCGCGGGTGGCGGCCCGGGCCCAGGCGTTCCTCCGCACCCTGCGTGCACAGGGCCATGCGGTCGAAGTGTTCGCCCCTCGCCCCGGGCAGGATCGCCCCCTGGGACTTGCCGACCTGCCGGTCCACGCCCTGCCGGCTGGCCGGGCGGGACGGCGCTGGCCGCCGGTGTGGCGCGCGCTGGCGGTCAACGGGGACCTGCGCGCCGCCCTGGAGACCGCTGGACCGTTCGACCTCGTCTATGAACGCTACTCGCTGTGGAGTTACGCCGCGATGGACTGGGCGGCCGGCGCCATGATCCCGAGCATCCTCGAGGTGGATGCCCCGCTCGTGGAACTGGAGGGTCGGCGCTTAGGGGTGCTCGAGGCGCACGCCGGCGTCCGCGTGGCCCACCGGGCGTTCGGGGCGGCCGGCGTCCTGGCGGCGGCTTCCCCCGCGGTGGCGGACTACCTGCAAACGCTCCGCATTCCCGCCGAGCGGGTGCGTCCGGCTCCCCACGCCATCGAGCCCGAACGATTCCTGCCGGAGCCGGGGCCGGCCTGGAGCGCCCCACCCGGGAGCTTCACCATCGGCTATGCCGGTCCGCTCGGCGACGCCGAGGCCCTGCCGGTCCTGCTGCGCGCGTTCGCCAGCCTCGCCCGGTTCCACGAAGACTGTCAGCTGCTCGTGGTCGGCGATGGACCGGAACGGGAGCGGCTGGAGACCCAGCTCGGCGAGTGGGGGCTTGCCGACCGGGCCTGGTTTGCCGGTGCCGTCCCGCCGTGCGAGGTCCCCAGCTGGCTGGCAGCCATGGATGCCGTGGTTACACCACCTTCGGTTGCCGCGGACTGGGGCTGGCCCCTCGAGGTCTACGAGGCGATGGCCTCGGGCCGAGCGGTTGTGGCCCGGCAGTCCGGCCGAGGCCGATCTCTCGTCGAACACGAACTCACGGGATTCACGGTGCCCGCGGACGATGCCTGGGCCCTGGCCACGGCCCTTTCCCGCCTGCGGCGGGACTACGAGCTCCGGCGCCGCCTGGGCGCCAACGCGCGCGCTGTGGTTGTCCGCCAGCATTCGTGGGCCGCGCGCGCGCGCGCCCTGCTCGGTCTGGCGCAGGTGGGGACGGTGCCACGGGTGCCCCTCCCGGCCGGCCGGGGGTGGCCGCAGTGAGCCACGCGCAGCGCAGGGTTGCCAGCCACCTGTACCGTTTCGGTACGACTAGCACAAATCGTCCCCACAGTCGGGTCGGATCTGGCTGGGGTCACTTTTCCAAGTTCTACAATCACAACGACTTGAATCTCGGCACCGCCGCGTGGCATTCCGGTCCACTTCCTGCCTTCCCGGGGGGCATTCGCGCCATTCTCCCCCGAATGCCCGAGGACCCGTGCCGCATCCGATGCCCCAGCTCGCCGTGCTTGCCGCGAGCGATTCCTTCGCCGCCATCTGGCCCGGCCTTGCGGCCGCGGCCGGGTTTGAGCTGGTGGTCGGGGAGCGGGCGCCGGCCGAGGCGGCCGTCGTGGTGCTGAACGCGGCGGGGGTCGAGGACCAGATCGCCGATCGGCTGGAGGCCGTGCGCGGCCGGCACCCGGAGGTCGCGGTGGTGGGTGCGGCGGCGGAGCACCGGATCGCCATCCGGGCCATGCGGGCCGGGGCGCGGGAGTATTTCGCGCTGCCGCAGGACCTGTCGCTGCTGCAGGGCTGGCTGGCGCAACAGGCGGAGCGGGTGCGGGTGGCCGGGTCTTCGGCCAGCTTCACCAGCCTGGAGGCGTCGAAGTACCAGTTCGACGGCATCCTGGGGGAGAGCCCGGCCCTGCGGGAGACGCTGGACCGCGCGGCACGGATCATCCCGCACGGGGCGGTGACGGTGCTGATCGGCGGCGAGACCGGCACGGGCAAGGAACTGCTGGCGCGGGCGGTGCACTACAACGGGCCGCGGAAGAAGGCGCCGTTCGTGGACGTGAACTGCGCCGCGATCCCGGAAAACCTGCTGGAGAGCGAGCTGTTCGGGCACGAGAAGGGTGCGTTCACCGACGCCAGCGCCGCCAAACCGGGGCTGTTCGAGGTGGCGAACGGGGGAACGATCTTCCTGGACGAGATCGGGCACCTCTCGCTGCCGCTGCAGGGCAAGCTGCTCCGGGTCCTGGAGCAGCGCGAGATCCGGCGGATCGGCGGCACCACCACCATGGCGGTGGATGTCCGGGTCATCGCGGCCACTCACGTGGACCTGGCCGAGGCGTCGCGGCGGGGGGAGTTTCGCGAGGACCTCTACTATCGGCTCAATGTGGTGGGGCTGCGCCTGCCGGCGCTGCGGGAGCGTGGCAACGACCTGCTGTTGCTGGCGGGGGCCTTCCTGCGGCGCTTCGCGGGAGACTACGGCATTGCGGTGCCGACGCTGACCCCCGCCGCCGAGCGCCGGCTGCTCGCTCACCCGTGGAGCGGCAACATCCGCGAGCTCCGCAACGTGATCGAGCGGGCACTGCTCATGTGCAGCGGCGGGGTGGTCGACGCGCCGGACCTGGGGCTCGACGCCTCCCGGTCCCTGGTGCCATCCGGCGGGGTGCCGTTCCCCGCCGCGATGTCCGACATCGTCCGCGCCGCGGCCGCCGCGATGGTTCGGCTGGCCGACGGCAACAAGAGCGAGGCGGCGCGCCGCCTCGGCATTTCCCGTACGCGACTGCTCCGACTGCTGGCTCCACGCGGGCGGCAGGCCGCCCTCACCGAGGAAGAATTCTGATGTCTCCCCGATTCCTGACCCTGGCGACCCTCGCGGCGCTGGCCCTGGCCTGCAGCACCGCCACCGATGGCGGTGGCAACGGCCCCGATCCCACGGATACGACCGTCACCCAGGACAGCCTGAGCTTCCTGCGCCCCGCCGTGACCGCGCCCCCGCTCGGTGCGCGCACCCAGAGCTTCTGGGCGGTGCGCGGGGAGCGCCGCGAGCTGCGCCTGATGTACCAGAAGGCCGCCGGCGCCAACGATTCGTTCGAGTTCATCCGTTTCCGGGTGGACGATCGGACCCTGGTGAGCGACAGCGCCGGCAACCCGCTCGCCAGCGGCGACTCGGTGCTCATCACGGTGTCGGTCAGCGACACGGCGAACCTGATCATCCAGTTCTCCCCGTCGGGGCTCGTGTTCAACCCGTCCCGGCCGGCGCGGCTGTGGATCAAGTACCGCGATGCGGACCCGGACTTGGACGAGGACGGCATCGTCACCGCGGCCGACACCACGATCCTCCTCGGGTTGCATATCTGGAAGGAAGAGCAGGTCGGCGATCCCTGGTCGCAGCTGCCGAGCACCGTGAACACGCTGGAGCAGGAAGTCGAGGCGGACATCCCCGGCTTCACCCGTTACGCCGTGGCCTACTAGGAGCCCATGGCATGACCGCCCATCCTGTCGAGGTGCCGGACGAAGTGGCCGCGGCGGAGCGTGAGCTCCGCCAGGGGCTGCTGCGGCCGGCCCGCGAGCGCCTCCTCGCCGCGCTGCCGGTGCTGGAGCGGGGGGATGCGGCCGTCTACCGGCGGGCGGTGAACATGCTGGGGGCGGCTCACTTCGAGCTGGGCGAGCTGGCAGAGGCGAGCGCGGCCTTCGCGCGCGCGCTGGAGCTGGCCAACCACGCCGGGGACGCGCTGGTCCTCGGCCGGGCCTGCAACAACCTCGGCATGATCGCGAACGTCACCGGCCGGCGGGAGGAGGCGCTCACCCAGTACCAGCTGGCGATTCCCGCCTACCAGCGGGTCGGGAGCACCGCCGGTCTCGCCGAGACCTGCCACAACCTGGCGATCACCTACCGGGATCTCGGCCAGTATGATCCCGCCGATCGCTACGAGCGGCGCGCCATCGGGTATGCGCGGGAGGCCGGCAACCAGCGGCTGCTGGCGATGGCCCACGTGGGCCGGGGCGACCTGTCATTGCGCCGGGGGGAGGCGGCCGTGGCGGAGGCGGGGGCGCGGCTCGGGGCGGAGCAGTACGCCGCGATCCCGGACCACCTGGGCGAGGCGGATGCGCTCCGGCTCGCCGGGGCGGCGCGGACGGCGCTGGGGCAGTTCGCCGCCGCCCGGACCGCGCTGGACCGTGCGGTGAGCCTGGCCCGTGAGCACGCCAGCCCGCTGATCGAGGCGGAGGCACTCGAGGCGCGGGCGCGGCTGGCAGCGCGGGAGCGCCGCTGGGCCGAGGCCGGTGCGGACGTGGCGGTGGCGCTCGGGCTGCTCGAGCGGCTGGGCGCCGCGGAGGAACATGCCGCGCTGGCGCGCTGGTACGGGGAGGCCCGCGCGGGCGCCTAGGCGCCGCTCAGCCCCAGCCGCCGCGGCGCCCCCAGGCCTGGACCCCGAGCACTGCCGCGAACCAGAGGCAGATCGCCCCGAAGACGTAGCTCATCACCGTGGGCAGGCCCACGAAGAGCAGGCCCAGCACGGCGAGCGCCAGGATCCCGGGGCCAACCAGTGAGCGGAACGCGCCGCTGACCAGGCGGCGCGCCGCCACCACGGTGCGGGCCCGGAACTCCCGTCGGCCCCGGCGCCGGCCCGCCACGCCCCGTTCCCCGCGCCGGGCCAGCCGGCTCGGCATCACGCTCCGCAGGGCCCCCGGTCCCCGGCGCACCTGCCGCACCACCTCGACACTCTGGGCGATGTCCCGGCGGAACTGCTGCTCCATGGCGCGGGCCAGCGCCGGGTCCTCGATGACCACGTCGAGTTCGTAATTGCCGACCAGGCTCGAGGCGTTGAGGTTGCTGGTGCCCACCCGGACCCAGCGACCGTCCGCCACCATGGTCTTGGCGTGGATCATGGGGCCGTCCCACTCGAAGATCCGCAGCCCCGCCCGCAGGATGTCGCGATAGCCGAGGCGGGTGAGGTTCCGCACCAGCGGGACATCGCTCGCGCCGGGCACCAGCAGCCGGATATCGACGCCGTCGCGCTCCGCGAGGGCCATCACCTCGAAGAGCCGGGCGGGCGGCACCAGGTAGGCATCCACGATCCACAGCCGGCGACGGCAGCCCGCGGCCAGGTACTCGAGGACCCGGTAGGCGCGCTGCTTGCCCGGCTCCCCGACGACGATGCGCACGGCGGCATCGCCCATGGCCGGCGCCTCGGCGGCGTGCTCCTCCTCCGGCAGCGGCGGCCCCGCCCGGCTCCACACCCTGGCGAACGCCAGGTCGAGCGCGTGGCTGGCCGGCCCCTCGATGAGCACCGCCGTGTCGCGCCAGGGGGGAATGCCGCGGGAGGTATCGCCGGCCCATTCATCGCCGATGCACAGGCCGCCGACCACCGCCCGGGTGCCGTCGGCCACCACCAGCTTGCGGTGGTCGCGCGCGATGATGCGGTGGGGGCGGAAGAGCGACGGGGGGTTGAAGCAGCGCACCTCGCAGCCGGCCGCGCGCAGGAAGCGCCAGTAGGCCCCCCCGGTGCCGATGGAGCCGAGCCAGTCATACAGCACCCGCACCGGGAGCCCGGCGCGCGCGCGGGTGGCAAGCGCCTCCGCGAAGCGCCAGCCGGTGGCGTCGTCGCGGATGATGTAATTCTCGAAGTGGATGAACCGGGAAGCGCCCTCGATGAGCGCCAGCATCGCGCCGTAGGCGGAGGGTCCGTCCTGCAGCAGCGCCACCCGGTTCCCCGGGATCGGCCGGGCGGCCGCGGCGCGATCGATGGCGCGCTGCGTCGCCGGCCGGCTGGTGGTGGAGATCCGGCCCGGGCGATCCGTCGGGGAGGTCATCCCGAGCCCAGGCCGAGGTCCCGCTCGACGGGGCGGAGGGCCTCGAGCACGAAGGCGATGAGTTCCTCGAGTGGCACACCGAGCTCGGCGGCGCCCTGCAGCACGTCCTCCCGGCTCACTCCCCTGGCAAAGCCCTTGTCCTTGAGCTTCTTCCGGACGCTGGCCACCTCGAGGTCCATGAGGCTCCGGGAGGGCCGCACCAGGGCGCAGGCCACGAGGAACCCGCACAGCTCGTCCACCGCGAACAGGGCGCGGGCCATGGGCGTCTCACGAGGCACGCCGGTGTAGCTCGCGTGGCCCAGGATGGCGCGCTGCATCGGCTCGGGCAGGCCCTGCGCGGCCAGCAGCCGCACCCCCGCGGCGGGGTGCTCCTCCGTGGCCGACCGGGCGGCGTTGGGGTAGCGCTCGTAGTCGAAGTCGTGCAGCAGTCCCACCAGCCCCCACGCCTCGGGATCCTCCCCGGCGCGCAGCGCCATGGCCCGCATGGCGGCCTCGACGGCGTACATGTGCTTCCGGAGGGCGTCGGAGGGGGTGTACTCGTGCATGAGCGCCAGGGCGCGATCGCGGGTCCAGGTCATGTCCTACAATGAACGGCCCCCCGCTGCCGGTGGCAACGGGGGGCCGGGGACCAGGCGCGGGTGGGCTAGTTGGGGCAGCTCACCGTGGCGCAGAGCGGCACCGGAAGGCTGGTGCCGTATGTCTGGTTGATCTTGGAGGCCACCGAGTCGGCGATCAGGCGATGGGCCGCGGTGCTCGGGTGGATGCCATCCAGCGAGAACAGGGTGCCGAAGGTGATGGGGCCGGCCGGGAGGTTGCTCACGTCCGGGAAGGGAAGAATGGCTCCCAGCACGCTGTCGCGCTGGAACTGCAGCGCCGCGTTCACGTCGACGAGGCCCCACCCGTTGGCTGCGGCCACGGCGGCGATATGCGCATTGTAGCTGGCCACGGCGGTCTTCATCGCGGCCACCTCGGCCGCGCTGATCACCTCGGGGGCGACGGTGCAGTCGATGGTCTGGGGCTGCCCGAGCTGGGCCGCGCCCAGCTTGGTGAGGGCCACCGGCCAGGGCACGAGGGTGGTCAGGCCGATGCCGAGCGGCGAGCAGTTGGCGTTGACCGTGAAGGTGGGGACCGCGGCCAGCAGCGGGTTCTGGGCCGGCAGCGGCGGCGGGCAGCCGCCGTTCTTGGCGCAGTAGTAGATGGCCCCGAGCGAGGCGTAGGGGATGATCGTCACGTCCGGCACGTTGACCAGCACCACCCGGGCGCCGGTCGCGGAGAGCGCGGTGGCGACGCTGTCGTAGTCCGAGTCGAACGCGGCCGGCGAAGTGATCTGCGTGGTGTCACCCGCGTTGGTGCTCGAGATCAGGGCGCCGAGCACGTCGTTGGCGCCGATCCAGACCGTGATGAAGGTGGGATGGAGCATCGCAATGTGCTCGAGCTCGGTCTTGCCGCCCAGGAAGATCGTCTTGAGCGGGTCAAAGCTCGACGGCGGCGGGCCGAAGTTGGTGAACAGGTTCGCCACGACGTTGCCGGGGACGGCCACGTTGTTGTACGGGCCTGGGCGCGTGACCCGCAGGTCGCAGGTGGTGCTCAGGCCGCCACCCACCCGGGCCTGGGTCACGTTGTTGATGAAAGGCGGCGGGCAGCCGCGGCCGGCCAGCTGGGGGTAGTTGAAGCTGGTGCCCATCGCCTTGGCGAGCAGCTGGGCATAGCTCCGCAGCTGGGTGCTGTCACTGATGCCTCCGGACTGGAAGCCGGCGGTGATGCTGTTGCCGAGGGAGGCGTACCGCTGGAACATCGGGTCCACGGTCGCGGGGGCGTTGAGCTTCTCGTCGGTGCGGCATCCCGCGAGCACCGGCAGCGCGACGAGCAGGGTCGAAACGAGTCGCTTGATCTGCATGATCAGGCTCCGGTGGCGTCAGAAGGTGTAGGACAGGGTGGCGCCGAAGAGGTGCGCCTTGAACTCGAACAGCCCGTTGTCAGGCTGGCCGAAATCGACGGTGCGACCACGGCGGTCCTGCTGGTCGATGTACTGGTAGGCGACGTCGGCGTGGAGCTTGGAGCCCAGCCGGGTGCCGAAGCCCAGGGTGAATTCGGCCCGCTTGCCCTCGGGGAGGTTGGGCGTGACCGAGCCGGCCGGCAGCGCCGCGTCGTGGAAGAGATAGCCGCCACGGATCACCGTGCCGGGGCTGACCTCGTACTCCGCCCCGTAGCGCCAGGCGGTGGAGCCGTTGGCGTTCTCCGCCAGGTAGGTCGTGGGCAGCAGGTCGGTGTGGATGGTGATGGTATCGAACACCACCCAGTTGGTGTAGGTCACGTCGAGCAGCAGCTTGAGCTTCTCGATGGGCCGCACCATCACGCCGGCGGTCAGCTGCTCCGGCATCCGCAGCCAGGTCCGGCCGCCCTGGTCCTGCAGCGGGCCGCTGCCGCTGAACTGGGGCGAGAGGATGCTGTCGAGCGGGGTGCCCTGGGGCGCGCCGAGCGGGTTGTTCCGGGGCAGGATGATCCCGGTGTACACCCGGTCGATCGCGGCCTCGGCGCTGTTGATCTTCACCAGCTGCCGGGACATGTAGCGCAGGCCGAAGCTCACCCGGCTGCTCGGCTCCCACATGGCGCCGAGGTGGTAGCCGACGCCCGTGCCGTTGCCCGTCAGTTCCACGTCCGCGATGTCCGTGCCCACCGGGAAGCCCAGCATCCCGAAGGTGATCCCGGGGGCCGCCTGCTGGCTGGCCAGGTCCACCCGCTGCTCAAGGCCAAGGTGCAGGAAGTTCACGTCGAACCCGGCGCCGACCTTGAGCTGGTTGGTGAGCTTGTAGGCCAGGGTGGGCTGGACGTAGATCGCGCGGATCGTGCTCTTGTACCCCCGGAAGCGCACCTCGGAATTCGAGGGCCACTTGGTGGTCAGGCCATACGGGGCGAAGGCGCCGATCCCGGCGCTCAGCTTGTCGGTCAGGCCGCCCTGGACGTACAGCGCGGGCACCGGGATGACGATGTCCTCGAGGTCGGTGCGCAGCCCGGTCGCGTCGTTGGTGAACCCGCCGCTCGGCGCGATCGCGGTGACGCCGGTCGAGATCGTCCAGACCCCCTTCGCCGCGTTGGCGATGCCGGCCGGGTTGAAGAAGATCGAGGAACCGTCGGCGCAGGGCGATGCCACCGCCGTGCCCGCGCGGCCCATGGCACAGGAGCTGTGCTCATTCACGCTGTACCCCTGGGCCGTCAGCGACGCGGGTACGCCCGCGAGGACGACCGACCCGCAGACGGCGAGCCAGACCGGATACCGCCGCATAGATGGACTCCGAATAGAGAAAGGATGCGGTTGACGAGGAACCGAATGCTGCGGGAGTGCCTAGGCTAGTCTACGGCCCGGCCACAACTTTGTCAAAACGGCACGTTCGTGCGGCTGGGCCGCAGGTTGGGGGAGATCCGACCGGGCCAATCGCAGATACGGCGCTGCCGGCCTCTAATGAAGCGTCGGGTTGTCCGTGGCGGGCCCGGGCAGCTGCGACGCGCTCAGCGGAACCCGGTACCCCTCGGCCCCGTCCAGGCTGATCTCGAAGGCGTACGGCCCCGGCGCCGGCAGCGGCAGGTCGAACACCAGCACCGCGCCCGCCTCCACGTCCATGACCCCGGCCGGCGGCTCCCCGAAGTGCACCGCCCCATCGCCCTCCACCAGCGCGTTGCCGTCGGCGTCGAGGAACCGGATCCGGATGCTGTGGGTGCCGATCTCGGTGCGGCGGCCCCGGACCCGCAGCACCAGGTGGGCGCGGGGATGCACCGAGGGGAAGGCCGGCACCCAGACGTGCTGGAACAGGCCGAGCACCGAGAGCTTCCCCTGCTGGTCGATCAGGGCGTAATCCGCGAGCACCGCGAAGTCGAGGAGCAGGCTCAGCTCACCCGGATCGAGGTGATCTCGTCGCTCTTGCGGATGGCGTTGACCACGTCCATCCCGGACGTGACCTGGCCGAAGACGGTGTGCACGCCGTCCAGGTGCGACTGCGGGGCGTGGCAGATGAAGAACTGGCTGCCGCCGGTGTCCTTGCCCGCATGGGCCATCGAGAGCGTGCCAGCCACGTGCTTGTGGGTGTTGCGGTGGGTCTCGCACTTGATCTTGTAGCCCGGCCCGCCGGTCCCGGCGCGCGGGTCGTTCGGGTCGCGCGAGTTGGGGCAACCGCCCTGGATCATGAAGTTGCTGATCACGCGGTGGAAATGCAGCCCGTCGTAGAAGTTGCTGTTGGCGAGCTTCTCGAAGTTCTCGACGGTCTTCGGGGCTTCCTCGTCGAACAGCTCCGCGACGATGGTGCCCCGGTTGGTGACGATGGTGGCGGTCTTCATGGCCCGGGATGGAGAAGGGGAGGAGTGGACGGCGTGGTCGGGAGGGAGAATAAGGGCGCGGGTGGGGAAGCTCAATCGCCGGTGGTGGGCGCGCCGCTCGCCGCCAGTGCCGCCCGCCAGCCCTCCAGGTCGGTGGCCGGCGGTCGGCAGGTCGCGCCGACGCAGGCGTAGGCCCGGGTCCCGCTCCCGGCGGCGACCATCGCGCGGAGGGCCGGCGGTGTGGCGGCGTGGTCGAGATCGGCCGCCCGCACCCGGCGCACCACCCGGCGGGGGAGCCAGGTGGCCAGCGCCGCCCGATGCATGGCCTCGGCGACTGCCGCGGCCCCCGGTTCCTCGCCCTCGACAATCACGAGGTGGGCCGCCGGCTGCACCGCCCAGTCGATCGCCAGGAGCAGCGTGGCGCCGTAGATGCCGAGCGCCGGGGCGGCGCCGGCCAGGGCGCCGAGCAGCATGTCCCGCCGCTCCGCCCAGCGCGCCTCCTGGGTGTGCTCGGAGAGTCGCGCCAGGCAGAGGGCGGCGACCCCGTTCGGGGAGGGGGTCGGCGCATCCTGGATGGGAATGGCCCGGGTGGGCAGCAGGCCGGGCCCGTTGTGGTCCGCGGTGTCGAACAGGCCGCCGCCGGACGGGTCCCGGTAGTCCTGCCATACACGGTCCATGATCGCGCCGCTCCACGTGAGCCACGCCGCCTCACCGGTGACCTCGAACGCCTCCAGCGCCGCCAGCGCCACCTGCACCTGGTCGTCGAGCAGGCCGCCGACGCCCCCCGGCGCGTGCTGCAGGGCGGCGGGATCCCCCGGCTCGGCCTGGAGGCGCCGCAGCGTGCGCAGGGCGTGCTCCACGGCCCAGGGGTCGTCCAGTGCCGCGCCGGCTGTGAGCAGCGCCCCGGCCAGCATCCCGTTCCAGGCGGTGTACCGGCTGGGGTCCACAAACGGGGCCTGGCGCTGCGCCCGGGCTGCGCGAAGCCGGTCCTCGGCCGCTCGCAGCCGGCGGGCCGCCTCCACGCCGTCCAGCCCCAGTCGCCGCGCGATCGCGGTCAGGGGCTCAGTGACGTGGAGGACGTTCTTCGCGGGATTGTGGTGCATCTCGCCCGCGGTGCCGATGTCGTACCACGCCGCCGCGACCGCCAGCAGGTCCTCATCCCCGATGGCCACCCGGGCTTCGTCCAGTGTCCAGGTGAAGTAGTCGCCATCGTCGTGCAGGCCCACGTCGGCGTCCTGGCTGGCGCCGTAGCCGCCGTCCGGGTCGGCGAGCACCTCCCGCACCCAGCGGATGATGCCCTGCGCGGCCGCCGCGAACCCGGGGTGTCCCAGCGCCAGGTGCCCCTCGACATACGCCCGGAGCAGCTCGGCGTTGTCGTACGACATCTTCTCGAAGTGCGGCACCACCCAGCGCGCGTCCACCGCGTAACGGTGGAAGCCGCCGGCGAGGTGGTCGTGGATGCCTCCCCGCTCCATGGCCACGAGGGTGTGCTCGGCGAGGTCCCGTGGCGCGCTCGCCCCGGTGTCCCGCCACCGGTTGAGCAGGAACCGCACCGCCACCGGATGGGGGAACTTGGGCTGCGACCCGAACCCGCCGTGCTGCGGGTCGAACAGCCGCGCCATCGCGGCCTCGCCCTCCACCAGGAGCGCCACCGAGGGGGCACCGGGTGCCGCCTCGTCCAGGTGCTCCGCGAGCACGCGCCGCAACGCGTCGGCCTGCTGCAGCACCCGGTCGCGCTGGGTCTGGTAGACGTGGAGCACCTGGGTGAGGACCGCGCGGAACCCGGGGCGCCCGTACTTGCCGTCCGGCGGGAAGTAGGTGCCGCCGTAGAAGACCTGGCCGTCGGGCAGGAGGAACGCCGTCAGCGGCCAGCCCCCTTGCCCCACGATGGCCTGCACCGCGCGCTGGTAGCGCGCGTCCACGTCCGGCCGCTCGTCGCGGTCCACCTTTATGCAGACAAAGTGCTCGTTCAGGAACTCCGCGAGGGCGGGGTCCTCGTACGACTCCCCGTCCATCACGTGGCACCAGTGGCACCAGACGGCCCCGATGTCGAGCAGGATCGGGCGGTCCGCGGCCGCCGCCCGGGCAAACGCCTCCGGTTCCCACGGATGCCAGTGAATCGGCTGGTGGGCGGCGGACTGCAGGTAGGCTGAGCGGGCGCCGGCAAGGCGGTTGGTCATGCCCGTAAGGTAGGTGGGTGCCGGCAGGCGCGGAGCCGGGGCGCTGTCCCTACTTTTCGGCGCATGACCCACCCGCACGCCGCCCCGGTGCCGTCGGCGCAGGACGGGCCCTTCGTCCGGAGCTTCCTCGCCACGCTGCTGGCCCTGCTGGCCGGCGTGGCCGCGCTCGTGGTGACGGTGGATCCCGTGGGCCGCTTCGGTACCGGGCTGCTGCCGCCTGCCGTGAGCGCGGACCGGGACCAGAAGGCCGCGCTCCTCCGGGCGCTGCCGGCACCGCCCCGCACCGTGATCCTCGGGTCGTCGCGCTCGAAGACGCTGGCGCCGGCCTGCGTGGCGGCGCTGGGGAGTGGGCCCGCCTTCAACTTCGCCGTCAACGGCGCGGCCACCCAGGACCTGGTGGCCATTGGGCGCTACCTGCGCGCGCGCGCGCCCGGCGCCGCCACCACCCTGCTGGTGGGGATGGAGCCGGAGCTGCTCCAGCCGAGCGCGGGCCCCCACCGGCCGCTCACCCTGAGCCGGGCCCTCTCGCCCTTGCTGCCCGAGGAGCCGGCCAGCAGTGATGCCACGCTCGCGGCCGATCTCTTCGGCTGGCAGGCGGTCCAGGGGGCGCTGCAGTCGGTGGCGGCAGCGGTCCGGGCGCCGTCGGGCCCGCCCGAGGTCGCCCTCGACCCCGATGGGCGGCAGCGTTACCCGCGGATCGAATCGGCTCGGGCCGCCGGAAGCTTTGACGCCGGCAGCGCCGTGCGCGCGTCGCTGCCTGGAATCCTCGCCCGGTACGAGTCGTTCGGCCGCCTGGATCCGCTGCGCATCAGCTGGCTGCGGCAGTTCCTGCAGGAGGCGCGGGCCGATGGCCGGGAGGTGATTGCCTTCATCCCGCCGGTGCATCCCGACTTCGCGCGGGCCGCCGCGGGCACGGCCTGGCGCGAGCGGACCGAGGAGACGGTGTTGCTGCTGCGGAGCTTCGAGCGCGAGGGGCTGCTGCGCTTCGTCCCGCTGGACGGACTGGTGGACGGCGCCCTCGCCGGCGACTACGTGGACGGCATCCATTTCCTCGCCCCCGTGGCGGCGCGGGTGGTGCAGCGCCTGCTGGGCGCGCCGGAGCCCTGTGCTCTTCAATAGCTACGTCTTCGTCCTGGCCTTCCTCCCGGCGGTGCTCCTCGGGTGGTGGCTGCTGCCCGGGACGCGGGGTCGTCTCTGGCTGCTCACCCTCGCCAGCTACCTCTTCTACGGCTGGTGGGACTGGCGGTTCGTGCCGCTCATGCTCGTCTCCACCAGCGCCGACTTCGCGGCCGGCGCCTACCTCGGCCGCACCGAGGTGCCCGGGCGCCGCCGCGCCTGCCTGGTCCTCCTGCTCGCGCTCAACCTCGGGATCCTCGGCGTCTTCAAGTACTACGACTTCTTCGCCGGGAGCCTGAACGGCCTGGGGCGCGCCCTCGGGGCACCGCTGGACCTGCCGCTGCTCCACCTCGTCCTGCCGGTCGGTATCTCCTTCTACACCTTCAACTCGATCAGCTACACCATCGACATCTACCGCCGCCGGCTGCAGCCGGCGCGGAGCCTGCTCGAGTTCTCCGCCTTCGTGGCGATGTTCCCCCACCTGGTGGCCGGTCCCATCGTGCGCTACGCCGACCTTGCGCCCCAGTTCGCGCGGCTCACGCGGCGCCCCGACCGTGCCCTGTGGGCCATGGGCACCTGGTTCCTCGTCACGGGGATGGCCAAGAAGGTCCTGCTCGCCGACCCGATCGCGGCCCACGTGGTGACCCCGCTGTGGAGCCGGGTGCCGCTGCTCGACACCCTCGAGGCCTGGGTGGCCCTGCTCGGGTACACCCTCCAGATCTACTTCGACTTCTCCGGTTACAGTGACATGGCCATCGGCCTGGCCGCGCTGCTCGGCTTCCGCTTCCCGCAGAACTTCGACGCCCCCTACCAGGCGCGGAACATCGCGGAGTTCTGGCGCCGGTGGCACATGTCGCTCTCCTTCTGGCTGCGCGACTACCTGTACATCCCGCTCGGGGGCAACCAGCACGGGCGGTTGTGCACCCTCCGCAACCTGGTGCTGGTGATGTTCCTGGGTGGTCTCTGGCATGGCGCCGCCTGGACCTTCGTGCTGTGGGGGCTCTACCACGGGGCCCTGCTGGCGGGGCACGCCGTCTTCCGGGAGCGGGGCTGGGTGCCTCGGTCGCCGGCCCTCGCCACGGCGGCCACCTTCCTGGCGGTGGCATTGGGATGGGTGCTCTTCCGCGCGGCCAGCCTTTCGGAGGCAGGGCTCCTCTTCCGCCGCCTGGTGGGGTTCGGCCCGGCGGGCGAGGGGGGCAACCTCGGCCTGATCGGCCTGCCCATCGTGGTGGCGCTGCTGTCGGCCGGGGGCGCCATCGCGTGGTTCGTCCCCGATCCCTGGCACTGGCGACTGCCGCGGAGCCGCCTCACGGGCGCCGCGCTGGCCGTGGTGTTCCTGCTGGCGATCCTTCGCTTCGCCTCGCCGAGCCCCTTCCTGTACTTCCAGTTCTAGGACGCAACGTCCCCCGGGCACACGAAACCCGCGGGGCGGCGGCGGTCGTAGGGAAGGGCCGCCGCGGCGCCCGCCGCGGTGCCACCTTTCCCTCGTGAGTGCCCCATGCGCCGTCCCGGCCATCCGCTGACGCTCCTCCTGCTGTGTCTCGTGCTCCCGTGCGCGCTGTCCGCGCAGAACGCGGCACCGTCCTTCGGCTGTCGCGAGGCCGCGCAGCGGCAGTTCGATTTCTGGCTCGGTCGCTGGGACGTGACCGTCGGCGCCAACGCCGCCGGCACCAACGAGATCACGCTGGAGGAGGACGGCTGCCTGCTGCACGAGCACTGGGTCGGCTCGCGGGGCGGGACCGGGCAGAGCTTCAACTGGTTTGACCGTTCCACCGGACTGTGGCACCAGGTCTGGGTCGACAACCAGGGGAACGGGCTGCAGCTCGCCGGCCGCTTCTCGGAGGGGCGCCTGACACTGCTGGGGAAGGCGCCGGGCCCCGACGGCCGGCCGCAGGACCAGCGCCTCTCGTTCACGCCCAACCCCGACGGCACCGTGCGGCAGCTCTGGGAAACCTCCAGCGACGGCGGCGCGAGCTGGCAGGTGTCGTTCGACGGCATCTATCGCCGCCGGAACTGACCGACGTAGCGGTCCGGAACGTCGTCGCCTGATGCGCGGTCCCCCGCGCGCGGGCTAACCGCCGCGGGGCGATCCACTTCCCCCGCCTTCGGCATCGCTTCGGCGGAAACCGCCGGGGCGATGCCCCGTACGTCCCCCTCACCTCATTCCGAACGCCCCGGTCCGATCGGGCGCACCGATGCTCGCCATCCTGCTGGAGATCGTGGTCTTCACCGCAACCCTGGTTGCGGCGGCGGTCGCGGTGTTCACGGTGGCCTGGCGCCGGTCGTCGCCGGGGCTCCGGTGGCGGCAGGTCCGCAACCGCCGCGCGGCCGAGCGCCGCTCCAGCCAGTCATGCGCAATCCACGGGAGGCAGGCTCCCGAGTGTCTCGTCCGCCTGAAGAGCGGCGGGACGGTATGTCCACAGTGCTTCGAGGAGGCGATGAACGATGTCGGTGCGTCATGAAGGGCGGGTCCGCCGGGCGGGTGAGCGCGGGGGTGCGCTCGCGACGCTGCTGGGCCTGGGGCTGCTGCTGCTCGTGGTGGTGGCCACCGTGCCCTCGTGCGTGACCTACGTGGATCCGGGCAGCGTGGGGATCGTGATCCACCGGGCGGGCGGCGGGGTTGATCCGGCGCCGCTCGGTCCGGGCTTCCACCTGCGCAACCCGCTCACCACGGGCATCGAGGAGTACCCGACGTACATGCAGACCCTGATCCTCACGCAGTCCGTGACGGAGGGCTCGCCGCACAACGACGAGATCAACGTCAACAGCGTGGAGGGGCAGCCGCTGTCGCTCGACGTCTCGATGTCCTTTGAGCTGGCGCCCGCGCGGGTGCCCGGCCTCTACACCACGTTCCGGAGCGACATCGGGACGATCCAGCGCACCTACGTGAAGCAGTCGATCCGGCAGGCGCTGCAGGAGGTGGTGGGGGGCGAGCCGATCGCGGAGATCATCGGGCCCCGCAAGGCGCAGGTGGTGGCCCGGGTGCAGGCGCTGCTGACGGAGCGGCTGGCCGCGTACGGCATCCTGGTGCGGCAGTTCACGCTGAACGAGCTGCGGGCCCCGGCGGCGGTGATGGAGGCGATCAACCAGAAGAACGTGATGCAGCAGCAGGCCCTCACGGCCGAGAACGAGCTGCAGAAGAACCGGTACGAGGCGCAGGGAGATTCCATCAAGGCGGCGGGCCGGGCCATGGCCATCCTGGCCGAGGCCGAGGCGCAGGCCCGCGCCAACCGGCTGCTGGCGCAGAGCATCACCAGCACGCTGGTGCAGTACGAGTACGCCAAGCGCTGGGATGGCAAGATGCCGCAGGTGTCGGGCGGCAACGCGCCGCTGCTGTCCCTGCCCCTCGCGCAGTAGCAGGGGCCGCCCCGGGGGGTACCCCCCTCCGGGGCGGCCGCGCGCGCGCTTCAGTCCAGCGGGGCGAACCGCGCGGTGAAGTGCCGCAGGAAGGGCGCCTGCTCCACGAACCGGTACCCGCGCACCGCCGTGCGGCGGGCATGCACGTTCAGGATGGCCTCGACCACGTAGTCGATGTGGCTCTGGGTGTAGACCCGCCGCGGGATGGCCAGGCGGACCAGTTCCATCGGGGCGGTGGTCTCCGCCCCCGTGGCCGGGTCCCGCCGGCCGAACATCACCGTGCCGATCTCCACCGCCCGGATGCCGGCCTCCCGGTACAGCTCCACCACCAGCGCCTGGCCCGGGAGCTGGTGCGGCGGGATCTGGGGGAATAGCGCCGCCGCGTCGATGTAGACGGCATGGCCGCCCGGCGGCTGCACGATCGGGACCCCGGCCTCCGAGATGTGCCGCCCGAGGTAGGTCGTCGACGTGATCCGGTACAGGAGGTAATCCTCGGCGAGCGCCTCGTGCAGGCCCACCGCGATGGCCTCGAGGTCGCGGCCGGCCAGCCCGCCGTACGTGGGAAAGCCCTCGGTGAGGATCAGGAGGTTCCGCTCCTGGACGGCCACCTGCGCGTTGTTGCTCGCCAGGAAGCCGCCGATGTTGGCGAGCCCGTCCTTCTTGGCCGACATCGTCGCGCCATCGGCGTGGGAGAACATCTCCCGCGCGATCTCCAGCGGCGTCCGGTCCGCGTAACCGGCCTCGCGCAGCTTGATGAAGTAGGCGTTCTCCGCGAACCGGCAGGCGTCGATGTACAGCGGGATGCCGTGGGCCCGGCACAGCGCCGAGACCGCGCGGATGTTGGCCATCGACACCGGCTGGCCGCCGCCGGAGTTGTTGGTCACGGTGAGCATGCAGAGCGGGATCTTCTCGCGCCCCACCTCGGTGACCAGCCGCTCCAGCGCCGCCACGTCCATGTTCCCCTTGAACGGATGCACGGCCTGCGGCTGGCGACCCTCGGGGATGACGAGGTCCACCGCCCGGGCGCCGGTGTACTCCACGTTGGCGCGGGTAGTGTCGAAGTGGGTGTTGCTCGGGACCACGTCGCCCGGCTTGCACAGGACCGAGAAGAGGATCCGCTCCGCGGCGCGCCCCTGGTGGGTGGGCAGGACATGCTGGAACCCGAAGATGTCCTGCACCGCCTGCTCGAACCGGTACCAGGACGGGCTGCCGGCGTACGACTCGTCCCCGCGCATCAGCGAGGCCCACTGCTCGCTCGACATCGCCGACGTGCCGCTGTCGGTCAGCAGGTCGATCAGCACATCCTCCGACCGCAGCAGGAAGGCGTTGTACGCCGCGTCCCGCAGCCGCTCCTCCCGCTCCGACGGCGTGGTCAGGCGGATCGGCTCGACGGACTTGATGCGGAACGGCTCGATGATCGTCTTCATGGGCATCCGCGGTTTCCGGTTCGGGTGAGTGGTCGGCGACAAATATGGAGCCGGGAGCCCCGATCCGGCATATTCCAGCCCACGTGACATCCCTTCCTGTCCTGCCGCCCGGACCCACGCCCCATGCCGGCTGACCTGCCCGTGGTCATCGTGGGCGCCGGCGCTGCGGGCCTCATGGCCGCCATCCATGCCGCCCGGGCCGGCGCACCGGTCGTGCTCCTCGACGGCACCGCCGATGGCGGACGCAAGATCCTGATCAGCGGCGGGGGGCGGTGCAACATCCTCCCTTCGGTGCTGGATCCGGCCCGCTTCGTCTCGACCGCGCCGGCGCACCTGGTGCGGCGCTTCCTCTCGGCCTGGCCGCTGCGGGAGCAGCGCGCCTTCTTCGAGGCCGACCTGGGTCTGCCCCTCGCCCTCGAGCCGGGGAGCGGCAAGCTCTTCCCCGCCTCGAATCGCGCGCGGGACGTGCGGGACCGTCTGGTGGAGGCGGCGCGCGCCGACGGGGCGGAGTCCCGTTTCGGGTGGACCGTCACCCGCGCCGAACCGACCTCCACCGGCTGGCGGCTCGCCAGCGCCTCGGGCCGCACGCTCGAGGCCCGGGCGCTGGTGATTGCCACCGGCGGGCTGTCGGTGCCGGCCACCGGCAGCGACGGCTTTGGCCTCCGGCTGGCCCGCGACCTCGGCCACGCCGTCGAGCCGACGTACCCCGCGCTCACCCCGCTGGTGGCGCAGCCCGCCGTCCATGCCGCGCTCTCGGGCCTCTCACTCGAGGTGACCCTCGAGGCGCGGGCCGGATCACGGGTGGCGCGCGCCCGGGGCGGGTTTCTCTTCACCCATCGCGGCTACAGTGGGCCCGCCGTGCTCGACATCTCCCACCTGCCGGCCCAGTTCCGCGATGGTCCGGAGCGCGCCCGGGTCACCGTGCAGTGGAGTGACCTGGATGCCCCGGCGTGGGAGGGCCGCCTCACCGCCCGCTCCGCGCAGGGCGTGCTCCGGCCGCTGCAGGACGTGCTTCCCGCCCGCCTGGCGGAGGTGCTGCTCCAGGAGTGCGGCGTGCCGCCGGATACCCGGCTGGCCCAGCTGCGCCGCGACGACCGGCGCGCGCTGGTGGCGTGCCTGACGCGGTATCCGCTGCCATGGACCGGGGACGAGGGCTACAAGAAGGCGGAGGTGACGGGTGGCGGGGTGGCGCTGGGCGAGGTGGATCCCGCCACGCTGGAGAGCCGCCGGGTGCCGCGCCTCCACCTTGCGGGTGAGGTCCTCGACGCGTTCGGCCCGATCGGCGGCTACAATTTCGCGTGGGCCTGGGCCACCGGTCGTACCGCCGGCCTGGGCGCGGCCCGGACATGACGAGGGGCGGGCCCGGTGGGGCCCGCCCCTCGTCCTGCGTCCGGTGCGCGCGCTACCTGGTGCCGAACTGGATGCCGACCGTGAGCGGCACGAAGTTGGTGGAGTTGTCCGAGGTGAAGACGTTGATGAACCGGCTCTCCGCGAAGATGCTCGCGTCCGAACCCGCCCGGAACTTGAGGCCGAACCCGCCGCCGGCCGCCAGCTTGGTCTCGCTGTCCGAGCCGAACCCGGTGATGTCCACCTTGGCGTTGAAGAGGCCCAGGCCGCCGATCAGGTACGGCTTGATCGAGCCCTTGCTCTGGAAGGCGTAGGTGATGTTGACCAGCCCACCCGCGAGCTTGGTCTTGCCGTCGGCGCCATCGATGCTGTTCTGGGCATACATGAAGTCGCCGCGGAAGCCGATCGGCCCCGCCGACGGGGCGTAGCCGACGACCGCGAGGCCGTGCCAGCCCAGCTTGGCGATGTCGTTGAAATCGCCAAGGGGCAGGGTCAGGCCACCACCGGCGCCGAACGAGAGCTTGGACTGGGCCGCGAGGCCGGTGGTGGAAACCTGCGCGGCCAGGGCGAGGGCGGCCAGCGAGAGAACGACACGCTTCATTGCTTTGCTCCTCTGTGAGATCTGCCCACGCATCCGGGCCGTCGTGGCCGGCGGTTGGGCAATGGAAGCTAGTCTACGGCTAGAATCCCCCGAAGGTTACGCCGGCCAGGAGGGGCGCATACTGGGGCTTGACGCCGTCCGTATACACGTTCAGGTAGCGCCCCTCCACGAACAGGGCGATCGACCGGACGCCAAAGCTGAAGCCGGTCCCGGCGTTGAAGGCCGGGTTGGTATCCGTCAGGCGGCCGAAATTCGGGCTTGAGGTCGTGGTCTTCACGTACCCGCCGCCGCCGAAGAGGTAGAACCTGTTGGGCGACCGGCGGGCGCCGAACTGGAGGACCAGGTTGGCGGTACCGCCAACCTGGGTCTGATGCCCGCTGATCGCGCTGAGGTTGCTGCGGCCGTAGAGCCCATCCAGCCGGAAGCCGAGGGCGGCCGAGGCCGCGGGGAAGAAGGTCAGGCTGGCATTGCCCATCCAGCCCTTGTCCACGACGTCTCCGTAGCTGCGGACCGGCACGGTGATGCCGGCGCCGAGGCCCAGGCGGATGTCGCCCTGGGCAGAGAGGGTGGCTGGAGGCGCGGCGAGCATCGGCGCGAGCAGCAAGGCTGCCCGGACAGCAGGGGACGGCATGAGGGGCCTCGTAGGGGTGCGAGGCTCCAATGGTGGCGGGGATGGCGAGGTGGTGCCGTAACGGGAATCACATTGCAGCGCAGATCACCGGCGACTACTGGACCCTCTGGACCAGGCGCTTGAGGGAATCCACGGGCGCCTGGGCCACCACCGAGATACGGTAGCCTTCCTCGTCCAGCCAGGTGGCAACCGAGACCCCCGTCGGTGAAGTGCCATACGCAGTTTCGCCGCTCTCGAGGGCGGGATCGTCGATCGGACGGAACCCGGAGGAATCGGCGGGGATCAGCTGCTGGTCCACCAGGATGCGACCGCCGTCGGCGGTACGGTAGACCACCCGCACCACGTCGAGTCCGGCCTGGGCGCCCGGGACCGCGCTCGCCGGGCCGACCTCGATGTGATCCGGGTCGAGTCCTGCCACCATGCGCAGCCGCCCGCCGAGGCGCAGGCTTGCTTCACGCGCCCCCACCGCACGGAAGCGGGGCGAAACGCTGAGCGGCTTGGGCTCAGGCGTCCGGCTGGGTTCCACGGCCGGTGGGGTGGGGCGTGGGGGTGTGGCCCGGCTCGCGGATGACGTGACCACTGGCGTGGTGCTGGGCGCGGTCGAGGCGGGCGCGGGCCGCGACTCGGGCGGCGCCGTAGCCCCACCAGCCGCGAGGCCGGTTGCCGGCGGGATCGGCGTCGTGGCGGGGGCAGGGGCCGGGGTAGGAGTGGTGCCGCGGTTGGCCACGGCCATCCCCTCGTTGGGCTGGCGCAGCCGGCTTGCGCCGTACCCGACCAGCAGCGCCATCAGCACCGTGGCAATCCACAGCAGGGTCGAGAGCTCCAGCTCCCAGCGCCGCTTCGGCTCTTCCACCGATGGCATGAGCACCAGGCCACCGGGCGTGACCGTGGCGGCCGGACCGCTCTCCGTGGCCAGCTCGGGAAAGTGCTGGTCGAGTTCCTGGTAGTTGTCCCGCCACTCCTCCAGCCGACGGGCACACGCGCGGCACGACTCCGTATGGCTCCGGATGCGATTCACCTCGGAGCCGCTGGCACTCCCGTCGATGAGCTTCTCGAGAAGCCGGTCATTCAGGTGGAACATGCCGTGGAATCTACCTTCCGCGCCCAGCCGCCGCCCGCTACTCGACCCTCCGGAGCAGCGCTCGCAGGGAGTCGGTCGGGAGAAATCCCGTAAGTGTAAGTCTGAAACCAGCTTGGTCCATCCACCGGACACTCTGCATGCCTTGGGCCGCCGGGGCGGCCACGGTGTCGCCGACCAGCAGCGGGGCCACAGCGGCAGCGGCCCCCGCCCGGGCGCCCTCCGCCGGCTGGAGCCGCTGCTGATCCAGCCATAGCTCCCGGCCCGGGGGATCATCATACACCACGCGGACGACCGGCAAATCGGCGCTGGCACCGGGAACCACGGTTCCCGGCCCGGTCAGCACCCGCTGGGGCTTGAGGCCATCCAGAAGACGGATGGTGCCGCCAAGGGTTCTCACCGCCTCTTCCATGGCCACCTGATGGAACGCCACAACAGGTGCGGCGTTCGGCCGAGCCTCACCGGAGGCCCGCTTGGTCGATACGGCGGCCGCCGGGGCCAGGTTCCCCGCAGCCCCTCCGGCGGCGGTAGCCGCATCGGAGGCCAGCTCGGCAATCCGATTGTCGCGGCGCTGGGCATTCGGCGGTGACACGGGAGCCTGCGGGGCGGCCGCGGGTGGCGCTGCGGTGGGACTGGCCTCCTCGGAGCGTGTCCGAGCCGGCTCCGCGGTCGGGGCGGCCTCCACGGGCCGTGGCAGGGTGAAGCCCACCGCCGGTTGACCTGCCACGGCGGGTGGGGGGGCGGAGTCCTGACGGGGCAGCTCCCGTTCGGCTACTCCCTTCGAGGCCGAGACATCGCTCAGGGCCGGACTCGCCGGCTGGTTCCGCAGCCGGTAGCCCAGTCCGATGGCCAGCACCACGGTCGCGGCCCAGGCCAGGGATCGCCACGGCAGGGGCCTGCCTCGGGGAGGCGCAGGCGTGGCGGGCGCCGCGCGGGGGGGCACCGCGGTCGGGGCCCGGGGCAACTCGACGGCGCGGACCATCGCGTCCGCCTCGCCGGAGAATGCCCGGATCGCTTCATATAGCCGCCGGCAGTCCGCGCAGGAGCCGAGGTGCGCCTCGGCGGCCCGGCGTTCGTCGGCCGTGAGCTCGTCGTCGAGCAGGCAGGTCAGCTGGCCTTCATCAAGATGCGACATGGCGATCCTTCTCCTGCGCGCGGACCAGTTCCACCAGCCGCTTGCGGGCGCGGCAGATCGTGGTGCCGATCGCTCCCTTGGCGAGGCCGGTGGCGGCCGCGATCTCGTCGTAGTCGAAGCCCTCGGCCTTGAGCAGCAGCACCTCTCGATCGAGGTCCCGCATCTCGGCCAGGGCGGCCTGAACGGCCCGCGTCTTCTGGGTCCGTTCGTAGTCCTCGTCCGGGGGGCCGGCGCTGGTGGCGGACTCGCCCTTGAGCAGCTGCAGCCGCCGGCCCTGCCGCACCGCCCGGCGCCCGTCGTCCCGCACCAGGTTCAGCGCCACCGCGAACAGCCACGGGCGCGGATTCTCCGGCGGGGAGGCGAGGGCGCGGGCGAATACCTCCGCGGCGAGGTCCTCGGCCCGGTCCTGGTCGCCCGTGCGGCGGTAGAGCATCCGCACGAGCGGCTGGTGGAACTGGGCAAACAGCTCTTCGATCGGTACCTGGCTCATCGGTTATCCACGGAAGTTCCGCACGAAGGCCTTGAGTTCCGCATCACTGATGGTGGACCGGCCACCCGCGCTCACCTTGACGCTGGCGCGCCGGCCCGCGATCAGCAGTTCCTCACCCACGCCGAGACTGGGCGCCAGCTCGGGCAGCGCACGGGTCAGGGCAAAGTAGGCGGCGCTGTAAGGGGCGACGTCGAGTACCCGGAGGCTATCGCCGTGACTCACGTCCGTCCAGACGCTCCCCAGCCGGGTGAACACCCTGCCCCCAGCCCGGCGGACCTCGCGGCTGCCGCCGGTCAGGCTGTTGAGCCGGGCGTCGGCCGCGACCTCGGCGTCGGCAAGGCTCGTGGCCCGGGAGAGCTGCCCGCTGGCCTTGGCCGCCTCGAACGAGGCGGCACCGGTCTGGGCGGAGGGGGCCGGGCTGGCCATCGGCATGACGTCGCGGCGTGGCTGGCGGGTGCCCGGCGTCCCCGGCTGGTTCATCGCCAGCATGGGCTCCTGCACCAGGTAGGACGTGTACTCCGTAAGGATGCCGTAGCGCAGGCCCAGATCGCGGATCTCGCGCACCAGGGCGTCGGACTGGCCCTCCAGCCGCAGCTGGCGGTTCAGGTCGCCGATCCGGCGCGCGGCCCACAGCCGCGGAATGAACTCATTCTCGTTGCTGCTCGCGGGGAATGTGGCCTGCGCGGTGAAGCGCTCGCGGCGGCCGTTGCGTTCCCCCTCGAAGACCACGGTACCCGAGCCCTGCCCGCGATAGCGGCCGAAGATCACCAGCTCCTCACCGTAGAACAGGTCCGGGAGCTGGGCCGGCGAGAGGTCCCGCAGGGCCACCGGGCTCTCCACGATCCGCAGGTTCACCAGGGCCGGGCGCCGCAGCTTGTTCATCAGGGTGCCGATGGCCACCTCGACGTCAGCCTCCGGCGCGACGTACTCCGCCGAGCCGCGGCCTTCCTTGGCCAGCCGGTCGAGCAGGTAGGTGTTGACGTCGGTCCCGACGCCCACGGTAAAGAGGCGCGCGCGGCCCACGCGGCCGGCGGCCATGGCGGCGATGCGGTCCGGCTGGTCCTCGCCCACCGACGGGATGCCGTCGGTCATGAAGAGCACCAGCGGCAGCCGTCCCTCCGGCACCGAGGTCCCCAGCACGGCATCCAGGGCGCCGGCGATGTTGGTGCCGCCATCGGCGTTGAGCCGGTCGATGAAGTCGCGCGCCTCAGCCAGGACCTCGGGCGTCACCGGCGCCCAGCCGTCCCGGAAGTGCCGTACGCCGGAGCTGAAGGCCACCAGGCGGAAGCGGTCGCCGCCGCGCAGGGTGCCGAGGGCCTGGCGCAGGGCCGCCTTGGCCTGGTCCATCTTCTGGCCCGACATCGAGCCGGACACATCCACCACGAACGCCACGTCGCGCGGGACGACCGGGCCGTCCTCCGCCTCCGCCGGCGCGAGCAGCAGCATGGCATAGCCGTCCTCGCCCCCTGGGGCGTTGGCAAGCACGCTGGTGCCGACCAGTCCGCGCCGCAGCGGCAGGAGCAGCTCGATGTCCCCGCCGCCATGGGTGTCCACGCTCACCTCGAGGGTGCCGCGCTCCCGGCGGACGGTCAGGGCATGCGTCGGAGAGTAGGGGGTTCCGTAGGTGTCCTCTGCGCGGCTGGTGAGGCGCCAGGTCCCGCCCTCGCCGCCGCGGACGCCCAGGGCGTAGCGGACGCGCAGCGCGTCGCCGGCGCGGTCGAGCAGCTGGGTGTAGCGGAGCACCACCTTGCGGGTCTCCCCCGGCTGGATCGGGAATACCTGCGCCCGGACCAGCCCGTGTCCGGCGAGGGTCAGCAGCGCCGGGTCCTTCTGCCGCCGCACGATTTCCTCGTAGATCCCGCGCGCCTGCTCGGCGTTCATCATCTCGCCCTTCATCTCCTGCTCGCCCATCCAGAGCGAGAAGTTCTGGAACACCGCCTCCCCGGGGAGTGGGTACAGGTAGGTGCCTTCCGCCATCCCTCCGCCGGTGTTGCGAAACCGCTCTTCCACCTCGACGCGGGCGATCCGCCCTTCGATCACGGTCCGGACCTCGGACCCGACCCGGACGATGGGAGAGGAGACCGGGACCGCGGTACGAGGGCGTTCGACTTCGATCCAGCCCTGCGCCGCGACCGGGGCGGCGGACAACAGGAGCGCGATGGCGCCCAGGAGCGTGCGATGCATGGGACCCTCATTGGCCTGTGGAGACGGCGAGGGGATGCGCCGGGGGGAGGGACTTGCACGGCGCGCGCGGGGAGGCCTTGGTCGCCCGGGCCGTCGGTCCTATCGTACAGGCATGCCAACCATCGACGTGGTGCGGACCTACCTCGAGATGACCTCGCCCGGTGACCTGCGGGAGGAGGGCTCGGCCGGACCGGACGTACGGCTGGAGCCCGTGGGCAGCTGCCCCTGGCACTTCTACCGGTACCTGTATGTCGAAGTGGGGCGGCTGTACCACTGGCGGGACCGGCTGCCCTGGACGGAGGCCCAGTTCCGGGCCTGGCTCGCCGGGCCCAGCACGATCTGGCTGCTCAGCGTGGCGGGTGCGCCGGCGGGGTTCTTCGAACTGCGCGGGCCTGAGGATGGCGCGGTGGAGATCGCCTACTTCGGCGTCCTGCCCGAATACCAGGGGCGGGGGCTCGGCAGGTACCTCCTCACGCGCGCGGTCCAGGAGGCCTGGCAGGCCGGCGCCACGCGCGTGTGGCTGCACACCTGCACCCTGGACCACCCGGGAGCACTGCCGAATTACCTGCGGCGCGGTTTCCGGAAGACCGGGGAGGAGGTCTACACCACCACGGTGCCTGACTGAACCGTGATCCGCTCGTGGCGGGAACGTGACTGGCCCCGGATAGCCTGAGGGGTCCCAATCCCGATCACCCCGACCCGAGGCCACCGTATGCGTCCCCCGTTCCGCGCGTCCCTTCTCCTGGCCACCGCCTGTACCCTGCTCCCGGCCTGCACCGGGCTCATGGCAGGCCCCACCTCCCAGGCCAGCACCGTCGTCCCGGTCGGGAAGGACTCGGCCTGGGTGCGCGCCAAGCGGGCGATGACGGCAGAGGTGTTCTCCTTCGAGACCCAGGACTCCGTCAACGGCCTCCTCTACGGGGTGCGCCACCCCAAGCCCGGCACGCTCGAGGCCGACCCCCTCTCCTGCCGCCTCCACGTGACCTACCGGGTGAGCGGCAGTGGCGGGGAGTCGACGGTGGCCTCCGAGGCGCTCTACGCGGTGCCGAGGGGGAAGGATGGCCAGCCGACGGCCAAGTGCGACGGCGAGATGGCGGACGCGCTCGAGCGCATGGCCGGCACGATCCTGACCGGTCGCTGAAGCTCAGCCCGGCCGACGGGGCTGCCGTTCCGCCCGAGCGCGGAACGGCAGCTCCCAGGGGCTCCGCTCCGCGATCGTTGCCTGCCAGCGCGCCGCCGCGGCGGCCTGCCCCAGCCGGCCGAGCAGGCGAGCTCGCCGCCACCGATCGAGGGTGCCGGCGTAGAAGGGTGATCCCACCGCGAGCTGGAACCATGGCTCGCGCGGGCCCCCGGTGAGCTGCGCCAGCGCCCCCGCCACATCCCCCGACAGCTCCAGCCGCGCCGACTCGAGCGAGCGTTCCAGCCGCTCGGGGAGGTGCTCATGCTCCTCCTCTTCCGGGAGCTCGAGCAGTTCCTCGCGCGCGAGGCCGACCCCCCGGACATCACCCAGCCGCGCATCGAGCAGTCCGATCGTGTAGGCCCGGAGGTGCGGGTGGAGCCCGTTGTGGAACGCCAGCGGGAGGCTCACGTTCGGGCCGGTGGAGGCCGGGTCCCACCCGGCGAGCCGTTGCCGCGCTTCGCGGACCTCCGACGCGGGCCAGGGCAGGGCCGGCAGCGCCAGCAGCAGACCGCGCACCTCGAGCGCCCACGGTTCGTCGTGGCGCCCGGCCTCGTCCAGTTCCTCACGGGTCGTGGCCAGGTCGCCGGCCGCGGCGGCGAGGTGGGCCAGGATCAGGTGCACCAGCGCGCGCAGCTCATCCGATCGTGCGGCGCCCGCGAGGGTGCGTCCCAGCCCCGCGGCGCGGGCCAGCGAGGATCCGTAGACCGCGGCATCGCTGAACGCGATGCCGATGGTCAGGGCCCGGGCCGTGGCGAGCAGGCCGGCCACCTCGCGCTGTTCCGCCTCGTCGTCGAGCACGAAGGCCCGGAGGGCCCGCAGCGCGAGCGCCTGGTCCTGATCGGGGCTCAGCGTGAGCCCGCGCTCCACCAGTGCCCGGAGGTCGCCGTGGCGCTGCTCGAGCGCGGCAATGCGGGCCAGCTTGCCGATGGCGCTCACCCGCCCGGGATCGAGCGCCAGCGCCCGTTCGAGTGCGGGTCGAGCCTCGGCGCTGGAGCGCCCACGATACGCGTTGCCGTGGAAGAGCAGGTCGCCGAGCAGAAACCAGGCGTCGGCATCCTCCGGCCACGCCCCGACTGCCGCCGCGTAGCGCCGCTCGGCCTCGGGCAGACGTCCGGTGAGCCAGGCATCCTGGGCCTCGACCAGGAGGCGGTCCCGTTCCGTGAGGCGGCCGCGATGGGCCATGGCCTGGCGCGAGGCCTCCCGCGCGGGGCCGATCCACGCGCTGGCCGCCGCGGCGGCGGCCTGCCGGTAGTACGCCAGGGCGAACGACGGGTCGGCCTCGACCGCGTGGGCGAAGGCCTGCGCGGCCTGAAGCGCGCGGCCGTGCCGCAGGTCGTTCTCCCCGGCCAGCCACGCCCGGAGGGCCGGGAGCGCGTTCGTCGTCCGCGCGGCCAGCCGGCCCAGCCGCCCTCCCGGACCATCGGTCCAGGCGGCGAGCAGCCCCCGGGCCAGGCTGTCGACGATCTCGAAGACACCGGTCTCCGTCGTGGCGGCCGCCTCGGCCCGTGCCACCACGTCGCCGGCGGCCCGGCTCACCTGGGCGTGCACCCGGATCTCCCCCGGAGCCGCCAGCACGCTTCCGCTCACCAGCCACCGGGGGTGGAAGCGCGCGGCGACCTGCGCTGGCCGCGCCTCGGGAGCCACTCCAGACAGGCTCGCGAGCAGGCTGGTCGGCGCCAGGGTCCGAAGCCCGCCGGTGCCCTCGAGCGCCGTGGAGAGCAGGTCCACCATCCCTTCTCCGAGCCAGGCGAGCGTCCCGGTGCCGTGCACCGCGAACGGCAGCACCGCCAGGAGGGGGAGGTCCCCCGGCGTCGCGGTGGCCGGGGAGACACCGGGGTCCTCGCCGCGGCGCTGCAGCGCGGCGGCCAGCGCCTGCACGCCGGGGTCGGGGGCCAGGTCGAGGTCGCGCAGGCGACGCAGGTGCTCCGCGTGCAGCTGCAGGCCCAGGCCGGGGCGGTCCAGGCGGTCGAGGAGGCGCAGCGCGCGGGTGAGGCCCGCGGCGTCCTCGGGGGCGAGGGCCACGGCCCGCTCCACCCAGGTGGCCCGGCGCGCGGGATCGGGATCGGTCTCCGCGAGCAGCCACGCCGCCTCCAGCAGTCGGCGGCGCAGCCGCCAGCGCTCCCCATCGAGCCATTGCTCCACGCCGGGGGCGCCCGCCACGTAGATCCCGGGGAGCAGCTCACCGAGCGCCAGGGCCAGCGCCGCGGCGGGGTCCCCGGCGTCAAGGAAACCGCGGCACTCGATCACGTCACAGTCGAGCGTGCCGGAGCCCACGCGGATCTCCTCGTCACCCCGGGCCTCCAGCACGGTTTCGCCGAGCCCGCGGCGGAGGAAGTGCAGCGCGCGGCGCAACGCCGCCCGCGCATGATCCTGGTCCAGGTCGGGCCAGAAGAGGGCCACGAGGGAGTCGCGCCGCAGGAAGCGGTCTCCGCTTTCGAGGGCCAGGTACGTGAGCAGGGCGAGCCGCTTGGGCTGGCGGAGGATGCTCTCGACGGGGCGGCCACGGTCGTCCCGCAGGTCGGCGCCGCCAAGGACCCGGAGTCGGGCATTCATGCGCTGGTGCGCCCGGGGGTCACGGCTGGGTCACGCCGGAGCGGCATGATGGGTCTGGTGCTGGCATCGCTGGGCACGCTCCCCGGGGGAATCGCATGCGCTGGTGGCTCCTGCTGCTGCCGTTGACCGTGACGGCCCCTCTGGCCGCCCAGGATACCCTTCCGGGCCTCCCGCCGGGCTACGCGGTCGGGGCCACCCTCGAGTACTACCTGGCGGACGGCCTGACCGTGCCGGCGGTCTCGGTGCGCGGTACCGGACTGGCGGCGCGTCGCTGGACACCCGCCTTCGGGCTCGGCGCCCTCCTGGACCAGTCCGAGGCGCGCTTCGCGGCGCTGACCTTCGACCTGGGCACCGCGTACAACCAGCCCGTGCGGGGGGCGCACCTGCTGGTGGAGGGCGGTGCCACGGGCCTCTTCGCGGTGGCGGAGGGGACCAGCGCCACGTACGTCGGGGGCTACCTCGGAATCGGGGCCATCGTGCGGGTGGCGAACGGTCTGGGTTTCCGGTTCGGGGTCAGCCGTCGCTGGTTCATGACGGGCGACGGGCCGGTGGGCGTGTCGCTGGTAAGCGTGGGCGTCACCGCCCTCCCGCGCGCCGCGGTGCCGCCCCGCTAGCGCGCCGCTCCCGGGCAGAGCTCCAGCAGCACGCAGCGATCGCACTGGGGTCGGCGCGCGATGCAGACGGCGCGGCCGTGCAGGATCAGCAGGTGGGAGACGAGCGTCCAGTCCCCGCGCGGCACCAGATGCATCAGGTCCTGCTCGATCTTCACGGGATCGGTGTGGTGGGTGAGCCGGAGCAGGCCGGCGAGCCGGGTCACGTGCGTGTCCACGGTGACGCCCTCGTTGAGCCCGAAGGCGTTGCCGAGCACCACGTTCGCGGTCTTGCGGCCCACCCCGGGCAGCGCGTGCAGCGCGGCCATGGTGCGGGGGATCTCTCCGCCATGTTCCGCCACCACCGCCTGCGCCATGGCGATGAGGTTCTTCGCCTTGTTTCGGAAGAATCCGGTGGACTGCACCAGGGCCTCGACGTCGGCCTGGCGGGCGCGGGCCAGGTGGCCCGGGGTGGGATAGCGCGCGAAGAGCGCCGGGGTCACGAGGTTCACCCGCGCGTCGGTGCACTGGGCGCTGAGGGTCGTGGCGACGAGCAGCTGGTAGGCGTCGGCGTGCTCCAGCGCGCAGTGCGCGTCGGGGTACGCGGCCTTGAGCCGCGCCAGGATCGGGGCGATCCGCTCCGCGGGCGGGGCCGCGCCCCGCCGCTTCGCGGGCCGGGATCGCGGGGACCTGGCCGGTGCCCGCTTCGGCGGGCTCACGCCCGCGCCCGCCGGGCCGCCACGTGCGCCAGGAAGCCCTCGACCGGGAGGGTATTCAGCACGTCCGCGCGGGTGAGCCAGCCCTTCCGGGCGATGCCCACGCCGAAGGCAACGTTGCGGATGCCCGCGAGGTTGTGGGCGTCGGCGCCGATCGAGATCCGGAGGCCGGCGTCGCGGGCCTCGCGCAGCAGCCGCCAGTCGAGGTCGAGGCGATGGGGGTCGGCGTTGATCTCGATGGCCACCCCGGCGGCGATGGCCTTGGCGATCACCGCGTCCATGTCGATCTGGTAGGGATCGCGGGAGAGGAGCAGGCGGCCGGTGGGGTGGCCCAGGATCGCGAGGTGCGGGTTGTCCATCGCGGCGAGTACGCGCGCCGTCATCTCCGCCCGGCTCTGGCTGAACCGGCTGTGCACCGAGCCGATCACGAAGTCGAGCCGGGCAAGGACCGGGTCTTCGTAGTCCAGCAGGCCGTCGGCCAGGATGTCCGCCTCGATGCCCTTGAGCACCCGGATGCCGGGGCCGGTGGCGTTGAGGGCGTCGATCTCGTCGGCCTGGCGCTCGAGGTCCGCGACCGAGAGCCCGCCCGCATAGGCCGCCGCCTTGCTGTGGTCGGTGATCCCCATCCACGCGTAGCCCTGCTCCCGGCACGCCTCGGCCAGTTCGGCCACGGTGTTGGTGCCGTCGGAGGCGCGAGTGTGGCAGTGGAGGAAGCCGCGCAGGTCGCCCGGCTCGAGCAGGGTCGGCAGGGTCCCCGCGGCCGCGGCCGCGATCTCGCCCCGGCCCTCGCGCAGCTCCGGCGGGATCTCGGCCAGGCCGAGGGCGGCATAGAAGGCGGCCTCGTCGGCGGTCGGCATGAAGGTGCTGCCGTGCCAGAGCGCCGCACCGTCGAAGGTGAAGCCGCGGTCGCGCGCGTGCGCTGCCAGCTGCGCCAGGTGCTCCTCGCTGCCGGTGGCCTGGACCAGCACCGCGCCCACGTTGCGCGGCGTGGTGACCACCACCTGCGCCTCGGCGCCGCCGCTCACCCGCAGCGTCACCCGCCGCTCATCCTGGCCCGAGAACTCGTGGACGCCGGGCAGCGCCCCGATCCGGCGGAAGATCTCCTCGGGCGCCACGTCGGCCACCAGGACCACGGAGAGGCCGCGCACGACCTCCATGCGGCGCCGGACGTCGCCCGCGACGATCGCCGCGCTGACGCCGGGCAGGGCGGCGAGCGCCTCGCGCAGGCCGGCGGCCTCGTCGGCGGCGTGGTGGGCCAGCCGGTAGCCGCTGGCGGTACGGAGGAAGGCGATGCCCTTGAGGATGTTCTCCGCCGTCTTCTGGCCGAAGCGCGGCAGCCGCGCCAGTCGCCCGTCGCGCGCGGCGGCCTCGAGCTCCGGCAGGCTGTCGATGCCAAGGGTCTCGTGGATCTGGCGGATCTTGGCCACGCCGAGCCCGGAAATCTGCAGCATCTCGACCAGGCCGGCGGGCACCTGGCCCCGGAGCTCCTCGAGCAGGGAGGACCGGCCGCTGGTGGCCACCTCCTGCACGATGGTGAGGGTGGCCGGCCCGACGCCCTTGGTGGCGGCGAGGGAGCCATCGGCCAGCGCGTCGGCCACGCTCCCGGACAGCGCCGCCACCGCCTTCGCGGCGCTGCGGAACGCGCGCACCCGGAAGGGATTCTCTCCCTGCAGTTCGAGGAAGGCGGCGATCTGCTCCAGCACCTGGGCGATGGTCTTCTGGTCGGTCACGCGAAGCTCCCGAGCGCCACGGCCTGGTGTGGCCGGTGGCTGGCGCCAGTGCAGGCCCGGCTCTCCGCCGCGAGGGGCACGGTCCGGGCGGCGAGCTCGAGCAGCTCCTCCTCCCCGGTGATCGAGAACAGCCCCGCGGCCGCCCCACCCTCGAGCACCGGCGCGAACGGTGGAGTGCCATCCTCGCGCCCCGGCGCGGTGGGAGGGTAGCCGTCGACCGCCACCACGCTGAACCCCGCCTGCCCCGGGTGAAGCCCGAAGACCGCCAGCGCGAACAGGCCGCCGCCCGGCCAGGGGCGCACGAACAGTCCATCCAGCGGCTGGTGTGGCTCGTCGGGGGCGAGGGCGGCCCAGACCATCCGCTCGGGGAACTGGACGTAGTAGGTGGCGGGGGGCGCGGCGTCGCCCGGGGGCAGCGGGAGGCCGGTGGTGAGCAGCGCCTGGGCGCGTTCCCGCGAGAGGCCGAGCAGCCAGCCCCCGGAGGCCCAGTAGAGGTAGGCGTGATGCAGCAGCGCGACGTGTTCGGCGACCGCCTCGCCCACGCCCTCCTCGGGGACGAGCTCGCGCAGGTAGCGCACCACCTCGGGATCGAGCACGAAGGCGTCGGCGTCGTGCGGGTCGCGGCCGGTGCGCGCCAGCGACGCCCGCAGCTCGTCGAAGCGGGGCTCGGCGTCGGGGCCGAAGGCGATGTCGTAGGGTGTGCGGCGCATGCGCGGGGAAAGCTAGGGCCGTGGCAGAAAGGCGTCCATCACCCGGTGGAACGCGTCCGGCGCCTCAACATAGGGAACATGCCCGCAGTCGGGCACCGGGTGGAACGCGGCTCCGAGGCATGCGGCCACCTCGCGCGAGGCCTCGATGGGGATGGGATCGTCATCGCCATGCAGCACCAGGGCGGGCAGCGCGAGGCCGCGGAGCGCCGGCCGGAGGTCAAAGTCGCCGAGCGAGGCCCACACCTCCGCCCGGGTCCGCTCGGTGACCCGGAAGGGGGTCAGCGAGGTGGCGCGGGCGGGATCGTGGAAATAGCCTGCCACCGCGAGCTCGAACAGGCGCGCCGCATGGGCCGCCGGATCCCGCTCCCGCAGGCCGTTCTCGCGCAGCGCGCGCCGGGCGTCCTGCAGGGCGGGGGCCGTGGTGCGGGCCTCGAACCGCTGCTCGAAGGTGTCGCGCGCCGCGCGCCAGGCCGGGGCCGGGGAAACCAGGGCCAGCCGTTCGACCCGCTCCGGATGCTCGAGCGCGTAGAGCAGGGCCAGCAGGCCCCCCCACGAGTAGCCGGCGAGGGTGAGACGCGGCAGGCCCCAGGTCGCCCGGAGCGCGTCCAGGTCGGCCACATGCTCGCGCCAGCCGACCGGCACCTCGCGCCCCACCGGGGACCGTCCCCCGCCGCGCTGGTCGTAGTAGATCAGCTCGCGGCCGGTGACGAGGCTATCGAAGCCGGGGAGGAGGTAGTCGTGGTGGGCGCCCGGCCCGCCGTGCAGCACCACGACGGGCGCGCCGTCCCCGACCCGTCGCTCGAACAACGCGACCTCGCGGACGGGCACGGTCCGGCTCCGTTCGGCGTGGGCGCCACCCGTCGGCTGGAGGGGGATCACAGGAGGCTGGCGAGTCCGTCTGCCACGGCCCGGACCGCGGCCTCTTCTTCGGGACGGAAGGGATCGGGCACGTCGCTGTCGACGTCGATCTGGCCCAGGATGGTCGCGCCGCGCCGGATCAGCACCACCAGTTCCGAGCGGGTGAAGGTGTTGCAGGCGATGTAGTTGGCCACGGCGCGCACGTCGCCGACGTTCTGGTCGGTGCCGGTCGCCACCGCGGTGCCGCACACACCCCGGCCCACGGCGATGCGGGTGTGCTCCGTCTCCCGCCCGCTCCAGGCCTCGAGCTCGAGGGTCTCGCCGTGCAGCATGTAGAGGTAGACCGACGTGTACGGCGGTCCCGCGGCACGGATCCGGTCGGCGGTGTACTGCAGCAAGGCCGCGCGGCCGGCGTCCTTGCAGAAGAGGCCACGGAGCCCTGCGACGATCGGCAGCGGGTCGAGGATGGCCGCCATCAGCCGCCCCGGGTGCCCAGTGTCACGCTGGTCCGCTGCTCCACGCCGTCGCGGAGGAAGCGCACCTCGATCACGTCCCCGGGCCTGTGCTGCCGGAGCACCCCCGTCATGGCCTGCAGGTCGGCGATCTTGGTCTCGCCGATCCACAGGATGATGTCATCGCCGCGCAGCCCCGCCTTCTCGGCCGGGCTGCCGGCGCGGACCCCGGTGAGTCGCACGCCGCCGGGATTCTCGGACATGTCCGGGATGGTGCCGAGGTAGGCGCCGTACCCCGAGGACTGGCCGCCGGCGGCCACCTGCGGCGGCGGCACGTTCACGAAGGCGAGCGGTTCGCGCCGGTTGGCGAGGGTCCGCACGATCGCGGTGGTGAAGTCGGCCACCTGCGCCAGCCCGTCGGCGTTGATCTTCTCCCAGTCGTCGCCGGCGCGGTGATAATCCTCGTGCAGGTCGGTGAACAGGTGCAGGACCGGCTTTCCGGCGGCATAGAACGAGGACTGGTCGCTGCGGCCCCAGCCATCGCCGGAGGCGCGCAGGTCGAAGCCGGCGGTGAGGTTCAGCGAATCGAGCAGGGCCGGGAATTCCTGCGCGGTCGCGGCCCCGTAGACCAGCAGCCGGTTCTCCCGCAGCCGCCCCACCATGTCCATGTTGACCATCGCGTAGGTCCGGGCGAGCGGGAAGACGGGGTGCTTCACGTAGTAGTCCGACCCGAGCAGCCCCTCCTCCTCGCCGCTGAAGGCCACGAAGACCACGGTGCGCGCGGGGCGGCTCGCGGCCAGCTTCCGGGCGATGTGCACCAGCGCGCTTGCGCCGGAGGCATTGTCGTCGGCGCCGTTGTGCACCTGGCCGGCGCTGTCGGGGTCGAGCGCGCCGAACCGGCCGGCCCCCAGGTGGTCATAGTGCGCACCCACCACGACGATCTCGTTGCGCAGTGTCGGGTCGCGGCCCGCCAGCACCCCGATCACGTTGCGACCCACCGCGCCCCCGATGCCCGTACCGCGGGCCATCGGGGCGTCGGCTGCCACGGTGAAGGACTGGTACCAGCCGCCGGGGGCCGGGCGCAGGCCGGCCTGCTTGAAGCGGCGGACGAGGAAGGCCGCGGCGCTGTCGGCGCCCGGGGACCCGATCAGGCGGCCTCCGAGTGAGTCAGCGGCCAGGATCCGCACGTCGTTCAGGAGCGCCACGGCGTCGGCGGTGGACTGGGCCGCCAGCGGGGCGGCGAACGGCACGGCCCCGAGCAGCAGGAGGGGCAAGACCCGGTGTCGAATCGGCATGCGGACAAACCTAGCGCGGGCCACGGGCCGGTTGAAGGCGGCGGTCGGCAGCCCTCGGTTGTGTTCCCTAACCTATTGCAGCGCTTGATGGTAGCACTTATCTTGAGGGCGGACACCCCCATCCCATGACCACGCCCGCCGGTATCCTCTCCGACTTCGCCAGCATCCTCCTCCTCTTCCGGGATCATCCGGACAAGAAGGAGGAGCAGAAGCTGGCATTCCGGCGCCTGGCGGCCAACCTGCCCGACGGAGACCACCACCTCCGGCTGACCCAGAATGGATTCCGCTGGGACCAGGTCGAGGTGCCGGTGGGCCGGGGCGAGATGTCCGCGCTGTACGACCAGATGCGCCAGCATGGGGTAGGCGAGATCCGGATCCCTTCCGGGCTCCTGACCTCCACTCTGCTCTCGCTGGTGCGCATCCTCGCGGCCCCGCCGGGTACCTACGGCTCGTTCGACCACCTCAGCGCGCGGCTCGACGCCGCCGGGTGCGGGATGATCCCGGTCCTGCCGCTCGATGCCGCACTCAAGCCCGCGCCCCAGGCGCCCGGGTCTTCCGGCGGGCGGGCCTCGGCCAAGGGCGACAAGGTGGACGACGAAGGCCACATCACCGCCATCGGCCCGGATGCGCTCACCGAGGCCAAGGTCGGCATGATGCACTTTGTCACCATGCAGACCCACACCGTGAGCCCCACCGACGAGCTGGTGGACCAGATTTCCCACGCCCAGTCCTCGGCGGCCCGCAACGAGCTGCTCAATCAGCTCATCGCCACGGGCGAGTTCGCGGCGCGGCAGAAGGAATGGCGCCAGCTGCTGGTGGCCGCGCACGGGCTGGTGGAGCTGGAGCGCAAGGACCTGGGACAGAGCGGGGACGGCCGCGGCTACGGCATCGCGCTGCGGCGGATGCTGCCCCGCTCCGCCCTGGAGCAGCTGGTCCGGATGACCGCCCACGGCGACATGAAGGCCGAGGCGATCACGGTGCTGCGGCGGATGGGCGTGGATGGCACCGAGGTGCTCCTCAACGCGCTGGTGAACGCCGAGGAGGTCGGGCAGCGCCGGGCCTACTTCAACGCCCTCAAGGAGATGACGGAGGGGGGCGAACTGCTGGTCCACATGCTGAGCCACGACCAGTGGTTCGTGGTGCGCAACGTGGCCGACCTCTGCGGCGAGCTCCGGCTGGAGAGCGCGGTGCACGGGCTCTCGCGGCAGATCACGCACGACGACGAGCGGGTGCGTCGCGCGGTGGCGGGGGCCCTGGGACGGATCGGCGGCGCGGGTGCCGTGGAGCCGCTGCGCCGCGCGCTCAAGGATCCGCTGCCCGGGGTCCGCCTGCAGGCGGCGAAGGATCTCGACGGCCGGAAGAACCGCAGCCTGGCGATGACGCTCGCGGTGGCGGCCGACGCGGAGTCCAAGCCCGATGTGCAGCGCGAGATGTACCTCGCCCTGGGGCGGATCGCGTCCAACGACGCCATCCTGGCCTTGCGCAAGGCCGCGGAGCCCGGGGGTCGGCTGTTCCGGCGCAAGCCGCAGAGCGTGCGGCTGGCCGCCGTCGCGGGGCTGCACGTCGCGGGCCCCTCCGGGTCGAACGCCCTCAAGGAACTCCTGGAGGACGAGGACCGCGAGGTCCGCGCCGCCGCCGAGAAGGCGTTGCAGACCCTCTGGGAGTGACCCGCCGGGGCCGCCCGGCCCCACCCGCCGACTAGCGCGGCACGAAGTCCGTGGCCGGAGTGACACGCCGCGCAAACCCCGCCAGCAGCCGCGCCGTCCGCTCCAGGTCTTCCAGCGCCACCATCTCGTTGGGGCTGTGCATGTAGCGCAGCGGCACCGACACCAGCGCGGTGGCCACCCCCTTGAGGGCGGTGAAGATGTTGTCGGCGTCGGTGCTGGTGTCGCGGGGCGCGGCCTCGATGGTGTACGGGATGCCCTCGGCCTCTGCCGTGGCCACGAGCAGGTCGAACACCACCGGGTTGATCGCCGCGCCCCGGGTCAGGGCCGGCCCCCCGCCCAGCTTGTACTCGCCATGCTTCCGCTTTTCCACCCCGGGATAGTCGGTCGCGTGGGTCACGTCCACCACGATCGCGACGTCGGCCGCGAGCGCCGCCGCGCCGGTGCGGGCGCCGCCCCCGGTGTAGCTGATTTCCTCGCGCGTGGTGGCGGCGGCGGTGACCCGCGCGACCGGACGGTCCGCCGCGAGGAGGCGCAGCGCCTCGAGTACCACGAAGGCGCCTACCCTGTTGTCGAGCGACCGGCTCACCAGCCGTCCGTTGGGAAACTCGAGCACGCCGGCGGCGAGCACGCCGGGGTCGCCGATGCGCACCTGCGCCGCCGCCCCCGCCCGGTTGGCGGCGCCGATGTCGATCCACAGGTCGTCGGCCTTGGAGACCTTCTCGCGGTCGTCCTTCTCCATCAGGTGAATGGCCTTCTTGCCGATGACGCCCGCCACCGGGCCGCCGCGGGTGAGCAGCTGCACCCGCTGGCCGACGAAGACCTGGTGGTCCCACCCGCCGATGGTATCGAAGCTGAGAAACCCGTCCTCATCGATGTAGGTGACCATCAGCCCGATCTCGTCGATGTGCCCCGCGAGCATGACGCGCGGGGTGGCGCCCGGATTGAGCGTCGCGAACGAGTTGCCGCTCACGTCCGCCTGCACCTCCGCGGCGAAGCCCTCGGCCTGGGCCCGCCACACCCGCGCGGGGAGCGTCTCGTAGGAGGATGGGCCGGGCGAGTCGAGCAGCGACTTGAGGAAGGTCAGCGCACGCGGTTCCATGGTCGTTTCGTTGGTGGACGGGGTGGGGGAATCTGGCGTGACCGCGCGGATTGTCCAGCGCGCCGGACAAGGTGACGGAAATCACCACGATCGTGGTAGCGCCGTCGTTGAGGCGGAGCACATGAATGCCGATACTTGGGGCAACCCAATAAACGAGTAACGTTCGTGCCTGCCCTCCGTTCTCACGCCGCCCTTGCTGTTGCCCTGCTCGCCGCCTGCGCCGCCCCGGAAAAGTCTGGAGGACTGGATCCCGAACCGGTGGTCGAGCGGGTCGTCATCAGCCCGGCGAATGTCGCGTTGGCCGCAGGGGATTCCTTCGATTTCAGCGCCGAGGCCGAACTGTCCGACGGCAGCCATGATTCCCTGCTGGTCAGCTGGGCCTCGACCGGCGGCATCGTGTCGGGTGCCGGGGTCTATCATGCCGGCAACGCCCCCGGCACCTACATGGTGATCGTTGTCACCCCGGACCTCCAGCATGCCGACACCGCCACGGTGGTGATCAGCGGGGGTACTGGCCCGACCCTGGCCGGGCTCACCGTCCAGCCGGCGTCCGTGACCCTCGATCCCGGCGCCAACGCCGGGTTCAGCGCCGTGGGGAGCTTCAGCGACGGATCGACGGCCGCGGTGGTTGCGTCCTGGAACGCGACCGGCGGCTCCGTCACCCAGGCCGGGAGCTATCACGCGGGGCCCGCCGCCGGTGGCTACCGGGTCATCGCGTCGCACCAGGGGTTCACCGACACGGCGCTGGTGACGATCCGCGATACCACGACGCCTCCGCCGACCCTCACGGCGGTGACCGTGACACCGGCCACCGTCACCGTCGATCCAGGGAGTACCACCGCCTTCAGCGCCACGGGCAGTTACAGCGACGGCTCCTCGGGAGCCGTTGGCGCATCATGGAGCGCCACCGGCGGCTCCGTGAGCCAGGGCGGGAGCTACCAGGCGGGCGCCACGGCCGGGTCGTTTCGCGTGGTGGCGGCGTACCTGGGCCGTGCCGACACCGCCGTGGTGAGCATCCGGGACACGACGACCCCGCCCACGGGCGGCACCGTGCTCCTCACCGAGGGGTTCGACGACGCCGGCGTGGGCAGCCGCGGGTGGTATGACAACACCAACCCCGCCGTGGTGGCGACGGGCCAGCACGGGGGAGCGGGGGCGCTGCAGATGGCCTGGAACGTGGGAAGCAGCACTCCGGTCAAGGGGGCGGCCGTCCGCCACCTCTTTCCCGCCACCGACCGGATCTACGTCAGCTACTGGGTGAAATACAGCACCAACTGGATCGGGTCCACCGTGGACTATCACCCGCACGAGTTCCATGTCATCACCGACCAGGATGGCGCCTTCGTGGGTCCCTCGGCAACGCACCTTACCACGTATATCGAGCAGAACTACCAGAACGGTGGCGTACCGCGGCTCTCGATCCAGGATGCTCTCAACATCGATGTGACCAAGCTCAATGTGAACCTGACCGGGGTGACCGAGAATCGCGCGGTCTCGGGCTGCAACGGGTCGACCGACGGCTACCCGGATTCGTGCTACCAGTCAGGCACGCAATGGCGGAACGAGAAGATCTGGAAGGCCTCCGGTCCCGCCTTCCTGCCGAACCCCGGGCCGGGCTACAAGGGGGACTGGCACCGGGTCGAGGCGTACTTCCAGCTCAATTCCATCCAGGGCGGGAAGGGAGTGGCCGACGGCATCGCGCAGTACTGGTTCGACGGGCAACTGCTGATCGACCACCAGAACGTGCTATTCCGCACCGCGCAGCACCCATCGATGAAGTTCAACCAGTTCGTGATCGCCCCCTACATCGGCACGGGATCGACGGTGGCCCAGACCATGTGGGTCGACGACGTCCTGCTGGCGACGGCCCGCATGCCCTGAACCTGCTGTTCCGCGCGGGTTGGGGCGGGGACCGTAGGATCGCTAGATTGCGGCATGACCCCTCCCCCCGCCCGCCGCACCCACGCGTTCCGCGAGTCGGTGATCCGCGGGATGTCGCGCCTGGCCGCGCAGCACGGCGCGATCAACCTGGCCCAGGGCTTCCCCAACTTCCCCGCGCCCGACCTCCTCAAGGAAGCGGCCGCGCGGGCCATCCGCGACAACATCAACCAGTACGCCATCACGTGGGGCGCCCGTCGGCTCCGCGAGGCGGTCGCGCGGAAGTACCACCGGTGGTACGACATGCCGGTGGACCCGGAGGCGGAGGTGACCGTCACCTGCGGCGCCACCGAGGCGATGATCGCCACGTTGCTGGCGCTCATCGATCCGGGCGACGAGGTGATCGTCTTCGAGCCGTTCTACGAGAACTACGGGCCGGACGCCATCCTCTGCGACGCGGCCCCGGTGTTCGTGCCGCTGCTGCCCGGCCAGCCCCTCGACCTCGACCGGCTGGCCCGGGCCTTCACGCCCCGCACGCGGGCCATCATCGTCAACAGCCCGGCCAACCCGAGCGGGCGGGTGCTGACCCGGGCGGAGCTTGAGGGGATCGCGGCGCTGTGCGAGCGGCACGACGCCTGGGCCATCACCGACGAGATCTACGAGCACATCCGCTACGGCGCGCCCCACTGCCCGCTCGCCACGCTGCCGGGCATGCGCGGGCGCACCGTGACGATCAGCGGCGCCAGCAAGACCTTCAGCATCACCGGCTGGCGGTTGGGCACGATCGTGGCGCCGGCCGGGGCCACCGACGCGATCCGCAAGGTGCATGACTTCCTCACGGTGGGCGCGCCCGCACCCCTGCAGGAGGCCTTCGCCACCGCGCTCGACGAACTCGGCCCGGCATACTACGACGAGATGGCCGCCGCCTACCTCCGCCGCCGGGACTTCCTGGGCGACGCGCTGGCGCGGGCCGGCTTCCGCTGCACCCTGCCGGAGGGCGCGTACTACATCCTGGCCGACTTCTCCGGGCTGTCGGATCTTCCGGACACGGCCTTCGCCGAGTGGCTGGCGCGGGAGCGCGGGGTGGCCCCGGTGCCGGGGTCGTCCTTCTTCAGCCGACCGGAACTCGGCCAGCGCCTGGTCCGGTTCGTCTTCTGCAAGACGGATGACCTGCTCGTCGAGGCGGCCGCGCGCCTGCAGGGGCGTGGCGGCCGTGACGCGCGGGACCTCCAGCGGTGACCCTGGTCATTTGCGTGCGAGCCGGGCCGTCCCTATCGTTGGCGCCATGACGGTCGCCCTGCGCCCCCTCCGCGGAGCCCTCGCCTGCTGGCAGGTGCTGCTGCTGCTTGCGCTCCAGCTGAGCGACGGCAGCGGGGTGCACGAGTGTCGGGCCCACGACCGCGTGGCGCCCAGCGGGCTCCACGGCACGCACCAGGGTCCGGGTCCGGCCCCGGGGCGGTCCCACGACCATCACGGGCCCTGCACCTGCCTCGGCGCGTGCAACGGTGCCGCGCTCGCCGGGGCGCCGTCGCGGGCGGTCCAGCTCACGACGCTCGTTCAGGCCCGTCCCGCCGCGTTCCCGCCCCTCCCCGCCGCCCCGCCGCGCGGGGCGCCCTGGCTCCTGCCCTTCTCCGTCGGCCCTCCCCTCCCCGCCTGATCCCACTTCCGTCCGTGCGCGCGCGCGCCAACCCGGCGCGGGGCGCGACGTGACCCTCGCCTGACATTCGCAAGGCTGGCCATGGCCCCGTTGGTGTCTGGCGCGCCGGTCCTCCGGGCCGGGGCGCTGCTCGTCCTCCTCCTTGCCGCCCGTCCGCTCGCCGGGCAGGCGCGGGACACCGTGCCCGTGGTCCTCGAGACCCTCGAGGTGACCACGGAACGGATCCGCGCCGTGCCGCCGCCCGAACTCGTGGTTTCGGTCCCCGGGGCGGTGGTGCAGAAACAGCAGGCGGCCAACGCCTACGACCTGGTGCGGCGCGCCGCCGGCCTCGAGGTGCACGAGCAGGGCCAGGGTCCGGGCTGGGCGTCGGATGTGGTGATCCGCGGCTTCACCTCGGACCACTCCTCGGACGTGCTGCTCGTCCTCGACGGGGTGCCCATCAACCTGCCGCTGCACGGGCATGTCGAGGGGTACGCCGACTGGAGCATCCTCTCGCCGGCCGCGATCGGCGGGTTGCGGGTGATCCACGGCAGCGCCAGCCCGCTGTATGGCAACTTCGCCTTCGCCGGCGCCGTGGAGGTCAACACGCTGGTCGATGCCACCGGCAGCGCGGCCTCGCTCGGCGGGTCCAGCACCGGCGAGGCCGCGGGCTGGTTCCGCACCGGACGCCGCGGGGCGCGCGGCGGCAGCCTGGTCGCGGTGGATGCGCGGCGTGAGGGGGGCTGGCGGGACAACAGCGCCAGCTGGCTGGGCAACGTCCTGCTGCGCGGCTGGCGGCGTCTCGGGGATCGCACCCGGCTCGAGGGTGGCCTGGCCGCCTATGGGGCCGGGTGGGACTCTCCCGGGTTCCTCTCGGTGGCGGACTACAACGCGCGGCACCTGACCCGCGCCGCCGACCGGACGGACGGCGGCTCCGGCGGCCGGCTGGTGCTCCAGGGGACGCTCCTCCACCCGCTCGCCAACGGCACCCAGCTCGACGTGCAGGGCTGGGTCCAGGGTGTCCGCTCCACGGTGTTCCTGTCCATCGCCGAGGACGGGGTGGTGGCGCAGCAGGAGGAGCGCGATCGCCGTGGGGCGGTCGGGTTCACCGGCAGCTGGCGCGCCCCGGCGGGGCCCGGCGACCTGGCGCTGGGCCTCGAGGGCCGGGCCGACTGGGACGACTACCAGCTGTACGGCACCGTCCGGCGGGGCCGGGTCGAGACCCGTCAGCTCAACGACGGCCAGTTCCGGCAGGGCGGGGCCTACGCCCGGTGGCGCGGCTTCATCTTCGGCCGGGTGCAGTACGACCTGGGGCTGCGCGCCGATGTGCTGCACGTCCGGGTGCGCGACGAGGCGATCCCCGGAGATCCCTTCCATGCCGAGGTGCAGGGAGCGCTCTCGCCCAAGGCGGGCGCCCGGCTGCTCCTCGGCGGGCCGTGGAGCGCGGTGGCCACCGTGAGCCGTGGGTTCCGCAGCGCCATCGGCACCATCACTGACCCCAAGCAGCCACTGGTGACCGCCTGGTCCGGCGAGCTGGGCCTCCAGCTGGCAGCCGAGCGCGTCACCGCGCAGCTGTCGCTGTTCCAGACCAACGCGCGCCATGAGCGCATCCTGGACCCGGTCTCCCTGCAGCTCTCGGACGCCGGGACCAGCCGGCGCCGCGGGATCTCCGGGTCCGTCGGCGTGGCCCTCACCCCGCGGGTGAGGCTGGCGGTGGAAGGCACCTACAACGACGCCCGGATCACCGGCGCCACCCGCGACAGCGCCGGCACGCTGGTCTCGACCGGGGGCCTGGCCGCGCCCCCGCGCCCGAGCTTCCACGACGTACCGCTCACCCCCGGCGCCACCGTCCCGGGCGTGGCCCGCTACCTCGGCCGCGCGGAGGTCACGGTCCAGGCCGCCGCGGCGGTCGAGGGACGGGCGCTCCTGCGCTGGACCGGCCCCTTCACCCCGATCGGCGAGCCGGGAGTACGGACCCGCTCCTATGCCGTCACCGACATCGGCGCATCGCTCCGCCTGCACGGCGTCGGGACGCTCGATGTCGACCTGCAGAACCTCTTCAATGCGCGGTATCCGGAGATCCGCGCGTCCGGCTTCATCAACCCCGGCGCCCCGCGGACCCTGCGTGCCGCGTTGCGCCTTCCCCTCGCCCCATCCTGATCACCGGAGATTCCTGACATGCGTTCGTTCCATCGCATCCCCCGCCTCACCCTGCTGGCCGCCGGCGCCCTGCTCGCCGCCTGCAGCGACAGCAACGAGCCCGCCGCCGAGGACCATACGCCGGTACGGTTCGAGGTCGCCGTGAATGGCACGCTGGTCACCGACGACACGCTTCGCCTGTCAACCGGCGGGACCGACAGCGTGCGGCTCACGTTCTACAACCAGTCCGATGAGAACCTCGACGTGGCGGAGGACGAGCACTTCAGTCTGCTCACCTTCACGCCGGCGACCGGCCTGGTGTCCACCATGGATGCCACGCACCACTACCGGCATGCCGTCGCGGTGACGGCCACCGCCGGAGACACCGGCACCGTCGATATCGGGTTCGGGCACGACGCGCTGGCCGACGAGAACACCTTCTCCCTGCCGTTCAAGATCCAGTAGCCTCCCCGACAGAACCGGCGGCCCGCGCGCCTCGTTGCAGGGACAGGGACGCTCCTCCGGAGCCTCCCGCCTGCGACGGGGCGCGTCGGCTTCCGGCTCTGGCGCCGGGTCGGGCCGGGAGGGCATTCTTGGGCGTGACCGACCTTCAATCTCCCGCCCCGGCGCCTGGCCCGCCTGGTCCCCGGCTGCTGGCCGGGGAGCGGGAGGGTCGCCTGCTCGCCGGGCTCCAGGCGCGCGATGAACGGGCGCTGGTGGAACTGGTGGACCTGGTGACGCCCTGGCTGCTGGCCGTGGCCGAGGCGATGCTGACTGACCGGGATGAAGCGGAGGAAGTGGTGCAGGAGACGTTCACCATCGCCTGGCGCCGCATCGACCTGTTCGATGCCTCGAGCGGGCGCCTGGTGCCCTGGCTGCTCCGCATCACCCGCAACCGCGCCATCGACCGCCTGCGCGCCCGGCGGCGACAGGTGGAGAAACAGCGGCGGCTGGAGGCGTACGGCGAGGCCGGGTCTCCGAGCGTGGCGGCGGTGGAGCCGGACGAGTCCGCGGCCCCGGGCTGGCACGTGCACGCGGCGGTGCACGCGGCGCTCGCAGCCCTCCCGCCGGAGCAGCACGAGGTGGTCCGGCTGGCCTACTTCGAGGGGCTCACCCATTCGGACATCGCGGGTCGCCTCGGCGTCCCGCTTGGCACCGTGAAGACCCGGCTGCGGCTTGCCTTCGACAAGCTGCGCGCCGGGCTGGCCTCGATCAGGGACTGGGTCGTATGAACCCGCATGCATGGTTTGTGGAGCAGCGCACCGCGTTCGTGGCCCGGACCCTCGAGCCCGACGAACAGCACGTCTACCAGGCGCACCTGGACGGTTGCGCCGAATGCCGGGACGCGGTCCAGCAGCTGGAGCGGGAACTGGCCTGGCTGCCGATGGGACTGCCGCCGGCGACGGTCCGGCCGGGTCTCCACCGACAGCTGGTGGCCGGGGCGCTGGGCGAGCGGCGCGGGGCGCCGCGGTGGTGGGCGCCGGCGGCGCTGGCCGCCTCCGTGGTCCTCGCCGCCGGTGCGTGGTTCTGGGCGCTCACGACCACCCGGGCCTTCGAGACCCAGCTGGCCGGGGAGCGCGCGCGCCTGGCGGAGGAGCTCGCGATGGTCCGGGACACCCTGGGCATCATCCGGGGCGCCGCCATGGTGCGGCATGCCAGCATCGCGATGGACGGACGGGAAGGCGGCCTGCTGATCTTCGCGGACGAGCGGACCCATCGGTGGAATGTCGTGGTCTACGGACTCCCGGCGCCGCCCGCCGGCGAGACCTGCCAGTTCTGGTTCATCACCGAGTCGGGCATGGTCCGGAGTGTGGCCGTCCCCTCCGACGGCCGGACGCCCGCCTTCCTGACCCTGCCGATGCCGCCCGATGCCCGCCACGTGATGGGGGCGGCACTCACGCTGGAGCCGGCGGGGTCCAGCGGGGGCGCACCGGCCGGGGTCCAGCTGGCGCACCTGATGCTCTGAGGGGTCAGGCCGGCGGGGCCGGGATGGAAAGGGTAAACGCCACGCCGGGCTCCACTGGGGCCAGGCGGAGGCTGCCACCGTGGGCCTCGGCAATCGAGCGGGCGATCGCCAGGCCGAGGCCGGTGCCCGGCGCCACGGTACTGCCGCGGGTGAAGCGCTCGAAGATCCGCTCGCGCTGCTCCGGCGGGATCCCCGGCCCGAAGTCGCGCACCGTCACCCACGACAGGCGCTGTCCAGCCTCCCCGCCGGTGCCCGCCGACAGCTCCACGGGCGACCCGGGTGCATGGAGCAGGGCGTTGTGGACCAGTGCCATCAGCGCGCGCTCCAGCATGCCGCGATCGCCGAGCACCGGGGCCGCCTCGAACTCCCCGTGGCGGAGCTCGCGGCCCGCCGCGGTGGGCAGCGCGCGCGCCCGCACGAGCACCGCGTTCACGAGGTCGTCCAGGTACAGGCGTTCCCGGGCCGGGTGCAGGGCCTGACTGTCGCCCCGGGCGATGAGGAGCAGGTCGCCCACGAGCACGCCGAGTTCGTCCGCCTCGCTGGCGATCCGCGCCAGGGCCTCCCGGTCGCGCGTCGGGTGGGCCGCCCCGCGCAGCGTGACCTCGGCGTCGCTGCGGATGATCGCGACGGGCGTGCGCAGCTCGTGGGCCACATCCGCGAGGAAGGTGCGCTGACGCTCCGCCACCCCGCGCTCCCGCTCGAGCGCCGCCCCGAGGCGCTCCACGAGCAGGTTGAGCGCGTCGGTCAGCGTGGTGATCTCGTCGCCGGCGGCGTGCGGCGCCAGCCGCGTGAAGCGCGCCGCCCCCTGCTCCACCTCGCCCGCGATCCGCTCGGCCGACTCGGCCACCCGGACGATGGGCCGCAGCACCAGCCCCGACGCCCAGGCGCCGCCGAGCGCCCCCAGCACAAGGATGAGCGGCAGGACCGTCACCAGCGACCGCCGCAGCCGCACCAGCCTCCGTTCCAGCGGCAGGGTGCTCATCGCGATGACCACCTCGGTGCCCGCGAGTGGCACCCGTACCACCCGCGCCGGGCCATCGCGCAGGTGCAGGGTCATGAGGCGCCGCGGCTCGCCCCGGGACGGCACATCGTCGAAGTACGCCTCGTCGGGGACCCGCTGGCTGACCGCCACGCGCCCGCCGGCGCTGTCGAACGCCACCAGGGTCCGGTCGCCATACGCCAGCTCGCTCACCACGTGCCCGGCCGTGCCGGTGGGGCTGGTGAACTCGGCGCTGTCCATCGCAAAGAGGGAGCGGACGCTCCGGGCGGCGTCGGTCAGGCCGTGGTCGAAGTCCCGCCGGTAGCCGCGGCCCAGGTGCAGGTAAAGCCCGAGGGCTCCGAGGCCCAGGAGGACCGCGAAGCCCGTTGCAAAGACCAGCGCCAGGCGCGTGCGGAGCCCGAGTGGATTCACCCGGTGCGGCCGCCCCTGCCTGGGTCGAGGGAGTACCCGGCGCCCCGGACCGTGTGGATCAGCGGGGTGAGGCCGGGCTGGTCGATCTTGCGTCGGATGCGCGACACGTAGACGTCGATGATGTTGGAGAAGGGGTCGTAGTTCTCGTCCCAGACGGCCCCGCTGATCTGGGCGCGGCCGCAGACCTGTCCCGCCTGCCGGGCAAGATACTCGAGCAGCGCGTATTCCGTCGTGGTGAGCTCCACCGGGCGACCGGCGCGGGTCACCGTGCGGGCCGCCGGGTCCACGACCAGGTCGGCCACGGTGATCTGCGGTGGACGGCTCGCCGGGCCCCGCCGCTGCAGCGCCCGCAGCCGCGCCACCAGCTCCTCGAAGGCGAACGGCTTCACCAGGTAATCATCCGCCCCGCTGTCGAGCCCCTGTACCCGGTCTTCCACGGTGTCCCGGGCCGTGAGCATCAGGATGGGAACCGGGATCGCCCGCTTGCGCAGCTCGGCGGCGAGGCCGAACCCGGAACCGTCCGGCAGGTTGACGTCGAGGATGACCGCGTCGTACCGCTCCAGGTCCAGCTTGAGGCGGGCCGCCGCGAGGGTCTCCGCGGTATCGACGGCATGGGCCGCTTCCCGGAGGCCGCGGGCCAGGCTCTCGAGCAGCCGGGTCTCATCTTCCACGAGGAGGACGCGCATGTGGGTGATGTCCTCAGTCGTCGTCGCCATCGTCGTCGCCCCCGCCCGCCCCCGGGCCGCCTGCGGGTGCCTCGCCGGCCGGCTGCACCAGCGCGGCGCCGTCGCGGATCTCGTCGTGCCGGATCACCCCGCCGGCCAGCGCCGCCCAGCCGAAGAGCCCGGCGCTCACGAGCAGCCCCGCGACGCTGAGGCCCGCCAGCCCCGTGGCCACCGGCCGGTCGCCGCGACTCTGCCACAGGGTGACCAGCGCCAGCGCGCCTGTCACCATGATCGCGATCAGCGCCGCCTCCGCCCGCTCCTCGTGCTCGTGCACCAGGCGTTCCTGCATCCACGCGGCATCCTCCACCTGCTCCTCCGCCGGCTCTCCCGTCAGGAACACCGGGTAGGAGAGCGCCGCGACGACCACCGCCGCGCCGAGGGCGGCCCGCTGCACGTCGCGCGAACGGCGGATGAGCCCCCAGAGGAGGAGGGACAGTACCAGCGGCGTCCCGAGGACCGGCAGGTGGTTGAACATCAGGTGGAGGTGTGCTGCGCTCATGGCCGATCCGGGTGAATGGACGCGGCCAATCTAGACCCGAAGCGATGAATGCATGATGAACACCCCGGGGCGGGTGGCTGGGGTGTGCGGCCGAATGACAAGTGATTGTGCTGCAGGGTGTTGCGAGAGGGACCCGGGATGATGGCCGACGCTACTCCTGCGCCTGGTCCCCGCCCAGCTCACTGATGGGGTCGGTCATGTCCTCGCTGCCCTCCGCCGGGATCGAGGCACCATCGGCGCCGAGCAGCCGGAAGGCGGCCCACTGGTGCCGCTTGGCGGTCTTGGAACGGGGGCCGTTGTACAGCAGCGACACCAGGAACATGCCGTCTCGCCGACCCAGGTATCCCACCAGGCTGGAGACCCCGTTGAGGGTACCGGTCTTGGCCCGCACCACCCCCGCCGCCGGGAGCCCGCCCGCGAGGCGGGCCAGCGTGCCGACGCCGTTGGCCGGGAGCAGGTAGGGGAAGTTCCGGCCGGCCGGCGTGTTCTGGAAGTTCGCCATGTAGTAGATGAACGTGGCCGGGGTGACCCGGTCCTCGTGCGACATGCCGCTGCCGTCGACCAGCTTCACGCCGCCTGCCACGCCTGCCACCTGCTGCACGTGCTCGGTGAGCAGCTCGGGACCACGCTCCGGGCCGGCGGCCCAGCGCAGCAGCAGCTCGGCGCCGATGTTGAGGCTGCGGCGGTTGACCTCGTAGGCCACCGAGTCGAACGTCGCCGACTCGACCGATGCCATGACCTCCGTGGGCGGGTTCTCCACCTCGATCAACGAGGGGGTCCGGTCCCAGGTGATGCCGGCCTGCTCGAGCGAGCGGGCCCACGCGGCGGCCAGGACCGCCCGCGGGTCCCCGGCCACGGTCACCAGCCGCCGGACGCCCGCGCCCACCCCGACCGCCCCGGTCACGAGGTAGCCCCCGTCGGCCATGCGGCGGATCCGGAGCCGCGAGCGCCGGCCACCCACGGTGCTCGCGTGCACGGTCACCAGCGCATTGAGGCCGGCCGGCGACGTCTGCACCAGCGTGGGCCGTGCGCCGACCTTGCGGCCCGGCGCCACGTGCAGCCACACCACGTTCTCGTGCAGCGTCAGCGCCCCGACCAGCGGGGTGTAGAGGCTGCCCCAGTTGCCACGGTTCCACGCCGTCGGGAAGTGCGCCTCCGCCGGGTTGCCATCCGCGCTCAGGACGGTGAGCGGCCCCCGCAGCCGGCGCACGCCCGAGGCGGCGAGCTGGTTGGCCAGATCCTGCAGCCGGGGCCCGCTGCCATCAGGGCTCTCGAGGGTGGGGTCGCCATTGAGCTCCAGGGCCCACCGGCCGTTCCACTCCCCGGTGCTTTCATCGAGGTTGCCGTAGCCGACCACCCGGGTGCTGCGCCGCGCGTCGCCGCCCAGCACGGAGCGGGCGTAGCCGGTGGTGAGCAGCTTCACGGTGCTGGCGGGGATGAGCGGGGTGTCGGGGTTCACGCTCCAGAGGATCTGGCCCTGCTGATCCGCGACCACGATGCCCCAGGTGCCCGGCGCGGAGCGGCGGGCGCTCCGGTACCACTGATCGAGCCGGGTCTTGAGCGTCCGGGGGAGTTCCTGCGCCACGCCACGCGACGGTGCCGCGGCGGCGCAGAGCGCCACCGCGGAAACGGCCAGCAGGCAACGTGTGATCAGGCGCACAGGGCAAAAAACTCCGGGGTCTCTCAGAATCCTCGGCCAACTTGCCGGTCAACTGAAGCGAATCAGGTGAACCGGCCAATCTACCGGTGGGCGCCAACTTGGCAACCCTCGGAATGGCAACAACTTGGAACGGAGCGCCGGCTGGAAGCGCTGCCGGCGCCCAGGAAGGGTTGCAAGAGGGGGGCCAGCGGGGGGGAGGTGGCCTCCCCGGCCCGTCGGGGCCGGGGCGCGGGGATGCGTCGGCTACTTGAGCAGCAGCTTGGCGATGGTCTGCAACTGCATGTTGCTGGTGCCCTCGTAGATGGTGCCGATCTTCGCGTCGCGGTAGAACTTCTCCGCCGGGTACTCCTTCGAGTATCCATAGCCGCCGAAGAGCTCCAGGCACTTGCTGGTGGTGCGATCGGCCATCTGCGAGCTGTACAGCTTGGCCATCGCGGCCTCGCGCTGGAACGGCAGGCCCCGGTCCTTGAGCCGCGCGGTGTTGTACACCAGCAGGCGGGCGGCCTCGAGTTCCGTGGCCATCTGGCCCAGCTGGAACTGGACCCCCTGGAACTCGCCGATCGCCTTCCCGAACTGCCGGCGCTCCTTCACGTACGCCACCGCGGCGTCGAGGGCGCCCTGGGCCACGCCGATCATCTGCGCCCCGATGCCGATGCGGCCCTCGTTCAGGGTCTCGATCGCGATCTTGTACCCGATCCCCACCGGCCCGAGCACGTTTTCCTTGGGTACCCGGCACGCTTCCAGGATCAGCTCCGTGGTGCTCGACGCCCGGATGCCCAGCTTGTTCTCCTTCTTGCCCACCGCGAACCCGGGGAAGTCCCGCTCCACGAGGAAGGCGGTGATGCCCTTGTACCCCTTGGCGAAGTCCGTGTTGGCGAAGATCAGGAAGATCCCGGCTTCACCGCCGTTGGTGATCCAGAACTTCCGGCCGGTGAGCTCCCAGTGCGTGCCCTTGTCATCGGCCCGGGTCTCGAGGGCGAACGCGTCGCTGCCGCTCGCCGGCTCGGAGAGCGCGAAGGCACCGAGCAGGTTCGTGGTCAGGCGGGGAAAGAGCCGGGCGTGCTGCTCGGCGCTCCCCCAGCGGAGCAGCGCGTTGTTGAACAGGGTGTTGTGGACGTCGACGTAGATGGCCGCCGAGGCGTCCACCCGCGCCAGCTCCTCGATGGCGAGCGCCGCGAGGAAGATGCTCCCGCCGGCCCCGCCGTACTGCTCCGGGACCTCGATGCCCATCAGGCCCAGGTCGAAGAACTTGGCGATGATCGCGGGATCGAACCGGGCCGCCTCGTCCATGGCGTGGACGTGGGGGAGGATCTCGGTCACGGCAAACTCGCGGACGGTGCTGCGGAACAGCTCCTCTTCTTCCGAGAGGAGGCTGAGCGGGCCGGGCTGGGTCTGGTTGGTCATGGGCGGAAAATAAGACCCACCCCGGCCCGCGGCGAGCGGGGGCCCCCGCCGACCCCGCCCGGGGGCCGCTCCTGATGAAATCTTGATGCCCGTGCCCCCCTTCCAGACCCCATCCTGAGCGGCCAGGCCCCAGATTCTCCTGCACCCCAACCGGACTCGGACGTGGAACTCCTGCTGCTGCTGCTGGCGATCGGCCTCGGGCTGCTGACCTGGGGGCTGGTGCGCCTGGCGGAGAGGGTCTAGCCCCATGCTGCTCCTGATCGTGGTGGGCGTCATCGCCCTGCTGCTGCTCGGCTACCTGTTCGCGGCCCTCCTCCGGCCGGAGATGTTCTCATGACCGCCAACGCCATGCTCCAGCTGGCGACCTATCTCGGCGTGCTGCTGCTGCTCGTGAAGCCGCTCGGGGCCTACATGGCCCGGGTGTACGAGGGTGAGCCCCACCCCCTGGGGCGGTTGCTGGCGCCCGTCGAGCGCTTCACCTACCGGATCCTCGGGGTGCCACCGCACGAGGAGATGACCTGGCAGCGGTACGCCGCGGCCGTCCTCCTGTTCAGCGGCGTGAGCTTCGGGGTCGTCTACCTGCTGCAGCGGGTACAGGGCATGCTGCCGCTCAACCCCGCCGGGATGCCGGCGGTGAGCCCGGCGGTGGCGTTCAACACCGCCATCAGTTTCGTCAGCAACACCAACTGGCAGGCCTACGGTGGCGAGGCCACCCTGAGCTACCTGACCCAGATGCTCGGCCTGACCGTGCAGAACTTCGTCTCCGCGGCGGCGGGCATGGCGGTCCTGGTGGCGCTGGCGCGAGGGATCGCGCGGCACGAGACCGGCCAGCTCGGCAGCTTCTGGGTCGACCTGGTGCGTGGCACGCTGTACATCCTGCTGCCGCTGTCCACGGTGCTGGCGCTGCTGCTGGTGTCCCAGGGCGTGTTGCAGACCTTCGCGCCGTACCAGACGGCGCACCTGGTCGAGGCCACCGGCCCGGACACGGCGCGGGTCACCACCCAGGTGCTCCCGATGGGCCCCGCCGCCTCGCAGATCGCGATCAAGCAGCTCGGGACCAATGGTGGCGGGTTCTTCAACGTGAACTCGGCCCACCCGTTCGAGAACCCGACGCCGTTCGCCAACTTCCTGGAAGTGCTGTCCATCCTCCTGATCCCGGCCGCGCTGTGCTACACCTTCGGCCGACTCATCCGGGATACCCGGCAGGGCTGGACCCTGCTGGCGGCGATGAGCCTCGTGTTCGTCGTGCTCCTGGTGCCCACGGTGCTGGCCGAGCAGGCCAGCTCCCCGCCGCTGGTGGCGGCCGGCGCGGACCAGGCCGTCTCGGCGGGATCCTCCGGGGGCAACATGGAAGGGAAGGAAACCCGCTTCGGGGTCACCAACTCCGCCCTGTGGGCCGTAGCCACCACCGCGGCCTCGAACGGCTCCGTCAACGCCATGCACGATTCCTTCACCCCCCTCGGTGGCACGGTCCCGCTCCTGCTCATCCAGCTGGGCGAGATCATCTACGGCGGGGCGGGGTCGGGGCTCTATGGGATGCTGCTGTTCGCGATCGTCACGGTGTTCATCGCCGGGCTGATGGTGGGCCGTACCCCGGAGTACCTCGGCAAGAAGATCGAGGCCTATGAAATGAAGATGGCGAGCCTGGCCATCCTCATCCCCAACCTGCTGGTGCTGCTCGGCACCGCGGTGGCCGTCGCCACCAGCGCGGGGCGGGCCGGCGTGTACAACCCGGGCCCGCATGGCTTCACCGAGGTGCTCTACGCCTTCAGCTCGATGTCCAACAACAACGGCAGCGCATTCGGCGGGTTGGGCGCGGGGAGCACCTTCTACACCGTGCTGGGCGGGGTGGCGATGTGGCTGGGTCGGTTCGGGGTGCTGGTGCCCACGCTCGCGATCGCCGGCTCCCTGGCGCGCAAGAAGCAGGTGCCTGCGGGCGCCGGGACCCTCGCGACCCACACGCCGCTCTTCGTGCTCCTGCTGATCGGGACGATCGTCCTGGTGGGCGCGCTGACCCACCTTCCTGGCCTGGCGCTCGGCCCGATCGTCGAGCACCTCCAGCTCTATCCGAGGTAAGCCCCCATGTCGTCGCATGCGGCCGCGCGTCCGCTGTTCGATCCCGCCATCACCCGGTGGGCGATCCTGGCCAGCTTCCGGAAGCTCAACCCGCTGCACCTGCTGCGGAACCCGGTGATGTTCGTGGTCTGGGTGGGCAGCCTGCTGACCACCGTACTGGGCGCGCTGGCGGCTACCGGTCACCTCGCGGAGCACGCCGGCTTCATCCTGGCCATCGCGGCCTGGCTGTGGCTCACGGTGCTGTTCGCCAACTTCGCGGAGGCGATGGCGGAGGGGCGCGGCCGGGCCCAGGCCGACACGCTGCGGAAGGCCCGCGCCGACGTGAACGCCAAGAAGCTGCGCGACCCGGCCGTCAAGAGCGACTTCACGAACGTCCCCGCCAGTGCGCTCCGCAAGGGCGACGTGGTGCTGGTCCACGCCGGGACCCTGGTGCCGGGAGACGGCGAGGTGATCGAGGGCGTGGCCTCGGTGGACGAGAGTGCGATCACCGGGGAGAGCGCCCCGGTCATCCGCGAGAGCGGCGGCGATCGCAGCGCCGTCACCGGGGGCACCAGGGTCCTGTCCGACTGGATCGTGGTGCGGGTGAGCGCCAACCCGGGCGAGTCGTTCCTCGACCGGATGATCGGCATGATCGAGGCGGCCCAGCGCCAGAAGACGCCGAACGAGATCGCGCTCGAGATCCTGCTGGCCGCGCTCACCATCGTGTTCCTGGTGACCGTGGTGACCCTGCACCCGTTCTCCGAATACGCGGTGCGGGCCAGCGGGCAGGGCGCGCCGGCCACGATCACGGTGCTCATCGCCCTGCTGGTCTGCCTCATCCCGACCACCATCGGCGGCCTGCTCTCCGCCATCGGCATCGCCGGCATGGACCGGATGATCCAGAAGAACGTGGTGGCGACCTCGGGCCGCGCCGTGGAGGCCGCCGGCGACGTCGACGTGCTGCTGCTCGACAAGACGGGCACCATCACGCTGGGCAATCGCCAGGCCGTCGCGTTCCTGCCCGCCCCGGGGGTGAGCGAGACCGAGCTCGCGGACGCCGCGCAGCTTTCCTCCCTGGCCGACGAGACGCCCGAGGGCCGCAGCATCGTGGTGCTGGCCAAGGAGAAGTTCGGCCTGCGCGAGCGGGACATCGCGAGCCTGGGTGCCACCTTCGTGCCCTTCAGCGCGCAGACCCGCATGAGCGGCGTCAACCTGGACGGGCGCCAGGTCCGCAAGGGCGCCGCCGACACCGTGGAGGCCTGGGTGCGTGCCAACGGCGGGGAGTTCCCGCCCGCGGTGCATGGCGCCGTGGAGGGCATCGCCCGCCAGGGCGGCACCCCGCTGGTCGTGGCCGACCAGACCCGGGTGCTCGGCGCCATCCAGCTCAAGGACATCGTGAAGGGCGGGATCAAGGAGCGCTTCGCGGAGCTCCGCGCCATGGGCATCCGCACGATCATGATCACCGGCGACAACCCGCTCACCGCCGCGGCCATCGCCGCGGAGGCCGGCGTGGACGACTTCCTGGCCCAGGCCACGCCCGAAGCCAAGCTCGAGCTGATCCGCAAGCACCAGGCCGGCGGCCGCCTCGTCGCGATGACCGGCGACGGCACCAACGACGCCCCCGCCCTGGCCCAGGCCGACGTGGCCGTGGCCATGAACAGCGGCACCCAGGCGGCCAAGGAAGCCGGGAACATGGTGGACCTCGACTCCAATCCCACCAAGCTCATCGAGATCGTCGAGACCGGGAAGCAGATGCTGATCACCCGCGGCGCCCTCACCACGTTCAGCATTGCCAATGACGTCGCCAAGTATTTCGCCATCATCCCCGCGGCCTTCGCCACCACCTACCCGGCGCTCGGCGCGCTCAACGTGATGGGACTGGCCACCCCCTCGAGCGCCATCCTCTCGGCCGTCATCTTCAACGCCGTGATCATCATCTTCCTGGTGCCGCTCGCCCTGCGGGGCGTGCGCTACCGGCCGCTCGGCGCCCAGGCCCTGCTGCGGAACAACCTGCTGGTCTACGGGCTCGGTGGCCTGGTCATCCCGTTCGTCGGCATCAAGGCGATCGACCTCCTGCTGGTCGCCCTCCACCTCGTCTGAGTCCCGGCCATGCGCACCCTGCTCCGTCCCGCGATCCTCTCCCTGCTGCTCCTCAGCCTGGTCACCGGCCTGGTGTACCCCGTCGTCGTGACCGGGATCGGGGCGGCGCTCTTCTCCGACCAGGCCGGCGGCAGCCAGCTCCGGGTCAATGGCCAGGTGGTCGGCTCGGCCCTGATCGGGCAGGCCTTCAGCGACCCGAAGTACTTCTGGTCCCGCCCCAGCGCCACCGGACCGGTGCCCTACAACGGCGCCGTGTCCAGCGGCTCCAACCTTGGCCCGAGCAACCCGGCGCTGCACCAGGCCGTGGCCGAACGCATCGCCACGCTGCGCGCCGCCGATCCCGACAACCTCGCACCCGTGCCGGTGGACCTGGTGACGGCCTCGGGGAGCGGGCTCGACCCGGACATTTCGCCGGCCGCGGCGGAGTACCAGGCGGCCCGGGTGGCCCGGGTCCGCGGGCTGGCGCTGGACAGCGTGCGTGCCCTGGTGGCCCGGCACACCGAGGGGCGCCAGTTCGGCCTGTTGGGCGAGCCGCGCGTGAACGTCCTGCGCCTCAACCTTGCGCTCGATGGCGTGCGCGCTGCACCATAGGTGATGACCGCGAGCCGCCCGGACCCCGAAACGCTCCTCGCCCGCATCCGCGAGGAGGAATCGCGGGCCGCCCGGGGCCGGCTCAAGATCTTCTTCGGCGCCAATCCCGGCGTCGGCAAGACCTTCGCCATGCTGGAGGAGGCGCGAGCCCGGCGGCGGGAGGGCGTCGACGTGGTCGTCGGCGTGGTGGAGACCCACGGACGCGCCGACACCGCCGCCCTGCTCGAGGGGCTCGAGGTGCTGCCGCGGCGCGCCGTGACCCATCGCGGCGTGGCCCTGACCGAGTTCGACCTCGACGCCGCGCTGGCGCGCCGGCCGTCCCTCATTCTGGTCGACGAGCTGGCCCACACCAACGCCCCCGGTTCCCGCCACGAGCGGCGCTACCAGGACGTCGAGGACCTCCTCGCCGCCGGCATCAGCGTCTACGCCACCCTGAACGTCCAGCACCTCGAGAGCCTGAACGACGTGGTGGCCCAGATCACCGGCGTGGTGGTCCGGGAGACGGTCCCCGACGCGGTCTTCGACCAGGCCGACGAGATCGAGCTGGCCGATCTCACGCCCGACGACCTCCTGCGCCGGCTGGGGGAGGGAAAGGTCTACCTGCCGGAGCAGGCGGCCCGGGCGCGGGAACAGTTCTTCAAGAAGGGGAATCTGATCGCGTTGCGCGAGCTGGCCCTGCGCCGCGTGGCGGAGCGGGTGGACGCGCAGATGCGCGGCTGGCGCGAGGAACACGGGATCCGGGAGATCTGGCCTGCGGGGGAGCGGCTGCTGGTCTGCGTGGGCCCCAACCCCGCGGGCCAGCGCCTGGTGCGGGCGGGCCGGCGCATGGCCGCGAGCCTCCGCTGCGAGTGGATCGTGCTCCACGTGGAGACGCCGGGGGCGGGCGCCACCGAGGCCGAGCGGGCCCAGCTGGTGGAGACCATGCAGCTGGCGGAGGAGTTCGGTGCCAAGACGGCGACGGCCAGCGGGCCGCTGGTCGCGGAGGAGGTACTGGCGTTCGCCGGCCTCAACAACGTCACCCGGATCCTGGTCGGCAAGCCGACGCACCCCTCCTGGCGCGACACGCTCTTCGGCTCCACCCTCGACCGGCTGGTCCGGGGCAGCGGCGACGTGGACGTGTACGTGATCACCGGTGACGCCGGCGAGGAGCGACCCGCGCCGCGCCGCCCCCGCCTGGCGCGCCCCGCCCCCGCCCGGGAATATGGCTTCGCCATGCTGGTGGTGGTCGCCTGCACCCTGATCGGGTGGGTGGTGCTCCGCCGCCTGAGCATCACCGACGTGGCGATGGTCTACCTGCTGGGCGCCATGATCGTCGCCTCCCGCTGCAGCCGCGGACCCTCGCTGCTCGCCGCGCTGCTCAGCATCGCCCTCTTCGACTTCCTGTTCGTGCCGCCGATCTTCACCTTCGAGGTGTCGGACCTCCACTATGTGCTCACCTTCCTGGTGATGCTGGTGGTCGCGCTGGTGATCAGCGGCCTCACCCTCCGGATCCGGCAGCAGGCCCAGTCCGCCCGGGAGCGGGAGCAGCGGACCGCGGCCCTCTTCGCGCTGAGCCGCGACCTCGGCGCCACCCGCACCCGCGAAGCGATCGTCGACACCGCCCGGCGCCACCTGCGCGACAGCTTCCACTGCGAGGCCCAGCTGGTGGCGCCGGGGCCCGACGGCCGCCTCGCCGCCCTCGAGCCCGTGGCGGCCCGGCCGTCACTGGATGAGCGGGAGCTGGCCGTGGCGGACTGGGTGTTCCGCCGCGGGGAGCTGGCCGGCGCCGGAACCGCCACCCTCCCCGCGGCCGCGGCGCTGCACCTGCCGCTCACCGGCGGCGCCGGGGTCATCGGCGTGCTCGCGGTGGCGGCCCCGGACCTCTCGCCCTTCCAGGACCCCGCCCGCCGGCACCTGCTCGAGACCTTCGCGGGGCAGGTGGCTGTCGCGCTGGAACGGGTGATGCTCGTGGCCGGCACCCAGCAGGCGCGCCTCGAGACCGAGGCGGAGCGCCTGCGCACCTCCCTGCTGAGCTCGCTCTCCCACGACCTGCGCACGCCCCTCGCCATCATCACCGGCGCCGCGAGCAGCCTGCGTCGGGCCGGCGATGACCTGTCGGCGCCCGCGCGCACCGAGCTGCTCGAGTCGATCCTCGACCAGTCCGCACGGATGAACCGCCTCATCCGCAACCTGCTCGACATGATCCGGCTGGAATCCGGGAGCCTCCAGGTGCAGAAGGAATGGCAGCCGCTCGAGGACGCCATCGGGGTGGCCCTCATCCGCATGGGCGACCGGCTGGCCGGGCATCCGGTCACGGTGAACCTGCCCCCGGACCTCCCGCTGGTGCCGCTCGACGCGGTGCTGCTGGAACAGGTGTTCATCAACCTCCTGGAGAACGCCACCAAGTACACCCCGCCGGGCACCCCGATCGAGGTCTCGGCGGCCGTGGTGCCCGAGGCGGTCCTCGTGACCATCGCCGACCGCGGGCCGGGCATCCCGGCTGGCGAGGAAGAGCTCATCTTCGAGAAGTTCCGGCGGGGGGCCGACGCCGAGCCGGGGAAGGGGGTGGGGCTCGGGCTCACGATCTCGCGCGGCATCATCCTGGCCCACGGCGGCCGCCTGTGGGCGGAGAACCGCCCGGAAGGTGGCGCGGCATTCCGCTTCACGCTGCCGATCACGGGACCGGCGCCGCGACCGATCCCCGAGGAGGCCGAGGTGGGCGCATGAGCGGCCCCGCGCCGGTGGTGCTGCTGATCGAGGATGAGCCGCAGATGCGGCACTTCCTCCGGGCGGCCCTGGGGACCCAAGACTACGACCTGGTCGAGGCCCCCACCGCGCGGGAGGGGCTGGCGCAGGCGGCGAGCCGGGTGCCCGACCTCATCCTCCTCGACCTCGGCCTCCCCGACGGCGACGGGCTCGAGGTCACCCGGCAGCTCCGGGAATGGACGCGGGCGCCGATCATCATCATCTCCGCCCGGGGCCAGGAGCGCGACAAGGTGGCCGCGCTCGACGCCGGCGCCGATGACTACCTCACCAAGCCCTTCGGGGTGGAGGAGCTGCTGGCGCGGATGCGGGTGGCGCTGCGCCACGCGGCGCGCGGCGCGGAGGGCGAGGGGCCGGTCTATGAAGGCGGGACGCTGCGTGTGGACCTCGCGCGGCGCCAGGTGTTCCGCGCGGGTGAGGAAGTGCACCTGACGCCCAACGAATACAAGTTGCTGGCCACGCTGGTGCGCCATGCCGGCAAGGTGCTGACCCACCGGCACCTGCTCAAGGAGGTCTGGGGGCTCAACGCGATCAACCAGACCCACTACCTGCGGGTGTACATCACCCAGCTGCGCCACAAGCTCGAGGCCGACCCCACCCAGCCCCGCCTGCTGATCACCGAGCCGGGCGTGGGCTACCGCCTGCGGGCCGAGTAGCCGCGGCGCCTACGGCGCGATCACCTGCAGGGCCACCCCCGCCCGGCCCATCGGGGCGGCGACCTGGACCCCGCGCACCCGGCCGCGAATGGCGGCGAGCATCTCCCGGGCAATGAGGATTCCCTCCGCCAGCGCCTCGTCCTTGCCCCGCGCCGACGCCACGCGCATGCGGTCGAGGATCGCGGGGGGCACCGTCACGCCGGGCACCTCGTTGGCGAGGAACTCCGCGTTCCGGAGGGAGACCAGCGGCCAGATTCCCGCGATGATCGGTACCTGGTACGGCGCCACCCGCTCGAGAAAGCGGTCCAGCTGCTCCAGGTCGAACACCGGCTGGGTCATGGCGTACTCCGCCCCCGCCTCCACCTTCCAGGCGAACCGCTTGAGCTCACGCTCCTGGTCCACCGCCGCCGGGTTCACCCCGACGCCGATCACGAACTGCGTGGTGCCCCCCAGCGCGTTGCCGCCGGGGTCGAGCCCGCGGTTGAGCCGGCTCACCAGGTTGGCCAGGCCGATGCTGTCGATGTCGAAGACGGCGGTCGCGTCGGGATAGGGGCCCATCTTGGGCGGGTCACCGGTGACGATGAGCAGGTTGCGCACGCCGCTCGCGGCCGCCCCCAGCAGGTCGGAGAGCATGCCCAGGAGGTTGCGGTCGCGGCAGGCGTAGTGCACCACCGCCTCGATCCCGACCTCCCGCTGGATGAGGAGGCCCGAGAGCAGGGCCCCCATCCGGCTCTGGGCGCGCGGGCCGTCGGGTACGTTGACCGCGTCGACGCCCGCCGCCTTGAGTTCCCGCACCTGCGCGAACATCGGCCCCGGGTCCACGCCCTTGGGCGGCACGATCTCCACGGTCGTGATGAACTCGCCCCGCGCCAGCTTCGCACCGAAGGCCGAGCGCTCCGCCAGCGGCACCGGGGTCTGCGGCTCCACCCGGGCGGGCTGGGCCGCGAACTGGGCGATGTGGCGCGGCGCCACGCTCTTCACGAAGCCGATCATCGCCTTGATGTGCTCGGGTGTGGTGCCGCAGCAGCCGCCCACGAAGCGCGCCCCCGCCTCCACGATGCGGCGGGCGTACTCCGCCATGTATTCCGGGCTCGCCATGTAGATCTTGCGGTCCCCCACCTCGCGCGGCAGGCCGGCGTTGGGCTGCGCCGACAGCGGCACGCGCACCACCCGGGCCAGCTGCTCGATCACCTCCAGCACGCCATGCGGCCCCACCGAGCAGTTCACCCCGACCACGTCGGCACCCATGGCCTCGAGCCACGGGCCGAAGGTGGCCGGCTCGGTGCCGTAGTAGGTCTTGCCGTCGGTGCCGACGGTCATCTGGGCCACCACCGGGAGGTCGCTCCGCGACCGGATGGCCTCGAACGCGGCGCGCACCTCCTCGACGTCGCTGAACGTCTCGATGATGAAGCCGTCCACGCCGCCGGCCAGCAGCCCGTCCACCTGGCGGGCGAAGGCCTCCCGCGCCTCGGCCACGCCCATCTCGCCGAACGGCTCGATCCGGATGCCGAGCGGGCCGATGGCCCCGAGCACCGAGGCGCGGCTGCCGGCGGCGTCCCGCGCCAGCGCCGCGGCCGCCTGGTTGATCCGCTCGGTGTCGCCGGCCAGGCCGTACTGCGCCAGCTTCACCGGGTTGGCGCCGAAGGTGTTGGTCTCCAGCAGCTCCGCGCCGGCCCGGACGTACTCCCGGTGGATGTCGCGGATGAGGTCCGGCTGCCTGAGCACCAGCTCGTCGTAGCAGACGTTGAGGAAGATCCCCCGGCTGTAGAGCAGGGTCCCCATGGCCCCGTCGAAGACGTGGGTCTGGCCATCGTCGATCAGCTCGCGCAGGGTGCTCACCGCTCGTATCCCAGGTTCGGGGCCAGCCAGCGCTCCATCTCGGCCATCGTCATGCCCTTTCGGCGTGCGTAATCCTCGACCTGGTCGCGGCCCACCCGGCCCACCCCGAAGTACTGCGCCTCCGGGCGCCAGAAGTAGTACCCGCTCACCGAGGCCGCGGGCAGCATGGCGCAGCTTTCCGTCAGCTCCATGCCGGCCCGCGGCCCGGCCTCGAGCAGGCGGAAGAGCGTCTGCTTCTCGGTGTGGTCGGGGCAGGCGGGGTAGCCGGGGGCGGGGCGGATCCCCTGGTACTGCTCCCGGATGAGGGCGCGGTTGTCGAGCGCCTCGTCCCGGGCATACCCCCAGAACTCGCGCCGCACCCGCTCGTGCATCCGCTCGGCAAAGGCCTCCGCCAGCCGGTCGGCCAGCGCCTTGGCGAGGATCGCGGTGTAGTCATCGTGCGCGGCCTCGGCCTCCGCCACCAGTCGGTCGAGCCCGTGGCCGGCCGTCACCGCGAACAACCCCAGCACATCACCGGCCGGGGCCACGAAGTCGGCCAGGGCCAGGTTGGGACGGCCCGCGGCGCGCCGGGTCTGCTGCCGCAGGGTATGCAGCGTGGCGAGCGGCGCCGCGCCGGGACCACCCTCGGGCGGTTGGACCAGGATGTCATCGCCGTCCCGGGCCGCGGGAAAGAAGCCCACCACCCCGCGCGCCTCGAGCCGCCGCTCCCGCACGATCCGGTCGAGCAGCCGCCGGGCATCGTCGAACAGCGACCGCGCGGTCCTGCCCACCGCCGGGTCGTCGAGGATCGCCGGGTAGTGGCCCACCAGCTCCCAGGCCTGGAAGAACGGGGTCCAGTCGATCCGCTCCACCAGCTCCTCGAGCGGATACGGCGCGAAGGTGCGCAGCCCCAGGAACGCCGGGCGGGGCGCCGGCGCCGGGCGCGCCAGCGCGAGCCCGTTGGCGCGCGCCTCGGCCAGCGTGATGCGGCGCTCGCCGCCTTCCGGGTCCCGGCGCTCCTCCCGCAGGGCGGCATACTCCTCCCGGACCTGCCGCTCGAACTCCACCCGGAGCGTGTCGCTGAGCAGGCTGCTGGTCACCCCGACGGCGCGCGAGGCGTCGAGCACGTGCACCACCGGCCCCCGGTAGCGCGGCGCGATCTTCACGGCGGTGTGGATCCGCGAGGTGGTGGCCCCGCCGATCAGGAGCGGCAGCGTGAAGCCCTCGCGGTCCATCTCGGCCGCGACCATGCTCATTTCCTCGAGTGACGGTGTGATGAGCCCCGAGAGCCCGATCACGTCCGCCCCGGTGGCCCGGGCCGCCTCGAGGATCTTCGCGCACGGCACCATCACCCCGAGGTCGACCACCTCGTAGTTGTTGCACTGCAGCACCACGCCGACGATGTTCTTGCCGATGTCGTGCACGTCGCCCTTGACCGTGGCCAGGACCACCTTCCCCTTGGCCCGCGTGTCGGCGTTGGCCGCCTTCTCCGCCTCGATATACGGGATCAGGTGCGCCACGGCCTTCTTCATGACCCGGGCGCTCTTCACCACCTGCGGCAGGAACATCTTCCCGCTGCCGAAGAGGTCCCCCACCACGTTCATGCCCCGCATCAGCGGTCCCTCGATCACCTCGATCGGGCGCGCCGCCCGCTGCCGCGCCGCCTCGGTGTCCTCCACGATGTAGGCGTCGATCCCCTCCACCAGCGCGTGCGCCAGCCGGTCCTCCACCGGGAGGTCTCGCCAGGCGAGGGCCACCGCCTCCGGCTTGCGGTCCCCGGCCCCGCGGTAGCGCTCCGCGATCTCGAGCAGCCGCTCGGTGCCGTCCGGTCGGCGGTTGAGCACCACATCCTCCACCCGCGCCAGCAGCTCCGGCTCGATGTCGTCGTAGATGGCCAGCTGGCCGGGGTTGACGATCCCCATGTCCATCCCGGCACGGATGGCGTGGTAGAGGAACACCGAGTGGATGGCCTCGCGGACGTGGTCGTTGCCCCGGAAGGAGAACGAGATGTTCGACACCCCGCCGCTCACCAGCACGTGGGGCAGCGCCGCCTTGATCTGGCGGGTGGCCTCGATGTAGGCCACCGCGTACCCGTTGTGCTCCTCGATGCCGGTGGCGATCGCGAAGATGTTCGGGTCCACGATGATGTCTTCCGGCGCGAACCCGACCCGCGTGGTGAGCAGGCCCACCGCCCGCCGCGCGATCGCCACCTTCCGCTCCACCGTGTCGGCCTGGCCCTGCTCGTCGAAGGCCATCACCACCACGGCCGCGCCATGGCGCCGGACCAGCTCCGCCTGGGCCAGGAACGCCGCCTCGCCCTCCTTCAGGCTGATCGAGTTCACGATGCCCTTGCCCTGCAGGTTCTGCAGGCCCGCCTCGAGCACCGACCAGCGGGAGCTGTCGAGCATCACCGGCACCCGGGAGATGTCCGGCTCCGACGCCAGCAGTCGCAGGAAGCGGGTCATCGCCGCCTCCGCGTCCAGCATCCCCTCGTCCATGTTGATGTCGATGACCTGGGCGCCGCTTTCCACCTGCTGGCGCGCCACCTCGAGCGCCGCCTCGTACTGCCCCTCGAGGATCAGCCGGGCGAATCGCCGCGACCCGGTCACGTTGGTCCGCTCGCCCACGTTCACGAAGTTGGTCTCGGGGCCGATGACCAGCGGCTCGAGCCCGGCGAGGCGGCAGCGCGGGGGGAGGTGCGCCGGCGCGCGCGGCGGCAGGCCCGCCACCGCCCCGGCGATCGCCGCGATGTGCTCCGGCGTGGTGCCGCAGCACCCCCCCACCACGTTGACCAGACCGCTGGCCGCGAACTCCCGGATCACCTCCGCCATCGAGGCCGCCGACTCGTCATAGCCGCCGAACGCGTTGGGGAGCCCGGCATTCGGGTGCGCGCTGGTGAACACCGGCGCCACCCGGGAGAGGTCCTGCACGTACTGCCGGAGCTGCCGAGCGCCCAGGGCGCAATTCAGTCCCACGCTGAGCGGCCGCGCGTGGGCCACCGAGTTCCAGAAGGCCTCGACCGTCTGGCCCGAGAGCGTCCGGCCACTCTGGTCCGTGATGGTCCCCGAGATCATGACCGGCACCCGGAACCCGAGCGCGCCGAAGGTCTCCTCGACCGCCACGATCGCCGCCTTGGCGTTCAGGGTGTCGAAGATGGTCTCGATCATGAGCAGGTCGGCGCCCCCGTCGAGCAGCGCCCGGGCCGCCTCGCCATAGGCCCGCACCAGCTCGGGGAAGGTCACGTTCCGGGCCGCGGGGTCGTTCACGTCGGGCGAGATCGAGGCGGTCTTGCTCGTGGGGCCAAGGATGCCCGCGACGTAGCGCGGGCGCCCCGGGGTGCGCGCTTCGTACTCGTCGGCCACCGTGCGCGCCAGCGCCGCCGCCGCCCGGTTGAGCTCGGGCACCAGCGACTCCATGCCGTAGTCGGCCATGGAGACGCTGGTGGCGTTGAAGGTGTTGGTCTCGATGATGTCCGCGCCGGCCTCGAGGTAGGCGGCGTGGATGCCGCGGATGACGGCCGGCCGCGTCAGGCTCAGCAGGTCGTTGTTGCCCTTGAGGTCGCGCGCCCAGTCACGGAAGCGCTCGCCGCGATACTCAGCCTCCCCGAGCCCCTCCCGCTGGATCATGGTGCCCATGGCCCCATCCAGCACCAGGATGCGCTGCCCGAGCAGGGCGGGCAGGCGGTGCAGGCGGTGGGCGCGGGCGTCTGGCGTTGGTGGCGTCAAAGGAAAATCCCCGTGGGCCTGGACGGCTCCCCCGGGGGGTGGCCGTTTTAGCAGTTGTTTAACGTGGCTGCAATAGGCGCAAATCACCACGGACTGGATTGTCGCTGACCAATCTACCCGGTCGGTCGCGCCCCGCCAACCTCGAGCCGCCGGGCGGCGGTGTCGACATTCAGCCCCAGCACCTCGACCACCTTCCGCCGGCTGGTCGCTCCGGCGCGCAGCGTCAGTGCCGCGCGGGCCACGCCGAGGCGCTCCGCCAGGAAGCGGAGCAGGGCCTCGTTCGCCGCGCCGTCCACCGGCGGGGCCGCCAGCCGGACCTTGATCGCGTTGCCGTGGTGGCCGGCGCACTCGGTGCGCGCGGCGCGGGGCTGCACGTGCAGGGTGAGGCGGACGCCGGAGGTGGTGGGGTCGATCGGTGGCATCGGTCCGGCCGGGGGTGAGGCGTCGGCCCGGCTACCCGAGCCGCTGGAGCCAGCCCATGACGAGCCCGCGGGCCAGCCACAGCATGAAGTAGGCAACGATCGGCGAAACGTCGATCATGCCGAAGGGCGGGATGACCTTGCGGAGCGGCTCGATCAGCCAGTCGGTGAGGGCGTGAACCACCCGCATGGGCTTCGAGTACGGTGAGACCGCGAACCAGGACGCCACCACGCGCACGAAGATCGCGAGCATCAGCACCGAGAAGAGGCCGTCCACCGCGAACCGGAGCAGGCCCCCCGGGCCGGCCGAGGCCGACATGGCCAGTGACAGGATGGTGCCGATCAGCCACTCCACCAGGGCCAGCAGGGCGAGCCCGCCGAGCAGCGCCACCCAGAAGAAGGCGTAGGGCGCGTTGACCGGGTTGCCGCCGCCCCGGTACAGGCGGCGCTCGAACGGACGGAGAAAGGGCTGCCCCAGCCGCCGGGCGAAGCGCGGCAGGGCCCCGAACGGGGAGAGGTGCCCGTGCTTGACCGCCCAGTGGGTGCCGGCCACCAGCGCCGCCACCAGGAAGAAGGTGAACACCAGGGCCCGGGCACCGAGGATGATCCCGCCGATGAGGCTCATGACCTACTCGGGCTTTGGCGGAGGCGGGAGCGGCGGCACCGTGAAGGCCTGCACCCCGCCGGCCGCCACGGTGCAGCTGACCTCGAAGGCGCCCCCACGGAGGCTGGCGTCCTCGAGTACCGCGCTGGTGCCGGAGCACCCCGTGACCAGCCTCCCCTCCGTGCGCCGGAAGACGACCGTCACCAGCGGGTCACCGCCCTGGCGCCCGAGCCGGCGGACGAACTGCGGGGCCAGGCTGTCGATCCCGGCCTGGCGGAGGGACGTGGGAAGCCGGTTCTGGTGCGCGCTGCGATACGCCATGACGCGATCCACGATGTCGGCCACGTCACGGCCGAGCAGCTCGGCCTCGGCCTGGGCCGGGTCGGCGGGCGGCGCGTCGCTGCCGGGCTTCGGGCTCTCGCCGCCGGAGCCGCAGGCCAGGGTCAACCCCACCGCGAGCAGCCCCGGCCAGCGCCCGCGTCTACTCCATCGCGAATTCACGGTTGAACACCACCTCGAAGCTGAACGTCTTGGCGCGGCTCTTCGACTCGATGTGCTCCGCGATCCGGGTGAGACGGGCCGGGATCCCGAGAATCTTCTCCTGGGCCTTGCGCCCCAGGTCGTTGAGCCCGCTGAGGGTCTCGATCTGCCAGTACCGGATCTGTTCCTGCACGATCCGCAGGTAGTCCCGCGGCCCATAGATGCCGGCCCGCCGGATTACGTCCGCCAGCTCGCGAAACCCGGGCATGGTGTGCCCCGGCATCTCGATGCTCGGCATGATGTGCGCGGCGGAGACCAGCGCCTGGTCGGGGTCCCGCTGCAGGATCTCCTCGAAGATCGTCCGGTAGAAGCTGAAGTGCCGGGCCTCCTCGGTGGCCACGTTGGTCAGGGCCTCGGCCAGCAGCGGCTCGTACTCGCCGATCAGCCGGCCCGTCTCGCTGTGCGACTGCTGGGTGGCCCGCTCCTGCAGGGTGGTGTAGGCGAACACCCGGTACGGGTCCTTGTCCCAGTCCGGCTGAAACCCGCTCTTCAGGTAGCTGAACTGCATTTCCTCGAGCCGCCGCTGGTCCACCAGCCGGGTGTCGCGGATGTAGTCGTGGAGGATGACGCCGTGGCGGTCCTCCTCGGCGGTCCACAGGTTGTTCCAGTCCCGCCAGTGGCTGTCGTCGCCGAGGTACACCGCCAGCAGGCGGTGGAAGTGCGGCAGTCCCTCTTCGGTCAGCATGTTGAGCGCGAGCGCCGCCCGGGCGGAATCGGGGATGCCCGCGGCGCGCGTCCGCAGCTCGGCCAGGTGCTGGTCCGGGTCGGTACCGGGCCGGGGCCCGAGGAGGTCGCTCGGGAACCAGAGCGGACGCTTCTGCTCGTGCGCCTCCATCAGTTCCCGGACCTTCGACTCCAGGTCCCGGAGCACCTCGATCTTGGTGAGGAAGGTGCGTGCGCTATCGGTCAGGGCCATGTGCCCACAGGGGTCAGGAGAGTGAAAGTGGCGGCCTGCGCGAACCGCAGACCGCCACGGAAAGATATCAGCGTCAAGCGAAAGAATATGCGCCGCGAAGGGAGGGCGCTAGAGCGCCGGCGCGAGCCGCTTCTCCATCAGGTACCAGGTACGACCGCCCTGGTAGCCGGTCCGGCGGAGCACCCGCAGCCAGCCGTGGGCGAGCAGCTCGGGCTCGCCGGCCACGTCGTCGGTCCAGAATTCCACCAGGTGGGCGCCCTGCAGCCCGGCGTGCTGCTCGAATGCCTCGAGCAGCCGGTGCCCATGCCCCTGGTGCCGTTCCTCGTGCCGCACCGCGATCTCGGTCAGGTGCGCCACGCCGCCCCGCAGGTTGTAGCGCAGGCCACCGATCCAGTCCCCGATCGCGTTGCTGAGGATCAGGTAGTGCTCGTCGAGGTGCACCGGATCGCCGGTCGTCGCCTCTTCCTGTTCGGTGAGGTCGGCAAACCAGTCGGCGAATTCCTCGCCGTTTTCCATTTCCCGAATGATGAGTTCGCTCATGCTACCCTCTCTTATCGGAAGCGGGACCGAAAGGTTCCAGCCACCATCCGGGGTTCAGAGCAACCTTGGTGCCACTCGGGAGCGTTGTGGTCGGCATTGACCTCATTGCTAAGATATTGCCTGTATTCGATTTAGCAAATGGCGCCCCGGGCCGATCAGGAGACCACTGTCCGGAATACCGGACAGTCTGCCGAGACGGCATGGCCCTGTCGCGCCCTAGACCCCCAGGGCCAGGGCCGCCAGCAGGGCGCACGCCCCCAGGCCGAAGAGCAGCCCGGCCAGGCGCAGGGTGAGTCGCAGCCACTCGGAGTAGCGGACCCCTGTGGCGGCCAGCAATGCCATGAGGGTGCCGTTGGTCGGGCTGAGGAGTTCCGTCAGGCCGGCACCGTACTGGTAGGCCAGGACCGTCACCTGGCGGGAGAGTCCCAGGAGGTCGGAGAGCGGGGTGAGGACGGGCATGGTGAGGACGGCCTGGCCCGAGGTGCTCGGCACCGGGATGTGGAGGATCGCCTGTACTCCCATCATCCCGATGGCCGAGAGGGCCAGCGGCAAGCCGGCAATCGGCGCGAAGAGCCCCTGCACGATCGTGTCGATGATCCGGCCGTCGTCGAGCACCACGAAGATGGCCCGGGCGAACCCGATCAGCATCGCGGCGTACGCCATGGAGCGGAACCCCTCCACGAACCCGTCCGCGGTGCCCGCGATGCCCCGCTGCCCGAGCAGTCCCGCGGCAGCCCCCATCACGAAGAAGAGTGCGCTGAACTCCGGGAAATCCCAGCCCCAGCGTCGGGCCCCGACAATGAACAGCACGAACGCCGTGAGCACGACGCCGAGGATCGCGAGGTCCCGCGGGTGCATCGGCGCCTCGTCGGCCGGGGTGGTGGCACCGCCGGCCGATGCCACCCGCTCACGCCGGGCGAAGCGCATGGTGCCCCAGGTCCACAGGGCCATGGCCAGCAGCAGGACTACCAGGCGGAAGCCGAGACCCGAACCCACCGGCAGCCCGGCCACCTTCTGCGCGATGACCACCTGAAAGGGGTTCACCGGGCTGAAGGCCGCGCCCACCGCGGAGGCGCCGATGCTGACGGCGCAAGCGACGACCGGGGGGTAGCCGAGACGGGCGGTGAGCAGGAGGAGCACCGGCACGAACGCCAGCAGTTCCTCGGACATCTGGATCAGCACGCCGCCCAGCCCGAACGCGGCGCATGCCAGCGGGATGACCAGCGCCTGGCTGCGGCCGAGCCGGGCCACCACCTGCTGTACCGCCCGGGTCGAGGCACCCGTCTGCTCCACCACGGTGAACCCGCCCCCGACCAGGAAAACGAAGAAGATCACGCCACTCGCCTCCGCCATGCCGCGCGGGATCGCCACGAGTGCCTGGAAGGGGCCCACCGGCGCAGGGTCGGCGCGCTGGTAGGTGCCGGCGACGACCACCTGCCGGCCGGTGGCCGGATCGTCGCGGCGCTCGAACTTGCCGGCCGGGAGGACGTGGGTGAGCGCGGCCGCCACGAACAGGCAGGCGAGCAGGAGGACCAGCGGATGGAGGGAGCGCATCGGGTGGTGGGGGCGGGGGCGCCGTGGCGCCCCCGGCTACGCCGTCACCGCGTCTTGCACTGCCGGGAGATCGGCGGGGTCCGGTCGCAGGCGATGGACTGGTCCATGCCGCTGGCGAGGGTTCCGCAGGCGGTCGTCTGCGCGGCCCGCTCGGCTTCCGCCTCGGTCTCGTTGGAGGCGGTGGCGCAGTTGCGCTTGCCGTTGAATTCGACACACACCGTGCACTCGTGCTTCTGGGCCGACAGCGTGTTGAAGAGCAGCAGGGCCCCGAAGGCCACGATGAAGACGATGGTGATGATGGAGGAGCGTTTCATGGTCGGCAGGGGGTAGGGGTCGGACGGGAACGCGCGATGCTCAACCCTACCTGAGCGCGCGGGCCAGCGCCAGCCGGGGGTCGTACTCCGCATCGTCCAGCCGGGACCACTCGACGTCGTTCCGCACCCCCTGCCAGATCTCGAGCGGCCCGAGCAGCATCGCGGCGCCACCATCCGCCGCGCCGGAGATCCGGACGGCCATGGGGCCCTCGTTGTGCACCGTCAGGCGCGAGCGCCACATCGGCAGGCCGTCGACCGCCACGCCACAGCCGCCATCCGGAAAGACCTGGACGCGCAGGCGGAACCAGCGCCCGGTGCCGAGCACCCGGGGAACGGTGAGCGGGCCCACCGACCCGCCACCGCTGGCCGACAGGGTGGTGTCCCGCCCCGCCCCCTCGCGGGCGGGATAGCCGACGCCGCAGGTGAAGCGGTGTTCACGGCCATGGCGGAATGGCATGTTGCCGTCGCTATGGTTCCAGGCCCCGAGGGCGGTGGAGTCGAGGCCAAACAACAGCTCGAGCACGATGCTCTGCCACTTGTCGCCGGTGACCTTTGTGTACGCGAGGGCTTCGATGCCCAGTCCGTTGATGGCATTCCAGCTGCGCCGGCTGTAGGCGCCGCTCTGGAAGGATCCGTCGCCGTTGCCGAGGAAGGCCGGGCTGCCATCGGGGCCCGCCCGGAGCACCGGCCGCGGGGTGCCAAAGGTGATCCATCCGGGGGCGATCCCCCGGGACCAGTCCTCGCGGTAGACGACCTGATGGACGCCGGGGGCCACCCGCACCCATACCGAGTCGGCGAGGGGGCCTGCGCGCGCGATCACCCAGGCGCTGCCGGCCCCACGTGGCTGGAGCCGGCCATCAGGCGTGATGGCCCCGACCGTGCTGTCGGAGACGGACCATTCGACCGACGCGACGGGCGTGCCCTCCGGCGCCGCCGCGCTCCGTGCCAGGACGGACAACTCGTAGGAAGACTCGAGCCGAAGGGAGGGCCCGAGGTTGTTGATCTTGATGGAGCTGAGGTGCGCGCGCGGCGGCCACAGCCGGCGCCAGAACGGGCGGAGATCTGCCACATCCTGGTTGCTGGAGATGACGCGACGCCACTCGCCGGGGGCATCGACCGGCACTACGTAAAGCTCCTCACGCGTCACGCCGTCCCAGGCCGCGGTGAACGCGAGCCACTTTCGGTCGGGGCTGAGCGAGGTGGCAATGATATTGGAGAGGCGGCGCGTCATCTGCCCGGTCTCGAGGTCGTATTCGAAGAGGGCGCTGGCCCCACCCTGCGGCGCCACGACCAGGAGCGTCCCGTCGTCCCTCCAGCCCAGCACGGAGGGCCGGGCGTCCGGCGAATCCCCCCGGCACCGTGGCTCGGCGCCGGCGCGCAGCGGTATCCAGCAGATCTCCTCCCGGCCGTCCAGGCTGCGCATGAAGGCCACGCGGGTGCCGTCGGGAGAGACATAGGCGTCGGACTCGGCGGCGGAGCTGCTGGTCAGCCGGGTGACGACCCTGGTCTGCAGGTCGATCACGGCCACATCGTAGTTGTACTCACTCGAGATGTAGCCGGTGTCGTTGCTCGGGCTGAAGGCCCCCGTGGTGAAGACCAGCGACCGGCCGTCGGGGGTCGGGGAGGGCCCCACGTCATCCGTGGGACTCCGGAAGACGAGCGAAGTGTCCCCGTGCTGGTCCACGTAGTAGATGTCCTGCAGCGAGGCCGGGTCGGAGTTCCGGGTGAAGAAGTAGGTACCGGGCATCGCCCCTGGAATGAACCCATCGATGCCATCCACCTGCACAGGCATCGGGTGCGGCGTGAGGCCCGTGGCGTCGATGGGCTCATCAGGATCCCAGTCGGCGCGGCGCAGCGCCAGGTCGAATTCCCGGTCGTCCGCCCGCTTGTTGAGGTCGCGGAGGACCAGGATGCCGTCCGGGCGACGGCTCCACGAGATCAGCGCGGCCACGCCGAGCAGCAGTACCAGGACGAGCGCGGCCGCCCCCACGGCGCGCCGGGCCGAGCTGTAGTGCAGGCGGGTCCAGGGGGGAATCTGCCGGACGGTGCGGATCACCTCGTCGGCGAGCGTGTCCTCGCCCAGGAATTCGTAGGCGATCTCGCCGACGCGCCGGCCGTCGCCGAGCCGGCGTGCCAGCGCCAGGTAGCGGACCAGCACGCCACTCCGCGCGGCGTGCCGCCCGGCGCTCCGGAGGTGCCGGCCGGCCAGCACCAGCTGCTGGCGCGGCGCCGCGGGGTCTGCGGCAAGCGCGAGGCCGAGCGCCTCGTGCAGCGGGCGGGTGGCCTCGGGTGTGGCGCACGCCAGGGCGTCGGCTGCGATCTCGTCGTGCGCGGGCCGCCACTCGTGGCCCGCACACTGCACGAAACCCCGCTGCTCCAGGACGCCGAGCACCGCGGCCAGCGAATCCTCCGGGAGCCCCGCGGACTGCAGGATCACCTCGCTCGGGAGCGGGGTTCCCGCCACCGCCAGCAGGAGGAGCACCCGACGACTCTCGGCGTCGAGCTGCTCGATGCGATGCCGCAGGGCGCTCCCGCCCTCCAGGCCACGGGCGAGCGCCTCTGGTGACCCGCACTGCCAGGTGCCGTCGGCCAGCCGCAGCCAACCGCGGTCCATCGCCAGCTGCAGGGTTTCGAGCAGGAGCAGCGGCGAGCCTGCGGTCGCCCGGGTGAGCGCGGGGGCCAGGGTAGGGGCCCACGGCTCCTCCGGCAGGCGCCCGATGCTCGTGATGAGGATGCGCACCTGCTCCACGGTCAGGGGCGGGAGGCTGAGGTACTCGGTGCGCTCCATGCCGAGGTCGGCACCGGCCACCGGGCGCGCGGCCGAGACGATCAGCAGGCCCGGTGCGTTGAGCTGGACCAGCAGGCTGCCGAAGACCCGGCGCGAGGAGGTGTCGAGCCAGTGGAGGTCATCCAGCAGCAGGGCCACCCGCTGCTCCTCCGCCAGCATCCGCAGCAGCTCCGCGATGGCGGCCGCGCGCCGCCGGAGCGCCTCCTCCCCGGTGGAGGGATCGGCGGGCTGGCTGAACCGGCTGGAGAGCGCGGGGCAGAGGGCCACAAGGGTGCCCGCGCTCCCCGGGGAGATGGTGGCCGCGCCGGGCAGGAGGGCCAGCTGCTCGGCCAGCGCCGCGACGAAGCTGTAGCCGATCTCGCGCTGGCCGGGATTGGCCCGCAGCGAGACCACCCGCGCCCCGAGGGTCCGCAGGCGCACCGCGACGTCGCCGAGCAACCTGGTCTTCCCGAGTCCCGCCGGCGCCACGATATGCAGGTGGCGCGCCGCGAGCCCCGGCGCCTGCCACGCCGCGACGATGGCCCCGAACTCCCGTTCGCGGCCCACCAGCTCGGCGGCGAGACCCGGCGCCTCCACGCCCGGCGCGGCCAGCCGGACGGCCACCTGTGCCCGCGCCAGCAGGGTCCGGGTCGCCGGGTCGGGGGTGCGGCCGAGGCTCGCGAGACGCTCCTCGAACTGGTCCACCTCGAGCGTCAGCGCTAGGCGGTCGCCGCTCTGGATCAGGGTCTCGAACAGCAGTCGCCAGCTGCTCTCGCTCGCCGGATCGGCGTCGCGGGCACGGCGGGCGAGGTGGTTCGCGTCGCGCAGGTTCCCTTCGTTCAGCCACTGCCGCACCAGCGTCTCCGCGACGCGGAGGAAGATGGAACGGAGCCGCTGCCGCTCCACGTCCGCCCAGTGCTCGAACTCCACCCCACCCGGGGCCGCGAATTCGGCCAGGAAGTCCCCGCGGTACAGGGCCGCGGCCCGCGCCAGCTCCCCGTCCTCCACCGCCGCCAGGAACTGATCGCGGTCAAGCACCAGCGTGGTGGTGAGCTCGAGCGTGTCTCCCCGGGTGACGAGGCCCTCGGTGCCGAGCAGCTGGCGCAGGTACCAGACGGTCTGCCGCAGCGCATGCCGGGCCCGGTCCGGCTCGAGGTCGGACCAGAGCAGGTCGACCAGGTGCTCGCGGGAGGTGGTGCGGCGGGGGGAGCAGGCCAGGTAGGCCAGGAGGGAGAGCGGCTTCCCGGGGCCGAGCAGGATGTCGGCCTCGATCCCCCGCCGCGACAGGGCTGCGTCGGCGCCGAGGACCCGGAGGTCCAGCGGGGAGGGATGGGGGGGCACATCCTGCCGGGTCCGGCTCATCTGACGCTCGGTTGACGGGGCGGTGCTAGACTTGCCGCTGCCTGACGCAGCCGCATCCCCGGTCACCATCACGGTCAGTGCCTTCCCTGGGTCGCACCGAGAAGGTACGGGCCGCCAGATGGGTCAGCAAGGCGGCGCATGCCGTGACCGGGGATCTCCCACCGCTCACTCTCCCCGGGCTTCCCGCCGATAGTCGAGGCAACCCCAGCCCACCCCCCCCGGGCGGGGGCCACCGCGCCGTGCCGCGCGGGTCCTGTCGCGATGCGGTCACCGCTGGTTGCCGGTGTGGGAATGGTGGTTGGCGCCCTGCTGGGCGGATGCTCGCGCTTTGCGCCCGAGGACGCGGAGCGCATCGAGCCTCCGGCGATCTACCGCGCCTGGTGGGCGCGGACCGAGCAGTGCTCCGGTCGCACCGGCAGCCTGGCGCGCGTCCAGTGGTTCAAGGTGCCGGGGCACGCCTTCGAGTGCCCCACCGGCACGTGCGCGGGGCGGTGGGAGGACAACCACAGCATCTACATCGCGGAGGACTGGCTGGAGCACGAGATGGTGGTCCGGCACGAGATGCTCCACGAACTGCTGGATGCGCCGGGCCACCCCGATCCGCCCTTCGGCGATCCCTGCCCGCTCACCTGGAGCACCTGGTCCGGCGGCGCCGAGCTGCGCGCGGCGGGCCCGCTTCCCGGCCTCGACTAGGCCCGGCGGGGCTATCCCTTGACCAGGGCCGGGATCAGCATGATGAACCCCAGGGCCCAGACGATGAAGGCGATGGCCATGCCGCGGCCCCGGGACACCTGCCCCATGACGCTCATGCCGATGCCGCACACGACCGTCTGCCACAGCAGGAAGACGTCGAGCCGGGCGGCCGCGCCGAGCACGCCGGCCGAGGTGCCCGGGTCCATGAAACGGGCCGGGCTGAGGGAGAGGCTGAACAGGCTGGTGACCTGACCCTCGGGCAGCAGCACCGCCATGATGCTGGCCGCGATGAACCCGACGAAGCGCGGCACATAGCCATACGCCGCCACCATGATGGCGGCGCCGATCCCGGCCCGGCTCTCGAAGAACTTCCCGGCCACCCACAGCAGCAGCCCGATCAGGAACGGCGCGATCGCCGGGTAGACGGCCATCGACACCAGGGTGCCGGTGCGCATCATTCCCCGCATCGGCGCGATCTGGGCTTCGGTCAGGGTGGGGTTCTGCCGCATCACCTCCGCGATCTGCTGCTTCGCCATGGCCTCCAGCGCCGGCTCGAAGGCGGAACGGGTGGCCAGGAGCACCGCGGCGGTGAGGACGGACAGCACGACGATCGCCGCGCCGAAGGCGACGGTCTCCCGCCGGCGTGCGAACACCTCCGCCGGCTTGTAGAGGATGTCCAGCAGGTCCTCGAACAAGGAGGGTGCGCCGGCGGGGCGGTCGGTCATCGCGGGTCTCCGAAGGGGGTCAGCGGGTGAAACGTAGGAGGGGGCGGAAAGGTGTCAAACCGGGCGACCGGCGCTATCCTCCGGCATGCGCCCGCTCCTGCTCTTCGTCGTCATGCTCAGCGGCATGCCTCTCGTGGCCCGGCGGCAGGACCCCGCTGCCGTGGTCGTCGTCGAGCGCGGGGTCCTGGATTCCATGAGTGCCATCTGGGTCAGCGGCAATGCCAACTGGGACCAGCTGGCCGACCTCAACTGGATGGAACGCAGCCTGGGGACCGTCCGGGCCACCCAGCGGGAGTTTCTCGGCTGCCTGCAGGGGGAGCTCCACGGCGACAGCGCGATCGTGCGCGGCTTCGTGCCCGCGCGCAACATGAAGCGCCTGATGCTCGCGGTGACGGGCGATTGCTCGGGGGTCCCCGGCTACCTCGGCACGTTTCACACCCATCCCTACCTCGCCGATACCCAGAACCGCGCCACCAAGCAGCGCTTCCTCGCGCCGCAGGACATGCTGAGCTTCCGCGACTCCGACGACCGCCTGGCTTTGGTGGTGTGGGATGTGGACAGCCTGGACGCCGCCCTCCGGGTGAGCGGTGACAGCATCCTGCATCCGGCGCCGGTCGTGGTGCTGGAGCCGGTGGGGCGGTAAGACGGTACCCCGGCCCGCCTGCCGCTTCCCGCCCGCTACAGCAGCGTTCCCCGCAGCACCACGTACGCCACCGAGAAGTAGATCACCAGCCCCGTCACGTCCACGAGGGTGGCCACGAAGGGCGCCGAGGCGCTCGCGGGGTCGAATCCCACGCGGCGGAGGATGAAGGGCAGCATCGAGCCGGCAAACGAGCCGAACATCACGACGCCGACCAGCGCCGCTGCGACCGTGATGCCGATCAGCAGGTGATGCGGGCCGTAGTCGTACCAGCCCAGCCCATGGACCAGTTCGATCCGGGCCAGCCCGATGGCGCCGAGGATGAGTCCGAGGGTGAGCCCCGTGGGAAGCTCCCGGAGCGCCACGCGCCACCAGTCGGCCAGGGTCACCTCGCGGACCGCCATCGCCCGGATCACGAGGCTGGTGGCCTGGCTGCCGGAGTTGCCGCCGGAGCTGATGATGAGCGGGATGAACAGCGCGAGCACCACGGCGCGGCTGATCTCGTGCTCGAAGAAGCCCATGGCGGTGGCGGTGAGCATCTCGCCCAGGAAGAGGACGCAGAGCCAGCCGGCCCGCTTCCGGATCAGCTCCCAGAATCCGGTGTCGAGGTAGGGCTCCTCGACGGCGGCCATGCCGCCGAATTTCTGCACGTCCTCGGTCTGCTCGCTGATGAGGGCGTCGATGATGTCGTCCACGGTGACGATGCCCAGGATGTGGCCCCGGTCGTCGAGGACCGGGATGGCCAGCAGGTTGTAGCGCGCGATGAGCCGCGCCACCTCCTCCCGGTCGGTCAGCGGGGTGACGGTGACGGGCTTCCGGCCCTCACCGATGTCCATGATCGACGTGCCCGAGTCGGCCATGATCACCTCGCGCAGGCTGGTGACCCGCACCAGCCGCTGGGTGCCTTCCTCCAGCACATAGACGGCGTACACCGTCTCCTTGGCCCGCCCCACGCTCGCGATATGCTGCCGGACGTCGAGCGCGGTCCAGCTGGAGGGGATCCCCAGGTACTCCGTGGTCATCAGTCCGCCGGCGCTCTGCGGCGGGTAGCTCATCAGCCGGGCCAGCTGTTCCCGGGTGGGCGCGTCGAGCACGTGCAGCAGCCGGGCCCGGTCGCCCTCCTTGATCTGCCGGAACAGCCGCACCTGCTGGTCCGCGGAGAGCCCCTGGATGAGCGGGGCCGCGACGGCATCGGGGAGGTGCTCCACCAGCTCCTCGCGGCGCTCGAGCATCGGCTCGTCGAGCACCTGCACCGCCACATGGAACGGCAGCGCGCTGAGGACCCGGGCGGCGCCATCGGGCGGCAGGTCGTTCAGCGATTCGGCGATGTCGGCCGGCAGCAGCTCGGCGCAGGCCGCCACGAAGTCATCGGCGTCGCCGGCGAGGAGGTACAGGAACTCGCCCGGGGGCGGGGTGGGGCGGGTGGTCGGCACTGGGCCTCCATGGCGGGCCGCGCTCGGCGGCCCGGGGGGGTCAGGTGGGACCGGACGTGGCGTCCGTGATCCAGGCGAGGTAGTGGGGATGCCCCGCGACGATCGGGATGGCGATGATCTCGGGCACGTCGTACGGGTGCAGCTCCCGGATCAGGGCCGCGAGGCCGGGGAAGGCCGCCCGCGTGGTCTTGAGCTGGCAGCCCCACTCGGTGGCCTGCTCCACGGCGCCCTCCCACCGGAAGGTGCTCCGCACCGGACCGTACACCTGGGCGCAGGCGGCCAGCCGGGCGTCCACGGCGGCGGCGGCGATGCGCGAGGCGAGGGCCTCGTCGGGCGTGGTGACGAAGGTGACGAGGAGGTCGGTCATGCAGCCCCCGGATACGGCGAGGGGCGGGCACCGGGCCCGCCCCTCGGGATGTCACCGCGCGCTGCCGCGCCGCGGTCAGGACGGGATCTTGGTGTCGCTGCCGGTCTTGCCATCGTCGATCGGGACGATCGCGGTGCGCCAGCCGCTCGCGAAGGTGACCACGATGCGGTGGCTCTGCGGGTCGCCGGAGATGTCGGTGATGTCCTTGCCGAAGTTGTTGCGGGCGTAGTTGATCACCACGTCCACCTGGGCCTCGGGGCCGGAATTGTAGGGCCGGGCGAATTCGCGCCCGATGGCGACCGCGATGGCCTGCTCCCGGCCGTAGCGCGCATACTGGTCGGCCGGCACGAGGCCGTCCTGGCTCGCCACGTGGCGGGTGAAGTTGTAGTCGCGGCACGCGCCGAGCAGGGTGACGGCGGCGAGGGCGACGATGATCCGATGGGAGGCGCGCATGGACATATATGGAAAGGGGGATCGAGACGCCCGAAGGTACTAGATTGCAGCCATGCCGCGCAACCTCGGCGCCGGCGGCGCCCTCCTCGCGCTGTCCATCCTTGGCGCCCCGGGCGCACTCCGGGGCCAGGCCCGCGCGGCAGCGTTGCTCGCCTGGTCCCCGTCGCCTGTCGCCCCGACCTCGGGCCCAGCCCTGCCGCGGCCCGCGGCCCCGGCTGCCCGGCCCATTCGCTGGTACCACGGACTCGCCGCGGTCGGCGCGGTGGCGGTGATCTCCCTCGGCGACCAGGGCATCCAGGACCAGGCGCAGTCCCACCGAACGCCGGGCGGGGACGACCTGGCTAGGACCGCCCGCCGGCTCGGGGAGTTCCCGATCTATGCCCTCCCCGCACTCGGCACCCTCGCGGTCGGCACGGTGGTCGGCGACGGGCGGGTGGTTCGCGCAGGGGGGCGGATGACCGCCGGGCTGTTCACCGCAGCCCTGGCGACGAACCTGCTCAAGCCCGTGGTGGGCCGGAAGCGGCCCGCCACCACCACCGACGCCTTCCTCTTCAAGCCCTTCTCGGGTCGGGATGCCTGGCCCTCGGGACATACCACCATGGCCTTCGCGCTGGCGGCGGGGCTGGGGGACGAGATCGGGAGCCTGCCGGTGTCGGTGGCCCTCTACGGCGCGGCGACCCTGACGGCCTGGTCGCGGGTCAACGACAACCGGCACTGGGCCAGCGATGTGGCGGCGGGCGCGCTGGTGGGGATCGCGAGCGCCAAGCTGATGAACGGGCGCTGGCGGGTGTTCGGGCTCTCGGCGCCCAGGTTCCTCCTGGAGCCGGGGGCGGTGGGGGTCCGGGCAGCGTTCTGAGGGGTGAGGCGTCATGGGAAACGGGAAACGGGAAGCGGGTGAGGCCCTCGGGCTTCATCCGTTTCCCGTTTCCCGCGCCGCAGTCCCGGCCGTTACGCCGCCAGCGGTTCCTCGATCCAGATGTACTCCGGGTCGATCACGCCGGTCTGCTCGTCGCGGATATGCCACGGCATGCCGCTCACGTCGAGCAGGCGCATGAACGGGTCCGGGTCGAACTGCTCCGGCGAGCAGACACCGGTGCCCCGCCACTCGCCGCTGGCAATGAGCCGGGCGGCGATCACCGGCGGCACGCCGGTCTGGTAGGCGGTGGCCTGGACCCCGAGCTCCCGATACGCCTGCTCGTGGCTGGTGATGTTGTAGATGTAGTAGGCCCGCTCCTGGCCATCGCGCAGGCCACGCGCGAGGGTACCGACACAGGTCTTGCCCCGCATCCGCCCGGCCAGGTTCTTGGGCTCGGGGAGCAGCGAGACCACCAGGTCGCGCGGCGACACCTCGACATCCCCCACCCGCACCTTCTCCTTGCCGTTGAGTCGCAGGTCCTTGAGCACCTTGAGCGTATGCCAGGTGGTGTCGTCCAGGCAGAGCTTGAAGTCCGCGACCTTGAGGCCCGGGAAGAACATGGGCATGGTCCGGGCTTCCTCGTGGTCCACGTAGTAGGTGTTGAGCACGCCCAGCTCGGGGAAGTCGAACGGCTCATAGCCCGACAGCGCTTCCTCGAGGTGATACTGCCCGTCGCGCCAGGAGACCGCGCCACAGGTGCACTCGTCGATGAACACCCAGGGCGAGAAGACCGGCAGGAAACCGGTGTGCCCCTCGCAGACCGAGTTGTCACCGTCCCGGATGCGGAGCTCGGTGACCTCGTCGAGCAGGTGCTTGGCGGCGTACGCCGCATAGATGTTGCTGGTGCCCGGGTCGGCCCCCATCCCCAGCAGCGCCAGGCGGCCGGCGGCCCGGAACTCGGCGTCCAGCGCAAACTGGTCCGGCAGCTTCGGGGTGCCGTCGTTCTCGGCGCCCCCCGACGCCATGTCGATGTAATCCGCGCCGGCGTCCAGGCAGGCGCGCATCACGATCAGGTTGGTGGCCGGAAGGGCCGCGTTCAGCAGGATCGTGCTCTGGGTCTCACGGAGGGCGCGGGCCACGGCGACCTGGTCGCCCGCGTTCAGCGTCAGCGCCGTCACGTGCGGGCGTCCGATCCGGTCGGCCAGCTGCTGGGCCCGGCCCGGGACGGCATCCGCAATGACGAGTTGCTCGCAGGAAGGTTCCTGCGCGAACCTCAGGGCGGACACGGTCCCCACCGCGCCACAGCCCAACACCAGGACTCTCACAGACTCCTCTTTCAGTTGTGAAGCGGGACTCGGTCTGGTGACCATTCGAGCCGGTGGGGCTCTCCCCCCCTCAGCTAGGGCCGCCTGCGCGGCCCTACCGGCTCCCCAAGTACACCTCGCCCCCCCCGCAGATAGGGGTCGCGACCCAAGGGTGCTGTCAGTCGCGAGATCGAACCCTCCGGTTGGTCGGAGGATGCAAACGCGGCCCATCCAGGAGGAAGGCCGCATGGCCAGTCTGGCACTCGGCCCCCCGATCTGTCCAGCCCCCCCTTGGGTCCCTCACACAAGGGACGTTCGGGGTCCCCGCCGACTCTCTCATGGCATCACCAAGGGGCCCAAGCGGTTGGGTGCGTGGCACGGCCCGAAGATAATCCGTGACCGTGTGACTGATTTTCGGGCACTCACGGACGGCGAAGCCATCGCGAGGCCTCCACCAACTGGAGCGCCCGGCCATCGAGGGCGATACTTTGGTGGAGGACCGGACACCCGTGCCGAAGGCAGATGGATGAGCGACGAGCGGCGGCCATCGATCCAACTCAAGTACCAGCTCGCCGGCACCGGCGTCCACGCGCCGGCGGGCAACACCGTGCTGGTGGTGGACGACGATGCGGACATGACGCGCCTGCTCGGGGCGGTGCTCGCCACTCGTGGCCTCACCGCCGTCTCGGCCTACGACGCGATCCAGGGCTTCCTGGTGGCGCAGCGGCAGCACCCGAAGTTCATCCTGGTGGACTGGCACATGCCGGCCGGGGGCGGGCCGCAACTGCTGCGGAAGCTCAAGGACAACCCCGCGACGCACGGGATCCCGGTGGTGGTGGTGACCGCCGATGGCTCCCCCGCGATCCCCGAGGAGGCGATGGCGCTGGGAGCGCGCGGCGTGTTGCACAAGCCGATCGACACGGACCATTTCGTGGAGGTGGTGAAGTCGCTGGTTGAGTAGCGGGCAGGAAACGGAGTCGACTGGGCAGGCTGGTGCCTGCCCGTTTTTTTGGCCCTTGAAAGACTCTAGATATCTCTATATATCCCAGTATCTCCGTTTCGAGCTCCCATATGAGGTCTCAGTGAACCGCTCCCACGGCCGTGCCCGCCGGTGGCTGAAGACTGGCCTCCTCCTGCCGGGCGCCCTCGTGGCGGCCCCGCTCGCCGCACAGCAGACGCTCACCGTCTTCGCGGCGGCCTCCCTCACGGAGGCCTTCACCGACATCGGGAAGGCGTTCGAGCAGGCCCATCCCGGGGTGACGGTGCGGCTCAATTTCGCGGGCAGCCAGGTCCTCGCCACGCAGCTGGAGCAGGGGGCCCGGGCCGACGTGCTGGCCACCGCCGACCAGCGGTGGATGACCTACGCGAAGGAGCACAACCTGCTCTCCTCCGCACCGGCCACCTTTGCGCGGAATCGGCTCGTGGTCGTGCTCCCACGGTCCAATCCCGGCTACGTAGACAAGCTGCAGGACCTGACCCGGCCGGGCCTCAAGCTGGTGCTGGCGGGGGCGCAGGTGCCGGTGGGGGCCTACAGCCGTGAGGCGCTGCGCCGCCTGACTGCCGCGCCGGGATTCCCGGCGGCCTATGACCGGCTGGTGCTGGGCAACCTGGTCTCCGAGGAGGAGAACGTCCGGGCGGTGGTGGCCAAGGTGCAGCTGCGCGAGGCCGATGCCGGGATCGCGTATGTCACCGACGTGAGCCCGCGCAGCCGCGAGGCGCTGACCCTGCTCGAAATTCCCGATCCCTACAACCCGATCGCCGAGTACCCGATGGCCGCCGTGGCCGGAGGCCAGGCCCCGCTGGCGGACGCGTTCATCGCGCTGGTGCTGTCGGCCGAGGGGCAGGGCTTCCTCGCGGCGCGCGGCTTCCTGCCACCCGGTCCCGCGGCCCCCTGATGCCCGGCGAATCGCATCCCCGGTGGGGGGAGGTGACGGGCCAGGTGGCGATGCTCGTGCTGGCCGCGCTGCTCGCCCTGCTGGTGGCGCTGCCGGTGGTGGCGCTGCTCTTCCGCGTGCCACCGCCCACGCTGGTGGCACAACTCGGCGCGCCCGAGGTGCGGGAGGCGCTGCGGCTCAGCCTGCTGACGAGCGGGGTCGCCACGGCGGTGTCCGTGCTGCTCGGGCTCCCGATGGCCCACCTGCTCGCCACCCGTGAGTTCCCCGGCAAGCGGGTGCTGGAGATCCTGATGGACCTGCCGATGGTCATCCCGCCGACCGTGGCCGGGTTCGCCCTGCTGATGGCCTTCGGCCGCGCGGGGCTCCTGGGTGGCACGCTCTCGGCCTTCGGCATCACGTTGCCGTTCACCACGGCGGGCGTCGTGGTGGCGCAGGTGTTCATGGCGGTGCCGTTCTTCGTGGGCGCTGCGCGCGCCGGCTTCGCGGCGGTAGACCCGCGGTTCCTGGACGCCGCGGCCACGCTCCGGGCGGGGGAGATGCACACCTTCTGGCGGGTGCGACTGCCGCTGGCGCTGCCGAGCCTGGTGGCGGGCGTGGGCATGGCCTGGGCCCGGGCGCTCGGCGAATTCGGCGCCACCATCACCTTTGCCGGCAACCTCGCCGGCACCACCCGCACCGTCCCGCTCGACGTGTACCTGCTGCTGCAGGAGGACCTGGCCGCCGCGGCCACGCTCTCGCTGCTCCTCATCATCATGGCTGCCGTCCTGCTCGCCGCGATGCGGCAGGCGGGACTGGGCCTCTTCGCGCCGCCCCGTGCTCCGCGCTTCGCTCCGCCACGCGCTCGGTGAATTCCACCTCGAGTGCGAACTCGAGGCGGCGCCCGGCAGCACGCTGGTCCTGGTCGGCGAGAGCGGCTCGGGCAAGACCACCGTGCTCCGGCTGCTGGCCGGGCTGCTGCGCCCGGATGTCGGGCAGATCCAGGTCGGCGCGGAGACCTGGTGCGACACGGCGGACGGCACCTGGCGGCCGGCCCCAGCGCGCCCGGTGGGCTACCTCTCCCAGGACTACGCGCTGTTTCCGCACCTCGCTGTCCTCGACAACGTCGGCTTCGGGCTGGTGGCCACGGGCGTGGGACGGCGTGAGGCCCGCCGGCGTGCGCATGCCGCCCTGGAGCGACTGGGGCTCGAGGCGCTGGCCGGCCGCCGGCCCGCCCAGCTCTCGGGCGGCCAGCAGCAGCGGGTGGCGCTGGCACGGGCGCTGATCCTCGAACCTGCGCTGCTGCTGCTCGACGAACCGCTCTCGGCCCTGGACCTGGAGACCCGCCACGCGGTGCGGACCGAGCTGCGGCGCACCCTGCGTGAGCTGCCCTGCGTCACCGTGTTCGTGACCCACTCCCCGCTCGAGGCCATGCTGTTCGGCGACCGGATCACCGTGCTCGACCGTGGCCGGGTGGCGCAGAGTGGCGACGCGCCGGCGCTGCTCCGCCGGCCGCGCACCCGCTACGTGGCCACGCTGCTGGGGCTCAACCTGCTGCCCGGGCGGGTGCGGCATCGTGGTCCCGGCGAGGAGGTGGCGCTCGAGACGCCGCGCGGCGTGGTGACGCTGCTGGCCGCCGAGGCGGGCGAGGAGCTGTTCCTGGTGGTCAGTCCCGACCAGGTGACACTCTCCCGGGAGCCTCCGAGCGCGAGCGCCCGGAACGTCTTCCCCGGCGTGGTGGAGGAGATCCTCCCGGAGCCGCCCAACGGTGAGCGGGTCCGGGTGGTCCTCGGCCCGTCGCCGTCGTTCGTGGCCGAGGTGACCGCCGAGGCGGCGATGCGGCTCGGCCTCGCGGTGGGGCAGCCGGTCTATGCCTCGTTCAAGGCCACGAGCGTGGCCGCGTACGCCTGACGCCAACCCCAGTCGCGTGCCCTCGGCTGGCGCAGCCGCCGGCGCCCGGCGGAGGATGAGCGGGCGCCGCCGAGCGGCCCCTTCCGCCCGCCTTCCGGACGCGCCACCTTACCCTTCCGTCGAATCCCATCTGGAAGGCTGCCTGCACCTCCTCACCGTCGCCGAGACCGCCCGTCTGCTTCACCTCAACGTGAAGCGGGTGCAGGCCCTGGCGCGCGCCGGCAAGCTGCCGGCCACGCGGGTGGGCCGGAAGTGGCTCTTCCCGCGCGACCAGGTGGAGGCCCTGCTCGGCGGGCCGCCGCGCGCGCCGGCGGCCGCCGGCAGCGTGGAGCTGAGCGCCCGCAACCAGCTGCGGGGCCGGATCCGCGGGCTCACGATCGAGGGGCTCATGTGCGAGGTCCGACTCGACATCGGCGGGCAGGAGCTGGTCTCGATCATCACCCGCTCCTCGGCGGAGCGGCTGCGGCTCAAGGCGGGAGACGAGGTGCTGGCGGTCATCAAGTCCACCGAGGTCATGATCGGCCGTGACTGAACCCTCCGCGTTCGCGCTTTCCGTGGCCGGCCTCGCCACCGGACTGGCCTGCCTGATCGGCCTGCCGCTGGCCTGGCTGCTCGGGCGGCACGCCTTCCGCGGCAAGTCGCCGCTGCAGGCGCTGCTGCTGCTGCCGCTGGTGCTGCCCGCCACCCTCCTCGGATACTGCGTGGTGCTGCTGGGCCAGCAGCCGGCCGTGGCGCGGGGGCTGGCGCTGGTCGGGCTGGTGCCCGCCTTCGACTGGCGGATGGGCGTGCTCATCGCCACCACCGGCGCGCTGGCGATGTTCGTGCGCTCGGCGCAGGCCGAGTTCGCCCGGGTGGACCGCCGGCTGGAGCAGGCGGCGCGGACCCTGGGCCGCTCGGAGTGGAGCCTCTTCTGGGCGGTGACGCTGCCGCTGGCGTGGCGCGGCGTGGCCGCCGGCGTGGGGCTGGCGTTCGCGCGCGCGGTGGGCGAGGTGGCCCTCACGCTGCTGGTGGCACGGGTGGCACCCACGCCCTCGCAGGCGGGCACGGTGGGACTGGTGGCGCTGACCTGCGCCGTGCTGCTGCTGCTCTCGACCGCGCGCCTCACGCGCGCCGTAAGCTGAGCCCATGCTCTCCGTCGAACTGCTCAAGCACTTCCCCGACTTCACCCTCGACGTCCAATGGACGGCTGACGAGGGCGTGGTCGCCCTCTTCGGCCCCTCGGGGGCCGGGAAGACGCTGACGCTCGAGTGCCTCGCGGGGCTCATCCGGCCCGATGGGGGCCGGGTCGAGTTGCGGGGGCAGACCCTCTACGACTCCGTGCACGGGATACACCGCCCCACCCGGGACCGCCGGCTCGGCGCGGTGTTTCAGGGCTACGCGCTCTTTCCGCACCTGACCGTCGAGGAGAACCTCGCCTTCGGGCTGGAGCGGCTGGCGCGGGCCGCCCGGAGGCAGCGCACGGAGGAGCTGCTCGAGCGGCTCCGCCTTACCGACGTGCGGAGGCTCCGTCCCGCCGCGCTCTCCGGGGGCCAGCAGCAGCGCACCGCGCTCGGGCGCGCGCTGGCGCCCGACCCTGACCTGCTGCTCCTCGACGAGCCCCTCGGCGCGCTCGACAGCCCGCTGCGCCGCAGCCTCCGCGACGAGCTGGCCGGCATGCTGCGCGGGTTCGGCAAGATGGCGGTGGTGGTCACCCATGACCTGGCGGAGGCCTGCCAGCTCGCCGACCGGATCGTGGTCTACGATCGCGGGCGCGTGGTCCAGGTGGGCCCCAAGGACCTGGTCCTCTCCCGGCCGGCGAGCGCCGACGTGGCCGCGGCCCTCGGGGTGCGCAACGTGCTCGAGGGGGTGGTGCTCAACGCGGGACCCGAGGGGGTGCAACTGGTGTGGCGCGGCCACCTGCTCATGGCGGCGCACGGCGCCGCGGGTGCCACCCTGCCGGCCCCGGGCGACCGGGTGGCGTTCTTCATCCGGCCGGAGCACGTCCGCCTGATGCGGAAGGACCGCTACGGCGGCACCGACGGCCGCCAGGTCAACCTGGTCCGCGGCACCCTGGTCGGCGAGGTGAACATGGGCGCCGCCTACTCCCTGCAGTTCGTGGTCGAGGGCGAAGGCACCCCGCCCGCGCGCGGGTATGACCTCGAGATCGCGGTGCCCAAGCTGGTGCACGAGAAGCTGTGCCTGCACTACGACCGGCAGTGGACCGTCTCGGTCCAGCCGAGCGCGATCGAGCTGCTGCCCACCGCCTGAACCCCGTCAGGGGCGCGCGCCGCCCGCCAGCCTGGGCGCCAGCCACCGATACCCCAGCAGCAGTCCGAAGAAGAGCAGCAGGAGCTGCGCGGCCCGCCAGGCCGCGTGGTCCACCATGCCGCGCCCGGCGGCGGTGAGGCCGGCGCCCGCGCCGGCGGCGGCATTGAGCGCCTCGGTGGCCGCACGCAGCTCGCGGAGGGCCACGGTGTACTTCTCCACGTCGAAGGAGGCCGCGCCGCCCGGCGCCCGCGGGTCCCGCAGGCTCGCCACCAGGCGGTCGGCGGCGCCGATGGCCTCACCCATGGTGGCGGCGGTCTGCTGCGACAGGGTCATGAGCCGCTCCCCCGACTCCGCGAGGGCGCGTCCGTCCCGGGTCACGACACCTGCCTCGTGGAGCAGGCCGCGCAGGGACGCCTCCCGTGAGTCGAAGGCGGCGAGCAGCGCGGTGCGCTCGCTGCCGATGAGGGCCGGGAGGCTCTCGGCCTGCGCCGTCAGCCGTGCCATGCTTCCCGAGAGGAGGCTCACGCTGCCCAGGGTCTGCCGGGCCTCGGGGGTGTTCATCGCCTCCCAGCTCAGCGCCTCGGCCTGCCAGCGGGAGAGCAGCGGCAGGCGCTGCGCCAGAAAGAGGAAGCGCTCGCCGAGCAGCCGGGTCTCCTCGATCTGGCGGGTGGCGTCCTCGAGCGGGGCGAAGAGCCCCTTGGCGCGGGCCTCGCCAGCGCCGGCGGGCAGGTCGGCCAGGCGCACCACGCCCGGGAAGGCGGGGTCGGTGCGGGTGGCGGCCCAGGCGTCCACCCGGGCACGGAGGGCCTCGAGCTCGCCGGCGGGGTACACGCGCCCGCCGAGGGCCCAGATGTCCCGCTCCAGCCGGCCCAGCGCCTCTGCCATCGGCGCCCGCGCGGCGGCACCGATCCCCTTGGCATCGCCGCTGGGGCGGAGGGCGCGGGACTGGGCGGCGGCCGAGACCATGAGGTCGAGGAGCGCGGCCTCTGGGTCGGGTGCCACGGCCAGGGTGACCGCGCTGGTCCCGACCTCGGTCTGGACCAGCTGGGTGAGCAGGCGGGTCTCGGGCGATGAGTCACGCTGGCGCGCGGCGGCGGTGGCGCGCGCCACTTCGCCCAGGGCGCGGTCGGCGTGGGCCATGAGCCGGGTCTGCAGCTGGCCCACGGTGAGGGTGCCCCCATCGAGCGAGAGCTGGGCGCTCCCCGACGGCGGGTCGGCCGGCGTCGGCGCGACGGGCCGGGTGGCGACGCCCTGGCGGGTGCCACAGCCGCCGAGCAGCAGGGCGAGGGCGATGGACAGGAGTGGGATCGCGGGGCGAGACGCCATCAGGGGCTCCGGGACCGGCCGGGTGTGGGCTGCCGTGGGCACGAGGTTACCGGCTCGCGGCGGCGCGGGGAAGGGTGTGGGCGTCCGGAGACGTGGCAGCCGGGCAGACTTGCTCGGCTCGCGGCGGGGGCGCTACACTCCCGCCTCCTCGTTCCGGTGGACACGATGAACGGCGTCTCCAATATCCCCCGTCCCGTCAACGACCCGATCCTGGGCTATGCGCCCGGCAGCCCCGAGCGGGCCACCCTCAAGGCCGAGCTGGCGCGGATGGCCGACGAGACGATCGAGATCCCCGTGATCGTCGGTGGCAAGGAGGTGCGCACCGGTGACCTGCACCCGGTGGTGAGCCCTCACGACCATCGCCGGGTGCTGGCCCGGGCGCATCACGCCGATGCCGCCACCATCGCCGCGGCGATCGCCTCGGCGCGGGAGGGGTGGCGTCTCTGGTCGGCGATGCGCTTCGAGGACCGGGCGGCCGTCTTCCTCAAGGCCGCCGACCTGCTGGCGGGCCCGTGGCGGGCCCGGCTCAACGCCGCGACCATGCTGGGCCAGAGCAAGACGGCGTTCCAGGCCGAGATCGACAGCGCCTGCGAGCTGATCGACTTCTGGCGTTTCAACGTGTACTTCGCCGAGCAGCTGCTGCGGGAGCAGCCGGCATCATCGGCGCTCACCTGGAACCGGATGGAGCACCGGCCGCTCGAGGGCTTCGTCTACGCCATCACGCCGTTCAACTTCACCGCCATCGGCGGCAACCTGCCGACGGCGCCCGCCATCATGGGCAACGTGGCCATCTGGAAGCCGGCCCAGACCGCGCTGCTCAGCAACTACTACGTGATGAAGCTGCTGGAGGAGGCGGGGCTGCCGCCGGGGGTGATCAACTTCCTCCCCGGGGACCCGGTGGCGGTGAGCAACGCGCTGCTCGCCGACCGGGGGCTCGCCGGCATCCACTTCACGGGCTCCACGGCCGTGTTCCAGAGCCTGTGGCGCACCGTGGGCCAGCAGCTGGGCGGCTACGCGGGGTACCCGCGCATCGTGGGCGAGACCGGCGGCAAGGACTTCGTGCTGGCGCACCCGAGCGCCGACGTGGATGCCCTGGCGGTGGCGCTGGTGCGGGGCGCGTTCGAGTACCAGGGCCAGAAGTGCAGCGCCGCCTCGCGTGCCTACGTGCCGGCCAGCCTGTGGCCACGGGTCAAGGAGCGGGTGCTCGCCATGATGTCCGAGATCCGCATGGGCGACGTGCGCGACTTCCGCAACTTCCTGGGCGCGGTGATCGACCAGCGCGCCTGGGACCGGCTCACCGGCTACCTGGCCCAGGCCCGGAAGGACCCCGGGGTGACGGTGCTCGCCGGCGGCGGCGCCAGCAGGGAGACGGGCTACTTCGTGGAGCCTACGCTGCTGCAGGTGGAGGACCCGGCCTACCGCACCATGTGCGAGGAGCTCTTCGGTCCGGTGCTCACGCTGTACGTCTATCCCGACGCCCGGTGGGCCGAGACGCTCACCCTGGTGGACCAGACGAGCCCGTACGCGCTCACCGGGGCGGTCTTCGCCCAGGACCGGCGTGCGCTCGCCGAGGCCGACGCGGCGCTGCGGCACGCGGCGGGCAACTTCTACGTGAACGACAAGCCCACCGGCGCCGTGGTGGGGCAGCAGCCCTTCGGCGGCGCGCGGGCCAGCGGTACCAACGACAAGGCGGGCTCGATCCTCAACCTGGTGCGCTGGGTCTCACCCCGCAGCATCAAGGAGAACTTCGTCCCGCCGAAGGACTACCGCTATCCGTTCATGGCGGCGGAGTAGGGCGGCCCGGCCGGGCGCCGCCCCCGCCGGCACTCACTGCCTGACGATGGTCCCGCCCTTCATGACGAACCGTACCCGCTGCAGCTCGGTGATGTCGGCCAGCGGGTCGGCGGCCACCGCCACCAGGTCGGCAAAGCGGCCCTCGGCCACGGCGCCGAGGTTGGCGGACTGGTCCAGCAGCCGGGCGGCGGTGCTGGTGGCCGACTTGATGGCCTGCATCGGTGTCATGCCGTAGCGCACCATGTAGTCGAGTTCCTGGGCCTGGTTCTCGGTCCAGGCGTAGCCGCCCGCATCGGTGCCGTAGCTGATGTAGGGGACGAGCCCGCGCCGCACCGCCTCGCCGAACGCCTGCCGCTCCAGGTCGACCATCTTCGGCCAGATGCCACCCCGGCCCTCCGCCACGTACGCCCCCACGAAGATCGTCGGGCACCAGTAGACCTTCTGCCGCACCATGCGGTCGATCAGGTCGGGCGTGAGGCCGTCGCCGTGCTCGATCGTGTTGAACCCGGCGCGCAGCGCCGCGTCGATGCCGTCCCAGCCGATCGCGTGGCCGGCGATCTTCCGGCCCAGGCGGTGGGCCTCGTCGGCAAAGGCCTTGAGCTCCTCGTCGGTGAAGTTGAGCCAGCTGTGCAGGCGGCCGTCCTCGCCCAGGTAGTAGCGCCGGTCCACGTAGACCTTGATCCAGTCGGCGCCGTACTTCACCTGTTCCCGCACCGCCCGGCGGATGTTGTCCACGCCGTCCACGATCTGCACCCCGTCAGGCACCCGGAGCTCCCAGGAGTAGCCGGAGAGCGGGTACATCCCGGTGGCGCTGAAGGCCCGGGTGGCCACGAACAGCCGGGGTCCCGGGATGATCCCCCGGTTGATGGCGGTCTTCACGTCCACATCGGCGTACATCGCGCCCTCGGTCTCGAGGTCCCGGAGGGTGGTGAAACCGTTCTCCAGGGCCGTCCGCGCCGCCACCGTGGCCCGGATGGTGCGGTAGGGAATCGACTCCTTGAGCAGCTGGGCGTCGTAGTCCTCGGCGGTGATGTCGCCCTGGAGCAGGATGTGGGTGTGGTTATCGATCAGGCCCGGCAGGACGGTCATCCCGCTCAGGTCCACCTGGCGGGCGTCCCCGGCCGCCGCGGAGACCTCGGCCCAGGGCCCCACGCGAGTGATCCGGGTCCCCTCGACCAGGATCCCCTGGTCGGTCCGGGGCTGGTCGGAGAGGCCGTCGATCAGGCGCCCGGCATGGACCAGGACCCGTTCGGGGGCGGACTGCGATACTGCCCCCGTGGCCAGGCCCAGCGCCAGGACGGCGGCCAGCCCGGTGGCGTGGCGCATCATGTAGGAACGTGGCATACTCCCGATACCCCTCTGGAAGGATCCTGCGTGGACCGCGTGCGGAAGAGCTCCGTCGGAGATATCCCGGTTCTGATGCCGGATGGCAAGCCATCCCGCCGGCGGGGACCGGGGTCGCGCGTGCCGCGGTGGCTGCTCTGGCTGCTCCTGCTCGTGGTGGTGGCGGGGGCGGTCTACGTGGTTCGCAGCAAGCGGTCGGGCCGAGCCCCGGCGCCCCGCGCGCTCCCGGCCCAGGCCGACAGCCTCCGGGCGCCCGGCGATTCCACCGCGCGGCACACCGGCGGGGTCAGCCCCCGCCCCGACAGCAGCCGGGCCCGGCCGCCGCGGTGAAGCCCCTCCTGCCCGCCGCGCTGCTCCTTGCAGCGCCGCTCGGCGCGCAGGGGGCGCCCGCCTATCACCCGCTGCAGCTCGACTGTGCCCGGTACCGCCAGGCCATCCACACCACCATCGAGCTCGAGAGCCGGGGGGAACGCAGCCGTGAGGTGACCGATCGTGACGGGGTGCTGGTGCTTCGCGCCACGGCCCGGGACTCGCTGATCGGCCTCGAGGCCTGGTTCGACACCCTGTTCCTCGCGCGGGAAGGCTCGGGCGAGCGCCTGGTGCCCGCGACCGACGGCCTGATCGGCGGGCGCTACACCGGGGTGCTCACCCGTCGGGGCGGGTTCACCGCGACGGACCGGCCCTTCGTTCCCGATGACGTGGCCCAGGTGGCCGACGTGGGGGACGCGCTCGAGGAGCTGCTGCCGCCACTGCCGGACACGGTGCTGGCTCCAGGCACGGGGCATCGCGATGCGTTCGGGACCGTCACCCTCCGCCTCCCCGATGGCACCCGGGACGGCCGCCGCGTGGCACGCTATCGCCTGACACGCAGCCTGGAACGCGAGGAGCAGCGGCTGCTGCCGGATTCCAGCACGGTCCGGGCCCAGCGCCACGAGCGCGAGGTCGGAACCTTCGAATGGTCCCCGGAGGTCGGGCCGCTCCGCTGGGAGCGGGCGATCACGATCGACGTCGAGGTGCCGGTGGGCGGGCCGGTGAAGCGGCCGTTCCGCAGCCGGATCGAGCAGCTGGTGACGATCGAGCGGGCGGGGGCGCTGGAGAGTTGTCGGTAACTTCGGGCAGCGCGAAGCGGGAAGCGGGGGCCGGCCGATGCGCCGGCCTCCGTCGTTTCCTCCCCTAGGCCGGCGCGACCTGCCGATACACATAATCGAGCGGCGCGGTCGTCTCGGCCAGCGCCTGCTCGATGAGCGCATGCCGCGGGGCCAGGCTGCAGACGGGATCGGTGGCGGTGGCGTCTCCCGTCAGCGCGAAGGCCTGGCAGCGGCAGCCGCCGAAGTCCTGGCCCTTCCGGGGGCAGCTCCTGCAGGGCTCCTGCATCCAGGCGTCGCCGCGGAAGGCGTTGAAGATCGGGGCCTCGCGCCAGATCCAGGCGAGGTCGTGCTCGCGCACGTTGACGAACTCCAGGCCGGGGAGCTGGGTGGCGCCGTGGCAGGGCAGGGCGCGGCCGTCGGGCGTGAGCAGGATATAGACGTTGCCCCAGCCGCCGTAGCACGGCTTGGGCCAGGCCTCGTAGTAATCCGGCAGCACGTAGATGATCTGCATGCCGCCGCGATGGCGCTCGATCGCCGCCTCCGCCACCCGGCGCGAGCGTTCCACCTGCTCCCGGGTGGGCATGAGCATGCCGCGGTTCCTGAGCGCCCAGCCGTAGTACTGCGTGTTGGCCAGTTCGAGCCGGTCGGCCCCCGCCTCTGCCGCGAAGTCGATGATCTCCGGCAGCCGGTCGAGGTTGCCGCGATGGAGCACCACGTTCACCGAGAAGGCGAGGCCGAGCTCCTTCACCAGCCGGGCGGCGTCCTGCTTCTGCCGCCCCAGGGTAATGCCGGCGATCCGGTCGGCGTTGACCGGATCGGTGTCCTGGAAGGAGACCTGCACGTGGTCGATCCCGGCGGCCTGGAGCCGCTCGGCGCGCGCGCGAGTGAGCCCGAGGCCGCTGGTGACCAGCGTGGTGTACAGTCCCTCCGCCCGGGCGTGCGCCACCAGTTCCTCCAGGTCCTTCCGGACCAGGGGCTCGCCGCCGGAGAGCCCGAGCTGGAGCACCCCCAGCTCGCGGGCCTGGGTGAACACGCGCTTCCAGTCCTCGGTGCCGAGCTCGGCGTCGGCGCGGGACATCTCGAGCGGATTGGAGCAATACGGGCAGTGCAGCGGGCAGCGATAGGTGAGCTCGGCGAGCAGCGTGGTGGGCGTGCCGAGTTGCGGCGCCACCGCGGGGCGGCTCGGCGACTCGGCGGCGCGTGGGCTCGGCGCCTCGGCCGCGAGGGCCCCGGGCGTGACCAGCCCGCGCCGGGCCAGGTCGCCGACGTACTCCCGCACGTCGGCGAGGACGTCGGCGCCGTAGCGGGCCCCCAGCTCCCCGGCGATGGCCGCGACGGTGCGGCTGCCGTCGCACAGCTCCAGGATGGCGCGGCCCGAGTCGTTGAGGAACATGGCCCCCTCCGGCCACAGCAGCACCGGCCGGTTGCGTACCCGGTCGTGGCCCAGCCGGGCCAGCCGCCACAGGCGGGGGCGCGCGTCAGTCGCGGTAGGCATTGTGGATCACGTCGATCAGGGCCCACAGCATCTCGATCTTGAACCGGAGCGCCTCGAACGCTGCCCGCTGGGTCTCCACGGTGGTGCAGTGGCGCTGCACGATCGCGAGGCCGTGCTGGACGTCGCGCGGGGCCTGGACCAGCCGGCTGCGGAAGTAGTCGAGCGCTTCCGGCGCGATCCAGGGGTAGTGCCTCGGGAACGCCTCGATGCGCTGCTGGTGGATCTTCGGCGCAAACAGCTCCGTCAGCGAGCTGGCGCAGCCCTCCACCCAGGGCTTCGACTTGCAGAACCAGACGTACGATTCGCAGATGGTGCGGACCGCGGGGAGGACGTGCCGCTCATCCTCCATCTCCTCCCGCGGCACGCCGAGCGCCACGCCCAGCCGGATCCACAGCTCGATCCCGCCCTCGCCGGGCCGGGTGCCGTCGTGGTCCACGATCCGCTGCAGCCACTCGCGCCGCACCGCGGGGTCGGGGCAGTTGGAGAGGATGGCCCCGTCCTTCCGCGGCACCACCCGCTGGTAGGCCAGGCGGTTCGCCACCCAGCCCTGGAACTGCCGCCGGGTGAGCGTGCCGGCGTACATCTGCTGGTGAAAGGGATGCTCCACGTAGTAGGAGCCGTGGAAGTTCCGCAGGGCGGCCTCGAGCTCCCCGGGCGTGAGCGGCCGGGCCAGGTCGGGAACCGGCGGCCGGGGCGGCGTGGCGAGGGCGGAGGCCTGGAGCGAGGTGGTCATGGGGAGCTCACACCCGGAAGCGCATGCCGTCGTCGCCCACCGTGAGCCCCGCATCCCTGACCGCGGCGCGCTCCGGTGAGTCCTCGACCAGCATCGGGTTCGAGTTGTTGAGGTGGGTGTAGACCTTCCGGGCGCAGGGGAGGCTTCGCAGCCGCGCCAGGCTGCCCTCGGGCCCCCCCACCGGGAGGTGGTCCATCTGGCGCGCGGTGCGCTCCGAGAGGCCGAGCCGGATCATCTCGTCATCGGCCCAGAAGGTGCCGTCGAAGAGCAGCAGGTCGGCCGCGCCGAGCCGCGCGGCGAGCGCCGGGTCGAGCCCGCCGCACCCGGGCACGAAGGCGAGCGTGCCGCCCGTGCCGCGATCGGTGACCAGCAGGCCAACCGTATGGCCTGGGAGGTCGCGGCGCGCGAAGCGGGGCGGGTCGCCCGGCACCGCCACCGGGGTGACCACGAGCCCGCTGCCGCCGCCGTCGTGGTAGCGGAGCTCGGCCGGCTGCTCCAGGGCGAGTTCGTGTTCCACCACCCGCGCAAAGGCATAGGTCACCGGCACGATGCGCGAATCGTGGTTGAGGACCTCGAGCACCGCGCGGGTGGCGTAGAGCTCCAGCCGCCGGCCCTCGCGCAGCAGGGCGATGCCCAGGGTATGGTCCAGCTCGGCGTCGGTGGGGACGATCCCCTCGACGGGCACGTGGCGCAGTGCCTCGCCGGGGCGCCCATCCAGGTGGCGCAGCTGGTCGCGGACGTCGGGCGAGGCGTTGAGCAGGAACCAGCGGCGGCCGTCGGCGGAAATGGCCACCGAGGACTGGCTCCGGGGGTGGGCCCGGACCGGGTCCGTCCGCGCGATGCGGCACGGGGGGCACCAGCAGTTCCACTGGGGGAACCCGCCGCCCGCGGCGGTGCCGAGGAGGATGACGTCCATGGGAGTGGAAATGGAAACGGGGCCCGCGATGATCGCGAGCCCCGTCCGGTGCGTCGGACCTTAGAGGGTCGCGACGTACGCGGTGACTTCCATGGTCACGGCGACGACTTCGGCTTCGGGCTTGGTCCAGGTCATGGTCGTTGCTCCGCAGAGAGGTAGGAGGTCGGTGGGTGGAACCACCCAGTCGGGCGGAGGGAACACCCGACGTCGCCCGGAAGAATGCAGGCGGCGTGCCGTCGCACCGGTGGGCGCGGATCCCGGCCTAAATGCCTTGTGCGGCGAGCGTTAGGACTGGCGTGACCGGTTTCCGTCCCTGGGCCCGAGGCTGGGTGAGGAAACCCACCTGGGCCGTATCACCCAGTGAGGCCGTATTTCTTGAGCCGGTACCGGAGGGTGTCGCGGGAGATGCCGAGCCGCTGGGCGGCGCGGGTCTGGTTGCCGCCCTCGTCGCGGAGGGCCTGCTCGAGCAGGGTCCGCTCCCACTGTTCCAGGGTCATCTCGGCGGCTCGGCGGCTCGGCGGCTCGGCCCCGGACGCGGAGCCCATCGCCTCCGGGTCCATGGCCGGTCGCTCCGGCCCCGTGCCGGGCATGGTCAGCGCGAGGTGCTCGGGGGAGAGTTCCGGCTCCTGGCTCCAGAGCACCGCGCGCTCGATGACGTGCGACAGCTCGCGGACGTTGCCGGGCCATGGGTACGCCCGCATCACGTCCCGGGCCGCGGCGCTGAGGCGGCGCCCCTGGCGGCCGTACTTGGCGGAGAAGCGCCGCAGGTAGAACTCCGCCAGGAGGAAGACGTCCTCGCCCCGCGCCCGCAGCGGCGGCAGTTCCAGGATGATCACCGCCAGGCGGAAGTAGAGGTCGCGCCGGAACCGCTCCCGCTCCGACTCCCGCGCCAGGTCGCGGTTGGTCGCCGCCAGGATGCGGACGTCGATCCTGCGGTCGCGCACGCCGCCCACCCGCCGGACCACCCGCTCCTCGATGGCCTTGAGCAGCTTGCCCTGCAGCGCGAGCTCCACGTCGCCGATCTCGTCAAGGAAGAGGAAGCCGCCCTCCGCCGCCTCGAACAGGCCCAGCTTGGATTCCCGGGCGTCGGTGAAGGCGCCGCGCTCGTGCCCGAACAGCTCCGATTCCATCAGGCTCGCGGGCAGGGCGGTGCAGTTGACGTCGATGAAGGGCCGCTCGGCCCTGGGGCCGGAGGCGTGGATGGTGCGCGCCACGAGCCCCTTCCCGGTGCCGGTCTCGCCGGTGATGAGCACCGGCGGGGTGTCGTCGAGCGCGGCGATCTGGCGGGCGCGCTCCAGCACGGCGCGCATTGCCGCCGACTGGCCCACGACGTCGCCGAAGGGCTCGTCGCGGACGGCGCGGTGCCGGTACCAGGAGAGCTCCTGCCGCAGCGCGCTGGTCTCCCGGGCGCGGTCGGCGAGGAGCTTCACCTCCTCCAGGTCGAGCGGCTTCTTCACGTAGTCAAAGGCGCCGAGCTTCACGGCCTCCACCGCGCCCTCGATCGAGCCGTGCGCGGTCATGACCACCACCGAGATGCTCGGGTCGAACTCGCGGATCTTCCGCAGCAGGGCGATGCCGTCCATGCCCGGCAGCCGCACGTCGGTGAAGACCACGTCGGGCCGCAGCGAGGCGAGGAGGGGCAGCGCCGCCTCGGCGTCGTCCGCCACGGTGGCCTCGTAGCCCGAGGCCTCGAGGAAGGCCTTGATGGCGCGCGCCAGGGTGCGCTCGTCGTCCACGATCAGGACGGTGCTGCCGCTCATGCCGCGCTCCCCGCCGCGGTCACGGGCAGCCACACGGTGACGGTGGTGCCGCGCCCCCGCGCGCTCTCGATCGCCAGGCTGCCGCCGTGCTGCTCCACGAACCGGCGGGCGGTGGCCACGCCCAGGCCGGTGCCCTCCGGCCGGGTGGTGAAGAATGGCTGCCCCACCTGCGGCAGCGCCTCCGCGGCGATGCCGCGGCCGGTGTCGGACAGCCGCAGTCCTACCCCGGGGCGGCCGTCCGGGCCGGGGGCCGCGGCGGCCGCGAGGGTGAGGTGGCCGCCGTCCGGCATGGCGTCGAAGGCATTGGAGATGAGTTCCACCAGCGTCTGCTCCAGTTTGACCGCGTCCGCCGCGATGTCGGGGAGGTCGTCGGGCACCTGCAGGTCCACCTGCACGCCCTGGCTCCGGGCGCGCTCGGCAAAGGCCGGCAGCGCCTGCCCGACCAGCGCCGCGAGCCGCTCCGGCTGCGGACGAAAGGGCGACGGGCGCGAGAAGGCAAGGAGGTGGGTGATCCGCCGGTCGAGCCGGTCCACCTCGGCGATGATGGCGGCGAGCTGCTCGGGCGCGGCCGGCGACTGGGGATGCCGGAGCACCAGCTGGGCCGAGGCCCGCAGGCTGGCGAGCGGGTTCTTGAGGCCGTGGGCCACCGCCGCGGACATCTCGCCGATCGAGGCCAGCTTCTCGGACTGCACCAGCTGCGCCTGGGTCCGCTCCAGCTGGGCCACCTTGGCCTGCAGCTGTTCGGTGAGCCCGACCATGTCCGCCCGCGACTGGCGCAGGCTCGCGGTCATCTGCGCGAACGACCGCGCCAGCTCGCCGATCTCGTCGGCCGAGCGTGCCTCGATCGGGTGCTCCAGGTTGCCCTGGGCCACCACCGCCATGGCGGCACGCAGCTCGTTGATGGGCCGGGCCAGGCTCCGCGCCATGAGCCACGCCGCGCCCAGGCCCGCCACCACCGCCACCAGGAAGATCGCGATGAGGGCACGCTGCTCGGTGCGCACGATGGCCGCCACGCCGGCGAAGGCGCCCGAGACGCTGGTCTCGCGGGTGCGGCGGTAGACCTGGCGGTTGAGCGCGGTGAGCGCGGGCTGCAGCCGGGTGCGGAGCTCGAGCTGCGCGGTGCGGTAGGCCAGGGCGCGGTCGCCCCGGTCGACCAGCCCGAAGACGCTGTCGCTCATCCGGGTGAACTGCTGCTGGATGCCCCAGACCTGCTCCGCGAGCGGCGCCTCGTCCGGCGCAAGCTCGGCGCGCCAGCGGTCATACCAGTACTGCACGACCTCGCCGGCCAGCTGGTACTCCCGGCGCGCGCCGGGATCGAGGCCCGTCAGGTAGCGCCAGACCACCTCGGTCTGGTTGAACATGGCGGTCTCGAGCTCGGCGTAGGTGCGGCTGCGGCCCAGCCGGTCGCCGAGGGTCTCCAGGGCGCGCTGCTCCAGCGCATTGCTGCGGATGGCCTCCACGCCGATGAGCAGGGCCGGCAGCACCATCAGCGACACGCCGAGGAGGAGCTTGCGCTGGAAGGTCATGCCGGGAATTAGCGCCGCGTGACGGGCAGGGGGAAGGGGCGTCCGGGCTGGCGGGCCACGGCCCGGCGCGTGCTCAGCCGCCGCGCTCCAGGGCCTGCCCCACGGTCGCGAGCCCGGCCAGGAGCCGCTCGAGGTGCTCCAGCCCGGTGCGCGGGTTCATGAGGGTGGTGCGCAGCACCCGCTGGCCGCCCAGCACTGTCGTGGTGATCCAGCCGTCGCCGGCCTGGTTGTAGCGCTGCCGCAGCTCGAAGTTGAGCTGGTCGAGCGCCGCACCGGAGACGGTGCCGCCGCCGACGTAGCGGAAGCAGAGGATGTTCGACTCGGGGGTGTGGACCGCCGCGAAGGCGGGATGGGCCTCGACCAGCCGGTGCAGCGTGGTGGTCATCTCGCAGAGGCGGTCGTACAGCCGGCCGATGCCGTCGGCGCCGTAACGCTCCAGCGCGAGCCAGAGCTTGATCGCGTCGGCCCGGCGGGAGCACTGGAAGCTGCGGACGCCCTGGTCCCACACCCGCTCGCCCGCCGCGCCGTGGAACAGGTAGGGCGCCCGCTGGGCAAAGGCCTGGTCGAGGTCGCGCTCCTCGCGCACCAGCACCAGGCCGGCGGCCAGCGGCAGCAGCATCATCTTGTGCGGATCCCATGCGATCGAGCGCGCCCGCCCGATCCCGGCGAGCCGGTGGCGGTGCCGTTCCGAGAGCAGCGCCGAGGCCCCGTGCGCACCGTCGACGTGCAGCCAGAGCCCCCGCCGCTCGCACTCGGTGCCGATGGCGTCGAGGTCGTCGAAGGCGCCGACCGGCGTGGAGCCCGCGGTGGCCACCACGGCCATGACCGGGCGGCCTTCGCGGGCCAGGCGATCGAGGATGGCGCGGAGGGCCGTCACGTCCATGTGCCAGTCGCGCATCGGGACCGGGATCCCGGCCCGGAGGCCGAGGCCGAGGGCGCCGATGGCGCGGGTGACGGCGTAGTGGGCCTGCTCACCGTAGACCACCACCGGTGGGTCGGCGCCGACGCCCTGTTCCCAGGCGTCGGGGAGCGCGGCCGCGCGGGCCGCGAGCAGGGCGGAGAAGGTGGCCTCGGTGCCGCCGGAGGTGAGGGTGCCGCCGCAGGCGGGGCCGTAGCCCGCGAGCGCGCCGAACCAGCGCACCAGCTGGTGCTCGATGGCGTTGGCGCTGGGCGACATCTCGCGCACGGCGGTGGAGCCGTTCACCGCGCTGATCAGCGCCTCGATCCAGATCGTCGCCGGGAGCGGTGCCGAGACCTGGTGCCCCATGTACATCGGGTGGGTGAGCCGGGTGACATCGCCGAGCACCTCGCGCTCCAGGCGCTCGAGCACCTCGGCGAGCGGGTGGCCGCCGGTCGGCAGCGGGCCGGCGAACCGGGCGGCGAGTTCCTCTGCGGTCCGCGCGGTCGAGACGGGGCCCTCCCCGCGGCCGGTCCGGGCAAGGTACCGCGCCACGAGGTCGAGCACGCGCTCGCCGGCGTCGCGGGAGGCGTCGGCGGCCAGCGCGTCGAGGATCGGGTCGGGCAGGGGCATGGGGGAGCAAATCTACCACGGCGCGCGCCGGTGGCGCCCCGCCTAGTGGGCCGGCGGGGCCCCGCCCTGGGTGCGGCCGGTCCGGAAGGCGAGCAGCAGCGGCAGCGCCAGCACGAAGGTGATGCCCATGATCAGGAACACCTTCTCGAACGCGAGCACGCTGGCCTGCAGGTGGAGCTTGCGGTCGAGCAGGGCGAGCGCCCGGGTCTCGGCCTCGAGGGCCGTCCCGCCCAGCCGGGCCAGCCGCGCCGTCACGCCCTGCAGCCAGGCCGCGGTGGCGGGCTCGGTGACGGCCAGGTGGGCGCGGAGCGCCTCCCGTCCCTGCTCGGTGAAGCGGGTGAGCAGGGTGGCCGCGACCGCGATGCCGAAGCTGCCGCCCAGCTGGCGCGAGAGGTTGAAGAGCCCGGTGCCCTGGGCCAGCTGGTCGCGGCGCAGGTCGGCCACCGCCACCTGGGTGAGGGGGACGAAGATCAGGCCGAGCCCCACGCCGCGCAGGATCATCGGGAGCAGCAGGTCGTGCATCCCGATGTCGAGGGTGAAGTGGAAGTGCAGCCACATCGACCAGAAGAAGAGCCCGACCCCCGTCACGATGAACAGCCGGGCGTCCGCGCGCGCGGTGAGCCGCCCCGTGATGGCCATGGTGATGGCGCTGGCGATGGCGCCGGGCAGGATCACCCGCCCCGTGTCCCAGGCGGTGTAGCCGAGGCTCCCCTGCAGGAACACCGGGAGGGCGAACACGCTGGCGTAGAGCGCAAAGCCCAGCAGCAGGCCGAAGGTCACGCCCGAGGCGAGCTGCCGGTTGCGCAGGATGCGCAGGTCCACGACGGGGTGGGCCGCGCGGAGCTCCTGCCAGATGAATCCCGCGATCGCCGCGACGGCGATGACGGTCTCCGCCACGATCTCGCGCGACTCGAACCACCCCCGGGATTCCCCCCGCTCCAGCAGCACCTGCAGGGTGCCGATGCCCACGATCAGCAGCCCGAGCCCGGGCCAGTCGATGGCGTCCACCCGGTGGACCTCGTGCTCCGGCTCGGGCACGTAGCGCCAGGTGAGCAGCGCGGCGATCACGCCGAGCGGCAGGTTGATGTAGAAGATCCAGGGCCACGAGTAGTTGTCGGTGATCCACCCGCCGAGCGTGGGCCCGAGGGTGGGACCCACCATCACGCCCATGCCGAAGATGGCCATGGCCTGGCCCCGCTCGCGCAGCGGGAAGACGTCGAACAGGATGGCCTGGGCGGTGGAGATGAGGGCCCCGCCGCCGATCCCCTGCAGCACCCGCGCGGCCACCAGCTCCTCGAGCGTGTGGGCGTTGCCGCACAGCAGCGAGGCGATCGTGAAGAGCACGATCGAGCCGGTGTAGTAGTTGCGCCGCCCGAAGCGGTCGGAGAGCCAGCTGGTGAGCGGCAGGATGATCACGTTGGCCACGATGTAGCCGGTGCTCACCCAGGCGATCTCCTCCAGCGTGGCGCCCAGGTTGCCCATCATGTGGGGGATGGCCACGTTCACGATGCTCGTGTCCACCAGCTCGAGCACGCTGGCGGAGACCACCGCGAAGGCGATCAGGTAGCGGTGCCGGTACACCTCCTCGCGGCTCAGCCGCGGGACGCGCGCCGGCAGGGCGAAGGTGGCCATGCGCCTAGCGGGTCCGGATGGTGGCCACGACCGACATGCCGGGGCGCAGCGGGTGCGCCGGGTCCGGGGCGCCCACCTCGATCCGCACCGGGACCCGCTGCACCACCTTGGTGAAGTTGCCGGTGGCGTTGTCGGGCGGGAGCAGCGCGAAGCGCGCCCCGGTGGCCGGGCTCAGGCTGGAGACCTGGCCGGTGAAGGTCTGTCCCGGGTAGGCGTCCACCGTGAAGCTGACGGAGTCGCCCACGCGCACCGCCTCCACCTCGGTTTCCTTGAGGTTGGCGGTCACCCACACGCCGCTGTCGGGGATCACCGACATGAGCGTCTGCCCCACCTGCACCAGCGCGCCGGGCTCCACCGCCCGCCGCCCGATCACACCGGCGACCGGGGCGGTGAGCACGGTGTAGCTGAGCTGCAGCCGGGCGCTGGCCACGGCGGCCTCCGCGCTGGCGATCCGCGCCGCGGCGGCGCCGACGCCCGCGGCGAAGGCATGGACCTGCTCCGCCGCCGCCCCCGCCTGGCGGCGCGCCGCCTCGAGGTTGGCGGCGGCGGCGTCGGCCGCGGCCTGGGCCGCATCGAGCTGCTGTGCCGCCACGATGCCCCGGTCGGCCAGCCCGCGCAGCCGCGCCAGGTCGGCCCGGGCCTTCCGGTCGGCCGCCTCCGCGCTCGCCACCGTGGCGGTGGTGGACTGGGCCTGCGCCTCGCTCGCCGCCAGCTGCGCCTGCACCTGGCCGGGCACCCGCCGGCTGCCGCCGGTGGCGCGGGCATTGGCGAGCTCCGCCTCCGCCTGGGCCAGGCGCACCCGGAGGTCCCGGTCATCGAGGACCACCAGCGTGTCGCCGGCGCGCACCGCCTGGTTCTCCTCCACCCGGACCGTGCTCACGAAGGCCTGGACCTTGGGCGCGATGGGCGTGATGTGGCCGTCGACCTGGGCGTTGTCGGTCGAGACATGGCTCAGGTTGAACTGATAGCGCCGCCAGCCCCAGAGGGCGGCGACGAGCACGCCCACCAGGGCGATCACGAGGGGCAGGGGGCGGCGACGGGCCTTCACCGGCTGGGCGAGGGCGGTCGGGGTCTCGAGGACGGCGTCGGACATGGCGCGGGTTCCGCGGTCGGGGGTCATTGGGGCTGGTCGAGCACGCCGAGGGCGCGGCGCAGGCTGACGCGGGCGACGGCGGCGTTCACCCGCGCCTGGATCAGCCCGTCCCGCGCGGCGATGAGGCCGCCCTGGGCGTTGGTGGTTTCGATGGAGCCGGCCACGCCGGCGGCAAACCGCTCGCTGGCCTGGGCGAGTTCCCGCTCCGCGAGCGCGAGCCGCACCCCGGCCAGCTCCACCTGGTGCTCGGCCGAGGAGCGGTCGAGCAGGGCCTGGCGGACGTCGGTGGTCACCTGCTGCTCCACGTCATGCTCGCGCAGGCGCTGCGCCTCCAGCCGGAGCGCCTGCTCCTGCTGCCGCGCCGGCCGCCGCAGCCCGTCGAGCACCGGGATCGTGACCCCGAGCTGCACCAGCCAGCTGCCGCTGAGCGTGCCGAGCGTCCGCCCGCTCTGCACGTACTGGCCGCCCAGCGCGAGGCTCGGCAGGTACTCGAACCGGATGGCGCGGAGCGACTGCGCCGCCACCCGGCTGCGGCCCCGCTCGGCCTGGAGTTCGGCGCGGTGCTCGAGCGCAAAGGCCACCGCCGTGGCGGGATCGGCCACCGGCTCGTGGCCCGCGTCATCGAGGGCGTCGGCCAGCTCGAGCGGCGTGGCCGCGGGCAGGTCGAGCGCGCGGGCCAGGTCAAGGCGCGCCCGGCCCTCCTGGTTGCGCGCCACCTCGAGCTGGGTGAGCACCGTGGCGAACTGGACCTCGCTGCGGGTGGCATCGATGGCGGGGCTCACCCCGGCGGTCACCAGCGCCCGGGCCTGCTCCTGCAGGGCGGCCGCCACGGCGCTGTCGGCCTCGCGGGCCCGCACCGTCTCGAAGGCGCTGAGGGCGCGGAGGTAGGCGAGGCCGGCCTGCGCCGCGGCGAGCTCCCCCACCGCGCGGGCGTCCGCCCCACCGGCCTCGGCGGAATCGCGGGCCGCGCGCAGCCGGGTCCAGGCGCTGGCGTCGAACAGCGTCTGGCTGCCGCGCACCTGGAGGTTCCACAGGCTGAACGGGTCGGTCACCCCGCTGGCGAAGGGAATGCCGAACTCGTCGAGGTTGAGGGTGCGGCGGCTCCACGAGCCGCCGAGGGTCACGGACGGGAGGAGGTCGGCCCGGCGCTGGGCGATGCGGCGGTCTGCCACCGCCGCGTTGGCGCGCGCGAGGGCGGCCACCACCCCCTGGCTGCGGCCGCGGGCGATGGCCTGGTCGAGGGTCAGGCGCACCGGCGCCTGGCCGGCGAGGGGCAGCGCCGCGAGGGCGGCGACGAGGCAGGCGTGCCGGATCATGGGGTGGGGCCCTCCGCCGGCCGGGCCAGGACCCCGTGGAACACCAGGTCCAGCGCGTGCTCGGTCATGGTCTCGAGGCTCATGAGATCGGGATCGTACGGGGCGAACTGGACGTGGAGGCCGTTGAGCATCAGGGCCAGCGCCGGCATGGCGCGGGCGGCGAAGCGCGCCTGCTCGGGGCGAAACTCCCCGCGGGCCACCCCCCGGGCGAGCGCGCGCTCGAGCAGGCGGCGGGCCCGCAGCACCACCTCCTCGAAATAGAAGCGGGCCAGTTCCGGGAAGTGCTTGATCTCGCTGTGCACCAGGCGGGAGATGGCCGCCTGGTCGGGGTCGGCCATCCAGCGCCACATGCCGCGGATGAAGTGGGCCAGGGCGTCGCGGGCACTGCCGTCGAAGGCGTCGAGCCAGGCCTCGCTCTCGGCGAGGATGGGCCCCTTGGTGGCGCGGACCACCTCGCGGAAGAGCGCGTCCTTCGAGTCGAAGTAGAGGTAGAGGGTGCCCTTGCTGACCCCCGCCTTGCGGGCCACCTCCTCCAGCCGGGTCTGGGCGAAGCCGCGCTCCGCGAAGACGCGCAGGGCCGCCCGGAGGATCTCCTCGGGGCGGTCCTCGGGGCGGCGGCGCCAGCGGGGCCGGCGGGGCGCGGAACGTCGCGCAGGGGGCATGTCGACTCCATTTTAAGTAACTGACCGGTCAGTAACATATTTTCCGCCCCCCGGAGCGTCAACGGTCGCCGTTTCGGTCGCCCGGACTCCCCCGACCGGGCCCAACCCGCGGCCGCGCAAGCTCTTGTCCCCGCTGCGGCCCCTACCTACCTTGTCCAATACTCACCGCCGGAGGCCCTCCCTGATGCCGGAACGGTTCCTCAGCTCCGACGATTACGATGAACACGCACACCAGCTCTACAACGAAGGGCGCTTCGACGAGGCGCTCGATCTCCTCCGGGAAGGTCTCCAGCTCTATCCCAATGCCGTAGAGCTCCACGTGGGGCTGGCATATGCCTACCTCGCCCGTGAGGACTACGCCTGGGCCCGCCAGAACTTCGAGCGCGCCCTCGCCCTCGACCCCGACCACGAGGATACCCTCGCCGGCTACGGCGAGGTGCTGCTCAAGCTGGGCCAGCGTCCCCCCGCGCTCGCCGCCTTCGACCGCATCCTCTCGCTGGGCTTCCGCGAAGACCACGAGCTGATGCTGCAGATCGGCCGCGCGCTGTTCCGCGAGGGACTGGTGGCCGCGGCCCAGCAGTTCTTCGAGTACGCCGTCAACGCCCAGCCCGACTGCCCGGAGGCCGCCGCGTGCGTGGGCTACGCCTGCCACCGCCTCAACGACGACTCCGGCGCCCTCTACTGGCTCCGCCGCGCGCTGCAGATCGATCCCCAGTACAGCGAGGCCCGGATCTACCTCGCCAACATGCTCTACGACCGGGGCGAGTCCGAGGCGGCGATGCACCACCTGCACCAGACCGTGCCCGAGGATCACTTCGACGAGCTCGGCATCTGGCGCTACGTGGAGCTCAAGAAGACCCTCTTCCGGCTGCGGGAGGATGATCCCGAGCTGCGTCCCTGGCACGCCCGGCTGCTCGAGGTCTCCGGGGAGCCCGACCCGCTCGATACCATGCTGGCCGAGGTCGAGGCGCTGCAGCCCGACGGTACCACCCGCGATCCCACGCAGCTCGAGCTGTTCGGCACCCTGCTGACCGAGCTGCAGGCCATGCAGAAGCGGCCGCTGCCGGCCGGGACCCACACGGTGGCGACGCTCTCGGGCCGCACCATCCGGGGCACCTGGGACGAGATCCTCGAGGAGATGAAGCGCGCCGACCGCGAGTGGGCCGACGCGCCGCTCAGCGAGTTCATGGCCGACCTGGCCCGCCGCGGCGCCGCCGAGACGGGGGTGGTCATTCCCACCACCGACGCCGAGGCGTTCATGCGCGGCAGCGCCCGCGCCGGAGTGGTCCGCATCATCCAGTAGGGCCGGCGGTGCGGAGGCAGCCGGCGCAACGGGAAGCGGACCGACACCGCTTCCCGTTTCCCTTTTCCCTTTTCCCGCTTCCCCTTTACCCTTCCCCGCATGACCAGCTCCCCTGCCTCCTGGACCGCGGGCGTGCACCGCGAGGTGCTCCCCAACGGCCTCACCCTCCTCGTCCAGCGCGACCGCTCCGCCCCCGTGGCTGCGGTGGTCACCCACGTGAAGGCCGGCTTCTTCGACGAGCCGGACCGCTGGGCGGGGATCTCGCACGTGCTGGAGCACATGTTCTTCAAGGGCACGCCGACGCGCGGCCCGGGGCAGATCGCCCGGGAGACCAAGGCGGCTGGAGGCTACCTCAACGCCGGCACCTCGTACGACCACACCACCTACTACGTGGCGCTGCCGGCCGACCGGCTGCGCGATGCGATCGCCATCCAGAGCGATGCCCTGATGCACGCGGCCATCGATGCCGGGGAGCTCGCCCGGGAGCTGCAGGTGATCATCCAGGAGGCCAAGCGGAAGCTCGACAACCCGGGGGCCGTCACCGCCGAGACACTGCACGAGGTGATGTACGACCACCACCGCATCCGCCGCTGGCGCATCGGGTACGAGAAGGACCTGGCCGGCTTCACCCGGGCCGACGTGCACGACTACTACGCCTCGCGCTACGTGCCGGAGCGGACCATCGTGGCCCTGGTGGGCGACGCCGACGAGGCCGAGATGCTCGCCCAGGGCCGAGCGGCCTACGGCGGCTGGTCGCCAGCGGCGGGTGCGGTGGATCCGTCACCGGTGGAGCCCGACCGGCGCGAGGTACGGGCGCGGACGCTCCGCGGTGACGTCAGCCAGGCCGAGGTGGCGCTCGGCTGGCGCGGCGTCCCCGCGCTCGATCCGCGCGCCGTCCCCCTCGACCTCGCGGCCGGCGTCCTGGCCTCCGGACGCGGCAGCTGGCTCTACCGGTCGCTGCGCGAGCCGGGCCTCGCGACGGCCGTGAGCGCGTACCACTACGCGCCCACCGAACTGGGCACCTTCAGCATCGGCGCCGATTGCGATCCGGACCGGCTCCCGGCGGTGCTCGAGGGGATCGCGTCGGCGGCGGCGCGCCTGGTCACCGAGGGCCCGTCGCCGGACGACCTCGAGCGCGCGCGCACCCTGCTGCTGGCGCGCTGGTCGCGGCGGCTCGAGGACATGGATGGCCGGGCCGCCGCGCTCGCCGCCGCCGAGGCGCTCGGCGACTATCGGCTCCTCGACCGCGACTTCGAGCAGCTGCGCGCCGCCACCGCCGCGGCCGTGCGGGCCGCCGCGGCCACCGTGCTCGACCCTGCTGCGGTGAGCGCGGTGGCGTACCTGCCCCGCGACCGCGGGGCGGACCTCACCGCCGCCGACCTGGCGCGCGCCTTCGCCACCGCTGGGGCCGCGCGCCCGATCCCCGGGACGGCGCCGGTCGTGGCGGCCCCCGCCGCCAGCCGCCGGGCCGGCGGATCCCGGCCCGCGGCCGCGCGGGTCGGCGAGGTGCTCCACGCCGCGCTGCCGGGCTTCGACCTGCTGGTGCGCCGCAAGCCCGGGGTGCCGCTGGTGCACCTCGGGGTGTTCGTGCCGCGGGTGGAGTTCGATCCCGCCGGGCAGGCCGGGGTGAGCGCACTGGCGGTGCGCAGCGCCATCCGCGGCGCCGGCGGCCTGGACGCGACCGGCCTGGCCTTCGCCTTCGAGCGGCTCGGGGGCACCCTGGGCAGCAGCGTGACCCTGGACTGGCTCGGCTTCAGCACGTCCGTGCTGGCCGGCGGCCTGGCACCAGCGGCGGAGCTCCTGGCGCGCGTGCTGGCGGCGCCGGCCCACGACCCGGCGCAGGTGGAGGCCGAACGCCGCCTGCTCGTGGAGGAGACCACGCAGGCTGCCGACGACATGTTCCGCTTTCCATTCCAGCTGGCGTTCGCGGAAGCCTACGGCGAGCAGGGGTACGGCATCCCGGCACTCGGCCTCCCGGCCGACCTGCGCGGCATCACGCCTGACCAGGTCCGCGCCTGGCACCGACGCGCGCTGCTCGGGCCACGAGGGGTGGTTGTGGCGGTCGGTGACCTCGACGCCGACGTGACGATGGCCATGCTCGAGGGCGTGTTCGGGGAAGCCAGGCGCGCGCCGGCCGCGCTGGACCGGCCGGTGCCGTGGCGGCTCGCCGCGCCCGGCGCTCCGCGCGTGGTCACGCGGGAGAAGGCCCAGACGGCGTTCGCCATGGCGTTCCCGGGGCCGGCCCGGCGCGACGGCAACCGTCATGCGGCGGAGGTCTGGAGCGCCGTGGCCAGCGGCCTCGGCGGGCGGCTGTTCGAGGCCCTGCGCGACCGCCGTTCCCTGGCCTACACCGTGCTGGCCTCGTCGTGGCAGAAGGCCCGTGGCGGGGCCTTCCTCGCCTACATCGCCACCTCACCCGAGCGGGAGGAGGAGGCCCGGCGGGAGATGCTGCGCGAGCTGGAGCGGTTCGCCGTGGAGCGGGTGAGCGCCGCCGAGCTGGCGCAGGGCACGAGCTACCTGGCGGGCCAGACGGCGGTGGGGCGCCAGAGCGGGGGCGCGGTCCTGGCGGAGATCCTCGAGGCGTGGCTCGCCGGGGGTGGCCTGGCCGATCTCGAGGGGACGGCCGAGCGCTACCGCGCGGTCACCGCAGAGCAGGTGCGGGCGGTGGCCGAAACGACCCTCGGCCCGGCGCAGCGCCGGGCCGAGGGGGTGGTGCGGGGGAGCGGCGGCGGGAAGTAGCCGCCCTCAGAAGGCCGGCTTGAAGGCGTTGGCCGTGAGGTCGCCCAGCAGCTTGTGCCAGACGTGCTTGGGGTTGTTCTCCACCTCGCTCACGATCGCCCGCATCCGGGTCAGCACCTCCGGCTCCTCCTCGTCGTACACGTCGCCCTGGAGCAGCTTGAGCACGTCGAGGCGGTAGCGCGGGTCGCGGATGAACGCGGTGAACAGCACGTTCAGGCGGTAGTAGACCGAGATGAAGTTGTACCAGTTCTTGGTGCCGCGACGGAGGGTCGCCTCGTAGTTGGCGAACGCCTCCTTCTTCGTGTTGCCGGTCTTGAGCGCGTTGAGGATGTCGGTGTGCAGGAAGCGCGCGCTGTTGAGGGCGATGCTCACGCCGGTGGAGAAGATCGGGTCCACGAACCGGCCGGCGTCGCCGACCATGACCCAGCCGTCGCCGGTGATCTGCTGCATCGCGTAGCTGTAGTCACCCTCGTCGGTGAAGGGGCGGACCTGCTGCGACCGGCGCAGGGCGTCGTGCAGCTCGGGCCGGCTGGCCACCGCCTCCCAGAAGAACTCCTCCCGTTCCCCCCTGGCCTTGGCGAAGTGCTTCTTCTGCGTCACCACGCCGACGCTGGTGATGGTGTCGGTGATGGGGATCTGCCAGACCCAGCTGTTGGTGATCGGCAGGAAGTGCACGTAGATGTAGTCGCCCTTCTGGCTCGATCCCTTGCCCATCGTGGCGGTGCGGTCGAGGCCGTCGAACCAGGTGTGGATGGCGTACTGGTCGAAGACCTCGTCCTTGTTCTTGAGCTTGAGCCGGTTGCCGAGGAAGGTGCGCCGCCCGCTGGCGTCCGCCACGATCCGCACCCGGCAGCCGATCTCGCGCTGGCCCATCTGGTAGCGGATCTCGGGGTAGGTGCCGCTGAAGTCCACGTCGCGGACCGCGACCCCCTCGAAGACGTCGGCGCCGTAGCTGCGCGCGTGATGCAGCAGCAGGTTGTCGAACCGGCCGCGGTCCACGTGGTAGGTGTAGGTCTGGTCCACGCCGCGCTGCTCACGTTCCTCGAAACGGATGTCGGCCGTGCTGTCCGCCTCGAGTCCCTCCCAGCCGTGCTCGAACTCCCGCCGCCCGCCCGTCGCGGTCCACACCGCGCCGAACTTGTGGGGGAACTTCTCGGCCTCCATCACCTTGATGAAGTCGAGGTCCTTGAAGACCCGGGTGGAGGACGGCACGAGCGACTCCCCGACGTGCGGCCGGGGGAACAGTTCGCGCTCGAAGATCACGCAGCGCACGCCGGCCTTCGCGAGGTAACAGCCCAGGGCACTGCCGGCCGGTCCCGCGCCGATGATGCCCACGTCGTAGTCAGGGGCCACGTCCATCCGATCACTCCTTGGGGTTGGGGTCCCGGGGCCCAGGACCGGTGCAGGTGTTCAGGCCGGCCCCGTGGCAGCGGGCGCGGGGGTCAGCCCCGCGGCGGATGCCCCGGGGGTCTCCTGCGCGAACTGGCGCGCGGGGTAGATCAGCTCCAGCAGTGGCCTGGCCATGAGGGTCGTGACCAGCGCCATGAGGACCATCATCGTGAACAGGGCCGGCGAGATCACCCCGATGTCGAGGCCGATGTTCAGCACCACCAGCTCCATCAGGCCGCGGGTGTTCATCAGGGCGCCGATGGCGCCGGCCTCACGCCAGCGCATGCCCCCGGCGCGCGCGGCCACCATGGAGCCGCCGAACTTCCCGGCCACCGCGACCACGATGATGAGCGCGGTCATCAGCCACGCCGCGGGGCCGTCCACCAGGGCAATGCTGGTCCGCAGCCCGCTGAAGGCGAAGAACAGCGGCAGCAGGAGCACCACGACCAGGTCCTCCACCCGCTCGGTGACCGCGTGCACGAACCCGGGCTCCCTGGGGAGGATGGCGCCGACCATGAAGGCCCCGAACAGCGCGTGGATCCCGAGGTGCTCGGTGGTCCAGGCCGAGGCGAGCACCAGCAGCAGGGTCACCCCGAGGAGATCCTGGGTGACGCGACCCGCGGCGCGGAACCGGCGCTCGAGGATGCTCAGCGCCGGCCGCGCCACGAGCAGCATGAGGCCCACGTACAGCACCGAGCCGCCGATCGTGACCCACAGCGGCAGCACCGCCTCGCTGGCGCGCACCGCGGCGACCACCGCCGCCAGGATGCACCAGGCCGTGACGTCATCCACGGCGGCGCTCGCGAGCGCCACGGCGCCCACCGGGTGCCGGAGGAGCTGCCGTTCGGTGAGGATCCGGGCCAGGACGGGAAAGGCGGTGATGCTCATGGCCGTCCCGATGAACAGCGCGAAGTTCGTGAACGTGACGCTGTCATCGGACAGGCGCGGGTACAGGAAGAGGGCGAGGACCGTGCCCAGGCAGAAGGGCACCACGATGCTCACGTGGCTGGTCAGCACCGCGGTGTGCCCGCGCCCGCGCATCTGGCGTGGGTCGAGTTCGAGACCCACCAGGAACATGAAGGCGATCAGGCCGACCTGGCTGAGCGCGTTGAGCGGGCCGAGGCTCGCCGCAGGGAAGAGCGACGCCGACAGCTCCGGCGCGAGCGCGCCGAGCACCGACGGCCCGAGCACGATGCCGGCCGCCATCTCGCCCACGACCTGGGGCTGTCCGATCCGCCGGAACAGGAGCCCGATCGCGCGGGAGCATATGATGATCACGGCGATCTGGAGCAGCAGCGTGCTGAGTGACATCATCGGCGGGCCTCCCCACGGCCGGCGGAAGGCGCCTGGACACGGAACGCCGAGAAGGCGGTCGTGCCGGCGCAGTCCGCGCCTTCGAGCGACACCCGCATGCTGTCCGATGCCCGCGACCCCGGGACCGAGGCGCGCAACGTCAGGCCGTCCCCGGCGGCGCGCACCGAGCGCACCACAGCCCCCGGGGTGTCCGGGTCGAGCCCGCCGGTGAGGCGCGTGCTACCCTGCTTTCCGCGCAGCACGAGGGTCACCGCGGCGCCGGACTGTGCAATCCACACGTCCCGCAGGCCCCCCAGCCGGGCGAGGGCCGGGCAGGCCGCGACGTCCGGCGCGGCGGTGGGCGTCCAGGCACCGCCGATCGCCGGGGGCGCCTCGAGGGTGCGGCCCGCCCGCAGGGCCGCGCCCACCCCGGCCAGGGGGACGCCGACCATCAAGGTGTAGGTCACGATCGTCTTCATCGGCTGGGCTCCTCGCGCCGGCGGGCACCGAGGGGATCCGCCGGAGGGTCGCGCATGGAGATGACGATGCTGCGATGTCGAACTGCTTTGGGGCGATTTCCCTGAGATAATTGATTCGATGTCGATTTGAACAGGGAGTCGTCTCGCCGCGGTCATGCCCCGGGGCTTCAATTCCCGTGCCTCGCATTCGGCATTGCGCGCGCCGACGGGCGGAGCGTGCGGAGCCCGCGCCGATGCGCCGACTTGCGAGGGAAGCGTCGTGTGGTGCCCGTGACTCGATCACCGCGGGTGGCCGAGTGTCGGTCGGGCAGAGTGCGGCGGTGTCGCTCGAAATCCGCAGCGTACTGGCGGACCGGCCACAGCCGGCGGCTACGGCCGCGGGCCGGCCCGGCCGATACTCCGGACCATGACAGGACCGATCGGACCGCGCCCCGCCTCCCCCATCGCCGCCGCTGCCCGGACGGCCCCGCCGCTCCCTCCCGGGTCGGCGCCCACGGCCCCGGGGCCGTTGCCCTCACCCGGGGGCGCTCGGACCTCCGCGGCCCAGCTGGCCCTCCTGCAGGCGCTGCTGCGGGCCGGGGAGTACGCCAGGGCCGCCGAACTGCTTCAGGGACTCGATCGGGCCGGGGGGGCGGAGGAGCACTGCTGGTACTACCGGTTGTGGTTGCTGGTGGGGGAAGGACGGGTGGAGGAGGCGCTGCGCCTGGCGCGTGAGGCAGGGTCCCGGCTGCCCGGGTCGGCGGCGGTGGCTTGGCTGCAGGCGGTGCTGGAACGTGGCGCCGGCGACCGGCAGGCGGCGGTGGAATCGGCCCTGCGCGCCGCGGCCATCCTGCCGGGGGTCCATGGTCCCGAGGCGGTGCTGACGGCACTCCTGGCCGAGACGGATGATGACGGGGCCCCGCCGCCGTCGCCCGGCGTCGCCGATGCCCCCGAACCGCCGCCGCCTGCCCCGTGGCTCGACCTCACCCGCGCCGCACTGGCCGGTGCCGCCTGGCTGCACCCGTTCGGCAGCGGGCTCTCCTACCAGCAGCGCCGGGTGTTCATGCCGAACGGATCACGCGCCGCGGAGCCCGAGCCACGCGAGAGCGACCCGCCGTACCGCCTCTGGCTGCTGGGGGTGGCGACGATCGCCGCCGCGATCTACGCCATCGAGCATCCGCTGCTGGCGGCCGCAGGGCTGGCGCTGGCGGTGGCGGTGCTCAGCCGTCCGCGCCGGCGTTAGGCCCGCTCCGCCGCCCCGAGGAGGCGGGACACCGCGCGGGTGCGGAAGTCGAAGATCCGGCGCAGCTGGAGCGCCACCAGCGGCCAGGCGAGCTCGCCCGCGGGGGCGAGAGGCAGGCGGTACCGGACCTCGTCGTCGATGCGGGTGCCGCCGCGTTCCTCGCGGAACCGGTGGGTGTGCACCCACAGCGCGTAGGGCCCCGCCACCTGCTCATCCACGAACCGCTCCCCCGGCTGCCACGCGGTGATGAGCGTGCGCCATCCGAGCGGCACCCCGAACAGCGCCAGGCGATAGTCGATGACGGCGCCGGCCCCGAGGTGGATCGGGGCCGGCGTGAGGATCCGGAAGCGGAGCTCCGGCGGGGTGATCCGCTCCAGGTTGGTGGCGTCGGCGAAGAAGGCGAACGCCACGGCGGGGGGCCGCGGCAGCCAGAGGCTCCGGGTGAGCCGGTGGATCACCGCGAGGCGAGCGCCTTCACGATGCGGCTGCGGAACATGTCGATGGTGATCCGGCCCATCTCCGTCTCGCGCGCGATCCACTCGGCGTTGCGGAACGCCCGCGGGCTCGAGGCGGCACGGATGTCCGCGAGGTAGGGCTCCACCCGGGCGAGCAGGAACAGCCCCTCACCGTTGTTCTCGACCAGGAAGTCCGGGTTGATGATGCCGTGGCGGGCCATCGAGTACACCATCTCCCAGTAGCCGGTGGTCTGGCGCCAGGCGCGATTGAGCGGGTGATCCTGGCGCAGCACCGCCACCGCTTCCTCGGAGTTGCGCGGCCAGTAGTCTCGGTTGATGGCGTTGCGGGATTCGCGCATGACCTCCTCCCGGCGGAGGTCGTAGATCTTGAGGATCAGGTCGGCGTCGAGGTGGTCGGGTGATTCCTTCAGCATGGTCGGCTCGGCGGCTAGGCGGGACGGGGCACCACCCCCAGCCGGCGCGCGACGACCTCGAGCGCTCGGGCGGGCGGGGTGGCATTCGGGGTGACGACATCCACCAGGCAGCGCCCGGTGGCGGGCTCCGCGTGGAGCACGATGTGCCCACCGTGGCCCAGCAGCCCCACGGCGATGCCCTGGGGGCCGGTGCGGGTGGTGGGCGGGCCGTGCGGGGTGAGGCCCAGGGCGCCCGCGGCCGCGATGGCGAGCGCGGCGAGGCCCTGTTCGTCGGCGAGGGTCGGGGCGGTGATGCCGGTCAGTTCGGTGAGGGCGTGCTGCATCGGGGCCCGGTGCTCGGCCCCCGGCCCGCGGCCGGGGGGCCGGACCGCCTAGAACATCGAGATGGCGAGGAGCGAGCGGAGGTTGTCGTTGGTGACCCGGAGCCGCGACGACAGCAGCCGCACCATGGACCAGAGGATCTTGTAGGCCATGTCGCGGTTGAAGTCGAGCAGGATCTCGAAATCGGGCCGCGAGATGGTCATCAGCGTGACCGGACCGTTGGCGATGGCGTCGGTGCTGCGCTCGGACCGGTCGAAGACCGCCATCTCGCCGAAGCAGCTGCCCGGTTGCAGCACGGCCAGCGCTTCCTCGCCCGCGCCGGGGATGTTCCGGCTGATGCGGACCTCACCCTTGACGATGATGTAGAAGCGGTTGCCCGGCTCGCCTTCCTTGAAGACGTGCTGTCCGCCCTGGTAGGTCTGCTCCTTGCAGATTTCCGCGACCCGCGCAAGTTCACCCTCGTCCAGGTCGGCGAAGATCGCCGTCTTCTTCAGCAGCTGCAGGTCCATGGGCGTCAGGGTTGGAGGGTGAGCGATGGACGGGCGACACGGCCTCCCAGCCGACCCGGCGACCCAAGGTACTCCCCGGGGGGAGGGGGAGCAAGGTCATCCGTCACCCTCCACGGCGGGGTTCACGGTCGCGGACGCGCTCACGCTCGCGCGCATTCCGCTCGCGGTGGCCTTCCTGCTCGTGCCGCACGATCTCGCCCGCCTCGGCATCCTCCTCGTGGCCGCGGCCACCGACCTGCTCGACGGCGCGCTCGCGCGCCGGCTGGGGAGTTCCCGGTTCGGCGGCTTCATCGACCCGGTGGCCGACAAGCTGTTCATGCTGGCCGCGTTCATCGTGGTGGCCATGTCGCGCCGGCTGGCCTGGTACGAGATCGCGGGCGTCCTGCTCCGGGACCTCGTGGCCACCCTCGCGTTCCTCGTCACCTACGTGTCCGGCCGGCCGATGGCGATCCCGGCCCGGCTCGGGGGCAAGGCGGTGACGGTGGCGCAGGTGCTCACGGTGATTGCCTTCCTCACCGACTCGGCCCTGCTGCGGCCGCTGGCGTGGGCCACCGGCGCCATCGCGCTCTATGCCATCTGGGACTACAATCAGGCCGCCCCCAGGGCCCGGCGGCCGGTCGGCCGCTGACCGCGACACCCCCTCACCTCCTTCCCCCCGGGAGACCCACGCCATGGCCGAGACCACGCGGGCCCACGACCGGCAGGTGCTGCACCGGATGGGCTATGCCCAGGAGCTCTCCCGCCGGATGTCGCTGTTCTCCAACTTCGCGATCTCCTTCTCCATCATCTGCATCCTGGCGGGCGGCATCACCGCCTTCCCCGTGGCGCTGAGCGCCGGGGGCGGCTTCTCGGTGGCGGTGGGGTGGCTGGTGGGCGGGTTGTTCGCCATGAGCGTGGCGCTGGCCATGGGGCAGATCGCCTCGGCCTTCCCGACGGCGGGCGGCCTCTACCACTGGGGCTCCATCCTCGGCGGGCGCGCCTGGGGCTGGGCCACCGCCTGGTTCAACCTGCTCGGCCTGGTGTTCGTGGTCTCGTCGGTCGACGTCGGTGTGTGGCTGCTGTTCAAGGCGCTGGTGCTCAAGCCGATGCTCGGCATCGAACCGGCCTGGACGATCACCGTCGCCAGCGGCTTCGACCTCGACATGTGGCAGCTGATCGCGGTCGGCGGGCTGCTCGTGGCGCAGGGGCTGATCAACCACTACGGTATCCGGCTCACCACCCGGCTCACCGACTTCAGCGGCTACCTGATCTTCGTGGTGGCGGTGGTGCTGGTGGGCGCGCTGCTCGCCGGGTCCACGGTGCCGCTCGACGTCGGCCGGCTGGTCACCTTCGAGAACTACACCGGCGATGCCGGGGGCGGCGTCTTCCCGGCCACCGGCGCCGCACCCTTCGCCTTCCTGCTCGGGCTGCTGTTCGTCTGCTACACGATCACCGGCTTCGACGCCTCCGCCCACACCAGCGAGGAGACCCACGACGCCCAGGTCAACGTGCCCCGGGGGATGTGGACGGCGGTGCTGGTCTCATGGGTGGCCGGCTTCATCATGGTCTGCACGTTCGTGCTGGTGCTGCCCAGCGTGAAGGACGGCGCGGGCCAGGGCTGGAATTCCTTCTATTACCTCTATGAACAGACCGCCATGCCGGCCGGGGTGCGGGCCTTCCTGAGCATCGGGATCGTCGTGGCCAACTTCCTCTGCGCCCTGGCCGGGCTCACCTCCACCTCGCGCATGATGTTCGCCTTTGCCCGCGACGGCGGGCTGCCGGCCTCGGGCCTGCTCCGGCACGTGAGCCCGCGCTTCCGGACGCCCACCTACGCCATCTGGACGTCGGTGGTGATCGCGTGGCTCTCCACGGTGTACAGCGGCGCGTTCGTGGTCCTGGCCACGGGGTGCGCTGTTTTCCTCTACCTCTCGTACGTCATGCCGGTGCTGGCGGGGCTGCTGGCGGAGGGGAAGGGGTGGACCGAGAAGGGGCCCTTCAACCTCGGGGCGTGGTCACGGCCGATCGCCGCCCTGGCGGTGCTCGGCGCGATCGTGCTGGCGATCACCGGCTTCTTCCCGCCCAACGAGAAGGTCTTCTACCTGACGGCCGCGATGGTGGTGGTGATGTTCGGGGCGTGGTTCGCGCTCGAGAGCCAGCGCTTCATGGGGGTGCCGATGGGCAACGTCATCGCCGAGCGGCAGAAGCTCATCGCGGAGATCGAGGCCCGCTACGAACAGGAGCCGGGGCGCTGAGCCGCCGGGACGTGCCATGACCAACCCCAACCTGCGCTTCGCCACCCTGGACTGGACCCGCGACCTGGTCTTCGCCGGGGGGGCGCCCGGCGGGCCCGCGATCACCGTCGATGGCGACGGGGTGGCCGGCCCGAGTCCCGTGGTGCTGCTGCTGATCGCGGCGGCGGCGTGCAGCGGGGCCGACGTGGTCTCGATCCTGGCGAAGATGCGGGTGCCGCCCACGGCGTGCCGGGTGGAGGTGACCGGCACGCGCCGCGAGGCGGATCCCCGGCGGTTCCTGGCCATCCACCTGGTCTTCCGGCTGGCCGGCGACGGCCTCGACCGGGCCCGCGCCGAGCGGGCGATCGCGCTGTCGCTGGAGAAGTACTGTTCGGTGGTCCACACCCTCGCCCCGGACGTGGTGCTGACCCACGAACTCATCCTCACGTGAGGCGGGCCGGTCGGCTGCTTCTGCTGCTGCTGGCGCCGGGGCCGCTGCACGCGCAGGAGCCCCGGGGCGTGGAGGCGGGTGGGCTCGGGGTACTGCTCGCCGGCCGGCGCGACTTCGTGGGCGGCGGCGGCACCATCGGCTGGCGGCCGGGCGGCGGGGTGCGGCTGCAGCTGGCGGCCCTGGGCGGCGATCGCGGGGGCGGGGCCGGACGGGGGGAGCTGGTGGGCCACCTGCTGCTCGAACCCGCGCGCGTCGGGGGGCTCGGGTTCTACGCGATCGGCGGCCTGGCCGGGACGTTCGCGGCGCGCGCGCGGGGAGACCTGGTCCTGGGTCTCGGGATCGAGACCCGCCCCGGGGCGCGCGTGGGCCTGGCCCTCGAGGCCGGGATCGGCGGGGGTGTTCGGGTGGCGGTGGGTCTACGCCGGCGCTGGCTGCACCGGCCCGGCCGCCCCCGCTGACGACAACGCCCCGGTCCGGAAGGGACCAGGGCGCGTGTTCCTGTGGTCTCGGGTGCGGGCCGTCAGTTGACCGAGGCGGTCTCGGTCTCGGTTTCCGCCGAGGTGGCGGGCCGGTTCATCACCGGCTGACAGTACCGCTCGCCGAGCGTCCGCAGCTGCCCCCGCTCTTCCTCGCTCAGGTCTTCATACCGCTCGGCGAGGTAGAGCATGGTGTCGTCGAACCACTCCTTCTGATGTTCCGGAAGGGCTTCCAGGACGCCGCATCGCAGGATGTGGCTGAAGAGCTCGTCTCGGGCCTGATCGAACAGCCGGGGTGCCTGGGGAGCGGGGGTGGTCCGGCGGGGCTTCGCTTTCGCCATGCTGTGGTGTCTCCAATGGGGCAGTAGGTACGGCGCACAATATAACCTGCGGGACCGAACCCCGGCAAATGACCCCTCCTCCCCCCCGGGGGTGGGGGGCTGATTAGATTCCCTCCCCTATCGCGGCCGGGGCGGGCGAGACGAGCCCCGGCCGGTCACGAGGCCAGCATGAGCGAGCACGAGGAGACCTACGGCCGGGCCCGGGAGCAGCAGCTGGTGGCGCTGCTCCGGCACCTGGCCGAGCGCATTCAGGCGCTGGACCAGGTGGGAGGCCTGCTGGGCGCGGCGCCGGAGCTGCAGCGGCTGCTGGGCGACGCGCGGAGCGAGCTCTTCCACTACGAAGTGCGCTGCACCTACGACACGCCGGAAGTCGCCGAGAACCGGCGGATCGTGGACGAGGCGCGGCAGCATCCCTATTCCCCCGACGAGCTGGAGGACGACGAACCATGGCGGCCGCCTCAAGCGGGTTGAACCGCTTCTACATGCTGCTCGGCGCCACGGCGGTGGCCGCCGCGGCGGCGCTGGCGTTTGTGACCCTGCGCAAGCCCGACGTCAGCATCCCCGCGAACGTGGTGGTCACGGCCGCCGACACCAACGGCTTCTCCGGCTACTACCTCGGCTCGGACAGCGCCCCGATCACGGTGACGGAGTACGCCGATTACGAGTGCCCCGCCTGCCAGCAGTGGTTCACCATCCAGTTCCCGACCATCGAGGAGCGGCTCATCAAGACCGGCCAGGTGCGCTGGCGGTACCGCGACTTCCCGCTGGACATGCACCGCAACTCGCGGCCGGCGGCGCACGCCGCGGCCTGCGCCGACGAGCAGGGGAAGTACTGGGAGATGAGCCACCGGATCTACTCCTGGGAGCCCAACTGGACGCTCAAGGCGGATGGCAACGGCATCTTCCGGGACCACGCCAAGGCCCTGGGCCTCGACATGGCGCGCTACGACAGCTGCATGGAGACCGCCAAGTTCGCCGGCCGGATCCAGGCCGGCCGCAACGAGGGCGGGCAGGTGGGCGTCGGGTCCACGCCGACCTTCCTGATCAACGGCCGCCTCTACCCGGGTGGCGGCGCGGTGCACTACGACATGCTCAAGGCGATGCTCGACTCGCTCGGTCGCGCCGCTTCCCGCTAGGATGAGCCCGCAGCCTGCGGCGGGGGGGGCGTGAGCGACCAGCACGGCCACGCGCCTCCGTCGGGGAAGGCCCTCGCCGCCTTGTCGCTGGCGGCGCTCGGCGTCGTCTACGGTGACATCGGCACCAGCCCGCTCTACGCCCTCAAGGAGTGCTTCGGCGCCGCCCACGGCATCCCGCCCACGCGGGAGAACGTGCTCGGGGTGCTCTCGCTCATCGTCTGGGCGATGAACTTCGTGGTCTCCTACAAGTACATCGCGGAGGTCATGCGCGCCGACAACCGGGGTGAGGGCGGCATCCTCGCCCTGCTGGCGCTGGTGCGGGGGGAGGGCGGCCGGCGCCGCACCGTGCTGGTGATGCTCGGCCTCTTCGGCGCCGCGCTCCTCTACGGCGACGGCGTGATCACCCCCGCCATCTCGGTCCTCGGCGCCCTCGAGGGCATCGAGTACGCCACGCCGGTGCTCACCACCTGGGTCGTCCCGCTCACCGTGGTCATCCTGATCGGCCTGTTCCTCTTCCAGCGCCGCGGCACCGCCCGCGTCGGGGTGGTGTTCGGGCCGATCATGATCGTCTGGTTCCTCTGCATCTCGGTCCTGGGCCTCCGGGGCATCGTCCGGGAGCCCGGGGTGCTGGCCGCGCTCAACCCCTGGTACGCCGTGGACTTCTTCATCCGCGACGGGCTGCAGGGCTTCCTCATCCTGGGCGCGGTGGTGCTGGTGATCACCGGCGGCGAGGCGCTCTACGCCGACATGGGGCACTTCGGCAAGCGCCCGATCCGCCTGGCCTGGTACGCCATGGTGCTTCCGGCCCTGATGCTCAATTACCTCGGCCAGGCGGCGATGCTGCTCGAGGCGCCCGAGAAGGTGGTCAACCCCTTCTACGCCCTGGTGCCGGAAGGGCTGCTCTACCCGATGGTGGTGATCGCCACGCTGGCGGCAATCGTGGCCAGCCAGGCCCTGATCTCCGGCGCCTTCTCGCTCACCCAGCAGGCCGTGCAGCTCGGCTACTCGCCGCGGGTGACCATCAAGCACACCTCCGAGCGCGAGAAGGGCCAGATCTACGTGCCGGAGATCAACTGGGCGCTGATGATCGCCTGCATCTGGCTGGTGATCTCGTTCCGGAACTCCAGCAACCTCGCCGCGGCCTACGGCATCGCGGTCACCGGCACCATGGGCATCACCTCCATCCTCTTCGGCGTCGTGGCCCGGGAGAAGTGGGGCTGGTCGCGGGCCAAGGTGCTGTGGATGTGCGGACTGTTCCTGCTGGTGGACATGGCGTTCTTCCTGGCCAACCTGGTCAAGTTCGCCGAGGGGGGCTGGTTTCCCATCGTGGTGGCCATCGGCGTATTCACCCTGCTCAGCACCTGGAAGCGGGGCCGGAGCCGGCTCTCCAGCATCATGGAGAGCAACTCGCTGCCGATGGAGCTCTTCCTGGGCGACGCGGTCAAGCGCTGCACCAGGGTGCCGGGCACGGCGGTCTTCATGACCTCGCACCCCGGCGGCGCGCCGCCGGTGCTCCTGCACCACGTGAAGCACAACAAGGTGCTGCACGAGCAGGTGGTGATGATGTCGGTGAAGACCGAGGACGTGCCCTACGTGGCGGACGAGGACCGGCTGAGCTGCGAGGACCTGGGGCAGAAGTTCTACGTGGTCACGGTGCGGTTCGGCTTCATGGAGAGCCCCGACGTGCAGGCCGCGCTCCGGGGCCTGCAGGCTTTCGGCGTCACCGTCCGCCCGCTCGAGACCACCTACTACCTGGGCCGGGAGACCCTCATCGTCACGCCCGAGAAGAAGCCGCGGCCCGACGACGCGCCCCCCGCGCTCTCCATGTGGCGGAAGCGGCTGTTCGTGATCATGACCCGCAACGCCCAGACGGCCACCGCATTCTTCAACCTCCCGCCCAACCGGGTGGTGGAGATGGGGGCGCAGATCCAGTTCTAGGGCGGCTCGGCGGCTCGGCGGCATGACGAAAGGGCGGCCTCCACTCGGAGACCGCCCTCTCGTGTCTTCCCGCCACGGCCGCCCGGTTTTCGGGGCGTCAGTGCCTGGCCCAGACCGTGGATCGTCCCTGGAGGTCGAAGGTGACGACGTCGTAGGGATCCTTGCCCATGTCCATGCCCGGCGACGCGGGGGGCATGCCGGGCGCGGAGAGGCCCGCCACCCGGGGCTTCTCGCGCAGCAACCGCTGGATGTCCCCGGCGGGCACGTGCCCCTCGATGACGTAACCGGCCACCATCGCGGTGTGGCAGGAGACCAGCTTGCGGGGGACCCCGAGCTCCGCCTTGATGGGCGAGACGTCTTCCTGTTCCACCGACTTGACCGTGAAGCCGTTGGCCTGCAGGTGCCTGATCCACTCCTTGCAGCAGCCGCAGGTCGGCGAGTGGTACACGGTGATCGTGGGGGGCGCCGCCGCGGGGCGGTCCGGGACCGCAGCCGCCGACAGCACGGCGATCCCGGCCAGCAGGGCGAGCGAATGGCGAACGCGCATCTTCAGGCTCCCGTGGGGTGCATGCCCACCAAGTCTAAACCACCGGCGGCCCGGTCGCCTACCCTTCCTCGCTCTCGTACTGGTCCTTGAGCCGGGCCACCACGCCCGGATCGGCGAGGGTCGTGGTATCGCCCAGGGCGCGCCCTTCGGCGATGTCCTTGAGCAACCGGCGCATGATCTTCCCGCTGCGGGTCTTGGGCAGGTCGGCGGAGAAGAGGATGTCGTCGGGGCGCGCGATGGCGCCGATCTTCCGGGCCACGTGGTCCTTGAGGTCGTCCTTGAGCTCCGCGGAGGGGCGATGCCCCTCCTTGAGCGTCACGAACGCGGCGAGGGCCTGCCCCTTGAGGTCGTGGTGCTTGCCGACCACGGCCGCCTCCGCCACCGAGGGGTGATCCACCAGCGCGCTTTCCACCTCCATGGTGCCGATGCGATGGCCCGCCACGTTGAGCACGTCGTCCACCCGGCCCAGGATCCACCAGTAGCCATCGTCATCGAGCTTGGCGCCGTCGCCGGCGAAGTACCTGTCGCCGAACTTGGACCAGTAGGTCTGCCGGTAGCGCTCGTCGTCCCCGTAGATGGTGCGGAGCATCCCGGGCCAGGGCTCGGTCAGCACCAGCAGCCCGCCCCCCTTGGGGAGCGGCGTGCCCTTCTGGTCCACCAGCTGGGCCGAGATCCCGGGGAACGGGATGGTGGCCGAGCCGGGCTTGGTGGTGACCACGCCGGGGAGCGGGGTGATCATGATCCCCCCGGTCTCGGTCTGCCACCAGGTGTCGACGATGGGGCAGCGGCCGCCCCCGATATGCTGCTGGTACCAGATCCAGGCCTCCGGGTTGATCGGCTCGCCCACGGTGCCGAGGAGGCGGATGGTCGAAAGGTCGTGCTTGGCGGGGAGCTGCTCGCCCCACTTCATGAAGGCACGGATCGCCGTCGGCGCGGTGTAGAAGATGGTCACGCCGTAGCGGGCGATGATCTTCCAGAAGCGGTCGCGCTCGGGCCAGTCCGGGGCGCCCTCGTACATGAGCACCGTGGCCCCGTTGGCGAGGGGCCCGTACACCACGTAGGAATGGCCGGTCACCCACCCCACGTCCGCGGTGCACCAGAAGAGGTCGCTCTCCTTCAGGTCAAAGACGTACTTCATGGTGGCGGTCACCTGGGTGAGGTAGCCGCCGGTGGTGTGCACGATGCCCTTGGGCTTGCCGGTGGTGCCGCTGGTATAAAGGATGAACAGCATGTCCTCGGCATCGACGGCCTCGGCGGGGCAGTCGGGCGAGGCCTGGTCGAGCAGGCGGTGCCACCAGTGGTCCCGCCCCTCCACGATGTTGGCGAACGACTCGTCGCCGGCAGCGGCGCCCGGCCGCCGCTGCACCACGATGACGTCCTTGATGGTCGGGCACTGGGCGATGGCCTCGTCGGCGAACCGCTTGAGCGGGAGCACCGCGCCGCGCCGGTAGCCGCCGTCGGCGGTGATGAGGCACACCGCCTGGGCGTCGTTGATCCGGTCCCGGAGCGACTCGGCGCTGAACCCGCCGAAGACCACCGAGTGCACCGCGCCGATGCGGGCGCAGGCCAGCATCGCGATCGCCGCCTCGGGAATCATGGGCAGGTAGATGGCGACCCGGTCGCCCTTCCTGACGCCGAGCTTGCGGAGCGCGTTGGCGCAGCGGCCCACCTCGCGGTGCAGCTCCCAGTAGGTGATGGTCCGGCGGTCGCCCGGCTCCCCCTCCCAGATGATCGCCGCCTTGTTGCGGCGGGCGGTCTCGAGGTGCCGGTCCACGCAGTTGACCGCGACGTTGAGCCGGCCGCCGACGAACCACTTGGCGTGCGGGGGGGTCCATTCCAGCACCGTCTGCCAGGGGGTGGACCAGTCGAGCGCCCGGGCCTGCTCCTCCCAGAAGGCCAGCCGGTCGCGGCGGGCGGCGTCATAGAGGGCCGGCTGGGCGTTGGCCTGGGCCGTGAAGGCGTCGGAGGGGGCAAACCGGCGGTGCTCCTGGAGCAGCGTCGAGATCTGGTCGGTCATGGGGGTGGGGTCGGGGTGAGGTACGGCCAGCCGGGGCCCCGCAGCGGCCCGTCGGCTACTCTTCCGGACGGGGGGCTGGGGCGTCGCCCTCAGGATGGACCGATCGTGACACTTTCGGCAAGTGGCCTGCGACATCCGTCGCAGCCGTCGTACCGGCCCGGGGGCACTTGCAGTTGGCAGAGCATCACCGCGCGGTGCGAGGGGAAAAGCCGTTGCGGGAGCTCCACGACACTTTCTAAAGTATTGTGCCACAAGTGGTTGGCTGATTGGCACCGGGATCGCTTTTTACCCGGCCGGAGGCCACAAGGTCTCTGAAAACCGATCCGCCCGATAAGAGCACACCCGGAGTGATCCGGGGCCGCAAAACTAGAGGTCTCGCGTGCGCCGAATGGCGCGCCCGAGATAGCTCGGTGCCGAAGGCGGGTGCCCCGCGCGATCCCCGCGCGATGCGCCCCGCACGAAGGTCAGGCCGGCGGAAGCATCGCGCTCTCCTCGAGGGAGCGCCGGAGGCAACATGCAGGCGACCCAACCCGCAGTCCTCGAACTCGCCGCTCCCGAACACCTCGGGCTCGAAAGCCGCACCACCTTCCGCCAGAGCGCGGTGGGCCTGCTGGAGCAGCTGCCGGAGCGCACCGGCCGGCTGGTGATCGACCTGCGCGGCACCCGGACGGTGGATTCCGCCGGCCTGGGCGCGCTGATGCTGATCCAGCGCAAGGCCTCCGAACGACGCCAGGTGGTGGTGCTCAAGCGGCCCAACGACGAGCTGCGCTTCCTGCTCGTGCTCACCAAGCTCGACGACCTCTTTGAAGTCGAGGCCGACGCGGCGTAGGGGCTATATTGGGGCATGGGTTCTCCCCCAGCCCGCCGGCGGGTACTCTTCGTCGAGGACGAACCCGCCCTGCGCCAGAGTTACGAGCGCGCCTTCCAGGTCCGGTACCAGGCGGTGTTCGCCGCCACCGGCCGGGAGGCGCTCGAGCGCTTCGCGGAGTCCGCGCCGGACGTGGTGGTGCTCGACCTCCGGCTCCCGGACACCGATGGCATCGCGCTGCTGCGGCAGTTCCGCCGCGCGCGGCCGGACCTCCCGGTGGTGATCACCTCCGCCTACATCAGCCTGGAGCCGCAGCTCCAGGTGCTCGACCTGCCGCACCACGGATACCTGGTGAAGCCCTTCGACCTGACCGACCTCGCCCGCCACATTGATGCCGCCCGCTAGCGCGCCGCTCGTCACCGCCCGCGGCCTCGCGCGCCGCTACGGCCCGGTGCACGCCCTGCGCGGCCTGGATCTCGACCTCCATCCCGGGGACGTGCTGCTGCTGCTGGGGCCCAACGGGGCGGGGAAGTCCACCCTGCTCCGCTCGCTGGCGGGGCTGCTCCGGCCGCAGGCGGGCACGGTCACGGTGGCGGGGCGGACCCTCTCGGGGGACGACCCCGACGCGCGGCGGCCGATCGGGCTGCTGTCGCACCAGTCCCTGCTGTACGACGAGCTCACCCTGCTGGAGAACCTGGTGCTGGCGGGCCGGCTGTACGACATCCCGGACCCGCGGGGCCGCGCGGAGGAGCTGCTGGCGCGGCAGGCACTGCTCGAGCGGAAGGACGACCGCCCCCGGCAGCTCTCGCGCGGCATGCAGCAGCGCGCCGCGATCGCGCGGGCGCTGGTCCATGACCCGCGGCTGCTCCTGCTCGACGAGCCCTTCACCGGGCTCGACGCGGTGGCCGGCGACCGGCTCCGCACCCTCCTCCGGGAACACTGCACCGGGGAGCGGGCCATGGTCGTGGTCACCCACCACGCCTCCGAGGCGTGGGAGCTCGCCACGCGGGTGGGGATCCTCACCGGCGGCCGCTGGGCCTACCTCGAGCCGCGCCCCGCCGACCTCGGCGCGTTCCACCAGGTCTACCAGGAGCTGGCCCGTGGGTAGGGCGCTGCGGCACGCGCTGGCCATTGCCGGCAAGGACCTCCGGGTGGAACTCCGCACCCGCACCAGCCTGCTCTCGGCGGCGGTGTTCGCCGTGCTGGTGCTCATGGTGTTCAACTTTGCCCGCGACCCGACCGCGGTGGCCACGGTGGACCTGGCGCCGAGCGTGCTGTGGGTGACCGTCGCGTTCGCCTCGGTGGTCGCGATGAACCGCGCCTTCACGGTGGAGCGGGAGAACGGCGCCTTCGACGGGCTGCTGCTCGCGCCGGTGTCGCGGGAGATGCTCTACGTCGGCAAGTACCTCGCCAACCTGGCCTTCGTGCTGGTGGTCGAGGCGATCACGCTGCCGCTGTTCGTGCTGTTCTTCAACGTTTCCCTCGGCGCGGCCCTGCCCGGACTGCTGGCCACCCTGCTACTGGCCACCATCGGCTTCGTGGCGGTGGGGACCCTGTTCAGCGCGATGGTGGTCAAGACCCGCTTCGCCGAGCTGATGCTGCCCATCCTGCTGCTGCCCTTCATGGTGCCGCCGCTGGTCTTCGCGGTGAAGACCACCGTCCCCCTCTTTGCGGGCCGTCCGTTGAGCGAGGTGGTCGCGGGGCTTAGGTTCCTTGCGCTCTACGACGTGGCCTTCGTGACCCTCTCGGTGCTCCTCTTTTCCGCCGTGGTGGATGAATGACCCCTGATGCCGCCCGCGCCCGCTCGGTGATGACCCGGGGCATGGTGCTGACGCTGCTCGGCCTGCTGGCGCAGGCCGCGCTGACCGTGATGACCTTCGCCTTCACGCCCATGGAGGCCCGCCAGGGCCTGGCGCAGAAGATCTTCTACGTGCACGTGCCCGCCGCCACCATGGCGCTCTTCGTCGCCGTGCCGGCCACCGCCATCGCGGGCCTGCTCTACCTCTGGCTGCACGACGTCCGGCTCGACCGCTTCGCGGCGGCGAGCGCCGAGGTGTCCACGGTGTTCTGCCTCATCGTGCTTCTGACCGGCCCGCTGTGGGGCAAGCCGGTATGGGGCACCTGGTGGACCTGGGACGGCCGCCTCACCCTGACGCTGTTTCTGTTCTTCCTGCTGCTGGGCTACCACACGCTGCGCTCCGCCCTGCGCGACCCGAGCGACCGGGCCCGCTTCAGCGCGGTGCTCGGCGTGATGGGACTGGTGCTGGTGCCCTTCATCCACATGAGCGTGTACATCTGGCGCGGCCTGCACCCCAAGCCGGTGGTCATCAAGCCCAGCGCGCCGAGCCTGCCCCCCGAGATGCTCCGCACGCTGATGGTGGGCTTCCTGGCGGGGCTGCTGCTCTACCTCGGGTTCGTGGTGCTGCGCTACGGCATCCAGCTCTCCCGTGACGCCAAGGAGGCCGCCCATGCAGGCTGACACGCTGGCCGCGGTCCCCGACAGCCTCACGGCCGCCGCCCAGGCGGCGGTGCCGTTCATCCCCCCGTCCAACGCGCCCTACCTGTACGCCGCCTTCGGGATCGCGACGGCGGTGTACCTGGCGTACGCCATCACGCTGATCACCCGGGCCCGCGCCGAGCGGAAGTAACGGACCCCGCAACAGACCACGGTGGCGCCCCACTCGCCGGGGCGCCACCGTGTTTGTTCCGCCCAACCGCCCAACCGCCCAACCGCCCAACCGCCTAACCGCCTAACCGCCCAATCACCTAATCGCCCAACCGCCCAATCACCCAATCGCCTAATCGCCTAATCGCCTAATCACCCAACCGCCTGACCGTCCTCACCGCCCATCCGCCCGCCGGAACACCAGGCAGGCGTTGATCCCGCCGAAGCCGAAGGAGTTGGACAGGATGTACTCCGGGTCGGCCGTCAGCCCGCCGCCGGTGAGGTAGGGCAGGTCGCACGCCGGGTCTGGCTCGGTGAGGTTCACCGTCGGCGGCAGCCAGCGCCGCGCGCTCGCCAGGGCGCAGATGGCGGCTTCGAAGGCGCCGCTCGCGCCGAGCGCGTGGCCGTAGTAGCCCTTGGTGCCGCTGATGGGGATGCGTGCGGTGGCCTCACCGAAGACCTGCCGCACCGCGCCGGTCTCGGTGGGATCGTTGAGCGGGGTCGAGGAGCCGTGGGCGTTGATGTAGCCCACCTCGCCCGGCGCCACGTGGGCCTCGGCCAGGGCCATCCGCATGGCGCGGGCGGCCTGGACCCCGTCGGGCCGCGGCACGGTCATGTGGTGGGCGTCGTTGGTGGTGCCATACCCCACGACCTCGGCGTAGATGCGCGCCCCGCGCGCCAGTGCGCGGCCCCGCTCCTCCAGCAGCAGCACCGCCGCCCCCTCCGCCATCACGAACCCGTCCCGCCCGCGGTCGAAGGGGCGGCTGGCCGCGCCGGGGTCGTCGTTGCGGGTGGACATGGCGCGGATGATCGCGAAGCTGCCGAAGCAGAGCGGGGCCAGCGGGGCCTCGGCCCCACCCGCCAGCATCACGTCGGCGTCGCCGCGGGCGATGGCACGGTACCCGTCGCCGATGGCCATGGTGCCCGAGGCGCAGCTCATGCCGTTGGTGGCATTGGGCCCGGAGATCCGGAACTCGATGGCCAGGTTGCAGCTGCTCGCCCCGGCAAAGACCGTGAGCGCGAGGGCGGGGTCCACGCCGCGGGGCCCCTCCCGGAGGTAGTTGGGGTACTGCATCTCCGCGTACGCCACGCCGCCCAGCGCGGTGCCCATCATCGCGCCGACCCGGTCGCGGTCCTCGCGCCCCAGGTCCAGGGCGCCGTCCGCGAGCGCCAGCTTCGCCGCGGCGATGCTGAACTGGCCGAACCGGTCCAGGCGCTTGCCCCGCTTGGCCTCGAGGAAGTCGCCGGGGCGGAAGTCCGGCACCTCGGCCGCGATGCGGGAGCGGAACGGCGACGGATCGAACCGGGTCACGGGCCCCACCACCGAGCGCGCGGCTCCCAGCCCGTCCCACAGCCCCTCCACGCCGGTGCCGATCGGCGTGATGGCGCCGATGCCGGTGATGACGACGCGACGGGAATCGGACATGCGGGATCCGTGGTTCGAGGGGAAAGGGCGCGGCGGGCCGGCGATCCTAGGACGCCCGTTCGACGGCGCGGGCGATCCCCGCGAGCGTCCGCGAGGCGATGCCGTGCACGAACACCGGGCCGATCACGAGACTCGCGGCCACGCCGCCGATGAGGGGCCAGCGCGGCCCGTCCCACTCATGGACGATCCGGACGAACGTGGCCGCACCGTCGGGCTCGACCGTCCAGAGCACGTCCATGCCGGTGGTGATGCCGCGGATGTGCCGGTAGCGCACCTCGCGCCGGGGCGCGTCCACCCACATCTCGGAGGTCCACCAGGTGGGCCAGTCGAGCGGCCCGAACGGCCGATTGGCGCTCATGGCCACGATGGCGAGGTCGGCCCGCCGTTCCTCCATGCGCACGTAGCGGTAGTGCGGCAGGATGCCGGGCCACCGCTCCACGTCCGCGGCGGCGGCGAAGACCCGGTCGGCGGGGGCGGCGATCCGCCGCTCGTCCACGGTGCGCATCAGCCGCGTGCCGCGGGCCAGGTGGCCACCAGCCGGAAGCCGGGGGTCCGCTCCACGCGGGCCGCGAGGCCGGCCTCGGCCAGCAGCCCGCGCAGGCCGTCGGCGGTGAAGCCGCGCTGCACGCTGGTGATGCCGTCGGCCCGGGTGGCGGCGTCGAAGCCGAGCGCCCGCGACCCGACCCAGAAGCCGGCCTGTGCCAGGCGGGAGCGGCGCAGGTCCGCGATGACGACGCCGATGCGCGCCACCCGGTCCGCCGCGCGGCAGAATTCGATGATGGCCGGCGGGGCGAAGTGATGCAGCAGCTGGCTCGCGACCACGAGGTCCACGCTCCGTGCCCGCAGCGGCAGGGCGCCGGCGCAGGCGAGGAGCGAGGGGAGGCCGCCCTGTCGCGCCAGCGCGGCCGCGGCGCGATGCCGTTCGAGGCCCACCGGTCGCAGGAGGTGGCCCCGGGCGCGGCCCCAGGCCGCCGCGCGGGCCATGAGGTCGCCGCCGCCGCAGCCCACATCGAGCACCGTCAGGGCGCCGCGGGGTGCGCCGCCGAGCAGGGTGGCCAGCCCGTGCCGCACCGCCCACCAGCCGCCGAACCACCAGTTGGCGCGGGCAATGTGGTGCAGCGAGAGGCGGACGGCGGCGGGGTCGGCGTCGGGGTGGTCGAGCAGTTCGTCGCCATGCGCGGCGAGGAGGGTGGCGCTCATCCGCGCTGCAGCGCGCCGTAGTCGCCCCGGAAGTAGAGCAGCGGGGCGCCGTCGCGGGTGGCGCCGCCGGTCACCCGGCCCACGAACAGGGTGTGGTCGCCGAGCGGGAAGTCGGCGAAGCGGTCGCACTCGATGTGGGCGAGCGCGTCGTCGAGGACGATCATCCCCCCGGTGGTCTCCCGCCAGGCGACGCCCTCGAAACGCCCGGCGGCCGCCTCGCGCGCGAAGCGGCGGCTCAGCGCCTCCTGGCCGGCGGCGAGGATGTTCACCACGAAGTCGCCGCTGGCGGACAGTGCGCGGTGCATGTCGGCGGAGACATCCACGCACACCGACACCAGCGGCGGCGCGAGCGACACCGAGGCGAGGCTCGAGGCGGTCATGCCCACCGGCGCGCCGGTGCCGTCGCGGGTGGTCAGGATGGTCACGCCGGTCGCGAAGCGGCCCAGCAGCTGGCGGAAGAGCTCAGGGTCGGCGTCGGGTCGGCTCACAGCACCATCCGGGAGAGGAACCACGGATTGAGCACGGCGCGCGCGGGGATGATGTCGCCCGTGACGCCGATGAAGGTGTCGGCGAGGCCGTGGCGGTGCAGCCGCCCGACCGCCCGGTTGAAGAGCCGGGGCGCCAGCATCCCGTACCCCACCAGCCGCTCGATGGTCCATCGCCCGAGGAACGCCGCGCGGCGCGCCTGGAGGTAGGGGGCGAGGGCGTGGCGGGTGACGGGCCCGGGGTGGGCCAGGGCGGTGACCGCGGCGGCGGCGGCGAGCTCCGCGCCCCGGAGCGCGCTGCAGATCCCCTCGCCGGTGAAGGGGTCGAAGAAGTCGGCGGCGTCGCCGACCAGGAGCGCGCCGTCGGCCACCACGCGCTGCGCCCGGGCGGCGAACGGGCCGGTCACCAGCACGCGCCGGGTCACCCGGGCAGGATCCACGCGGCCGCGGACGCCGGGGTACCGCGCGAGCTCCTCGAAGAAGAACCGGGCGGCACCCCCACGCGCGGCCGCCGCGCGGCGCGCCGGCACCACCAGCGCCACGTTGGCCACGCCGTCCCGGGTGAGGCGGTTGAGTCCCACGTAGCCCGCGTCGCCGACGTGCATCTCGGTGATGCCCTCGAGGCCCGCCACCCCGGCCACGTGCGCCACGAAGGCGATCCGCTCCAGCCCGCCGGTGGCCGCGCCGCCCAGCCGTCGCGCAACCACCGAGCGGAGGCCATCCGCGCCGATCACCAGCCGGGCGCGCACCGTCTCGCGGCGCCCCGCCGCGTCGCGCAGCACCGCGCCCGCGACCCCTCCCTGCTCGTGCAGCAGCGCCTCGATCGCGAGTCCCTCGCGCAGTCGCGCGCCCGCGCCGGCGGCCACCTGTACCAGCGCGTGGTCGAGTACGCGGCGGGCAATCGCGAGGCCGGTATCGCGCCAGGGCGCCACGGCGGTGCCGGCAAAGCGGCCCGTGAGGGTGGCCCCGCGCGGGCCCACAACCATCGTGCCGTGAATCGGGGCCCCTTCGGGCTCCACGCGCGCCAGCACCCCGAGCCGGTCGAGGTGGCGCACCGCCTCGGGACTCAGGTACTCCGAGCAGGGCTTGTCGCGGGGAAAGCGGGCCCGGTCCACCAGCTGCACCGAGAGTCCCGCGCGCGCGAGGTGCCACGCCGTGGCCGCGCCCGCGGGTCCGGCGCCGACGATGAGGACGTCGAGGGGAGAGGTGCCCATATGGAGGAAGGTGGCCGCCTTGCGGGCGGAAGCCAACCACCGGCCCTCAGCGGCCCAGCAGCCGCCAGGCCAGCCAGCCGGCCAGCGCAGCCACGCCGGTGGCCGCGGCGTTCACCCCGTCGTTCGCCAGCCAGGCCCGTCCGGCGGTGTGGCGGGCCTCCGCCCCGCAGCGATGCCGGCGGCTCTCGGTGGGCGCGTCGCAGCGGTCACAGTGGAACCGGCCCTGCAGGGTGGCGCCGAGCAGCGAGTCGAGCAGCATGCCGGCCGGGCCGATGACGAGGGCCGACCAGAGGAGCCGGGGCGCCCCGGCCACCGCCGCTGCCGCGGCCGCCACCAGCAGCGCCCCGGCCACCGCGCCCGCGGTGCCGAGCGCGGTGACGCCACCGCTGGTACCGGCGGGGACGGGAGCGAGGGTGAGGATATGGCGCGGCGCGCGGCGGCTCCAGCCGCCGGTGGCGGTGGCCCAGGTATCGGCGGCCGCGGCCGCGAGGCTCGCCGTGACGATCCACAGCCCTGCCCCCGGGACGAGGGCGCCGAGCGCGGCGGCGCCCCCGTTGGCCAGCACCTGCCACGCGTCGCGGGTCGAGCCCTTGGCGCCGAAGGCGGCACTCCGGTCGGGTGCACGGCGGCTCACCCAGCTGGATCCCACGAAGAATGCCCCGAGCGCGGCCATGCCCGCCCATCCCGTGCCCTGGAGGATGGCGGTGCCGACGGCCGTGGCGGCGAGCGCGCCGGTGCGGGTCAGCGCCCGGAAGCGCCAGCCCGCGGCGGAGATCAGGGCGGAGAGGAGGAGCGCGGCGAGCAGGGTCATGGTCAGAGGTCGGGAGCCCGGCACTCGGTGCTCGGTACTCGGTACTGGTACTCGGCACTCGGTAGTCCCGGGGGATCACTATATATTGTACCCCGCTTCCCCCACAGCCCAGGCCGTGCCTCCTCCGCCCCGGATCTCCGTGTCCGTTCCGACGATCATACCGATGAGCCTGCTGGAAGCCCTGCGCAACCTCGACACGCCGGTCGAGGATGGGCTCGAGGAGCTCGCCGGGGAAATCGTGGCCAAGCGACTGGGGCTCTCGTCCACGGTGGCGGCCCAGATCGCGCGCTACCAGGACCAGGTGCGGCGGGGGGAGCCGGTCTCCGTGGACGAGGCGGTGTCGGTGTTCCGGCTGGCGGGGCGGCGGCCCGACGCGGCGCTGGTCTTCGCCGATGCCGGGCGCCGCGCCGCGCGCTACGCCGGCCGGAGCGCGCCGGTGCTGGCGCGCGCGGCCACCCGGCTGGTGCCCGGCGGGCTGGGCCGATCGCTCGGTGCGGGCGCCGCGCAGCGGGCCGCGCGGCGGGTGCTTGGCCTGGAGCTGACGGTGGGCGAGAGCGGCGCCGTGGCGGAGATCGCCAAGCCGCTCTCCATCCTGGCGCTGCCCGAGGGCGAGGCCTGCGCCTTCTACGCCTCGGCCCTGGCGGAGCTGCTCCGGCTGCTCACCGGGTTCGAGGGTGCCATGGTCCACGAACGCTGCCGCGGCAAGGGCGACGACAGCTGCCGCTGGCGTGCCACCGCGGTGGGAGGATACGACTGATGCTGCTCGACGGTCTCGACCTCGCGAAGGTCCGCGCCACGCTCACCACGCTCGGCCTCGATGGCTGGCTCCTGTTCGACTTCCGCGGCATCAACCCGATCCTGGCCCGGCTGCTGGGCGAGATCGGGTTCTCCAGCCGCCGCCTGTTCGTCCTCATCCCCCGGGAGGGGGACCCGGTGGCGCTGGTGCACAAGATCGAGCTCAAGCCGTTCCAGGGGGGGAACTTCCCGGGGACGGTCGTGCCGTACGCCCGGTGGGAGGAGCTGCATGCCGGACTGGCCGGCCTGGTGCGGGGCAGGAAGGTGGCGATGGAGATCTCCCCCGACGACGCGGTGCCCTACCTCGACAAGGTGCCCTACGGGGTGGTCGAGCTGGTGCGCCGGCTGGGCGGGACGGTGAGCGGCTCGGGCGGGCTGGTGACCACGTTTGCCTCGGCGTGGAACGCGGCGGAGCTGGCGGGGCACCTGCAGGCGGCGGAGGCGCTGGCGCGGATCGCCAACGAGGCGTTGCGCTGGGCGGTGACGCAGGGGGGCACGGGGCTCACCGAGAGCGCGCTGCAGCGGCGGGTGGTGGATGCCATCCATGCCGCGGGGCTGGTCTTCGACCATGCGCCGATCGTGGGCTTCGGGCCCAACGCGGCCAATCCCCATTACGAACCGGTGGCGGGCCAGGACCTGACGCTGGCGCCGGACCAGGTCGTGCTGCTCGACCTGTGGGCGGGGCCGCGGCTCGGGACGGTGTTCGCCGACCAGACCTGGATGGGCTTCTCGGGGCGCACGGTGCCGGCCAAGGTGCAGGAGGTCTGGCGCACGGTCCGGGACGCGCGCGACGCGGCGATCGCGGTGGTGCAGCGGAAGGCGGGGCGGGAGCCGCTGTACGGCTTCGAGGGCGACGCCGCGGCGCGGGCGGTGATCGACGCGGCGGGGTATGGCGCGTACTTCGTGCACCGCACCGGGCATTCGATCGACAAGGACCTGCACGGCTCGGGGCCGCACCTCGATAATTACGAGACCCACGATGACCGCGAGCTGCTGCCGGGGGCCGGCTTCTCGATCGAGCCGGGGATCTACCTGCCGGGCGAGTTCGGGGTGCGCAGCGAGGTGAACATGGTGTGGGCGCCGGCGGGCCCGCGGGTGACGCCGTCGGTGCCGCAGGTGGAGCTGGTGACGCTCTAGCCGGGGTCCGGGCGGGGTGGTGGCGGGCGGCGGACGGGGTGCGACCATCCTCAAGCGACGCCGCGCCGGGGGGATTCCTCTCACGACCGTTCGCGCTCGATGTGCGGGATCGGGGGGGCCGGGCCGTCCTTATCGGTGGTGGGGGCGGGGGGGCATGTTTCACGAATGTTCAAGTGTTCCAAGCAGTTACGGCATTAAGGGGAGTCGAAAGCTGCCACATTCCCCTTCCTTGACACGTGATTTTGCTCACTCCATATTCATGCCGTCGATCAGGCCGTGATCGGCGTTTTCCGTATCCTCATCTGTTCTTGTCCGCAGGACTTCCATCTGGTAGGGCTGGGCGCAACTCGTACCCGCACGCGGGTCGAGGGTGGCCGTACGGCCATTGGCGCCTCTGAGGTTTTCGCGTCAGCAGCAGTTCTTGGTATCACGCCATCGGAGGACGGCTCCATGAAAGAAAGCTGTGTTGGCGCCTTCGCTCGCGCTGCGCGGTGGCTCGCGCTCGCGGCAGTCGCGCTGGTCGTCGGAGCGGGCACGCTCCACGCCCAGGCGACTGGTAAGCTCGAAGGCCGAATTCGCGACCAGGCCGGCGCTCCGGTGCCCGGCGCCCAGGTCACGATCGAGGGGACGGCCTTCGGCGCCGTAGCCAACAACCAGGGCTATTACTTCATCAACAACGTGCCCGCGGGGTCGGTCGACCTCAGGGCGACGTTCGTGGGGTATAAGCCGGTTCGGGTGGTGGGCCTGCGGATCGTCGCCGGCCAGACCATCACGCAGGACTTCCAGCTCGAGCAGTCCCCGATCGAGCTCGAGGAGATCACGCAGATCGCGGCGGTGAACGCGCTGGTGCCGCGCGACGCAGTGACCACCAAGCAGAACATCAGCGGCGAGTACACCGAGAAGCTGCCGGTGGACCGCATCGCCAACGTGCTGGCGCTGCAGCCGGGCGTGGTGGCGCAGAACAACGGCGGCATCACGATCCGCGGCGGCCGTCCGGACGAAGCGGCGGTGTACGTGGACGGCGTGCCGGTGACCGCGGGCAACCGCGGCGGCCAGTTCGTCGGGACCAGCTCTGGCCGGGTCGACGTGTCGACCGGCGGCTTCGAGCAGGCGTCGGTGACCACGGGCGGCACCTCGGCCGAGTTCGGCAACGCGCAGTCGGGCGTGATCGCGATCGAAACCAAGAGCGGCGGTTCCTCGTGGAACGGCAGCTTCGGGTACGAGAACGACGAGATCGGCGGGGTGAACCACTCGCTCGGGTACAACCGGATCCAGGCGAACGTGGGCGGCCCGATCATGAACAACCTGAGCCTGCACGTCGGCGGCGACATCGAGGGCATCAAGTCGGCCGGCCAGGGCCTCGACGGGCAGAAGTACCCGGTGTTCGTGCCGGTGGGCGTGGATACGACGGTGGCGGTGCTCTCGGCCAACCAGCTCGACACCACCTTCGTGGACGTCAGCAAGTTCGCCATGTACACCGGCGAGTGCGACGCCTTCAAGGGCAGCAACAACAACGGCATCGCCGACAACTACGGCTACGACTGCCAGGGCGCCCGCCTGCCGGGCACCGCGTCGTCGAGCTACCGGCTGAACGGCAAGCTGCAGTACACCTTCGGCGCCGGTAACCGGGTGGCGCTGACCGCCCTCCGGACCCAGGGCAACAACCGGAACTTTGCCTACGGCGCGGTCACGGCCCCGGAGAACATGACCGGTGGCTGGACGGCCAACAACGTCCTCACGCTGAACTGGACGCAGAACCTGTCCAAGTCGACGGAGCGGGCGCTGGCGCTCGAAATGTACGGCTCGTACCAGTGGGACCGCGCGATCACGGGCCCGCTCACCCGCTCGGGCGAGCAGGACACCCGCGATCCGTTCGGCGGCTTCATCGTCAAGCCGCTCGACTTCCTGTTCGACTTCGACAACTTCCCCACGGAAGACCTGTACAAGAACTTCCGGACCAACTCCGGGACGCTGTCGCCGTACGACATCAAGAACAACACCCAGTACCAGGCCGTGAACGAGTACCGCAACAATCCCTACGGCGTCAACGAGACCTTCTCCGGGTTCGTGGACCGGGGTGGCCCCGCGGGCCGGATCTCGCTGTACAAGGAGAGCCGCGCCATCGGCAAGGCGAACCTCGACTGGCAGGTGGACCGCTACAACCGCATGAAGATCGGCGGCGAGTACACCAAGTACCACATGATCAGCTACAGCTCGGGGCTGACCAGCCAGGCCTTCTCGGACGCGTACAACGAGAAGCCGGTGCGCTGGAACGCGTTCATCGAGGACCGCCTCGACCTGGGCGACGTGGTGCTGGTGGGCGGCCTGCGGTACGACTACTACAAGAGCGGCGCCGAGCGGCCGTACTACACCGACTCGCTGGGCAATCGCTCCTGGTTCCCGCGCATCTCCACGATGCCGGGCTATGACGTGGCCACCTTCGACACCCTGCTGGTGGCCGACAAGAGCCATGACTACCTGAGCCCGCACATCCAGGTGTCGTTCCCGGTGACGGAGCGGACGAACTTCCGCCTCTCCTACGCGCACCAGGTGCAGGCGCCGGACTTCGGCCTCATCCTCGGCGGCATCAACACCGACCTGAGCGTCACCAACACCAACCACGTCTACGGCAGCGACCTCGACTTCGGCCGCACCGTGACGTTCGAGTTCGGCATCCGGCACTCGTTCAACGACGACATGGTGCTCGACATCTCGGCCTACAACAAGGACAAGCTGTCGGACGCCGCCGGCCGCCTGGTGTCGTTCTTCGATCCGCTCAAGAAGCAGAACGTGGACATCCGCGTGGTGACCAACGCCGACTTCGGCAACGCCCGCGGCATCGACATCCGCTTCGACCGCCGGATCGGCGAGCTGTTCAACGGCAGCATCGCGTACACCTTCGAGGAAGCCAAGAACACCGGCTCCGATCCGTTCACGTACATCAACTTCGGCTCGCGCATCCTGAACTCCCTCGGCGGCGGCAACAACCCGCCCCCGCAGGCGATCCTGGCCACCAACCAGAACCGGCCGCACAACCTGGCCGGCCAGCTGGCGCTCAACTTCCCGAACAACTGGAAGCAGGGCTCGGCCGTCGGGACGGTGCTCGAGAACGTCGGCATGTTCGCGACCTTCCGCTTCGCCAGCGGCACGCCGTACACCCGCTGCCCGGTGGCGGTGGCCGAGGACGACAACGTGTTCAGCGGCACGGTCTGCTCGCGGCGCATCGAGGGCGACTACAACGGCGCCCGCCTGCCGTCGCTGAAGCAGTTCGACCTGCGCGTGACCAAGGGCTTCGGCATCGGCGGCCTCGACTTCGTGGCTTACACCGAGGTCCGGAACCTCTTCAACTTCCGTAACACCAACGCGGTCTTCACGCAGACCAACGACATCCGCAACAACCGCGAGCGGGATCGCGTGCGCGGGGACGAGCTGGACGCCTTCGCCAACGAGGCGACGGCCAACAGCGTGCGGGGCGCCGATGGCACCATCGACCTCACCTTCGGCGGCGCGTCGGCCGGCGGGTGCGGCTCGTGGGTCAACCAGGGCGGCGAGTCGGCCACCCCGAACTGCGTGTACATGATCCGGGCGGAGCAGCGCTACGGCAACGGCGACGGCCTCTTCACCGAGACCGAGCAGGTGCGGGCGTCGGACGCGCTGTACAACGTCTTCCGCGGGCTGTCCAGCTTCACCGGCGCCCCGCGGCGCATCCGGCTCGGGTTCGAAGTCAACTTCTAGGCCTCACGGCGGGCCCGGTCCGGGGACCTCATCCCGGGCCGGGCACCCCGCATATCTACAGAGCGAGGGGAGAATGCACTCACGTATCCGTATGAAAGGCATCCTGCTGGCGGCGCTCGTCGCGGTTCTCGCGAGCGTGGCCCTGCCGGGCGCCGCATCGGCCGAGCCCCAGCCCGGGGCCAAGAAGAAGGGCTTCCGGCTCTTTGCCCGGGCGCTCGGCGCCATGACCGTCAACCGCGTCTACTGCGGCTTGGCGTCGGACGGCCGGGTCTGCGTCGACTCGACCAACTCCTCCACCATCGGTGGCGGCTTCTGGCCCAAGGGCACCGCGGACCAGTACGTCTTCAACTCGGGCCTCCAGGTGGCCGGCATCATCGGCCCCGACGGCGGCGTCTGGGCCGGGGACACGGTCGGCGGCTTCTTCTTCGACCCGAAGGGCACCACCGAGCACGGTGAAGAAGTCCAGCCGCTGTACAACGCCACCGGCCTCGACGGCAGCGGCCGCGACGCGGCGGGCAGCCAGTGGCCCGAGGCGGCCTGCGTGCCGAGCGGCACCGACGCCGATGCGTCGCTGTTCTCCACGCTGCTGCAGACCGGAACGGACACCGTCATCGCCCCCGGCTGCCGGATCTCGGCGTCCCAGGGCGACGTCTGGTTCATGTCGTGGGAAGGCAACCCGTCGCTCAAGGCCGGCCGCGCGCACCCGCTGGGTGTGGCGGTCGAGACCCGCGGCCTCGGCTGGAACTACCCGAAGGGCAATGAAGACATCCTGTACTTCATCTACTCCTTCTACAACATCACCTCCAAGAACCGCGCCGACTACAACGCCATCCGGCCGGCGCTGGCCGACATCCTGTACCAGAAGGCGCTCGACTTCCACGCCCAGAACCTGGCGCAGGGCGTCGACCTGCCGGACGGCGGCTACACCATCGAGAACATGTTCGCCGCCTTCTCGGCCGACATGGACGTGGCCGAGGCGGGCTCGAACTACTCCGGCGTGAACCTGCCGTTCGCGCTGGGCCACACCTACGACCACACCTTCTCCAAGCCCACCGGCTGGACCTTCGACCCCTCGATCTTCTCGCCGCCGTTCTTCAGCGGCGCGGGCTTCGTGGGCGTGAAGTACCTGAAGAGCCCCACCGGCGCCGGCGCGATCAACCTGTTCGGCAACACGGTCAACGGCGGCGTCTTCGGCGACGCCCGCGACGTGGTGCAGCTCTACCGCTACCTGTCCGGCTCCCTGAGCCCGGCGGCCGGCGACCAGGCCTGCAACACCGGCGACCCGACCGTCACCCACATCTGCTGGGTGAACAACGGCTCGCCGGCCGACATGCGCTTCTTCCAGTCGTCCACCTCGCTGAGCCTGGCCCCCGGCGGCCGCGGCTCGATCGTGGTGGCGTACATCTTCGCCGCGCCGGTGGTCACGGGCACCTGCCCGGGCCCGCTGTGCGACCTCCGCCCGGGCGATGGCCGCCTGCTGACGGACGCGGCGCTGCTGCCGACCACCGGCGCCAACGCGGTGGACTCGGTGACCGGCTACCTCGGCTACAGCGACCTGAACAACGACAACATCGTTCAGCAGGGCGAAATGACCGTGGTCGGTGGCTCGCTCCTCGGCAAGGCGCTGGTGGCGCAGGCCGTCTTCGACGGCAAGTTCCTGCTGCCGTTCGCGCCCAACGCGCCGGAATTCTTCCTGGTGCCGGGCGACAACGAAGTGACCGTCCTGTGGAAGCCCAGCAGCTCCGAGGGCACCGGCGACCCGTACTTCGCCACCGCCAACGCGGCCACGGTGTTCAACCCGAACACCAACGCGTTCGAGCCGAACGCGCTGTATGACCCGAACTACCGCCAGTTCGACGTCGAGGGCTACCGGGTGTACCGGGGTCGGGTGGACGCGCCGAACGAGCTGACCCTGCTGGCCCAGTACGACTACACCGGCACCATCATCAGCGACTTCACCGGCATCGTGAACCCCTCGGTGAACTGCGCGCCGGAGTACAGCATCGACGTGGGTGGCGCCTGCCCGGTGAGCTTCCCCGCCGGCGGCAACCTGAAGGACGGCACCACCCTGACGGTGCACGAGGACTACGAGCTGGTGGGTGACGTGATCCAGCTGAACGCCGGCTCGGGCCGCATCCCGCTGGCCGACGGCACCGCCTACACCGTGAAGGCCGACACCGCGGTGGTGGGCAGCGGCAGCAACGGCGCGTGCGGGCCCAAGTCGTCCTGCCCCGCGCTCGACGACACCGGCGTGCCGTTCGTCTACGTGGACCAGACGCCGCGCAACAACTTCCGGTACTTCTACTCGGTCACCGCGTTCGACATCAACTCCGTCGAGTCCGGCCCGACCAGCCTGGAGTCGCCGCGCAACACCAAGTCGGTCACCCCGGTCCGCAAGGCGTCGAACTACGCGGGCAGCGGGCAGATCACCAGCACCGAGATCGTGGGCCGCGGCGTGGTCCTCACGGACAACGTCATGCCGACGATCAATCCGGTGACGGGTACCTTCAGCAAGCAGTTCCCGCCGTCGAACGCCTGGAGCATCGGCCTCGGCGCCTTCGTGTCGAAGGTGCTGGCGCAGCCGGGCGCCCTGTCGGCCACGCTGGACAGCATCAACATGGGCTCGGCCTACTCCGGCGTCCCCCACGAGTACTGGTTCACCGTGGCGGCCCCGGGCCAGTCGTTCACCATGATGATCCCGCTGGAGCAGCCCGACGAAGTGGGCGTCACCACCGGCGCGGTGAGCTTCCAGGCGGTGCCGATCGACAACAACCTGGCCAGCCGGTACGGCGGCAACAACAGCTACTACCTGCCGGGCTCCCTCGGCATGGCCGTGAACGGCCCTGACTACCTCGGCCTGTACGGGCGTGGCTGCGTCAACGGCCGGGCCGGCTTCACCGCGGGCGGCGGCTGCAGCTACAACGGTTCCCGCTGGTTCGACGGCCCCTCGCCGGCGAACAACGAGACCATGGCCGACCCGATCGGCTGCAACACCGCCAACTTCTCCGGCGCGATCATGCCCTGCTTCAACAACGCGGGCGAGCTGACCGGGGTGACCACGATCTTCCAGGCCCAGTGCTACCAGGCGGCGCCGGGCGGTGGCTGCCGGCAGGCCACCGGCATCTGGTCTGGCGTGCGGCGGGCGGCGGACTTCAACGTGTACTGGGGCAACGGCGGGACCATCGACTCGGTCATCGACGTGACCCACAACGTGGTGGTGCCCGGCCCGGCGGACGGCTACGCCAACAAGGTGAGCGCCACCTGGGGCGTCCTGAACACCGCGGCAACCACCGGCACCCAGCCGGACGGGCGCGCCGCCGGAACGATCAGGGACTTCGGGTGCGTCGAACCGATGCGGACGCTGGCGCAGGGGTCGTTCACCTGCCCGGGCGGCAACGCGGCGTATGTGCTGAGCAACACCGCAGTGCCGGGAGCAGTCGCGTTCTTCAGCGGCGGCGCCTACCCGACCGCCACCTCGACCAACGTGGTGAACGCGGTGGACCTCGGCTTCAACATGTACATCGTCGGTGACCTGTTCACCTTCGAGCTGGCTGGCGGCGCGGTCCCGGCGGCCGGCACGGTGTGGTCGATGCGCAGCTACGCGGGCGCCATCACCGGCGGCAACGGGGCGGGCGGCAACGAGGGCTCGTACGCCTTCGCCAACCCCGAGGGCATCGCCAACTCGACCGACGAGCTGGGCCTGCGGCCCTTCACCTCGATCGGGTCGGTGATCCAGACCACGTTCGACGTGGACAACTCGATCAGCGGCGTCACGACGGCGAACCTGAAGCAGGTGCACACGGTTCCCGACCCGTACTACGTGACGAACGGGTACGAGCAGACCACGGACAACAAGGTCATCAAGTTCGTGAACCTGCCCCGCAAGGCGATCGTCCGCATCTACTCGTCGAGCGGCGTGCTGGTGAACATTCTCGAGCACAACAGCACCACGTTCGGCGGCGAGATGACCTGGAACGTCCGCAACCGGAACAACCAGGTGGTCGCGAGCGGTGTGTACTTCTATCACATCGAATCCAATGATGGGACGACGGCCCGGCGCGTGGGTCGCATGACCATCGTCAACTTCGCCCAGTAGTTCCCCAGGGGGCGGGCCCACCCGGGCCCGCTCCACAGCCAGGAGATTGGATCAGATGAAGCACACCCTTTCCCCGCGCCTGGTGCTGCTGGCGGCCCTGCTGGGCGGAACGGCCTCGGGCCTCGCGGCCCAGGCCGGGACCAAGCAGGACAACACGGCCTACGGCACCACGGCCGCGGAGTTCATGCTCCTCGGCGCCGGCGCCCGGGGCACCGCCCTCGGCGGTGCCTACGCCGCCGTCGCGAACGACGCGAGCGCCCTGTACTACAACCCGGCCGGTGCGGCCCTTATGACGCGCCCCGGCATGGTCATCGGCACCTACGACTACATCGCGGACACCCGCTACAGCTGGGGCGGCGTCGCCTTCCCCTTCGATGGCGGCTCCAAGACGGTCGGCTTCCAGCTCGGCACCTTCGGGTTCAAGGACCAGCCGGTGTACACGGTCGAGGATCCCGAGGGCAACGGCGCCACCTACGACGTGAGCGAGACCTTCCTGGGCGCCACCTTCGCCCAGAACTTCTCGGACCGCTTCTCCGCGGGCCTCACGGCCAAGTTCATCAGCGACAACCTCGGCGACGCCAGCGGCAAGGCGTTCGCCGTGGACTTCGGCACCAACTTCCACGCGGCGCTCAACGGGCACCCCGTGAAGTTCTCGTTCGTGCTGGCCAACCTCGGCACCAACATCTCGTACAGCGGGAACGCGCTCAACAGCGGCACCCCGCGCGAGCCGCTGCCGGGCGAGGACGACGTGCCGGGCATCCCGCAGCCCACCCGGTTCCGGACCAAGGCCTTCCCGCTCCCGACCACCTTCCGGGTCGGCCTGGCCTATGACCTCCTGACCGGCAGCAGCAACCGGCTGACGTTCCTGAGCGACTTCAACCAGCCGAACAACAGCAAGGCCGGCTTCTCGGCCGGCGCGGAGTGGAGCAGCCGCAACCTCGGCGGGTCGAACTTCTCGGCCGCGCTGCGGGGCAGCTACAGCTACTCGGCGGCGAACAATCAGAGCCCGACCACCCTGCCGACCGCGATGAACGACGAGGAGAACCTGCAGGGCCTCGCGGCGGGTGGCGGCATCGGGTACGCGATGGGGAACTTCAACCTCAACGTGGACTACGCGTTCAAGTACATGGGCATTCTCGGCCCGACGCACTTCGTCAGCTTCGGGCTCGGCTGGTAACGGCAGGCAGGGCGGGAGACCCTCCCGCCCGGTGGGGCGGGCCGCGAGGCCCGCTCCACGGAACAAGGAATCGAATGCGACGTTGGAATGGTGTGGTGACGCTCCTTGGCCTCCTGGCTGCCGTGCCAGTGGGCGCCATGGCCCAGGGCGGATCGGCGATCGAGGTCCGGGCCCTGCGGTTTTACCGGGCCGACAGCAAGCAGACGCTGGTCCAGGCGTTCGTGGAAGTACCGTACGCCCTGCTCGAAGCAACCACCGGCACCGCGGCCGGCGACCTCAAGTACGGGGTCGACGTCGCGGTGACCGACCAGGGGGGCGTGCAGCTGGAGCAGGCGTCGTGGCCAGGCCGGGCCGCGGCCAGCCTCCGGCAGGCGGGGGCCTCAAAGCTCGAGATCCTGGACTTCGCCGTTCCCGCCGGACGGTACACCATCACCGTCACGGTGACCGACTCGGTCTCGGGGCGCCACTTCACCAGCAGCGCCACGGTCGAGGGATGGAGCAGCGCTCCCCGGGCCTCCGACCTCATGCTCTCGCCGAGCATGCGGCTGGCCACCGGGGACGACACCATGCCGAAGCTCGGGGAGCTGCGCCGGGGCAACACGCTGGTCACCCCGGTGGTCCGCCTCAGGCTGACGCCAGTCCGGACCAAGGCGTTTTACCTGGTCGAGGCCTACGCGCCGACACCGGATTCCGGCACGATGCAGGTCCGGCTGGAAGACTCAACCGGAAAGAGCCTCGTCACCACCCGCCCGGCCCGCGTGACCATCAGCAGCGGCGGCGCGGTGCTCAAGGGACAGCTGGACCTCGCCGGCCTGCCGGCAGGGCGGTACCGGTTCGTCGTCACGATCGACGTGGGTGGCACCCATGAAGAACGGGTCGACGAACTGGTGATGGCGGACTTCGAGGAGACCATGCAGCGCGAGGAGGCCCGCCTCGCCGCGCTCCGGGAAACCGACGAAGGCTATTTCAGTGTGATGAACGACGCGCAGATCGACGAGGCGCAAGCCCCACTCGAGTACCTGACGAGCCGGGACTCGCTCAAGGTCTACACCAAGGACCTGACCCTCGACGCCAAGCGCCGCTTCATGGTGAAGTTCTGGACCGATCGCGACCCGACGCCAGGGACGCCGCGGAACGAAGCCCGGGAACGCTTCTACCAGCTGATCGACCAGGCGAACAAGACATTCGCCGAGGGCGGGCGCAGCCGGACCCCGGGATGGAAGACGGACCGCGGACGGGTGTTCGTGAAATACGGGGAGCCGCTCGACCGGCTGGACCGACGGACGTCGACCGGCAGTGCCCCGCCGTACCAGGTGTGGCGATACCAGCGCGGCAAGGAGCTGTACTACATCTTTGCCGACCGGACCGGCTTCGGGGGCTACAAGCTGATCGCCACCAACGATCTCAAGGAAACGCAGCGGCCCGGCTACGACGAGATTCTCGGGCACGAGGCGCTCCAGGACATCAGCCGCTGGCTGGGGATCGACCTGTTCCGGGAAGGGGCCGGGCGCAGCACCACCAGCCCCGACCAGTAACCAACGCAGGATCACGGCAGGACCCGTTCCAGGCGAGCGGTGCTCAAGTTTCCGACTTCTGAATGAGGTAGACAGTCATGAACCGTGTGACACGTGGTACGGTCGTGCTCGCTGCCGCGCTGGCCGCGCTCTCCTGCAAGGGCGATCCGACCGATTCACTCCGGAACGGCGTGGACAAACTGGTCGCGAACCCCAGCGCCATCTTCCTGCGCCCCGATTCCACCAAGGGCATCATCGTCGAGGCCCTCGACGAGCAGGGCAATCGCCTCGCGACGGACTTCAAGATCGCGGCCAACCCCACCGGGGCGACCCTGGTCGAGGACACCACCTACAACATCGTGTACGATGTGGACGGCAACGCCAAGCGTCCCTCGCCCTGGACCCGCGCCCGCTACGAGGTGACGGCGACCTCGCAGTTCGGGAGCACCAGCTTCACCATCAACGCCGGCGGCAAGTCGCTCGTGATCCCGGTCCGGATCCTGCCCGACACCGCCACGAGCATCACGCTGTCCAACGCGGCGCCGAACCTCGGCGACACCGTCATCGCCACCGCGGGCGCGGGCTTCAAGTTCACCCCCGCCAGTGCTGCCTCCGTCAGCGGCGCCACGGTGGTGACCCTCGGGATCAACGCCGACAGCACCCAGCTCAGCTTCCTCTCCGGGCCGAGCGCCAACGGTGCCCTGACGGTCAACAACATGATGATCTCGTACGGTGACGTGGGTGGGTACGTGGCCAACTCCGGCAACGTGACCTTCACCACTCCGGCGATCGCCAGCGTGGCCGCCACCTTCTCGTCGGCCACCCCGGCCGCTGGCGCCGCGCTCACGATCACCCTGCCGGCCGGCTACAAGTTCGTCAGCGGCGGCGACGTGACCTTCGGCGGCCTCGAGGGCTACGGCACCGCCGTCGCCCCGGACAGCAGCTCGGTCACCACGATTCCGCCGCCGGGCTTCACCGGCGCCCCGGACCTGGCCAATATCGCGCTCGACTTCCTGCTCGGCGCCCCGATCAGCGTCCCGACCGCGTCGAACGTGACCGTCGGCGCCGGTCTGGCCGGCACCGATGATCCCAACACCGCCCCGGCCCTGCCGATCCCGGCCTCGGGCACCTCGGTCACGGTGTACGACAACGGCGATCCGTTCGACGGCGCCGTGGCTGGTGCGGACCGGGTCTACGCCGTCACCGTCGGCGCCCCCACCACGCTGCAGTTCAACCTGAACTGGAGCAACGACGCCGACATCGACATCCTCGCCGTCGACGGCGCGCTCGCCGGCTTCACCTGCAACTTCGGCGGTGCCACTGGCGCCCAGCCGGAGAACATGACCTGCACCGTGCCGGCTGGCACCACGTACATCCTGGCCGACCTCTACGCGGGCACCGCCCCGGGCGTCATCCGCTGGACCATTACCCAGCCGTAGTCTGAGCGCTGCCCTTCCGGGTCGTGCCCAACAGACAGCCCCCGCCAGCGATGCTGGCGGGGGCCGTCTGTTTTCCAGCGCATGTCGTCCCTGCCACGGGCACGGCGACGGGCACGAGCCCGCCACGCTCGCAGTGTACGGACTGATCGTCCTGAGCGCGGGGGCACGGTCAGCCGGTCTCACCTGGTGGCCCAGCGCCCGGCATCGCACGGCCGCCGTGCGTGGCGCCCTGGCGCTTCACAGCAGGGAGTGGGCTCGGGGCCCTGCCACGGTGCCCGGTGAACCGCCGCCTTCGCCTTCCACCGTGGGGGCAACACCGCGGGCCCGGATCCGAACAAGGACCCGGGCCCGCAATGATCCCAGGAGGGCCCTACCGGTGTTCCGGGCCGCTGGCGGGGTAGTACAGTGAGGTGAGCCGCTGGGCGCGGAAGACGTAGGTTCCGTTGATGCCGCTCAACTCCCAGGCCCGGTTGCCGTCCCCGTCCACCTCGACCACGCGCCCGGCAGGACCGAAGGTCACCAACGCGCCGCCGTTCGACAGGACCTGGGTGGCGCCACCAACCGCGGAAAAGGTGGTGGGTGAATCGATGAATTCCCAATCCATGGTGGCCGTCATCGCGACGGTGTCGAGCGTATATCGGACCAGCCGGCTGGGAATCTGGGTCCCGTTGTCCAGGAACTGCAGGTGGTCCTGGCCGACCACCCGCAGCCCGTGCTGGCGCTGGAAGGACCCCTTGGTGTCATTGAGGATCGTGAACTGGCTGGAGGGTCCACCGAAGCGCCAGACGATATTGCCGGTAGCGGTGTCGATCTTCACGATCTCGTCGAGGCTCCGGAACGAGACGAGGGGCAGGCCGTCGGCATCCATCTCGATGGCATTGCCATGGGTGAAGTTGACGGCCAGGCCGGTGAGCAGGCTGGGGTCACTCTCATCGAAAGACAGGTGATCGATCGACCGCCACTGGAACACCAGCTGGCCGGAGGGATCGAGGTGCTGTACCACGGTGCTGGTCACGCGAGCAGTATCGATGCCGCCATAGGCGGTGAGGTCCTCGATCGTCTCCTCATCACACATGATCCAGACGTCCCCGCTGGCCTGCACCAGCACGTCGTGAAACCGCGTCTTGTAGCCGACACAGGCGAGCCGACCGGTCTCCTCTCCCAGTACGTTGTGCACGTAGTAGCCCGAGGAGTCGGCAGCGCTCAACCAGGTGTAGGAGCCATCGGGTTGCCCGGTCCATGACCCCAGCACGCCCCCGGGGCGGAAACGGTACCAGACCACCTTCCCCAGATTGTCGATGATCACGGGGCCGTTCGGCAGGCTGAGCAAGAGGTAACCAGGCAGGGTATCCGTGCCTACCGTGCCGATCGTGGGGACCCAGGCCGGGAGCGAGCCGCTGGCAAACGCGAGCGTGTCGACCGGGCGGGGCTGCCTTCCCTTCCGCTCCAGAACCACCTCCAGGGAGTACGCAGAGGCGGTGTCGAGTCCGAGCACGGGCACCGTCAGCGTCGAATCGGCAAGGAAGGGATAGGACGGCGTGCGCTGCGGGGGCGCGCTGTCGTGCCAGAACCGCACATGGACGCTGTCATAGCCGACCGCGGTGAGCGTCACGGTGGCGCTGATGGCGTTGTTCGAGTTTGCCGCCACGCTGGCACCGACGAACCGCGGTGGCATGGATGGCTTGGTCGAATCCTCGGAATCGCAGGCGAGGGAAGCAGCCACCAGCAGGGCCGCCACCGGCGCAAGGCGGGGCAACGACAGGCGCATGAGACCGTCTGGGCTGGGAATCGAAGGGGGAAGCCGGACGAAGGTTAAGGCTACCACCGAAGGCCGCCCCTTTCCAGAGGTCCGGCATGGCCTCCATGGCAGTATTCCCACGGCCACTCGTGGTGGCCCCAGCGGCCTGTAGCGAAACGACCTATCGGAGCACCGCCCCGGGGTCGTCCTCCCGGAACTGGTGCTGGTACAGCCGGGCATAGAGCCCGCCCTGGGCCAGCAGCTCGGCGTGATTTCCCTGCTCCACGATACGGCCGTGGTCCATGACCACCAGCCGGTCCGCCCGGCGCACCGTGGAGAGCCGGTGGGCGATGATCAGGGTGGAACGCCCCACCAGCAGGCGCTCCAGCGCATCCTCGATCAGGCGCTCGCTCTCGGTGTCGAGGCTGCTCGTGGCCTCGTCCAGCACCAGGACCCGGGGATCCTTGAGGATGGCCCGCGCGATGGCGATCCGCTGCCGCTGCCCGCCGGAGAGCTTCACGCCCCGCTCGCCGACGAGCGTGTCATACCCCTGCGGCAGCCGCTCGATGAACTCGTGGGCGTGGGCGGCCCGGGCCGCCGCTTCGATATCCGCAATGCTCGCCTCCGGCCGGGCGTAGGCGATGTTCTCCCGGATGCTCCCGCTGAAGAGGGCCGGCTCCTGGGGCACCAGGCCGATGCTGCGGCGGAGGTCGGCCAGCGGAATCTCGCGGACGTCCCGGCCGTCGAGGGTCACCCGGCCCTCGGTCACGTCCCAGAAGCGCGGCAGCAGCGAAACCAGGGTGGTCTTTCCGGCTCCCGAGGGGCCGACCATCGCCACGACCTCCCCGGGGGCCACGGTCAGCGAGACCCCGCGCAGCGCCCAGCGCTCCTCCGCCCCGGGATGGTACTGGAACCCCACCCCCTCGAGCGTCACCCGACCGGCCGCCGGCTGGGCCAGGGGTGGGGCGCCCACCGGGTCCTGGATCGCGCTCGGCTGCTCCAGCAGCTCGAACACCCGCTCGGCCGCCCCGATCGACTCCTGGTAGTTGCTGAAGAACGACACCAGCGAGGCGACGGCGCCGGCGATCATGATGGTGTAGATCATGAACGTAAAGAGGGTGCCCGGGGTGAGCTGGCCGTCGAGCACCAGCCGACCCCCCTGCCACAGCACCACCACGATGGCCGTGAAGGTGGCCAGGGTGATGACCCCGAAGAACACCCCCCGGACCCTGGCCCGGACCAGGGCTGCGGCCACCGCCTCCTGGATGCGCTCGGCATACCGGCGGCGCTCGTGGTCTTCCTGCACGAAGCTCTGCACCGTCCGGATCTGCCCCAGCGCCTCCTCGGCCACCGCGGTGGCGTCGGCCACGCGGTCCTGCACCCCGGTGCTCATCCGCCGCAGCCGGCGCCCGAAGAAGATGATGGCCCCGACCGCGATCGGCACCGCGGCGAGCGACGTCAGGGTGAGCTGCGGCTGCACGATGATGAGCATCGTGATGCCGCCCACCAGCGTGAGCAACTGGCGGCTGAACTCCGCCACCTGGTGGCTCACCGTCCCCTGCAGCAGGCCGATGTCGGTGGTCAGCCGGCTCACCAGCTCACCGGTGCGGCGCTCGGCGAAGAAGCCCACCGGGAAGTCGAGCAGCCGGTTGTAGAGGGCGGTGCGCAACCCGGCGATGGCCCGCTCGCCGGTGGCGGCCAGCAGGTAGGCCTGTCCGTAATTGAGGGCGGCCTGCGCCAGCACCACCGCCATGAGCTGCAGCGCCTTCCGGTCGAGCTGTTCCCGCCCGCCCTGGAGGAAGGCGGCGTCGAGCAGCCACCCGGTGAGCCGTGGGAAGGCGAGGCTCGCGGCGGTGCTGGTGATCAGGCAGAACACGGCCAGGGCCAGCGCGGCCCGATGTGGCCGGATGAGGGGCAGCAACCGCTTGAGCGCCGTGGGCGAGCGCAGCCGGCGGCGCGGCGTGGTGGTGGGCGTCGTCATGGAGGAAAGCTACCGGGATTGGCAGGGGGCGAAACGGGGCAGGGGGAGCCTGGCCGCTGCGGCCGGGCTCCCCCTGGAAGCTGCACTCACCCCGAGGGCAGGTGTCAGGGGGTCCAGCGCGGCGCCGGCCAGCCATCCTCGGGTCGGTCGAGGATCAGCACGTCCCCGCGCTCGAAGCGATGCCCGAACGGGATGGCGCGGTCCACGCCCATGGCCACGAACAGCAGGGCCAGGTAGAGCAGCGAGTACTTGTACATCTTCCAGGTGGTGGGCGACACGCCCTGCTCGCGCAGCACCCGGATATTGAGCCACAGCAGCCGACCGCCGAGCGCCAGCGCCGCCACCGCGTAGAACAGCCCCAGCGCGCCGAACACCGTGGGCATGACGGTGAGGGGGATGAGCATCAGCGTGTAGGCCAGCATCTGGACCTTGGTCCAGTGCTCGCCCGAGACCACCGGCATCATCGGCACGCCGGCCTTGGCGTACTCCTGCCGCTTGATCAGCGCGAGGGCCCAGAAATGGGGCGGGGTCCAGAAGAAGATGATGGCGAAGAGGTAGATGGCCGGGAGGTCGAGCGAGCCGGTCATCGCCGTCCACCCGACCAGCGGCGGGAAGGCGCCGGCCGCGCCGCCGATCACGATGTTCTGGGTGGTGAGGCGCTTGAGCCACGCGGTGTAGATCACCACGTAGAAGAGGTAGCCGCCGAAGGCGAGCCAGGCGGAGAGCGGGTTGACCTGTCGCCAGAAGATCCAGAACGCCACCGCACCCTGGCCCAGCCCGAAGGCGAGCGCGGCCCAGGCGGGGATGCGGCCCGAGGGGATCGGGCGCAGCCGGGTGCGCGACATCAGGTTGTCGATGTCCCGGTCGAACCACATGTTGACCGTGTTGGCACCGCCCGCCATCAGGTACCCGCCGAGCAGCACCCACAGCACCAGCGACAGCGACGGCATCCCGCGCCCCGTGATGAACATGGGGGCGATGGTGGTGAGCAGCAGCAGCGAGATGATCCGGGGCTTGGTGAGCGTCACCAGGTCCTTCCAGATCGCCACGGGCACCGGGGGCGGGGCGTCCAGCGCCACGCTGGCGGCCCCGACGATGCCGGCGGGGTCCTGGGCCGGGTCGTGCCGCACGGCCCCCCGGGCGTCGAGCACCCGGCGGGAGCGGAATACCAGCACCACCGAGGCCACCCATACCAGCGAACCCACCAGCAGGTGCCCCGCGCGGAGCCACGTGGGCATCATCTGAAGCATCATCGCCGCCCCGACGCTCACCTGCAGGATGGCGAGCCCCGCAAGCCACCAGGCGGCACGGCGGTAGGGCGCCGCGCCCTCGGCCCGCAGCTTGCCGGCGCCGAAGGCCATCCCGAGGGCGTGCCCGACGAACAGGAAGGCCAGCACCCGGTGCACATAGTGGAGGCGGCCCAGCGCCTCGGCGGGCGGGAGAAGGGTGCCGCCACAGAGCGGGAAGCCGAGGCAGTAGTGCCCGGCGTCATGGTTGGCGACGAAGGCCCCGAGGGTGAGCACCACGAAGGCAAAGCCGGCGCCGAGGGCGGCACCCGTGCGCGGGGGGCCGGGCACCACCGGCTCCCCCCGCAGGCGCTCACCGCCGCGGAGCACCGACACCACGAGCGTGGCCAGGAGCACCATCGCGTTGGTGAGGTGGATGACCACCGTCGGGGCGGCATTGAAGTACTTGACCGTGACGGCGCCGAGGACCACCTGCAGCACCAGCACGAAGAACGAGGCGTAGGCGGGGCCGCGGAGGAAGGCGTCGGCCCGGTGCCGCTTCCAGGTGAGGGCGGCAAGGCAGACCACCATGGCCGAGAGCATCGCGGCCACCCAGCGGTGGCTCCACTCGATGACTTCCAGGGTGTCCGAGAGATTGGGAAAGAGCCGGCCATTGCAGAGCGGCCAGTCCGGCCCGCAGCCCATCCCCGCCCCGGCGATGCGGGTGATCCCGCCCAGGGTGATCAGGCCGACCGCGAGGCCAGCCGCCATCAGGGCTACGCGGCGGTACCCTTGGGCGCCGCCAGCGGCCTGCTCGTTCATGCCTGTGACTCCGGGTGATACGGTGCTGCCGGGTGCCGCCGGTCCCCCCGGCTGCGGGGGGGAAAGAACGGGCTTGGGACACGGGTTGTCAAGCGCGGCAACTCAAGGCAAGTTCATGCTTTAGAGACTGGCCTCCAGCGCCGGAAATCCCCCTCCCCCACCCCCGGTTTTTCATGACAGAGACCCCCCAAGATCCCTGGGGCGAACGCCTGTCCCGCCGCCTCGGCCTGTGGAGCGCCGTGGCGGTGCTGGTGGGCTCCACCATCGGCAGCGGCATCTTCCGTACGCCGGCCTCCGTGGCCCAGCGGATCGACGACGTCCCCCTCTTCCTGCTGGCCTGGGTGGTCGGGGGCGTCGTGGCGGTCTGCGGCGCGCTGACCTACGCCGAGCTGGCCGCCGCCTTCCCGCGCAGCGGCGGGATGTACGTCTTCCTGCGCGAGGCCTTCGGGCCGCTGACGGCGTTCCTGTTCGGCTGGGCGGAGCTGCTGATCATCCGCCCCGGCGCGTACGGCGCCATCGGGATCACCGCCTCGGCCTACAGCCTGCGGACCGTGGGGCTCGATCCCGCCGCCGCGGTGCTGGGGTTGCCGGTGCGGGGCGACCAGGCGCTGGGCGCCTGCTTCATCATCCTCGTGGCCGCGGTCAACTATTTCGGCATCAGGCGTGGGGCGGTGATCCAGAACCTCAGCACCGGGTTCAAGGTGGGCGCCCTCGCCGCGCTCATCGTCCTGGGGTTCCTGCTCGGCGACGGCATGGGTCCCGGGCAGATGCTGGGCCAGCGGGCGGTGGTGGCCGCCTCGCCGTTCCTGCTGGCGATGGTCTCCATCCTCTGGGCGTACGACGGCTGGGCCGACCTCGCCTTCGTCGGCGGGGAGGTGAAGGATCCCCAGCGCACCCTGCCGCGCGCCCTGGTCATCGGCACCTCGATCGTGGTGGTGCTCTACCTCGGCGCCAACCTGGTGTACCTCTACCTCATCCCGATCGGGCAGATGCAGCAGGCGGAGCTGGTGGCCGCCGACGTGGCGAGCCTGCTGATCGGCCCCGCGGGAATCGTGGCCATCTCGGCGGCGGTGGCGGTGAGCACCTTCGGCACGCTCAACGGCTCCATGATGACCGCGCCGCGGATCTTCTTCGCGATGGCGGAGGACGGCCTCTTTCCCAAGGCGATCGCCCGGGTGGACGAGCGCACCGGCGCGCCGACCGCCGCCATCCTGCTGGCCGCCGTGCTGGGCGTGATCTTCGTGCTGATCAAGACCTTCACCGAGCTCGCCGACCAGTTCGTCATCGGCATCTGGCCGTTCTACGCGCTGGCGGTGGCGGCGGTGTTCGTGCTGCGGCGCACCCGGCCGGACCTGCCGCGGCCGTACCGCACGGCGGGCTATCCGGTGGTGCCGCTGCTCTTCCTGGCGGGATCGCTCTTCCTGCTCGGCAACTACCTCGTGTCCGAGCCGAAGGCGTTCGTGGTGGATGTCGGCGTGATCCTGTCGGGCGTGCCGGTGTACTACGGCTGGAAGCGGTGGGCGGGGGGGCGGTAAGGCGGTAAGGCGGTAAGGCGGTAAGGCGGTAAGGCGGTAAGGCGGTAAGGCGGTAAGGCGGTAAGGCGGTAAGGCGGTAGATTTCGAGCCCGCTTGCCTCTTCCCTCTTCCCTCTTCCCTCTTCCCTCTTCTCTCCCTCAGGCAGTCGATTCCCCGATCTCCAGGGCCACATCCGCGGCCTGCACGCTGTGGGTCAGCGCCCCGATCGAGATGTAGTCCACCCCGGCCTCCGCGAAGGCCCGGACATTCTCGAGGGTGATGCCGCCGGTGGCTTCGATCTCGATGCCGGGGGCGAGGGTGCGGGCCCGCACGGTCCACGACCGCACGGTAGCCGGGTCCTGGTTGTCCACCAGCAGCCGCGTGGCGCCCGCCGCGCAGGCCTGCTCCAGCTGGCCCGCCGTCTCGACCTCCACGAAACACTCGATGATCCCGCCGGCGCGCGCCTGCTCCAGCGCGGCGCGGAGGGTCCGTCCGCTCCGCCCGAGCGCCTGCCAGTGGTTGTCCTTCACCATGACGGTGGTGGCGAGCCCCAGCCGGTGCACGTGCCCGCCGCCCGCGACCACCGCCGTGACGTCGAGCAGGCGCAGGCCCGGGGCGGTCTTGCGGGTGTGGAGGATCCGGGCGCCGGTCCCCGCCACCGCGTCGACGTAGCGGCGGGTCAGGTTGGCGATGCCGACCGCGCGCTGCAGCAGGTTGAGCACCGGACGCTCCGCGCGCAGGATGCGGGCGAGGTCGCCCCGGAGCAGCCCGAGGGTGGTGCCGGCGGGGACGGTGGCACCCGAGGCGTGATACCAGGTGACGGGCGGCAGCCCGCACGCGGTGGCCACGGCATCGGCGTACGGCATCCCGGCGACGGTGCCCCCGCTGCGGAACTCGAGCACCCCCGTGCCGACCTGGTTCGCGTCGACGGTCACCTCGGTGGTGATGTCGCGGTCGCCATCCTCGGCCAGGGCCTCCTGGGCCACCCGCCGCGCGTCGGCGCCGATCAGGGCGCGGAGGTCGCGTTCGATCATCATCGTGGGCTCACTTTCACCACCACCCGGGTGCGTTCCCAGTCGAAGGCCAGGATCATCCTGCCACTATCGGCCGCCACCCGCCGGACGGTGAGCGTCTCGACCGGCTCGGGGAGGGCCACCACCGGGACCGGCGCCGACCCGACGTCGTGGGCCCGGACCGCGGCGGAGAGGTCGTTCCCCCAGTGCCGCACCGACCGGTTCACGAACAGCATCCACTGTGATGCGCCGGGCCGGAGGTAGAGGGAATAGCGGCCCGCCTCCAGCGGGATCCCCGCCACGGTGGCCGGCCGGCTGAGGTAGAGCCGGGTCGGTTCGTTGGCGCCCATCCGCCACAGGGAGTCCCAGGGTACCAGACCGCCGTAGATGGTGCGGCCCCGCATGGCGGGGCGGCCATAGCAGAGGCGGAGCGCGCCGCTCCCGACCGCCGCGTCCACGGTGGCGAGCGGGCTGCTGCGGGCGCCGTACGAGGAAGGGCTGGTCCAGTCCCGCAGGCAGGGGCCGAGCAGGAGGCTGGCGGGGACCAGCGACACCCCGGTCGCGGCGCAGGTGCCGGCCAGGCCGAGCAGGATGGCGGAGATGATGAGGGTGCGATGCCGCATGGTCGCCCCGGTCGGTGGACTAGTCGCCCGGTTTCCGGGAAACGCCGGGACCGAGGGCCACCATCCGGTCGAGCGCGAGGCGCGCCCGCGTGGCGATCTCCGCCGGGACGGTCACCGGGTGCTGGTCGAGCGCGAGGGCATCACGGGTGGCCTCGAGCGTGATGGTCTTCATGAAGGCGCAGACCGCGGCGCGATCGGCCGCGTAGAAGTGCTTCTCGGGGGCCAGCCGTTCCATGCGGTGCATGATCCCCGTCTCGGTGGCGATGATGAACTCGTCCACCGGCCGCTCCTTCACCAGCTGGATCATCCGCTCCGTCGAGGCGATATGGATGCCGTCCGGGGGGATGTCGCCCTGGCCCATGGCGTAGATCAGCTGCCCCGCGCAGCCGCACTCCGGGTGCACCAGCACCTCGGCCCGGGGATGCTCCTCGCGCATGCGGTCCAGGGTATGGGGGTTGATGTCCTTGTGCACGTGGCATTCGCCCAACCACACCTCGACCCGGCGGTGGGGCCGCATCCGGCGCACGTGCGCGCCCAGGAAGAAGTCGGGGCAGAAGAGGATGCCCCGGTCCTCGGGGATCGCGTCGATCACCTCGAGCACGTTGCCGCTGGTGCAGCAGTAGTCGAGCTCCGCCTTGGCCTCGGCGGTGGTGTTCACGTAGCCGACCGCGATGTAGCCCGGGAAGCGGGCCTTCCAGGCGCGGATGTCGGCGGCAGTGATGGTGTCGGCCAGGGAGCAGCCGGCGCGCAGGTCGGGGAGCAGCACCCGCTTGGTGGGCGCCAGGATGGCTGCCGTCTCCGCCATGAAGTGCACCCCGCAGAACACGATCACCTCGGCATCGGTGGCCGCGGCGGTGCGGGAGAGGCCGAGCGAGTCGCCCACGTAGTCGGCCACGTCCTGGACCTCGGCCCGCTGGTAGTTGTGGGCCAGGATCACGGCCCGGCGCCGGGCCGCGAGCGCCCGGATCTCGTCCTGCAGCGTGCGGATCTCCGCGGCCGACAGGCGCGTGGGGTCGATGACGGGCAGGGCCAGGCTCATGCGGGACTCCGGCTCGGCGGTGCGGCGGGCCGCGCCGCCGGGGGATAGTCGAGGCGGCGGTGGCCGCCGCGGCTCTCGCGCCGGCGCAGCGCGGCGTGGGTGATCAGCCGCGCCACCAGCAGCATGTTGTGGGTGCGCCAGGCATCGGCGGGGAGCCGCGCGGTGAGGGCGGTGAGCGCGCGCCGGGCCCGTCGCAGGCCCGACTCGGTGCGCACCATGCCCACATCGGTGGTCATGATGGCGTGGATCTCCTCGCGCACCGGGGCCGCCGCCTCGTCGGCGTCGGGCGTGGGCGGCGCCGCGGGCGGGAAGGCCGGCACCTTGGCGGCGCGGTGCGCGGCAGGCCGCCAGCGCGCCGCAAAGGCCTCGGCCCGGAGGGCGGGGACGGGGTGGCCGGGCGGGACCTCACCCCAGTCGCCGGGCCCGCGTCGAGCCACCAGGGCTCGCGCCAGCCGGTCCGCGAAGACCATGCCCTCGAGCAGCGAGTTGGAGGCCAGCCGGTTGGCGCCGTGCACCCCGGTGCAGGCCACCTCGCCCACCGCCCACAGCCCCTCGCGGGTGGTGCGGCCGTCGAAGTCGGTCCGGATGCCGCCCATGGCGTAGTGCAGCGCCGGGGCCACGGGGATCAGGTCGCGGGCGGGATCGAGGTCGTGGGTGGCCAGGATCTGGGTCACGCCCGGGAAGCGGACGGGGAAGTCGTGGATCTCACGGGCGTCGAGCCAGGCCCCGCCGGTGGCGTCGGCGGCCGCCACCGCGCGGGCCACGACGTCGCGCGGGGCCAGTTCGCCCCGGGGATCGGCGTCGAAGGCGAAGCGGCGGCCGTCCCGGTCCACCAGGATGCCGCCGGCCCCGCGCACCGCCTCGGTGATGAGCGGCGCGGGGTTCACCCCCGGCAGCTTGAGCGCGGTGGGATGGAACTGCAGGAACTCGATGTCCCGCAGCTCGGCGCCCACCCGCCACGCCAGGGCCCAGCCGTCGCCGGTGGCCACCAGCGGGTTGGTGGTGACGGCGTAGAGCTGGCCTACGCCCCCCGTGGCGAGCACCACGTCGCGCGCCAGCAGCTCCACCGGCTGCCCGTTGCGCAGCGCGATCACCCCGGTGAGACGGGTCCCGTCGTGGCTCAGTGCGGCGACCTCGGTGTACCGCAGGATCTCGACCAGCGGGTGGCGGCGGAGGATCTGGGTGAGGAAGGCCACGATCGCGGCGCCGGTGCGGTCGCCCCCGGCGTGGATGATGCGCGGCTGGGTGTGCGCCGCCTCGAGCCCGAAGCGCAGCGAGCCGTCGGGCCCGCGGTCGAAGATCGCGCCGGCCTCGAGCAGCTCGCGGATCCGGTCGGGGCCTTCCTTGGTGAGGATCCGGACCGCCTCGGGGTCGGAGAGGCCGTCGCCGGCGGCGAGGGTATCGGCGGCGTGCTGGCTCGGGCTGTCGCCCGGGCCGAGGGCCACCGCCACGCCTCCCTGGGCCCAGGCGCTGGCGCTGTCGGCCAGCACGCCCTTGGTCACCAGGACGGAGGCCTGTCCCTCGTTGGCGAGCCGCCAGGCGGTCCACAGCCCGGCGATGCCGGTGCCGACGATGATGGGACGGGGAGAGGCCATGGGCGAAATATGGACCGGTGGGCGGTGGGGCGGTACGGCGCCGCGCCCCCGGGGGCCGGGGTGCGGGCTAGGTCCGCACCCGCCGCAGCAGCCACAGCGCCGCGCCCAGGAAGAAGATGTTGGGCGCCCACGCGGCCGCCACCGGGTTCACCACGCCGGTCACGCCCACGGCCTTGGAGAGCTGAATGAACGAGAGGAACACCACCGTCGTGCCCAGGCTGATGGCGATCCCGATGGCCGTCCCCTGCCGGGGCGAGGTGATGGCCAGGGGCGCCCCGAAGAGCGCGATGACCAGGCAGGTGGCCGGCAGCGCGATCTTGAGTGCGCGGTCCACCTCGATCTTGCTGGTGTCGTTGCCCGAGCGCTTGAGCGCGTCGATGTAGCGGGTCAGCTCCCGGTAGCGCATCTCCTCCGGGGCCTTGGGCTCGGCCAGGAGGTCCACCGGTTCCTGCGACAGCGCGCGCAGCCGCGCCGACTCGTAGCGGAACGCCACCTGGGTGCCGTTCTCCAGGATGCGCCGGCTGGTGCCGTGCCACAGGTGCCAGGTCCGCAGCGTGTCGTCGTAGGTGGCGCTGTCGGCGGTCACGGCGAGGTCGGGGTAGTCGGGGCCCTTTCCCTGCCGCTCGAACACCAGCTGCCGCAGCATCCGGTTCTGCACGTCGAGCGAGCGGATGGTGTAGACCCAGCCCTGGTCGGCGCGGAAGACGAAGTTGTACCGGGCGGTGCGCGGCTTGGCCAGCTTGGCCTTCTGCAGCTCCAGCTGCCGGCTGGTGGACTCCGGCGCCAGCTCTCCCACCACGAACGCGAGCACCGCGGCGCCGCAGGCCGCGAGGTAGATGGGCAGCGCCAGCCGGTGGAAGCTCCAGCCCCCCGCCTTGGCGGCGGTGAGCTCCGAGTGGCGCCCCAGGTTGCCGATGGTGAACACCGTGGCGAACAGCACCGCCGCGGGCATCACCAGGAAGATGTTCTCCGGCAGGGCGTACACGTAGCTCACCAGGATCTCGGGGAACTTGAGCCCGCGGTCGAGCAGCCGCTCGAGGTTGTCCGTCATGTTGATCATGATGGACACCACCGGGAACCCGATGGCGGTGAGCACGAAGATGACGGTCCAGGAGCGCAGCACGTAGCGGTCGAGCAGGCGCACTCAGGCCGCCTTCCGCCGGCGGAACCGGCTGGTGAGGGTCTCCCAGAGCTCCGCCAGGTCGCCGCCGCGGGTGGAACCCGATTCCTTGCTGACCCGCACGATGCCCACCACCGCGAGGGCCGCGAAGATCAGGTTGGGCGCCCACATCGCCAGCCAGGGGGCGACGATGTCCTTGTTGCCGAGCCCCTCCCCCGCGATCAGCCCCACGTAGTAGATGGCGAACACGAACAGCCCGCCGCCGATCACCAGGCCCATGCCGCCGCGCGGGAAGCGCAGCGCCATCGGGATCCCCACCAGCGCAAACACCAGGCAGGCGACGCTGATCGCCCACTTCTTGTGGACCTCCACCCGGTACTGGTTGGCCCGGCCACCGGAGGTCTTGATCTCGTCCCGGGCGGCGGAGACCTCGGCCCAGGAGGTGAGCGAGGACGGCTCCCGCAGCCCCGGCACCCGGGGGTGGGGCGGGGTGAGGGCCTGGAGCGGCACCACCTCGGGCACGTCGCCGTAGCCCTGCGTCACGGGGTCCTCGAACTCGTCCGGGTGTGTGGCCAGGTCGGCGCTGTCCGTCCCCAGCCTTCGGCCGAGGGCGGCGAACGCCTTGCAGTAGGCCGGCAGGGCAGGGCGGGCCGCCCGCATCGGCACCGCCACCGCCGGCAGCACCAGCAGGGCGCGCAGGTCCCGCTCGGCGGTGGCCCGGCGGCGGGCCTGGGCCAGCCGGACCTCGTACTCGGCGCCCTGGACCACCTTCATCATCTCGCAGCTGGTCATCTCGCGGTCGCCGCGGACCCCGTCATTGGCCTCGAGGTCGAGCCGGTTGGAGACGTCCCGCACCCGGATGGTGTTGGTGACGAAGTCGGTCAGCTGCATCAGCCCCGCGTCGCTCTGGCGGAAGGCGTGCACCGAGCCGTCGTACAGCTTGAGCTGGAGGTCCGTCCCCACGTCGGTGAACCCCATGACGCCGCTGTCGGCGTAGATCACCCGCCGGCTGTCGGTGCCCGCCATGTCGTAGATGGTCACCGAGCGGAGCCGGCCCGAGGTGGCGTCGATGCGGCTGGCGCGGAGGAAGAGCCCCGAGGGGGGGATCTCGTTGATCACCTGCTCCCGCAGTTCGAGCGTGGGCTTCTTGCGCTGGATGTTGATGAGCAGGTTGCGCAGCCGCGCGTTGCTCTCGGGGAGCACCTGGTCGGTGAACCAGAAGTTCACCGCGGTGATGAGCACCCCCGTCAGGATCATCGGCCGGACCAGCTGCCCCACGCTGAGGCCGCTGGCCCGCATGGCGGTGATCTCGCTGTCGGCGGCGAGGTGGCTGAAGGTGTAGAGCATGGCCACCAGCACGGCCATCGGCAGCGTCATCGCGATGATGAACGGCAGGCACAGCAGGAAGACCTCGCCGATCACCGACCAGGGCAGCCCCTTGCCCACCAGGGCCCCGAACCGGCGGGCGATCTGGTTGAGCAGCATGATGCTGGTCATGGCCAGGAAGGCGAAGACCAGGGGTGGCACGAACTGGCGGACCAGGTAGCGATCGAGCAGGCGCACGAGCGGCGAAGTCTCCGATTGGTAACGAGTTGTACCCACTCTCTCCGGCCAGTATATTCCCGGTGTCCCGCGGCTACAAGCCTCTTGCTTCCCGTTCCGCCCGAGCCCCTCTCCCGCTAGTGCGCCTGCTCGCCTGCGTGGCGCTCCTGCTGGCCGTCCCCGTAGGCCTGGCGGCTCAGGGCGACACTACCTTCACCGCCTGGCTCCGCTTCCGGTCCGCGCCGGGGCTCACGCTGCGCGCGCCGGCCGTCCTGCGTTCCCCGTGGGACGCCGGGCCCCGCCGCCCCCCCGCGGCGGCACGCGCGGCGTGGGACAGCGCCGTGGCCGCCGACCGGGACTCGCTGCGGGCGGCCCGGGCGACCGCCTGGCGCCTGCGCCAGCTGTACGGCCGGCGCGCGTTCCCCGGGCAGGATACTACCCCGGCCCGGCGCGGGGCGCTCGGGCTCGACCGCCGCTACGCCGACCTGAACATCGAGGGCAATGCCCGCCTCGAGGTGCGCAGTGAGCGGCTCAAGAACCTCCGCTGCACCCCGAGCCAGTACCTCGACCTCAATTCCGGCTGCCGCGGCAGCTGGAAGGCCCCCCGCCTCGACACCTACCTGGCACTGCGCACCGGTGGCCTCATCGGCCAGCGGCTGCACGTGGACGTCGACTACGACACCGAGCGGGACTTCACCGCGCGGAACAACCTGCAGCTGTACTACCAGGGGCTGGAGGACGAGATCGTGCGCCGGGTGGAGGTGGGGACGGTGGTGTTCCGGCCCCCCGCCTCGCGCTTCCTGACCGCCGCGATCCCGGCCAACAATTTCGGCATCAACGCCACCTTCGACGTCGGGGCGTTCACGTTCCAGGGCATCGCCGCCACGCAGAAGGGCAGCGTGATGGCCGAGCGGACCTACAGCGTGGGCAGCACGGTGGTGCAGCCGCAGGACCGCGAGGCCCGCGACCTCGACTTCGAGGGCAGCCGCTTCTTCTGGGTGGTGGACCCCGCGCAGCTGCCGGGTTATCCGCAGCTCGACATCCTGCAGCTGAGCCAGGCGGGCCTGCCCCCGGCGGTGACGGTCCAGGGCGACGTCCGGGTCTACCGGTACCGGCCTCCCTCGCGCAGCGGCGTGAACCCGAACCTCGGCGGCATCACCGCGGTGGCCTTGGGGACCGACACGACCCAGAAGGTCGCCGCACAGTGGCAGCTGCTGCAGCGCGACCTGGACTACTACGTCGACCCGACCGGCCTGTGGTTCGCGCTCGCCAGCCGGCTCGACCCGAACGACTACCTCGCCGTCAGCTACGCCAGCGGGGCCGGGCCGGTGGGCACCTTTCCGTCGGCCGACACGCCGGTGCCCGCCGGGCAGCCCCCGCGCGACACGCTGCGGCTCATCGTCCAGCCGCGGGTGGACGCCACCCGGCCGACCTTCCGCCACGAGATGCGGCAGGTGTACCGGGTGGCCGGTGCCGACCTCGACCCGGCGTCGCTCAAGGTGACGCTCAGCATCAACCGGTCGGAGCGGCCGCTGCGCCCGGGCGCCGCGGCGACCTACCTGGCCGAACTCGGCCTGGCCACGCCCAACGACCCCACCGCCTTCAACCTGCAGGACCGGCTCTTCCCCCGGACCCGCGACCCCAGCGCCGCCTTCACGATCAAGGAATCGTACATCGTCCTTCCCTCGGCCCAGCCCTTCGCCGACGCGGCGAAGCTGCTCCCGACCGAGCGCAACGACTCCCTCTACCAGACGCCGGGCTACCTGCTCTACAGCGAGGGACCACCGGCCAAGTTCGTCTTCCGGCTCCAGTACAATGCGAGCTCGAGCGGCGACCGCTCCACCCTCGACCTCGGCGCGCTCTCGATCCGCGACGGCAGCGAGACGCTGTACCTCAACGGCCGCAAGCTCGACAAGGGCACCGACTACAGCATCAACTACGACCTGGGCCAGGTCACCTTCTCCGACCCGCAGTCGCTCTTCGGCGGCGGTGGCGCCACCATCCAGGCCCGCTTCGAGGAGCGGGGGGTGTTCGCCGTGGCGCCCACCCAGATCTACGGGCTCTCCACCCGCTACAGCCTCGGTGAAACCGGGGGCATCAACCTGCTGGGGCTCTACCAGGTGGAGCAGAGCGCGTTCAACCGGCCCCAGCTGGGCTTCGAGGCGCAGGCCCACATGGTCGGGGGCATCAGCACCGACCTCCGCTTCCGGCCGGACGCCGTCACCCGCTTCCTCAACCGGCTCACGTCCGCGCCGGCCACCGCGCCGTCCCGGCTCGACCTCAACGCCGAGCTCGCCTTCACCCGTCCCGACCCGAATCGCTCCGGGCAGGCCTATCTGGAGGAGTTCGAGGGCGACCCGGGGGTGCAGCTCTCCCTGCGCGAGACGCTGTGGGAGTTCGGCAGCCGGCCCCAGTACGCCGACGGTGCCGAGGGGGTCCTCGGCAAGACGGTCTTCGACACCACCGACGCCGTCCAGCTGACCTGGCAGAACCTGGTGCAGGATCCTACCGGCGGCCAGGTGGTCCAGCTCCGGGCCCGCGACATCGACCCCCGGATCCAGGTGGCGGGCCAGCAGGACCAGCTGGAGACGGTGCTCTTCATGACCCTCCAGCCGGATACCAGCGCCGGCCGCCTGACCAGCCGCTCGCGCTGGAACCTCCCGACCCGGCCCAACGCGCCGCGCTGGCGCTCGGTGGTGACCAGCCTGAGTTCCACCGGCACCGACCTCTCCAAGAACGAGTTCCTCGAGTTCTGGGTGTTCCGGCCGGGCGATCGCTCGGTCGACTCCGCGGGGCTGCAGCTGGTGGTCGACCTGGGCAATGTCAGCGAGGACGCGGTGGCGATGGCCCCCGAGAGCCTGACGGTCCAGTCGGGCGACTCGGTGTTCACCGGGCGCCAGTTCGTGGGGCTCGGCCGGCTCGACACCGAACGGCAGTCCACCGGCGTCTTCAACGCGGCCCAGGACGACATCGGCATCCTCGGCGACCGGCCGGACAACCTCGTGGTGGACGGCGTGCCGAGCGAGCTCGTGGCCCTGTGCCGGCAGGAGCTGGCCAACCTCGTGACCGTCTACCGCTGGGGCGACCTCGGCGCGCGCTGCAGCAACGGGAACGGCGCCCTCGACGCCGAGGACCTCGACAACGACAACCAGCTCGACGCCACCGGGTCGGCCGAGAACGTGCTGCGCTGGGTGGTGGACCTGCAGGGCAGCCCGTACTTCGTGCGTACCGGCGCCGTGGCCGCCGACTCCGGCCGGTGGGAGCTCTACCGGCTGCCGCTGCGTACCGAGGAGTACCGTCTCGGCGCCCCCAACATCCGCCTGGTCAAGCACCTCCGCATCACCGCGGTGGCCGCCCCGGACCAGGGTGGCCCCGACGTCCGCACCTTCTGGGCGCTGGGCCGCATGCGGTTCCTGGGGTCGCCCTGGGTGCGCCGCTCCGAGCGGCCGGTCCAGGGCCTGGCCGGGGCCACCGACGCCCCGGGCACCGGCGAGGTGGTGTCGTCCACCGTCTCCACCGAGAACATCGAGCTGGGCTACGTCTCGCCGCCCGGCGTGCGCGGCGGGCTCGACCAGAAGGGTGGCGGCAAGGGGGAGTTCGGCAGCCAGGTCAACGAGCGCTCCCTGCGGGTGCTTGCGCGGCAGATCCTTCCCGGGCAGCGCGCCGAGGCCTACTTCCGCTTCCCGAGCGGGCCGCAGAACCTGCTTCGCTACAAGGAGCTGCGGGCCTGGGCGCGGGGGCGCGGGCCGGGCTGGGATACCCGCGACTTCGAGGTGTTCATCCGCGCCGGCAGCGACAGCCGCAACTTCTACCAGTTCTCGGCGAACGCGGCCACCGCCACCTGGGAGCCGGAGTTGCGGGTACGGCTCGACAAGTGGCGCGAGCTCCGGGCCGAGATCGAGTCCCGCCGGCTGCAGGGGCTGCCGGCCGACAGCGCGGCCCGGGTGGCCTGCGGCGGCGACACCGTCTCGGTGGCCTACGTGCTGTGCGACGGCCCCTACCTGGCCCACATCGAGGACCCGGCGGTCAACCCGCCCAACCTGGCGGAGGTCCAGGAGATCGCGGCCGGCATCTACCGCCGGGCCGGCAACGACCCGACGGACAGCGCCGAGGTGTGGGTCGACGACATCCGCCTGACGGAGCCGATCGCCCGCGTCGGGTCGGCGCTGGCGCTCGACGCGCGCCTGGTGGCCTCCGACGTCGGCGACCTGAGCATCGGCTACGTGCGGCAGGACGGCCACTTTCAGCAGATCGGGCAGGATCCCTCCTACCGCACCACCGGCACCCTGCAGCTGGCCACCGGGCTGCGGGTGGAGCGCTTCCTGCCCACGAGCCTGGGGATCGTGCTGCCGATCCAGGTGAACTATGCCCGGTCCAGCGTGGCCCCCGAGCTGCTCACCGGCACCGACATCCTCGGCAAGGACCTCGCACGGCTGCGCACCCCTGAGAGCTGGTCGCTGAGCTACAGCTTCGCGGTCCGGCGCACCCGGCGGGGCCGCTCCTGGGTGGTGCGCGGCCTGGTCGACCCGCTCAGCGTCACGGGCAGCTTCTCGGATGCCCGCAGCACCACCGAACTCTCCCAGGCCAGCAATACCACCCGCAACCTGCAGGCGACCTACCTGCTCCAGTCGGGGCGCCACGGGCCCGCGCTCAATCTCGAAGGCCTGGTCCGGCGCCTGCCCGGCTTCCTGCGCCGGACGGAGGGCGCCACCGCGCTGGCGCGGCCGAAGCTCAACTTCGCGCCCGGCACCATCCGGCTGGGCAGCGGGCTGCTCCGCAACCAGGGTGACCTGCTGGCCTACGACGTGCCCGTCCGGCGCGGCCTCGACAGCCTCGTCCGCCCCGCGGTCTCGCTGACCCACACCTGGCGCAACGCCGCCGGGCTCACCTGGCAGCCGCTCGGCATGCTGACCCTCTCCGGCGACCTGACCAGCACCCGGGACCTCCGCCGCTACAGCGACAGCACCAGCCTGGGCCGGGTGGCGGGCCGGGCCCGGCGCAGCCTCTTCGGGATGGACGTCGGCGTGGAGCGGGACCGCCAGCTGGGCACGTCGCTGCTGCTGGCCCCGCGGCTCACCAGCTGGCTCCGGCCCCGCTACCAGACCTCCAGCAGCTTCGTCCTGAGCCGCAGCCTGACCAGCCGCGACCCCATCCGCGAGGACGGAGACACCGCGGGCGCCTTCATCCTGCCCCAGACCCTCAACAAGTCCCGGCAGCGGGAGTACGGCGCCGCGGTGGAGTACGGGCGCCTCCTCGGCCGCCTCATCGGCGACTCCACCGCCTTCGCCCGCGCCACCCGCCGGCTGCGCCCCTTCGACATCAGCGACCGGCTGACCCGCGCGGGCACCTTCGACCTGGCCGCCTTCGACCCGGACCTCGGCTTCCAGCTCGCGCTTGGCGGCCTGGACCGGTTCCTCCGCGCCCAGGGCGCATCCGCCCTCGGTGCCTCCGAGGTGCGCACGACCACGTTCCAGTCCGGGGCCGAACTCCCGTTCGGGATGAGCTTCCAGCTCGGCTACGCCCGCTCCCGCACCAACCGATTCCAGCGGACGACCGAGGGGTACCTCACGTCCGAGACCTTCCAGCGGGAGTGGCCCAAGGGCACCTTCCGGCTCACCCGCGCCATTCATGGCTTCCCGGTGGCCCTCGTCGGCGTCGGCGCCACGTTCCGGCAGGTCCGCGGCTCCACTACGGTGCCCAACCCCGGCGCACTCCCCTACCTCAGCCGACAGCGCAGCCGGACCGTCACGCCCGATGCCCAGTTCACGCTGACCAACGGCATGGTGCTGTCCGTGACCTGGGCCAACGTGGCCCAGCGCAACCTGGCCAACGGCAACCGCACCCAGGTGGACCAGAACGACCTCACCGCCGGGTTCAGCCACGCCTTCGCCTTGCCCGGGGCCTTGAGTCGGACCCGGCGGGTGATCCGGTCCCAGCTGACGGGGATCCTCTCCAAGAGCCTCTCCTGCCTCCGCCTGAGCACCGAGACGGATTGTCGCACGGTGTCCGACACCCGGCGGCAGGAGCTCCGCGCCACCTTCGACACCGACCTGGGCCGGATCATGACCGGTGGGCTCCAGTTCAGCTACTCGCTCAACGAGGCCCGGCACCTTGACCGCAAGTTCTCCCAGATGGCGATCGCGGCGACCTTCCAGCTGTCGCTGTACGCCGGGGATTATCGGTAGGCGGTTAGGCGGTTAGGCGGTTAGGCGGTTAGGCGATTGGGCGATTGGGCGATTGGGCGATTTGGCGGTTGGGCGTTAGGCTTGAGGCCCCTTCCCCCTCCCCGTTTCCCCTTTCCCTCTTCCCCATCGTTACATTCTCCACCATGCGCCGCTGCCGCCTCCTTCTGCCCGCCCTGCTCCTGGCCGCGGCCTGCCGCGACGCCGCCCCCCCCACCCGCGAGTTCAACGGCGAGGTGGCCTTCACCTACCTCGAGCGCCAGGTGGGCTTCGGCTACCGGATCCCCGGCACGCCGGCGCACGCCGCCACCGCGGCGTGGCTCGACTCGCTGCTGCGCACCCGCGCCGACAGCCTGATCGTGCAGGCGTGGACCCACGTGACCGCGAAGGGCGACAGCCTGCCCCTGGTGAACCTCGTGGCCCGGTTCAACCCCGCCGCGCGGGAGCGGGTGCTCTTCCTGGCACATTGGGACACCCGGCCGGTCTCCGACAACCCGAACTACACCGGACCGCGCACTCCCGTCCCCGGCGCCAACGACGGCGCCTCGGGCGTCGCGGTGCTCCTCGGCATGGCCGACGCCCTCAAGCAGCTGCCCCCCACGGTGGGCGTGGACCTGCTGTTCGTGGATGGCGAGGACTACGCCGATTTCCATGCCGAGCCGAACGACGTGCTCATCGGCTCGCGGTACTATGCCGCCCACCAGCCCCCGGGACCCAAGCCGCTGTACGCGGTGCTGCTCGACCTCGTGGCCGACAGGGACCTGCGGCTGCTGCCGGAGGGCCAGTCGGTGCTCGGCGCGCCGGAGGTCGTGGACCTCGTCTGGACGGTGGCCAGGGAGATCGGGCACGGCGACGTGTTCGTGAACGCGCCGGGCCAGGGCCCCACCCTGATCGACGACCACGTGGAACTCCAGAAGGCCGGGATCCGCGCCATCGACGTGGTGGACTTCTCGTACGGGCCCGACAACAGCTACTGGCACACCCCCGCGGATTCGCTCGACAAGGTGAGCCCGCAGAGCCTGCAGGTGGTGGGGGATGTGGCCCTGGCATTGATCCGCCGCCACTAGGCGGCAGGCGGGTCGCCCCCTCCCGCGTTGTTCCGCCCGCTCCCGCGTCGCCGCGTTCCCACGGGGAGGCGGCGATCGGTGCATGCTGGACCATGTCTCCTGAACGGCGGGCGGTGCTCCTGCTGCTGGGACTGGCGCTGCTCGGCCAGGCGGTCCGGGTGGGCCTGGGCCGGCCGGGGTCGCCGCCCGGGCAGGTCCTGCTCCAGGGGGGTGGGCCCCCCGGGGTCCCCCGGGCCCACCGGGATTCCAGCGTGGCTCAGACGCGGCCCCTGGGAGCGGGCGACCGGATCGACCTGGACCGGGCGGGGGCGGCGGAGATCGCCCGGCTTCCACGGATCGGGCCCGGGCTGGCCCGGGCCATCGTGGCCGACCGGGAGCGGCGGGGGCCCTTCGGCGGCCTCGAGGGGCTCGATCGGGTCTCCGGAGTCGGTCCGGGCCTCCTCGCGGCGATCGCCCCGTATGCGGCCTTCTCGGCCGCCGGGGCTGCCGGGGGGTCGGTCGGGGCGGGGTCGCCGCCGGCCAGCGCCCCGGGCTCTTCCGATCCCGGCCCGCTCGACCTGAACGCCGCCACCGTGGCGGAGCTCGAGGCGCTGCCGTTCGTCGGGCCCTACATGGCCGGGCAGATCGTGGCGTTCCGGGAGCGTCACGGGCCCTTCGCCGCGGTCGACAGCCTGGTCCGGGTGCCCGGGGTGGGGCCGGCCACGCTGGCACGGCTGCGGGAGCGGCTTCGGGTAGGGCCCTAGGGCGGCCAGGAGGTGGTCCCGGGCCGCCCAACCCTCCTTGACACCTCACCCCGACAACCTAGCTTAGATCAATCGGCGTAAACCGTTGTCAGACTTCACAATCCAGCATCAGTGGGGCGATGGCGACAGCAGCGGCCGGAGGAAACGACCGGCTGGGCGATATTCTGATTCGTGAAGGGCTGATTACCCGGGACCAGCTCGGGGCGGCCCTCGCTGAGCAGAAGTCGTCCGGCCACCGCCTGGGATACGTCCTCGTCAAGCTGGGACTGATCCAGGAACTGGAGATCACCAAGGTCCTGGCGCGCCAGTACCGGATGCCGGCGGTGGATCTCACGCGGTTCGAAGTCGACCCGAAGATGCTCAAGCTGATTCCCTCGGACTTCGCGCTCAAGCACGTGGTGCTGCCGCTGAAGCGCGAGGGGCGCACGCTCACCGTCGCCATGGCGGACCCGACCCAGACGGGCGTGCTCGACGACCTCAAGTTCATCACCCGGTACGACCTCTTCCCCGTGATCGCGGGGGAATACACCCTCCGCAACCTGATCGAGAAGCACTACGAGAGCTCCGACGAGCAGATGCAGACGCTGCTCAAGGAGATGGAGTCGCTGGGGGACGCCGACGTCGAGGTGGTGGAGGAGAAGGAAGACGAGGCGGCGAGCCAGGCGCAGATCAACGACGCGCCGGTGGTGAAGCTGATCAACGGCCTGCTGACCGACGCGGTCAAGCGGGGCGCGTCGGACATCCACATCGAGCCGTTCGAGCACGAGATCCGGGTGCGGTACCGGATCGACGGCGCGCTGCAGGAGGTCATGAAGCCGCCGGTCAAGATGAAGGCGGCGCTCACCTCGCGCATCAAGATCCTCTCGCAGCTCAACATCGCCGAGCGCCGGGTGCCGCAGGACGGGCGCCTCAAGCTCAAGATGGGCAACCGGGTGATCGACTTCCGGGTCTCGACCCTCCCGTGCATCTACGGCGAGAAGATCGTGATGCGAATCCTGGACAAGGGGAACCTGACGCTCGACCTGTCCAAGTTCGGCTTCGAGAAGAAGGCCGAGGACGACCTGATGAAGAACATCCTCAACCCCTACGGCATGGTGCTGGTGACCGGGCCGACGGGGTCGGGGAAGACGACGACGCTGTACTCCGCCCTGTCCCGGGTCAACACGATCGAGACCAACATCATGACGGCGGAGGACCCGGTCGAGTACAACCTGATGGGCATCAACCAGGTGCTGGTGCGGAACGAGATCGGGCTGACGTTCGCGGCGGCGCTCAAGGCGTTCCTGCGGCAGGACCCGAATATCATCATGATCGGGGAGATCCGCGACCTGGAGACCGGCGGCATCGCCATCAAGGCGGCGCTCACCGGCCACCTGGTGCTCTCCACCCTGCACACCAACGACGCCCCCTCGACCATCACCCGCATGATCGACATGGGCATCGAGGCCTTCAACGTGGCCTCGGCGGTGAACCTTGTGGTGGCCCAGCGGCTCGTGCGGCGTATCTGCAAGGACTGCAAGGCGCCGCACACCTACACCGACGAAGAGCTCAAGGCGCTGGGGGATAACCCCGCTGATTACAAGGACATCCCCTTCATGAAGGGGCGCGGGTGCGACACTTGCGGGGGGACGGGCTACAAGGGCCGGGCGGGGCTGTACGAGGTCATGGCCCTCACCCCTGAACTGCGCCGCCTGATCCTCCGGGGCGGCTCCGTGGCGGAGATCCGGGACCAGGCGGTCGCGGACGGCATGCTCACGCTCCGCATGGACGGCATGAAGAAGGTCGAGCGCGGGGTCACCTCGCTCGAGGAAGTCATCAAGGAGACGGCCGGATGACGATCAACCTGCGCGCGCTGCTCGAGGAGATGATCGAGAAGGACGCCTCCGACCTGCACATCACGGCGGGCGAGCGGGCCAAGCTGCGCATCGACGGCGACATCACCAACGCCGCCGCCCCGGACGTGCTCACGCCGAAGGACACCCTGGCGCTGGCCTACTCGGTGCTCACCGAGAACCAGAAGAAGCGCTTCGAGACCGAGGACGAGCTGGACTTCAGCTTCGGCATCCAGAACCTGGCCCGGTTCCGCGGCAACGTGTTCAAGCAGCGCGGCTGCGTGGCCATGGTGGTCCGGATGATCCCGTTCAACGTGCGGACCTTCCAGGACCTGGGGCTGCCGCCGGTGATGGCCAAGCTGGCGGAGAAGCCGCGCGGGCTCATCCTGGTGACCGGCCCGACCGGCTCGGGCAAGTCCACCACGCTGGCGGCGGTGCTCGACAAGATCAACAAGGAACGCAAGGGTCACATCATCACGGTGGAAGACCCGATCGAGTTCATCCACCGGCACCAGCAGTGCATCATCAACCAGCGCGAGGTCGGGACCGACACCAAGAGCTTCGCCAACGCGCTCAAGTACGCGCTGCGCGAGGACCCCGACGTGATCCTGGTGGGCGAGCTGCGCGACCTCGAGACCATGGCCGCCTGCCTGACCATCGCGGAAACCGGCCACCTGGCGCTGGCCACGCTGCACACCAACTCGGCGGCGGAGTCGATCAACCGCATGATCGACGTCTTCCCGTCGAACCAGCAGCAGCAGGTCCGCGCCCAGCTGGCGTTCGTGCTGGAGGGCGTGGTGACCCAGACCCTGCTGCAGAAGGCCAAGGGGCGCGGCCGGGCCATGGCCTGCGAGATCATGGTCTGCACCCCGGCGATCCGGGCGCTGATCCGCGACGACAAGGTGCACCAGATCTACTCGGCGCTGCAGTCGGGCAAGAAGCACGGCATGCAGACCATGAACGACTCGCTGTTCCAGCTCTACATGAGTCGCGAGGTGACGCTGGAGGAGTGCCTCCGCGCCTCCGGCGACCCCAACGAGCTGATGCGGATGTGCGGCGAGACGCCGCTCGAGGAGCAGGAGATGGGCGACATGCAGAAGGGTCCCGCCAAGCCGGCGGGCCGCCGCTAAGCCGACCAGGAGCCCCGGATGCCAGTGTTCGAGTACACCGCGCGGAACGCCGCCACGGGCCAGATCATGAAGGGCACGCTCGACGTGCCCTCCCGCGACGACGTCCTGAAGCACATCAAGCAGCAGAAGATGATCGTGGTGAACGTCCGGGAGCAGCCCAAGCAGCTGAGCTTCAGCCTCGGCAAGAAGGGCATCCGGACCCGCGACATCGTGATCTTCACCCGGCAGTTCGCCACGATGATCAACTCGGGCCTGCCGCTGGTGCAGTCGCTGGACATCCTCGCCCGCCAGACCGAGAACCCCTCCCTGGCCGAGGTGACCAAGCAGGTGGTGTTCGACGTCGAGAGCGGCCACACCCTGGCCGACGCCTTCAGCAAGCACCCCAAGGCCTTCACCGAGCTGTACGTCAACATGGTGGCCGCGGGCGAGGCCGGCGGCATCCTGGACACCATCCTGCTCCGCCTGGCCACCTTCCTCGAGAAGAGCGACGCGCTCATCCGGAAGGTCAAGGGCGCCATGGTGTACCCGGGCGTCATCATGTCGGTGGCCGGCATCGCCGTGGCGGTGCTGCTGATCTTCGTGATCCCGACCTTCCAGAAGATGTTCGCCAGCGTCGGGATGGAGCTGCCGCTCCCCACCCGCATCGTGATCGCGATGTCGGACTTCCTGATCAGCTACTGGTGGGCCCTGATCCTGATCATCGTCGGGATCGTGTACGCCATCCGGTCGTACTACAAGACGCCCAACGGCCAGAAGCAGATCGACCAGATGCTGCTCAACGCCCCGGTGCTGGGCGACCTGCTGCGCAAGTCCGCAGTCTCCCGCTTCACCCGGACGCTCGGCACCCTGATCAGCTCCGGCGTGTCGATCCTGGACGGCCTGGAGATCACCGCCAAGACCGCCGGCAACCGCGTCATCCACGACGCGGTGATGGAGTCGCGCAACTCGATCGCCGGCGGCGAGACGATCGCCGGCCCGCTGGAGAAGTCCAAGGTCTTCCCGCCCATGGTGATCTCGATGATCGCCGTCGGCGAGCAGACCGGCGGCCTCGACGAGATGCTCTCCAAGATCGCCGACTTCTACGATGAGGAAGTGGACGTCGCGGTCAGCGCCCTGCTCTCGCTGATGGAGCCGATGATGATCGTCGTCCTCGGCGTGATCGTCGGTGGCATGGTGGTGGCCATGTACCTGCCGATCTTCGACATGATGAACGCGGTGCAGTAGCCAGGCGCCGCCGGTCCGGACAACGCCCGCAGGGGTGGAGCCGACGCTCCGCCCCTGCGGTGCTTCCAGCCCAGGCCTCGACGCCGCGCGGGCCGGGACCCGCGCCGACCGATTCACTTTCGCTTCACGCGGGGTCGGCTACCTTCCCCTACCGCGCTCCCCAGCGACTCCGCGCCCCTTCGACCCCGGCAGGCCCACGATCGCGCCGACCCCGATGCCAGCCCAGGCCCTCCTCCTCTGGGGGCTCGCCGCGGCCCTGGCGGCGGGGCCCGGGGCCCTGCTCGGGACCTGGAGCTGGTTCGCCCGGCACGCGGTCGGGTGGGCCACCGCCGCGGCTGCGGGGTTGATGCTCGGGATCGGCTACGTGCTGCTGTCGGCCGGCCTGGCCGTGGCACCGGCGGCCACGCTGCTCGGAGCACTCGGGGGGCTCGTGGCCGTCCGGCTGGCCGACACCGGCCCCTCCGCGCGCGCCGGCGAGGGGGTGGTGACGGCGCGCCTCTCCGCGCCGGCGGACACCGATGCCGGCGAGATCCTGGCGAGCGCCCTGCACTCCGCCGCCGAGGGCGTGGCCATCGGCGCGGCGGCCGGGGTGAGCACCCCGCTGGCCCGGTTCCTCATCCTCACGTTCGCGATCCACAACGTCTCGGAGGGAGCGGTCCTCGGGTCGCTGCTCACGCGGCGGGGCTGGCGCGCGGGAGCCGCCACCGGGATGGCCGTCCTGGCCCGGACCACCCAGCCGCTGGTGGCGGTGTCGGTGGTGTACCTGGTGTCGGCGCTGCCGGGCGCGCTCCCGTGGCTCATCGGGGCCTCCTTCGGGGCGCTGCTCTACCTGATCGTGGCCGAGCTGCTGCCGCAGAGCTACCGGCTGGCGGGTCGCACGGCGATCGCGGTGGTGGTGAGCATCGCCGCGGGCATCGTGGCCCTGATGGGCGGGGTCGGGTGAGCGACATGTTCGGCCTGCCGATCCACTGGGCGGTCTTCCTGAGCGCCCTGGTGACGGCGCTCGCCACCGGGCTGGGCGCCCTCCCGTTCCGGTTCATCACGGGGGTCTCGGGGCGGGCCGCAGCGGCGGCCAACGCCATCGCGGCGGGACTGATGCTGGGGGCCAGCCTGGGGCTGCTGGCGGAGGGGGTCCACCACGGGCCCACCCGGACCTTCATCGGCGCGGCCGCCGGCGTGCTGTTCATTCTCGTGACCCAGTGGCTGCTTGGCGGGCATGAGATCGAGTTCGCCTCGCTGACCGGGGCCGGGGCCCGGCGGATGCTGCTGCTGGTCGTGGTGATGACCGTCCACTCCTTTGCCGAGGGTGTGGCGGTGGGGGTGTCGTTCGGGGGAGGCGAGTCGCTCGCCATCGCGATCACGGTGGCCCTGGCCATCCACAACATTCCCGAGGGGCTCGCCATCACGGCCGTGATGCGGCCACGGGGCGTCTCGCTGTGGGCCTGCGCGGGGTGGTCCGTCTTCTCCTCGGTGCCCCAGCCGCTGATGGCCCTCCCCGCCTTCCTGCTGGTGGAGCGGGTGCGGCCCGCCTTGCCGGTGGGGCTCGGGTTTGCCGCCGGCGCGATGGTGTACATGGTCCTGATCGAGATCCTACCCGAGGCGTACGACGCCGCCGAGAGCCGCACCATCGCGCTCCTCGTGGGGGTGACCACGCTCGCGATGCTGCTCTTCCAGCAGTACATCTAGCGGGGCCACGGGTACCCGGGCCTCACGGACAATTCACGGCCGCTTCAAGCCGCAGTTCAATGATGCAGGACCTCCACGTTCCGCCGGAGCCGTCATGACGACCGATGCGACCGCCCAGGACGCCGCCCCCGACGGGGGCACGCTGCCGCTGGCCGGCATCCGGGTGCTGGACCTCTCCCGCCTGGTGGCCGGGAACATGCTGACCCTGCTGCTCGCCGACTTCGGGGCCGACGTGGTCAAGGTCGAGGACCCCGGCACCGGCGATGCGCTGCGCGAGTGGAAGGCGGCGAACGGCGAGAGCCTCTTCTGGAAGGTCTACGCCCGCAACAAGCGGAGCCTCACCCTCGACCTGCGCCTGCCCGAGGGGCGCGCGCTGCTGCTGCGCCTGGTCGAGAAGGCCGACGTGATGGTGGAGAGCTTCAAGTTCGGCACGCTGGAGAAGATGGGGTGCGGCCCGGACCAGCTGCTCGCCCGCAACCCGAAGCTCATCATCGTCCGGATCTCCGGGTTCGGGCAGACCGGGCCGTACCGCACCCGTCCCGGCTTCGGCACGCTCATCGAGGCGATGTCCGGCTTCGCCGCCAAGACCGGCTTCCCGGGCCACCCCCCGGTGCTGCCCAACGTGGCCCTGGCTGACATGGTGGCCGGCACCTACGGGGCTTTCGCCGTGGTCACCGCGGTGCGGGCGCGGGAGCAGCACGGCGCGGCGGGGCAGGTGGTGGACCTCTCGCTGCTGGAGCCGCTCATCTCGATCGTGGGGCCCGACGCCGCCGTCTACCAGCACACCGGCGAGATCCCCATCCGGATCGGCTCCCGCCTCCAGGTGAGCGCACCGCGCAACGTCTACCACACCCGGGACGGGCGTTTCCTGGCGGTGTCGGCCTCGATGCAGCCGATGTTCGAGCGACTCATGGAGGCGATCGGCAAGCCGGAGCTGATCCGCGACCGCCGGTTCCGCACCAACTCCGACCGGATCGCGCACGTGGACGAGCTGGACCGCATCATCGACGGCTTCATCTGCAGCCGCACCCTCGAGGAGAACGTGACGTTCTTCGAGGCCGCGGGCATCACCGCCGCCCCGGTCTACGACGTGAGCCAGCTGGTGGCCGACGAGCACATCGTCGCGCGTGAGGTCTTCGTGGAGGCGCCGGACCCGAAGCTCGGCACGGTCAAGATGCACAACGTGACCCCGCGGCTCAGCGGCACCCCGGGCCAGATCCGGACCCCCGCGCCGGAGCTGGGCGAGCACACCGCCGACCTGTTCGCCGAGCTGGGCTTCGACGCCGCCGGGATCGAGGAGCTCCGCGCCAAGCACGTGATCTGAGGCCGGTGGCCCGGCGCGGGAGCGGGGGGTAGCTTCCCCCGGTCCCCCCCCAGCGGAGGAACGTCCCCGTGCGTGCCCTGCCCCCCCCGGTCGCGATCCTGCTCCTGCCCCTGCTTGGCGGCTGTGCCCGCGAGCCGGCGCCACCCGCCACGCCGCCCCCCAGCCTCGCCCCGCCAGCGTGGGCCGCCGACGCCATCTGGTACCAGGTGTTCGTCGAACGGTTCCGCAACGGCGACCCGACCAACGACCCGACGCTCGAGGACATCCGGAGCTTCTCCCCCGATCCGGCGCCGGCCGGCTGGCAGGTGACGCCGTGGACCGCGGACTGGTACCGCCAGGAACCCTGGGCGCGCGCGACGGGAAAGGACTTCTACGGCACCGTGCAGTGGCGCCGGTACGGCGGCGACCTGCAGGGGCTCCTCGACCGGCTGGATTACCTGCAGGGCCTCGGCGTGACCGCGCTGTACCTCAACCCGATCAACGACGCCCCCTCGCTGCACAAGTACGACGCGGCAAGCTACCAGCACGTGGACCGCAACTTCGGGCCCGACCCGCGGGGAGACGCGGCGCGGATGGCGGGCGAAGACCTGCTGGACCCCGCCACGTGGGGCTGGACGGCCGCGGACAGCCTCTTCCTCAAGCTCGTGGCCGAGGTGCACCGGCGCGGGATGCGGATCATCCTCGACTACTCGTGGAACCACACCGGCGTCAATTTCCCGGCGTGGAAGGACCTGGTCGCGCGGCAGCGGGCCTCTCGCTACGCCGACTGGTACGAGGTGCAGCAGTTCGACGATCCGGCCACCCCCGACACCAACGAGTTCCGCTACCGCGGCTGGGTCGGGGTGCCCTCGCTGCCCGAATGGAAGAAGGTGGGGCGCCCGGCGGGCCAGACCCACGGCGCGATCGAGGGCAACCTGGTGCCGGGGGTGAAGGACCTCGTGTTCGCCGTCAGCCGGCGCTGGCTCGATCCGAATGGCGACGGCGACACCTCGGACGGGATCGACGGGTTCCGGCTGGATGTGGCGGAGATGGTCCCGCTCGGCTTCTGGCGCGAGTACCGGCGGTTCGTGCGGGGCATCAATCCCGAGGCGTACCTGGTGGGCGAGGTCTGGTTCGAGGACTGGCCCCGCATGTACGACCCCGCCCCCTGGCTGCAGGGTGACGTCTTCGATGCCGTGATGCACTACCGGTGGTTCGCCCCGACCCGGAGCTTCCTGGCCCAGGCCGAGCCGGCGCTCACCCCGTCGGGGTACGCGCACGCGCTCGATTCAATCGCCCGCGGCATCCCCCCGGCCCACTACCGGACCATGATGAACCTGACGGCGAGCCACGACACGCCGCGGTTCGCCACCTCGATCCTCAATCCCGGCATCTTCAAGTACGGGGTCACGCCGCGCGACAATCCCGACTACCGGCTGGGACGGCCCGATGCCCGGACGCGGCAGATCCAGCTGCAGGTGCTGGTGCAGCAGTTCACCTGGACCGGCGCGCCGCACATCTGGAATGGCGACGAGGTGGGGATGTGGGGGGCCGATGACCCCGACGAGCGGAAGCCGGTGATCTGGAGTGACCTCACCTACGAGGACGAGGTCGCCGATCCCTTCGGCCGGCCGCGGCGCCCCGACCCGGTGGCGGCAGACACGGCGCTATTCCACGCCTACCAGGAGCTGATCGCGCTGCGGAAGGCGCACCTCCGGCTGTGGGTGGACGGTGTCACACGGTGGCTGGTCACTGACGACCGGCGCAGCGTGCTGGCCTACGAGCGGTCCCTGGCCGGCGAGCAGGCGATCGTGGCGTTCAACGCGTCAGAGCGGGCGGTGGAGGTGGCGGTACCGGCGAGCGGGGACTACCGCACGATCTGGCCGGTGGAGGACAAGGTCGTGCGGTCGACGGATTCCCTTCGGGTGCTGTTGCCGGCCCACGGGGCGCGGGTGTGGTTGCGCGAGTAGGGCGGGTGGAACGACCACCGCGGAGGCACGGAGGACACGGAGAGAGGGCCCCTTCGTGTCTCCGTGGTGAATCCGAGAAGTGAAAGTACCACGGAGAAACGGAGTACACGGAGGGGGCTACAGGAGGACCCGCCGGACGCCCCGGACCAGCTGCTCCACGTGGAAGTTGACCAGCAGCCCCGCCGACAGTCCCTTGAGCCGCAGGTAGGTGATCAGCTGGGCGGTGTGGATCGGCAGCAGCCGCTCGACCGCCTTGATCTCGACCAGCAGCTTCCCGCCCACCACCAGGTCAATCACGTAGCACTTCGCCAGCCGCTCGCCCTTGTACTCGAGTGGCAGCACGACCTCGCGCTCGTACGCCAGGCCCCGCAGCTCCAGCTCGCGGCCAAGGCACGCCTGGTAGCTGGATTCCAGCAGCCCGGGCCCCAGGTGGCGGTGCACCTCGATGGCGGCGCCGATGGTGGCCTGGCTCAGGAGATTCGTGTCGTGCTCGACCAGGCTCATGGGCCTCCCCGGCGCGACCCCACGATAGCGATGGCCGGGGAGTTCCTGGTGCCAATCCGATGCGCTGCGAACCCTTGCGACGCCTCCCCCTCGGGCCCGACGCCTACTGAGAGAGGAGGAGGAGCTGGCCCGGGGTCGTGAGGGTGACCGTCCCGCCGGTGACCGTCGCCTGCTGGCCGGAGTACCCGTCGGTGAGCGTGGTCCCGTCGGTGAAGAGACCGAAGACCGGGATGGTCTTGCGGCCCGTGGGCTGGTCCAGCGCCACCAGCACCCGGTCGGTGTCGAGGGTACGGCTGAAGATGAACGGTGCCGCCTGCAGCGTCTGGTGCGACCCGGCACCGATGGCGGGGTGGGCCCGGCGGAATCGGCCCAGCCGGCGCCAATGCTCCAGGGTCCCGGCCGTGCGGCCACCGCGGGCCAGGTCGGGCCAGTTCATCGGGGAGCGGAGGTTGGCGTCGCCGTTGGCGCCCGGGACCTGCAGCGGCCGTGCAAGTTCATCGCCATAGTAGACCTGCGCCCCGCCCGGAGCCAGCAGCAGCCGGGTGCCGGCGCCGAGCGGGTCCTGTCGCGCCGGGTCGTAGGGCCCGCCGTCATCGTGCGAGCTCACGTAGTTGAGGAGGGCCACGCCGGCCAGGTCCCCGCCCTGCAGTGACGCCGCGTAGTGAGTGTACAGCGTATCCAGCGAGCCGTGCGCCTCCGCCTTGAAGGCAAAGTTGATCAGCGCGTCGAAGCCGAACGCGAAGTAGTCCACCTTCCGGTCGCCGAAGTCGTAGGCCCGCCCCTGGCCCGGCCCGTACCCGTAGACCTCGCCCACCATGTAGAACGGCAGGCTGTCGAGCACCTCCGTGGGGTGGGTACGCTTCCAGTCCTCGTAGGCCAGCGAGGCCTCCCGCTTGAGCTCCGCGCTCACCGCCTCGCCGAAGTGCTTGGCGGTGTCGAGCCGGTAACCGTCGAAGCCGTACTCGCGCACCCAGTCGGTGAGCCACTTGATCAGGTAGTACCGTGGGGCCCGGGGGTACCCGGTTCGGCGGAAAAAGCTCTCCAGGCTGGCCTCTTCCCGCTCCAGCCGCCCCTCGGCGCGCCACTTCTGCGCGAGGGCCGCCGGCAGCGCCACCGCGGAGTCGCGGTCGGTGCGCACGTCGGGCAGGGTGGGCACCAGGGTGCACTCCGTGGTGCTCGCGTAGCTGTCGTACCGGCATTGGGGCTCGGTGCGGACCCAGTCGGCGGGCCAGGCCGGGTCCATCGGGGTGACCGGCCCGGGGTGGTTGATCACCGCGTCCATCAAGACCCGGAGCCCGTGCCGGTGCGCGGCGTCGACGAGGGCCTTGAGGTCGTCCCGGGTGCCAAGTGCCGGGTCCACCGCCGTCCAGTCGCGCGCCCAGTAGCCGTGATAGCCGTAAGTCTTGCCCGTGCCCTCGTCCACGCTGCCGTGGATCTGCTCCACGAACGGCGTCAGCCACAGGGCCGTGACCCCCAGGCTGTCGAAGTAGCCCGACTCGATGCGCTGCCGCACGCCGGCAAGGTCCCCGCCCTCGAAGTTGCGGAGGAGCGCCCCATCATGCGCGCGGCCCAGGGCGTGGTCGTTGGCGGTGTCGCCATTGGCGAACCGGTCGGTGAGCAGGAAGTAGATGGTGGCGCTGTTCCAGTACCGCGCTGCCGCGGGCGTGGTGGCGGCCACGGTCGTCGCGGACTCGGCCGCGGATCGGGACGGGCGCTGGCATGCCGTGGCGAGCGCGGCGCCGGCGAGGATCAGACCGAGGGTGGGAAGCCGGGGTGCCATGGGGCGGCCTGGGCGTCGTCCCGGTCCTCGACCCGGAGGGTGAGCAGGGCGGCGAGGAGGAGGGAGCCCCCGCCGATGGCGAGGGCGTAGATCGCCTCGCCGCCGAAGAACCGCTTCACGAAGAAGCCGAGGATCGCGGCCGCGACGATCTGCGGGATCACGATGAAGAAATTGAACACGCCCATGTAGTAGCCCATCTTCGACGGCGGCAGCGAGCCGGTCAGGATGGCATAGGGCATGGCGAGGATGCTGGCCCACGCGATCCCCACCCCGACCATCGAGCCGAGCAGCAGGCGCGGGTCGTTGAGCACCAGGATCGAGAGCAGGCCGAGGGCCCCGCAGCAGAGGCAGAGGGCGTGCGCCACCTTGCGGCTGGTGCGGCGGGCCAGCACCGGGATCGCAAAGGCCACGAGGGCGGCCACGCCGTTGTACGCGCCGAACCCGACCCCCACCCAGTTGGCGCCCTCGTTGTAGCGGGGGGACGTGGCGTCGGTGGCGCCGTAGAGGTGGGCGGTGACCGCCGGCGTGGTGTAGATCCACATCGCGAACAGCGCAAACCAGGAAAAGAACTGCACCAGCGCCAGCTGCTTCATGGTGCGCGGCATGTCGCCGAAGTCGTTCAGGATGGTCACGAAGCCGTTGTCGTAGTGGCCGCCCTTCTGCATCACCCCACCCGCGATGAGCAGCACGCCCACCACCGCCACCCCGCCCGAGAGGATCATCACCTGGTAGGCGGCGGCGCGAGCCAGCCAGGCGCTGGCCAGGGCGCCGACCACGATGAGGAGCACGCCCAGCTGCACCTGCCGGCCGCCGCGGGCCGCGTAGGCCGCGGGGGTGCGCTCCTCCCGGCCGCTGACCTCGCGCACCTGGTTCTCGGCGAAGGCGGCCATCTCCTCGGGCGAATACTCCCGCGAGCGGAGCACCGTCCAGAGCACCGCCGCGAAGAACACCGCCGCACCGAAGATGAACGACAGCCGGACCGAGTCGGGGATCACGTGCGGTGGCGCCTCGTTGCTCACCCCGAACCAGGTGGTGAGCACCCATGGCAGCACCGACGCCGCCACCGCGCCGGTGCCGATCAGGAAGCTCTGCATCGCGAAGCCGGTGGTGCGCTGCTCCGAGGGGAGGTTGTCGCCCACGAAGGCGCGGAACGGCTCCATCGAGATGTTGATCGAGGCGTCCATGATCCACAGCATCCCTGCCGCCACCCAGAGCGAGGGCGAGTTGGGCATGGCCAGCAGCGCCAGCGAGGCGAGGATGGCGCCGCCGAGGAAGTACGGCCGCCGCCGCCCCAGCCGGTTCCAGGTGCGGTCGCTGAAGTAGCCGACGATCGGCTGGATCAGAAGCCCGGTTACCGGCGCCGCGATCCAGAGGACCGGGATGTCCTCGACCTTGGCGCCCAGGGTCTCGAAAATCCGGCTCACGTTGGCGTTCTGCAGCGCGAAACCGATCTGGATGCCGAGGAAGCCGAAGCTCATGTTCCAGATTTCCCAGAACGAGAGCCGCGGCTTGGTCCGGGCGGCAGACCCTGCGGCGGCGGCGGCGGTGGCGGCGTGGGATGCCATGGGCGTTCAGGGCCTCAGGGGTGGTCGGACGTGGGGCCGCCGGGCGCGGCCTGCCGGGCCTGCTGCAGGTGGCCGAGCAGCACCGCCACCTGGGGGTCATGGAAGACATCATCGAGCAGGCGGCTCATCGGGCGCTGCCAGTTGGGCCGCTGCGTGGACGGGGTGCCCGGCAGGTTCACCGCCACGCCTTCGAGCCAGAGGTCCTCGAGCCAGGGAACCACGAGCGGGCTGCCCGAGCGGCCCAGCCACTCGAGGAGGGCCAGCAGGAACCTCGGGCGGTCCTCCACGGGCACACCGAGGTGCGCCGCGAGCCAGCCCATGGCCTGCACCCGTTCCTTGATCGCCGCGGGCGCGCCGGACTCCGCCAGCAGCCCGTAGCGTACCCGGTCCGCGATGTCGTTGCCGGCCAGCCACCCCGCGAACGTCGGGGTGTCATGGGTGCCGATCAGCGCCATGTCGGCCGCGGTGGGCGGCGCGACGTGCGGGCCCGCCGAGGCCTGGAACATCGCCAGGTACATGCCCCAGATCCGGTGGCGGGGCAGCGCCTCGAAGATCTCCTTCGGCACGGTGCCCAGGTTCTCGCCCACCACCTCACAGCGGTGCCGGTTCGACTCCAGCGCGAGAATGGCGAACAGCTCCTCCGCGGGGTAGGACACGTAGGTGCCGTCGTGCAGGCCGAAGCCGTGGGGGATCCAGTACAGCCGGGTCCAGGCCATGATATGATCCACCCGCAGCACGCCGGCCAGGCTCGCCTGGTGAGCGATCGAGCCGGCCAGGTAGCGGTGCCCCTCGTGGCGCGAGGCCTCGGGCAGCACCGGGCTGAAGCCCCAGTCCTGGCCGCTCGGAAAGCCGCCGTCGGGCGGCGCCCCCACCGACATCCCGCCGGCAAAGAGCGCCTGCCGCGACCACGGATCGTACCCATCGGGGTGCCCGCCCACCGCCAGGTCGAGCCCCAGGCGAAAGCCCTCCTGGTCGAGCCGCTGCCGCAGGGCGCGGAGCTGGCCGCGCACCAGGGGCTGGGCCACCAGGTGGAAGCGTTCCTCGTCGGGGTCCACCTGGTCCGGCGTGAGGGTCCCCGCCCGCGCCGCCGCCGGCCAGTCACGCCAGTTGCGGCCCATGCGCGCCTGCGCCCCGCGGAACCGGGCGTAGCGCACCAGCTCCTCGTCCAGCTCCTCGATCGGCGGCAGCGGTGCCCCCGCGAGCGCGGCACGCACCTCGGCGTCGGCGCGGGTCACGTCGAGCATGGCAGGGGCCGCGGTGGGACGGTGGGCCTCGCCCAGGTCGAGGATCAGCTCCGACCAGAAGAGCCGGCTTACCGGGGAATAGGGGCTCGCCTCGGGCCATTGGGTGTTGAAGGTCGGCAGGAGGGGCAGCACGGTGACCAGGTCGCCACCCTGGCGCTGGATCCAGCGGCAGACCGATTCGAGATCGCGGAGGTCGCCCACCGAGCGGCTGCGAGCCGAGCGGAGCGCCGCCAGGTGCGTCCCCACGCCCCAGCTGTGCCGTGCGCCCGGCCGCCGCCAGGCATGCACCGGCGAGGCGATCACCGTGCTGCTCACCTGTTGCCCGGCGGTGTCCACCGTCAGGCGGTGATAGCCCGCCGGGAGCTGCCCCTTGGGGCGCAGCCACCGGTCGAATTCCTCCAGCTCCGCCACGTTGCCATCCTCCAGCCGCAGCTCGAAGCTGAGCGGGCCGGAGCCCCCGACGCGAAACGGTGCCAGGGTGCCGTCCCAGGCCACCAGGACCGGCGGGACCAGCTCGGCCCGGCGGTGGGCGCGGACGGCGCGGAGGGCGTCGGCGGCATCGGCCGGAGCGGAGACGGGCGCCCCCACCGCGGCGCAGACCCGCACCAGCGTCTCGGGGGCCACCGTCACCCGGCGGCCCAGCCCGTCCGTGTACCGTGTGGCGACGCCCAGCACGCGTGCAAGCGCGCGGAGGGGGGTGAGTTCCTTGGTGCGAGTGCTCATCGGGCGGGTCGGATCCGGATGGCCTGGCCGCCGCCGGGGGCCAGCACCACGCGCAGGCGGGTGGCGCTGGTCACGGCGCGGCGGGTGATGGTGACGGGCAGGGGGTGGTCGCGCCAGTCGGCGCCGGGACCGTCGGCGTAGATCTCCGCGATGTAGCGGCGGCCGGGGTCGAGGAACGAGAGCGGGAGGTCGAGGGTGCGCGGCTGCTCGTCCGTGATGGCCCCGAGGAACCAGGTCGGGCCGCCCCGCTCCCGGCGGGCCACCGCCACGTAGTCGCCGATGCGGCCGTCGAGCACCCGGGTGGTGTCCCAGTCCACCGCCACGTCGCGGATGAACTGGAAGGCCGGCTGTCGCTCGTAGTTCTCCGGCAGGTCGGCGGCCATCTGCAACGGCGAGTACAGCACCACGTACAGCGCCAGCTGCTTGGCCAGCGTGGTGCGCACCCGGGGCTCGTCGGCGGTGCGGGGGCGCCCGGTGCCCCGCTCGATGAGCAGGTCGAACACGCCCGGGGTGTAGTCCATCGGCCCCGCGAGCAGCCGGGTGAAGAAGAGGATGGTCTCGTGCTCCGGCGGGTTGCCGCCGTCGCCGCTCCAGGCGTTGTACTCCTGCCCCCGGGCGCCCTCGCGGGTCATCATGTTCGGCCAGGTGCGTCGCTCGCCGGTATCGTGCAGCGGCTCGTGCACGTCGACCATGATGCCGTGGGCCGCGGCGGCCTCGATCACGCGGCGGTGATGCTGCACCGCCACCTGCGACCAGTGGTCGTGCCCGCCGTCAATCGTATCGGTGACGTAGCCGGTCTTGATCGCGTCGAGCCCCAGCGACTGGTACAGCGTGAACGCGCTGTCGAGCTGCCGCTCGTAGTTGCGGATGCCGCCCGAGGTCTCGTTGTGGACGATGAGCCGCACGCCCTTGGACTTTGCGTACGCGGCCAGGCCGGGGAGGTCGTAGTCGGGGTAGGGAGTCGTGAAGGAGAAGGCGTTCCGGTTCTTGATCCAGTCGCCGTCCCAGCCGGTGTTCCATCCCTCCACCAGCACGCCGCCGAAGCCGTTGGCCGCCGCAAAGTCGATGTACCGCCGGGTGTTCGCGGTGGTGGCTCCGTGCTTCGGGCCGGAGCTCCAGGTCATGGTGCCGATGTGCATCCCCCACCAGATGCCCACGTACTTCATCGGGTGGATCCAGCCGGTGTTCGCGATGGCGCTCGGCGGGTTGAGCTTGAGGCCGAGCAGGGCGGGGGAGAGGTCGGTGACGCGGTCGGCGATCTGGATGGTGCGCCAGGGGGTGTGGAAGGGGGCGGTGCCGCGGACCCTGACGCCGTCGGCCAACGGGGCGAGGTCGGCGCGGAGGGTGCGGCACTCGATGCAGCCGCCCTGCAGGTTCATCCGGGCGTAGTCGGCGAGGTCGGCCTCGTGGAGCACCAGCCAGGTGCGGCGGTCGCGGCTCTCGAGGGTGAGCGGCGTCTGGACCTTCCGGAGCAGGCTCAGCGGACCGCTGCTGTAGAGCATCTCCGAGCGGTCCATGCGGGGCCGGTCGGAGGGGATCCACCAGGCGGTGGGGTTGTCGGCGAAGGCGAACTCGGTCAGCTCCTCGCTGATGGAGAAGCCGCGAAAGGCGGGGTGCTCGGGAAACTCGTAGCGGAAGCCGACGCCGTCGTCGAAGGCGCGGACCCGGAGAGTCAGATGCCGGCAGCCGCCGTCTCCCGGGGGGGAGAGCCCCCGCACGGTGATGCACTCCTCCTCCACGCCGACCGCCAGCTCGTTGTACTGCTCCCGCACCCGGGCCACCTCGCCCCAGGGCTGGGTCCACCACTCGTCGTGGGACCGCCGGGCGGTGTCGCGGATCGCCCAACCGGAATCGATCGGTGGCTGGTCGGCGAACCGGAAGCCGAGCCGGGAAGGGAGGAGCAGCGGGCGGCCGTCGCGGGTGACCGCGTAGGTGAGCCGGCCCTCCGCGACCGCCACCGTGACCCGGGTGCGCCCGTCGGGGGAGGCCACGGACACCTGGGCCGGGAGCGGCGCGGCGGCGAGGGCCACCGTGGCGAGGGCGGCGAGGGAGAGTCGGCTTGGACGGCGCATGGGGCTGATTTCGTTAAGGTACGGCCCGCCGGGCCGGTCGGCCAGCGGACCTTGCGCCCGGGGGGCGCGGTGTGGAACATACGGCGGGCGTCGCGGCCCTCCCGGGCGGCTGGACCGGGACGCGGCGCCCGACGGCCCCCCTCTCACCCAGCCCGCGCCCCGGACGCCTCCATCGTGCACCAGATCCAGCTCGGCGGGATCGACTACGCCATCCTGATCGTCTACTTCGCGTTCGTGCTGGGCATCGGGTTCGTGCTCCGGCGCCACGTGAAGAGCAGCGAGGACTTCTTCCTCTCGGGACGGTCCATCCCCACCTGGATCGCGGGCCTCGCGTTCCTCTCGGCCAACCTGGGCGCGCAGGAGGTCATCGGGATGGCCGCGTCGGGCGCCAAGTACGGGATGATGACCAGTCATTTCTACTGGGTCGGCGCCATCCCCGCCATGGTGTTCGTGGGCATCTTCATGATGCCCTTCTACTACGGCTCCCGCGCCCGCTCGGTGCCGGAGTACCTGCGGCTCCGCTTCGACGAGAAGACCCGCGGCTTCAACGCCATCACCTTCGCCGTGATGACCGTGCTCTCGAGCGGCATTTCGATGTACGCGCTCGCCAAGCTGCTCGAGCTGGTCCTGGGCTGGAATTTCCACGCCAGCGTGATCCTCTCCGCGGTCATCGTGCTGGTGTACATCTTCTTCGGCGGCCTCACCTCGGCCATCTACAACGAGGTGCTGCAGTTCTTCCTGATCGTCCTGGGCTTCCTGCCGCTGGTCCTGCTCGGCCTCAAGGACGTCGGCGGATGGTCCGGCCTCACCGCCCAGCTGGAGCCGGTGGCCACCGGCGCCGGCTACGCCGCCGGTGCCTGGTCCCACAGCTGGCGCCACCTCGGCTCCGCCGGCGCCAACCCCATGGGCGTCGAGTGGTTCGGCATGGCGATGGGCCTCGGCTTCGTGCTCTCGTTCGGCTACTGGTGCACCGACTTCCTGGTGGTGCAGCGCGCCATGGCGGCGGAGTCGATGCTCGCCGCCCGCCGCACCCCGCTGCTCGCGGCCATCCCCAAGATGCTCTTCCCGATGCTCGTCATCGTGCCGGGGATGATCGCGATCGCCCTGCACCAGGGCCGCGGCGGGCTGCTGCCCCTCGGCGCCGACGGCAACCCCAACTACAACCTGGCCATGCCGGTGCTGCTGGCGCACTACCTGCCGTCCGGCCTGCTCGGCCTCGGGCTCACCGCCCTCATGGCCTCGTTCATGTCCGGGATGGCAGGCAACGTCACCGCCTTCAACGCCGTGTGGACCTACGACATCTACCAGTCGTACATCCGGCCCCACCAGACCGACCGGCACTACCTCCGGATGGGGCACGCGGCCACCGTCTTCGGCATCGCGCTGAGCGTGGGCGCGGCCTACGCCACCACCCGCTTCAACAACATCATGGACATGCTGCAGCTGGTGTTCGCCTTCGTGAACGCCCCGCTGTTCGCCACCTTCCTGCTCGGCATGTTCTGGCGCCGCACCACCGGACACGGCGCCTTCTTCGGCCTGCTGCTCGGCACCCTGGCCGCCGCCGCCCACCATGGGCTCACCCTGCCGCACGGCGCGATGGCCGGCCTCAAGGGCGGGTTCCTGGGGGCCGTGCTCCATACCTACCCGAGTGAGATGGCGCAGAACTTCTGGACCGCCATCATGGCGTGGAGCGCCTGCTTCGTGGCCACCATCGGGATCTCGCTCGCCACCCCGCGGCTCAAGACCGATGACGAGCTCCGCGGCCTGGTCTACGCCCTCACCCCGCGCCAGTCCGACCACGGCCTTACCTGGTACCAGCGGCCGGCTACTCTCGGCGCCGTGGTGCTGGGGCTCACGCTGGTGCTCAACATCCTCTTCTGGTGACCGCGCCATGAACCTCGACCTGCGCCTGCCCATGGGGCTCATGTTCACCATCTTCGGCGTGCTGCTCGCGGGCTTCGGGATCGTCTCCGGTCCCGAGATCTACGCCCGCTCCCTCGGCATCAACGTGAACCTCTGGTGGGGGCTCGCGCTGCTCGCCTTCGGGCTGGCCATGCTGCTCCTGGCGTTCCGGGCCGCGCGGGCCGGGGCGCCCACGCCGGATCGCTGACGGCCCGTCTTCCCGGAGGCACCCATGCCCGCCCGCCCGCTCCTCGTGCTCGGCCTGCTGCTCATCACCGCCTGTGGCGGCGGCAACGCCGGTTCCGCGCCCGGCACGCCGGCCCCGGTGCCCACGGCCGTCGAGGTGACGAGCAACCACGCCGTCCCGGTCGATGTCTACGTCACCGGCCACGGCATCAATCGCCGCCTCGGCACGGTGCACCCGGGCATGGTCAGTCGCTTCGTGATCCCCCAGTCGGCGCTGGTCAACGGCGGCGTGCTGGAGATCGAGGTCCGCTCTGCCGCCGGTCCGGTGTTCCGCAGCGGGGACCTGCTGCTCTCCCCCGGGGCCCTGGTGGAGCTAGTGGTCGCGGCGCGGATCTTTGCCAGCACGGCCAACGTCCGCGCGCCCTAGCCTCAAGGGGGTGCCAGCGCCGCCGTGGCCGGGAGCGCCCGGCCCTCACCGTCGAACAGCGCCAGGCTGCCGTTGCCCCAGACGTACAGCCCGGTGGCCGGCACCGCCTCTGGATACCACCAGAGCACACCCACCCCGCGGCCCGCGCTGACCGATCCTACCGCTTCCATCAGGTCCCGGAGGAATCGGGCCTGGCCCTCGCGGGTCACCGGCCAGCGCAGCGTGGTGGCGTCGGGGACGATCCCCTCCCATCCGCCTGCCCGCCACGGGTAGGCCGTCTCCACCACCAGGATACCCCGACCGTAGCGGCCCGCCGTCGCGCCCAGGTTGGCCCGCAACTCGCCCATCGTGCCGTGCCACCACGGGTAGTAACTCAGGCCGATCAGGTCGAACGGCACCCCCCGCGCCACCAGGTGGTCGAAGAACCACTGCGTCGCCGCGGCGGACCCGCCCTGCGAGAAGTGGATGAGGACGCGGGTCGAGTCCCCGGCTCCCCCGCCAGCATGCACGCCCCGGATGCCGGCCTGGAGCAGCCGGGTAAACTGGTCCCAGCCCGTGGTGGTGTCCGGGGCGCCACTCAGCCGCCCCAGCGGCCAGAGCAGCCCGTCATCGACCTCATTCCCCACCTGCACGATGTCCGGAGCGCAGCCCGCGGCCCGGAAGCGGGCCAGGACGTCGGCGGTGTAGGCCTCGACCGCCAGTTCCAGTCCCGCGAGGTCCAGGGTGTCCCAGGCCGCGGGTGTGGTCTGGTGGGCCGGATCGGCCCAGGTGTCCGAGTAATGCAAGGCAAGCAGCAGCCCCGCGCCGGAGGCCTTCACCCGCTGGGCCAGGCGCAAGGTGTACTCGAGGTCGTTGACCTGCACCTCGCTGCCATCCGGCTGGAGAAAGAGGCGCAGCCGGAAGAGGTTGGCCCCGCGGCTCCGGAGGATCGCGATGGCGTCGCCGGGCCCCCCGTGATCCCGAAACACCGCCCCGGCCGACTCCAGCCGCTCCAGGGCCGAGATGTCGGCGCCGCGAACCGCTGGCCGTGGTGCAGGGGCGCCCGGCTCGACTCCCGTGGTACAGGCGAGGACCCCGCCCAGGGCCACCCACCAGCCCGGCCACCGCGCGCCGTGCATCAGGGGCCATCCCCGAACTCGAGCCGCACCCACTCCACCTCCGCCCCGTACGCGTCCGGCGCCACAACCGCCCCCTCCTCGCGCCGGAGCGAGAGCTGCAGCCGCTCCAGTCGCTCCAGCCGCGGGCGATCCCCCGTGCTGCCCCGCCCCGCGGCCGGCCCCACCCAGTAATTCCACTCCCCCGGGAAGCCCTGCGGCAGCAGGACCCCGCGCGCCACGGTGAGGCTCGCGAGCGGGACCTCCAGCTCGGCCCATGCGCTGTCGAGCGGCACCGCCGCACTCCAGCTTGTGCCGTCGTCCTCCATCAGGGTGAGGTGTAGCCGCTGGCCAGCGCCCAGCCCGCGGGCCCGCAGGCACACCCGGGTGGCGGCGGCGATCGTCTCTCCGCGGGCGCTCACCCGGTCGGCCATCACCAGTGACGCCGTGTAGTCCTCCGGGCTCCAGCCGCTCCGGTCCACCGGGAGCGGCAGGTGAAAGACGGTGCCCCCGGTGAGCGGCGAGAGCCCCACCTGGAAGCGCCCGCTCCGCCCCGCGTCGCCGATCCGGGTAAAGGCGAGCCGCCCCAGGTCGGTGGCCGGATCGAAGAGCGTGAGGGGCGTCCCGGCGTCCACCACCGGCAGGGGCCAGGTCCCTTCCGCGCCGAAATTCCAGTCCCACGGCTGGGCGGCGCGGTGGCCGGGAAAGGTGGTGGCCGCCCCAGCACGGTAGAGCGTGATCACGTACTCGTACGGCCCCGCGCGCAGCTCCGCGCCGGGGATGCTGGCGGCGTACTCGTAGCCACCGGCCGGCCGCATGGGGTAGGCGTGGTACCAGTCGCCCGCGGTGCGTCGCAGGAAGAGCCGCGCCGAATCCGGCGGCGTCGGATCCACCACCCGGGCCCGCAGCTCCGCCTCCCGGCCGGCCAGCAGCGCCGCCGGGGCGAGGGGCGTCACGATGGTGGGCAGGGTGTCCTCCGGCGGGGGGTGGTACTCGGTCATGCCCACCTGGCCCACGTGGGAGGGGAGCGTGGCGGGGTCCACCGCACCGGAGGTGCTCAGCAGATAGACGCCGGGGGTCACGGTGAAGCGCCCCGCGGTGGCTTCGCTCGGGCCCGGGTTGCCGGCGGTAAGCGGCTGCACCGAGAAGGCCGGTCCCAGGTCGGGCAGGTGCACCGTCATCGGCCACGGGCGGCGGATGGCGCGGGTGACGACCTTGTCGGGCCGGGGCAGATCGAACGGATCCCGCACCGGCACCGCGTCGGGGTATACCTCCAGGCGCCAGAGGCCGGCGCGCACGCGGTCGAGGAAGTAGATCCCCTCGCCACCGTAGGTCACCGTCGGCGACGAGCCGTACCCCGCGATGCGGCGCAGCGCCGCGGGATCGGGCGGCGTGGAGCGGGTGGTGCCGGCGTACAGGAAGGCGTCCGTCGAAACCAGCTCGCCCAGGTTCTCCTCCGCCGACACCCGGAAGTCGCCGAAGCGGGCATTGCCGGGGTAGGGGCCGTAGTCCCGGCCGCGGGGGAGCCGCTTCATCGCCTCCGCCGCCACGATGGCGCTCATCGCCTTGCGCGGGGTGTAGGCCAGGCTCAGGTAGTGGGTCTGCCAGCCAAGGTTGCGTGAGGCCGTCCGCTGCATGTCGTAGGCGAACATCGCCGCGAACTGCGCCCCCACCGCGCGGAAGGTGCGCGCCATCGCCGGGTACATCGTGCCGGTGCGGAGGTCGGGGCTGTCGAATTCGTAGACGATCCGCGGCAGCCGCGCCAGCTCCGGGCGGCGCATGTCGGGGAAGTCGTCCACGGCGCGCAGGAAGTTGCCCGGCAGCTCGTACCCCGCGTTGAGTGCCGAGGGGTACCAGCCGAAGGTGATGCCCTGGGCCTTGGAACGCCGGATCGCCTCGCCGATGCGGAAGTCCTGGCTCACGTTGTAGAAGATCGGGGTGCGGCAGCCGGTGGAGCGGACCGCGTCGGTAAGGGTGTTGATGTAACGTACCGAGCCCTCGAGGTCGTCCGGGTGGTGCACCGGCTCGTTCACCAGCTCCAGGAAGAGAATGGCCGGCTCGTCCTTGAGGGCCACCCCGGTGTACGGGTTCACGTGGTTGAGGATCTGCCGCAGGTAGGTCACCTGCGCGGCGATGGCCGCCGGGTCGGTGCCCATCCGCTCCCGCGGGTAGCGCCGCCCGAAGCCGGGGGCGGTGGTGTCGGCCAGGGCGTCCGGCCACTTGGCGTTGTAGAGCTGGATGGGGCTGAACAGCATGTAGATGCCGCGCGCCCGGGCGCGGGCGATCAGCCAGTCGAGCAGGTCCAGGTGGTCGGTGGCCAGCAGGTTGCCCAGGCTGTCGGACGATTCCCAGTCGCCCCAGAACGTCAGCCGGAGCCCGTCCCACCCCATCCGGGCAAACTGCGCCATGTCCTCGTCGATCATCGCCTTGCGGTCGCCGCCGGCCTGCCCGGCCGCGCGGTAGTCGCTGGCGGTGTGGATCACGTAGTTGGCGCCGAACAGCGCCACCTCCGAGCGGTCGTCCTTCCAGCGCATCACCCCGGCGCGGTCGATGTACGCCGCCCGCGTGGCGGGCTGCTGCGCCGCGAGCTCCCCGGCCAGCCCCAGCGCGGCGGCGAAGAGGAGCGGTCGAGTGGAGGTCAGCCGCACGGCAGGGGCTCCGGTGAGTTCATCGGGGGGCCACCGCCGGGATGGTCGGCGGGGATGCGCCACGGGCTACTGGGAGTGTCAGGGTGGCGGGGGTGAGCCCATCGGCGGTGGCGGTGATGGTCAGTGTGCCGGGGCTGCCCGCGTGCACCACCGCCAGGCCACGCCCGTGGTACACCCGGCGCCGGTCGCCGCCATAGGGGGTGAGGTCCTGCAGGTCGGCGTTGTCGAGCGTCAGGAGGGCGCCCCCGCGCACCGCCACCCGCACCTCGTGGCTGGCGCCGGGTACCACCACTCCCGCCGTGTCCACCACCTCCACCCGTGCGAGCAGCACGTCGCCCGGCGCGGTGGTGAGGGTGTCGCGCGCCGCGGTGAGCCGCAGCGCCGCCGCCGGCCCCGCGGTGCGGATCGCCGCCTCGCAGGCGGGGGTGCCATCCCGCCGCTTCCCCACCGCGCGCAGCTCCCCGGGCTCGTAGGGCACGTCCCAGCGGAAGTGGAGGTCGGTCGTGGTCGGATGCACCCGGGGCTCGGCGTAGGTGTTCCATCCCCCGGCGGTGCCCGGCGCTGGAAACTCCTTGCGCTGCTCGCCAAGGGAACGCCCGTTGAGGAACAGCTCCACGATGTTGCAGTTGGAGTAGGCCAGCACCGGGATCACCTGGCCCTCGCGTCCCGGCCAGTTCCAGTGCGGGAAGAGCCGCAGCACCGGCTCCGCGCGCCACAGGCTCTGGTACAGGTAGTAGATGTCCTTCGGCTGGCCCGTGAGGTCCATCGCCCCGGAGGGAAACCCCTTGAAGGGCCAGGTGCTCTCGCCCAGGTAGTCGATCCCGGTCCACATGAAGTTGCCGCTGAAGTAGTCGTGCAGCGTGACCCACTTCCACAGCCGCTCGGCGGTGATCATGCCCGAGGTGTAGTTGGGACGCACCACCGCCGGATCGTCGCCCAGCGAGTACTGCTCGTCGAACGACTGGAAGATCGTCCCGCTCTCGGTGCCGATCATCTTCCAGTCCGGGTGGTCGTGGCGGTCCGGCTCGGCGTAGAGCTCGCGCCGCTCCCGCCACCGGTCCACGTAGTTGTAGCCCACGATGTCGAGGGCCTCGAGGAAGGGCAGCGTGGCGGGCCGGCCGTCGGCGGCGATGTTGTCGTTCCCCGTGGTCACCGGCCGGGTCGGGTCCTCACGATGGAACAGGTCGAGCAGCCGCTGCAGCACCGCCACGCCCTCGGGCGCGGTCTGTTCCCCGATCTCGTTCCCCGCGCTCCACAGCACGATCGACGGATGGTTCCGGTCCCGGCGCACGAAGTCCGTGACGGAGGGCTCGCCGCACAACGACGAGATCAACGTCAACAGCGTCGAGGGCCAGCCGCTGTCGCTCGATGTCTCGATGTCCTTCGAGCTGGCGCCGGCGCGGGTGCCGGACCTGTACACCACGTTCCGCAGCGACATCGGGACGATCCAGCGCACCTACGTGAAGCAGTCGATCCGGCAGGCGCTGCAGGAGGT
>JAXLXY010000007.1:0-236504 GCA_046327715.1 Gemmatimonadales bacterium
CCGCCGAGCCGTCCCCAAGGGGATTCCCTCGCCCCCGGGTCGCCGCTACGCGGCTCCCAAGGGGGGCTCGGTCACCGAGCCGCCGAGCTCCAGGCCGCCATGGACCGCATCCGCGGACGGTGGGGAACCAAGGGGGTGCGGGTGGGAAGATGAGAAACAACGGGAAGCGGGAAAAGGGAAACGGGAAGAGGATGACAGCACATAGGCCGGCCCCCGTTCCCGCTTCCCGTTTCCCTCTTCCCGCTTCCCGCTTCCCGCTTCCCGCTTCCCGCCCCAACCTACACCGCAATCTCCATATAGACATCGGCATCGGCGTACGCCGGCGGCTCGGGGAAGGGCCGCCTGACAAAGCCAAGCCGTTCGTAGATGCGGAGCGCGGCGGTGAGGCGGTGGTTGGAGAGCAGCATCACGGTGTGGTCGCCGCGGCGGCGGGCGAAGTCGAGCACCGCCTGCGCCAGCGCAGTGCCGAGCCCCTTGCCCTGGGCGGCGGGCACCACGGCGAACTTGGCCAGCTCGAGCACCCCGGGCGCGTGCGGGATCGCGGCGCAGGTGCCGAGGACCACGCCGTCCTCCACGGCGAAGAACACCTCGCCCCCGGGCGCCAGGATCTTCCCCTCGGGATCGTCGAGGTACACCAGATCGAGCGGCTCCACGGTGAAGTACTGCTCCAGCCACGCCAGGTTGATGCGGCGGAAGTCGGCCGCGAACGTGGGGTGGAAGGGGAGGATTGCGGCCATGCCCAGACCTCGATGGAGGACCACGGGGGGGGAAGGGGGAAAAGGGAAACGGGAAGCGGGAAGCGGGAAGCGGAACTGCGTGTTGTCATCCCGAGGGAGCGTAGCGACCGAGGGATCCCTGCGGGTCCGGCGCGGGCTTCAAGGGATCCCTCGGGCCTGCGGCCCTCGGGATGACAGCCGGTGGGGTCGGGCCCATCCCCCGTTCCGCCGTTCCGCCGTTCCCCCCTTCCCCTTTCCCCCTTCCCCCTGTTCCCGCTTCCCTTTTCCCGCTTCCCGCAGTTTCAGCCTACCACGCCAGCACCACCTTCCCGAAATTCTCGTCCCGTTCCATCACCGCGTGCGCGGCCACGATGTCGGTGAAGGGGAACACCTGCGCCACCACCGGCTGCAGGGACGCGGCCGAGTCGCCGGGCCGCCGAGCCGCCGAGCCGCCGAAGGCTGGCACCACCTCCGCCGCGAACGCCGCCACCAGCGGGATCCGCTCCTCGAGGCTCCGGGTGCGCATCACGGTGCCGATGACCTCGAGCCGCTTGCGCAGCACCGGCTCCAGCGACAGCTCCCCCGTGGCGCCCTGCAGGAACCCGAGCAGCACCAGCCGGCCGCGCGGGGCCAGGGCGTCGAGGTTGGCGGCGAAGGCCGGCGCGCCGAAGACGTCGAGGATGACGTCCACCGACTGGTCCAGCTGCTCGCCGAAGCCGCGGGTCGAGGTATCGATGGCCTCGTCGAGGCCGAGGGCGCGGGCCTGCGCCAGCTTGGCCGCGCTGCGCGAGGTGCCAGCCACGGTGGCGCCGATGCGCTTCGCCAGCTGCACCGCCGCCGTCCCGACACCGCTCCCCACCGCGTGGATCAGCACCCGCTCCCCCGCCACGAGCCGGCCCCGCGCCACCAGCGCGTCCCAGGCGGTGAGGAATGCCTCGGGAATCGCCGCGGCATCGGTGTACGCCATCCCCTCCGGCACCGCCGTCGTCTCGTCGGCATGCACTACCACGAACTCGGCGTGGGCGCCGCCGCCCACCAGCCCCATGACGCGATCGCCCACCTGCCACCGCGTGACGCCGGGCCCGAGCGCCTCCACCTCGCCGGCGTACTCCAGGCCGGGGATGTCGGCCGGCCAGCCCGCGGGGGCGGGATAGCGGCCCCGCCGCTGCAGGATGTCGGCGCGGTTGAGGGCGCTGGCGTGCACCCGCACCCGGACCTGCCGCGGCCCCGGCTCGGGAGTCGGCGAGTCGCGGAGCTGGATGACCTCGGGGCCGCCGGCGGCGGTATAGCGGATGGCGCGCATGCGTGGAGGGGTAGAAGAGTGCGGAATATAGATGGTGGCCACGGCGGCGGGAGCGCGCGGCGCTAGGCCTCGCTGCCCGCCGCGCCGGCCTGGCGCCATCGTGCCGCGATCTCCGCCATCCGCGCCGCCTCGGCGCCACCCACCCGGCGGCCATGCGCGGTGAGGCGATAGTACCGGCGCGGCGGTCCCCCCGAGGCGCCGTCCGGCCCCTCCGCGGATGCGATGAGGCCGAGCCGCTCCATCTCTTTGAGCGTGCGGTAGAGCGTGGCGGGACCGAGCAGCCAGCGCTCCGAGGGGTCCTGCTGCAGCGCCTGCATCAGCCCGTAGCCGTGGCGCGGCGCCTCCGCCAGCGCCAGCAGGATGGCGAAGACCCGCGGCCGGAGCGACTCCGCCGGGGCGCGCTCGCGGTCACTCATTCCGCAGCACCTCCACCGGCTCGGTGCGGAGCGCGCGCCGGGTGGGGCCCATCGCCGCGAGCCACCCGACGCCGAGCAGCAGCAGGCCGATGGCCAGGTAGATGCCGGGGTCGAGCGGGCTCACGCCGAAGAGCATGCCACCGAGGAAGCGGGCCAGGAGCGCGGCGGCGCCGAGCCCCAGGATCACGCCGGCCCCGGTGAGCCGCACGCCCTCGCCGACCACCAGCGCGCGGATCTGCCCGCCCGAGGCGCCGAGCGCCATGCGGATGCCGATCTCCTTGCGCCGGCTCTGCACCCGGAAGGCGAGCAGGCCGTAGAGGCCGAGCGCCGCGAGCAGCAGGCCGGTGGCGCCGAACGCCGCCGCGAGCCCCACCGCGATGCGGTTGGGGAGCAGGGCGATGGCGATCACGTCGGTGAAGTCGGCCTGCCGCCCGACTGGCAGTTCGGGATCGAGGGCGTGCACGGCGTCGCGGAGGGCGCGGGCCGGCGCCGTCGCGCCGCCGGCCATCCGCACCAGCAGGGTCACGTGCGACGCCGGCTGCTGCGCCAGCGGCACGTAGATCATCGGCACCGGCGCCTCGCCCAGGCTGCGGTACCTGGCGTCGGCCGCGAGTCCCACCACCTCGGTGGGCGTCCCGCCGGTGATGGCGCCGAACTCGACCCGCTTGCCGATGGGGCTCTCGCCCGGCCACAGCCGCGCCGCGAGGGTCTGGTTGACCACCGCGACGGCCGGCGCGCCGGCGCGATCGGCGTCGGCGAAGCCGCGGCCCTCGAGCAGCGGCAGCTCCAGCGTGGCGAAGTACCCCGGGCTCACGCTGGTGAAGTCGGTCTGGAAGAAGCCCACGTTCGCCTCCTGCGGGCGCCCCGGGACCGCGACCAGGGTGGACTGGTTGCTCATGTTGAGGGGGAGCATGCTGGTGCTCGCCACGGAGCGCACCCCCGGCAGCGCCGCCGCGCCGCGTTCCAGCCCGTCCACCAGCGCCACGCCCTGGGGGTCGGTGTAGTTGCGCACCTGGAAGTCGAGGTCGGTGGTGTGGATCCCGGCCGGGGTGAATCCCGGCTGTACCTCGCCCGCGCGCGAGAGCCCGCGGGCGAAGAGCCCCGCCGTCACCAGCAGGCATGCCGTGCCGGCCACCTGGCCCGTCACCAGCAGGCCGCGGAGCCGGCTCCGCGCCAGCCGCAGGCTCGAGGCGCCCTCGCGCAGGACCAGCGCCGGGTCGGAGCGGGTGGCCTGCAGCGCGGGCGCGAGCCCGAACCCCACGCCCACCACGAGCGTGACCAGCAACCCCACGGCGAGCACCAGCAGGTCGGGGTGGAAGTCGAGCGCGAGCGGGATCCCGACCGGGAGCGAGACCGAGGTCAGCGCGCGGGTGGCCGCCACGGCGAGCGCGGCGCCGGCCGCGCCGCCGGCCAGGAAGAGGGCGAGGCTCTCGAGCCGCAGCTGGCGCAGCAGCCGGGCGCGGCCGGCGCCGAGGGCCACCCGCACCGCCATCTCGCGGGCGCGGGTGGTGGCGCGGGCCAGCAGCACGGTGCCGACGTTCGCGCTGGCGATGAGCAGCACGAAGCCGGCGAGGAGCAGCAGCAGGCCGAGGAAGCCGCCGACCGGCGCCGCCGCCTCGGCGGGCACGGGATGGTAGCGGCGCACGTCCACCCGGCGGTCCCAGTCCAGTCCCAGGACGCGGCCCTCGCGCGCGGAGGCGGCACTCAGGGCCTCCGCCGCGCCCGCCGGCTCCATGCCGGGCGCCAGCCGCCCCACCAGCTCGAGCCACGAGGCCCGGATGTTGTCGAAGTCGTCCCGGCCGGTGAGCAGCGGTGCCTGGGCCAGCGGCACCCAGAGCCCGAAGCCGATGCCGGCGAACTGCCCATGAAAGCCCGGCTCGGTCACGCCGATCACGGTGAAGGACTGGCCGTTGATCGTCACCGGCCGGCCGATGATGCCGGGATCGGCGCCGAACCGCCGCCGCCAGGTGCCGTCACTCAGCACCACCACCGGCGCCGCGCCGCGCGCGTTCTCCTCGGCCCCCGGCAGGCGGCCCAGCCGCGCCCGGGTACCGAGGGTGGTGAAGTACGCCGCGGAGACCAGCATCCCCGGCTCCAGCTGCGGCTCGTCGCCGGTGCGGAGGCTCGCCGCGAGGATCCCGTACGCCGCCAGCGAGGCGAGCCCCCCGCCGGCGGAGTCGAGGGCTTGGAACTCCCGGAAGGAGAAGGAGTGGAAGCCGGAGCCGTCCTCGCTCTTCGCGTGCACCGTCACCAGGCCGGCGGGGTCGGTCACGCCGACGGGTGGCCGGAGCAGCAGCGCGTTGGCCACGCTCATCATGGTGGTGGTGGCGCCCACGCCGAGGGCCACCGTGAGCACCGCCACGGCGGTGACGAGCCGCGCGCCGCCGAGGGTGCGGAGCGCCGAACGAAGGTCCTGCCAGAGCATGTCCATCGGGGGGGCTCCAGGACGGGGGCGGGTGGGGCGAGGGCGGATCGCCGCCGGCCACTCGGCCGCCGCGGTCCACAGCAGGTCGAACGCCGCGGTGAGCAGCAGCCGCGCCCGCCACGCGGGGTGGCGGCCGGCATCCCGCCAGCCGGCTTCGAACCAGGCGAGGAGCTCCGGCTCCGCCTCCCGCCGGAAGCGGGCGGGGAGGAGACGGAGGGCGTGGCGGTAGCAGCGGGTGACGGGAGACGGCGTGACTATATCCACGAATGGATATACTCCGCGCCGCCGGCCGGTGTTTCAGTAAGGAAGGGGCCGCGAGCCAGCCCCGTCTTGCGGAGCCCGGGACCGCGGCGTAGAATACCGAAGAAACGCCGAAGTCAGTCGGCCGTCACTGGGCTAGATGTGGTCGTCGATGGTGGCGCCGAGCTCGGCGCGGAGCCGGTCGAGGAGGGCGGCGGCGGCCAGGGAGAACTCCCAGGCCTCCTCCTCCGACCAGGGCGAGGGCCCGCCGGGATTGTCCCAGTCGATGCTGGTGTCGAACCGGGCCACCAGCAACTCGGCGGCGGCGCGGGTCTCCGGCGCCAGCGGCAGGGCGGCGAGGTCCACCGCGTAGTCGAAAGTGGCGCGGGTCTCCTCGTCGGCCGACCAGAGACAGGTGCCGGCGCCGGGATCGAAGTAGAAGTGGAAGTGATGCCGGGGCATGCGGAAAGGTAGGGGAAACATGGCGGCCGGGGATGGGCCGTTCCCGTTCCCTCTTCCCCGTTCCCCCGTTTCCCGTTTCCCGTTTCCCGTTTCCCTTTTCCCGTTTCCCGCTTCCCCCGTTCCCCGAATCGAACCCCGAGCCGCCCCATGCCCACCTACTGCGACATCGCCCCCGGCCACGAGTGGCATGGCCCGTATCACGACGGTGAGTACGGCTTCCCGCTCACCACCGACGCGGAGCTGTTCGAGCGGCTGGTCCTGGAGATCAACCAGGCGGGGCTCTCCTGGCTCACCATCCTCAAGAAGCGGGCGGCGTTCCAGGCGGCGTACCGCGGCTTCGACCCGGCGGTGGTGGCGCGGTTCGGCGCGCGCGACGTGCAGCGGCTGCTGGCCGACGCCGGCATCATCCGCAACCGGCTCAAGGTCGAGGCCGCGATCGACAACGCGCGCACCCTGCTCCGGCTGCGGGAGAGCCACGGCGGCTTCGACGGCTGGCTCGCGGCGCACCACCCGCTGGCCCGGGACGAATGGGTGAAGCTCTTCAAGAAGACCTTCCGCTTCACCGGCGGCGAGATCGTGGGCGAGTTCCTGATGAGCACCGGCTGGCTGCCGGGGGCCCACCAGGAGTCGTGCCCGGTGTACCGGAAGGTGCTGCGGGCGCGGCCGATGTGGGCCGGAACCGACGGGAAGCGGGAAAAGGGAAGCGGGAAACGGTAACCGCGGTCCGCTTCCCGCTTCCCGGTGTCTTCCCGCTTCCCGTGGTTCCGATGTTCACCCACCTCCACGTCCACTCCTGGTTCTCCTTCGGCACCGGGGTCTCGAGCCCCGAGGTCCTGGCGCGGCAGGCGGCCGCGCGCGGCTTCACCGCGCTGGCCTGCACCGACACCAACGGCGTCTATGGCGCGGTGGAGTTCCAGCAGGCGGCGGAGGCGCACGGCCTGCGGCCCATCCACGGCGCGCACCTGGTGCACGGCGGGCAGGAGGCCGTGGCGCTGGCCACCGACGAGCGGGGGTGGGCGGCGCTGTGCCGGGCCATCAGCCACATCCACTGGGCAGGCGAACGCCGGGAAGCGGGAAACGGGAAACGGGAAGTGGGGACGCCCGGCGATCGGTGCACGGATCCCCTGCCGCGGGAGAGTTCCGCTTCCCGCTTCCCGCTTCCCGTTTCCCGTGACCTGTCGGCACTCCTCGCCGCCGACCGCGCCGGCCTCCTCCTCCTTTCGCAGGACGTCGCCTTCCTGGAGGACCTGGTGCGCCGCTCCGGGCCGGCGGATGTCTACGGCGAGCTGCGGCCCGGGAAGCACCGCCACGCGGTCGTCGCGGCGGCCACGCGGCTGGGCCTGCCGGTGGTGGTCACCGGCGGGGTGATGTTCGCCAACGCGGAGGACTGGGCCCGCCACCGGCTGCGGGTGGCGATTGCCAGGAATGCGGGGCTGGAGGACGACGAGGAAGGCGGTACGGCGGTACGGCGGTATGGCGGTAACGGTGAAGAAGCCGCATTACCGCCCTACCGCCCTACCGCCCTACCGTCGGCCTGGCTCCGCCCCGCCGACGACCTCGCGCGGCACTTCCCCGACCGGCCCGACGCGATGCTGCGGGCGGAGGAGCTGGCCGAGCGGTGCCGGTACCGGATCCCGGTGGGGGCGCGGGTGGTGGCGCCGCGGTTCGCCGACACCACCGACGCGCTGCAGCGACTGCGGGCGCTGGCGTGGCGGGGCGCGGAGCGGCGCTACGGCATGGTGGCGCCGATCACCCGCGACCGGCTGGAGCACGAGCTCACGATCATCGCGCAGAAGGGGTTCGCCGACTACTTCCTGGTGGTGCACGACATCGTGCAGCACGGCCCCACCCACTGCGGCCGCGGCTCGGTGGCCAACTCCATCGTGAGCTACTGCCTCGGCATCACCCACGTCGATCCGCTGGGCGCCGGGCTGCTGTTCGAGCGCTTCCTCAACCCGGAGCGGAAGGACCCGCCCGACATCGACCTTGACTTCCCCTGGGACGAGCGCGACCAGATCCTGGCCTGGGTGTTCCGCCGCTACCCCCGGCCCCGCGCGGCGATGGTGGCCAACCACAACTGCTTCCGGCTGCGCGGCGCGCTGCGCGAGGTGGCCAAGGTGTACGGCCGCCCCCCGGGCGAGATCCGCGAGGTCACCCGGCGCTTCCCCTGGTTCAGCGAGGACGAGTCCATCGGCGAGCTGCTGGCCCGCCACCCCAACTTCCAGGGCCTCAACCTGCCGGCGGTGTGGCAGGAGCTGGCGCGGGCGGCGGAGCCGCTGGTGGGCACGCCGCGGCATCTCTCGCTGCATCCCGGCGGGGTGGTGATCGTGCCGCAGGCGCTCACCGACTACGTGCCGCTGGAGACCGCGGCCAAGCGGCTCGACGGCCACCCCGACCTGCCGGTGCCGGTGATCCAGTTCGAGAAGGACGGCGCGGAGGACGCGGGGCTGGTGAAGATCGACCTGCTGGGCAACCGCTCGCTGGCGGTGATCCGCGACGCGATCGCCGAGGTGCGGGTGCACACCGGGCGGCGCATCGACTACACCGCCGACGACCCCGAGGACGACCCGGCCACCCGCGCCCTCTTCCGCACCGGGCAGACCATGGGCGTCTTCTACACCGAGAGCCCGGCCTCGCGGCTCCTGTGCGCCAAGTCGCGGGCGGAGCACTTCGAGCTGCTGGTGCTCAACACCAGCATCATCCGTCCCGCCTCCAACCGCTTCATCCGGGTGTACCTGGAGCGGCTGCATGGCGCGCCGTACCAGCCGCTCGACCCGTCGCTGCAGGACACCCTGGCCGAGACCTTCGGGGTGATGGTTTACCAGGAGGACGTGGTGAACGTCTGCGCCGCCTTCGCGGGGCTGCCGCTCGCCACCGGCGACGGGGTGCGCAAGGCGCTCTCCAAGAAGCGGCCGGTGAAGGCGCTGGCGGCGTACGCGGCGGAGTTCTTCGCCGGCGCCGCGCGGCTGGGCCGCGACCCGGACACCGCCGCGAAGGTGTGGGAGATGGTGCTCTCCTTTGCCGGCTACAGCTTCTGCAAGGGGCACTCCTGCTCCTACATCAAGGTGGCGCAGCACTCCTGCTACCTGCGGGCCCACTATCCCGCCGAGTTCATGGCGGCGGTGCTCGCCAACGGCGGGGGGTTCTACCGGCCCTTTGCCTACGTGGCGGAGGCCATGCGCATGGGCCTCACCGTCCGGCCGCCCGACGTCAACGCCAGCCGCTTCCGCACCACCGGGAGCGGCCGCGAGGTGCGGGTCGGGTTCCAGTTCATCAAGGGGTTGTCGGCCGATGCCGTGGCGCGGCTCGAGAGGGCGCGGGAGACGGGAAGCGGGAAGCGGGAAGCGGGAAGCGGGGAGCGGCGACCGAGCGCCCTTCAGGAGCCGCGTAGCGGCGACTCGGGCGCGAGGGAGGGCGGGAAGCGGGAAGCGGAAGGCACCCATGCGCCGATGGTCCGGCCGGTGGAGGCCGCACCGCACCGGGGCGGCGGCGGGGTGGTATCGGTGCGGCCGGAGCCGGCCGGCCCATCGGCCCGGCCCGACACGCCGGCCCCCTTCACCTCGCTCGACGACCTCCGCACCCGCACCGGCATCACCGCCGACGACCTGCGGCTGCTGGTGCAGGTGGGCGCCTGCGACTCCATCGCGGCGGGGATGACCCGGCCGATGCTGCTGTGGGCGATCGACAGTGAACAGCGGGAAGTGGGAAGCGGGAACCGGGAAGCGGAGCGGGCAATGGCTGGTTCCCGTTTCCCGCTTCCCGTTTCCCGGCCCGCCGTCCCCGCCCTCAAGGAATACACCCCCGACCGCCGCCGGCAGGCCGAGTATGCCCTGCTCGGCTTCACCACCGACAGCCACCCGATGGACCTCTACCGCGACCTGCTGGCCCGGCTGCGGATCACCCCCAGCACCCGCCTGGCCGACCACGTGGGGCACAGCGTGCTCTGCGCCGGGCTGCTCACCACCGCCAAGCCGGTCTCCACCGTCAAGGACGAGCCGATGGAGTTCGCCACCTTCGACGACGGCGCCGGGCTGATCGAGGCCGTGCTCTTCCCCGATATATATAGAAAGCGCGGCCACGTGCTGTTCGACCAGGGGCCGTTCGTCTTCCGCGGCAAGGTGGAACAGGAATTCGGCGCCGTGACGCTCACCATCACCAGCCTCGACCGGCTGGAGCGGCTGCGGTAGCAGGGACGGGAGGGCCCAGGGATCCAAAGCCCCACCAGCGGCGTATCCAGAACGTACCCGGAGCCCCTTCCCGGCCCCCTCCCGGAGCCCGCATGTCGCTGTGGCGCATCCTCACCGAGCCGATCCTCGAGGAAACCCGGCGGAACCTGGCCCGCTCCCGGGCCCGGGTGCCGCTCCACCTGCAGGGCCCCCGCCAGATGCTGGGCCGCGGCGGGAACGGCTGCGGCGCCACCATCGGCGCCATGCCCCGCTGCGACTTCGCCTGCGTCGGGTGCTACCTCGGCGAGGAGGCCAACCAGGTCCCGCCGGCCCCGCTCGAGGAGATCAAGGCCCAGATGCGGGCCCTGCGCCCCACCCTTGGCAACGCCGGCAACCTGCAGCTCACCGACGGCGAGGTCACGCTCCGGCCGGTGGAGGAGGTGATCGAGCTGCTCCGGTATGCCCAGTCGCTCGGCCTCATCCCCATGCTCATGACCCACGGCGACAGCTTCCGCCGCCGGCCCGGCCTGCTGGAGCGGCTGGTGGTGGAGGGGGGCCTGGTCGAGGTCAGCATCCACATTGACACCACCCAGCGCGGCCGCCTGGGCGCGGACTACCGCCACGCGCGCACCGAGGAGGAGCTGATGCCGCTCCGGGAGGAATTCGCCCGGATGCTGCGCACCGTGGCGCGGACCACCGGCCGCCCGCTTCGGCCCGCCACGACCATGACGGTCACGGCCGAGAACCTCGCCGGGGTCCCGGCGGTGGTCCGGTGGCTCACTCACAACGCCGACATCTTCCGGCTGGTGAGCTTCCAGCCCGTGGCCCAGGTGGGGCGCACCGAGGCGGGGCTGGGCGGCGGGGTAAGCGTCGAGGCGCTGTGGCGGGGGATCGCCGAGGGGCTGGGCGGCGCCGACCAGGGGGAGGTGCTCGAGCGGTCGTTCGTGCACGTGGGGCACCCCGATTGCACCCGCTACCTTCCCGGGATGGTCTCCCGCGACGAGGGCCGTGCCCCCGCCTTCCACCCCGCCCGCACCGAGGGCGCGGCGAACGCGCGCTTCTACGACGGCTTCCTGGAGCGCTTCGGCGGGGTGAGCTTCCGGCTGGATTCGCCGCTGGAGAAGGCCGCGCGGATGCTGGCGCTGGCCGCCCGGGAGCCGCGCTTCGTGCTGGGGGGCCTCGGGCCCTACCTCATGCTGCTGGCGCGGCAGGCCGACCCGGCGCGGCCACTCCGCTTCCTGTGGCGCCTGTTGCGCCGCCAGGCAGGGCTCCACTCGCTGGTGATCGTGAGCCACCACTTCATGAGCCGGGCGGAGGTGGACACCCCGCGTGGCCGGGAGCGCCTGGACCTGTGCGTGTTCCATGTGCCGGTCCACGGCGCGCTGGTGCCGATGTGCGAGGTGAACACCATGGGCGTGCGGGACGCGTACTACGCGCAGCTGAGCCGGTCCCGCCGCGCGCCCGGCGTGGTGGCCACGGCGGGATGAGGTGACGCGCCGGGCCGCGTGGGGCGCGGCGCTGACCGCCACCCTGGCGGCGCTCTGGCTGGGCGGACGCCCGCTGGCCTGGTGGATCACGCTCGGCCTGCTCGGGCTCGGGTTCCCGGGAACGGCCACGATCACGCCGGAAGCCCTGGCGCGGTCCCTCGCGGGCAGCAACCCGCCGGCCCTGTTCGACGCGCGCGAGGCGGCGGAGTTCGCGGTGAGCCACCTCCCCGGGGCCCGGCTGGTGGATGGGGCCGCCGGCGCCACGATCCCACCGCCCCCGGCGCCCGGCGCCACGGCGGTGGTCTATTGTTCCGTGGGCTATCGGAGCAGCCGCCTGGTCGAGGCACTGGAACGCCGTGGCTGGTCCGGAGTCCAGAGCCTCGAGGGCGGAATCTTCGGCTGGGCCACCCGGAGACTGCCCCTGGTGGACGGCGCCGGACGTCCCACACCGCTGGTCCATTCCTACGGCTGGCCGGTGCGCTTCCTGCTCCCCCCGCCCCTGCGGGGTGAGTGAGCGGGCCGGAGATCCGAATCACGCTGGCCCACGTACCTCATCATCCACGAGCCACGACCCATGACCGACCACCAGCACTACTATCACGCCCCCGACCTGGGCCGCTTCGCGGAAGTCGGCAAGGGCAATCCCGAGTTGTGGCAGAAGTTCCTCGGCTGGTACAGCGCCGTGTTTGCCGAGGGGGCGCTGTCGCAGCGGGAGAAGGCGCTGATCGCGCTGGCGGTGGCCCACGCCGTCCAGTGCCCCTACTGCATCGACGCCTACAGTACCGCCTCCCTGGAGCATGGCTCCAACGAGGAACAGATGACCGAGGCGGTACACGTGGCGGCCGCGATCCGCGGCGGGGCCTCGCTGGTCCATGGGGTCCAGATGCGCAATCACCTCCACCAACTGGGCATGCAGCCGTGACCGTGCTTCCCACGCTCCACAAGCAGCAGCACCCGCTGGCGGCGGGCGCCGCGCAGCTCGCGCGGCTCCACCACCTGCGCCTGGAGCGGAGCTTTCCGCGCGCGCTCGAGGGGGCGGGCCTGTGGCCGCTGCAGCCCACCGGGATCGAGGTCCTGCAGGTGAACGTGGGCAAGAAGTGCAACCAGACCTGCCGCCACTGCCACGTGGATGCGGGGCCCGACCGCACCGAGATGATGCCCGACGACGTGGTGGAGGCCTGCCTCACGGTGCTGCGGGACCACCCGATCCCGACGCTCGATATCACCGGGGGCGCACCGGAGCTGCATCCCGCCTTCCGGCGCCTGGTGACCACGGCGCGCGGGCTGGGCCGGCGGGTGATCGACCGCTGCAACCTGACCATCACGCGGCTCCCCAACTACCGCTACCTGCCGGCCTTCCTGGCCGAGCACCGGGTGGAGATCGTGGCCTCGCTGCCGTACTACCAGGCGCGCCAGACCGACACCCAGCGGGGCGACGGCGTGTTCGACGATTCCATCGCGGCGCTGCAGGAGCTCAACGCGCTGGGCTACGGTCATCCCGGGACGGGCCTGGTGCTCAACCTCGTCACCAACCCGGTGGGGGCCTTCCTGCCGCCGGCGCAGGGCGCGGCAGAGCGGGAATGGCGCGAGCGGCTGCAGCGGCAGCACGGGGTGGTCTTCACCCGTCTCTTCACCATCACCAACATGCCGGTGAGCCGGTTCCTCGAGCACCTCGATGAGCGCCAGCAGACGGAGGCGTACCTCGCCCGGCTAGTGCAGGCCTTCAACCCGGCGGCCGCCGCCGGCGTGATGTGCCGCACCACCCTTTCGGTGGGGTGGGACGGCCGCCTCTACGACTGCGACTTCAACCAGCAGCTCGACCTGCCGGTGGAGTCGCGGGTGCCGCGCACCATCTTCGAGTTCGAGGAGGCCGCGCTCGCCGGGCGCCACATCGCGGTGGCGCCGCACTGCTTCGGCTGCACCGCGGGCGGTGGTTCGAGCTGCGGCGGCGCGCTCGATGGCTGACGCCCGCCGCCGGACCCTGCTGCTCCGCCTGGCACTGGTGGCCCTGGGGATCGCCGCGCTGGTGCTGGGCGGCCGCCAGCTCGCCGGGCTCATTCCCGCCTTCGTGGCCCGGGTCACCGCCCTCGGCGCGCTCGCGCCGGTGGTGTTCGTGCTGGCGTATGCCGCGGCCGTGGTGGCCTTCATTCCCGGCTCGCTGCTCACCCTCGCCGCCGGCGCGGCCTTCGGGCTGGGGCGCGGGGTGGTGGTGGTGCTCCTGGGCGCAACCCTGGGAGGGTCGCTCGCGTTCCTCATCGCGCGCTACGCTGCCCGGGCCCACGTGGCGCGCGCGGTGGCCGGCAATCCCCGCTTCGCGGCCATCGACCGCGCCATCGGCCGCGACGGCCGCCGCATGGTCTTCCTGCTCCGGCTCTCCCCGGTGTTCCCCTTCAACCTGCTCAACTACGGCCTCGGCCTCACCACGGTGCGCTTCACGGACTACGTCGTCGCTTCCATCGGCATGCTCCCCGGCACCATCCTCTACGTCTACTACGGCAAGGTCGCGGGCGATGTCGCCGCGCTGGCGAGCGGCGCCGCTCCCGCCCGGGGCGCCGGGCACTACGTCGTGCTCGCCCTCGGGCTGGCCGCCACGATCGGGGTGACGGTCCTGGTGACCCGCACCGCGCGCCGCGCCCTCGCGGAAGCCGGCGCATGACCGCCCAGCTGATCGCCGGCGACCCGCACGACACCGCCCTCGCCGCGCAGGTACACCCGCCTGACTGGCGGAACCCCACCCCGCGGGACCGCTATCACCTGGTGGTCATCGGCGCCGGCACCGGCGGGCTCGTCACCGCGGCCGCGGCGGCGGGCCTCGGGGCCCGGGTGGCGCTGGTGGAGCGGCACCTCATGGGGGGAGACTGCCTCAACGTCGGCTGCGTGCCCTCCAAGGCGGTCATCAGCGCGGCGCGCGCCTGGCACGCCGCCCGCGAGGCGGCGTCGCGGTTCGGCGGCCCGGCGGCCACCGGGCCCGGGGACTTTGCCGCCGCGATGGAACGCATGCGCCGGCTCCGCGCCGGGCTCTCCCCGATCGATGGCGCCGCCCGCTTCCGCGACCTTGGCGTGGATGTCTTCCTGGGCGAGGGGCGATTCACCGGGCGCGGGACCATCACGGCGGGCGACCACGCCCTGCGCTTCCGCCGGGCGGTGGTCGCCACCGGCGCCCGCGCGGCCGTGCCGCCCATCCCCGGCCTCGCCGAGGCGGGCTGCCTCACCAACGAGAGCGTCTTCACCCTCACCGCCCTGCCCCCCCGCCTCGCGGTCATCGGCGGGGGCCCCATCGGCTGCGAACTGGCGCAGGCGTTCCGGCGTTTCGGCGCCGAGGTCACCATCATCGACGCCGCGCCCCGGCTCCTCCCCCGTGACGACGCGGACGCCGCGGCCCTCCTCGCCGACCAGCTGGTGAGCGAGGGCATCCGCCTGCTGACCTCCGCGAAGGTGCACGGCGTGGCACGGGTGGGCGAAGGGCGTGAACTGTCGATCGAACACCCCGGCGGCACCACCCGCCTCACGGTGGACCAGGTCATCGTGGCGGCGGGACGCCGCCCCAACCTGGAAGGGCTCGGGCTGGACCTGGCCGGGATCGCGGCGACCCCGGCCGGCATCACCGTGGACGATCGGCTCCGCACCACCAACCCCGCGGCGTACGCCGTCGGCGATGTCTGCTCCCGGTTCCAGTTCACCCACAGCGCCGATTTCCAGGCGCGGCTGGTGGTGCAGAACGCGCTGTTCTTCGGCCGCGCCCGCGCCAGCCGGCTGGTGATCCCGTGGTGCAGCTATACCTCGCCCGAGGTGGCCCAGGTGGGACTCACCGCGGCCGAGGCCGCGTCCCGGGGCGTACCGCACGATGTGGTGCGGGTTGGGGTCGAGCACCTTGACCGGGCGGTGCTCGAAGGGGAGACCCGGGGCTTTGCCAAGTTCATCCTGGCGCGCGGCAGCGACCGGATCCTCGGCGCCACCCTCGTGGGCGCTGACGCCGGCGACCTGATCGGCGAGGTGGCCCTCGCCATGACCAATGGCCTGGGCCTCGGCGCCATCGGCCGGACCATGCATCCCTACCCCACCCGGGGCGAGATCCTCCGCAAGGCCGCCGACGCCTGGCGCCGCGGCAGGCTGACGCCCACTGTCCGCCGCATCTTTTCCACCTGGTTCCGGATCTTCCGCTGATGACCGACGTCGCCACCTCCGGGCGCCTGGAGCAGGTCCAGGACTATTACGGCACCCGGCTCCGCTCCTCGACCGACCTCCGCACAGACGCCTGCACCACCGCCGAGGCCCCGACGCCGCGCCTGGCCGCGGCGCTGGCGCGGATCCACCCCGAGATACTGGCGCGCTACTACGGCTGCGGCCTCGTGACCCCCGAGGCGATCGAGGGGGCCACCATTCTCGACCTCGGTTCCGGCGCCGGGCGCGATGCCTTCACCCTGGCGCAGCTGGTCGGGGAACGGGGCCGCGTCATCGGCGTGGATGCCACGCCGGAGCAACTTGCGGTGGCGCGCCGCCACCTGGAATGGCACCGGGAGCGCTTCGGGTATGCCCGCGGCAACGTCGCCTTCCTGGAGCACGACCTCGAGCGCCTGGATACCCTGCCGCTCGAGGCCGGCACCGTGGACGTGGTGGTCTCCAACTGCGTCTTCAACCTGCTGCGCGACAAGGGAGCGGCGTTCCGTCAGGTGCACCGGCTGCTGCGGCCCGGCGGGGAGTTCTACTTCTCCGACGTCTACGCCGACCGCCGCCTGCCTGGCGCCCTGCTCGACGACCCGGAGCTGGTGGGGGAGTGCCTCGCCGGGGCGCTGTACTGGAACGACTTCCTGGCCCTGGCCTGCGCCGCCGGCTTCGGCGATCCGCGACTGGTGACCAGTCGCCGGCTCGGCATCCGCGACGAACGCATTGCCGGCCGGCTGGCGCCAGCCCGGTTCTACGCGGCCACCTGGCGGCTGTTCAAGCTGGAGGGGCTCGAGCCCGCCTGCGAGGACTACGGGCAGGCGGTGCGGTACGAGGGCGGCATTCCCGGGGCCGAGGCGCTGGTGCACCTGGATGGGCACCACCCGTTCGAGGTGGGGAAGATCGTCCCCGTGTGTGGCAACACCTGGCGGATGCTGGCCGAGACCCGCCTGGCGCGCTGGTTCACCTGCTTCGGCGACATGAGCCGGCACTACGGCATCTTCGCCGGGTGTGGGACCAGCCTGCCGTTCTCCGAAGGGGAGGGCGCGCCGGCGCCAGCGGGAGCGTGCTGCTAGGCGCGTTCCCGCCGGCGGGCGTGGTGCCGGGCCGCGGCCCGGGATGGGCTACCGCCTTCCGGCGGCGAGGCGGGCCGCCTGCTCCACGCTGTTGAGGGTCCAGTCGTAGTCGGTGTACTCGAAGCGCTGCCAGCGGCCACCCTCCAGCAGCTCCCGCTCCGGGCCCGCCTCGTACCAGCGGGCGATGAACCGCGCCACCGCCTCCTTGCTCCCGCCGAAGTCCTTCTCGTAGTCCCGGAACTTGAAGACCTGGCTCACGTAGACGGATCGCGTGGCAGCATCCACCCGGTTCTTGGCCGGGGAGCCACGCAGGAAGGTCCGCCCCTGGTCGTCGAGCTGCTCCTCCAGCCGGGCGCCGGTGTAGGCCTCGCTGCGGAGCGGCGGGCACCCCATGGCCGCGCAGACCAGGGCAAAGTGGATCCGCGGCTCCTGGTAGGTGGGGCGGATGATCTTCTGCTCGATGTGGTCCAGGCCGTAGGGCGTGCCGCCCACCACGGCCAGCTTCTCGGTCCAGGGGCCATAGGCCTTGATGAAGCCGCCCGTCTTGTTGATGTTCCGGATCGACTCCCGCTCCTTGTGCGACAGGATCAACTGGATAGTGTAGGCGTTGTAGGCGTTGATCCAGAAGGCCAGCTGTTCCGCCCGGGGCAGCGGCGCCGGGTCGAAGGCCGCCAGTTGCGCCAGGTACTGCGGGAACTCGGGCGCGGCGCGGAACGCGGCGTAGTCCACGATCCCCTCGTGCACGTGGGCGCGCAGCAGGCCGTCGAAGAGGCCGTGGTCAAACGAGTCCTGGCCCGCGAGGGGGCCGGCCAGCAGGGCGGTGGCCGCGGCCAGGGCAGTGCTCCAGCGGGTCATTCGATCCTCATTGAGGTGGTCTGCCATGCTACGTCGCCGGACCGCGACCGGATTCCTCGCCCTGGCCGGTGTCCTGCTCGCTCCCGAGCTCCCCGCCCAGGCGGCGCCCAAGGAACTCGACGCGAGCATCGCCCGCATCCTGCAGCAGTTCAACCAGCCGGGCGCCGCCATCGCGGTGATCCGCGACGGCAAGGTGGTCTTCCAGCAGGGGTGGGGCGTCCGCACCGTCGGGCGCCCCGAGAAGGTGGACGAGCATACCCGCTTCCAGGTGGCGAGCAACAGCAAGGCGATGACCGCCGCCGCGCTCGCCCTGCTCATCCAGGACGGCAAGCTCTCCTGGGACGACCGGGTGATCGACCACCTGCCGTGGTTCCGGCTGGGCGGCGACGCGTACATCACCCGCGAGTTCCGGGTGCGCGACCTCCTCTGCCACCGCAGCGGCCTCTCCCTCGGCCAGGGCGACCTGCTCATCTTCGGCTCCGATTATTCCAGCGCCGAGATCGCCCGCCGGCTCCGGTTCCTGACGCCGCCCAACACCTTCCGGGCCGGCTACGCCTACGACAACGTGCTCTACATCGTGGCCGGCGAGCTGGTGCGCGAGGTGAGCGGCATGCCGTGGGAGGACTTCGTCGCCACCCGCCTCATGGCGCCGCTCGGCATGCGCGAGTCGGCCCCCGCGCTCTCCCGCATCGACCTGGGCCAGAACGTCGCCTCCGCGCACGACCGGCGGAACGGCCAGCCGGTGGTGGTGGTGCACGATTCGGTGGTGAACGCCCTCGCCGCCGGCGGCGTGGTGGCCAGCGTGGCCGACTGGACCCGGTGGATGCGGGTGCAGCTCGACAGCGGCCGCGCCGACGCCACCACCCGCCTCTGGCGCAGCGCCGACACCCGCACCATGTGGGAGCCGCACGTGAGCCTCCCCATCGGCGAGGTGCCACCCGCGCTGGCCGCGCTCAAGCCCAACTTCGCCGGCTACGGCCTGGGCTGGTTCCTGCGCGACTACCGCGGGGTCAAGCTGGTGTGGCACGACGGCGGCCTGCAGGGCATGCTCTCCCGCACCATCCTGGTCCCGGAGAAGAACCTGGGGATCGTCGTCTTCACCAATGGCATGACCGGCAGCTACCAGGCCCTCGGATGGACCGTGCTCGACTGGGCCCTCGGCGCCCCGAAGACCGACTGGGCCGGCCTGATCCACGCCCGCGACCAGGGGGGCCAGGACGCCGACCGCGCCTTCGAGGACTCGGCCGCCGCCGCCCGCCACCGCGACGTGGGCCCCTCGCTGCCGCTGGCGCGCTACGCCGGCACCTACCATGACGAGTGGTACGGCGACGTGACCCTGGCGGTGGAGGGCGATCACCTGGTGATCCGCTGGAGCCACTCGCCGCCCTACACCGCCGATCTCGAGCACTGGCAGTACGACACCTTCCGCGCCCGGATGCGGGAGAAGACCATCGCCGACGCGTTCATCACCTTCGCGCTCGCCCCCGACGGCTCCATCGAGCGCATGACCATGGCGCCGGTGCTCCCCTCGACCGACTTCAGCTTCGACTACCAGGACCTGCTGTTCCGGCCGGTACCCTGACCCCTCGAGGTGGCCCATGAAGAAGATCCTCTCCTGGCTGGCCGGCGGCGCCGTCCTCCTGGTCCTGGCGCTGCTCGGCACCGGGGTGGCGCTGCCCCGGGAGCACCGGGCCCGCAGCTGCGTGACCCTCGATGCCCCGGCCGAGAGCCTCTATGCGGTGCTCCGGGACATCGGCGACACCCCGTCGTGGTGGAAGGAGATGGAAAGCGCGGTGCGGGCCGACACCGGTGGGGTGGAGCGCTGGACCGAGACCGCCGGCGGCTTCACCATGACCGTGCGGGTGGAGGACACGGAGCCCGGGACCGAGTTCGTCACCGTCATCGAGCCGCCGCCCGGCGCGGTCTTCGGCGGCCGGTGGAGCCACCGGGTGGGGGAGCGGACCGCCGCGGGGCACGCCGTCTGCCTGACCGAGGAGGGGTGGGTCTCCAATCCCCTCTGGCGGGCCCTCGGCGCCCTGCGCGGCACCCATGCCACCCTCGACAGCTATCTCACGGCGTTCGCCGCGCGCTTCGGCACCACGTACACCCCGGAACACCTCGACTGACCCCGGGGTGAGGGCCGTCACCAGCCGCGCAACCCGGCCGGCCGTATGCTAGTCTTCAGGCAACCCTGGCCTCCCCCGCGGCATCCCATGGTGGTCCCGATCCCGATGCGTCGAATGTTCCCATCCGCCCTCACGGGCCTGCTCGCCATTGCGGTGGCCTGCTCCAGCACCGATCCGCGCCCCGGCCCCGACCCGAACGCGCCGGTGGTGACCATCACCAGCCCGGCCGACAACGCCAGCGTGCCCGAGAGCAGCGCGGTGCTGCTGGCCGGCGGCGCGGTGGATGACAACGGCGCGGTGCTCCCCGGCAGCGTCCTGCTCTGGTCGAGCTCCATCGACGGCGCCCTCGGCACCGGCGACAGCGTGGTGCTCAGCACCCTCACCGCGGGGCACCACACGATCACCCTCTCGGCCACCGACACCGCGGGCCTCACCGGCCAGGCGTCGGTGACCCTCAACGTGGTGGGCACCGCGCCGACGCTCGGCCTCGACACCATCGCGAGCGGGTTCGACAGCCCGATCTTCCTCACGGCGCCTCCCGGCGACACCACCCGCCTCTTCGTGGTGGAGCAGAGCGGCGCCATCCGGATCATCAAGAATGGCGTGACCCTCGGCACCCCGTTCCTCAACCTGCACGACTCCCTCAGCACCGGCGGCGAGCAGGGGCTCCTCGGACTCGCCTTCGATCCCAACTACGCCACCACCGGCCGCTTCTTCGTGAGCTACACCCGCCAGAACGGCGACAGCCGCCTGGCCCGCTACACCGTCTCCGCCGATCCCGACGTGGCCAGCGAGGCCTCGGGCGTGACCATCCTCGGCGTGCCCCAGCCGTACTCCAACCACAACGGCGGCGGCATCGCCTTCGGCCCGGACAACTACCTCTACTTCGGCCTGGGCGACGGCGGCAGCGGTGGCGACCCCGACGGCCACGGCCAGCGGCGCGACGAGCTGCTGGGCTCCATGCTCCGGCTCGACGTGAGCGGCGCCACGTACACCATTCCCGGCACCAACCCCTACGCCTCGAGCACCGCGTTCCGGCAGGAGCTGTGGAACTACGGCCTGCGCAACCCGTGGCGCTGGAGCTTCGACCGCCTGACCGGCGACCTCTACATCGGCGACGTGGGCCAGGGCGACTACGAGGAAGTGGACGTGCAGCCGTCGGGCAGCAGCGGGGGCGAGAACTACGGCTGGAACACCATGGAAGGGACGCACTGCTATCCGGACGCCTCGCCCTGCAACCAGGCGGGGCTGGCACTGCCCGTGCTGGACTACGGGCACGGCCAGGGGTGCTCGGTGACCGGCGGGTACGTGTACCGGGGCCAGGACATCCCGTCGCTGCAGGGCACCTACTTCTACGCCGACTACTGCAGCGGCTGGGTGCGCAGCTTCCGGTGGAGCGGCGGGCAGGCCACCGCGCGGCTCGACCGGCCGGAGCTCGAGCCCGGGGGGAACATCACCAGCTTCGGCGAGGACGCGCGGGGAGAGCTGTACATCATCACCCAGGGCGGCGGGGTGCACCGGATCGTGGCCCGCTGACGGGCGGCGGCGCGGGGGTTAGGTTCCCTCCACCCCACTCCCGCGCCCATGCCCGACGCCCCTGACCGAGCCGACCTCGCGGACCTCGCCGCCCGCCTCCCCGCCGAGGCGCTGTTCGGCACCTCGTCGTGGAACTACCCCGGCTGGAAGGGACTGGTCTACGAGCGGGACTACCCGAAGACCGGCGCGGCGGCCCGGATGCTCGAGGAGTACGCCCGCTATCCGCTGTTCCGCACGGTGGGCATCGACTCCACCTTCTACAATCCCGCCAGCCCCAAGGTCCTGGAGAGCTACGCGCGGGCGCTGCCCCCCGGCTTCCGCTGCGTGAGCAAGGTGTGGGACCGCATCACGGTCCACACCCTGCCCAAGGCGCGCTACAAGACCCAGGGTGGCGAGGCCAACCCCGACTTCCTGAACGCCGAGCTGTTCCAGGCCGAGGTGCTTGACCCCTGCCTGGAGCACTTCCGCGATCACCTCGGGCCGTTCGTCTTCGAGTTCCAGACCATCGCCCGCTCGGCAAAGCTCACCGGCCAGGCCTTCGCCGACCTGCTCGACGGGTTCTTCTCCCGGCTGCCGCGCGAGGTGCCCTACGCCGTGGAGCTCCGCAACCAGGAATACCTGGTGCCACCCTACTTCGCGGTGCTGCGCGAGCACAACGTGGCCCACGTGTTCAACAGCTGGACCCGGATGCCGGCCATCGGCGAGCAGCTCGACCTGCCCGGGAGCATGAGCGCGCCGTTTGCGGTGGCGCGGGTGCTGCTGCGGCCCGGCCGCACCTACAACGATGCGGTGGACGCCTTCGCACCGTACGATGAGATCCGTGACAAGAACCCCGAGCTCCGCGCCGACGTGGCGCGGCTCATCCGGATGGCCACCGAGCTCCGCATCCCCGCCTACGTGCTGGTGAACAACCGGGCCGAGGGGAGCGCACCGAAGACAATCGCCGCCATCGCCGCGCTGCTGGTGAAGTAGCGCCGGACGCCCTTCCCTCTTCCCTCTTCCCGCTTCCCGCTTCCCGCTTCCCGCTTCCCGCTTCCCGCTTCCCGCTTCCCGCTTCCCGCTTCCCGCCACGAAAACCAGAACCCCTCCCCCACGCATCGTGGAGAAGGGGCTCGGCTTGCCTGGGCCAGGGGGCGTGGCGCTAGGCGGAGGCGCGGCGGGCCGGGGTGCGGCGGCGCACCACCGCGCGGCGCTTGCGGGGGCCTTCCTCGACGGGGCTCTGGGCCAGGGCGTGGGCCGAGGCGGCGAGCCCGATGGCGCGGCTCGCGGCGTGGCTGCCGTGCACCGAGGCCTCGACCCAGCGACCGAAGGGCGCCTGCGCGCCGGTGAGGAACGGGCGTGCGGCGCGGGTGTCGAGCACCGCCTGCCGCTCGGCCTCGGGCAGCTTGAGGACGATGGCTTCGTCGAAGAGGAACGCGAACATGCGGCCGTGGGTGAAGAACGCCTCCGCCCCGAACATCCGCTTGGTCGTCACCTCCGGCATCGCACGAATCGCCGCCTGCACGACTTCGTACGCATCGCTCCGCGTGCGCGCCACTGGTCCGCTCCCGGTCCGTGAGGCTGGAAAAAGGGTGGCAAACGTACCACCCGCGGGCCGGGTCCGCCAGAACGATCAGTCCCGAAGAGTGACCGTAAGACCCCAGCCCCGCTCTCCATGGGGGGGCAGGATCGGGGCCAGTTCCGCCCCCGCCATCCCGGGGGCAATGGCGGTGGTGAGGGCCAGGCAGGGCTCCACCGCGAGGTTCCAGTACGGCTCCCCTGTGGGGGCCCAGCCGCCACAGTTGAGCCACAGCCCGATGGCCGGGATCTCCGCCGCATCCCAATGCATGGCAAGCGTTTCCCCGCGGGTCGGGTCGCGGAGCTCCACCGCCGCGTCGGCGGGCGGTGTGACGAGGAGCATGGCGGCCCAGCCGCCCACCTCCGGCACCGTGAATCCGGCGTCGCCGCCCAGAGGCCAGGGGATCTCGTCGCCGGCCCGCCAGTCGTCGCGGCCGTGCACCGACGCCACCCGGGCCCGCGACACTCCCGGGATGGTGAGGCGGGAGCCCGGCTGGATACCGAACAGCGGATGGGCCGACCAGAAATAGGGGACCGGCGCGGGTTCCTGGCCGCGGAGCAGGTAACGGAAGCTCACGCTCGCCACGCCGTCGGCGCCCAGGCTCACCTCGCGGGAGAACTCCGCGGCCACGCTGTGCGTGGTGGTGGTGCTGCGCCAGCTGGTGGCCTCGGCCGAGGCGAGCAGGTCGTGCCGCCAGCGGGCGCCCCAGAGGTCGCCATGGTCGCGGAGCACGCGGCCATCGGCGGTGCGGCCGGGCTGGATGGTGGGGAAGCACTCGTCCCAGCCGCCGCTGTCGTATTCGTCCACGTAGGCGGTGGGGCCGTCGGGCACCGGATCGGCGGGGAGGCGGAAGGGGAGGCGCGGGTTGCGCCACAGCCACTCCCGCCCGGCACGGCGGCGGAGGTTGGTGATCCGCGCCCCGGCGCCGGGCACGGCGATCAGCTCGAGGGTGTCGTTGTACAACGCGATGGCGGGCAGGCCGCCCACGGTGACCTGGCGGTAGGGCATGGGAGGCGTCCGTGCCCCGGGGCGGGGCTCAGGCGGGGAGGTCGGGCTCCACGCCGGCCACGGCGCAGAGGCGCAGCACCGTCTCGCCGATCTTGTTGTTGGGCGTGGAGGCGCCGGCGGTGATGCCGATGCGGCGCGCCCCCGCGAGCCAGCCCGGCGCCACCTGCTCCTCGGCGGCCTTGATCCGCGGCTGGTGCCGCAGCCCGCCGGTGGCCACGTCGATGGAGGTGGCGTCCTCGATGTGGTAGGTGCGCACCCCCCGCTCGCGGCACAGGGCGGCGAGGTGGGTGGTGTTGCTCGAGTTGTAGCCGCCCACCACCAGCATGAGGTCGAGCGGCTCGTCGAGCAGCTTGAGCACCGCGTCCTGGCGCTCCTGGGTGGCGGAGCAGATGGTGTCGAAGGTGCGGAAGTGCTCGCCCAGCGCGGCCGCGCCGTAGCGGCGCCCCATGCTGGCCCGCACCTCGTGGGCGATCGCCAGCGACTCGCCCGAGAGCATGGTGGTCTGGTTGGCGAGCCCCACCCGCACCAGGTCCCGGGCGAAGTCGAACCCCGGCGACATGGCGTGCGCAAAGCGCTCGGCCAGCACGGCCTCGCTCCCCCGGCCTTCGATGAAGTCGCAGACCAGCCGGGCCTCGTCCATGTCGAAGACCACCAGGTAGCGACCGCCGGGGTACTTGGTCACCTGGCTCGCCGTGGCCCGGGTCTCCTCGTGGAAGTACTTCCCGTGGATCAGCGCGGTGTAGCCGTCGCGGGCATAGGCCTCCACCCGCTTCCAGACGTTGAGCACCGAGCCGCAGGTGGTGTCCACCAGCACCGCGCCGATCTCGCGCAGCCGGGCGAAGTCCTGCACCGTCACCCCGAAGGCGGGGAGGATCACCACGTCGGCGGGCCCCACGGGGCTGAAGTCGAAGCCGCCGTCGGCCGCCCGCGCCAGGATGGTGATGCCCATGGCGGTGAGCTTGGCGTTGACGTGCGGGTTGTGGATGATCTCGCCCACCAGGAACAGCCGGCGGTCGGGGAACTTGGTGCGGGTCTCGTAGGCGTACTCGACCGCGCGGTCCACCCCGTAGCAGAAGCCGAACTCGCGCGCCAGCCGGAACTCGAGCGGGCCGGCGCCCAGCCGGTAGTCGCCGGCGCGGAAGGCGTCGACCACCGCGCTCGAGTAGTCGGCCGTGAGCTGGCCCTCGATCGCGGCCTTGAGCCCGAAGCCCTTGCGGAAGTACGAGGCGGTCATGGGAGGGAAGCTACTGCGCCGCCGGCGCCCGCGGCACCGTGCCGCGACGGGCGCGATCGGCCGGCAGGAGTTCATCCCGGGCGCGGAGCGAATCCGCCCGGCGGCGCGGCGCCGCCGCCGTGTCGGTGACCGGCGCGGTGGAGGGGATGGAATCCACCGGGCAGGGGCCGGCCACGAGCCCCTTGGCCGTGCCGGTCACCCGCAGCGTTTCCGGCCGGTCGAGCGACACCATCCGGAGCCCGAACCGGGCGTTGAAGCCCTCGCCGGCGGCGCTGAGCTCCACCGCGCCGGAGTCGCTCTGGAAGGCCTCGAGCCGCTGCTCGGTGAACCAGCGCAGCGCGCCCGCCGCCCCCGGGCGCGGGATGAGCGTGTCGATGCCGGGATCGAACGCCGGGTAGGTCCCCGGACCGATTGCGTCGGCCGGGTAGAGCACCAGGCCGATGCCCTGGTCCTCCCGGATGGCCGTCACCTCGAGGCGCGTGGCCACCGCGCACCAGGCGGCCTGGGCGCCCGCCGAGAGCTTGCCGGCCGCGAGCGCGGTGTCGGTGGCGGTCCAGCTGGCCTCGAGGCGGGCGCCCGAGGGGGCGTCGGACTGGCAGGCCGTGCCGGTGATCAGGAGCGCGAGGGAGGCCGCGGGGAGGGAAGCCGGACGCATGGCCGGGAACCTAGGGGGGACGGGTCGGCCGGCGGAAGGGGAGCGGGGCCGCGGGCCACGAAGGAACCACGCGCCCGCCGGACCTCAGGTCCGGCGGGCGCGCGGGGGACGGCGGGAGGGACTAGAACCGGTAGCCGAAGCCCGCGCCGATCACGAGCGGGTTGATCTTCAGCTCATAGGCCTTGGTGCTGCCGGACTTCACGTCCGTCTTGATGTACACGTACTTGGCGTCGAGGTTGAACGACCCGCGGCCACCCAGCGGGATGTCGATGCCGGCCTGGCCCGCGTACCCGATGCTGGTGGTGAGGTCGAGGTCCTGCAGGCCACCGGACTGGCCGTAGAAGTAGGTCAGGTTCACGCCGGCGCCGATGTACGGCGAGGGGCCGCTGGCCATGGGACGGAACTGCAGCAGCAGGGTCGGGGGCAGGACGTTGGCGCTGCCGAGGCTGGTCTTGCCGGCCTTCACCTCGTGCCCGGAGGTGGCCAGGATCAGCTCGACCGAGAGGTGCGGGGTCAGCATCCGCCCGATGTCCACTTCCATCGTGGCGTTGGTGTTGACGTCCAGCCCCTTCGGCTTGCTCGAGGCGTTCGGGGCGATCACGATGCCGCGCGCCCGGATCAGCCAGGGGTGACTCTCCTGCGCCTGCAGGCCGGCGGCACCGAGCAGGGCAAGGCCAAGGGAAAGACCGACGCGCACACCACGCATATCCGCTCCAGGGGAAAAAGGTTGAGCGGAAACTGCCGGGCGCGGCTGAAGCGAGTGTGAAGACGGGGTCAAAAGACCGTTAGGTCCCTTTAGAATGCCCCCGTCGCCTGCCGGAATTCCCCGCGACGCGGCGCCGCGACTGGGCGCCCGCCGGCGGGAGGACCAGCCGGTACCGCCCGGCGCGCACGGCATCCGCCATGGCGCCGACGGTGCGCCGGTCCAGCAGGCCCAGCACGCTCGCCTTGAGCGGCGCCCACGAGTGGTGCACCGGGCAAGCGGTCGCGTCGGCGCACACCTTGAGGCCGAGCAGGCAGCCCTCGAACACGGCCGGTCCCTCGACCAGCTCCACCACCTCGCGGATCGTGGCGTCGAGGGCGGGCGGCTGGAGGGCGTATCCCCCCCCGCGGCCCTTGTGCGACTGCACCAGGCCGCGCTGCACCAGCCCCTTCAGGATCTTGGTGAGGTAGGGCGCGGGGACGCCGAGGTGGCGGGCCACGTCGCGGTTGAGGACCGGCCGGCCGGCCGGCTGCACCGCGAGGTACACCAGGGCCTGCAGGGCGTATTCGCTGGTCCGGGAGAGCAGCATGGAGCGAAGCTATCCCGCGGTGGAGACGCCCGGAAGCCCGGCCGCTAGAAGAGGCTCCGCACCACGAGATCGAAGCGCAGCCCGTCGCCGCCGCGGCTGATCGGGTGGCTCAGGTCGAAGCGCAGCAGGTCGCCGAGCAGCGCCAGCCCCGCCCCACCCCCCGCGAGCACCCGGGAGCCGAACAGGTCGGTGGCCGCCGCTGACTGGCCCGCATCCACGAACACCACCGGCCGGAGGATCCCGCGGCGGAGCGGCATGTCGAGCTGTGCCGCCCACAGGGCCTGGCCGCCGCGGGTGCCGTAGTCGAATCCGCGCACCGTCTGCTGTCCGCCCAGGCGGAACGCCTGCTGCGGCAGCGGCCGGGCGGTGGTGAGGCCGCCGCGCAGCGTGAGGACCGCCGGCGCGCGGCCCCGCCACAGCGGCCAGCGCAGGTGACCGTAGAGGCGCGCGGTGCCGCGATCGGTGTTGCCCAGCACGTCGGCCGACAGGCTCCAGCGCGGCCCGAGTGCGCCCCCCTCGAGCCGCACCTCGGCGCCGCCATACGTCCCTTCCGCGATGGTCGGGTTGCGGGGGAAGCGCCCGCTGCCCCCCAGCGCGTCATTGAGCCACGACCGGGCCTCCCGCCGCACGCTGCGCTGGTCCTCGACCCGCAGCGTGGTCGTCAGCTCGAGGCCGGTGCCGAGCGAGCCCTCGCGCCGCAGCGACCCGCCGTGCACCAGGTGATAGTCGGCATCGTCGTGCCCCGCGAACAGCGCGTTGAGGCTGTTGCCGAAGGCGTTCCCGCGCCCGAAGGGGTCGTTGCTCGCGAGGTCACGGACGCCGCGCAGCGTCCAGCGTGCCCCCGGCGCCTCGCGCACCAGCGTGAGGCCGCCCATCACCCGCTGGTCCGCGAAGCCGAAGCGGCCATCCACCCGCAGGGTGGTGAACCGGTCGGCCGGCAGCTGCCACATGTAGCCGAAGCCGGGGGCGGCGCCCTGCACCCGGTTGTACCGCATCATCTCGGGGATCCGCTCCCACAGGAACCCGTGCCGCGGCCGCCCGGTGAGGTCGGACGGCAGGTCCACCGTCATCCGCTCGAGGTCGGACTGGACGTCGCGGACCAGCCGGTCGGTCACCGGATCATCGGCCAGGGTGAGCGTGTCCCCCCACGCACCATAGGCGGAAAGGGACTCGGCCGGCGCCCGGTGGATCTCGAACCGGCCGTTCTCCCACCGCCCCGCCTCGGTGCGGGCCAGCGAATCCTCCGGGACCTCCTCACCGTTGCGGCGCCGCCGGCCGTCCTCACGCAGCGAGTCGCGCCGCTGCCGGGCGAGCTCCTCCAGGTGGAGCGGGTCTCCCCCTTCCGGGGGGAGCGGCGTCGTGAACGCGATCGGGACGCCGCGGTTGAGGGTGTAGTCGTCGAAGGTGGTGCGCGCCTCGAAGGGGACCACCACGCTGCCGAGCCAGGGCAGCTCCACCCGCCCCGAGACCACCTGCCGGTAGGGCATCCAGGATCGCTCGCCCTGCAGCGCGTACTCGAGGTCGGCGTCGAGGGTGAGGATGCGGCTCACGATGCGATTGATGCGCCGGGCGTCCTTCTCACCCTCCTCGTCGGGGTCGTACCAGAGCTCCGTCCCCACGAAGCGGAAGCTGAAGCGCACCAGGTCGGCCTCCGCGGCGTCGAACCAGAGCCGGCCCGCCACCAGCGCCGGTCCCTTGCGCCGGGGCATCACCTGCACCGAGATGAGCTTGACCCCCCGCCCCTCGGGCGTGGTGACCTGCACGCTGTCGGTGATCTCGTAGCGGTACCACGCGGGCCCGTCCGCGGCCAGCGGATGCAGCGCGCCACGCGGCGGGATGTCGTTGCCGAAGACCCGGATCGAGTCGCTGAGGCCGCGGGGAAAGAACCACGGCTGGTCGAAGGTGCTGTTGAGCTTGAGGTTGCTGCTGCTGGCCACCGCGCGGCGACCGAGGATCTCCACCCGGAGGTCGTTGGGGCGGGCCCATTCCACCCGGCCTTCCTGTTCCTCCACGGCCGCGTTGGGCACCGCCGCCCAGCGCCGGCGCCCGATCCCAAAGGACAGCCGGTAGCGGAACCTGGCCGTGTAGTCCGCGACCCCGGCATCCTCGGCCGCATGCCGCGCGATGGCGCGACCCACGAGGGCCTCGGTGGCGGCGTTGGCGTAGGCGGTGGTGTCGTCCGGGGCGTGGGCCAGCAGCAGCAGGAGAGGCAACATGCGCGGTACCGGCTCGGAAGGGTGAAGGGGGCCAGGACGGCGGTGCCGCTGGCGCGGTTTCGGGCCGGCACGCATGCGGGGCGGGCCCACGGGCCCGCCCCGATCACTGCCCCACAGGTGCCCCGCTGGCCGTCAGGCGACCGGCTCGCTGCCCGTGGCGGTCTTGGCCCAGCGGCTGCGGCCGTCGCGGTGCAGCCCGTAGGCCTTGAGCCGACGCCACAGCGTGGTCCGGCTGATCCCCAGGTGCTTGGCGGTCTCGGCAAGCTTCCAGCCATGCTGGTCGAGGGTGCGGACGATGGCGTCCCGCTCGCGGTCCGCGAGGGTGCTCGGCCCGTCTACCCCGGGGACGAACATGGCTTCCCCGAGCTCCAGGCCACCCACCCGGAGGGGCCGCAGCCGCCCCCCCATCGCCGCGAGCCGGGGCAGCAGGTTCTGCGCGTCTTCGGTGGGGTCGAGCAGGTCGGCCAGCCCATCGCGGGCCTGGGCGTTGGCGTACAGCACCTTTCCCTGGGGGTCGAACACGACCACGCCCTCGCTGAACCCGTCCAGGAGGGCCTTGGCGAGGGGCGAGAAGATGGAAGGCGCAGGGGTATGGTTATCCGGCATGGTCGAGTCTACGGTAGCGTTCGAAAGGGGGTTTCACTCTGCTTCCAATCCGGTGACGACTGGCAGGGGCCCCCCATGGACACCCCCCGGCCACTACTCCGGGATCCCCGCCCCCACCCCTGGGCCGACCCCCTCGAGCCGCTCGGCGTGGATCACGAGGCCGAGACCGGCAAAGATGGTGAGCCCGGCCACCAGCGTCCGGCCCGACAGCTCCTCCGCCGGCAGCACCAGGGGGGCGGCGATGGCGGCCAGCAGCGGCTGCAGGTAGATGAATGACGCGACCGTCTGCGGGGATACGCGCCTTAGGGCCCAGAGGTTGAGCAGGTAGGCCAGGATGGTCGGAAACAGGACGATGAACCCGACCAGGGCCCAGGCCCGCGGCGTGACCGCGGCCAGCGCGTCGCCCCGGAGGGAGGGCGCGGCGATCGGCAGCGTGCCGACCATGGCGAACAGCATGATGTAGGTGGACGCCGTCAGGGCATCGAGGCGCCGCAGCAGCGGCTTGGAGACCAGGAAGTAGCCGGCGTAGCAGAGCATCGCGAGGAGGATCAGCAGGTTGCCGAGCGCCACGCCGGGCGCGAACGAGAGCCGGTCCGGCCCCACGAGGTAGATCGCGCCGAGCGCCGCCACGCCGATCCCCCAGAGCTTGCCTGCCGAGGGCCGCTCCTGCCCGAGCAGCAACGCGCCGAGCACGGTGAACACCGGCGCCGTGGTGGTGAGGATGGTCGCGTTGACCGCGGTGGTATGGCTCAGCCCGAAGACGAACAGCGACTGGTTGCCCGTGACGCCGAGCAGGCCACAGAGCGCCACGTGCAGCAGGGTGCGGCGATCGCGGATCCACGGGCCGCCGCGCGCCAGGTTGAGCAGCCCGAGCGCGAAGGCGGCGCCCACCACCCGGCAGCCCACCAGGAGCCCGGCCGGGACGGTGGCCAGCACCAGGCGACCCACGATGGCGTTGCTGGCAAAGAGAACCTGCACCACGATCAGGGCGAGGTACGGCGCCCGGCTGCCGGGGCGGATCGTCACCGGCGGCGGTGCCGCGGCGGCTTGAAGCGCGCCTTCTTTTCCTGCTGGTCGGCCTGGCGCAGCAGCGCCTTGAGCTGCTCCAGGGTATCGGCGTGGAGCGACGGCCGGTTGCCGCGCACCACCGCGAAGCAGAGCGGCCGGTCCACCGCCGGCAGGTCGGCCGGCTGCAGCCGGCGGGCCTGACCCTCACGGAGCTCCAGCCGGACGGCGGGGCCCGCGGCGGTCACCTCGTAGCGCAGCGGTACCTGGTCGCCGAACACCCGGGCGCTGCCGGGAAGCGCCAGCAGCCGCGCCCGTGTGCCCTCGTCCACCAGCGTACCGACGTCCAGTTCCACCGGGGTGCCGAGGAAGCTCCGCCAGCCGGTGACGGCGGCGAGCCGCTCCCGCAGGCGGGCCCGCACCGCGTCGGGGGCCGCGGCGGAGAGGGTGCCGCCGGAGCGGCGCCACAGGTCGCCCAGCTCCTGAGCGGCGCGGCGCAGCCGTCCCTGGCTCGGATGGACCGTCTCGCCCCCGAGCAGCATGCCCGCCAGCGCATCGGCCAGCGACTCGCGGAACTCCGGCGGCACCGGATCCTCGAGCGGCTCCACCAGCGCGTCGAGCTCGAAGCCGAAGTACTCCAGCCGCTGCCGCACCACGAGTCCCTGGTGCTTGCGCGGACCGCCCACCTCGATCTCCGCCCGGCTCCGGCGCGCAAACCGCCGGATCAGGTCGTAGCTCAGGGTGGTGCCCTCGATGGCGGCGCGGGGCACGCCGAACCGGTCGGCGAAGAACCGCAGGCTGCCCGCCACCGCCCCCCAGCTCCCCGCCACCGAATTGCGGGACACCCGCGCCTCCTGGCCATCGGCGGTGTGTTCGTCGAGCACCAGGTCGAACGGCATGATCCGGGCGACCAGCTCGAGCCAGAGGTCGCGCAGCTCCCGGCCAGCGTAGGGCAGCTTCTCCGGCAGCGGCAGCTCGAGCGCGCGGTACACCGACGCGGCGCCGAGGGCGATGTCCTCGATCGCCTTGACCAGCACCCCGCGCGCCTCGGCCCACTCCGCGAGCCCCGCCTCGTCGAACAGGTGTCGCGGCAGCCCGTGCACCTCGCCCAGGTACGCGTGCCGGTTGACCGCCTCGGCGAAGAGGTTGTAGGCGGTCAGGTGGTCGCTGCCGTTCACCCGGGCGCCCTCGAGGTCGCGCTCCTCGCGGGTCATGCGGTGCAGCGAGTCGATGTTGGCACAGACCGCCACCACCGGCACCAGGGGTCCGTTCGCGTGCACCAGCAGCTCGCCCCAGTGGCGCTCCACCGGCATCGCCTCCACCTCGCGGCCATAGCGGGTGAGCCGCCCCTGCTCGATGAGCCCCCGGTCGGTGAGCAGCGCCACCGCCTTGCGGTAGGCGGTCCGGTCGATCGGCACGGGCAGGTCGAGCTCGCTCGCGTCCACCCCGAGCGCGGCGCAGGTCACCGCCACCCGCTCGGCGTCGCCGGCGAGCTGGAACTCGGGCGGGGTGGGCCGGAGCTTCTCGAACACCAGCTCCCGGTCGGAGAGGATGAACACCTCGCCGTCGGCCACCCGCCCGTGGACCCGCCCCGCCATCTGCAGGATCTCGTTGGCACCGAGGTAGAGCCGGTGCAGCACGTTGCGGCCGCGGTCCACCACGTTGGCGTAGCGGGCGTCGTAGATCACCACGGTGTCGAGCCCGCGGATGTTGAGCGCCGACTGGCCGGCCGCGGTCATGGCCAGGAGGAAGGGCCGCAGGGCCTCCCCCTCCAGGAACGGGCGGATGACGCGGATCGGCTCGCCGCCATGGTAGAACGCGGCGTGCAGCCGGGGCCACCGCTCGCCGAGGCCGCGGGCCAGCTGCTCCACCTCGGCCCGGGTGGGCACGAACACCGCCACCCCGCGTTTCTCGCGGATCAGGTGCCGCACGAACTTGTCGTCGAGGAACTCGTCGGCGCGCTGCGGCAGGACCTTCACCCGCGCCTTGAGCGCGGGATCGAAGGCCGTCGTCTCGAGCACCTCGGCCGATTCGAGGTAGCGGGCGTAGAACGACGGGTCCACGGTGGCCGAGAGCCAGATGAAGCGGCAGCCGGCGCGCTTGCCGAGCGCCAGGCAGAGCTCCAGCTCGGCCGAGGTCTGGTGGATCTCGTCGACGATCAGGGTGTCGCGGCGGGTGATGAGGTTGTCCTCGAACCAGCGCCGGGCGATGCCGGTGGTGACGATCACCACGTTCCAGCCCGGCGTCTCCGGCGTGGCCTCCCGCTCCCGGTTCACCACGCCGACCCGCAGCGGCGCCTGCAGGATCGCCTCCGCGATGGGCCGGATGCCAAGCGTCTTGCCGGTGCCGGTGCCCGCCACGATGCCGAAGCCCTTCCCGGAGGCGGCCAGCGCGCGCAGCTCGGCGCCGTGCTGCCGCTCGAGCAGCGTCTCCACCCCGGTCAGCCCGAGCGCGAGCTCGATCGTCTCACAGGCGGCGCGGGTGGGGGCGATGACGATGATCCGCCCGTGGGGGTGGGCGGCGTGTCGCCAGGCGTCCAGATCGGGGGGGAGGAGGTGATCGCGTGAGGGGGGCACGCCCGTAATGTAAGGGCGTGCCCGGGCGCGGGTGATGCGGGAGCGAGCCTAGTTGTGGAGGAAGCCGATCGTCACCCGCCGACGGGTCCGGGCCGGAACATCGGTTGGGATGGAGTCCACCCGGATGGTGGCCAAGGCGGTCGCCGCCGGCCGCTCGTTGCGGCTGATGCCCTCCCGGACCGCGGCCAGGGCCAGACGGCTCGGGGACGGGTCCAGCACCCGGGCCGAGACCGGCAGGCGGGCGGTGGCCTGCGCCGCGAGACGCAAGGGTCCGAGGGCCAGGGCGGTGGCGGCGAAGAGCACGGCGAGGCCCGTGCGGATCAGGGCCGAGGGCGTCGGGCAGCTCGCGGCGGCCCCGGGGTGACGGTGGTCACGGACCGGAGCCGCGATTCGCAGGTGAAGCCGTTGGGGCGTCGGCACTTGCGCCCTCGGAAGGTGCCCAGGAAAGGTGATCAGAAGGCCACTCAAGGTGTACAAGAGATAGACACCTTGAAGTCGCCATTCTGTAAGGACTTACCGCGCGTAGACAGCGACGTCTAAACACGCGGCACACAGGTTGCCCTTCCCCTGGCTCCGGGAGCAGCCACTCCCAGGAACCTGCAGTCCGACTCGACCACACCGTTACCTACAGAGGGGGAAGGGCAATGCGTACGTTCACCCGAGTATCGGCCGCCCTGGCCGCGATCTTGAGTCTGAGCGCCGCCGGCGCCAGCGCCCAGAGCGCCAACATCAACGCGACGGCCACCGTCTACCAGGCGCTGACCGTCACCGGCGCCCGCCCCCTCGACTTCGGGAGTGTCTTCCCGGGCGTCGCGAAGTCGATCGTGGTCAGCGACGCGACCAGCGGCCGCTTCGACCTGACCGGCCAGGCGTCGGCCAACGTCAACGTGAGCTTCACGCTGCCGACCAACCTGACCAGCGGCGCCAACAACCTGCCCATCGGCACCTGGACCGGCTGCACCAACGCCACCAACACCACCGCGGGCTGCTCCAGCTTCACGCCCTCGGCCTCGGCCACGCCGACCGCCATGAGCGGCGCCGGCGCGCTGTTCGTGTGGGTGGGCGGCACCGTGTCCCCGGCGGCGAACCAGGCGGCGGGCTCCTACACGGGCACCGTCACGCTGACCGCCGCGTACTTCTAAGCTCTCGCCGAGGGCGCTCCGGGCAACTCACGGGTGACCGGGACACGGCTATCTTGCTCGTGTCCTCCACCCGTGGGGCCTGCCCCCGGACTCCCTGCATGCGCCGATGTGTCTTTCCGCTCCTCCTTGCGCTGATCGCGGCCCTGCCGCTCCGAGCGCAATCCCAGGTCACCGGCCTCCGGAACCTGGCCTTCGGGCCGGTCATCCGCGGGGTGCCGGCCAGCGTCGCGCCCAACGACCCGGTGCGCAGCGGCCGGTTCTACGTGCGGCACCGGCTCAACCGGCAGGTACGGATCCAGTTCACCCTGCCCACGCGACTCACGCGGGTGGGCGGCGGCGGCAACCTGCCGATCAGCTTCGGGACCACCGACGGCATCGCCCAGGGCACCGCCCCGAGCAGCGTGCCGGTGGTCTTCAACCCGAATGCCGCGCAGACCTTCACCCTGGTGACCAGCGCCGACTTCAACGTGAGCCTCGGCGGGCGGGTGACGCCGGGCGCGGGGCAGGCCACCGGCAACTACACCGGCACGGTCACCCTCACCGTCACCTTCTTCTGATGGTGTTCCGCGGCCTCGGCCTGGCGCTGCTCGCGCTGCTGGCCCGCGCGGCCGACGCCGCCGCCCAGGGCGTGCTGGTGGCCCCCCACGCGGTCTACTTCGACCACCGGACTCGCAGCGCCGCGATCACGCTCTACAATCCGGGCGCCGAGCCGGCGGAGGTCTCGATCTCGTCGGTGTACGGCTATCCGGTGACCGACTCGGCTGGCCACTTCACGCTGTTCCTCCCCGACTCGGTGGAGCCCGGCATGCCCGCGGCCACCGGCTGGGTGGAGGCCTTTCCCCGCCGCATGACCATCGCGCCGCTGGAGCGGCAGACGGTGCGGCTGCTCGCGCGACCCCCGCAGGGGCTCGCCGACGGGGAGTACTGGTCCCGCGTGGTCATCTCCGCCCAGGGCGGCACGGTCCCGGTGAGCGGCGCGGCCGACTCCAGCGGGATCACCATCGGGCTCAATCTCGAGATCCGGACCATCATCCCGCTCATCTATCGCAAGGGCCAGCTCAACACGGCCCTCGCCGTCCAGTCCCTGACCGCCACTCCCGTGGGCGATTCGCTGCAGGTCCGGGCCCACCTTTCGCGCCAGGGGAGCGGCGCCTGGATCGGCACCGCCCGCGGCGCCCTCCGGGGTCCGGATGGCAAGGTGGCCGCCAGCTTCGACCTCCCGCTGGCCATCTACTACGATGCCGACCCGGTGCTGAGCCTGCCGGTGGCCGGGCTGCCCGCCGGGTCCTACCAGCTGGTCCTCGAATTCCTGACCGAGCGGTCCGACCTCATGCCCGAGCAGATCCTGCGCGCGCCGGTGGTGCGCGACTCGCTCGCGGTCCGGCTCCCCTGATGGCCCCGCGCCGCCTGCTCCCGGCACTGGTGCTGCTCCTGCTGCTGCTCGCCGCGGCGGCCGGTGACACCACGGGGCGGCGGCCGGTGGTGGTTCCCTCGCCGCGGGCCGTCCCGCCAGTCGTCGCGCGCGTCGAGCCGACGCTTGCGATCCGGCCGGTGCGCCGCGCCCCTGGGACACGCCGGGCCGTGACGTTCCGGCCGGCGGTCTTCGTCGCGGATACCGACGGGCCGGTCCCGTCCACGCCGGCGACCCCGGTGCCGCTCGCGGCGGGGTCCGACATGACGCTGGTCCGCCCGGTGGCACTCCCACGCGACACGGTGGACACCGTGCCGCCGGTCCGGCGCAGCGCCGGCCGGCCGCTCTCCACCGCGCTCGACGCCCACCTGGGCCCGGCCGCCCCGCGATCCACCCGCCGGGGCGAGCCCGATCCGATCATCCTGGAGCTGCTGCTGGGCCGGATCGCGAGCCGCACGGTGGAGGGGTACCGCATCGGGCAGCGGGCGCTGATCCCGCTCTCCGCCTTCCTGGAGATGGCCGAGCTGCGTGGCAGCCGCCGCCCCGATGGGAGCCTGGAGGCGAGGGTCCAGCCGGGGAATGTGCCCCTCATCCTGGATCCGGCAAGCCGCACCCTGCAGGTGGGAAAGTCGCGGCGGGTGCTCGCGGCGGACGAGCTGGTGGTGGGCGCACAGGACCTGTTCGTGAGCACCGAGGTCCTGGCCAGCGTCTTCGGTCTTGAATGGGAGGTGAGCTGGCCCGACCTGCAGGTGGTCGTGGTGGAACCCAGCACGCTTCCGGTGGCCCGGCGGCTGCGGCGGGAGACGATGATGCGCGCGCGCCTGTCGCACGCCAGCGAGGCGGCCTATACCGGGCTCCGGCTCGGGGTGCCCCGCGCCGGTGTCGACGGGCTGGTGCTCGACTACTCGGTGCTCACCCCCACCAACAGCCTCGACGGCACCTCCTACGCCACCAACCTCGGCCTCGACCTGCTCGGTGGGTCGCTGGCGTTCGGGCTGCAGAGCCAGGGGAGCGCCTCGCAGAGCCCCAGGGTGGACGCGTCGTGGACCGGGATCTGGCGCGAGAACCCCTGGCTCTCCCAGCTCCGGCTCGGCGACGGATTCGCCACCGGCCCCCGCGGCCGGAACCTGCGCGGCTTCTCGATCGGCAACAGCCCCTACGTGCGCCCGGCCACGCTGGGCAGCCTGCCCTTCTCGGGGATGCTCGGCCAGGGGTGGACGGTCGAGGCCTACCGCGGCGGGCGGCTCATCGGCTTCGACTCGGTCAACGCCCTGGGCCAGTTCTCCTTCGACGTGCCGATCCAGTACGGCGAGAACCCGGTCGACTTCGTGGCCTACGGTCCCTTCGGCGAGGTCCGCGAGTTCAACCGCACCTACCGCGCCCTGACCGACGGCCTCCCGGCGCGCCGCTTCGAGTACGGGCTCTCCGCGGGCCAGTGCCGCACCCGGCTCTGCACCGCCACCGGCAACCTCGACCTGCGCTACGGCCTGACCACCCGGTGGACCCTCCGGGCGGGCGTGGACCAGTTCTGGCGCGACAGCGCCGGGGGCCTGACCCATGGCTACGTCGGCGCGGTGGGGGCGCTGACCAACGCCCTGCAGGTCGAGGGCGAAGCGGTGCAGCACGCGGTGGTGCGCGGCGCGGTGCGTTTCGAGCCCTCGGTGAACCTGCAGGTCGGCGTGGAAGCCAACCGGTTCGCCCAGGGAGTGAAGGCACCGATCCTCACCCCGGCCGGCCGCCGGAACCAGGTGACGGTCAACGCCTTCTTCCGTCCCTGGGGCGCCCTCGGGAGCACCTACTTCGACGCCAGCCTCGACCGGATCCACGCCGACGGCGGCGACCTGACCAGCGCCCGCGTGGGCGGCTCGGTGCAGGTGGCGGGGATCCGCGTGGTGCCAGCGGTCCGGCTGCAGCAGCAGCACGGCGCCGGGCCCGTCCAGCACCAGACCTTTCTCGGGGTGAACGCCTTCATCCTGCCGCAGCCGAGCCTCGGGCCGGCGCTGGGTGGCGTGACGGCGCGCGCCTCGGTCGAGTACGAAAAGGGCGTCGGCGCGGCGACCGCCTCGGCGTACCTGGGCCGCAACCTGCTGCGCGGCCTCCGGGCCGAGGTGGGCACCAGCTGGTACCGCGGGCTCGGGGGGCCGGAGTTCTCGCTGCTCATCGCCGCGGAGCTTCCCTCGGTCCGCTCCTACACCACCATGACGGCGGGGGGCGGGCAGGAGGCGCGCGGGATCCAGTACGTCACCGGCTCGGCCATCTACAATCCCGCCAGGGGCGGGGTGGACTTCTCCGGCAGCCCCGGGCTGGCCCGCGGCGGCGTCACCGGGCGGGTGTTCCTGGACCTCAACGGCAACGGCCGGTTCGACCGGGGCGAGGAGCCGCTCGAGGGCGTCCGGGTCGTCGTCGGACCGGTGTTCGCGATCTCCGACGCCAACGGCACTTACCGGGTCTGGGACCTGCTGCCCTACGAACCGACCGCCGTGACCGTGGATTCACTCAGCCTCGGCTCGCCCCTGTGGGTCCCGGCCTTCGCGATGGCGAGCATCGAACCCTCGCCCAACCGGTACCGGACGCTGGACGTCCCGGTGCTGCCGGGCGGGGTCATCGAGGGCCGGGTGACCACGGCCAGCGGCCTGCCGGCCGCAGGCGCCACGCTGGTCCTGGCGCACGCGCAGAGCGGTGAGCAGCGGCTGGTGCGCACCTTCAACGACGGGAGCTTCTACCTGCTCGGCGTGCGGCCCGGGGAGTGGCGGCTGTCGGTCGACGCCAAGTGCCTGGAGATCTACCGCGCCACCGCCCCGGTGCTGCAATTCACCGTGGCGGGGAGCCGGGACGGCACCACGCTGAGCGGGCTCGACATCCAGCTGCGATAAAAAAACCACCCCCGCCGGTTGGCGGGGGTGGCGGCCAGGGCGGGGAGCCCTGACCTGCTGGGTGAGCCGAGGGTACAGCAAGAGAGGCCGTGAGGAAGGATCGGCTCACCCCATCTGCAGGGAGTGCCCTGGCCTAGCGGCGCTCCCGATCATCATTGTCATACCGTTCCCTGATGCGCCGGGACTCGTCACGGTCGCGGACCCGCTGGCGATAGTCGTTCCGGTCGTCGTCCCGTCGGTCGTCGCGGAAGTAGCGGCCCTCGTACTCGTAGACCTCCACCTTCCGCAGCCCTGCGCAGCGCTCGTCGTAGCGGTCGTAGTACCGATCGTGGTCCCCGTCATACCAGACCCGCACCGTGCGATACCCGCGGCGGTGATACCAATCCCGGCCATAGTGCCGCCGGTAGACCACCACCGTCCGCGCGGCGGGATGGGGGCGATAGCCGGAGCGGACCTCGATGTGGGCCCGGGGCCGGGCGTACCCGGGAGTGCCGATCACGACATGCCCGCTGACCGGCCCCTGCTGAATACCGATGTCGGCGACGAAGTGTTGGGCCTGGGCCGCGGCCGGGATTCCCATGAGGGCGGCGGCGATGAGCAACGGACGGGATGTCAGCATCTGGCGCTCCGACGGTGTGGATGCATGGTCCAGAAGCCAAGGTCGTGCCACGCGGCGAGCTGATTGCGCGGCAACGAGTTACGCCTGAGGCAGGGCACGGGACCGTCCGGCGGCGCGGACGGTCGGCGCCGCGAGTGTCCGGCGGCGCGGACACTTTCAAGGGCGGGGACGGGGCCCGCATAAACATGCGCGGCGGGCGGGCGCGCCACCTTGACAGTGCTCCGGCCCACGGGCATTTTGTGGCCTCCTCGCGGGTCTGGAGATTGGACCGCGCGGACCACCCCAGGACTGGGCGGCGTCCGGTCTATCCTCAGGCCCCAGGATCCCCCTATGTCAATGTGGCGCGAGATCCTCACTTTCTTTTCTTCCCCGCAAGCGGAGGCAGGTATGGCAGCGGATTTCTTCCTTGGCGAGTCGCTGGTTGGTGAGGGCAATGAGATCGCCCACATCGATCTGGTCATCGGCAGCAAGAGCGGCCATGCCGGCGCGGCGTTCGTGAACGCGCTTGCCAACAACAAGGACGGGTTCACCACCCTCCTCGCCGTCGTGACCCCGAACCTTCCCTGCAAGCCCGACACCATCATGTTCAACAAGGTGACGATCAAGGGCGCGAAGCAGGCGGTGCAGATGTTCGGCCCGGCGCAGGCGGCCGTGGCCCGCGCGGTCGTGGACAGCGTGGCCTCGGGCGTCATCCCGAAGGACAAGGCGAACGACTGGTGCATCCTGGTCGGCGTGTTCATCCACTGGCAGGCCGCCGACGACAAGAAGATCTACCAGTTCAACTACGAGGCCACCAAGCAGTCCATCGAGCGGGCGCTGAAGGGCCTGCCGACGGTCGACTCGGTCCTCGCCGGCGCCAAGACCGCGCGGCATCCGTTCTCGGGCGTCGACAACGCCTGAGCCGGGTTCCCCGGCTGGTCCAGAGAGGGGCGGGGATCCCCCCCGCCCCTCTTGTCGTTCACACGGGTGGCGTGCCACGGCGGCCGCCGCCGCACCGCGGACCCATCGGTCCCACCTCGCCTCGATCCGGATACCCGCGTCATGCGCAACCTCCTGCTCCAGCTCGACAGCTCCCGGCTTCCCAGCGTGTTCGACCAGGTCGTTGCCTATGACGGCGGCGCGGACGAGATCATGAGCTACGGGGGCGTCACCCCCGAGGATGTCCGCGACCTGATCCACGGCTGCATGTTCACCCGCGGCGCCAAGGACCTGCGCCACACCGCGGTCTGGATCGGCGGCAACAACATGTCGCAGGGCGAGCAGCTGCTCGCGATGGCGGTGGACGCGATGTTCGCGCCGCTCACGGTGTCGGTGATGCTCGACTCCAACGGCTCCAACACCACGGCGGTGGCCGCGGTGGTTAAGATCGAGCAGGCGGTGGGCGACCTGAAGGGCAAGAAGGTGGTGGTGCTGGCCGGCACCGGCCCGGTGGGCCAGCGCGCGGCGGGCCTGCTGGCCCGCGACGGCGCCCACGTGACCATCACCTCGCGGAAGCCCGAGCAGGGCGAGAAGGCGCGCCAGTTCATCAGCGCGCGGTTCAACGTGCAGGTGGAGTCCACCACCCTCTCGGACCCGGGCCAGCTGGCCAAGGTGCTCGATGGCGCCGAGGTGCTGCTCAATTCCGGCCCGGCCGGGGTGCAGATGGTGGCCAGGTCGGCGTGGACGGCGATCAAGTCGCTCAAGGTGGCGGTGGACCTCAACGCGGTGCCGCCACTCGGCCTCGAGGGCGTCGGCGTGGACGATGCCGGCGAGCGCCGGGACGGCGTCGTGGCGTACGGCGCGTTCGGCGTCGGCAACTTCAAGACCAAGCTGCACAAGCGCTGCATCGCCCGGCTGTTCGAGCGCAACGACCTGGTGCTCGACGCCGAGACGATCGCCGACATCGCCCGGGAGATGCACCGGACCGGCGGGTGAGCCCGCCGCCGGCGCCGGAGGGCACCGCGCGATGACCCGCGTCATCGGCATCGATCCCGGCACCGTTTCGCTCGACCTCGTGGGCCTCGAGGATGGCCGCGTCTGGCTGGACCGGACGCTGCCGACCGCCGAGGCCCTCGCTGCGCCCGAGGCGCTCGTCGCGCTGCTCACGAGCGGCGGACCGCCCGACCTGATTGCCGGCCCCTCGGGCTACGGCTTGCCGCTCATCCCGGCGGCCACGGCCACCGACGAGGATTACCGGCTCGCCTTCCTTGCCGACGCGACGAATACCTCGGGGATCGGGGGCCTGCGGCGCCTGGCCCGGGCCATCACCGCCGCCGGCCTCCCGATGGTCTTCACCCCCGGGGCCATCCACCTTCCCACGATTCCCTCGCACCGCAAGCTCAACCGGGTGGATCTCGGCACGGCCGACAAGGTGGCCGCCGCGGCGCTCGGCGTGTGGGACCAGGCCCGTCGCACCGGCGGCCCCGCCGCGACGTCGTTCCTCCTGCTCGAGCTGGGCGGCGCGTTCACCGCGGCCCTCGCGGTGGCGGCAGGCGCCATCGTGGACGGCATCGGGGGGACCGCCGGCCCGGTGGGGTGGCAGTCGAGCGGGGGATGGGATGGCGAGGTGGCCTTCCTGGCGGGTGCGGTGACGAAGGAGATGCTGTTCCGCGGCGGCACCGATGGCCGGCCTGACCTGCTGGCCGCCTACCTCGAGGGCGCGGAGAAGGCGGTGCGGTCACTGCTGGTCTCGGTGCCCGCGCCACGCGAGATCCTGTTGTCGGGCCGCCAGGCGACCTCGCCCGCGGTGCGCGACCCGCTGGTGGCGCGGTTGTCGGCGGTGGCGCCGGTGCGGACGCTGGAGGGATTTGCCTCGGTCGCCAAGCAGGGGGCGCAGGGCGCGGCGCTGCTCGCGGACGGCCTGGCCGGCGGGGAGCACCGGGACATCGTGGCGGCCCTGCAGCTTCGTCAGGCGCGGGGCACCGTGCTCGACCACCTGCGGGTCATCTCCCCGACCGACGCACGCCGACGGCTCGGGCTGCCCTAGGCGGTCTCCAGGGCGAGCACCGCCACCGCCACCGCCGGGGCACAGTCCGCGAGGTGGCCGGCCCCGGCCGACGCGCGTGGGAAGAGCGCGGCGAAGTCGAGCGCAGGGCGCCCGACCCGTCGCGCGAGCTCTGGCACCAGGAACCGGCCCACCCCGGCGCCCACCAGCGGGGCATCGGCCGGCAGCAGGCCGCGCGACAGCTGGCGGGCGCTGGCGCCAGCCAGCCGTTCCACCTGGAGCCGCCGGAATTCCCGGGCGACGACTTCCCACTCCTCCAGCGTGAAGGCCTCGAGATCGCGGCCGATCATCCGGCCGATGCGGCGTGCGCTATCGGGAATGTCCTTGGCCCCGCCATCCGCGGTGGGATGCAGGTCGGCATGCCCGGGCAGTTCCCGGGTCACCCGGTAGACGTCCGCCGTGGTGGCGAAGTGCTCCGCCATGAGCGGCACCCGGTCGGCGCCCACCGGCACCGCCTCGCCGAGCGCCATGAGCGGCGTGCGCACCACCCCGGTGTAGACCAGCTCACCGCTCACCAGCCGGTGATAGTCGCCGGCGCCGGTGGAGCGCACCGCTCCGGCCACCACCGGCACCAGGTCGGTCGTGGTGCTCCCGATGTCCACGAAGAGCGCGGCGGGCAGCCGCCGCGCCACCAGGGCGGCGCTCGCCAGCCAGTTGGCGGAAGCGATCGCCTCGGCATGCGCCGGGACGTCCTCAGGTCCCACGAATCGTGCCCCGTCGGTGAAGTACCGGAGCTCAACGGCGGGCAGGAGCCGTCGCATGACACCGGCGAGGGCCACCACGCCTTCCCGGCGCCCGGGGAAGAGGTCGGCCATCTCGCCGGTCATGGTGATGACGTGGCGCTCCGCCACCCCGACCACGGCGCGGGCGTGGGCCATCGCGGCCTCGAGGTGGTGCAGTCCCTGCCAGAGTGGGCAGGCGACCTGGGCCACGGCGTGCACCTCGCCCTCCGGACCCACGCGGGCCGCCTTGAGGTGCGCACCGCCCAGGTCCCAGCCGATGACCGCATCAGGAGACATGCGCCGCCTCGAGGTCGAGGGTCACGGCGCGGTCCGCGGCGCGCCGGTGAGCCGCGAGGCCCAGGACGAGCGCGGCCAGGTTGATCCCGACCGCTGCACGCAGGGCACAGGCGGACGTGGTGAGCCGCGGGTTCACCTCGACGACCACCGGGCCGGCGGGCGTGGCGAGCAGGTCCACCCCGACGTAGCCGGCCAGTCCGGGGATCGCCGCCACGACCTGCCCCCCGAGCCTCGCGCAGGCTCCATCGTGGTCGGGCAGCGCGTTGACCTCGAGAGCCCGCAGGCGCACCGCGCCCCCGTGCACTTCGACCCGCTGCCGGTTCACCGCCAGCAGCTCCACGCCGGCGGGCGTGGCGAGCAGGGAAAGACTTCGCGACTCCCCGTCGATCCACGGCTGCGCCACCCAGCGACCGGGGTGCCGGGAAAGCGATTCCCGGGCGGCGTGAACATCGGGGACCTGGTGGGTATCCTCGGCGCCGGCGCCATCGTCCGGCTTGAGCACCCAGGGCCCAGGCCAGGCGGGGAGCTCTGCGGCGGTCCGGAAGGTGGGGATCGTGGAGAGGTGCGCGGCGGCGAGGCGTTCGGCGGTGGCGGCCTTGCTGGCGGCGATGGCGACTGCCTCCGGGGCGGAGCCCACCAGCACGCGGCCGGCGCCGCGGGTGGCGAGCGCGAGCGCCTCGAGGACGCCGCCGGTCTCCGGGGCGGTCGGCCACGCGGCATCGACCGCGGTCAGGCCCCGGCGATAGAGCGCCAGCGGCGATTCGCCCGGCCGGGGCTCGAGGGCATGCACCCCATCCAGCGGAGGCAGCCGGGGATCGCGTGAGGTGAGCACCTCGACCGGCAGGTCGGCCAGGTCGCGCAGGAGGGCACGGACCATGAGGTCGGCTTCGTGCACCAGTGCGGGCGGCGGGGAGGCATCGAGCATCCCGCCGCCGGTCACGTACTCATACAGGAAGAGCCTCATGGCGCCTCCCGCGGAGGGTCCGCAGCGCCGATCGCGGCCCGGAGGAGGGCTGCGCCTTCCCGCGCGGCAGCGGCGGCTTCCGCGGGCGTCGGTCGCTCTGCGAACACGGTGCAGACGGGATCACCGGCGCGGAAGGCGGTGCCGGGCGTCGGGAGGTCGCGGCACCACGCGGGAAAGGCGAAGGCCGGCCCCGGCGACCAGTCGCGGGGGGCCGTGACGATGGTCGAGGCACGAGCGGCACCAGGCGCCGGGACGGTGGCGGGGAGCTCACCGGCGCAGGCGCGAAGGTGCCGGTCGAACAGGCCGGAGTTCCAGTCGGGGTCGTAGAGCTCGAGCGTCGCGGTGGGGCGTGGGTTGAGTTCGAGCACGGACAGCCGATCCTGCTCCAGGAGGAAATCCAGCCCGTTCAACCCCACCAGGCCCAGCGCCGCCACCAGCGCGTCGAGCCAGCGGTCGAGGGAGTCCAGGATGGCCGGGGGCAGCGGCACGCCGCCGACTGCACCACCATAGATGAAAGGCAGGCCAGGCTGCGGGGCGACCCACTGCTCACTGCAGCCGATCCGGCGCGCCCGCCGACCGTCGGCGAGGAACAGCGTGGAGAGGGTCCGGCCGGGCTCGCGGCGCTGGAAGTAGGCACCGCGCCGGGCCGCGCGCGCGGTGGCGGGCTGGACGTGGATGCCGCCGGCGCCCCCGACGCGCTTCCACAACCAGTCGCGCGGCTCCGGGGGCGCCACACGCCGGACCTCCGGGTGCGGCACGCCCAGGCGGTCCAGCAGCGGGAAGAACCAGTCGGGGTCCTTCGCGGCGGCGACCACCTCCGGCGGATTCCCTGCGAGCCGCCGACCCTCGGCGAGGCGCCCCAGGAGCCCGATGCGTCCCTCGAAGCCCGAGCCGGCCACCAGGCCGGCGCTGGCGTGGGGTGGCGCGAGTTCGTGGGCGGCGCGGAGGAGCGCGCGGCGGTCGAATCGCGGGGCACCGGGGGCCGCCACGGCGCGCGCCGCCAGGGCAACGGCGCGGGTGTCGCGGTCGGTGAAACAGTCGAGCACCACCACGCGATGCCCGCCGCGCGCGGCCGACGCGGCGAGCATCCTGCCGCTGATGGCCACCACCAGCCAGGGCGCCACCTGCGCGCCGTCGGCGCTCACGGCTCAAGCCCGGGATCAGGGTCGCGATAATTATGCACCGGGGGAGTTTAGCAGCTATTATGTTCCGTTGACCATGTCCGGTTCTCCCATGCCAGCACCCGATCGTCCCGCCGCGACCTGCCCCTTCTGCGGGCTGGTATGCGACGACCTGCGGCTCGGCCCCGCGCCCACGGGGCTCGCGGTGCTGGCCAATGGGTGCGCGGTGGCCGCGCGCGGCTTCGGGCATGCGGCGGCCGCCATGGCACCGCGCATCGCCGGCGCGCCCGCCACGCTCGCCGAGGCAGCGGCGGCGGCGGCGCGGCTGCTCGGGGCGGCACGACGGCCGCTGATCGGCGGGCTCGGTACCGACGTACAGGGGGCGCGGGCCGCCTGCCGACTCGCCGACGTGACCGGGGCAGTCCTGGACCACATGAACGGTGCGGGGGCCACCCGCAACCTGCTGGTGCTGCAGGACAGCGGGTGGATCACCACCACGCTCTCCGAAGTCCGCAACCGCTGCGACCTCCTCGTCCTTGCCGGGGGCGACGTCACCAGCCGCTTCCCCCGATTCTTCGAGCGCACCATCGCCGCCCCCGAGGCGCTGTTCGGCGGCGACCGCCAGTGCGCCACGGTGTTCCTCGGCCGCGGCCCGCAGGCGGGGGTGACGCTCCCGGGGCCGGTCGAGGTGATCGGCTGCGAGGTCGAGGAGCTGGGCCAGGCGTTCGGCCTGATGCGCGCGCTGCTGGCGGGGCGTCCGGTGCAGGCCGCGGGGGCGGCGGGCGTGCCGCTCGCGGTGTGGCAGGGGCTGGTGGACCGGATGCGCGCCGCGAAGTACGGCGTGGTGGCATGGGCGGCGCCCGACTTCGACTTTCCCCACGCCGAGCTGGCGATCCAGGCCCTGTGCGAGCTGGTGAAGGACCTCAATCGCGACACCCGGTGCTCGGGGCTGCCGCTGGGCGGCAGCGACGGGGACATCACGGCCGACGCGGTGTCGCTGTGGCAGACCGGGTTCGGCCTGCGCGCCGCCTTCGGCGAGGGCGGCCCCACGCAGGACCTGCACCAGCATGCGACGGCGCGGCTGCTCGCCTCCGGTGAGGCCGACGCCCTGGTGTGGGTGTCGAGCTTCGACCCGGCGCGCACGCCGCCCGAGACGCGGGTGCCCACGGTGCTGCTCGGGCACGCGGCGATGACCCTGCCCGCGGCCCCGGCGGTGTTCATCCCGGTCGGCACGCCGGGAGTGGACCACGCCGGGCACCTCTTCCGTACCGACCGGGTGGTGGCGCTGCCGCTCGCCGCGCAGCGCGCGAGCGCGCTGCCGAGCGTCGCCGAGGCCCTGGACGCCATCGCGGCCGCGCTCGAGGGAAGCCGCTGATGCTGATCCGGCTGGCGGGGGGCCGGGTGTACGACCCGGCGCACGGCATCAACGGCGAGATCCGCGACGTGTGGGTGCGCGACGGGCGCATCGTGGCCGCGCCGGGGCCCGACGCGACGGTCGACCAGACGTACGACCTCACCGGCCGGGTGGTGATGGCGGGCGCGATCGACATGCACACCCACATCGGCGGCGGGAAGCTCAATATCGCGCGCGCGATGCTGCCCGAGGATCACCGGCGCGACCCGCGGCCGCGCACGGGGCTCACCCGCGCCAGCTGCGGCCACGCGGCGCCCGGCACGCTGGCCACGGGCTACCGCTACGCCGAGATGGGGTACACGGCCTGCTTCGAGCCGGCGATCCTGCCGGTGAACGCGCGGCAGGCGCACCTCGAGATGGGCGACACGCCGCTGGTGGACAAGGGCGGCTACGTGATGCTCGGCAGTGACGACTTCCTGCTCCGACTGATGGCGTCGGGGGCGGAGCAGTCGCTGATCAACGACTACGTGGGCTGGACCCTCAACGCCACCCGGTGCATGGGCATCAAGGTGGTGAACCCCGGGGGGATCTCGGCGTTCAAGTTCAACCAGCGGCGGTTCGAGCTGGACGAGGCGCACCCGTATTACGGGGTCACCCCGCGCGACATCCTGCGGGTGCTGTCCCGCGCGGTGCACGAGCTGGGGGTGCCGCACCCGCTGCACGTGCACTCGAGCAACCTCGGGATGCCGGGGAACTATCCCACCACGCTGGGCACGATCGACGCGGCCGATGGGCTGCCGATCCACCTGACGCACATCCAGTTCCACAGCTACGACACCGAGGGCGACCGGAAGTTCTCCTCCGCCGCGGCCCGGATCGCCGAGAAGATCAACCGCACGCCGAACGCCAGCTGCGACGTGGGACAGATCCTGTTCGGGCAGACGGTCACCGCCTCGGGCGACAACATGACCCAGCACCGCAACTCCGGGCTGGCCAGCCCGAAGAAGTTCGTGGTGATGGACATCGAGTGCGACGCCGGGTGCGGGGTGCTGCCGTTCAAGTACCGCGACCAGAACTTCGTGAACGCGCTGCAGTGGGCCATCGGCCTCGAGATCTTCCTGCTGGTGGATGATCCCTGGCGGGTCTTCCTGACCACCGACCACCCCAACGGCGCACCGTTCACCACCTATCCGCACCTGATCCGGCTGCTGATGGACAAGACCTTCCGCAACGAGCGGCTCGGCCTCATCCATCCCGATGCCAAGGCGCTGTCCACGCTGGGCAGCCTCGACCGCGAGTACTCGCTATACGAGATCGCGGTGCTCACCCGGGCCGCGCCGGCCCGCCTGCTCGGCATCGCCGACATCGGGCACCTGGGCGCGGGCGCCACCGCCGACATCACGGTGTACCGCGACGAGCCGGACCGGGAACGGATGTTCACCGCGCCCGAGTACGTCTTCAAGGACGGCCGCCTGGTGGTGCGTGACGGCAAGGTGGTGCAGGTGACCTGGGGCCGGTACCACATGGTGGCCCCGGCGTACGACCGGGGCATCGAGCGGCGGCTGGAGGAGCACTTTGCCCGCTACCAGACGATGCGGGCGGACAGCCTCCGGATCTCCAACGACGAGATGGCGGCCTTCGGCCATGGGGCCGACCTGCGGACCCATCCCTGCCGCGGGGGCGCCCGGTGATCCTCAACGGCGTGACGATCGACGACGAGTTCGCCGAGGCCTTCGGGATGAAGGCCACGCGGGTGATCATCACGGCGCAGAACCTGGCGTGGGCCTACCACGCGGCCAACGCCGCCACCGGGTTCGCCACGTCGGTGATCGCGTGCGGCTGCGAGGCCGGGGTGGAGCGGGAGCTGGGGCCCGCCGAGACGCCCGACGGCCGTCCCGGCGTGGCCATCCTGCTCTTCGCGATGTCCGGGAAGGAACTGGCCAAGCAGCTCGAGCGGCGCATCGGCCAGTGCGTGCTCACCAGCCCGACCAGCGCGGCGTTCGCCGGCATCGTGGGCGGCGACCCGGTGGCCCTGGGCAAGAACCTGCGATTCTTCGGCGACGGCTTCCAGGCCTCGAAGCAGATCGCCGGGAAGCGCTACTGGCGGGTGCCGGTGATGGACGGCGAGTTCCTGGTGGAGGAGACGACGGGCGTGGTGCCGGCGGTGGGCGGCGGCAACTTCCTGGTGCTGGCCGAGTCGCAGCCGCAGGCCCTGGCCGCGTGTGAGGCGGCGATCACCGCGATGCGGGCGGTGCCGAACGTGATCATGCCCTTCCCCGGCGGCGTGGTGCGCTCCGGCTCGAAGGTGGGCTCGCGCTACAAGGCGCTGGGCGCCTCGACCAACGACGCCTTCTGCCCCACCATCCGGGGCATCACCAAGAGCCAGCTCTCGCCGGAGATCGGCTCGGTGATGGAGATCGTGATCGACGGCCTGACCGCCGACGACATCGCCGCCTCGATGAAGGCCGGCATCCGCGCGGTGACCGCCCTGGGGCGGGCCCAGGGGATCCACCGGGTCAGCGCCGGCAACTACGGCGGCAAGCTCGGCAAGTATCACTTCAAGCTGCGCGAGATCCTGGCGTCATGAGCGCCCTCCGCCTGGTCCTCCGTGCCGCGCCCCCCTCGCGGGTGGACTGCGCGGCGCTGACCGCGGCCCCGCTCGCGGGGCGGACGCTGGCCGAGGTGGCTGCGCTGCCACTGGTGGCGGGCAACCGGACCCTGCGGGTCGAGGAGCTGTTCACCCTCGAGGGCACCCCGGGCGAGGTGCTGGTGGTGGCAGGGGACGGCGCCCGGCTCGACCGGCTGGGCGCGGGCCTCGCGGCCGGCACGCTGCGGGTCGAGGGGGCGGCCGGCGATTACCTGGGCCAGCGGATGACCGGCGGGCGGATCGAGGTGGCCGGCCGGGTGGGGGCCTTCGCGGCGAGCGGCATGAAGGGCGGCGAGATCCACATCGCGGGCGACGCCGGCGACTTCCTCGGCGGGGCGATCCCCGGCGATCACCAGGGGATGTCGGGTGGCCTCGTGCTGGTGACCGGCAACGCCGGCGCGCGGGCCGGGGACCGGATGCGCCGGGGCGTGATGCTCATCAACGGCGGCGCGGGGGACTACCTGGCCAGCCGGATGGTGGCGGGCACCATCGCGGTGGCCGGCGCCGTGGGGCGCGGGGCGGGCACCGGCATGCGGCGGGGCACCCTGCTGCTCCCGGCATTGCCGGCCGCGCTGCCGCCCACCTTCAATGACTGCGGCGTGTTCCCGTTCACGATGCTCACGATGCTGGCCCGTGCATGGCGGGGGCTGCCCGGCCCCTTCGGCTCGCTCCCCGACGGCGGCTTCCGGGTGCGGCGGCTCATGGGCGACCTGGCCAATGACGGCCGGGGTGAGATCCTGATCCGGGCCTAGCCGGCGCCCGGCCGCGCTGGGCAAGTTCCCCCTCCGGAATTATCTTGACGCCCCGGTCACCTGCGGCCGGGACCCCCCTGGCGACTCGACGGATGCACCGATGACCAGCCTCCAGATGAATGAGCGCGCCCGCGACCTCGCGGACGTGATGGCCGAGGATCCGGCGGGCCTGCGGATCGCCACCACCACGCTGCCGTGCGGCGCCCGGGTCATCGACGCGGGGGTGGCGGTGGACGGCGGGCTCAACGCGGGCCTGCTGCTCGGCGAGATCTGCATGGGCGGCCTGGGCGACGTCGAGTACGCCCAGGTGTCGCTGGGGGGCCGCACCTGGCCGGCGGTGCAGGTGCGCACCGACCACCCCGCGGTGGCCTGCATGGCCTCGCAGTACGCAGGGTGGGCCATCCAGGTCGAGAAGTACTTCGCCATGGGGTCCGGGCCGCTGCGGGCCCACGCCCGGGTAGAGAAGGAACTGTTCGAGAAGCTGCACTACGCGGAGCAGGCCACGTGCGGCGTGCTGGTGCTGGAGGGCCGGACCGTCCCGACCGACGCGGTGGCAGAGTACGTGGCGCGGAAGGCCACGCTCTCCCCGGCCCAGCTCACGTTCATCATCGCCCCGACCGCGAGCCTGGCGGGGGGGACCCAGATCTCGGCCCGGATCCTCGAGACCGGCCTGCACAAGATGGAGACGCTGGGCTTCGACGTCCGCAAGGTGGTGAGCGGCATCGGCACGGCGCCCATCGCGACGGTGGCCAAGAACGACCTCCGGGGCATCGGCCGCACCAACGACTGCATCCTCTACGGCGGGCAGGCGCACTACACCGTGAAGGCAGATGACACGGAGCTGGCCGACCTCGCGGCCAGGCTCCCGGCCAGCGCCTCCAAGGACTACGGCACGCCGTTCTACGAGATCTTCGAGCGGTACGACAAGGATTTCTACAAGATCGACCCGCTGCTGTTCAGCCCGGCGGAGGTGTGGCTCACCAGCGCCACCTCGGGCCGGACCCACCACGCCGGCCAGGTAAACGTCGACGTGCTGCAGCGGTCGCTCTATCCCGACTGACGGCCCGGGCCGCGTGGCCCGGGCGCCCATGGTGTCGTCCCACATTCCCCCACGTCCAGCAAGGATCTGCTGATGCGTCGCCTCTCCCTCCTCGCCGTCCTGGGCCTCGCGGCCCTGACCGCCTGCGCCAAGCCCGCCGACAAGCCGGCCGCCGACACCACCGCGGCCCAGCCGGCGCCCCCGCCACCGCCGATGGCGTTCGTCACGGTCATCTACAACACGCCGAAGAGCGCGGCCGCCTTCGAGAAGTACTACTGGGAGACCCACGTGCCGCTGGTGGGCCAGAAGCAGGCCGAGGTGGGCTTCACGGCAGCGGAGCTGACCAAGTTCGACGCCACGCTCGACGGCAAGGCGCCGACGTACTACCGGCAGGCGGTGCTGTGGTTCCCCAGCATGGCCGACCTGGAGAAGGGGATCGCCACCCCGGGATTCAAGGCGATCGGCGATGACCTGGCCAACTTCGCCACCGGAGGCCTGACGGCGCTGGTGGGCGAGCAGACCAACGACGCCTCCCCGCTGGCGAGCGGCGACACGACCGCGTTCGTGACGGTGCTCTACAACGCGCCGAAGGACGCGGCGGCGTTCGAGGCGTACTACGCGGCCACCCACCTCCCGCTGGTGGGCGCGGGCGCCGCCGAGATCGGCTTCAGCCGGGCGGAGCTGGCCAAGTTCTCGCGCAACCTCGACGGCAGCGCGGCGGCGTTCTACCGCCAGGCCAAGCTGTACTTCCCCACCGCGGCGGCGCTCAAGACCGGCACCGGCACCGCCGCCTTCAAGGCGGTGGGCGATGACCTGCCCAAGTTTGCCGACGGTGGCCTGACCGCGCTGGTCGGGCACCTGACCAGCAAGCCGTAACCGCTGCCCCGGCCGCCGGGCGCTGCCCGGCGGCCACCCCGCGCATGGATGTGGTCATCCTCGCCTCCAGCACCGGCTGGCATACCGACGAGCTCGTGCGCGCCGTGAGCGCGCGCGGGCTCGTGCCGCTTCTGCTCCCCTGGGAGGGGAACGTGGGTCGGATGGGGCGCGACGCGGGGGTGCGCAACGGCGCCCACGCGCTGACGGCGGCGCGGGCGGTGCTGCCGCGCATCATCCCGAGCGGCACGCTGGAGCAGCTGATCTACCGGGTGGACACGCTGCACCGGCTGGAGGAGGACGGGGTCCGGGTGGTGAACACCGCACGCGCCATCGAGCGCACGGTGGACAAGGCGTGGACCAGCGCCATCCTGGAGCGCGCCGGGCTGCCCACGCCGGAGACGGTGGCCTGCGAGCGGGCGGAGGACGCCTTTGCCGCCTTCCACGCGATGGGCGACGTGGTGGTGAAGCCGCTGTTCGGCTCGATGGGGCTCGGGATGAGCCGGGTGAGCGACGAGGACATGGCCTGGCGGGTGTTTCGCGTCATCGAGACCATCCGCGGGGTCTACTACCTGCAGCGGTTCATCCCCCACGGCGGCCGGGACCTGCGCGCCTTCGTGGTCGGCGACCGGGTGCTGGGGGCCATCGAGCGGCGCGCCGACGGGTGGCGCACCAACGTCTCGCGCGGGGGACGGGCCACCGCGACCACGCTGCCGCCCGCCTGGGCCGACCTGGCGGTGCGCGCCGCGCGCGCCGTGGGCGCGGAGTACGCCGGGGTGGACCTCCTCCCGGCGGCGGACGGCACGGTGTACGTGCTCGAGGTCAACGGCATCCCCGGCTGGGAGGGACTGCAGGGAGCCACCGGCCTCGACGTCGCCGGCGCGGTGGTGGACCAGCTCCTGGCGGCGGGCCGCCCGTGAGCACGGCCCCGGCGGAACTCTCGGCATACGCCACGCTCGCCTGCCTCCTGGAGGCAAGCGCGCCCAAACCCGGGAACGTGGCGCCGGGGCGGCCCTTCCGCGACATGCGCTACGAGGACTTCGTGGCCAGCGCCATCGCCATCGGGCCGGTGCTGGCCCAGGCGGGACAGCGCCCGCTGGGCGAGACCATCCGCGACGCAGTCCGGGCCACCCGGCGCTGGACCGCCGCCAACACCAACCTCGGCATCATCCTGCTGCTCACCCCCCTGGCCCGCGGGGCGGCGCTTTCCGGCGTGCTGCGCGACGGACTCCGCACCGTCCTGCGGCACACCACCGTGGCCGACGCCGCGGCGGCCTACGCGGCCATCCGCGAGGCCAGCCCCGGCGGGCTGGGCCGCGCGGCCGAGCAGGACGTGACTGAGGCCCCGAGCGTCACGCTGCTCGAGGCGATGGGGCTCGCGGCGGCGCGCGACGCGATCGCGGCGGAGTACGCCAGCGGCTTCCGCACGACCTTCGAGGTCGGGCTGCCGGCGGTGCGGGGCGCGCGCGCCGCCGGGCTGGGCTGGGAGGACGCCACCGTCGAGACCTTTCTGACGCTGCTGGCCCACCAGCCGGACACGCTCATCGCCCGGAAGCTCGGGGCCGCGGCCGCCGCCGAGGTCAGCGCCCGGGCCGCCGGGGTGCTGGCGGCCGGCGGGCTCCGCGACGAGGCGGGACGCGCCGCGCTGGCGGTGTTTGACGCGAGCCTCCGCGACGCGCAGAATTCACGCAACCCCGGCACCACCGCCGACCTGACCGCCGCCGCCCTGTTCGCCGAGCTGATCGAGGACGGGTGGGTGCCCGAGCATTCGAGGACCGACCGTGCGCAGTGACTTCAAGGTGACCGTCAGCAAGGACTACCTGGTCTTCAGCTCCGCCCACTTCATCACCTTCCGCGGGCACCAGTGCGAGACCCTCCATGGCCACAACTACCGGGTCGGGGTGACGGTCGAGGGGAGCGTGGACGACGAGTGCCTCTTCGTGGTGGACTTCTCGATCCTCAAGAAGATCGTCCGCCAGCTCACCGACGAGATCGACCACAAGGTGCTGCTGCCGGTGAAGAACCCGAAGCTGGCGTTCCGGGAGGTGGGGAAGCACCGGCAGGTGGACTACTTCGGGGAGCACACCTACACCTTCCCCGCGGTGGACTGTGCCATGATGCCGATCGAGAACACGACGGCGGAGATGATCGCGCAGCACTTCGCCCACCGGACGCGGGAGGAGCTCGCGGCGATGGGCATCCGCAACCTGACTGCGATCGAGATGGAAGTGGAGGAGAGCTTCGGCCAGTCGGCGACCTACCGCCTGGCGATCTGAGCTCAGGGGGGCGGCCCGATGGCCCCGGTGTGGATGGCGGAGCCGACGAGGGCGCCGTCACACCCCGACTCCGAGAGCACCTTGAGGTCGTCGGTGGAGCGGACCCCGCCGCCGGCATAGACCGGCAGCCCCACCAGCCGCTTGAGTCCTTCCAGCAGGTCCAGGTTCCGGGGCCCCGAGCCCGTTCCCACCAGCGCCAGGTCGAGCACCACCAGCGCCGACACGCCGGCCTCGGCCGCGCGCGCCCCGAGCTCGAGGCCGACCGCGTCCTGGGTGGAGATGCGATGGCTGCGGCGCTGCACCGGCTTGCCGTCGAGCAGGTCGAGGCTGAAGACCACCCGGTCGCCGCCGACCGCCTTGACGATGGCCTTGAGGTCCCGGAATCCCTTGAGCGTCTCGAGCCCCACCACGATGGTGGACGCCCCCGCCTCGAGCAGCGCCTCCGCGCCCCGGGGCGTCGCCACCCCGCCGTCCACCAGCAGCCCCTCGCCGAACCCGTGCTCCGGGTCGGCCAGGGCGCGGATCACCTTCACCTGGGGGGTCCACCCCTCGATGGCGTCGAGGTCGGCGACATAACACCGCCAGGCCCCCAGCATGGTGTGGTACGCGCGTGCCAGCGCCACGGCGTCGCCCGCGCGCCCCGGAAGGAGCGCGGACTGGACCGGCCGGTAGGTCTTGCGCTGGCCCGCGCGGGCGTGGACGGCCTGGCCTCGCAGGAGGTCGAGGACGGGGATCAGCTCCATCGTGGCAAGAAGTTACCCCGGGAAGGGGAGCGGGGCGAGCAGGCGACCTTGTCCCGGCCGGCGGGGCGGGCGAGATATCCCGGCATGCGATCCGACGCGGCGGGCTCCGGGTGCTGACGGTGGTCAAGGTGGGCGGCGGGCTGCTTGCCACGCCGGGCCTGCTGCCCCGGGTGGGCCGGGCGGTGGCCCGGCTGGGGCTGGCCCGTCCGCTGGTGGTGATCCCCGGGGGCGGGCCGTTCGCCGACCAGGTGCGCCGGTTCGAGGAAGCCCACGGACTCAACCCCACGGCGGCGCACTGGATGGCCATCCTCGCCATGGACCAGTTCGCCTGGGTGGTGGCCGGTGCGATTCCGGGCAGCCGCCTGGTGGAGGACCGGCCCGGGGTGCTGCAGGCACATCACGATGGGGTGGTACCGGTGCTGGCACCCTCCCGCTGGCTGCGCGCGGCGGATGAACTGCCGCACCGCTGGGAAGTGACCAGCGACAGCCTCGCGGCCTACCTCGCCACGCTGCTCGGCGCGGAGGAGCTGCTGCTGGTCAAGCCGGTGGACGGGGGCTCGGAACTGGTGGACCCCTGGTTCGCGCGGGTGGCACCCGCGGGCATGGCCGTGCGGATCGTGGGGGCGGAGGCCTTCGCGGCGGACTAGGTCAGTCGACCGCGCGGGCCCGCTCCAGCCGGAGTGCCTGGGCCAGGTCGCGCACCAGGCCGTCATCCACGATGCCGTTGCGGCCGCCGCGGCACACCGCCCCGCGGACCCCGAAGATCGCCGCCCCCGCCTCGCTCGCCTGCCGGACGTGGGCCAGTCCCAGGCTGCCACCCACGGCCAGCGGGATCTCGTGGCTGGCGAGGGCGCTGGCGAGTGAGGCCAGCGAGGCGGGATCGAGGAAGTCGAAGAGGTGCTGCCCGTCCTTGAGGCAGGTGTCCACCAGCACGCCATCGCCGCCCGCCTCGGGCACGAAGTACTGGAAGGCGTCGGGCGGAAGGGAATGGACCCGGCCGGCGTCGGCGTAGGCCACCGCGATCACGCGGGGACGCCCCGGCAGGCCCGCGGCCCGCCGCACCGCCTCGCGCAGCAGGTCCTCGGCCTGGCCGGCATCGCGGATGCCGTGGAAGCCGAGCTTCACGAAGTGCAGCGGCACCGCGACCCGGTCCATGGCCCGCGCGATGTCCTCGTAGGTGCCGACATCACCCAGCGCGGCGCTCAACCGCACCTCGGCCGGCACCACGCCCCGGATCGCGGCAAGCGCCTCGGTCGCGACGGCCCCGATGGCGCCCCGCGCCGGGTCCTTCGCGTCGATGATGTCGGCGCCCCCCGCGAGGGCCGCCCGCGCCTCGCCCGCATCCCGTACACTCACCAGCAGTCGCACCACCGCGCTCCCTTGTTCGGTCGGCCCGCCCCGGTATGTTACGCCCTGCCATGGCCGCCGACAACGCCATTCCCTCCGCAGGCAATTCCCTGACCGGCAAGCGGGTCCTCGTGACCGGGGGCTCGAGCGGGATCGGCCGGGCCATCGTTCTGGCCGCGGCCCGGGCCGGCGCGGACGTGCTCCTCACCTACCGCGCCAACCTGGCGGGGGCGGAGGCCGTGGCCGCGGAGGTGCGCGCCCTCGGCCGGCGCGCCACCGTGGCGCAGACGAGCCTCGCCGAGCCGGCGAGCGTGGCCGGCCTTGTCCCGGCGGCCCGGGCGGCGCTGGGCGGGGTGGACGCGTGGATCAACAACGCGGGTGCGGACGTCCTCACCGGCACGGGTGCCGGGCTCTCCCGCGAGGCCAAGCTCGACCTCCTGCTGGCCGTCGACCTCAAGGGCACCATGCAGGCGTCGTGGGCGGCTGCGGAGCTGATGCAGCAGCAGCCCGCGGGCGGCGTCATCATCAACATGTCCTGGGACCGGGTGCTGCAGGGCATGGCCGGTGAGAATCCCGAACTCTTCGCCGCGGTGAAGGGCGGCGTGCTGGGCTTCAGCCGCGCGCTGGCCCGCTCGGTGGCGCCGCACATCCGGGTCAACGTGCTCGGCCCGGGGTGGATCGACACCGCCTTCGGCAGCGGCGCCCCGCAGGCGTTCCGGGACCGCGTAGCCGGCCAGGTACCGCTGGGGCGCTGGGGCACGCCGGAGGACGTGGCGGCGGCGGCCGTGTACCTGGCGTCGGACCAGGCGCGCTACGTGACCGGCCAGCTGCTGCTGGTGAACGGCGGGGACGTGATGTAGGCCGGACGGCGGCGCGGCCCGCTGGGCGCGCCCGCACCATACGGGGAGGGCACATGGCGGACAAGGAACGCACCTACACGGAGGCCGAGATCACCGCGCGGCTGGCGGCGCTCCCCGGCTGGTACTACGAGGACGGCTGGATCCGTCGCCAGTACAAGACCGATGGCTGGCTCACCACACTGGCGCTGGTGAACACCATCGGGTTCCTGAGCGAGGCGGCATACCATCACCCCGACCTGACGGTGACGTGGGCCAAGGTGTGGGTGAAGCTGCAGACCCATTCCGCCGGCGGCATCACCGACAAGGACTGGGAACTTGCGCGGAAGATCGAGGACACCGTGCTGTGGAAGCCCGCCGGCGGCGCCCTCGAAGGCACGCCCAACAAGTGGGTCCGCGGGGGCGACCCGGCGTGAGCGAGCCGGCCGCCGGGCCGACCGCCGGAGCCCCGCGCCGCGTCCTGTTCGTCACCGGCAAGCTTGCGGAGCCGGCGCTCCGGCGGGTGCTGGCCGGGATGCAGCCGCCCTTCGTGGCGGAGGTGGCCGTTCTGCGGATCACGGTGGCCGCCCTCCTCACCACGTCGTGGATCGCGAAGTTCCTCACCGTGCCCCCCGGCACCGACCTCATCCTCCTCCCCGGCCTCACCGAGGGAGACCCGGCGATCCTCACCGAGCGGTTCGGCGTGCGGGCCGAGCGGGGCCCCAAGGACCTGCGCGACATTCCGCGCTACTTCGGGCAGGCCGCCGCGGCGCGCGACTACGGCGCCTACGACATCGAGATCCTGGCCGAGATCAACAACGCCCCGCGGTGGAGCCGGGAGGCGCTGCTGGCGGAGGCGCGGTACTTCCAGGCCTCGGGCGCGGACCTGATCGACGTCGGCTGCACCCCGGGCGTCCCCTTCCCCGACCTCGGGCCGGTGGTCCGCGAGCTGCGCGGGCTCGGGATGCGGGTCAGCGTGGACACCTTCGACCGCGAGGAGATCCGCGCGGCGGTCGCGGCGGGTGCCGAGTGCGTGCTCAGCGTCAACGGCTCCAACCGCGAGGTGATCGAGGACCTCCGGGGCACCGGCGCCCGGGCGGTGGCCATCCCGGACTTCGGCGCCGGACTCGGGACCCTCGAGCCCACCCTGACCGCGCTGGAGCGGGCGGGGGTGCCCTACCTCATCGACCCGATCATCGAGCCGATCGGCTTCGGGTTCATGGCCTCGCTCGAGCGCTACGCCGAGATCCACCGGCGCTACCCCGGGGTGCCCCAGCTGATGGGCGTGGGGAACATCACCGAGCTCACCAGCGCCGACACCACGGGGATGCACGCGCTGCTGCTCGCGGTGTGCCAGGAGGTGGGGGTGAAGGCGGTGCTCACCACGGAGGTGATCCCGTGGGCGCGGGGCGCGGTGCGCGAGATCGACATCGCGCGCCGGCTCATGCACTACGCCGTCACCCAGAAGACGACACCGAAGCACGTGGACGATCGCCTGGTCACGGTGAAGGACCCCCGGATCCTCACCTACAGCGAGGCGGAGCTGCGGGAGGTCCAGGCCCAGGTGCGCGACCCCAACTTCCGCATCTTCGCCGACCGCGAGGTCATCACGGTCTTCAACCACGAGCGCTTCGTCCGCGGCACCGACATCCAGGGGATCTTCGACCAGCTCGGCGTCACCGACGGCGCCCACGGGTTCTACCTTGGCAAGGAGCTGGCCCGGGCGCGGCTCGCGATCCAGCTGGGCAAGACCTACCGGCAGGAGGGGGCGCTCAGCTTCGGCTACCTCACGCCGGCCGAAGACCCGAACCGGGAGCACTTCCGGCCGACCGCCCGGCTGCGCCCGGAGGGCGGAGCGCCGGATGCCTGAGCTCCCGCTGGTCGAGGAACTGCTCCCCGCCCCCGACCCGGTGGCCACGGCGGAACGGTTCCTGGGCCAGCCATACCTCCTCTTCCTGGACAGCGCCGCCGACCCGGAACGCCACGGTCGCCATTCGTTCCTGATGGCCGCGCCGGCCGAGGTGATCCGGACCCGCGGGCCCGCCAGCCCCTCGGCGCTGGCGCAGGCCCAGGCCCTGCTGCAGCGCTGCCGGGCCGAGCCGGTGGCCGGCCTGCCGCCGTTCCAGGGCGGGCTCGCGGGGTACCTCGCCTACGACTACGGCGCCGTCCTCGAGCGCATCCCGCCGACCCGCCACGACGACCTCGCGCTGCCCGACGCGGTGCTCGGCCTGTATGACTGGGTCATCGCCTGGGACCACGCCGTGCGGCGCGCGTGGATCGTCTCGACCGGGCTCCCGGCGACGGGGGCAGACCGGGCGGCGCGGGCCGCGGAGCGGCTCGCCTGGGTGCGGCGCCTGCTGGCCGGCCCCAGCGGCGGCGCCACCGGCCGGGTGTGGAGCAGCCCCGGACGCGGGGGGCCGCCGGCGCCCTCGTATCCGGTCGAGGGCACCGAGTTCGCCCGGGGCATCGGGCTCCGCTCGTCGTTCACCCACCGGGGCTACCTCGACGCGGTGCAGCGGGTGGTGGACTACATCGTCGCGGGCGACATCTTCCAGGCCAACCTGAGCCAGCGGCTGGAGAGCCCGCTCGAGGAGGACCCCTGGCGGCTGTACCGCCGGCTGCGCCACCTCAACCCGGCGCCCTTCGCCGCCTACCTCGAGTACGAGGGGCTGGGCGTGGCCAGCGCCTCACCGGAGCGGTTCCTGGCCGTGGAGCCGTCGGGCCAGGTGGAGACCCGCCCCATCAAGGGCACCCGGCCCCGCGGGATCTCACCCGAGCACGACGCGGCGCTGGCCCGCGCGCTCGTGGACAGCCCCAAGGACCGGGCCGAGAACCTGATGATCGTGGACCTGCTGCGGAACGACCTGTCGCGGGTGTGCCGCCCGGGCAGCGTGCGGGTGCCGGAGCTGTTCGCGCTGGAGGGGCACCGCACGGTGCATCACCTGGTGTCGGCGGTCACCGGCACCCTGGCCCCGGGGCGCGACGCCACCGACCTGCTGGCCGCGGCGTTCCCGGGCGGGAGCATCACCGGAGCCCCCAAGGTGCGGGCCATGGAGATCATCGCGGAGCTGGAGCCGTCGCGGCGCGGGATCTACTGCGGGTCGATCGGCTACCTGAGCGTCACCGGCGCCATGGACACCAGCATCGTCATCCGGACCTTCGTGGCGGCGGGCGGCCGGGTCACCTTCTCGGTGGGTGGCGGCATCGTGGCGGACTCCGACCCCGAGAGCGAATATCAGGAGACGCTGCACAAGGCCCGTGCGCTCATCCAGGCGCTGGCCGGCGGCGTGGTGACCCCATGATCCTGCTGCTCGACAACTACGACAGCTTCGTCTACAACCTGGCCCGCTACGTGGCCGAGCTGGGCGAGGCGCCGATGGTGCGGCGCAACGACGCGCTCACCCCCGACGAGGTGGCGGCGCTCGGGCCCACGCATATCATCGTCTCTCCCGGCCCCTGTTCCCCCACCGAGGCGGGCATCTCGGTGGAGGTGATCCGCCGCTTCGGCCCGACGATTCCGGTGCTCGGGGTCTGCCTCGGCCACCAGGCGATCGGCGCGGCCTACGGCGCGGAGATCGTGCGGGCCGGCCGGCCGATGCACGGCAAGACCTCGCCGATCCGCCACGACGGCACCTCGGTGTTCACCGGGCTCCCGAGCCCGCTGGTGGCCACCCGCTATCATTCGCTCGTCATCGCCCCGGCGTCGCTGCCGCCGGAGCTCCGGGTCACCGCCACGGCGGACGACGGCGAGATCATGGCCGTGGCGCACCGGACCCACCCGGTGGTGGGTGTGCAGTTCCACCCCGAGTCCGTGCTCACGGAGTACGGCTACCGGATGCTCGACTGGTTCCTCACCGGCGGCCGGGGCCTGCGGGTCCCGGACCGCGCCGACGGCGCCTCGGTCCCGCCCACCGGCGACGGCCCGGACCTCGGCAGCGCGCCGCCCTCGGCGGCGGTGGTGCGGTAGGGCGGCGATTGGGCGATTGGGCGATTGGGCGATCAGGCGATTGGGCGATTGGGCGATTAGGCGATTAGGCGATTGGGTGATTGGGCGATTGGGCAATTGGGTGATCAGGCGATTGGGCCGTTGGAGGGCAGGTCACTTCTGGAGGCAATCCCGACATGCGTCGTGCATTCACGCTGCTGCTGACCCTGTTCGCCGCACCACTCGCGGGGCAGGCCGCCGCCGATTCCGTCCCCGGCTTCGAGGTGCGGGAGGCGATGGTCCCCACCCGCGACGGCGCGCGGCTGCACACCCTCGTCTATCGCCCGGCGGGCCACGACGAGGCCCTGCCCTTCCTCATGGTGCGGACGCCGTACGGCATCGCGGGCCGCGCGGGCCGCTATTTCCAGGGCTACCTCAAGGAGCTGGCGGCCGAAGGGTACCTGATCGTGCTGCAGGACATCCGGGGCCGCTACGGTTCGGAAGGCACGTTCGTCATGAACCGGCCGCTGCACGACCCCGGTGACCCGAAGGGCGTCGACGAGAGCACCGACACGTGGGACACCGTCGAGTGGCTGCTCCACGCGGTCCCCGGCAACAACGGGCGGGTCGGGGTGCTGGGCATCAGCTACCCGGGCTGGCTGGCCGCGATGGCCGGGATCCACCCGCACCCCGCCGTGAAGGCCGTCTCGCCCCAGGCCCCGATGACCGACACCTGGATCGGTGACGACTTCTTCCACCAGGGGGCGTTCCGCCTCTCATACGGCTTCGAGTACGCCGCCGACATGGAGCTCTCCAACGACGGCTCGGTGCCGCTGCCCATTACCCGGTACGACACCTACGACTGGTACCTGGCCCAGGGCCCGCTCGCCCGCCTGACCACGCTGCTCGCGGGGAAGGTGCCGACCTGGACCAACTTCACCCGCCACCCCACCTACGACGCCTTCTGGAAGGCGCGCTCCCTCCCCACCTACCTGACGCGGCTCACGGTGCCGACGCTCACCGTCGGCGGGTGGTGGGACCAGGAGGACTTCTACGGCGCGCTGGCCACGTACGCGGCGCTGGAGCGGCTGGACTCCACCGGCATCAACTACCTGGTGATGGGACCGTGGAACCATGGTGGCTGGCAGGGCGCCGGCGACAGCCTGGGCAAGATCAGCTTCGCCGATTCCACCGGGACCTACTTCCGGGAGCAGGTGCAGGCGCCGTGGTTCGCCTACTGGCTCAAGGACCGGGGCCGGCTCCCGCTCCCCGAGGCGCTGCTCTTCGTGGCGGGCCGCAATGACTGGAAGGCCTTCGACCGCTGGCCGCCCAAGGGGGAGGCCCCGGCGCGCCCGCTCTACTTCCGGGCCGATGGCCGGTTGTCGTTCGACCCGCCCCCCGCGGGCCCGGAGGCGTTTGACGCGTACGTCTCCGACCCGGCGCACCCCGTGCCCTACCGCGCGCGGCCGATCCAGCAGACCTACCACCCGCGCGGGTCGAGCTGGTATGCCTGGCAGGTGGAGGACCAGCGCCTGGTCCACAACCGCCCCGACGTGCTCTCCTGGGAGACCGAGCCGCTCGACGCCGACCTGACCATCGCCGGGGATGTGGCGGCGCACCTGTTCGCCTCGACCACGGGCCAGGACGCCGACTGGGTGGTGAAGCTGATCGACGTCTATCCCGACTCGGCGCGTGCGCTCGCGCCCCGGATGGGCGGCTTCCAGCTGATGGTCTCCGGCGACATCCTGCGCGGACGGTACCGCACCGGGTGGGACCGCCCCACCCCGCTGGTACCCAACCGCGTGACGCCGTTCACGGTGGACCTCCACCAGCAGGCCTACACCTTCCGGAAGGGACACCGGATCATGGTCCAGGTGCAGAGCACCTGGTTCCCGGTCTATGACCGCAACCCGCAGACCTGGGTCCCCAACATCTTCGAGGCGCCCGCGAGCGCCTTCCGGGCCCAGACGCACCGGGTGTACCGCAGCGCGCGGCATCCCTCCCACGTGCAGGTCCAGGTGCTCACGCCATGAGCGCCCCGGCCCGGGCCCTCGTCGCCATGGGAGTGCTGCTGCTCGCGGCCCCGCTGACTGCCCAGCGCCCGGATACGATCGTCCCGGCCGAGAACCTGGTGCTGCGCGGCATCCCCGGGCTGCCGGCGGCGCTGCGCGAGGACGTCCGCCGCTACACCGAATTTCGAAGCGCGGCGGTGATGGAGTGGCACCCGCTGCGCCGCGAGCTGCTCATCAGCACCCGGTTCGGCAACACCGCGCAGCTGCACCGGGTGGCAGGGCCCGGCGGGGCCCGCAGCCAGCTCACCTTCTTCGACGAGCCGGTGGGCGAGGGAAGCTGGTCGCCGGATGGCCGGTTCCTCGTGCTGGGACGCGACGCCGGGGGGAACGAGTTCACCCAGCTGTACCGGCAGGAGGTCCCGGGAGGACGGGTGACCCTCCTGACCGACGGCGCGGCCCAGAACGGCGGGGTGCGGTGGTCGCGCCGGGGCGATCGCATCGCCTACGGTTCCACCCGGCGGAACGGCGCCGACCGCGACCTCTACGTGATGGACCCCCGTGATCCCGCGACCGACCACCGCGTCCTCGAGGTGCAGGGCGGTGGCTGGAGCGTGCAGGACTGGGCTCCCGGTGACGGGGCGCTGCTGGTCCGGGAGGGCCGCTCGGTGAACCAGGCCCAGCTGTGGCGCCTGGACCTGGCCACCGGCGCGCGGACGCTCCTCACTCCCGACGCCCCGGCTGACACCGTCGCGCGCGGGGCCGCGAGGTGGAGCCCCGATGGGCGGGCCATCTACTACACCACCGACGCCGGCGGCGAGTTCCTGCGGCTGGTGCGCCAGGACCTCGCCAGCGGTCGGGTCACGGTCCTCACGCCCTCGATCCCCTGGGACATCGCCGAGTTTGCCCTCTCCCCCGACGGCGGGACGGTGGCGCTGGTGGCCAACGAGGCGGGGCGCTCGCGACTCTCGCTGCTCGACACCCGGAGCGGCCGGCTCCGTGCCGTCCCCGGGCTGCCGGTGGGCCTGATCGGGGGCCTCGAGTGGCGACCCCAGGGCGGCGAGCTCGCCTTCACCCTGAGCGGCGCGCGCACCGCGGCGGATGCGTACAGTGTCGTCGCCGCGACGGGGGCCCTCACCCGCTGGACCGAGAGCGAGACGGGCGGCCTCGACGGGTCGGCGCTGCCGGAACCGGAACTGGTCCGCTGGACGAGCTTCGACGGGCTCGAGATCTCGGGCTTCCTCTACCGCCCCCCCGCCCGCTTTGCCGGGCCGCGCCCCGTGCTCATCTCGATCCACGGCGGCCCCGAGGGCCAGTCCACGCCCGGCTTCCTCGGCCGCTCCAACTACTTCCTGATGGAGCTCGGCGTCGCGATCCTGCTGCCCAACGTCCGCGGCTCCACCGGGTACGGCAAGAGCTTCGTCAAGCGCGACAACGGCATGCACCGCGAGGAGTCGGTGCGCGACATCGGCGCCCTGCTCGACTGGATCGCGGGGCAGCCCGGCCTCGACGCCGACCGGGTGATGGTCACCGGCGGGAGCTACGGCGGCTACATGACCCTCGCCGTGGCCACGCTCTACAACGAGCGGATCCGCGGGTCGGTGGACGTGGTGGGGATCTCCAACTTCGTGAGCTTCCTGGAACACACGGAGAGCTACCGGCGCGACCTGCGCCGGGTGGAGTACGGGGACGAGCGCGACCCCGCCATGCGGGCCTACCTCGAGTCGATCGCGCCGCTCCACCGCGCCGACCGGATCACGCGGCCGCTGTTCGTGGTGCAGGGCGGCAACGACCCGCGGGTGCCGCGCAGCGAGGCGGAGCAGATGGTGGCGGCGGTGGAGCGCAACGGCGGCCCGGTCTGGTATCTTCTGGCGCGCGATGAGGGCCACGGTTTCCGGAAGAAGGCCAACGTGGACTTCCAGTTCTATGCCACCGTGGACTTCGTGCGCCGCCACCTGCTCGGCGCCGCGCTGCCCTGAGCCCGCCGGAGCGCCGATGATCATCGAGACCCTGCTCACCACCCAGGATGCCGCCGGGGCGCTCAACGTGGCGCCCATGGGTGTCGAGTGGGGGGAGGAGGCCATCGTGATCAAGCCGTTCCTCGAGACCGCGACCTTCCGGAACCTCGCCGCCACCGGGGTGGCGGTGGTGCACCTCACCGACGACGCGCTCCTCTTTGCCCAGGCGGTGATCCACCATCCCGCCGCCGCGACCCCGGCCTCGGTCCCCGCCACCCGGGTGGCCGGGCGGGTGCTCGAGGCCGCGTGCAGCTGGCGGGAGGTGGAGGTCACCGCCGTCGACGCCACCCCGCCCCGCAGCCGGATCACTACCCGGGTGGTGCACCGGGGGAGCCGGCGCGAGTTCCTGGGCTTCAACCGCGCCCGCCACGCCGTGCTCGAGGCCGCGATCCTGGCCACCCGCACCCACCTGCTCCCGGCCGCCGAGATCGCCGCGGAGTACGCCCGCCTGCAGGTGATCGTCGACAAGACCGCCGGCCCCCGGGAGCACGAGGCGATGGCCCTGCTCTCCGCCTGGGTGGCCGACCGCGCCGCGGAGGCGCCGGCGCGATGACCCGCCCCAACGGCCTCCCGGTGCGGGTCACGGTCGAGGCGCCGGCCCGGCTCCACTTCGGCATCCTGGACCTGCGGGGGCACCGCGGCCGGCGCTTCGGCGGGATCGGCGCGGCGGTGCCCTCGCCCAGCCTGGTCCTCGACGCCACCCGGCACGACCGGCTGACGGCCGAGGGCCCCGATGCCGGCCGGGCGCTGGAGTTCGCCCAACGCTACCTGGCCGCCACCGGAATCCCCGCCGGAGCCCACCTCCGGGTGCAGCGCGCCATCCCGGCCCACGCCGGCCTCGGCTCGGGAACCCAGATGGCGCTCACGGTGGCCCGGGCGCTGGCCGAGTTGTTCGGGCAGCCCTCCGACCCGCTCACCCTGGCCCGGGCGGTGGGCCGGGGTCAGCGTTCCGCCATCGGGACCTGGACCTTTGCGCTGGGCGGGTTCGTGCTCGAGGGAGGGCGGCGTGCCGGGGGCGACGTGGCGCCCCTCATCTCCCGCCTGCCGATGCCGCCCAGCTGGCGCTGCGTCATCGCGATCCCGGAGGGACATCCCGGGCTCTCGGGTAGCGCCGAGGCGGCGGCCTTCCGGGACCTGCCGCCACCGGCGGAGCGGGAGGTGGAGCGGGTGGCCCACCTGGTCCTGATGCAGCTGCTCCCGGCGCTGGCCGACGCGGACCTGACCTCGTTCGGGGCGGCCCTGACGGAGGTCCAGCGGATCACCGGGGGCTGGTTCGCACCCGCCCAGGGGGGGGCGTTCTCACCGGGGCCCACCGAGGCGCTGGTGGAGCGGATGGCGGCGTTCGGCGCGGCCGGCGTGGGCCAGAGCTCCTGGGGGCCGACGGTCTACGGGCTGGTGCCGCAGGAGGAGGCGGCCCAGGACCTGGGTCAGCGGGTGCGCGCCTGGTTGGGGGGGCGGGGGACGGTGCTGGAGACCCCATTCTCCGAGCGGGGCGCCCTGGTCAGCAGCGAGTGGACCGGGGTCGGGGCCTAGGCTGGCTGGGGTTCCAAACTGATTGACAGGTTATACGGCTGGCTGTATACTGACCCTCCGCTTTCCGCCGGGTTTCCAGTCCGGGAACTTCGGGGCGGATGAACGGTACTACCAGCTAGTTCGGTGGGGCCGCAACAGTCGGGGCTCCCCTCCCCGACCGATAACAAGCCCGCTTCAATCATCCACATGCCGACCTCACCGTGGCTCCGGTTGTCCGGGGCTTGGTGTCGTGCCGATGTGAGGATTGCCGTGGGATTCTCCGGTTCCAGCGTGGCCATTCGTGGGTGTGGTGTCTCCGGCTCCCCGGTCGTTCGGGCAGCGGAGCCTTGGCGCATGTGGTGCTGGCGGGCCAATTATGCGTTCCAGAATGGAACCAATTGGAATCATCGCGAGTATCCAGCGACAGCATAGCCAGCACGGCCATTCGGGACGCGGTTCCCGGGTGGCCGTGGGTGTTTTGAGGCAGGACGCAGGTGCAGCAAGAAGACTCGGGGGAAAACCGGGACACGCTCGCGAACGCCGGCGCGATCGCCCTGGCGGCCCCCCGCGCAGTCAGCAACCCGTGAGGGCTGCTGTCACCCTTCATCATGAGGTCATCATATGAACCGTATTACCCGCAAGATGTTGTCTGGCGGGCTGTGCGCGGGGCTCTCGCTCCTCGCAGTGTCGGCCCATGCCCAGGCGCGTTCGGGGGCGTGGACGCGTAACGCCCCGGAAGGCGACTGGCAGATGCCCGGGCGCGACTACTCGATGCAGCGCTTCAGCCCGCTGGCCCAGATCAACACGTCGAACGTCGCGAACCTCAAGGCTTCGTGGTCGTTCTCGACGGGTACCCTGCGTGGCCACGAGGGCAATCCCCTCGTCATCGGCAACGTGATGTACGTGCACACGTCCTTCCCGAACATCGTGTACGCGCTCGACCTGTCCAAGGAAGGCGCGCCGCAGATCTGGAAGTACGTGCCGAATCAGTCCGCCGACGCGATCCCGATCGCGTGCTGCGACCTGGTGAACCGCGGCACCGCGTATCACCAGAGCGGCAAGATCTTCATCAACGCGCTCCAGGGCGACCTGATCGCGCTTGACGCGAAGACCGGCAAGGAGCTGTGGAAGGCGCGGCATCCGAAGAGCTCCCCGACCCAGGTCGAGGCGCAGGACTACAAGGATGGCGCGACCATCACCGTGGCCCCGATCGTGATCAAGGACATCGTCATCACCGGCATCTCCGGTGGTGAGTTCGGCGTCCGTGGCCGCGTGTCGGCGTTCGACGTGAACACCGGCAAGCACCTGTGGACCGGCTACTCGACCGGCCCGGACAGCGAAGTGCTGCTGACCGGCGATGCCAATGCCAACTATCCGTCCCACAAGGGCAAGGATCTCGGCATCAGCACCTGGCAGGGCGACGAGTGGAAGCGTGGCGGCGGCACCACCTGGGGCTGGTACACCTACGATCCGGAACTCGACCTGTTCTACTACAGCGTCGGCAACCCGGGCTCGTGGAACCCCGACCAGCGCCCCGGCGACAACAAGTGGTCGATGTCGATCTTCGCGCGGAACCCGACCACCGGCGCCGCGAAGTGGATCTACCAGATGACCCCGCACGACGAGTGGGACTATGACGGCGTGAACGAGAACGTCCTGTTCGAGAAGGGCGGCCAGAAGCTGCTGGCCCACTTCGACCGGAACGGCATCGGCTACACCGTCGACCGCACCAACGGCAAGGTCATCGTCGGCAACGCCTTCGGCCCGATCAACTGGGCCAAGAACGCCGGCACGGGCACCCCGGTCGAGGGCATCGTCTCCACCGGCGTCCCGGTCAAGGATCCCCGCTACGGCACCTCCTCGAAGAAGAACGGCGAGGGCATCTGCCCGGCCGCCATCGGCTTCAAGGACCAGCAGCCGTCGGCGTACTCCCCGATCACCGGCCTCTTCTACGTCCCCGCGAACCACATCTGCATGGACTACGAGGGCGTCGAGGTCAAGTACACCCGCGGTCAGCCGTACGTCGGCGCGATCGTGCGGATGTTCCCCGGCCCGGGCGGCCACCGTGGCCGCTTCTTCGCCTGGGACCCGATGGCCGGCAAGGTCGTCTGGGATCAGAAGGAAAACCTCGCCGCCTACGGCGGCGCGATGACCACCGCGGGCGGCCTGGTCTTCTACGGCACCATGGAAGGCTGGCTCAAGGCGCTTGACCAGAAGACCGGCAAGCTGCTGTGGAAGTTCAAGACCCCGTCGGGCATCATCGGCAACCCGATGAGCTACCGTGGGCCGGATGGCAAGCAGTACGTGGCCGTCCTCTCCGGCATCGGCGGCTGGGCGGGCATCGGCGTCGCCGCGGGTATCGGCGCTGAAGATCCGACCGCCGGCCTGGGCGCCCTTGGCGCCTTCGGCGATGCGGGCCAGTTCTCCACCCAGGGCGGCGTCCTGACCGTCTTCGGGCTCTAGTTCCCTCCACGGCCTGGGCGGGTCTCCGGACCCGTCCAGGTCGCTGGCGGCAGCAGGATCGACAGGGGCGGGTCGCTCGCTGACCCGCCCTTGTCCTGTCCGGCAACGGGCGATTCCCGGGGCGTCCTCCCGGAATTGATCCGTCCCCTGAACACCACCCGTCCGGGTGGGTATACTGGAAGACCATGCCGATTCCCTCGCTCCGCTCCGCCCGGCTCGGCCTCGCCCTCACGCTGCTCCTCGGCGTGCCGGCCGTGGCCCAGCGCCCCGGTCCCATGCTCCCCGGCGTACTGCGGGTGTGCGTGGACCCGGACAACCTGCCGATGTCCAACCAGGCGGGCGAAGGCGTCGAGAACAAGCTGGCCGAGCTGCTCGCCAGCACCTGGAACTCCCGGCTCGAGTACATCTACTGGGCCGCCCCGCGGGGCATGATGCGGATGCTCAACGGGCGCTACTGCGACGTCTGGCTCCAGATGCCGGTGCTCTCCGACATGGCGGGCGTCACCCGCCCCTACTTCCGCACCAGCTACGTGATCGTCCAGCGCCGCGACGCGGCGCACCCGGTCACCAGCCTCGACGATCCCGCGCTCAAGACCATGCGGATCGGGGTGCACCTCTTCGCGGCCGACGGCGAGAACACGCCGCCGGCCATGGCCCTCTCCAAGCACGGCGTGGTGGGCAACCTGGTCGGCTTCAGCACCACCTACGTCGGTGGCATGAACCGGCCCGAGGACATCATCAAGGCCGTGGTGTCCGACTCCATCGACGTGGCCATCGTGTGGGGGCCCATCGCGGGCTATTACACCAAGCAGCTCGCCGCCGACCTGGTGCTGCGCCCCGTCGAGACCGACAGCGTGAGCGGCATCCCGTTCGCCTACAGCATCGGGATGGCCACCCGGCGCGCCGACCGCGCCTTCCGCGACAGCCTGCAGGGGTTCATCGACGCCAAGGGGACCGAAATCCGGGCCATCCTCGACCAGTTCGGGATTCCGTTGCTGCCGATCCCGGCCGATACTGGGCGCAATGGTCCGGCGGGCCCGGCACGCTAGCTGCATCTCGACACCGGGCCGGCGCAGGATGCGATCGGCCGACTACACTCGGAAAGGAAAGCGCACAGCGATGAAGACGTGGATTCTGGTAGCCGCCGCCCTGGTGCTGGGCGCGGGCTCGGTGACCGCTCAGGTTCGCGACGAATACCACCCCGCGCCCCGCGACACGGTGGACAACGACACCTACCAGGGGTGGAAGCAGTACGAGCTCAACTGCTCCCGCTGCCACGGGGAGTACGCGGTGGGCAGCTCCTTCGCGCCGGCGCTCATTGTCTCCCTGCGCGAGGGTGGTACCATCCCCACCCCCGAGGCCTTCGTCACCACGGTGTGTGCCGGCCGCCCCGACAAGGGCATGCCGTCCTGGTGCGCCCTGGGTCTCGAGATGGACAAGATCCAGCGGATGTACCTGTACGTGAAGGGACGCGCGGACGGGAAGATCGGCCCCGGCCGCCCGGCGGTTCGCGAGAACTCCTAGGCGCCTGGACGTCGCCGACGTCCTTCGCCCCACCCGGGGCCGCGGCACACGCCGCGGCCCCGCTGTCTTCCCCCCTTCCCTTCCCGCGCCAGGGGTGAATCCTTTCGGGCCTGGCCCGGCTCCCCCCCGGTACCCCGTGACGTGGAGCGTCGATGCGCGTACTGCTTTCGCTGGTAGTGTTCGGCTGGCTGGGCCCGGTGGCCACCTTATCGGCGCAGGATCCGGCCATGCCGCCGATGGGGGCCGCGGCCGGCGTCACCGCCGGCCGGCCACCCGCCGACTCGTTGCGGACCGCCAGCCAGGTGAAGGCGTACCTGGCGGGCGTGGATGCCGACGCCACGCCGGACCTCTCGGGCCTCGACCTCTCCGGCCTCGACCTGCGGGGCGTGGACTTCCGCAAGGCCAGCCTGGTGGGGGCCCGGCTGGCAGGCGCCACGCTCGACGGCGCGGACCTCTTCGCCTGTGACCTCACCGACGCCGTGGCGCCGGACCTGAGTGCGGAGGGAGCCAACCTCGACGGCACGACGCTGCGGCGCGCCGACCTGCGACGGGCCCGGCTGCACCGGGCCAGCCTGTTCGCCACCATCGTCGAGGCCACCGACCTCCGCGAGGCCGACCTGCGCGAGACCCGCATCATCGGCTACCTGCGCAAGGCGAAGCTGGCGGGGGCCACCCTGGCCGGGGCCAACATCGGTGCCGACCCGGGCAACCAGTCGATGGGCGTGATGCGGGCGCAGTTCGTGGGCGCGGACCTGAGCGGCGCGGACCTGACGGGGGCCAACCTCTACAAGGCCGACTTCTCCTACGCGACCCTGACCGGCGCCGTGCTCCGCGGGGCGGACCTGCGCAATGCCGACCTGGTGCAGGCCGACCTGACCCGGGCCGACGTCACCGACGCACAGCTTGCCTTCGCCGACCTGGACGGCGCCAGCTTCCTGGGCGCCCGGGGGGTCCCGACCCTGCGCGGCCTGGACCAGGCCCGCCACCGTGACCGGGCGTTGTTCGACCGCGGACCATGAACGACCCAAGGAGACCTGAAATGACCCGGATGCCCCCCGCCGCCCGCCTCACCCTCATCGTCGTGGCGCTCGCCGCCTGCGGCCCCAAGGGCGAGCCCGCGACCGACCAGCCCCCCACGCTCCGCGCGGGCCCGGGGGCCTCGGGCGAGCTGGTCTACGTGACCAACGAGGATTCCCGCGACCTCACGGTCATCGACGCCGCCACCGACAGCGTGGTGGCCACCATCCCGGTGGGCACCCGGCCCCGCGGCGTCGAGGTGAGCCCGGACGGCCGCACGGTCTACGTGGCACTCTCCGGCTCCCCCAAGTGCCCCCCCTCGATGCCCGACGAGGAGTGCGAGAAGCTCGTCTCGGACAAGAGCAAGGACGGCGTGGCCATCGTCGATGTCGCCACGCGGACCACCCTCAAGACCATCCCCGCCGGGTCCGATCCGGAGGAGTTCGACGTCTCCGCCGACGGCACCCGCCTGTTCGTATCGAACGAGGATGCCGACAGCGCCTCCATCGTTGACCTCACCAGCGGGCGCCCGGTGGCCAACGTGAAGGTCGGGGATGAGCCGGAGGGGGTGACGGTGGCGCCGGATGGGAAGACCGTCTGGGTCACCGGCGAGACCGACCACGACATCACCGGTTTCGACGCCGCCACCGGGGCGATCGTGGGACGGATCGACGTGCTGGGCCAGCGGCCGCGTTCGATCGGCTTCCTGCCCGACGGCTCCCGCGCCTATGTCACCAACGAGATGAGCAGCACGGTGTCGGTGGTGGACATGGTGGCGCGGAAGACACTCCGCCAGATCACCATGCCCGCGGACAGCCGGCCGATGGGCATCGTGGTGACGCCGGACGGGAAGCGGGTCTACGTCTCGAACGGGCGGGGCAAGACGGTGTCGGTCATCGATCCCGCCACCGACGCGGTGACCGCGACCGTCGAGGTGGGCATGCGGCCGTGGGGGATCGCGCTCTCGGGCGATGGCCGGAAGCTCTACACGGCCAATGGCCCGGGCAATGACGTCACGGTCATCGACACCGAGACCATGACCGTGCTCAAGCGGATTCCGGCCGGCACCATCCCCTGGGGCGTGGCGGTCGGGCCGAAGCCGTAGGGCAGGCAGGCGGCAGGCGGCGGCCGCCGAGCCGCCGAGCCGCCGACCTACGCGATCGGCCGCCAGCTGAGGGGCGAGCCGGGCCAGCGCCACGCGATCCACGCGTCGAGGCCCCACGCTCGCCCGCTCCGCGCCAGGAACAGCGTCAGCAGCGTCACCACCAGCATGTAATGAAAGCCCTGCGAGGCCGGCGCCAGGTGCCAGGTCGCCAGCCCGTAGTTGATGCTCAGCCACAGCCCCCCGAGGGCGCCCAGCCCCGCCGCCAACCCCAGCGTCAGTGACAGCCCCACCAGCACCTCACCCCAGGCGGTGAGGACCGCGAAGAGCGGCACGTTCGTGAGCACCGTGCCCTCGACGAAGCCGCGGTACCAGGTGATCGGGTTCTCGGCCATCTGCCGGGCGATGATCGTCGGCATCGTCTCGATCCACCGCTGCTGCACGCCGAGGAAGGGGACCACGCCCCCCGCCAGGATGAACTCCATCTTGGTGGTGAGGGCCTTGAGGAACCAGAGCCCGACGAGGATCCTGAGCACCGCGAGCCACCGGCTCGGGTGCGACATGTCCACCGGGGTGGGTGTGGACGGCGCTGTGCTCATGTCGGACGGGGCCTCGCGCGTGGCGGGGAGGGGAGGCAGGGAGGGCAGGCCACCTATGCTACTGCGAAAGGGCGCGCCACGGAATCCCCACGGCCGCGCTCACGAAGCTCCACATGTCAACCAGTTCGTCAAGCACCTTGGACACCGGCTTGCCCGCGCCATGACCGGCCTGGGGTTCCAGGCGCAGCAGCACCGGGGCGTCGGAGGCGGACGCCGCCTGCAGGCGTGCGGCCATCTTTCGGGCATGCAGTGGATCCACCCGGCTGTCGCTCTCGGCGGTGGCGAGCAGCACCGCGGGATACGCGGTGCCATCCACGACGTGATGATAGGGCGAGTAGGCGCGCAGCCAGCGGAACTGCCCGGGATCCTCGGCACAGCCGTACTCGGGGATCCACAGTCGCGCGATCAGGAACCGGTGATAGCGCAGCATGTCGAGCAGCGGCACCTGGATCACCACGGCCCGGAAGAGGTCCGGCCGCTGGGTGAGCACCGCGCCCATCAGCAGCCCGCCGTTGGAACCACCGGCGATGGCGAGCCGCGCCGGCGTGGTGTACCCCTCACGGACCAGGTACTCCGCGGCCGCGATGAAGTCATCGAAGGTGTGCTGCTTGGTGCCGAGCATGCCGGCCTGGTGCCACGCCTCGCCGTACTCGCCGCCGCCGCGGAGGTTGGGCACCGCGACCACGCCGCCCTGCTCCAGCCATCCCAGGAGTGAGCGGGAGAAGGACGGCGTCATGCTGATGTTGAATCCGCCGTAGCCGGTCAGGTACGCCGGGGCGGACCCGTCGCGCGGGAGGCCCTCCCGGTGCACCACGAACATCGACACCGGCGTCCCGTCCCTGGAGGCGTACTGCACCTGGTGCACTGCGTACGCCGCCGGGTCGAAGGAAGCCTCGACCCGGCGCCAGAGCGAGCTGCCGCCCGTGGGGAGCGCCACGCGGTAGACGCTCGGCGGGACGGTATAGGAATGGAAGCCGAAGAAGAGTTCGTCGCCATCCGGTTCCGCGCCCCAGCCGAAGACGCTGCCGGGTGCCGGGAGCGGCAGGTCCACGGGCGCGGACCCGTCGAGTCCGGCCAGCCGGAGCCGCGAGGTGGCGCGCTCGAGGTAGGAGAGCACGAGCCGCTCGCGCGTCACCAGCACGCCGTCGAGCACGGCCTCCGGCCGGGTGGCGACGATCTCCCGCCACGCCTCCGGGCGCGGGTCGGCGGGGTCGGCCACGAAGAGCCGGTAGTTGGGGGCGTCGCGGTTGCTGCGGATGAACAGTCGGCCGTGCGCGAGGCGCCCCTCGAAGTTCGCGGCCTCGTTCCGGACCACCGGGCGCAGGACCCCGTCGCCGTCACGATCGGCGAGGTAGAGGTCGGTCTGGTCGAAGGTGCGTGCCACCGAGACGAGCAGCCAGCGGCCCTCCGGCGAGAGGGTCACCCCCGGCCAGTGTTCCCGGGCCTCGGGCTGGAAGACGAGGCGGTCGGCCAGGGGGTCGTCGCCCACCCGGTGGAAGAAGACCGCGCGGTGGTAGGCCGCCTCCGCGTCCGGCACGGCGCCGGGGCGCGGATAGCGCGTGTAGTAGAAGCCGCTCCCGTCCGGAAGCCACGCCAGGTCGGCGGCCCGCGTGCGCGGGATCCGCTCGCCCAGCGGCGCCCCGGTGCCCACGTCGAGCACCCGCAGCACGCTGTCCTCGCTGCCATCCTCCGAGGTGCCGTAGGCCAGCAGGCGCCCGTCCTCACTCGGGTGATACCAGTCGAGGGCGGTGGTGCCGCGCGGGTTGAGCCGGTTGGGGTCGAGCAGCACGCGGTCCGGGCCGTCCACCCCCTCGCGGACGTAGAGCACCGGCTGGTCCTGCCCCGCGTCCCGCCGCTGGTAGAAGTAGCGGCCCCGCGCCGGGGCCGGCGCTCCCAGCGAGCCGATGCCGAGGAGGTCGCCGAGGCGGTCGCGGATCAGCGCGCGGCCTGGCGCCGCGGCCAGCCACCCCGCGGTGAAGGCGTTCTGCGCGGCGGTCCACGCGCGCGTCTCGGCGCTGGCACCGTCCTCGAGCCAGCGGTAGGGATCAGGGATGACCTCGCCGTGGAGGGTCTCCACGACGTCTTCACGGCGGGACGGCGGGTACTCGGGTCGGGGCATGCGGAAGACCGGAGCGGGCGCGGCGCGCGCCGGCTCAGTCGCCCAGGCTGATGCCGAGCTGGCGGGCGGTGAGGACCGTGTCGGAGTCGAGCGGGACGTGCTTGGGCCGCCCGATCACGTCCTCGAGCGGCACCCGCGCGAGTTCCGGCGGATTGTAGCCGATCATGACGCCGAAGGCCTTGTCGGCCACGGCGCGCACGGCGGCGGCGCCGAACCGGAGGCCGAGGAGGCGGTCGAAGGTGGTGGGGGAGCCGCCCCGCTGCAGGTGGCCGAGCACCAGACTCCGGGTCTCCTTGCCGGTGCGCTCGCTGATGGCGCGGGCCACCAGCGAGCCGATGCCCCCCAGGCGGTCCACCGTGCCGGCGGCGCGCCGCTCGAGCAGCGGGGTGTCGCCACCCAGCGGCCGTGCCCCCTCGCCCACCACCACGATGCTGAAGTGCCGCCCCGACTGCTCGCGGGCCTTGATCTTGGCGCAGACCTTGTCGATGTCGAAGGGCAGCTCGGGCAGCAGGATCACGTCGGCGCTGGCGGCGATGCCGCTGTGCAGCGCGATCCAGCCGGCGTCGCGGCCCATCAGCTCCACCACCATCACCCGCTCATGACTCTCGGTGGTGGAATGCAGCTTGTCGATGGCCTCGGTGGCGGTGCTGACCGCGGTGTCGAAGCCGAAGGTGGCCAGTGTGCCGGTGACGTCGTTGTCGATGGTCTTGGGCACGCCGACCACCGGGAGTCCCTTCCGGTACAGGTCGTAGCCGATCTTGAGGCTGCCGTCGCCCCCGATGGTGATCAGGGCGTCGAAGCCGCTGGCATTGAAGGCGGAGATCAGGTCGTCGGAGCGATCCACCTCGGTGGCCTGGCCGGCCGCGTCGGTCACCACCCAGCGGAACGGGTTGCCACGATTGGTGGTGCCCAGGATGGTGCCACCGAGGTGGGTGATGCCGCGCACCTTGTCGGGGGTGAGCGTCATGATGCCGTCGTCGCCCAGCAGCCCGTTGTAGCCGCGACGGATGCCGTAGGTCTGCCAGCCGCGGGTGTGGGCGGCGAGGACGATGGCGCGGATGACGGCGTTGAGGCCGGGAGCGTCGCCGCCGCCGGTGCTGATCGCAATGCGCATGCAGGGGCCTCGAGGGCCGAGGTCGGGGACGATTACCGCGGCCGCTGGCGCAGCAGCCCGAGCACTTCGCCCGGGAGCGCGTGGCGCCCGGCCGCCTTCTTCGAGAACAGCGTCACCCCGTCGACGCTGACCTCGAAGGCGCCGCCGGAGGACTTGACCAGCTGGACCACGGCCTCCGGCACCTCACGTTGCAGCTCCGCCGCCAGACCGGCGGCGCGGGGCTCGTAGTTTCAGACGACGCAGTATTCGATGCGGATCTGCATGCGCTCGACCGGGAGATGGCGTGGACAGGGCTCGGACTGACGGGAAGCTAATGGACCCTGCCCCATCGCTCTAGCCGCCCCCTTGCGGCCCCCAAGGAGGACCCGCAGAATCCCTGCCGTGAACGCGAACCCGCTCCTCCGCCGCCGCCGCTGCGCCGCGCTGCTCGTCCTGGCCCTCGGGCTTCCCGCCGCCGCGCCGCTCGCTGCCCAGCGCCTCTACCGGCTCGAGGCCAGCGCCGCCGGCGCCTGGCAGCAGTATGACAGCAAGCTGGCACTCGGCTCCACGGTCGGCGGTGTCCTGCGGGTGGGCTACTGGGTGTACGGCCCGCTCTCCCTCGAGATCGAGGGCGGCGTGGCCCGGCCCCACACCAACACCAGCCTCGACAAGGCCGTCTCCACCTCGCAGCTCGGCGCCTGGGCGGTCGGCAACTTCGCACTCGGCACCCGCACCTTCGCGATGGCCAAGCTGGGGTACGGGCACCTCGGCTTCGGCAGCTGCCCGAGCGTCTCGGTGCCGGGGGCCGGCCCGTGCGGCGCCGCCGACGTCGTGCAGGGCGGCGCCGGCGTGCGGATCGCCCTCACACCGACAATCTTCATGCGCTACGAGGGCGTGGTCCAGCGCAGCACCACCACGCTCAAGTTCACCAACCTGAGCCTGCAGGGCGGCGTGAGCCTGATGGTCGGCAGCCAGCCGCTGCTCGATGGCGACGGCGACGGCGTCTTCGACCGCAACGACGCCTGTGAGGGAACCCGGCTCGGCGCCCTGGTGGACCGGCGCGGCTGCCCCACCGACCGGGACAGCGACGGCGTGCCCGACGGGCTCGATCGCTGCCCCAACACCCTCGCCGGGGCCACCCCGGACCAGGCCGGCTGCAGCACCGACGGCGACGGCGACGGCTACCTCGACGGCCTCGACCAGTGCCCCGACACCCCGACCGGCGCCGTGGTGGACGGCACCGGCTGCCCGAGTGACGAGGACAAGGACGCCGTGCTCGACGGCCTGGACCGCTGCCCGCAGACCCCGGCGGGGGCCACGGTCGACCAGCTCGGCTGCCCCGGCGACGCCGACGGCGACGCGGTCTTCGACGGCCTCGACCGCTGTCCCGATACCCGGCCCGGCGCGGCGGTGGACGCCGCGGGCTGCGCCACCGAGCCGGAGCCGGCCCCGGTCGACACCACGGCCGAGCGGCAGGTCGTGCTCCCCGGCGAGGTGTGGAACTTCCGCCAGGCGGTGCTCAGCCCCGAGGCCTACCCGGTCCTCGACTCGCTCGCCCAGGCGCTGCAGGCCGACCCGGCCGCCACCGCCGAGGTGAACGGCTTCGCGCATGATCGGCTGGTGCCGGCCGACAATACCCGGCTCTCCCAGCGGCGGGCCGAGGCGGTGCGGAACTACATCATCGCGCGGGGGGTCCCGGTGACCCGGGTCACCGCCGTGGGTCGCGGGTCCCAGACCCTGCTGGTGGCCGACACCACCGAAGCCGCCCGGACCACCAACCGCCGCGTCGAAATCCGCGTCACCCGCAATCCCTAGACACCCCGCATAGCACGGCGATTGCCCTCCAGTCTCGGGGCGGGTCCTGCGACCCGCCCCGACACCGTTCTGGGGGGAAATCCGCCATGCGCCGCGCCATGATTGCCGCGTTCATCCTGACCAGTCCGCTGGCCGCCCAGACCCGGGCGGCCGCCTGGGGCGACGAACTTGCGCCTGCACCCTCCCCGGAACGCCTGCTGGCCATCGGGCCGCGGCTCTCCGAGCCGCTCGACTGGCCCGCCCCGCCGATCCGCCGGCCCCCGGCCCATGTCCGGGCCCTCTACGTCAACGCCTGGGCCTTCGGGGGCGCCCGATTCTGGGACCTGGTCCGCCTCGCCGACAGCACCGAGGTGAACAGCTTCGTCATCGACGTGAAGGACGATACCGGGTACCTGACCTACCGGTCATCGGTGCCCACGGCGGTGGCCATCGGGGCCAACAACCAGCTCCGCGCCCGCGACACCCAGGCGCGCCTGCGCGCGCTGCACGCCCGGGGCATCCACGCCATCGCCCGGATCGTGGTGGCCAAGGACCCCCTGCTCGCCAGCCGGAAGGCCGCCTGGTCGGTGCAGGACCGCCGCGGGGGGCTGTGGAAGGACCGCCTCGACTTCGCCTGGGTGGACGCCTTCAACGACTCGGTCTGGGTCTACGCCGCCGACCTCGCCGCGGAGGCGGTGCACCTGGGCTTCAACGAGGTGCAGTTCGACTACGTGCGCTTCCCCGACGAGCCCAGGGCGCGGATGGCCTACGCCCTCTTCCCCGCCCGCCGCGGCGCCGAGTCGGTGCGCGACGGCGTGAGCCGCAACCTGCGCCTGCTGCGCGACCGGGTGAAGCCGCTCGGCGTCCCGTTCACCATCGACGTCTTCGGCATGACCACCAACGCCGAGGTGGACCTCGGCATCGGGCAGGTGTGGGAAGACCTCGTCACCACCGCCGACGTGGTGCTGCCCATGGTCTACCCGAGCCATTACTACCACACCATCTACGGCGCCTCCCATCCCAACCACGAGCCCTACCGGGTGGTGAAGGGGGCGCTGGCGGACGGGCTGCGCCGGGTGCGCGAGCTCGGCGGCACCACCGCCGAGATCCGCCCCTTCCTGCAGGCGTTCACCCTGGGCCAGCCGCGCTACACCCCCGAGCACGTGCGCGAGCAGATCCGCGCCGCCGCCGACCTCGGCATCCAGAGCTGGGTCCTGTGGAACCCCCGGTCGGCCTACGATCCGCGGATCTTCGGTCACGGCGAGGCGGCGGTGCCGGTGCAGGTGGCGGTCTCGGCCCCGACCGTGGGGGCCATGCCGCTCGAGGGGCGCCGCGGGCAGCGCTGACCGGACGGTGATGGCGCGGTCCCTCCGGCCGCGGCTACCATTCGGGATGCGCCAGCTCCTCGCCGCCTTCCTGCTGCCCGCCGCGCTGGGGGCGCAGACCCTTGCCCCGCGCCCGGTCGTCGCGGACCGCACCGGGAGCTTCCAGGACCCGGCCCTCACCGAGAGCTCCGGCGTCATCCGCAGCCGGGTCCTGCCGCGGGTCCTCTATACCATCAACGATTCCGGCAACGACCCGCTGGTCTTCGCCTTCGACTCGAGCGGCCGGCCCCTCGGCTCCTGGCGGGTCCCCGGCGTGACCAACCGCGACTGGGAAGCCCTGAGCATCGGCCCGTGCCCCGCCGGCTCCTGCCTCGTCATCGGCGACACCGGCGACAACGACGAGCGGCGCGCGCGGGTGGTCCTCTACCGGGTGCGCGAGCCGGCGCGGATCGAGCGCTTCCGGGGTGCGGCGGACCCCGCCCCGCTTGGCCTCGATTCCGCGCTGGTGCGCTACCCCGATGGGCCCCACGACGTCGAGGCCATGTGGGTGGAGCCTGACGGGAGCGTGGCCCTGGTGAGCAAGGGGCGGAGCAACGGCGTGCGGCTCTACCGGGTGCGGGCAGGCGGCTTCGGTGCCGCGGGCGGCGTGGAGGCCCAGCTGCTCCAGGTGCTCCCGATCTCTCCGGACCGCAAGCTGGGCCGGTGGGTCACCGACGCCGCGCTCGCACCCGACGGCCGGCGGGTGGCCATCCGCACCTACACCGAGCTCTACCTCTTCCCGCTGCTCCCCGCGGGGCGGCTGGGTACCCCGGTGGCGTGCAACGTCGCCGGGCTCGAGCCGCAGGGGGAGGGTGTCGAGTGGCTCGACGACCGCCGCCTGCTGCTCACCAGCGAAGCCGGGCCCCGCGGCGCCGCGGGCCCCATCCACATCGTCCGCTGTGACGGCTAGCGGCTGGCGCGGGCGGCTGGGCCGCCTGCTGCGGCGCTTCCTCGTGGCGATGGGCGCCGCGGTGCTGCTGTGGGCCGGACTCGGCAACCCCGCGCGGCCGCGGCCGGCCCATCGCGCCAGCTGGATCACCGTCGAGGGGCTCCGGCTGCGCGCCCTGCGCGCGGGCCACGGCGACACCACCCTGGTGTTCCTGCACGGCTACGGCGAGTCGCTCATGGCGTGGCGGCTCCTGCTCGATCGCTTCACCGCGCGGTACGCGGTGCTGGCCGTGGACCTGCCCGGCCACGGCCTGAGCGACCGCCCCGACGGGCCCTACGACTATCCGGCGCTGGTGGCGCGCCTGGCCCGCATGCTGGACCAGGAGACCCGCGGGCCGGTGATCCTCGTGGGCCATTCGATGGGGGGGCAGCTCGCCACGGGCGTGGCCCTGGCCCGGCCCGAACGGGTGCGCGCCCTGGTGCTCATCGCCCCCGCCGGCGACGGCATCAACCCGATCCTGACCGACACCGGGGGCGTGGCGTCGCCGGCCACGGCGTGGGTGGCCTCCGCCCTGAGCTTCGTGCTGCCGGTCCACGACAGCGCCTGGCTTCGTGAAGCCGACGGGGAGGGCCCGGCCGGCGGCGACTCCGCCGCCGCCCGCACCGCTCGCGCGGTGCTGGCCCAGTTCGACTTTTCCGCGATCGGCGAGGGTTTCCGCGGGGTGCGCCAGCCGGTGCTCCTCGTCTGGGGCCGCCAGGACCCGACCATCCCGTACGAGATCGGGGAGCGGGTGGCTGCCCTGCTGCCCTGCCGGCGGTTCGTGAGCCTCGCGGCTCTGCACCGACCCCACCAGACCCTCCCCGACACCGTCGCCGCGGAGATGACCCGCTTCCTGGCCCGGCCCGGCTGCGACTAGGCTGGACGCCCCCGACGCCCGGGCGCCACGTATCGGAAGCGCAAAATCGTGGTAAGTTCTCTGTTCTTCGTCCTCCCGGAGTTGGTGATGCTCCCCGCTTGCCCCGCCCGCCGCGCCACGCCCCGGGCGCTCGCGCTGCTCGCCCTCGCCGCCGGCGCGATGGCCCCCCTGTCCGCGCAGACGCTGAGCCCCGCCACCCGGGTGGCCCGCGCCGCCAGTGCCGCCGCCTACGAGGCGCACCTCGGGTTCCTCGCGAGCGACCTCCTCGAGGGCCGTGGCAGCGCCACCCGCGGGGGACGCCTGGCCGCGGAGTACATCGCCACCCAGTTCCGGCGGCTGGGCCTCGAGCCCGCCGGCGACAGCGGCACCTTCTACCACCGGGTGCCGATCATCGCCCATACCCCCGAACCGACCCTCCGGGTGACCGGCCCCGCCCCCGCGGTGCTCCGCTACCGTGACGACTACGTGCTCTGGTCCATGCGGAACGAGACCCAGGTCAACGTGGCCGCCCCGGCGGTCTTCGTGGGCTACGGCATCGTGGCGCCGGAATGGCAGTGGAACGACTACGCCGGACTCGACGTGAAGGGCAAGATCGTGCTCTGCCTGGTCAATGACCCCGGCCTGCACGACCCGACGATCTTCCGTGGCCGCATCCTGACCTACTACGGTCGCTGGACCTACAAGATCGAGGAGGCGGAGCGGCAGGGCGCCGCGGGGATCATCCTGGTGCACACCACCGAGAGCGCCACCTACCCGTGGACCACGGTCACCGGCTCGTGGACCGGGGAGCAGGTGCGGATCGAGCGCGCGCCCAGTTCCCTGGTGGTGGCGGGGTGGATGCGCGACGAGTCGCTCGCGCCGTTGTTCCACGGCGCCGGCCTCGACCTGGCCGCGCTGATGCAGCAGGCCGGGCGGGCCGGGTTCCGCGGCCTGCCCGTGCCCTTCGGGCTGGAGGCGTCGGTGCAGAGTACCCTGCGCCGGTCGGCCACCAGCAACGTGGTGGGCCGCCTCCCGGGCCATGGCCGGTTGGCCGCCGAGGCGATCCTGATCGGCGGGCACTACGACCACTTCGGCATCCGCAACGCGGTGAACGGCGACTCGATCTACAACGGCGCCGAGGACAACGCCTCCGGCACCGCGGCGGTCATCACCGCGGCCGAGGCGTTCGTCCAGAGCCGCGTGGAGACCCCGCGCTCCATCCTGTTCATGGCGTTCGGCGCGGAAGAGAGCGGGCTGCTCGGCTCGCAGGCCTACGCCGCGGCCCCGACCGTGCCGCTCCGGAACATCGCGGCGGTGCTCAACCTCGACGTGATGAACCTGTACGGGCGCACCCGCGACATCGCCGCGCTCGGCACCGACCAGTCGAGCCTGGGCGGCGTGTTCGTCGCCGCCGCCGCGGCGGAGGGCCTGCGTGTGGTCACCGACTCGGGCTCGCTCATCCGCGGGAGCTTCTTCCGCTCCGACCACTTCCCGTTCGCCCGGGCGGGTGTGCCGGCGCTCTCGCTGGAGAGCGGCAGCGACTATGTGGGCAGGCCGGCCGGCTGGGGGGAACAGCAGCGCGACGAGTACACGGCCCACCGGTACCACCAGCCCCAGGACGAACTGCTCCCCTGGTTCACCATGGACGGCGCCCTGCAGCAGCTGCGGGTGATCCTGCGGACCGCCGTGGCCGCGGCCACCGCTCCGGCCCAACCCACCTGGAATGCCAGCTCCGAGTTCCGCGCCGCCGGCGAGGCCCGCCGCCGATGACCGCCCTGTTCGACCGCCTCGATACGATCATCCTGCGGGTGCGGCACCTCGATGCGGCCCTCGACTGGTACCGTCGGGTGCTCGGGCTGGCGGTGGTCTTCGAGGACCCCGAGGACGAACTCGCGGTGCTGGGGCTCGGACACGGCACCAGCATCACGCTCTACACGCTCTCGGCCGAGGAACAGCCCGCCCCACCCACCGCCGCAGGACCGTTTCCGATCTTCGCGACGCAGAACGCCGGAGCGGCCTATTCCATCCTGCTCGAGCGGGGCGCCCGGGTGGACCCGATCCAGGAGGGCGGGGGGGTGCGGTTCTTCTCGTTCTATGACCCGGACGGCAACCGGCTGGAGGCGTGCGAGATCCTCGACGACGATTCCGGGGGGTCCCCCGGGGCCTGACCGCCCCAGGGCATCTCCGTAAGTCGTTGCATGACAACACCATGAATACCGACCTCAGGGCGCACGTAGCGGAACCCGTCAGCCGCCACTATTATTGCGCCCGATTTTTCCGCGTGACACACTCCGCTGACGGGGGCGCACCTGGATCTCCCGAACACACACCGAATCCCGCTCGGCTGGCTCCTCGCCCATGGCGGCGAATCCATCCGGTTCCGGGTCTTTTCCGAACTGTCGCCCGCTGGCACGGTGGCGTCGGAAACCATCGAGCACGCCCGTGGCAGCATCGAGGCCTCCAAGGCCACGCAGGCGGTCATCAAGAAGCAGAAAGACACCGGCACCTGGGGCGGCAACCTCCTCGGCGTGGCCCCCGCGGCTGCCCAGGGGATCAAGGATGTCGGCACCATCCCGCAGTACCGCCGGCTGCTGCAGCTCGGCCTCTCCGCGACGGCCCGGCCGTACAAGCTCGCCGACCGGCTCCTCTTCCGGCTGCTCTCCCGGGACGAGGACCCGGCCCTGCTGTTCGAGTACCAGAAGCCGGCCAAGGGCGATGAGGGGTACACCCTCTGGGCCCGAAGCCTGATCCGCGAGGCCGCCACCGCCGCCCTGGCCGAGGCGGGCCAGATCGAGGACCCCCGGGTCCGCGGGGCCGCCCACAAGATCGCCTCGGATGTCTCCGAGTTCCTGCGCAGCCCACTGGCCGAGAAGCCACTGGTGCGGGCGGGCACCGGGTCGGTCCTGCACCCGGAGGCGAATCCGCCCACCTGGTACACCCTCGCCATCATGGCGGCGATGCCCAACCTGCAGCGGGAGCGGGCGGGCTTCACCGAGCGGCTCAACCACTACCTGGCCCAGCCGCAGCCCAAGAAGGCGTACGCCATCGCGGCCGGGAAGAAGAAGGTGAAGCCCGGGCACCTGCTGCTCGGCGACCCGATCGAGGCCGACAGCAAGGGACTGCCCAAGGACATCCCGCTGGCGCTGCATTTCCTCGAACTGCTGGCCCGCACCGGCGGCCTCGCGGCCTCGCCACCGGCCACCAAGGTGCTGACCCGCCTGCTCAAGGATTGCGACGATCAGGGGGTGTGGGCGCCCAAGGGGATCCGGGCCCTGCCGAAGGCGGTGAACAAGATGAGCTACCACACCTTCCCGCTCGACGCCGAGACCAAGGCGGCCGAGTACCGGCAGGTGGACGTCACCTTCCGCCTCGCGCTGATCGCCAAGACCCTGGGTTGGAGCATCGAGTACCGCTAGGCGGTGCGCCGGGTATCGTGGGCACGGGGAACGGGTCGCAGACCCGTTCCCCGTTTTCTTTGCCCTGGCCCCCCGTTGCGTCCGGCCGCTCAGTATCCGATACTACTACCATGGCCGAACTTGATCTCACCCCCTTCGGCTTCACCCCGACCGAGAGCAAGGTCTACGAGGTCCTCCTGACCGGAGGCCCGGGCACGGGCTACGCCGTGGCGCGCAGCGCCGGGCTGGCCCGCGCCAACGCGTACAGCGCGCTCGAGGGGCTGGTGGCGAAGGGCGCGGCACGAGCCGATGAGGGGCAACCCAAGGTGTTCCGGGCGGAGCCGCCGGCGGGTGTGCTGGCGCGGATCGCCAACCACCAGGGCGAGGCGCTGGAGCGGCTGTCCCGGGCGCTGGACGGGTTCGGCGCGCCGGCCACCCCGCGCGTGGTGGAACTGAGCAGCCCCAAGGGGATGCTGCAGCTGCTCAGCCACGAGATCGGGCGGGCGGAGCGCTCCGTGCTGCTGTATGCCCCGGTCGAAGCCTACCCGCTGCTGGCGCCGGTGCTGCGGCGGGCGGCGAGCGCGGGCCTCCCGCTGGCGCTGGTCTCGCCGGGGTCGGTGGCGCTGCCCTTCGCGAGCGTGGAGCAGGCCCCCGACGGCCACGCTTGGCCGGGGGCGCCGCTGGTGGCGGTGATCGACGATCGGAGCGCGGTGATCGCGAGCCGGCAGGGAACAGAGGTCGAGGGCCACTGGAGCAGCGCGCCGCCGTTCGTGGCCGCGGCGCGACTCACGTTCGAACGCCTGCGGAATCCCACATGACCGATGCGCTGAACGACGCGCTTGCCGAGCTGCGGCGCGAATACCTGTTCGACGCGCCCGGCCGCCTGGCCGAGCTGCGCAAGGACGTGGCGGCCTTCCGGGCGGGCGAGACCGACGCGGTGGCCTCGCTGGTGGGGCGGTTCCACCGGCTCGCGGGCTCCGGCGGATCGTATGGCTTCCCCGACATCGGCGAGATCGCCCGCGGGGGCGAGCGCTGGCTCAAGACGGAGCAGCCGGCCCCGGGCGAGGTCAACGCGCGGCGGCTGGAGGAGCTGGTGGACCGCCTGGCTGCGGCGTTCGACGCGGCGGCGCGGGAGCTGGGCCTGCCGCCCCGCGGGCCCGCGGTGACGGAGTTCGGCTGGCGGGCACTGCTGATCGGGCCGGAGCACCCGCTCCGGCAGGAGGTGTCCGCGGCTCTGGTGAACACCGGCTTCCTGGTCCGGACCGAGAGCGGCGCCGGCGAGCCGCGCGAGATCAAGCTGTCGGAGCGGCCCGACCTCCTGGTGGTGATCGAGCACCCCGACGGCGCCGATGCTTTCGCGACGGCCACCGCCTGGGCCGGCGCGGGCCCGGTCCGGCCCCGCGCCATCGTCCTCGTCGCGCAGCGCGACTCGGCCGACCGGGTCCGCGCGCTCGCGAGCGGGATCGACACCGTCATCCCCGCGGGCCGGGTCACGGTCGACCTGCCGACCTACGCCAAGACCCTGGCGCGCATCGGCAGCCCGCCGCCGCGGGTGCTGTTCGTCGAGGCGGATCCCGCCCAGACCGAGCTCATCTGCGGCTGGCTGGAGCAGGCCAACGCCAAGGTGACCCACTGCGCGGACGGCCACGCGGCCCGGGAGGCCATGATCAAGGAGACCCCGGACCTGATCCTGATGGACACCCGGCTGCCCGGGCTCGACGGCCTCTCGCTGGCCCGGCTGGTGCGCCAGGACTCGCGCTTCAGCCTCACGCCGATCGTGTTCCTCACCTCGAACGACACCGTCTCGGAGCAGATCGAGGCGCTCTCGGCCGGGGCCGACCACTTCCTGATCGAGCCGGTGGACCGGGAGCTGCTCACCCACCTGGTGGTGAACCGCGCGGAGCGGGGGCGCCGGCTGCGGGAGATGGTCCACCGCGACGGGCTCACCGGCCTGCTCAACCACGCCACCCTCATGGCGGAGCTGGAGCACGCGGTGGAGTACGCGCGGCGGCACGGCGAGACCTTCGCCTTCCTGATGATCGACGTGGACCATTTCAAGCGGGTCAACGACCGCTACGGCCATCTCGCGGGAGACCAGGTGCTGCTGCACGTGGCGCGGGTGTTCCAGACCACGGCCCGCGCCAGCGACCTGATCGGCCGCTACGGCGGGGAGGAGTTCGGGATGATCCTGCGGCGCACCGACCGGGCGGGCGCCGGCATCCTGGCCCAGAAGCTTCGGCAGGCCCTGGCCGAACAGCCGGCGGTCATCGCCGCCGGGGAGACGATCCCCGTGCGGGTGTGCATCGGCATCGCGGCCTATCCCGACGATGCCGCGACCGCGGGCGAGCTGGCCCAGCTGGCCGACGCCGCGCTCTATCGCGCCAAGGCCGCCGGCCGCGACCGGATCGAGTACACCCGGGAGATTCGGGCCCAGTCGGCTTGAGCCACCGTGGCCCCGCCGCCCCCGACCGGCTGCTCGAGGCCGCGCTCCGGGAATTCGCGGCGGCCGGACGCGCCGGGGCCCGGACCCAGCGGATCGCCACCCGCGCGGGGGTCAACAAGCAGCTCATCCATTACTACTACCGGACCAAGGGCGGTCTCTACACCGCGGTGCTCGAGCATGCCGCCCAGGCGGTGGCCGGCGCGCTCGCGCACCTGCCGCTGGTCGGGCTCACCGCGGTCGAGCGGCTGCGGCGGCTGGTGCGGGGGCAGTTCGACTTCCTCCTGGCCCACCCCGACCACACCGCGGTGCTGGTGCAGGCCGATGACGCGGGCACCTGGGCAGATCAGGCGGTCCGGCCGGTGGTGGAGCTGCTGCGCGACGGGCAGGCCACCGGATTCTTCCGCGACGACGTCGACGCGGAGGCCCATGCCCGGCTGGCGCTGCTGCTGACCCTCGGTTATTTCGCGGTCCACCCCGTCACCCGGCGCTGGGGCGACCCGCAGGCCTGGCGGGACCAGGCGGCGGAGCTGGTGGTGCGGGGCGCGAGCTGGTAGCTCGGCGGCTCGAAAGTCGTCTCGCGGGTGCACGGCAATCTCCCCCTCCCCTCGGAGTCCGTCCATGCGTTGGATCCTCAGAATCGCCGGCGCCCTTGTGGCGCTGGTGGTCCTCGCGGCAGCCACCCTCTGGCTGCTCAGCAACCGGGCGCTGGCGCGCCGCTACGACGTCACCACGGAAGCCATCACCCTCCCAGGCGATTCCGCCGCCCTGGCACGCGGCCGGCACCTTGCCAGCGCCATCGGGAAGTGCGTGGACTGCCACGGCGAGAACCTGGCGGGCACCGTCATGGACATGGGGCCATTCGGCAGCTTCTCACCGCCCAACCTCACCACCGGCCGCGGCGGCAATCCCTCCCGCAGTGACACCGACTGGGTGCGTGCCATCCGGCACGGAGTCGGCGACGGGGGGCGCCCGCTCGTCTTCATGCCCTCGCTGGCCTATCACCCCATGACCGAGGCCGACCTCGGGGCCCTGATCGCCTACCTCAAGTCGGTGCCGCCGGTGGATACGACGCTCCCCCCCACGCGCCTCGGCCCGATCGCGCGGCTGGTCCTGGCCCTGACACCGGAAAAGCTGCTCGCCGCCGCGGCCATCGACCACGCGGAACCGTTCCCGGCCCCGGTCCCGCCGGGCCCCACCGCCGAGTACGGCCGCTACCTGGCCGAGGTCGGGGGCTGCACCTCCTGTCACGGCCCGGGCCTCAAGGGTGGCATCCACGAGGGACCGCCTGATGTGCCGTCCTCCGCCGACCTGACGCCGGCGGGCCCGCTGGGGCAGTGGAGTGAGGGCGATTTCCGGAAGGCGCTGCGGGAGGGCCTGCGGCCCGACGGGACCGTGATCAACCCGTTCATGCCCTGGCGGCTGACCAAGCTCATGACCGATGAGGAGATCGGCGCCGTGTGGGCCTACACGCGGACCAGGTAGGGCGGCAGGGAGGCCGGACACCAGGGGGCAGGGGCGGTGACGCCCCTGCCCCCCGATGGCTAGTGGTGGAACGCCTGCAGCGGGGCCACGTCGCCGGGGACCTGGTCGCCGAAGAGCAGGCGGCCTTCCCGGAAGGTGGCGCCGCGGAGCGCCAGGGCGAGTACCTGGCCCAGGTTCTCCACGGGATAGATCTCGATGGTCTTCCGCACCTCGTCGGGCAGGTCCTCGAGGTCGGGCTCGTTCTTCTTGGGCAGGATGATCCGCCCGATGCCCGCGCGCACGGCGCCGAGGACCTTTTCCTTCACGCCCCCGATGGGGAGCACCTCGCCCCGGAGGGTGATCTCGCCGGTCATGGCGATGTCGTTCCGCACCGGTCGGCCGGAGAGCACCGAGACCAGCGCGGTGGCCATGGTCACGCCCGCCGAGGGGCCGTCCTTGGGAATGGCGCCCGCGGGGACATGCACGTGCACGTCGTGCTCGCCGAAGACATCCTCGCGGATGTGCAGGCCGGCGGCGTGGGAGCGGGCATAGGTCAGCGCGGCGCGGGCCGACTCCTTCATCACGTCGCCGAGCTGGCCGGTGAGCAGCAGCTCGCCCTTGCCCTTCATCACGCTGGCCTCGACGAACATGATGTCGCCGCCGACGGGCGTGTAGTACATGCCGGTGGCGACGCCGATCTGGTCCTCGCGCGCGGCGCGCTCCGGGTGGACCTTGGGGCGGCCGAGGAGGTCGTCGACCATCTCCCGGGTGATCGTCAGGCGCTCCACCTCCTGGGTGGCGATCTTGCGCGCCACCTTGCGGCACAGCTTCCCGATCTCGCGCTCCAGCTGCCGCACCCCGGCCTCACGGGTGTAGCTGGCGATGACCTCGGCCACCGCCTCGTCGGGCAGCTCGATCTGCGCGGCGTCGAGGCCGTGCTCGGTGAGCTGGCGCGGCACCAGGTAGTTGCGGGCGATCATGAGCTTCTCCCGCTCGGTGTACCCGGCGAAGTCCACCGTCTCCATCCGGTCCAGCAGCGGGGCCGGGATGTTCTGCAGGAAGTTGGCGGTGCAGATGAAGAGCACCTCGCTCAGGTCGAACGGCACGCCCAGGTAGTGGTCCACGAAGCTGTCGTTCTGGGCCGGGTCGAGCACCTCGAGCAGGGCGCTGGCCGGGTCGCCCTGGAAGGAGACGCCGAGCTTGTCCACCTCGTCGAGCAGGAAGACGGGGTTGCGCGTGCCGGCCTGCTTCATCCCCTGGATGATGCGCCCGGGCATGGCCCCGACGTAGGTCCGCCGGTGGCCGCGGATGTCGGCCTCGTCGCGGGCGCCGCCCAAGGAGATGCGCACGTACTTGCGGCCCATGGCGCGGGCGATGGACTTGGCCACGGAGGTCTTGCCCACCCCCGGCGGGCCGACGAACAGCAGGATCGGGCCCTTGGTGGCCTTCTCGTCGGGGTTGCCCCGGGCCGGCTCGGCGGGCTGGGGGCTCGACGCCTCCGCGGGCGCCGCGGCCTCGGGCTCGTCGCGCTTCCGGGCGGCGTCCTTGAGCTGCCGCACCGCCAGGAACTCGAGCACGCGGTCCTTCACGTCGCCCAGGGCGTAGTGATCCTCGTCGAGGATGGCCTGGGCCTTCCGCAGGTCGAGCGACTCCTCGCTGCGCTCGTTCCACGGCAGCTCGGCGACCGTCTCGAGGAAGGTCCGCACCACCTGAGCTTCCATGGACTCCTTGCTGATCCGCTCCAGCCGGGCCAGCTCGCGGTCCACTTCCTTGCGGGCCTCGGGCGGCAGGTCGAGCAGCTCGAGCTTCTCGCGCAGCTCCTCCTGGTCACCCCGCTCGTCGTCCTCGCCCAGCTCGCGCCGGATCTGCTTGAGCTGCTCGCGCAGGAACATCTCGCGCTGCCGCTCCCCCAGCTCCTCCTGCACCTGCGACTTGATGTCTTCCTGCGCGTCGAGGACGCTGATCTGCCGCTGCATGTGCACCAGCACCCGGCGCAGCCGCTCCTCGACCGACAGGGTCTCGAGCAGCGCCTGCCGGTCGGGCGGGGCGATGTCGAGGTAGCCGGCCACCAGGTCGGCGAACTTGCCGGGGTCGTGGACACCGGCCAGGACCTGCTGGACCACCTCCTCGGGGAGGCCGCTCTTCTGCCCCAGCTCGCCGGCGCGGGTGCGCGCCTCGCGATGCAGGGCCACGAAGGCGGCATCCTCCGCATCGAGGGGAGCCATCTCCTCTGCCTCGCGCACGATGCTCTCGAGGTAGCCGTTCTTCTCGCCCACGTGCATCGCAATGCCGCGCCGCTCGCCGTGCAGCAGCAGCTGCATCCCGGCCAGGCCGCGCTGCATCTGCCCGATGCGGGCGATGGTGCCGATGGTGTAGAGCCCTTCAGGGGTGACCTGCTCGACGTTCTGCCGCTGCGACACGGCGAAGATCAGGCGATCGGGGGTGTTGAGCGCGGCCTCAATGGCGCGCAGGGTCCCGGGACGGCCGGCGCCGATGGGCGCGGTGGTCCCGGGGAAGAGGACGACTTCCCGGAGGGGCAGCACGGGAAGCACGAGGCGTTCGGAACGCTCAGTCATGGCGGTACACTCCGGTTCGGCTGGCGAAATGGCAGAGGGGCCAGCGTGTCGGGTCAGGAGGTGCACCCGACATGCCACGCGGTCCTGGGGCCTGGCGCCTCCCTTCCCCGTGGCAAGATGGGGGTTTGGGGCCCGCGGCGCTCGCCGGGCGTGCCGAATCGAAACACGCGCGGCTGCCAGTTCGTCCGGGGGTCGCAGCCCGACTGCCGTTCTGTCGGGACGGTCAGCGGGGCTGGGACAGGACCCTCCTTGTCCCCCCCGTCCGAGGTCGCTAAATCTATGGTGCTTCTCCGGATAACCGATGACCGAACCGACGAGTCCCCTCGCGCCCCGCCTCAGCGAAGCCCTTGGTAGCGCCTTCACTATCGAGGGCGAGATCGGTCGCGGGGGGATGGGTGTGGTGTATCGTGCGCGCGACGAGAAGCTCAAGCGCCGAGTCGCCATCAAGGTGCTGCCGCCGGAGCTCGCCTTCCAGCAGGAGATCCGCGCCCGCTTCACCCGTGAGGCGGAGACCGCGGCGCGGCTCTCCCATCCGCACATCGTCCCCATCTACACCGTCGGCGAGGGCAACGGGCTGGTCTACTTCGTCATGGGCTACGTCGACGGCGAGTCGGTCGGCGGGCGGCTCAAGCGCCGCGGCAAGCTGCCGGTGGAGGAAGTCCGCCGCATCATGAAGGAGACGGCCGACGCGCTCAGCGCCGCCCACGCGATGTCGGTCATTCACCGCGACATCAAGCCCGACAACATCCTGCTCGACGGCACCCGCGGCCGGGTGATGGTCACCGACTTCGGCATCGCCAAGGCGATGTCCGGCGGCACCGGGGGCACCCTCACCAGCGCGGGGGTGGCCATCGGCACCCCGCAGTACATGAGCCCCGAGCAGGCGGCGGGCGAGAAGGAAATCGACGGGCGGAGCGACCTCTACAGCCTCGGGATCCTCAGCTACCAGATGCTCACGGGCGAGCTGCCGTTCACCGCGCCCACGGTGGCCGGGATCCTGATGAAGCAGATCACCGAGCTGCCCCCGCCGGTGGCCGAGAAGCGGCCCGACTGCCCCGAGGACCTGGCGCTGGCGGTCACGCGCTGCCTCGAGAAGGATCCGGAGAACCGCTGGCCCTCCGCCGATGCGCTGCGGCGGGCGCTCGAGTCGCGGGTGGTGACGGGGTACCGGCCCACCGGGCAGACCAGGGCGGGGGGCCGCGGCACGATGGGCGGAGCCCCGGCCCCGCGCCGCTCCACCGGGACGGCGGGCGTCGGTGAGGCGGGCGGTCCCCCGTCCCCGCCCCGCCCGCTGGCGCGCCGGCCCGGGAGCGAGGACTGGCGCGGGCGCCTCGACCGGCACATGGACCGGGCCAGTCGGCAGATGGACCGGCGCACCGGCAAGGGCGCCGACACCCCGCTCCCGGTGCCGGACACCGGCGAGCCGATGATCGTGCAGAAGACCCGGGCGCAGTTTGCGCGGTGGGCCGCAGTCTCGGGTGGCCTGTTCATGATCAACCTGGCCACCGGCATCGGCGAGCCCTGGTTCCTGTTCCCGATGGCCGGCATGGGCTTCGGCCTGGTAAATAGCTACGCCAAGCTCTGGCAGGCCGGCTACACCTGGCGCGACGTGCTCAGCCGGCCCGCCGCGCCCGACGCGGTGCTCGTGCCCAGCGGCAAGGGCGGCAAGATGGCGCGCGCCCTGCCCGCCCCGCGCGCCGACGAGTACGGCCAGCAACTCGGCCTGATCAACCAGGCCCACGCCGACCGGCTCGCGATCCTCAAGCTGATGGAACGGATGTCGGCGGCGGAGCGGCAGATGCTCCCCGACGACGTGCAGGCCACCGTGGACGGGCTCTACCAGCGGGCCACCGACCTGGCCAAGACGCTCCATTCGATGGACTCCAACCTCGACCGGCAGGGGCTCGACCGGCTGGACCAGCGGATGCGGGCGTTGGAGCGCGAGCCCGAGGACGACGAACGAGCCCGCCGCCTCGGCCTGCTCGAGCGGCAGAAGAAGACGCTGGAGGACCTGCGCGGCCGGCGGGACCAGATCGCCAGCCAGCTCGAGAGCTGCATCCTCGCCATGCAGAACGTGCGCTTCGACCTGCTGCGGCTGCGCTCCGCCGATGCCGCCGCGGCCCTGGGCGACCTCACCATGGCCACCCAGCAGGCCCGGGCCCTCTCCCGGGACGTGGACAACGCCATCGTGGCGGCCAGCGAGATCCGTGAGGCGCTCGGCCGGGATTGACCCCCCCGGGCCGTCCCCCGCCTGCCTTCCGCCCGTGCCCGTGGCGGATATATTGTGCCCCGTCCAATGCGGCCCCCTCCGCCCCTGACGTCCCGCCCGGGACCCCGGGGGACGGCGGGGCGCCCGGCTCCCACTCTCCACACCGGAGGTTCCCGCATGTCCACCGCCCGTCGGAAGTTCGCCGGCCTGTTCCGGGTCGCCGCACTCGGCCTGGTCGCGACCGCTGCCACCCTCACCGCCTGCGGCAAGAAGGAAGCACCGCCGGCCGAGCCGGCGGGCAAGCCGATCGTCGCGATGATCCGGGCGGCCGACTGGATGGGGAGCGAGTGGAGCGAGGACGCGATCAAGTTCGGGCTGGCGGAGGCGGGCCTCGAGGAGGGCCGGGACTACGAGCTGCGGCTCTCGAGCGCCCAGGGTGACATCGCCACCCTGCCCAACCTGATCGACCAGGCCCGGGACGCCAAGGCCAAGGTGATCATCACCCTGCAGGACGCCACGCTGCAGGTGGCGGTGGAGCGGGTGAAGGACGTGCCGATCGTCTTTCACCTCCTCTCCGACCCCTTCGCGATGGGTGCCGGCACCAGCGACAGCGCCCACCTGCCGAACATCACCGGCGTCTACGCCCCCGGCTTCGGCGACCCGGAGCAGGCGCGCCGGGTGGACCTGATCCGCCGCACGCTGCCCAAGGCGAAGAAGCTGGGCATCCTGTTCAGCAACGATGAGGCGCTGTCGGTGGGCCTCACGGACAAGATGACCGCCACGGCCCAGCAGGCCGGCCTCACGGTGGTGGCGCAGGGGATCGGCAGCATCGGCGAGGTGGGCCAGGCGGCCCAGGCGCTGGTGGGCCAGAAGGTCGACGCGATCGAGATTTACGGCAACGCGGCGCACACCGCCTTCATGAGCATCATGCAGGTCACCCAGAAGGCCAAGGTGCCGGTGTTCTCCTCCTCGCCGTTCGAGGTGACCCAGGGCGCCATCGCGGCCTTCTACCCCGACTTCCAGGAGGGCGGCGTGGAGGCGGGCAAGATGGTGGCGCGGATCCTCAAGGGCGAGAGCCCGGCGGCGATCCCCTTCTTCCGCGTGGAGACGGTGAAGCTCTCGGTGAACCCGACCACCGGCGTGTCGGTGCCGGCCGGCGTGACCTCCGAGGCCAACCAGGTGGTTGGCGACACCACGAAGAAGTAACCGCGATGCGGATGAGCGCGGCGCACGACGGTCCCCTGGCCGTCGTGCGCCTGACGGGCCGGCTCGATGGCGAGTCGGCCCGTCACCTTTCCGATACCATCGAGGACCTGCTCCGCGACGGCGCCCGGTCGATCGAGCTGGACATGGCGGGCGTGGAATACCTGAGCTCGGCCGGGATGCGGGTGCTGGCGCGCCGGGCCGAGGACCTCGCCACCCTGCGCGGCACGCTGCAGGTGGTCACCCCCTCGGCGATCGCCCGGGAGGCGCTGCACGCCGGCGGGCTGGCGCAGGGGCTCATCCGGGAGGGCGGACCCACCCGGGTGTCGGTGCCGTCCAGCCGCTTCACCTCGTGGGGCCTGCCCGCCATCGCCGCCCAGCACGGCGCCTACGAGGTCTCGCACTACTCCGACCATGGCGTGCGCTGCCGGCTCTATGGCACGGGGGCGAGCCCCTTCGCGGCACCGGTCGAGGCGGGCCGCTGCCGGCCGGTGCCTTTCCCCCTCGAGACCTTCGGGGTGGGCATCGGGGCCATCGGGGCGGACTTCGCCAGCACCGGTCCGCGCTTCGGTGAGCTGCTCGCCGCCGAGGGCTGCGTGACCTACCGGCCCACCGACGGCTCGGGCATTCCCGACTTCATGCTGAGCTACGGGGACCGGGCGCCCCAGGCGGTGCTGCATTCCGGCATCACCTGGGCCGGGCAGTTCAGCGACCTGATGCGGTTCACGATCCAGCCCAGCGCCGACATGATCCCCTTTGCCGAGCTGGCGGAGGTGTGCGTGGAGATGGCGGGCGAAGGCGCCGTGGTCCTGGCCGCGGTGGCGGAGATGACCGGCATCGTGGGGATGAGCCTGCGGCGCCCGCTCACGGCCCTGCCGCCGGCCGGCCTCCCCTCCCCCGACGCCGACGCGCTGCGCGACTGGGTGTCGTTCACGCCCGAGCCGGCGCACCGGGGCAGCACGGCGATCCTGCTGGGCGTGGTGGCCCGGCGGCCGGACGGACCGCTCGCCGCCCACCTCCGACCCATCGACACCGCCACCGGACTGTGCGGCCACGTGCACGCGGCGGTCTTCCCCTACGCCCCGGTGCCCCAGCGCACGGTGCTGCTCCCCGCGCTGGTGGGACGGATGTTCCAGACCCAGCCGGTGCGTGACGTGCTGCACCTGATCCATGACGACCGCCGGCCGACCGACGGGCACCAGACGGGACTGCTGCGGGGGGTGTGCTGGATGGCGCGGGTGGGCGAGGTCGAGGTGGCCCCGTGAACCTGCTGCTGGGGGCGCTCACGGTCGGGTTGCAGCTGGCGCTGCTCAGCCTCGGCGTGTTCTTCAGCTTCCGGGTGCTGCGCAGCCTGGACCTCACCACGGACGGCGCCTTCGCCACGGGCGGGGCGGTGACCGTCGCGCTGCTCGTGGCCGGGGCGCACCCGGTCACGGCGACGTTCGCGGGCGGGCTGAGCGGGACGCTGGCCGGCATGGTCACCGGCATCATCCACACCCGCTGGCGGGTGGACGTGATCCTGGCGGGGATCCTGGTCACCACGGGCCTGTACTCGATCGACCTGTACGTGATGGGCACCGGCAACCTCTCGGTGGCGGCCCGCCCCACGGTCTTCGACCTCGCCGCGGCGCTCTTCCCGGCGGGAGCCTCGCCCGAGGACGCCAGCCGCTCCCGCGACCTGGTGGCGCTGGCAGCGCTGCTGCTGATCGTGGGCTTCCACGGGGTGCTGATCGCCTGGTTCGTGGGCACCGACCTGGGGCTGGCGCTGCGCGCCACCGGCTCCAGCCCGCGCATGGCCAAGGCCTCCGCCATCGACACCGGGCTGGCCACCACCTTCGGGCTGGCGCTCGGGAACGGCTGCGCGGGGCTCTCCGGGGCGCTGTTCGCCCAGTACCAGGGCTTCGCCAACGTGCAGATGGGCATGGGCATGATGGTCACCGGCCTGGCCAGCGTGATCCTGGGCGAGGCGCTGTTCTTCCAGCGCACCATCCGCCAGCGGATCCTCGCCGCGCTCCTGGGCGCGCTGTTCTTCCGGCTGCTCGTGGCCGGGGCGCTCCAGGCCGGGCTCGATCCCAACGCGCTCAAGCTGGCCACGGCGGGCTTCGTGCTCGCGGCGCTGACCATCCCCCAGCTGGTGCGGCGGCTGCGCCGGGCGGGGGCGGCGTGACCGTCCCCGCCCTCTCCATCCGCGGCCTGGCCCACACCTTCCACCGTGGCACGCCCAACGAGAATCCGGCATTGCAGGGGGTGGACCTCGACCTCGAGCCGGGGGCGTTCGTGGTGCTGCTGGGCAGCAACGGCTCGGGCAAGAGCACGCTGCTCAACGCGGTGGCCGGCTCGCTGCGGACCGAGGCCGGGAGCATCGCCATCGAGGGCGACGACATCACCCGCTGGCCGGAGCCGCGGCGGGCCCGCCGCATCTCGCGGGTGTTCCAGGACCCCTTCGCCGGCACGGCGGCCGACATGACCGTGGCCGAGAACCTGTCGATCGCCTCGCGGCGTGGTTCGTTCCGGTGGCTGCAGCGCGCCCTCACCCGGGCGCGGCGCGACGAGCTGCACGACGAGGTCCGCACCCTGGGCCTCGGGCTCGAGGACCGGCTGCTCACCCCGATGGGGCTCCTGTCCGGGGGCCAGCGGCAGGCCATCACCCTGCTCATGGCGCTGCTGGTGCGGCCCAGCCTGCTGCTGCTCGACGAGCACACCGCCGCGCTCGACCCGCGCAGCGCCGAGCTGGTGCTGCGGCTCACCCAGGACTTCATCCAGCGGGGCCGGATCACCACCATCATGGTGACTCACTCGCTGCCGCAGGCCACCCGGCTTGGCGACCGGATCATCATCATGCACCGGGGCCGGGTGGCCTTCGACCTCACCGGGGTGCAGAAGCGCCGGGCCCGGGTGGACGACCTGCTGGCCCACTTCGAGGAGCTGCGGCGCCGGGACCTCCTCGACGACGACGCGGCGGACCTGCTCCGGCGGCAGTACGTCTAGCCCCCTCGGGCCGATGGGGTGGCTCCACCTGGCCCTCTTCGGGGTCGTCCTGCCGTGGCTCGCCACCCGGAGCGCCCTGGCCCTCCCCGCCCATGCGCAGCGCCCCCGCAAGGGCCACTTCCGCTCGGTGATCGTGGTCCAGGGCGTGGCGCTCCTGATCTCGCTCCGGGTGGCCGCGGTGGAGGGCATCGCGCTCGTTCCGGCCACCGTACCGCCGCCGCTCGCCGTCGGGCTGGGCGCCGTGATGGTGGCGGGCTGCTACCTGGCGCTGCGGCCCCGCTGGCGCGACGCCGTGGCGCGGCGGGAGCCGCGGGTGCACTTCGTGATGCCGCGGGACGCCGGGGAGCGGCGGCTGTGGGTCGGGGTGTCGCTGGCGGCGGCGGTCAGCGAGGAGGTCACCTACCGCGGCGTGATGTACGCGCTGCTGCTGCGCCTGACCCACGACCCGCTCACCGCGGCGGTAGCCACCGCGGCGCTGTTCGGCGCCGCGCATGCGGTGCAAGGATGGAGCGGCGTGCTCGCCATCGGGGCCATCTCGCTCGGGCTGCAGGGGCTGGTGCTGCTGGCGGGGTCGCTCACCGTGGCGATGGCGGTGCACCTGCTCTACGACCTCATCGCCGGCTTCACCTACGGCCGGCTGGGGGAGGAGCTGGGCTACCCGGTGGACGGCATCCCGCCCCGGGACGCACACGGGGCCGGCCCGGAGGCCGGCCCCGCGCGTCCCTGACCGGCCCCGCCGCCCCTAGTACGCCGCCAGCTCCGCCATCGCGGCGCGGAGGTGGCTCACCTGCGGCAGGATCACGTCCTCGAGCTCGGGGGCGTAGGCCACGAAGGTGTCGGTGGCGGCAAGCCGGCGGACCGGCGCGTCGAGCCACGCGAAGGCCTCGTCGGCGATGCGCGCCGCGATCTCCGCCCCGTAGCCCCACGACAGCGAATCCTCGTACGCCACCAGCACCCGGCTGGTCTTCCGGACCGAGGCGTAGATCGCCTCCCAGTCCACCGGCGAGAGTGAGCGCAGGTCGATCACCTCGACCGACGCGCCGGTGCTCTCCTCCAGCTCCTTGGCCGCCACCAGGGCGCGCTGCACCACTGCGCCGTAGGTGATGACCGTCAGGTCGGTCCCCTCGCGCACCGTGCGGGCCTTGCCGAAGGGGATCATGAAGTCGGGGCCCGGATTCTGGGCCTTGTTGTAGGTCTGGCGGTAGAGGTGCTTGTGCTCCAGCACCAGCACCGGGTCCTCGCAGCGGATGGCGGTGCGCAGCAGGCCGTTGGCGTCGAGCGCCGTGGCGGGGCAGACCACCCGGAGGCCCGGGACGCCGGTGAACACCGCGGCGCCGGTCTGCGAGTGGTAGACCGCCCCGCCCTTGAGGTATCCGCCGTACGTCACCCGCACCACCACGGGGCAGGCGAAGGCGTTGTTGGAGCGCCAGCGCATGAGCGCGAGCTCGTTGCGCAGCTGCATGTACGCCGGCCAGATGTAGTCGAAGAACTGGATCTCGACCACCGGCTTGATGCCCCGGGTGGCCAGCCCGATGGCCCGGCCGATGATGTTGGCCTCGGCCAGCGGGCTGTTGTACACCCGGTCGCCGCCGAAGGCGCGCTGCAGCCCCCACGTGACCTTGAAGACCCCGCCCTTGCCCTTCACTTGGTCGAGGACCTGCTCCCGGCTCGCGTCGGCCACGTCCTCGCCAAAGACCACGATGCGCGGGTCGCGCGCCATCTCGTCCTTCATGCAGGCGTTGAGCAGGTCCACCATCGTGGTCGGGTCGCCGCTGAAGCGCGGGGCGTCCTCGGTGTCGAACGCCGGCCCGGTGGGGTCCACCGTGGGCGAGTACACGAAGTCGTAGATGGTGTCGGTGGCGGGCTGCGGCGCGGCGAGCGCCGTCTCGGTGGCGACGTTGAGCTCCTCCTCCACCTCCGCCTTGATGGCCTCGATCTCCGCCTCGGTGGCGATCCCCTGCGCCACGAGCGCCAGCGGGAACCGGGTCACCGGGTCGCGCTCGGCGTCGGCCTGGCGCTCGGCGGCGGGGCGGTAGAGCACCTCGTCGTCGGAGAGGGAGTGGCTGTAGGGCCGGATCACGTGCGCGTGCACCAGCGCCGGCCCCTTCCGGGCCCGGCAGTAGTCCACGGCCTTCTGCAGCACCTCGAACGACGCCACCGGGTCGCAGCCATCCACTTCCTGGATGTAGAGCCCCGGGAAGCTGGCCACCAGCTTCGAGATGGAGCCGCCGGGGGTGTTCACCTCCACCGGCACCGAGATGGCATAGCCGTTGTCCTCGATCACGAAGACCACCGGCAGCCTCAGGTTGCTGGCGCTGCTGATCGCCTCCCAGAACTCGCCCTCGCTGGTGGTGCCGTCGCCCGAGGAGACGAATACCACTTCGTCCCCGTGCGGCCCGGTCACGCCATCGGCCATCCCCTGCACCTTGGCGTACCGCAGCCACGCCTCGGCGCACCCCACCGCCTGCAGGAACTGGGTGCCGGTGGGGCTCGAGGCGCTGACGATGTTGAGGTCCTTGTGCCCGAAGTGCGACGGCATCTGCCGGCCGCCGGAATTCGGGTCGTCGGCCGCCGCCACCGCCGAGAAGAGCATCTCGGTGGCCGTCATCCCGAGACCCAGGCAGAGCGCGCGGTCGCGGTAGTAGGTGTAGAACCAGTCGTAGCCGGGCTTGAAGACCTTGGCGGCCGCGGCCAGCAGCGCCTCGTGCCCCGCGCCGGAGATCTGGAAGAAGATCTTGTTCTGGCGCTTGAGCTGGATCTCGCGATCGTCGATCCGCCGGGAGAGCAGGATGATGCGGTAGACGTCGAGCAGATCGGCCTTGGCGAGCGTTCGGGCCGTCTTCGGGGCGCTGCGGGTGCGGGAGGCCATGGGCCAAAGATCGTGTCCGGGGGGGCCCGGCGGTAGGGCCGGGCCCGGTCCCGGCTCATCCCGGCCCGGATCCGCCCGCGGCGCGCGCGGGGGGCGTGGTCAGCCCCACGATGACCAGCCCGCCGATCAGCACCACGCTGTACTCCATGCCGTTCCGTCCGCCGCCCACCACGAACCACCCCTCCGGCCAGTGCACCATTGCGATGCCGAGCAGCAGCTGCAGCGCGAACCAGGCGGTGAGGGGGCGGACCAGGCGGCCGGCGATGAGGGTGAGGCCGCCGAGGACCTCGACGGCCGTGAGCACGCCGGCGGCCAGGGTGCCGGCCGGGACGCCCTGTTCGGCCAGCCAGCCACCGAACGGCAGCACCCCGCCGCTGAGCGTGCGGTAACTGCCGTGGATCACGAGCTGTGTGGCGACGAGGATGCGCAGGGCTGAAAGCCCGGTGCGCTCGGGGAGGTGCATGGCGGGCTCCGGAGGAGGGGTGTGCTTCCTACGGGACCCTGGCTGGCGGAGTTCCGCCGCCGCGTCAACGCCCGGTAAGGAGCCGGGGCAGCTGGTCCCAGTACCCCATCGCCGCCGCGAGGCCCGTGTCACTGCGCAGCCAGAGTTCGTCGGCGGCTTCCACGCCCCAGCGCACCTCGGCGGCGCGGTACGCCAGCACCCGGCCGATCCGTTCCTTCGTGGCGTCGTCCGGCTGGCGGGTGAGCTTGAGGTGCTCCGTGACCCGCGCGAGGAACGGCTCGACCAGCCGGCGCTGCCACTCGGCCGAGGCGGCGAGCCACGCCTGGCGGCCCGCGGGCTCCTTCGGCAGCAGGGCGGCCACGCTGTCGCTCACCGCCTCGATCCAGCCGCTGTCGGCGGCGGTGCTCAGCCAGGCCGGAATGCGCAGCCCCTCCGGCAAGGTGACATCCGGGGCGATTCCCCCGCCGCCCCGCACCTCCCGGCCGTTGTCGGTGCGGAACACGGCGAGGGTGTCCTGACTGGCGCCGGGGGTGCCGGCGAAGTCGTAGTACTGCTCCGCCTTCATCCCGTGGTACGCGCGCTGGATGATGCGGCCGCTCGGCGTCACCACCCGGCCCACCACGAGCATGACCAGGTCGCCCTGCGGCGGGATGTCGAGGGGGAACATGATCAGCGCCTTCCCGAAGCTGCGGCGCCCGATCACCAGCGCGCGGTCGTGGTCCTGCAGCGAGCCCACCAGCGCCTCCGAGGCGCTGGCGCTGCCCTCGTCCACCATCGCGATCAGCGGCAGGTCCCGGAACGGGCCGTCGCGGGTGGTGAGGACCTGGTCGGTCATCACCCGCCGCCGTCCCACGGTGCGGAACACCAGCGCTCCCTTGGGCAGGAACAGCCCGGCCACGTCCGAGGCGCCCACCACGGCGCCGCCGGGATTGCCGCGGAGGTCCAGGATGATGCGCCGGGCCCCCTTGCCCTTGAGGTCCTTGATGGCCCGCTCGGTCTCGTCGCCCGCCTTGGCAAAGAACTCGGCCAGCCGCACGTACCCCGTGGTGCCGTCGAGCATGAAGCTGCCCACCACCGACCGGGGCCGGATGAAGTCGTACTTGAGCGTGACCGCCACGCTCTCGGGCTCGAACCGCGAGCCGCGCTCCAGCAGCAGCCGGACCTTGCTGCCCTTCTCCCCCAGCAGGCGGAGCCCCACGTCCGACGGCGACAGCCCGGCCACCGAGGTGTCGTTGATGGTGATGAGCCGGTCGCCCGGGGCGATGCTCTTCCGCGCCGCGGGCCCCCCGGGATAGACGCTCAGCACCACCAGCTGGGCGTCGACCTCGTCGAAGGTGATGCCCAGCCCGGCGAGCAGGCCCGCCTGGTAGGCCATCTCGCGCTCGCCATCGGCGTGCCGCAGGAACCGGCTGTGCGGGTCGAGGGAGCTCAGCACGCCGTCGACCGCCGCGCGCACCAGCTGGGCGTAGCTCACCGAGTCGACGTAGTTGATCCGGATCTGGTTGAGCAGGCTGGAGAAGGTCTGCAGCTGCTCGTACGAGGCGCCCTGCGCCGCGGCGGGCAGCGGCCGGAGGAGCGCCAGGGCGAGGACCAGCCACACCCAGCGGGCGCGGCGCGGGGACGGCCGGATGATGGGCACGGGGCTCCTACTGCAGTTGGGCGAGGCGTTCCTTCGCCATCGCGATCTGGGGACCGTAGCGGCTGGGCGCGAGGGCGACGAACCGCTCGAATGTCGCCTTGGCCTCCGCCCGCTTGCCCTCGGCCTGCTGGGCCACGCCCAGCCAGTACCAGGCGCGGGAATCGCGGGGATTGGCGTCGACGGCCGCCTGCAGCTTGGCCTCCGCCTGGGGCATCATCCCCGCCTTGCCGAGCGTGACGCCGAGGTCGAGCAGGAGGCTCGCGTCGTCGGGATTGGTGTTCACGGCGTACTGGCGCTGCTGCACGGCGTTGGGGAAGTCCCGCTGGGATTCGTAGATCCCGGCCAGGCGCACGTTGGCCATGTAGTAGCCGGCGTCCTGGTCGAGCACCTCGCGGTACAGGGTCATGGCCTCGGCCAGCTTGCCGTCGGCCTGGAGGATCGTGGCCAGGACGTAGCGGAAGTGATTGGTTTCGAGCGGCACACGGGAGAGTTCCCCCTCGGCCTCGGCCGAGTCGCTCCAGCTCTGGTGCCGGTTGAGCAGGGTACGGAAGTGATTCGCGGCGATGTCGTTCTTGTTCAGGTGCGCCGCGGCGATGCCCTTGTACCACAGCACGGAGTTGGGGATCCGGTCACCGTACCGGTCCCCGTCGATCTCCCGGATCAGGCTCGCGAACCGGCCGTGACAATCCTCGTACCGGCCCTCCTGGCAGTCGGCGAACCCCTGGAAGAACAGCGCCCAGACCTCCCCCAGGTACCGCCGGGCATCGATGAAGTCGGGCTTCGGGCGAGTGGCCGCGGCCAGGATGCGGAGATCCACCATCGGGTCGATCAGGAAGGCCCGCTGGTACTCCCGGTCCGCTTCCTTGAGAATCGGCAGGTCCTCGGCCGTGACCTCGTCCCAGGAGATGTCCCACAGCTTGGGGCGCCGGGCGTACGGCAGGTAGGCCAGGGCCAGGTGGGCGGGCGCGAAGCGCGGCTCGATCTGGATCGCCGTCCGGAGCGACCGCTCCGCGTCGTCGAACCGCTTTTCGTTCCAGTAGCCCAGGGCCACGTTGTAGTGGGCGGCGGCGTCGTTGGAGTCGGCCTTGACCCGCTGCTCCAGCTCGGGCAGGCGCACCGACAGCTTGAGCCGCTGCCCGGCAAGGGGGGCGGCGGCCAGCAACGCGGCGACGGACAGCAGACGACACAGGCGCATGGGCATCCTCCTCAGTTGAGCGCCGCGAGCCGGCGGCGGGCCTCGGCCTTCTGTTCATCGAACCGGCTCGGGGCGAGTTCCAGGAACCGGGTATAGGCGCCGCGCGCCTCCTCGGCACTGCCCACCTGCTGCGCCACGAACCCGAGGACGTAGAGCGCGCGGTGGCTGCGCGGATTGGCGGCGACGGCCTGCCGGAGCACCCCGTGCGCCTCGACCAGCTCCCCGGCGCGGGCCAGCGACTCGCCCAGGTCAAAGAGGAGCGACGGATCGTCGGGATTGGATGCGACGGCGCGGCGGCGCTCCTCGAGCGCCGGGTTGGTGCGGTGCTGGTCCTCGTAGATCCGGGCCAGCCGCACATGGGCGGGGTAGAGCCCCACGTCGTCGGTGAGCGCCTGCTGCAGCAGGGTCACCGCCTCGCGGCTCTCGCCCGCCAGGTCCAGGATGCAGGCCAGGGTGTAGCGGTAGTGCGTGGCGTCGGTGAAGGCGAGGGTGGCCCCGCCGCCCATGGCGGTCGTGGCCTCGGCCCGCGCCATGAGGATGCGCAGGTTGGTCGTGGCCCGGGCAAAGTCATTGGTGTGGGCCGCGGCGAGGGCCTCGTACCAGAGGAACCAGCTGCCGAACTTCTCCCGCCGGTCCTGGTCGGTGGCCGGGCCCGCGAGTTCCCGGAAGAAGGCGTAGGCATTGGCGTACTGGCCGTCCCAGAAGCTGCCGAAGCCGTTCATGAGGTAGGTGTAGACGGCTTCGGCGTTCCCCTTGAGCCCGAACACGCCGGCGGGTGGGATCATGAGCGCCAGCGGCTTGAGGTCCACCAGCGGATCGAGCAGGAACGCCCGGCGGCGGAAGGTGGCCGCCTCCTCCACCCGTGGCTGCCACTCGGCCGGCACCTTGCCCTCCGCTTCCTCGCCCCAGAGCTTGTTGCGCCGCGCATAGGGCAGGTACGACAGCGCGAGGTAGGCCGCGGCGGTGGCGGGCTCGATCGCGATGGCGCGGCGGAGGTGGAACTCGGCCTCGTCGTAGCGCTTGGCGAGCCAGTAGCCGAGGGCCACCTCGTACTGGGTCGGCGCGTCGTTGGAGTCGACCCGGGCGCGCTCCACCAGTGCGTTGAGCGGCACCACCATCCGCACCCGCTGGGCGTCGAGCGGGGCGGACAGCAGGGCCAGGGCGAGCAGGCCGCATGGGGTCAGGGCGCGCATCGGGTCTCCCTCCGTCAGGGCAGCCGGGCCAGCCGCTGCTGGGCGTCGCTCCGCTCCCCGGCAAATCGGGAGGGGGCCAGGGCCAGGAACCGCTCCAGTGCCGCGCGCGCCTCGGCCGCCTGGCCCAGCGACTCCGCCACCAGCCCGCGCAGGTAGGGCACGCGGGCGTCGCGCGGGTTGTAGCTCGCGGCCTCCGCCAGCGGCGCCTGCGCCTCGGCGAGGCGGCCGAGCCGGATCAGGGCGCCCGCATAGTCGGCGAGCAGGTCGGGGTCCTCGGGATTCACGTCGAGCGCCATCCGCCGCTCGGCGAGGCCCTGCTCCGGCTGGCCGGCCACGTCGTACATGCGCGCCATCTGGACGTGGGCCTCGTACAGGCTCAGGTCGAACTCCAGGGTGCGGCGGAAGACGGGGATGGCCTGGTCGTGGCGGCCGCCGAGGTAGAGCAGCGTGGCCGTCAGGAAGCGGTAGTGGTTGGCGCCGAGGGGGATCTGCGAGGGTGGCGCGGTGGAGTCGTTCTCCGCGGCCACCGCGCGCCCGGTCAGGATGGCCAGGTTGCGCGCGGCCTGTTCGAAGCTGCCCAGGTGCGCGGCGGTGAGGCCCTGGTACCAGAGGATGATGCCCGGCAGGTCGACATCCTGGCCGGAGAAGCGGCGGTTCGCGGCGAGTTCCGCGAAGCGCTGGCCCGCGCGCTCGTACTTGCCCTCGCGGAACTCGTTCATGCCTTTTACCAGCTCCCGGTTCCACCAGGGCACCACCCAGAAGAAGAGCCGCCCGCCCCGCTGCATCACGTAGAAGTCGCCGCGCTCCTGCTCGAACTTCCCCACGACGCGAAGGTCCACCAGCGGGTTGAGCAGGAACGCCTTCCGGTAGTGCTGTTCCGCGCGCAGCAGCTCGGCCACGACGTCGGATTCGCCCCGCTCCTTCACCCGTCGCTTCCAGTATCCCTCGCCGCGCCGCTCCGGCAGCACGCCGAGGGCCAGGTGCGCTTCGGCATAGCTCGGCGCCACCAGCAGCGCCGTCTGCAGGGCGCGCTCGGCGTCATCCCAGCGCTTCCGGTCCCAGTAGGCCATGGCGAGCTGGTAGTGGACCGTCGCGTCGTTCGAGTCCCGGACGGCCTGGGCCTCGAGCTCGGGGATCGTCGGGGGGCGGGGCTGGGACTGCTGGGCGGGGAGGGCGGGCGCGGCCAGTACGCCCGCGAGGAGCGGGGCGCGGAGCATACTGCGCAGGGATGCCAGCGGTGCGGCCATCGGGGCGGCCAGGTCCGGATGGGATGGCTCCAGTATGCGGCCTCCCCGCGCACGGCGCCAGTCAGGGCTCGGGCAGTCCGGCGAGGAGGCCCGTCACCTCGGCAATCCGTTCCGTCAGACGGCGCGGCGCGAGCGCGAGGAAGCGGAGGAAATGCCTGCGCGCCGCACCGGTATCGTTCGCGGCGGCCGCGATGGCGCCCAGGTAGTACTCCGCGTGGTAGTTCCGGGGCCGCGCGGCGGCCACCTGGGCGAGCGGCTCCTCGGCCTCGGCGCCGTGCCCGGCGCGGAACAGGGTGACGCCATACTCGAGCAGCAGGTCGGGATCGTCCGGGCTGGCCTCGAGGGCGCGACGCCGTTCCAGCAGCGCGAGGTCCCACTCGCGCCGCGCCTGGTAGATCCGGGCCAGCTGGACATGGGCGGGGTACAAGCCCAGGTCCTGCTCGAGGCAGGCGTGATAGAGACGCACCGCCTCGTCGAGTCGTCCCGCGCGATGCTGCAGGACGGCGAGCAGGTACCGAAACTCGTTGACCTGCGTGAAGGCCATCGGCACCGCAGTGGTGTCCGCGGGCGCCTCGGCCCGGTCGAGCAGGCGGCCGATGTCGGCAATGGCGAGGTCCCACTTCTCGAGGTGCCCCGCCGCCAGGCCCCGGTACCAATAGAGGACCTCCGGCGGGCCGCCGCTGCGGCGGTCGGCCTCGAGCGCCCGGATGAGCCCCCCCAGCCGGTCGTATCCCTCTCCATAGCGGCCATCCGTGACGTCCTGGATCGCCGCAAACATCTCCCGGACGCGCCGGGCCTCGCGGGAATTCCCGAGGATCCGGAGTTCCAGGACGGGGAGCACTGCGCCGATGATGCTCAGGTCCACCAGCGGGTCGAGGAGGAAGGCCCGCCGCTCGAGGTCGCGCGACTCCTCCAGGCGCTGCCGCCAGGGGGGCGGCAGCCGGTCGGGGTCCTGGAAGCGGAGGCGCGGGTTGCAGGCGAAGGGCAGCTGGGACAGGGCGAGCATCGCCACGGGGAAGCGTGGCTCGATCGCGAGCACGGTACGGAGCGAGCGCTCCACGTCGGCGTAGCGTTGCTCGGTCCAGTAGCCCAGCGCCAGCTGGAAATGTGCCTGGGCATCGTTGGTGTCGGCCGCCACCCGCGCTTCCAGCTCGGGCACCGGGGCCGGCGCCATGAGGCGGGGGGCGGCACCGCCCTCGATGACACAGGGCGTGACGGCGGGGTCGGCCTGGGCAGCGAGTGTCGGGGCGGCGATCAGCGCCGCCATGAGCCCCCAGGGGGTGCCTCCGGCCTGCCTCATGGGGCGGCGGAGTACACCACCCGGCCCCCGGCCACCGTGGCCCGCACCGTGACCTGGTCCAGGGTCTCGGGCGCGATCGTCAGCAGGTCCTGGTCGAGGAGCACCAGGTCGGCGCGGTCGCCGGGCACGAGCTTCCCGCGGGTCTCCTCGGCGAACACCGACCAGGCGTTCTCGCTGGTGTAGGCGCGCAGCGCCTCCTCCACCGAAATCTTCTGCTCCGGGAGCCAGCCACCCGGGTTCCGGCCGTCGAGCGTCCGGCGGGTCACCGCGGCCCAGATGCCGAGCAGCGGGTCGATCGGCGCCACCGTCCAGTCGGAGCCGAAGACGAGGTGGGCCCTGGCGTCGAGGAGGGAGCGGAAGACGTAGCTGTCGCCCACCCGGTTGCCGAGCCGCTTGCCGGCCCAGCGGCCGTCGTCGGCGGCATGATAGGGCTGCATCGAGGCCACCACGCCCAGCGCGGCCATCCGCTGCACGTCGGCCTGGCGCAGGTGCTGCGCGTGCTCGATCCGGAAGCGGCGGTCGCGGGGCCCGTGGGCCTGCGCCACGCTGTCGAAGATGTCGAGGACGAGCGCGTTGGCCCGCTCGCCGATGGCGTGCACCACCACCTGCAGGCCGGCGGAGTCGGCGCCGCCGATCTGGGCGCGGAGCGATTCCTCCGGGGTCACCAGAAGGCCGCTGGTGGAGGGGTCGTCGGCGTAGGGCTCGAAGAAGAGCGCGGTGGTCGAGCCGAGCGAGCCGTCCACGAATCCCTTCACCCCGGCGAGCCGGATCCAGTCGTCGCCCGGGCCGCGGGCCGCGACGGTGTCGGCCACCCGGCGCCAGCCGGCCAGGCCGGGGAAGAGCGCCACCCGCAGGGTGAGTGCCCCGCGCTCGCGCGCCCGGCGCAGCCCCGCGACCTGGGCCCAGCCGGCGCTGACCGAGGCCACGGCGGTCACGCCGCGGGACGCCGCGTGCTGCATGGCCCGCGCGAGCGCGGCATCGACCTGGGCGTCGGAGGGCTCGGGCACCACGCCGAAGACCGGGTTCATCGCCTCGTCCTTGAGCACCCCCGTGGGCTCCCCGCGCGCATCACGGACGATGGTGCCGCCGGGAATGTCCTTCGTTCCCCGGGCGATGCCGGCGGCCTTGAGCGCCAGGCTGTTGGCCAGCCCCATGTGGCCGTCGAGCCGCGACACGAACACGGGGTTGTTCGGCGTCACCGAGTCGATCCACTCCTTCCGGGGCAGCGGCGTGCCGGGCCACTTCTCGTGATCCCAGTCGCCGCCCAGGATCCACTCGCCCGGCCGGCGCTCCAGGGCGAAGGCCTGGAGCCGGCGGGTGAACTCCTCGGGGGTCGCGGCGTCGCGCAGGTCCACGCTGGCCAGCTGGAAGCCCCCGTCGAGGAAGTGCACGTGGTCGTCCATGAAGCCCGGCACCACGAGGCCGCCGGGGTTGTGCAGCACCCGGGTGCTGTCGCCCACCAGGCGGGCCACGGTGGCGCTGTCGCCGACGGCCACCACGGTGTCGCCCCGGGTGGCCACGGCGGCGGCCAGGGGGTGCGCGGTGTCTCCCGTCCAGACCTTGCCGAAGACCACCAGGTCGGCCGGGGGCGTGGCGGGGGCGCAGGCGGCGACCAGCAGCAGGAGCAGCATCGAACCGGGACGGCGTGGCATGGGGACGGCCTCAGGCGCGGGGGCGCGGGGTGGCGAGCAGGTCGCGGATATCCATCAGGACTTCGAGCATCAACTGGTCACGGAGGTAGCCGGCGTCGAGTTCCTCCATCCGGCGAGCCTGCTGGTCGGCGCGGGCGCGCTCATACTGCTCGCGGTAGGCCGTTTCGAGGTTGGCGAGGATCTGGTCTCGGGAGCGCATGGGCAGGGGGCGGCTCGGCGGCTCGGCGGCTCGGCGGCTCGGCGGCTCGGCGGCTCGGCGGCTCGGCCGTGGAGGTTAGCGTGACGTGCGGTGGGGTGTAGCTTACAGCAACCCTTCCCCCGCTGCCACCATGCGCCTGCCCCTCGTGTTGCTCCTCCCGGCCGTCCTCGTCGCCGGCCTCGCCGCCCAGAAGCCGCGCGCCCGGGCCCTCGGCATCCCCTTCAACGGCACCCCCGGCCCGCTCAACGCCATCACCGACGTGGCGGGGGTGGAGGTCGGCCAGGTCACGCTGATCCGCGGCGCGGGCCGGCTGCGGGTGGGCAGCGGGCCGGTCCGCACCGGCGTCACGGCGGTGCTGCCGCGCGGCAAGTCGAGCGTCCCGGTCATGGCGGCCTGGTGGACCCTCAACGGCAACGGCGAGATGACCGGCACCACCTGGCTCGAGGAATCGGGCTTCCTGTGGGGGCCGGTGATGATCACCAACACGCTGAGCGTGGGGGTGGTCCGCGACGCGGTGATCAGCTGGGCCGTGGCGCGGAGTTACGACGACTTCCTGTGGGCCCTGCCGGTGGTGGCCGAGACCTACGACGGCGGCCTCAACGACATCAAGGGGATGCACGTCACCCGCGAGCACGCGTTCCAGGCGCTCGATGGCGCCACCGCCGGCCCGGTGGCCGAGGGCAACGTGGGCGGCGGCACCGGGATGGTGTGCCACCAGTTCAAGGGCGGGATCGGCACGTCCTCCCGCCGCTTCACGGTGCTCGAGGGCGGGTACACGGTCGGCGTGCTGGTGCAGTGCAACTACGGCGGCCGGCGGCGGCTCTCCATCGCGGGCGTGCCGGTGGGGCCGGAGATCCAGGGGTTCGAGCCCTGCCTCACCCTGCCCGACCCCGCGGAAGCCTGGCTGCGGGAGGTGCCACGCTGTGGCGCGGAGCGGGGCGACGCCCCGGCCTCCACCGTCCGCGAGGAACTCGGGTCGATCATCGTGGTGCTGGCCACCGACGCGCCGCTGTTGCCGCACCAGCTCAAGCGGGTGGCGCGGCGGATCGCGCTCGGCATCGGCCGCATGGGCGGCATCGGCGGCGATTCCTCGGGCGACATCTTCATCGCCTTCTCCACGGCCAACGCGGACGCGGGCGGCGCCGACTCCCTGGCGACCGCCCGCTTCATCCCGAACGACGCCATCAATCCGGTCTTCGAGGCCGCGGTGGACGCCACGGAAGAGGCGATCGTCAACGCCATGGTGGCCGCCGAGACGATGACCGGGAGCGACGGGTTCCGGGTCTACGCCCTGCCCACCGACCAGGTGCTCGCGCTGCTGCGCCGCGCCGGGCGCCTCAAGTGACGGCGCCCGCCCCGACCCGTCCCGCCGCGCTCATCACCGGTGCCTCCGGCGGGATCGGGCTCGAGCTGGCACGGCTCTGCGCCAAGGATGGGCACGACGTGATCCTCGTGGCCCGGAGCGCCGAGAAGCTCGAGGAGGCCGCCAAGTACCTCGCCGGGATGTATGGCGTACGCGCCGAGGTCCTGGTGGCCGACCTGCGGGATCCCGAGGCGCCGGTCGCCATCATGGAAGAGGTGGGACGGCGGGGCCTGGTGGTGGACGTGCTGGTGAACAACGCCGGGGTGGGGCTGTGGGGCCTCTTCGGGCGGCAGGACATGCAGCGGGTGCTCGACCTGATCCAGCTCAACCTCACCAGCCTCACCCACCTCACCCGGCTGGCACTGCCCGGGATGGTGAGCCGCCATCGCGGGCGGGTCCTCAACGTGGCGTCGGCCGGCGGGTTCGCCCCGGGACCGCTCATGGCGGTGTACTTTGCCACCAAGGCGTACGTCATTCACTTCTCCGAGGCCATCAACAACGAGCTGCGGGGCACCGGGGTGACCGTCACCGCGCTCTGTCCCGGCCCCGTGGCCACGGGGTTCGGGGAGGCCGCCGGGATGCAGGGCGTCAACCTGCAGGCCCTGCCCGGCGCGCTCGACGCGGCCGCCGTGGCCCGCGCCGGATACCGCGCCATGCGGCGCGGGCGGCCGGTGGTGGTCCCCGGCCTGGTCATGAAGCTCACCATCCTCGCCGGCAGGGTCTCGCCGCGCGGGCTGGTCACCCACATCACCCGCTGGTTCCAGGAACGGAAGGGCACGTGACGCTGTCCGGCAGGAAGGTCCTCATCTTCGCGGCGAGCCACTACGAGGAGCTCGAGCTCTGGTATCCCAAGATCCGGCTGGAGGAAGAGGGGGTCACCACGGTGGTGGCCGGCATCGGCGAGAAGACCTGCCTGGGCAAGCGCGGCGCCTACCCGGTGACCGTGGACGCCCACGTGGACGAGCTGAGCAGCCGGGAATTCGACGGGCTCATCATTCCCGGCGGGTACGCCCCCGACCTGCTGCGCCGCCACGCCAAGGTGCTGAGCCTGACCCGGGAGATCTTCACCGCGGGTGAGCCCGTCGGTTTCATCTGCCACGCCGGCTGGGTGCCGATCTCGGCGGGCATCGTGCGGGGCCGCCGCGGCACCAGCGTGGGCGCCATCCGCGACGACCTGGTCAACGCCGGCATGGCGTGGGAGGATGCCCCCGTGGTGGTCGACGGCAACCTGATCTCCTCCCGCACCCCGGCCGACCTGGGCCACTTCATGCGCGCCTTCCTCACCGCCCTGCGCGCCCAGCACTGATCCCGCCCCACCCTCCGCCCCGGACCCCGATGCCGCTCACCGATCACCAGCGCCGCGTGGACGCCTGGATCAGCCAGTTCGAGGAGGGGTACTTCCATCCCCTCACCAACCTGTGCCGCCTGACGGAGGAGGTGGGCGAGCTCGCCCGTGAGGTGAACCACCGCTTCGGCCAGAAGACCAAGAAGGCCGACGAGGCGCCGGGCGACCTGGCGATGGAAATGGCCGACATCCTGTTCGTGCTGATCTGCATGGCCAACCGCGAGGGCATCGACCTCGAGGCCGCCTTCGGCCGGATGATGGCCAAGGTGGAGGCGCGCGACACCACCCGCTGGACCCGCAAGGGCGGCAGCGGCCGCCCCCCCGCGGAGTGACCCCCATGGATGACCTGCAGCAGCGCCTCGCGGCGGCCCTCGGGAGCCGCTACCGGATCGAGGGCCAGGCCGGCCAGGGCGGCATGGCCACCGTCTACCGCGCCCGCGACCTCAAGCACGACCGCACCGTGGCCATCAAGGTGCTGCGGGCCGAGCTCTCTGCCGCGATCGGCGGGCCGCGGTTCCTCCAGGAGATCGAGGTCTCCGCCCGGCTGCAGCACCCCCACATCGTGCCGCTGTACGACTCGGGCGAGGCCGACGGGATCCTCTACTACGTCATGCCCTTCATCGAGGGGGAATCGCTGCGCGACCGGCTCACCCGCGAGCGGCGCATCCCCTTCGCCGAGGCGGTGACCCTGGCGCGCGAGACGGCGAGCGCCCTGGCCTACGCCCACCAGCGGGGCATCGTCCACCGGGACATCAAGCCCGAGAACATCATGCTCTCGGGCGGGCACGCCGTGGTGGCCGACTTCGGCATCGCCCGGGCGCTGAGCGCCGCGCAGCAGGGCGGCGGCAGCAACCTGACCGGCATCGGCTTCGCCATCGGCACCCCCGCCTACATGAGCCCGGAGCAGGCCACCGCCAGCGAGGTGGACGGCCGCAGCGACCAGTACGCCCTCGCCTGCGTGTTCTACGAGATGGTGACCGGGGCCATGCCCTTCGCCGGCCAGACGGTGCAGGCCGTCCTCGCCAGGAGCCTCACCGGCCCCCGGCCGAAGCTCAGCAAGGTGAACCGCGAGGTTCCCGCCGACGCCGACGCCCCCGTGGCGCGGGCCCTCGACGCCGATCCCGCGCGGCGGTTCGACTCGGTGACCGCGTTCGCGGCGGCGCTCGAGCACGCGGCCGGCGGCGGCGCGGGCGGCCTGGCCGAACGGCGGCGGCTGCGCCGCCTGGTGGTGGGGCTGCCCCTGGCGGTCGCGGCAGTGGCCGCGCTCGCCTGGTTCGTGCTGCCACGGGGCGGCGGCGTGGTGGTCGAGGGTGCGGAGCGGATCGCGGTGCTGCCCTTCAACGCCACCGGGGCCGGGGTGGAACTGCTGGGCGAGGGCATGGTCGACCTGCTCACCACGAACCTGAACGCGGTGGGTGGCATCCAGGCCGCCGAGCCGCGGGCGGTCCTCGCGGCCTGGAAGAAGCGCGGCGCCGACGCCGGCGACATCGAGGGAGCCCTGGCCGTCGGTCGCGGCGTGAAGGCCCAGGCCGTGATCCTGGGGAGCATCGTCGCCACCGGCGCGCAGGTGCGCCTCAGCGCCGACCTCTATGGCGCCGGCGGGAAGAGCCTGGCCCGCGCCCAGGTGGATGGCTCGAGCGACAGCGTCCTCGCCCTCGTCGACAGCCTGAGCCTCCGCCTGGTGCGCGAGATCTGGCGCTCCAAGGAACCCGTGCCCTCCGTGCGGGTCAGCGGGCTGACCACCGGCTCCCTGGCCGCCATGCGGGAGTACCTGGTCGGCGAGCAGCGCTACCGCCGCAGCGAGTGGGATTCCGCGTCGGCGGCCTTCGTCCGGGCCATCGAGCAGGACTCGACTTTCGCCCTCGCCCACCTCCGCCTGGCCTCGACGGTGGGCTGGTCCGGCGGGCTCGGCGCCGCGCGCGGCGTGGCCGCCAGCGACGCCGCCCTGCGGTTCTCCGACCGGCTGCCGCCGCGCGAGCGGGCCCTGGTGGTGGCCTACAACCTGTTCCAGCACCAGCGGCTCGCGGCCAACGACTCCGCCCGTGCCTACGTCACCCGCTTCCCCGACGACGCCGACGGCTGGTTCCTGCTGGGCGAGACCCAGTATCACACCCGCCAGCTCGTGGGCTACGATCCCGCCACGCTCCGCGCCCCGTTCGACAGCGTGCTCTCCCGGGACTCCTCACTGACGCCCGCCGCGATCCACCCCGCCGAGATCGCGCTGCAGACCCGGGATCGTCCCCGCTTCGAGGCCTACGCCCGGATCCTGGACCGCTCGGCCAATCCACTGGAGAACCTCGCCTACCGCGGCGCGGGCCATCTGGTCTTCGGCACCGGCACCCCGGACAGCGCCACCGTCCTGGCCATGGCGCGGTACACCGGCAGCCTGGGCGCCGCCCAAGGTGCCCTGGCCAGCGGCGAGGCCACCTCCGACTCCATGCTGCGCCGTCTCGAGGCCTTCGCACCCTGGAGCGCCCAGCCGGGCTTCGGCCTGCAGCTGCTGCTGGGGCGGGGCATCGTGCTGGCGGGAGTCGGGCAGCTCGAGGCCTCGCGTGCCATCTACGACAGCGCCGTCAGGCTCAGCCCGGACCAGGCCGCGGGCGTCCTGATGTGGCCGCACATGGTGGGCGTCGCGCCCCGGGGCTACGCGGCCGATGTCCTCACCCGGATGTTGGCCGCGCCCCGCCGCAACCCGTTCCAGGTCTATTTCCAGGCGATGGTCCGGCTCAACCTCGGCGAGCGGCCCGAGGCCGCGCGGCTCATCGACAGCCTCCTGGCCCGGCCCGACTCCACCATGCCGCCGAAGCTCTATCACATGGCCCGGGCCGCGGCCGGCATGCTGGCGGTGACCCGGGGCGACACCACCCGGGGGCTCCAGCTGATGCAGGCGGAGCTGGAGGAGGTGGGAGCCGGCTGGAATGCGTTCATGACGCTGCCGATCCGGCTGCAGCTCGCCACGACGCTCGCCGCCCGCCCCGAGACCCGCGAGGCCGGGCGCCGGCTGCTGCAGTATGGGTTCGGGAGCGACATCGGCGCCGAGCCCCTGGCCCTCTACGCGCTCGGCCGCGCCGAGGAGGCGGCGGGCAACCGCGCCGCCGCCGCCCAGGCTTATGGCCGGTTCCTCAAGCTGTGGGACAAGGCCGACCCGGCTCTGCAGCCGCGGGTGGCAGAAGTGAAGGAGGCGCTGGGGCGCCTGACGGGCGAGCCCCGCTAGGCGGCCGCTACTCCCAGTCGGCCGGGGCGCCCTGGAGTTCGGCCAGCAGGGTGCGATAACTCTCGTGCCGGCCGGCGTCGATGGCGCCCGCCGCCACCGCCCCGAGCACCGCGCAGCCGGGCTCGTGGGTGTGGCTGCAGTCGGCGTACTTGCAGCCGTCCACCCGGGGGCGGAACTCGGGAAAGCAGTGCGCCAGGTCGCGCGGCGCGAGCCCCCACAGCCCCACCTCGCTAAACCCCGGCGTATCCACCAGGAACCCGCCCGCCGCGAGCGGCACCATCACGGCGCCCACCGTGGTGTTCTTGCCCCGGCGGATGCGCTCGCTGATCTCCCCGGTCCGCAGCCCGAGGCCCGGCTCGAGGGCATTGAGCAGGCTGGACTTTCCCGCCCCGCTCGGCCCCGTCACCACGCTCACCCGGCCCGCCAGCGCGGCGCGCAGTTCCTCCAGCCCGGCGCCGCTACGGGCGCTGGTGCCGAAGACCCGGTAGCCGGCACCGCGCACCCGCGCGGCGAGCCCGGCGCCCGGATCGAGGTCGGTCTTGTTGAGGATGAGGGCGGCGGGGAGGTCGTTGGATTCGGCCACCACGAGCAGGCGGTCAATGAGCTGCGGGATGGGCACCGGGTCGATGGTCGCCGTGACCACCAGCACCTGGTCGATGTTGGCGGCGACGGGCCGGGTGCCCCGTCCCTCGGGCACCCGCCGGGCCAGCAGGCTCCGCCGCTCCTCGACCTGGGCGATGCCCATCATGCCACCCTCGCCCTCGAGGTCGAGCCGCACCCGGTCGCCAACCACCACCCGCGGGGTGTCCCGCTTCACCTTGCCCCGCAGCACCGCGCGGACCTCGCCGTCCGCGGTGAGCACCCGGTAGGCGGCGCCGTCGCGCTCGAGCACCGTCCCGCCTACCACGTGCCGGGATCGCGACCGATGGCGTCGTCCAGGGCGGCCTTCACGTCGTAGAGGGAGAGGGCGCGGATCCGTTCCTCGGCCTCCTGGGCGGTGCGGCCCCAGGCCAGGATGCCGGTCTCGACATGCCCGGTGGGGCGGTCGCCGACCTCGGACCAGCGCACGAACAGGAGGGAGGCGCCGTGCCGGCCCATGTCATCCGGCGCGTCGTCCACGTAGATGCCGACCGAGTAGGGCTGGCCGTCGTGCCCGGTGAACGCGGCGGCCCGCCCATGCCGGTCCATGTAGCCCCCCAGGGTGGCCTCGGACATCGCTAGTGCCGCACCGCCTCCCGCATCACGTTGCCCAGGATGAACGCGATGTTCGCCGGCCGCTCGGCCAGGCGACGCATCAGGTAGGGATACCACTGCGTCCCGAACGGGACATAGACCCGCACGTTGAACCCGGCGGCCCGCAGCTCGTCCTGCAGGTCCCGGCGGACCCCGTAGAGCATCTGGAACTCGAACCGCGCCGGGTCGATCCCCTGCGCCTTCGCGAAGCTCCGCGCATGGGCGATGATCGCGGCGTCGTGGGTGGCGAGCCCCGGGTAGTTGCCGTGGAGCATCAGCTGCTCCATGAGCCGGACGTAGTGCCGGTCCACGTCGGCCTTGTCGGGGAACGCCACCTCCGGCGGCTCGAGGTAGGCGCCCTTGCAGAGCCGCACCCGGGCCTTCGCCTCGACCAGCTGGGCCACGTCGGCGGTCGAGCGCCGCAGGCACGACTGGATGACCACCCCGACGTGCGGGCCGAAGGCAGGATAGACCTTCCCGTAGAAGAAGTCGAGGGTCCGCTGGGTGTACGCCGAGCCCTCCATGTCCAGCCGGACGAAGCTCCCCCGCGCCTTGGCCCGCTCGAGGATTGCCGTCATATTGGCGAGGCAGGCGTCCTCGCTGATGTCGAAGCCCATCTGGGTCAGCTTGACCGAGACGTTGGAGTCGACCCCGGTCTCGCCGATCCGGTCGAGCATCTGGAGGTAGGTGTCGCGGGCCTGGGCAGCCTCCGACTCCCGGGTGATGCTCTCCCCCAGGAGGTCGAGCGTGGCGGTGATCTTCCGCCGGTTGAGCTCCCGGGCCGCCTCCACGGCGGTCTCGACGGTCTCGCCGGCCACGAACCGCGAGGCGAACTTCCGGGCCAGCGGGTTGCTGCGGACAAACCGGAACACCTGCGGCTGCTCCGAGAGCCAGAGTAGGCCGGTGCGCATCATGTCAGGACATCCTCGAGGGGGCATGCATTGGGGCAGAACGATATCCGGCGGCCGCGACGCCTACAAGCGATGAATAATCATGCGCGCTGACCCGGTCCGGATCGCGATGTGGTCCGGCCCGCGGAACATCTCCACCGCGATGATGCGGGCCTGGGAGAACCGGCCCGATGCCTGGGTGGTGGACGAGCCGCTCTATGCCCACTACCTGACCCAGGTGCCGGTGGCGCACCCGGGCGTGGACGAGGTGATCGCCCACCACGAGACCGACTGGCGCACGGTGGTGGCCGGTCTCACCGGCCCGATCCCCCACGGCCGGTCCATCTATTACCAGAAGCACATGGCCCACCACTGGCTGCCGCACCTGCAGGGCGACTGGCTGCTGCAGCTCCGGAACGCCTTCCTCATCCGTCACCCCGCCGAGATGCTGCCCTCCCTCAGCGCCAAGATGGGGCTCCCCATCCTGCGCGACACCGGGCTGCCGCAGCAGGTGGAGCTGTTCCGCTTCGTCCGGGCGCGCACCGGCCTCACGCCGCCGGTGCTCGACGCCGCGGACGTGCTGCGGGATCCGCGCGGGATGCTGGAGGGTTTCTGCGGGCGGGTGGGGGTGCCGTTCATGGAGCAGATGCTGTCGTGGCCGGCGGGGCGCCGCGCCACCGACGGCATCTGGGCGCGGCACTGGTACGAGGCGGTGGAACGCTCCACCGGATTCGAGCCCTGGCAGGCGCGGAGCTGGCAGGTGGCGCCGGAGCTGGAGCCGCTGCTGGCGGAGTGCCTGCCCCTCTACGAGGAGTTGGCCCGGCACCGGCTCGTGGCCGGCGCCTGAGTACGGGGGTGGGCGGCGCCGGTCAGACGGCGAACTGAGTCGCCACCTGGTCGGCGACGGCGCCGAGGTGCCCGAACATGGTCTGTGCGGCCGCCACAACCGCTTCCCGTTCCGGCGCGGCCAGTGCCAGTCCGTCCATGGCGCGCTTGTAGGCCGCCCACCGGTCGGGCTGGGCGGTCCCATACGGGTCCAGCGACTGCAGCCCGGCCCGGCTGCCCTCCGGGAGGCCGAGCCCCCGCGCCACCATCTTCACCAGGAACCGCCCGCCATTGGTGCTGCCTTCGGTCACGTAGAATGCGCCGAGCAGCGCTTCCGGCCGGGCCTGCGCCAGCCAGGCCTGGGTCACCACGGTCGCCGGGAGCGGTTCGGGCCGGAGCGAGCCGCCGAAATGAGCCAGGTCCGCCTCGAGATCCGGGACCCGCAGCCGGGACGCGACCTCCAGCGGAGCCCACGCCGGGCTGGTGGCCGCGGCTCGCACCAGCGCCGCCTCGAGCACCCGATGTACGAGCAGCAGCTGCTCCAGGTTGGCGACGTACGGCGCCGGCTGGACGGTGCCCCGTGCGATCGAGCGCATCAGCGGCCGGGCTTCGGCGGCGCGGTGGGCGACGGCCGTGGTTTCCCGGAGCTGCTCCATGAGGGTAACGGTGGCGGTGGTGGTCATCAGCGATTCCAGGCGAAGAGCGTGAGTCCCGTGCCGGCGGCGAGCCAGAGCAGCCCCTTGATCAGGAAGAAGAGGAACGCCGCGGTCATCCAGCGGCGCCCCTTCTTGGGGATGGGACATTGAGAATGGTTCTCAGGTGAATTCGTCACGGGTGCATCCTACGATTCAATGCCGAGATTGTCAATCGGCTATGCCGCGTCCGCTCCCCGGCCCAGCCACTTGCGCCCCGCTCCACCGCGCGGGAACATCCTCCACCCTCCAGCCCCGAAGACCATGCAACAGCGCTTCGATCCCCGCAACCGCGACCTGATCGTCAACGTGAACGGCACCCTGGTGCACCGCGACCAGGCCGGCGTGAGCCCGTTCGACTCCGTGGTCCAGGGGGGAGATGCCGTGTGGGAGGGGCTGCGGCTGTACCGGGGGAGGATCTTCCGCCTCACCGAGCACCTCGAGCGGCTCCGCCACTCGGCCCTGGCGCTCGCGTTCACCCAGATCCCCTCCGCGGCCACCATCACCGAGGAGATCCGGAAGACGCTCGCCGCCAACGGCATGACCGATGGCGTCCACATCCGGCTGACCCTCACCCGCGGGGTCAAGGTGACCAGCGGCATGGACCCGCGGCTCAACCAGGCCGGGCCCACGCTCATCGTCCTGGCGGAGCACAAGCCGCCGGTCTACGCCACCTCGGGGCTCAGCCTGGTGACCGCCTCCATCCGGCGCTTCCCGCCCGACTGCCTCGACCCCAAGATCCACCACAACAACCTGCTGCAGTCCATCCTGGCCAAGATCGAGGCCAACGTCGCCGGGGCCGACGACGCCCTCATGCTGGACACCCGCGGGTTCATCGCGGAGACCAACGCCACCCACCTCTTCTTCGTTGAAGGGGGGCGGCTGCGCACCCCGCGGACGGTGGCGTGCCCCGAGGGGATCACCCGTGCCACGGTGATCGAGCTCTGCCAGGAGCACGGCATCCCGCTCGAGATCACCGACCTCTCGCTCACCGAGGCCTACCGTGCCGACGAGGCCTTCTGCTCCGGCACCATGGGGGAACTCGCGGCGGTGACGAAGATCGACGGCCGGGTGATCGGCGCGGGCACGGTGGGCCCCCTGACCGAGCGGCTCACCGCCCTGTTCCGGGAGCTGACCGGCCGCGAAGGCACGGTGGTGGCGGGCTGAGGTCCGGGCCGGGTCCTAGGGCAGGAACCGCCCCCGCAGCTCCGGGGGCAGCATCGGGCAGGAACCCTCCGGCCGGGCAAAGAGCCGCCCGCGCACCCGGGCAATGCCATCGTAGCCCCAGTCGAGCAGCCAGGTCGGGAGCAGCCCCACCAGCCGGGCCAGCACGGCCGGGCCGCCGCCCAGCCGCTCGGCGATGTGCAGCGCGGCCCGCGACCGGACCAGGGTCCGGCCATCCGCCGTGCGCACGATGACGCTGTCGGGCAGCTCACCCCGTCGGGTCGCATCGTACGCCGCCTGGAAGGTGCTCCCCTGCAGCGGGGCGTAGCGGAACCGGGTGCCCTCGAGGTCGCGGGCCAGGACGAACTTCACCGACCGGTGACAGAGTCCGCAGGCGCCATCGTAGAACATCAGGTCGGGTTCCTGGGTCATGGCCGCTTCCTCGGCGCGGGGAGGTGTGCCCTGAAGACGCGCGAATGACGTCCGCATGACACCCAAACTGGTATATTGCGCCATCCCATGACCACCCCCCCATCACTTGGCATCCTGGAGCTGAGCGACCGCGGCGCCGGATTCGTCCGGCGGCGGCAGTGCAGCTACCTCCCCGAAGACGGCGACTACTACGTCCCCCCCCGCCTGGTGAGCCAGTACGGCCTCCGCACCGGCGACGAACTCTGGGGGGAGCTGGGGCGCTCCCCGGGCCGTGGCAAGGCGGCCCCGGTGGAGTCCCTGAGCCTGGTCAACGGCCGGCCGCCGGACGAGATGCGCCGCCGGCCCGCCTTCGGCAGCCTCGGCGCGATCCACCCCGACGCCCCCCTCCTGCTCGACTGCGGCCTGCGCCGCTACGGCCAGCCGGACTACACCAACCGGGTCATCGACCTGCTCTGCCCCTTCGGCAAGGGGCAGCGTGCCCTCATCGTGGCGCCCGCCAAGGCCGGCAAGACGATGGTGCTCCAGGCGGTGGCGGAGGGCATCGCCAAGAATCACCCCAAGGCGCTCCTGCTCATCCTGCTGGTGGACGAGCGGCCCGAGGAGGTGACCGAAATGGAGATGATCGGGTACGGCGAGGTGGTGAGCTCCAGCTTCGACTTCCCCGCCGAGCGGCACGTGGCGGTGGCGGAGCTCACGCTGGAGCGGGCCCGACGGCGGGTGGAGATGGGCGAGGATGTGGTGCTGATCCTCGATTCGATCACCCGGCTGGCCCGGGCCTACAACACGGTCGAGCGGGGCACCGGGCGCACCATGACGGGCGGGCTCGACTCCTCGGCCCTGGAGAAACCCAAGCGCTTCCTGGGCAGCGCCCGCCGGATCGACGAATCCCGCGGCGGCGGCTCGCTCACGATCATCGGCACCGCGCTGATCGACACCGGATCGAAGATGGACCAGGTGATCTACGAGGAGTTCAAGGGCACCGGCAACAGCGAACTCACGCTGAGCCGCGAGCTGGCCGAGCGGCGCATCTTCCCCGCCATCGACCTCAAGGCCAGCGGCACCCGGCGCGAGGAGCTCCTGCTCCCGCCGCCGCTCCTGGCCGTGGCCACCACCCTCCGCGGGCGCACCGCCCCCATGACCCCGGTGGACGCCATGCAGCAGGTCCTCACGCTGATGCGGCGCTCGGCGACGAATGCGGATCTGGTGGGTCAGGTAGACTGAGCTCCCCCTCGGGCGCCGGCTCCAGCAGCTCGGCGTCCGGCAGCGCGGGGCTGGTGTATTCGAGCGCCAGCGCGCTCCCCGCCGCGGCCGCCTTCACCCGCTGCATCACCACCTGCCCCGCCCCGAGGGACATGTGGAAGGCGCGGACGTACTCCACCACCGCGCGCCCCACCGGCAGGTGCCCCGCCAGCAGTTCCGCGAAGGCCTGGGCGTTCCGGATATGCGTGGCGGTCACCGCCTCCGACGCCCGCGCCCCCACCATCCGCGCCAGCTCGAGCGTGCGCTCCTGGTAGGCCCGCCGGTACCGGATCAGCTTCACCACCAGGTCGAGCCGCAGCACGCGCCACCCGCGCAGCGTGGGCAGGGCCGCCTGCGCGGGCAGGTGGTCGAGCTCCAGCGCCGCCAGGGTCCGGGTCCGGATCGGCTCGTGCATCATGGCGGAGACGGGCACCACCGTCAGGTAGAGCTCCAGCGCCTCGAGCGGCGACACCCGGCTCGAGAATTCCCCGATGAACTGCAGCGCCTGCTCGGTGTGGCTGGCCACCAGCGCCTCCCACGCCACGGCGTACGCCACCCGCACCCGGGTACGCAGCGGGCGCGGGAACTGTCGGACCGGCATCTCGCTCGGGACGGACACGCGGTGTCGCTCCTGGTGGTGACGGAAAGCCGCCCCCGGGGCCCGAGGGGCGGACGCCCCAAGCTCGGGAGCGGGCTGGCGGGACACAAGCGGTCCCGTCACAGTCCGGGCTAAGTGATTGGCAGGCTGTTACATCGGGGGGGCTCCGGTGAGCCCCCGGGGATGGCCTCAGGGTAGCCCGGCCAGGAACTGCAGGATGCCCGCCTCATAGGTCTGGGCGCCAGCTTCGAACGCGTCGTCGTGCCCGCCGGCCACCTCGAGGAAGGTCCTGGGCTCCCGGGCGGCCTGAAAGAGCCGTCGCCCGTGGGCGATGGGGATCGTCTGGTCGTCGCGGCCGTGGATGATGAGCACCGGCATCCGCACCGACCCGATTCGGGCGAGCGAGGGAAACCGGTTGTGCCCGATCCAGCGCACCGGGAGCCAGGGATAGACCTCCGCCGCGCGATCCGGAACCGAGGTGAACGCCCCTTCGATGATGAGCCCGGCCGCCGCCACCCGGGTGGCGAGTTCCACCGCCACCCCGCTGCCGAGGGAGTGGCCGTAGATCAGGATCCGCGCCGGCGGCACCTGGAGGGTATCGCGCAGGTAGGAATACGCGGCGGTGGCATCGGCGTAGAGTCCCGCCTCGCTCGGCACACCCCCGCTCAGCCCGTAGCCCCGGTAATCGAGGGCCAGCACGCCGAGGCCGAGCCGCTGCAGCTGCTGGTCATGCTCGGGACGGCCGGGCGTCGCCAGGTTTCCGGCGTTGCCGTGCAGCACGAGTACCCATGGCCACGGCACGTCGGCCGGGCGCGGGGGCAGCACCCATGCGGTGAGCGGCGTGCCGTCCTCGCTCGGGAACTGGACCGGCTGGATCGCGGCAGCGTCCGCCAGCGCCGGCACCGGGACGGGACCACGCTCGGGCTGGAAGACGAGCTGATCCTCGTGGCGCGCGAGCCAGACCAGGATGGCGAGGTAGCCGGCGGCCGCCGCGCCGAGCACGAGGAGCAGGGCGCGGGTCACGCGAGCCGGAGGTGTTCGAGCAGGGCGCGGAAGCGCGGCTCGCCGCGGACCGGATCGAACAACGGGTCCACCCGGAGGTAGGTCAGCCAGCCGCGCCGCTCGGCGCGGGCGCGCTCCAGCCAGTGGAAGGCGTCGTCGGTCCGGCCCAGCGTGAGCGCCAGGCGGGCCCAGTTGGTGGGCGAGACATACCGCTCCGCGGCGAGCGCGCCGAAGCGGTCCCACATCGCGTGGGCCGCGGCCTCCCGCCCGCGCATGAGGTCAACCTGTGCCAGCGTCTGGAGCGCCTGCGCGTCGTCGGGGCTCAGGTCGAGGCAGCTCTGGATGGCCTCGCCGGCCTCGTCCACCCGGCGCGCCAGCGTGAGGAGCACCGCGAGGTTGAGGTAGGTATCCGACTGCTCCGGGTTCATCACCAGCGCCTGCTGCAGGTACGGGACGCCGGCCTCGGGGGTGCGGTCGTAGTAGTACAGCCAGCCGCAGCTGCGCCGGATCGAGACCGAGGTCGGGTCCAGCTCCACCGCGCGCTGCCCTTCGATGATCGCCTCGCGGGTCCGGCCCATGGCGGCGAGGTACCAGGAGTACCACTGCCGGGCGGAGGCGTAGCGCGGGTCGAGCTCGATGGCACGGCGGAACTCCCGCTCCGCGGCGGGCCAGTCCCAGTCGTGGATGAACAGCACCCACGCCAGGGAGGTGTGCGCCTCGGCCAGGGAATCGTCCAGCGCGATCGCCTTCTGCGCCTCGGTGCGGGCCCGGCCCAGCCCCTCCGCCACCGGCATGTTGCGGTAATCCACGTGCTGGGCGTAGGCATCGGCCAGGCCGGTGTAGGCCAGCGCAAAGCCGGGATCCTCGGCAATCGCCTGCTCGAAGTACCGCACCGCCTGCTCCATGCCGGCGCCGGTGCGCTGGTTCCAGGCGTGGCGGCCGCGGAGGTAGAGGTGGAAGGCCCGCGGGCTGGCCGAGGCGCGCCGGCGGCCCGGGTCGCCCACCAGGCCGAGCTGGGTGCGGAGCGTGCCGACGATCGAGCGGGCCAGTTCATCCTCGAGCGCGAGGATGTCGCGGCCCTCGCGATCGAACCGCTCCGACCAGAGCAGGCGGCCGTCGGTGGCGTCGGAGAGCTGGGCGGTCACCCGGAAGCGGTCGCCGACACGGCGCACGCTGCCCTCGAGCACGATGGACACGCCGAGCAGGGCGCCGATGGCGCGCACGTCCTGGTGCCGGCCCTTGATGGCGAAGACCGAGCTGCGGGGCGCCACCCGCAGCCCCTCCACGGCGCCGAGGGCGTGGATGAGCTCCTCGGTGAGGCCGTCGCTCACGTACTCGTTGTCCGGATCGGGGCTCGCGTTGGTGAAGGGCAGCACCGCGATGGCCCGCCGCGCGGCGGCGCCGGCGTAGTCCGGCAACCCGGACAGCGGCGTCACCAGCGCCTCGCAGAACTCCGCCACGGTCGCGAAGCGGTCGGCGGGCTCCTTGGCGAGCGCGCGCAGCAGCGCCTGCTCCACCGGGGCCGGCAGGTCGGGGCGGCGGGCGCGCGGCGGCGGGGGCGGCTCGGTGGCATGGCGCGCCATGGTGGCGCGTGGCCCCGACCCGGTGAACGGCGGCAGGCCGGTGAGGAGCTCATACAGCACGCAGGCCAGCGCGTACTGGTCGCTGCGCGCGTCCAGCACCGGATCGCCGCTCGCCTGCTCGGGGCTCATGTAGTCCGGGGTGCCGACGGCCATGCCCGGCGCGGTGACGGAACCGGGCGGCTCGCAGGCGTCGCACAGCCCGCGCGCCACGCCGAAGTCGGCGACCACCGGCTCGCCTTCCTGCAGCAGCACGTTTTCCGGCTTGATGTCGCGATGCAGGATGCCGCGGCGGTGGGCGTAGTCGAGCGCCGCGCCGACGGCGCGCACCAGCCGGATGGCCTGCCCCACCGGCAGGCGGCCCTCGGCGCGGAGCAGGTCGCGGAGCGAACCGCCCTCCACCAGCGGCATCACGTAGAACAGCAGCGCACTGCCGTCGGGAGCGGGGAGCTCGCCCGAGTCGTACAGGGGGAGGATGTGGGGGTGGCCCAGCTGGGCGGCGTAGCGGATCTCGCGCAGGAAGCGGTCGGCCGACTCCCCCGAGGCGAGCAGGCCGGCCCGGATCGCCTTGATGGCGACGGGCCGGCCGTGCCGGCGGTCCTGGGCGCGGTAGACCACCGCCATCCCACCCTGCCCGATCGGGCCCTCGAGGTCGTACCGCCCGGCCAGCGCGGCGCGCAGCGCCTCCCCGGGGTCCGGCACCGCGGCGGAGGGGTCGCCGGGGCTCACGCCGGGTAGAACTTCCCGCCGGCCTCCGCCATCCGCACCAGCGTGTCACACGGCGTGAAGCGCGCCCCGTGGGTCCCGGCCAGGGCGCGCAGCACCTCCACGACCCTGGCCGCGCCGAGGTCGTCGATGTAGCGCAGCGGCCCGCCACGGAATGGCGGGTACCCGATGCCGAAGATGGCGCCGATGTCGCCGTCGCGCGGGCTCCGGACCACGCCCTCGCCCATGGCCATCGCGGCCTCGTTGAGCATGCTGTAGACCAGCCGCTGCTCGGCGTCGGTGGTCGAGGCCGGGGCGCGCGGCTTGAGGCCGAGCAGGTCGTACACCGATTCGTCGGGGCCGGTCTTCTGGCCCTTGTGGTAGTGGTAGAACCCCTTGCCGTTCTTGCGGCCGAGCCGCTGGTCGGCGAGGAGCCTGCCGATGAGCTCCGAAGGCTTGAGCCGGTCGCCGTAGGCGGCGTGCATCACCTTGCCGGCCTTGGCGCCCACGTCGAGGCCCACCTCGTCGAGCAGCGTGATGGGCCCGACCGGGAAGCCGAAGCGGGTCATCAGCCGGTCGAGCAGCTCCATCGGCACCCCCTCGCTGAAGAGGTGGCCGGCCTCGTTCATGTAGGGGATCAGGATCCGGTTGACCCAGAAGCCGGGCCGGTCGCGGACCACGATGACGGTCTTGCCGATCTTGCGCCCGAACTGCACCGCGGTGGCGATGGCGTCGGGACTGGTGCGGTCGGTGGGGATGACCTCGAGCAGCGGCATCCGGTCCACCGGCGAGAAGAAGTGCATCCCGAGTACGCCGGCGGGGCGCGCGGCCTGCGCGGCGATGTCGGCAATCGGGATGGTGGAGGTGTTGGTGGCGAAGATCGTGGTGGCCGGGGTGGCCGCCTCGGTCTCGGCCAGCACCCTGCGCTTGACGTCGAGGTCCTCGAACACCGCCTCGATCACCAGGTCGGCGCGCGGGAAGCCGGTGAAGTCGGTGCCGCCGGAGAGCAGCGCGGCCAGGCGCTCGTACTCGAACCGGGTGATCCGCTTCCGCTTGAGCCGGCCGGCGAGGATGTCGGTGGCGGCCTTGAGCCCCTTCCCCACCCGCGCCAGCTCGGTGTCCTTGACCCGCACCTCGACGCCGGCGCTGCTCACCGCCGTGCCGGCGATGCCGGCCCCCATGAACCCGGAACCGATCACCGCCAGGCGCTCCACCTTGCGCGGGGTGGCGGTGACGCCCGCGGCCAGGCCGTCATCCTTCTTGAGCGCGGTGGTGGCAAAGAAGATCCCGATCAGCCTGCGGGACACGTCGGTGGCCGCGAGCTCACCGAACTTCCGGTGCTCCACCGCGAAGCCGCGGGCCAGGCCGCCCTCGAGGCCGGCCTTCACCGCCTCGAGCGCCGCGAGCGGCGCGGGGTAGTGGCCGCCGGTCTTCTTGAGGGTGTCCTTCCGCGCCTTGTGGTAGACGAACATCCGCCCGGGGATGCTGCGGTCGAAGATCGCCCCCATGACCCCGCCGCGTGGCGGCCGGGAAGCCGGCCGGGCGGGCACGCCGGCGGCGAGCAGCCGGTCGGCCGCGGCCACCGCGGTGTCCAGCAGGATGGCCGGCGGGACCAGCTCGTCGACCATGCCGAGCTTGAACGCCTTGTACCCGCCCTCGGTCTTGCCCGGCATGATGATGCCGAGCGCCGCCGAGAGCCCGATCAGGCGGGGGAGTCGTACGCAGCCGCCCGCGCCGGGCAGCAGTCCCAGCTGCACCTCGGGGAGGCCGATCTGGGTCTTGGGGTGGTCGGTGGCCACGCGCCAGTCGCAGGCCAGCGCCAGCTCGTAGCCGCCGCCGAGGCAGGCGCCGTGGATGGCGCAGACCACCGGCTTGGGGAAGTCGTCCAGGCGCTGCAGCATCTCCTGGCCCTCGCGGGACAGGCGGGTGAACGCCTCCTGGCCCGCGAGCCGGGTGAACTCCTCGATGTCGGCGCCGGCGATGAAGCTGTCGGGCTTGCCCGAGGTGATCACCACCGCCTTCACCGCCGGGTCGGCGCGCAGCCGTTCCAGGGCGGCCTCGAACTCCTCCTTGACCTGCTGGTTGAGCTTGTTGACCGGCTCGCCGGGGAGGTCGAGCGTCAGGATCGCGGTGCTGCCTCGGGTACCGATGGTCAGGGCGGTCATACGCGCTCCAGCACCAGGGCGAAGCCCATCCCGCCCTGGGCGCAGATGGAGATGAGGCCGAACTGCACGTCGCGCCTCGCCATCTCGTTGGCCAGCGTGGTGGCGATCCGGGCGCCGGTGGCGCCGAAGGGATGGCCGATCGCGAGCGAGCCGCCGTGCACGTTGGTCCGTTCCCAGTCGACCTCGCCCACCGGGGCGCTGCGGCCGAGCTTCGCGGCCCACGCCGGGCTGGCCCAGGCCTGGGCGTTGGAGAGCACCTGGCTGGCGAATGCCTCGTGGATCTCCACCAGGCCGAGGTCCTTCCAGGTGATGCCGGCGCGGTCCAGCGCCTTCGGGACGGCGTAGGCCGGCCCCATGAGCAGCTGCCACCCGGGGTCGACCGCGGCCACCGCGTAGCTCCGCACCACCGCGAGCGGCCGGTAGCCGAGGGCGCGGGCCTTCTCCTCGTTCATCATCAGGACCACGGCGGCGCCGTCGGTGAGCGCCGACGCGTTGCCGGCGGTCACCGAGCCGTAGCGGCGGTCGAAGACCGGCTTGAGCTTGGCGAGCTGCTCCAGCGAGGTGTCGCCGCGGATCAGGTTGTCGGTGGTGACCACCTCGTCCATCCCGCGGCCGCCGAACCAGGGCGCGATCTCCTCGGCCAGGCGCCCGCTCTGGGTCGCGGCCGCCGCGCGCTGGTGGCTCAGCAGGGCCAGGCGGTCCTGGGCCTCGCGGGTGATGCCGTTCTCCTTGGCCATCTTCTCCGCCGACTGCCCCATCGACTCGCCGGTGGACGGCTCGGCGATCGCCGGTGAGACCGGGATGAGGTCCTTCGGCCGGACCTTGAGGAACGTCCCCACCCGCTGGCCCAGGGTCTTCGCCTTGCTCGCCTCGAGCAGGATCTGGGTCATCCGCTTGCTGTGCAGGATGGGGATGTCGGAGAGCGATTCCACCCCGCCCGCCAGCACCACGTCGGCGTGGCCCAGGGCGATCTGGTCCGCGGCGTAGGTGATGGCCTGCCCGGCGGAGGCGCAGGCCCGGTTCATCGAGAAGGCCGGGATGGTGCGGGGCAGCTGGGGCAGCAGGCTCACCTCGCGCGCCACGTTGGGGGCGAGGACCGAGGCCACCACCTGCCCGAAGGCCACCTCGTCGACCAGGCCGCCGTCGAGCGCCGTGCGCGCCAGCAGCTCCTGGGTGACGCGGCGGGCCAGCTGGACCGCGGTGACATCCTTGAAGACGGTGCCGCTCCGGGCGAAGGGCGTGCGCAGGCCGGAGACGATCGCGGGACGACGGGGGGAAGCCATGGCAGGGTCTCGGGGTACTCGGGGCGCCGGCCCGGGGGCCGGCACCGTTGCCGCGCACGGCGGTGCGCGCTTATGCTATGCCCGCTGGGCCACGATCGAGGCGACGGCGCGAACCTTGTTGCCCTCGATGGGCTCGAAGACCTCCCGGCCGTGGAGGGATTCGAACGGGCGCACCAGCCGGGCCAGCTCGCCCGGCTGCAGCAGGTGGTCGTCGCTGGTCGGACCCCAGCCGAGGGCCCGCTGCCAGTCCAGGTAGGTCTCCATGATCAGGAGCCCTCCGGGCGCCACCAGTTCCTTGAGGTCCTCCATCCGCTCGCGGTCAAGATAGTTGAACAGCAGCACCACCTCAAAGCGCCCGAGGGCCGGCCACTCGCCCGTGAGATCCACCGCCTGGAAGTCCACCGACACGCCCAGCCGGGCGGCCGCCTCGCGGCCGGTCTCCAGCTTGACGTCGTCGTGGTCCAGGGCCGTGACCGTGGCGCCCCACTGCGCCGCCTTGAGCGCGTGGCGCCCCTCGCCACAGGCGAGGTCGAGCACCCGCATCCCCGGACGGAAGAGGTAGTCGTGCCACACGAGCCAGGTGCTGGGCCGGGGAAGGTACAGGACGGGCGGGGGCGCCCCGCGGGTGAGATCTGGCATCGACCCTCGATCGAGCGACTGGCCGCGTCGCCGGTGGACCTGCTCGTCATTGGCGGCGGCATCACGGGCGCGGGCATCGCCCGGGATGCGGCGATGCGCGGGCTGTCGACCATCCTCGTGGAGCAGCACGACCTGGCCTTCGGCACCAGCTCGCGCTCCAGCCGCCTGATCCACGGCGGGCTGCGTTACCTCGAGGAAGGCGACCTCAAGCTGGTCTTCGAGGCGCTGGCGGAGCGGAAGGTGCTCCTGACCATCGCCCCCCACCTCGTGCACCCGCTGCCATTCGTCTTCCCCGTGCACCAGGGCGACCGGGTGCCCCTGTGGAAGATCTGGGCGGGCATCTGGCTCTACGACCTGCTGGCCGCCTTCCGCAATGTGAAGCGCCACCGGTTCCTCGGCAAGCGCGGCCTCCTGCAGCTGGAGCCCATGCTGCGGGACAAGGGGCTGCAGGGCGGCGCCCGGTACTACGATGCCCAGTGCGATGACGCCCGGCTCGTGGTGGCCACCGCGCGCAGCGCCATCCGGCACGGGGCCCAGGTGGCGAACTACATGGCAGTAGAGGAGTTACTGAAGGCCGACGGGCGGGTCCGGGGGGCCCGCATCCGGGACCGCTTGACCGGCGCCACCGGCACCATCCAGAGTCGCGTGGTGGTGAATGCCACCGGCCCCTGGTGCGACCAGCTGCGCCGCCTCGAGGACCCCGGCGCGAGCCCGCTCCTCCGCCCCACCAAGGGCACCCATGTAGTGGTCCGCCGCAGCCGGCTCGGCCACGAGGCCGCGGTGACCCTCACCAGCCCGATCGACGGCCGGGTGATGTTCGTGCTTCCCTGGGGTGACTTCTCCTACATCGGTACCACGGATACCGACACCGCCGAGAGCCCCGACGAGGTTCGCGCCACCGCGGACGACGTGGTCTACCTGCTCCGCTCGGCCAACGCCGCCTTCCCCAACGCCCACCTCGACGCGCACGACGTGGTGGCCACCTGGTCGGGGCTCCGGCCACTGGTGGCGCCGCCGGACCGGGTGGGGGCGTCGCAGATCCCGCGCGAGCACGTCATCGTCACCGGACCGGGCGGGATGCTCTCGATCGCGGGCGGAAAGCTCACCACGTACCGCACCATGGCCGCCGAGCTGGTGGACGAGGTCACCGCGGCGCTGCACGAGCAGGACGGCCGCCCGCGGGCGCCCCGCGCCCCGACCGACCTCGAGGCCCTGCCCGGCGGCGAGGTGCCCGACCTGGAGCCGCTGGGCCAGGCGGGGCTGGAACTCGGGCTCCCGATCCCCGCGGTGGATCATGTCGTCCGCACCTTCGGGACGGAGTGCGCCGCCGTCTTCAACCTGGTGCGGGAGCGCCGGGAACTCGGCGCCCCCCTCGCCCCCGACCACCCCGCCATCGAGGCGGAGGTGGTGCACGTGGCGCGCCGGGAGCTGGCGCGCCTGGTGGAGGATGTGCTGGTGCGACGGCTGCACCTCTTTTACGAGACCGCCGACCGCGGCGCCGGGGCCGCCGGCCGCACCGCCGTGCTGCTGGGAGAGGAGCTGGGCTGGAGCGCGGAGCGGGTGGAGAAGGAGCGGCTCCGCTATCACGCCATGGCCACCGCCCCGCTGCCCGCCACCTGATTCCCCAAACGGCGACCGCCGGCGCTGGGAGCGCCGGCGGTGCGCCTGCTGCCCGGACCAGCGTCCGGCTACTGCACCACGATGGTCCCGGTCATCTGCGCCCCGTGGATGGCGCAGTCGTAGGTGAAGGTCCCCGCGTTGGTGAACTGTACGGTGTAGCCGGCTCCCGTCAGGTTCCCGCTGCTGGTGAAGCCCTGCCCGATCGAGTGCACCGTGTGCGTGCCGCCGACCAGGTTCCACTGCATCGACTGCCCCACCACGAGGGTGTCCACCGCGGGATCGCTGGTCCCGTTGGTCACGCTGGTGAAGAAATCGCTGCCCACGTTGACCTGCCGGGCCGCCGGCACGACGGTGAGGTTGAAGGGTATCACCGTGGCCAGGGCCGTGATGGTGGCGTTGAGCACCGCCGGGCCCGCGGACGCCCCCGCGACCACCGAGACCGACGCCTGGCCGTTGCTCCCGGTGCTGTTGAAGCCCACCGAGGGGGTGATGCTGCCACTGCCCACGGCCCAGGTCACCACCACGCCCGAGATACCGTTGCCGAACTGGTCTGCCACTTTCACCGCCGCCTGCTGGCCGAAGGCGGTGCTGATCGCCGCGAACTGCTCCGACCCGCTGATCGCGGAGAGGGTGGTGATCGGGCCCGGCGTCCCGGTCGCGGCGAAGGTGAGGGGCGAATTGACGGCCCCGCCCAGCGAGGCGGTCATCGACTGTGCCCCCGCAACGTTGCCGAGGGTCCAGTTGGTGGTGGCGATGCCATTCTGGTCGGTGGTGCTCTGGGTCGGGGTCACCGACCCGTTCCCGGTGGCCCAGGTGATCACCTGGCCCTCGACCGGGTCGCCGTCATCGGTGACGACCACGCGCATGTTGTTGGTCAGGGCGGTGCCGACGGTCGCCACCTGGTTGTCCCCGTTGGCGACCGCAGCCTTCGCGATGGTGAGGGTCGGGTTGTTGCCACTGCCGCCACCGCCGCCGCCGCAGGCCGCGATGAGGGCGGCCGCCGATCCCAGCAGCGCGCCCTGCCAGGCTGTCCTTCGCATGCAACCTCCGAGGTGCCTTGGCCCCCGCGGGAAGCGTATCGGGAGGGGGCCGAGGGGGTGAGGGGGGAGGAACGGAACCAATCCTACGCCGTAGGGACGTCCGCACAAGCCTGCAGGGACACACCCGCCCACCCGCCGCCGCGCCCGCTGGTTATCTTGCCTGCGGGCCGGGGGGCACCCCGGAGCGCCACCTAATAGTGGAAAGGCTGCGAACGATCCGTGGAACCGAACGTGTTCGAGACCGCGAACGCCGGCTTCGCCCAGATCATGTACGAGGAGTTCCTGCGTGATCCGGCGGCGGTGTCCGAGGAATGGCGCCGGTACTTCCAGACCGGCAACCCCGGCCTGGCGCCGGAGCAGGGCAACGGGCACCACCCGTCGGTGAGCGACGGGCGGCCAGCCAACGGGACGACACCGGCGGCGAGCGGTTCCGCGACTTCGGCGCCCGCCCGCCCCGCCGACGCGACGCCGGCGGCGGTGCCGCCGGGCGCCGTGCCGATCACCGGGCCGGCCGCCAAGCTGGTGGCCAACATGAACGAGAGCCGGTCGATCCCGACCGCCACCAGCTTCCGCGAACTGTCGGTGGCCACCCTCGAGGCCCGCCGCCGCGAGCTCAACACGGGCCTCCGCGCCGCCGGCCGGGGCGAGAAGGTCTCCTTTACCCACCTGATCGGGTACGCCGTGGCGCGGGCCGCCCACGCGCACCCCGCCCTGACCACTGTCTTCGTGGACGTGCCGGGGGCACCCCACAAGCTCCCCGGCGGCCGGGTGAACCTGGGCATCGCCGTGGACGTGGAGCGGAAGGACGGCACCCGTGGACTGGTGGTGCCGGTGATCCACGACGCCGCCGCCAAGACCTTCGCCGAATTCCACCAGGTGTACGAGTCGCTGGTGGAGAAAGCCCGCGGGAACAAGCTCCTGCCCGACGCCTTCGCCGGCGCCACCCTGACGCTGACCAACCCCGGGGGCCTCGGCACGGTGGCCTCGGTGCCCCGCCTCATGCCGGGCCAGGGCAGCATCATCGCGGTCGGCGCCATCGACTACCCGCCCGCCTTCAGCGAGGTCTCCGACGATCGCCTGCGGGAGCTCGGCGTCTCGAAGGTCATGACCGTCACCAGCACCTACGACCACCGCGTGATCCAGGGGGCGGAGTCGGGCGAATTCCTGCGCACGGTGGACCAGCTGCTCCAGGGCGAGGAACGGTTCTACGAGGAGGCGTTCGCGAGCCTCGGGCTCGCCGTCCCGGGGGCAGAGGCCCCCCCGCCGCCGCCCCCCGGCCGGCCCAGCCGCGGCTCGATCCCGGTGGTGGAGTCCCAGGCCGACCTGTACCACGTGGCCGCGGCGATGGCGCTGGTGAAGGCCCACCGGACCCATGGCCACCTCGCGGCCCGGCTCGACCCGCTCGGCAGCGAGCCCATCGGCGACCCGGCCCTCGACCCCAGGCCGCTCGGGCTCACCCCCGACGTGATGCACACCATTCCCACCGCGGTGCTGCGGATCAACACGCCCGGGCAGAGCCTCGCGGAGGCGCTGCCCCGCCTGCAGGACGCCTACTGCGGCACCATGGCCTACGAGCTGGAGCACATCTCCAATCACGGCGAGCGGGTCTGGTTCCGGCAGATGATCGAGACCGGCTACCACCGGCAGACCATCGCGCCCGAGGAGGCGCGCTGGCTATACCAGCGGCTGATCGACGTCGAGGCCTTCGAGCGCTTCCTGCACAAGGCCTACCTGGGCCAGAAGCGGTTCTCGATCGAGGGCGTGGACATGCTGGTGCCGATGCTCGACCTGGTCATCGAGCTGTCGGCCCAGCAGGGCGCGCGCGAGGTGGTCATCGGGATGGCGCACCGCGGCCGGCTCAACGTCCTGGCCCACACCGTGGGGCGGCCGTATGAGACCATCTTCGCCGAGTTCGAGGGCGCCAAGAACGCCGACGTGGGCTTGAGCCGGCCCGACGGCGGCACCGGCGACGTGAAGTACCACCATGGTGCCGAGGGGGCGTACAAGTCCCGCAGCGGCAAGGTGGTGACCGTGACGCTCTCCCCCAACCCGAGCCACCTCGAGTTCGTGGGGCCGGTGGTGGACGGCCGCGCCCGCGCCGAGCAGACCACCCGCAAGGGACGGGAGGCGCATCACGACCCGACCGCCGCCGTGCCGGTGATCATCCACGGCGATGCCGCCTTCGCCGGCCAGGGCGTCGTGGCCGAGACCTTCAATCTCGGCGCGCTCAAGGGCTACCGCACCGGCGGGACGGTGCACATCATCACCAACAACCAGGTCGGGTTCACCACCGACATGTTCGACAGCCGGTCCACCCGGCACGCGAGCGACCTGGCCAAGGGCTTCGACGTCCCGATCATCCACGTCAACGCCGACGACGCCGAGGCCTGCCTCTCCGCCGTGCGGCTGGCGATGGCCTACCGGGAGAAGTTCCACGAGGACGTGCTGATCGACCTGGTCGGCTACCGGCGCCACGGGCACAACGAGGGCGACGAGCCGTCCTACACCCAGCCGCAGATGTACGAGCGGATCAAGAACCTCGCGACCGTGCGGCAGCAGTACGCCCGGCTGCTCGAGCAGCGCGGCGCGGTGGCCCCGGGCGAGGCGGAGCAGCTCTACGAGGCCGGCTACCAGCGCCTGGTGGACATCCAGCAGGCATTCAAGGCCAATCTCGGCCAGGTGGCCAAGGAGCACGCCCGCGCGCCCGACCGCTCCTCGGGAGTGGAGCCCGAGACCGCCGTGCCCGCCGACCTGCTCCGGGCCCTCAACGAGCAGCTGCTCACCTGGCCCGAGGGGTTCACGGTCAACGCCAAGCTGGTCAAGCAGCTCGAGCGCCGCCGGACCGCGCTCGGCCCGGAAGGGGGCATTGATTGGGGCCATGCCGAGGCCCTCTCCCTGGCGGCGCTGCTGGTCGAGGGCGTGCCGATCCGCATGACCGGACAGGACACCGAGCGCGGGACGTTCAGCCAGCGTCACACCGTGCTCCACGACGCGGTCACCGGCGTGGCCCATACCCCGATCAAGCAGCTTCCGGGGGCGCTGGCCAGCCTGGAACTGCACAACAGCCCGTTGTCGGAGCTCGCGACGCTCGGCTTCGAGTACGGCTACAGCGCCGCCGCCCCCGAGACGCTGGTGGTGTGGGAGGGCCAGTTCGGCGACTTCGTGAACGGCGCGCAGGTGATCGTCGACCAGTTCATCGTCTCCGGCCTGTCCAAGTGGGGGCTCACCACCCGTCTCACGCTGCTGCTGCCCCACGGGTACGAGGGCCAGGGACCGGAGCACTCGAGCGCGCGGCTGGAGCGATTCCTCCAGCTCTGCGCCGAGGGCAACATCCGGGTGGCCAACCCCACGACGCCGGCCCAGTACTTCCACCTGCTGCGCCGCCAGGCCAAGCGCAGCCGGCAGCGCCCGCTCGTGGTCATGACCCCCAAGAGCCTGCTCCGACTGCCACAGGCCACCAGCCGCCTCGAGGAGCTGGCCAGCGGCTACTGGCTCCCGGTCCTCGACGATCCGGTGGCGAGGGAGCACCGCGAGGCCGTCCGCCGGATCGTGCTCTGCTCGGGCAAGGTGTACTACGACCTGCTCGCCGGTGCCGCGGGGATGGACCGCTCCCGCCTGGCGCTGGTGCGGCTGGAGCAGCTCTACAGCTTCCCGGAGGAGGAGCTCCGCGCCATGCTGGCGGGCTACCCCCATGCCACCGAACTGGTCTGGACCCAGGAGGAGCCGGGGAACATGGGCGCCTGGACGTATGTGGAGCCGCGCCTCCGGGCCCTGCTCGGCCCGGGGATCGCCCTCCGATATGCCGGCCGTCCTGAGCGGGCGAGCCCGGCGGAAGGGTACGCGACGGCGCACGCCGCCGAGCAGAAGCGGATCGTGGCGGAGGCGCTGGGGTAGGGCGGTTGGGCGTGACCGAGCGCCCTTGAGGAGCCGCGTAGCGGCGACTCGGGCGCGAGGGGATGGGCGATCGGGCGAGCCGCCGAGCCAAACGTCGAAGGGCCGGACTCCCATGGGAATCCGGCCCTTGCTCGTTTCATCCGGGACCTGCCGTTAGTGCTTGCCGTTCCCGTTTCCGTTGCCGTGCCCGTGATGGTGCACGAACTGGGGCCGCGCGGGCGGGAGGAATTCCCGCTCCGAGGTCTGGCGCACCAGGTCCTTCACCCAGTCGGACAGGTGCTCCCCGTAGTGCAGCAGGAACACGCCGCGGGCGCGGCGCTGCGCGATGAACGCGACGAACGGGGTGTCGGCCTTGGCGGAATTGCAGGGCTGGCAGGCAATGACCAGGTTGTCGGGCCGGTCATAGGCCGTCTGTCCCTTGCGGGGATAGACGTGATCCAGGGTGGTACGGTCCTCGGGAATCTCGACCCCGCAGTAGGCGCAGACGGAGCCGTACTGGTCAATCAGCCAGCGACGATGGGCATCCATCGAGCGGCGGCCGAGGCTGCGGTCCTTGGTGGTCGGACGGGAGGACGGACGACGACGATCAGCTCGAGACACAAACTATTCCTTCAGAAAGCAGGGTGCAGCGAAGAACAGGGGTTCCTCCGCGGTTGTCGGGCCCATCAAACCTAGAGCCATGCCCCCTGCCTAGCAACTTTGGGGCCCCGCCGGCCGGTTTACGACCCCCCGGCCGGAACCAGCCGTGCCCGAACCTCCGCCAGCCACGCCAACTCCAGCTCCCACTGGCGGATGACCAGGTCCACCATGAGTTCACCGGCCGGCACCATGGCGCCCGAATCGGCGCGGATGGCAGCCAGGGTGGCCCGTTCCCGGGCCAGTTCAGCCTCCAGGAAGGCCTGCCGCCGGTCAATCAGGCTGGCACGAGCTGCCGGTTCGGCAAAAGCCGACAGGGCGAGCCAGGTCAGGAAGGGCGGCGGCGGGCGCTGTTCGGCCCACTCCGGCCGTGCCAGCGCCTCGGAGAGGGCGCGCCGCCCGGAGGCAGAGAGCCGCCAGACCTGGCGCTCCGGGCCGGCGCCACCGCCCTCCCCTGCCCCCGCCCGGGCCAGGTGGCCGCTCCCGGCCAGCTTCTTGAGCGAGTAGTAGACCTGGGGACGTGAGATGCCGGCCCAGTCGCGGGCTTCCCGCCGCTCCAGCTCCTGGTTGAGCTCATAGCCGTGCATGGGCCGCTCCGCGAGGAGGGCCAGGACCACGAGATCGGGCAGGGTGAGCGAGGAGGGCATCTTGACGCTCAATATAGTCTCGTTTATACTAGTGTCTAGTCTAATCGAGACTAATCATGACCCGTCGTTCACTCTGCCTGCTGGCGCTCTGCCTCCTCGGCGGCGCCGCCCCCGTCCGGAGGCCTGTCATGCCCGCCACCGTCCGCAAGCTCACGCCGGTCATCTTCGTGGACCGGATCGCTCCCTGCCTGCCATTCTGGGTGGACCAGCTCGGGTTCGCCAATGTGGCGGAGGTACCCGGCCCGGACGGCCAGCCGCAGTTCGTGCTGCTGGTGAAGGACGGGATCGAGGTGATGTACCAGACCTGGGCCGCGCTCGAGGCGGAGCACCCGGAGCTCGCCGCGGGGCCGCGCGGGCACGCCACCACCCTCTTCATCGAGGTGGATGACATCGGCGCGGTGGACCGCGCCCTGGCCGGCGTGCCCCGCGCCGTGGCACGGCACGTCACGTTCTACGGGATGGAGGAGTTCACCGTCCGCGAGCCGGGTGGGGCGCTGGTCACCTTCGCGATGCCCAAGCCCGCGGAGTAGTCAGCGCGCCGGGCGGGGCTCGGGCGCCAGCAGGCGGGCGGCACTCCAGCCGAGCAGCCCCGAGAAGAGGATCGTCAGGGCAATCAGCGCGGGGCCCGGCAGGTGGGCCAGCGCGCCAAGGCGCGTGAGCAGGCGGCCCAGGGGGGCGGCCGGGAGCAGCAGGAAGAGCGCTGCCCATCCGAGCGCGGCCCCCACGCCCGCGAAGAGCGGCCGGCCCCCGCGCCAACCGTAGGCAGCCCCGATGAGGGGGAGCGCCCACCAGCCCCCGAGCCAGGTGCCGACCGCGCTCAGCAGCGACACCATCAGGGCCTGCAGCGCGGCCCGCGCCATCAGTCGTTGCCCATCACGTCGAAGCGGATCCGCGAACCCCGCCCCGGCACCTGGTCCGCGGTGGCGGGCACGCGCAGGGTATCCAGCTGCCCGTCGCTCCACTGGCGGATCCGGTCGTCGTAGTGGGCGCTGGCCGGGTTCCCCGACTGTCCGCCGGGGTAGGTGCCCCAGGCCCGAACCTGCGGGCCCAGCTCCACGACCATTCGCCAGCTGGCCCCGAAGCTGCCGGAGCCGCTGGTGGGGCTGAGCGTCGACTGCCCCCCCTGCACCGGGATGCCGGTCACCGAGAGGGCCGGCAGGTACAGCAGGTGATTGATCCGGGCATGCCGGACCCGATCCCAGCGCCAGCCATCGCCCTCGGGATTACCGTAGCGGTCGCTCACCTCGTGCAGGGCCGCAGCCATGGCGTCGGCGATGATGTGATCCCGCTGCTCCACCACCGTCGGCGTGCGGCGGTCGTCCCACCAGGCGCTGGCCGAGTCGCGCAGCAGGCCAAGCACCACGGCATAGCCGGGGCTGGGAAGCTCGCCACGCCCGCGGGACGGCTTGAGTTCATCCCAGAGGCGGTCGCCCAGCTCGCGGAGCACGGTCTCGTAGAGGATCGCGCGGGAATTGTCCCGGGTGTACCGACGGTCCCATTCCTTGAGCAGCCGCGCGGCGAGCGCCACGGAATCGCGTCCCGGATTGCGCGCGGCGGCGGCCAGGAAGGCCGGCACGAAGAGGTCGGCGGCCGCGCTCCCCGGGTCGGTCTGGTAGCGCCGCATGGCGTCCGGGGTGACCGCGCTGTCGGCGCGCAGCAGGGCATTGATGCGCAGCGCCCGCCAGGGGGAGTACCAGTTGGCGCCCAGGTAGCGCGGGTCCACCCGCGGATCCACCGGCTGCTGGTTGGCCGACGCGAGGTACCCCTGCGCCGGGGCGATGGCCTGGGGCATCTCGCCCGCCGACCACTCGCCGGTCCAGTCGCTGGCGCTGGTGTCGCCGGGGAGCACCAGGTCGCCCCGATCGCCGGGGCGGATGGGGAAGCGGCCGGTGGACCGGATGGCGATGGTGCCGCCGCGATCCGCCACGAGCATGTTCTGCGCGGGGGAGCGGTAGCCGGCCATGGAGTCGAGCCAGGCCCGCGCATCCGCCGCGCGCGCCGCCCGGCCGAAGATCCCCTGCTCCCCGCCGGCCTCGAGCACCGTCCAGCGGAGGGACTGCCACCCGTCCGCGGCCCGGAGCAGCGGCCCACGATGGGTATACCGCAGCGTGTCGGTGCGGAGCAGCGCACCGCCCCGGTCGCGATACGCCTCGGTGATGACCCGCAAGGGCCGCCAGGCGCCGTCCACCCGGTATCGCGTCGGACCCGTGGTGTCGTCCACCACCTCGGCGTAGCGGTCGAGCACATCGGCTTCGGTGTTGGTGAAGGTCCACGCGAGCGCGCGCGTGAAGCCGATCACGATGCCGGTGGCGCCGGGGATGGTCACGCCGTACACATCGAGGGAATCCGGCACCACGAGGTGGGCCTCGTACCAGATCGAGGGCAGGGTGAGCTCGAGGTGCGGGTCGCCGGCGAGCAGCGCGTTCCCGTCGGCGCTGCGCGCGGGGGCGACTGCCCAGTTGTTGGAGCCGAGCGCGTCGGGCTCGAGCCCCTCCGGCCGGCGGCGGGCCGCCGCGAGCAGCGGAGGGGGCGCCGCCGCGCGCGCGGTGCTGGGCAGCCCCGGCGGGGGCAGCGGGGGCAGGTCGAAGCGCGGCGCGCCCGAGCCGTTGGGCTGGATCGGCTCCTGGATGGGACTCTCGCGGGGGTAGAGGGCGTCGGCGGCGGCATCGCCCACCAGCGCCGCGGCGCGGGCCCGGGCGTCCTCGAGGTCGCTGTAGGCGAGGGTCCACCCCATCCGGGCCAGCAGGTAGTAGGAATCGACCGGCTCCCACGGGACGGGGCGGCGGTCGAGCAGGTGGTATTCGAGCGGGATCTCGCGCGCGGTGAGCGCCGCGATCCGCGCGTTGACCCCGTCGCTGAACGCCTCGAGCAGCCGGCGGTCGCGCGCCTGCGGCGGGAGGGCGTCGTAGCGCGCCCGGGCGGCATCGGGCAGGCCCAGGCCACGACTCTCCCGGTCCACCGGCAGCGCCGCGGCGCCCACCAGTTCGGTCAGGCGGCCGGCACCGGCTCGCCACTGCAGCTCGAGCTGGAACAGCCGGTCGCGCGCCACGACATAGCCGAGGGCGCGGATGGCGTCCAGTTCGTTGCGGGCAAAGATGTGGGGAACGGCGCGGTCGTCGAAGACCACCTCGACCGGTGCGGTGAGCCCGGGCATCCGGAGCCCCGCCGTGGCTGGGGCATCCGCGCTGCCGGCCACGCTCCAGATGCCGTGGACCGGATCGAGGAGGGGACCCAGCCGCGGCGCGGGGCCGGGCCGGACCAGGCTCACGCCGGTGAGCGCGAGCAGCGTGAGGCCGGCGACCCAGCGGCCGGCGCTCACGGATGGAAGCGCGACTTGAGCAGGCGGCCCCAGGCCCAGCTCATGGGCTCGACGGTGGTGGCCGGCCCCTGGTCATCGACGAGGGGGTGGCCCTCGTTGGCCCACCGGAAGAGCCCCCCTTCAAGGGACGAGAGCCGGGTAAACTCGGCCTGGCTCATGCCCATGACCATCGCGGCGCTCATGACCCCCGGCCCGTCGTAGACCACGATGGGCTGGTCGCGCGGCACGTGGGCGAGCGGGGCCAGGTCCGGCTGGGCCGGATCGATGTTCACGGCCCCCTCGATGTGGCTTCGGGCAAAGGCCGCGGCGGGCCGGGCGTCGACCAGCAGCGGGGGCGGCCGGTTGGGGTCGCGGGTCCACTGGACCAGCTCCGTGGGCGAGACCTGGCGGACCTCACGGAACTTGAGGCGCACCGCCTGCCGCAGCGCCAGGCTGCCGAGCGGGCTGCCGTCCCAGGCCACCCCGCCGAGCACGGCGAGGAACAGCACCAGGGCGATGATGGTCTTGCGGGTGAATCGCTTGCGGGGGGTCTTGGCGTTGGCCATGGGGTCAGGATGCCAGCCCGCCCGGCCGATGTCAACGCCGGATGAAGAGTTCTTCCCGCGGACCGGCTGGAGCCACCCCCGGGCGGTCGCTACCTTTCCCGCGGCGATGCTCACCCTCCTGCTCCATGCCGACCTGCACGCCCCGGAATCCCTGGGCCGCCGCCACCTGCTGCTCGGCGGGGGGCGCATCCTCTGGATCGGCGCGGAGCGGCCGACGCTGGACCCGGCACTTGGGGTCACGGTCCGCGACCTGCGCGGGCAGCGGGTGATCCCCGGCCTGATCGACGCCCACGTGCACCTGACCGGGGGCGGGGGCGAGGCGGGGTACGAGACCCGGGTGCCGCCGGTCCCGCTCACCCGCTTCACCACCGCCGGGATCACCTCGGTGGTGGGTGTGCTCGGCACGGATGACGTGACCCGCACGCCGGGCGGCCTGGTGGCCACCGCCCGCGGGCTCGAGGCCGAGGGGCTCTCGGCCTGGTGCCACACGGGCGGGTATCACTACCCGCCGGCCACGGTCACCGGCTCGGTGCGGGGCGACATCGTCCACCTCGACCGGGTGATCGGGGTGGGGGAGATCGCCATCAGCGATCACCGCTCCAGCCAGCTCACGCTGGAGGAGCTGGTGAAGCTGGCGGGTGAGGCTCACGTGGGCGGGATGATGACGGGCAAGGCCGGCATCGTGCACCTGCACGTGGGCGATGGCCCCCGCGGGCTGGGGCTCATCGCGCAGGCACTCGACACGGCGGAGATCCCCGCCCGGGTGTACAACCCGACCCACGTGAACCGGCGGCGGGCGCTGTTCACCGAGGCCTGCGCCATGGTCGATCGGGGCATCACCATCGACGTGACGGCCTTCCCGGTGGCGGAGGGCGAGGACGCCTGGCCCGCCGCCGAGGCGGTCGATCGCTACCTGGCCGCCGGCCGGCCCCCGGATCGCATCACGGTGAGTTCGGACGGCGGCGGCTGCCTGCCGGTCTTCGACGCCGAGGGCCGGGTGGAGGCGATGGACGTGGGGCGCCCCGGCGCGCTGGCCGACACCCTGCGGGAACTGGTGGAGCGCGGCCGCCCGCTGGCGGCGGCGCTGCCGCCCTTCACCAGCAACGTGGCCCGGCTGCTCCGGCTCCCGGGCAAGGGGCGGCTGGCCCCGGGGGCCGACGCGGACCTGGTGGTGCTCGATGCCCGAGGTGGGGTGACCGACGTGATGGCGCAGGGCCGCTGGCAGGTGATCGACGGCACGCCGGTGGTGCGCGGAACCTTCGAAGGAGCAGAGGCATGAGTCCCTCACGCCCCAGCGGCGACGAGCCCCGTGGGTACATCATCCCGATCGGCGGCGCGGAAGAGAAGATCCACGACCCCGCGATCCTCAAGCGATTCGCCAAGCTGTGCGGCGGGCGGGAGGCGCGGATCGCGATCATCCCGACGGCCTCGCTGGCCTCCGACACCGGTCGTCGCTACGAGGCGCTGTTCGATGACCTCGGCGTCCGCTCGGCGGTGGCGCTGCCGCTGGAGAGCCGCGCCGACTGCGAGGACACCGACACTCTCGCCCAGCTGGAGCGCGCCACGGGCGTGTTCCTGACCGGCGGCAACCAGCTCCGGCTGGCCACCCACCTCGGTGGCACCCCGATCGCGAAGACCATCCGCATCCTGAATGCCCGCGGGGTGCACGTGGCGGGTACCTCGGCCGGCGCGGCCTTCCTCTCGGAGCACATGATCGCCTTCGGGGAGGAGGGGGCCAGCCCGCGGGCCGGCAGCGTCACGCTTTCCCCGGGGCTGGGCCTGACCAACCGGGTGGTGATCGACCAGCACTTCCGGCAGCGCGACCGGCTCGGCCGGCTGCTCACCGCGCTGGCCTACAACCCGTTCGCCGTGGGGCTCGGGCTCGACGAGGATACGGCCGCCTTCATCGGGCCGGACGAAATTGTCGAGGTCATGGGCTCGGGCGGGGTGACGGTCGTGGACCCGTCCGAGATCGAATTCTCCTCGATGGACCAGGCCAGCCGGGACGAGCCGGTCTGCCTGCTGGGCGTCCGGCTGCACATTCTTGTCCGGGGCGCCACGTTCAACCTTCATACTCGGGCCGCCTCGCCCGGGAGCGTGGCGACCGTGAAGGGCTAGCAGGCCCTTCCGCGCATCCCGTTCGCGCGGTAGCCTATCGCAACGGTGTTCTCGGCCCGCGGACCTCCGCGGGCTTTCCGTCGCCCGTCGGCCCGCCGCGAGTCCCACGATGCGCATTGCAGACCGCTCCGTCTACATCGGCCCCAGCCTGTACGCCCACTTTCCCGTGATCCGCCTCGAGGTGGACCTCGGGGCGCTGGAGGCGTGGCCCACGGCGCGCCTGGGCGCGCCCTTCATCGACGCCCTGTTCCAGGCGCTGCCCGGCCTCGCCGAGCACGGCTGCTCCTACGGCGAGCCCGGCGGGTTCCTGCGCCGCTGCCGCGAGGACGAGGGCACCTGGCTCGGGCACGTGCTGGAGCACGTCGTCATCGAGCTGCAGCAGGCGAGCGGCCGGCAGGTGACCTTCGGCAAGACCCGCTCGCTGGACCAGCCGGGATGGTACCAGGTGGTGTTCCAGTACGAGGAAGAGACGGTCGGGCTCGAGGCGGCCAACCTGGGGCTGACGCTGCTGCAGTCGCTGCTGCCGCCCGAGCTTCGCGATCCCGGCGCGGTGCCCGACGGCTTCGACTTCGCCCGGGCGCGCGAGGGCTTCATCCGCTTCGCGCAGCGGCGCGACCTCGGGCCGAGCACCGCGTCGCTGGTGCGGGTGGCGCAGGACCGCGGCATCCCGTGGATCCGGCTCAACGAGTACAGCCTGGTGCAGTTCGGCCACGGCCGCTGGCAGCAGCGGATCCAGGCCACGGTCACCAGCCACACGCCGCACATCGCGGTGGAGCTGGCGTCCGACAAGGAGGAGACCAACCGCATCCTGGCCACCCTCGGCCTGCCGGTGCCCCGGCAGCGGCTGGTGCAGTCGGAAGGCGAGGCGGTGCGGGCGGCCCGCGACATCGGCTACCCGGTGGTGCTCAAGCCCTACAACGGCAACCACGGCCGGGGCGTCTCCATCCACCTCACGGACGACGCGCAGGTGCAGGTGGCCTTCGGGGTGGCGCAGCAGCACAGCCGCAGCGTGATCGTGGAGACCTACCTCACCGGCGACGACCACCGCATGCTGGTGGTGAACGGGCGGCTGGTGGCGGTGGCCAAGCGGGTGCCGGGCCACGTGGTGGGCGACGGCGCCTCCACCATCGACCAGCTGGTGGACCGGGTGAACGCCGATCCCCGCCGCGGGGTAGGGCACGAGAAGGTGCTCACCCGGCTCGAATTCGACCACCAGGCCGAGACCCTGCTGGCCCGGCGGGGCTACACCCGCGACACGGTGCCCGCCGCCGGCGAGGTGGTCTACCTCCGGAGCACCGGCAACCTCTCCACCGGCGGCACCGCGATCGACGTCACCGACCTGGTGCACCCCGACAACGAGGAGATGGCGGTGCGGGCGGTGAAGGCCATCGGGCTCGACGTGGGCGGGGTGGACTTCCTGAGCCCCGACATCGCCGTGAGCTACAAGGAGAACGGCGCGGGCATCTGCGAGATCAACGCGGCGCCGGGCTTCCGCATGCACGTGGCCCCGAGCGAGGGGAAGCCGCGCGACGTGGCCGGGGCGGTGATCGACATGCTCTTCCCGCCCGGCGCCCCCTCGCGCATCCCCATCGCGGCGGTGACGGGCACCAACGGCAAGACCACCACCGCGCGCATGCTGGCCCACATCCACAAGCTCTCGGGCAAGTGCGTCGGGCTCACCACCACCGACGGCGTCTACATCGACGGGCAGTGCACCGTGAAGGGCGACATGACCGGCCCGGTGGCCACCCGCATGGTGCTCAAGGACCCGCACGTGGAGGTGGCGGTGCTCGAGGTGGCGCGCGGCGGCCTGCTCCGCGCCGGCATGGGCACCCGGTTCATCGACGTGGGCGCCGTGCTCAACGTCCAGTCCGATCACCTGGGCCTCAAGGGCATCGACACCCTGGAGCAGCTCGCGGCCGTGAAGCGGATCCCGGTGGAGGTGGCGCAGGACACCGCGGTGCTGAACGCCGACGACCCGCTGGTGCTGCGCATGGCCGACTACACCGACGCGAAGAACCTCTGCTACGTCACGATGCACCCCTCGCACCCCCTGGTGCGCGAGCACATCCGCGCCGGCGGGCGGGCGGCCTGCCTCGAGACCGGGATCAACGGGCAGATGATCACGCTCTACGACCGGGGCACCCACATCCCGCTGCTGTGGAGCCACCTGATCCCGGCCACGCTGGAGGGGAAGGCCACCCACAACGTCCAGAACGCGATGTTCGCCGCGGCGATGGCGTTCAGCATGGGGGTGAAGCTGGAGGACATCCGGCACGGGCTGCGCACCTTCGACACGACCTTCTTCCAGGCCCCGGGCCGGATGAACGTCTACGACGACCACCCGTTCAAGGTCATCCTCGACTACGGCCACAACCCCTCCGCCGTCGAGGCGATGGTCACGCTGGTGGAGCGGCTGGAGCCGCCGGGCCGGCGCCTGGTGGTGGTGGCCGCCCCGGGCGACCGCCGCGACGAGGACATCCGCGAGATCGGCCGGATCTGCGCGGGGCACTTCGATCACTACATCTGCCGCCGCGACGACCGCCCCCGCGGCCGTGGGCCCGACGAGGTGCCGGCCCTGCTGCGCGACGCGCTGCTCGCCCACGGGGTGCCCGCCGGCCAGGTCGAGTGCATCTCCGACGAGGCCGAGGCCATCGAGGCCGCGCTGCGCTGGGGCCGGCCCGGCGACGTGCTGCTCATCTTCGTGGACCAGATCACCCGCAGCTGGAAGCAGGTGATCCAGTTCAAGCCCGACGCCGCCCCCCGCCCGGAGCCGAGCCGCCCGGCCTACGTCGAGGCCCCGCCGCTGGCCGAGCCGGTGCTCCTCGAGAGCGACCAGGTGGTCCGCGATGCGCGCGGCGTGCGGCTCGCGCGCGAGGAGCGGGACGACTGAGCCGCCCGTGACGCCGCCCCCCACCCCCACCGGCGCGCCGGTGATCACCCTCGCCGACTCGCGCCGCGTACCCGGACCGGGCCTGCTCTGGGACCGCCCCGGTGCCGTGGCGGAGGTCACCTGCCCCGAGGAGCTGCTCGAGGGCTTCCTCGCCGCGTGGCGCGAGGCCGCGCGCCGGATGCTCGACCGCCTCGGCTGGACCACCGAACAGCTCACCGCGCGCCGGTTCACCCACGGCGCCAGCGTCGCCGTGAGCGCGCCGATCGACCTCCTCTTCACCGCCACCGAGATCAACGAGTGGGCCATCGCGGCCGCCACCGAGCGGCTCGGCGGCCCCGCCGCGCCGCTCGAGGCCGTGGCGGCCGCGGACCTGCAGGCGCGGATGCGCGCCGAGGCCCGCCCCGCCCTGCTCGCCCTCTACCAGGCGGCCACCGCCCGCGGCTGCACCTGCCTGCACGACCCCGACGAGGTCTCCGTGGGTGGCGGCGCCGGCTCCCGCACCTGGGCCGTCGGCGCCCTGCCGGCGCCGGAGCAGGTGGACTGGACGGGCATCCACGACATCCCGGTGGTGCTCGTCACCGGCTCCAACGGCAAGACGACCACGGTCCGGCTGCTCGCCGCGATCGCCACCGCCGCGGGACGGGTCACGGGCATGAGCTGCACCGACACCGTGACCATCGGCGGCGAGGTGATGGACCGCGGTGACTGGGCCGGCCCCGCGGGCGCGCGCTTCGTGCTGCGGGACCGCCGGGTGGAATTCGCCGTGCTGGAGACCGCGCGCGGTGGCATCCTCCGCCGCGGGCTGGCCGCCACCCGCGCCGTGGCGGCCATGGTCACCAACATCGCCGAGGACCACGTGGGCGAGTGGGGCGTCGGCGACCTGCGCACCCTGGCCGAGACCAAGCTGGTGGTGGGGCGCGCCGTGCTCCCCGGGGGCCGCCTGGTGCTCAACGCCGACGATGCGCACCTCGTGGCCGCCGCCCCGCTGGCCCGCGCCCCGATCCTGTGGACCTCGCTCGACCCGGCCGCGCCGGTCCTTGCCGCGCACCGCGCCGCCGGGGGCGATGCCGGCTGGGTGGAGGGCGGCATGATCGTGCTGGAACGCGCCGGCGTCCGCACGGAGGTCCTGCGGGTGGCCGAGGCCCCGATCACCATCGGGGGCGCAGCGCGGCACAACGTGTACAACGTGCTCGGGGCGGTGGCGCTCGCGGCCGTCGCCGGCCTGCCGCTCGAGGCGATCCGTGCCGGCCTGCGCCAGTTCCATGGCACCAGTCACGACAATCCGGGCCGCCTCAACCTCTACCAGCTGGGCGGCGCCACCGCCATCGTGGACTTTGCCCACAACCCCCACGGGATGGACGCGCTGATCGAGCTCGCGCGCGCCCTGCCGGCTGCCCGGCGCCTGGTGATCCTGGGCCAGGCCGGCGACCGCGACGACCAGGCCATCCGCCAGCTGGCCCGCAGCGCCTGGGCCCTCCGCCCCGACCGGGTGCTGCTCAAGGAAATGGAGCACTACCTGCGGGGCCGGCAGCCCGGCGAGGCGAGCGAACTGCTGGCCGCGGAACTCAGGGCCCTGGGCGCCGACCCCGCGACCATCGAGCACCATCCCACCGAATTGCAGGCGGTGCGCGCCGCGCTCGCCTGGGCGCGCCCGGGCGACCTGCTGGTGCTTCCCACCCACGCCGAACGCGGCCGGGTGATCGCCCTGCTGGAGCGGCTCTACGCCGGTGCGTGGCGGCCCGGCACGCCGCTGCCCGAGTAACCCCCGGAAACGACGAAGGCCGGGATCCGAGGATCCCGGCCTCCTGGACCAGCCACGCGGGTCGCCTAGCGGCGGCCGCGGCCGCCCTTGTTGTCGCGGTCGTCGAGCTTGCGGGTCTTGGCCAGCTCCTCCGCCTGCTTGGCGGCCAGCCGGATCATCCGCTCCGGGCTCTCCGCCTTCATGATCTGGCGGGGCGCGCCGGGGGTGAAGACGGTCTTGCCGTCCTGCACCTCGACGGTCAGCGGGCGGCCGGTGGTGAGCTCGAAGCAGCCGAGGATCTCCTCACCCGCGCCCTGCGCGGCCTTCACCCGCTCCCCGAGCGCCTCGCGGCTGCCAAGTCCCTCGAGGGTCACTGGCGGGGTGCCGAACGGGGTGATCGGACGGACCAGGAACGCCACCTTGGCGCCCGTGACCGACGGGGCGATCCGCACTTCCTTGCCGCCCACCTCGCGGGCCCAACGGGTGGCCTCCCGCTCGGCGGGAGAGGGGGTGGCGCCCTTGGCGACCGTCCCGGCCTTGGCCGCGCTGCCCGCCTTCTGCTTTTCCTGGTTCCGCTTGAGGGCCTTCAGGTATTCCGGCTCGTCTGACACGGCTCGTTCTCCGACTGGCGACGGTCTGTTCTTGGGGAGGGGCAAGATAAACCCTGATGCAGCACGGGGGAACGGGGGGGCGCCCGGTCACTCCCGACGCGGCCGCAGCGGGATCCCGGGCGGGTACACCTCGCACTTCGCGGCCTGGTCGCTGTGGAGCAGGCAGAAGGCGCCCTGCTGCCGCCACCGCGCCACCCAGGCCGACATCACCGCCCGGTCCGACGGGCTGAAGAACCCCGAGGGACGGTCGTCATCAGTGGAGCGGATGTGGGTGTGGACGGTACCGATCCAGTCGGGCGGGCCGCACAGCTCGATCGAGGCCTGGGCCTCCGCCGTGAGGCTGTCGGCCTGCGGCACCTCGAGCGGGAGGAGGTCCGTCACGTGGACGGTGTCTCCCTCCAGCCAGCCGCCGAGGCAGGCCACGTACTCGCGGCGGTCGGCCACGCTGGCGTCCCACAGGTCGGCGAGGCGGTTCTTCGCCGCCTGGGCGAGCGACCACCCGGGCTGGGCCTGGGCCGTCAGCGGGCCGGCGACCAGCAACACGACGAGGAGGGCGCCCCGGCAGCGTGGTGTCACGGTCAGCGCTTGGTGACCATGACCCAGAGGGCGTAGAACAGCAGTGCGGTCGAGGCCCAGCCCACCACGGACCAGCGCTGGAACAGCCGGCGGATCACGGCCGGATCATCGCTCTTCTCCAGCCGCACCTGGTCCGGCAGGAGTACCACCAGCCAGGAGAGGGTGCTGAGGGAGAGTGCCACGATGCCCTTGAGCAGCCACGGTGTCTGCAGCACGGGGTAGCCCATGCGGAGGATCATCCAGACCCCGCTCACCGTGAGGGCCGCCCCGCCCCCGGCGGTGAACGCCAGGTCGGTCCAGAGGATGGCCCGCGCGATGGGCCGGAACGGCACGGTGCCGTCGCGCCAGTGCCGGTAGAGGTAGAAGGACCACACGCCCGTCACGGTCACGTTGCCGAGCAGCAGCACCGCGCCGAGCAGGTGAAGCGACTTGATGACGAGATAGTCGACCATGACGGGGCTCGAAGGGTCGGCGCAGCGGGAACCGGCGTGCGGCGGCCCTCAAGGTAGGCCGGACGGGTGGTGACCGGCCAGAGGGTCACCGGCCTCAGGCCGGCGTGCCGTCGAGCAGGGACTGGCGGGGCCCCCGGGCCAGCATGGCGCGGCCGAGAATCACCAGCTTGCGGCGGAACGGGACGTGCGCCCGGGTGCGGAAGACATCGCAGTCCATGCGCTCGATCTCGTCCAGGATCCCGGCGTAGGTCCGCTGCATGAGGCGAACGGTAAGGCGGGAGCCGTCGTCCGGGAAGCGGTCGATGGCCGGCTCCGCCGCCTCGAAGTACTCCCGCGCCCGGCAGACCTGGAAGGCGATGTAGAGCCGCAGGCGCGGTGTCATCTGCCGGCGCTCGAGGTCCGCGCGGGTGATGCCCCAGGTGGCGAGCTCGGTGGCCGGGAAGTAGACCCGCCCCCGGTCCAGGTCCTCGCGCACGTCCCGCAGGATGTTGGTGAGCTGCATGGCGAGCCCGAGCTGCAGCCCGGCAGCCTCCTCGCCGGGCCGGGCGCCCAGGATCGGCGCCACCAGGAGTCCCACCCCGCCCGCCACCTGGCGGCAGTAGCGCTCGAGCGCGGGGAAGTCCGGCATGGCCACCGGCTCGAGATCGAGCGCCACGCCCTCGAGCAGCTCGAGCAGCGGCGCCAGCGGCACGGGGTGACGCTGCAGGGTATCGTGGAGCGCGAGCCACCGGTCGTCGGCCGGCGGGGTGCCCGCGTGCATGGCCCGCACCTCCCCGGCGAGCGCGGCGAGCTCGGCGCGGACCTCCGCCGCCGGGCGATCGCCACGGTCGTCCACCAGGTTGTCGGCATGGCGGCAGTAGGCGTAGAGCGCACATACGGCCCGGCGCTTGGCCGCGGGCAGGAACCGGCTGGCAAAGTGGAAGCTCTTGGCCCACGTGGCCGTGAGGGTCTCCGCCTCGGCGTAGCTCCGTTCCAACGGATCGAGGATCACCGAACCGCCCCCAGGCCGCTTACGCGAGCGCCACGCGCATGGGGATGGGCGCGGCCCCCGGCGCCGGGATCGCCGCCGCGCCGACCTTGAGCCCTGCGCGGCGCAGGCGGGCGGCATTGACATCGGCCCCCGCGCCGCCGAGCACCACCCGGGTGCCGGGCGGGAGCAGCCGCGGGAGCCGCCGCAGCTCCACCAGCCGGCTCAGGACGTTCTCGGGGTCGGCGGCGGAGATCGCCACGACGGCGGGGACCACGGTCCAGGCCGCGTCCGTCAGGTCCTTGAGCGGCAGGTCCGCACCGAGATACTGCACCCGCCAGCCGGCATGCCGCGTCTCGATCAGCGTGACCAGGAAGCCCCACTCATGGTGCTCCCCGGGCATGCAGGCAGCGAGCAGCACCGGGCCGGTGGCCGGCCCGCCGGTGAGCTCCTGCTTGAGCTGCTGGACCACGACTTCGCTCGCCAGGTGCTCGGCCGCCACGTTGAGCTTGCCGAGGGCCCAGAGGTCGCCGATCACCTCGCCCAGGGGCAGGATGATCTCCCGCCCGAAGCGCGGCCCGCCCAGACGCTGGCGCAGGTCCTGGAGCAGCCGGCTCAGCTGCTCCCGGTCGAGGCGGCGGATGGCCTCCAGCAGGAGCGAGAGCGGGGAGCCGTCGGTGGCCCGCCCCTCCGCCCGGGCGATGACCGACTCGCGGGCCTCGCGGACCAGGTCGCCGATCCGCTCGCCGGCCGCACACAGGCGCCCGAAGGCGCGCAGCAACGCCACCTGCTCGCTGGTGTAGACGCGGTACCGATTGGGCAGCCGGCGGGGCCGCACCACCTCATAGCGACGCTCCCACGCGCGCAGGCGGGCGGTCTGCAGGCCGGTCAGCTCCGCGACTTCGTGGATTTCGTAGGTCCGGTTGGGGGCGATCGTGGTCATGGCATCGGGGTCGTGAAATTGTCCAATGTTATTACAAAAATCCTTGGACAAGTATAGCGCCCCCTCACACGGTCCCGCCAGCACCCGCTATGTTTGGCCGTCCTTACCGGAGCCCAGTCCTGAGCACCCCCGCGACGCGGACCCGTTCGGCCCCCGAGGCCGCCTCGTCCGACGCCACCTGGCAGGTCATCAACTCCCTCCGCGTCCTCGCCATGGACGCCGTGGAACAGTCCCAGTCCGGTCATCCCGGCACCCCGATGGCCCTCGCCCCGGCGGCGATCGTCCTCTGGGAGCAGTTCCTCAAGTTCGATCCCGCGGCGCCCGCCTGGCCCGACCGTGACCGCTTCGTCCTGTCCTGCGGCCACGCCTCGATGCTCATCTACGGGCTGCTGCACCTGAGCGGGTACGACCTCACGCTCGAGGACCTGCGCCAGTTCCGGCAGTGGGGCTCGAAGACCCCCGGGCATCCGGAGCGCGGCCACACCGTCGGGGTGGAGACCACCACCGGTCCGCTGGGCCAGGGCGTGGGGAATGCGGTGGGCATGGCGATCGCGGAGCGGGTGCTGCGCGAGCGCTTCAACCGCCCGGGGCACGAGGTGATCGACCACCGGGTGTGGGGCTTCGTGAGCGACGGCGACCTCATGGAGGGCGTGGCGAGCGAGGCCGCCTCCCTCGCCGGGCACCTGGGGCTGGGCCGGCTCACCCTGATCTTCGACGACAATCACATCACGATCGACGGCGACACCGCGCTCAGCTTCACCGAGGACGTCGGGCGTCGCTTCGAGGCCTACGGCTGGCACGTGCTGCGGGTGGCCGACGGCAACGACCTGGCCGCGATCGCCGCGGCGCTCGCCGCCGCCCGTGCCGAGTCGGCCCGGCCCACGCTGGTGGTGCTGCGGACGAAGATCGGCGACCCGGCGCCCACCAAGGGCAACACCTCCGCCGCCCACGGCGCGCCGCTCGGCAAGGACGAGGTGGCGAAGACCAAGGCCATCCTGGGCTGGCCCGACACCCCGTTCCACGTGGCGCCCGAGACCGGGGCCTGGCGCGAGGCCGCCCGGCGGCGGGGCGCCGCCGCGCACGCCGACTGGTCCACCCGTTTCGCAGCGTACCGCGCCGCCCATCCCGCGCTCGCCGCCGAGCTGGAGCAGTGGCTCTCGGGCGCGCTCCCCGCGGGCTGGGACGACGGGCTCCCCGGCTTCACGCCCGCGGACGGCCAGCTGGCCACCCGGCAGGCCTCCGCCAAGGTGCTCAACGCGCTGGCGGCGAAGCTCCCCAACCTGATGGGTGGCTCGGCCGACCTGGCCGAGAGCACCGGCACCGACATCAAGGGCGGCGGCAGCTTCTCGGCCACCGGCACCGGCCGGAACTTCCACTGGGGGGTGCGCGAGCACGGGATGGGCGCCTGCCTCAACGGGATGGCGGCGCACGGCGGCATCCGGCCCTTCGGCAGCACGTTCCTGATCTTCACCGACTACTGCAAGCCGTCGATCCGGCTCGCGGGGCTGATGCAGCTGCCGGTCATCTACATCGGCACCCACGACTCCATCGGCCTGGGCGAGGACGGCCCCACGCACCAGCCGATCGAGCAGCTGGCCATGCTGCGGTCCACGCCCAACGTCACCGTGATCCGGCCGGCCGACGCCACTGAGACCGTCGAGGCCTGGAAGGCCGCGGTGCGCCGCGCCGACGGGCCCACCGTGCTGGTGCTCTCGCGGCAGAAGCTGCCCATCCTCGACCGGACCCGGTACGCGCCGGCGGCGGGCGCGGCGCGGGGCGGGTACGTGCTGCTCGACGCCCCGGGGGGCGCCCCCACGGCCATCGTCATGGCCACCGGGGCGGAGGTGCACCTGGCGCTGGCGGCGGTGGAGCGCCTGCACGCGTCAGGGGTGGCGGCGCGGCTGGTGTCGCTGCCGTCGTGGGAGCTGTTTGCGGCGCAGCCCGCCGCCTATCGCGAGTCGGTGCTCCCGGCGGCGGTGCGGGCGCGGGTGGCCGTCGAGGCGGCGACCAGCTTCGGCTGGCACCGCTGGGTGGGGGAGCGGGGCGAGGTCCTCGGGATCGACCGCTTCGGCGCGTCCGCCCCGGCGGACCGCCTCTTCAAGGAATTCGGGTTCACCACCGACGGCCTCGTTGCCGCGGTCACACGGGTGCTGTCATGACCAATCCCCTCCGCCAGCTCGGCGCCCACGGCCAGAGCCCCTGGTACGACTTCATCACCCGCGACCTCATCGCCTCGGGCGAGCTGGCGCGGCTGATCCGCGACGACGGCCTGCGGGGCATGACCACCAACCCCACGATCTTCGAGAAGGCCATCGCGGGGAGCGACCTCTACGACGCCGACATCCGCCGGCTCGCGGCGGAGGGGCGCACCCCGGCCGAGATCTTCGAGGCGCTGGCGGTGGCCGACGTGCAGGCCGCCTGCGACCTCTTCCGCGCGATCTACGAGGAGTCGGGCGGGCTCGACGGGCTGGTCTCGATCGAGGTCTCGCCCACCCTGGCCCACGACACCGAGGGCACCATCCGTGAGGCCGAGCGGTTGTGGCACCGGGTGGAGCGGGCCAACGTGATGATCAAGATCCCGGGCACCCGCGAGGGGCTCCCGGCGATCACCCACTGCCTGGCGCAGGGGATCAACGTGAACGTGACCCTGCTGTTCGGGGTGCAGCGCTATCGCGAGGTGGTCGAGGCCTTCATGGCCGGGCTGGAGCAGCGGCACCACGCGGGGCGGCCCATCGGCGCCATCGCCTCGGTGGCGAGCTTCTTCGTGAGCCGCGTGGACGGCAAGGTGCCGGGCTTCAAGGCGGCGATCGCCAACGCGGCGCTGGCGTACCAGGCCTTCGAGGAGCTGTTCGCCACCCCGCGGTGGCGGGGGCTCGCGGCGGTGGGGGCCATGGTGCAGCGGCCGCTGTGGGCCTCCACCAGCGCCAAGGACCCGAGCCTTCCCGACGTGTACTACGTGGAGGCCCTGATCGGCGACCGGACGGTGAACACCCTGCCGCCCGCCACCTTCGCCGCCTACCGCGACCACGGCCAGCCGGCCCGCCGCATCCACGAGGCCGTGGCCACCGCGCCTGCGGTGCTCGCCGACCTGGCGCGGCAGGGCATCAACCTCGACCACATCACCCCGATCCTCGAGTCCGAGGGGGTGAGCTCCTTCGCGGCGTCGTTCGCGTCGCTGCTCGCCGTGATCGAGAAGAAGGCCGCCGTCCTGGTCTAGCCCAGGAACAGCCGCGCGGCCGGGTTCCGCGTCTCCTCCACCCAGGGATAGCCCAGCTCGTCGAGGAAGCGCCGGAAGGCGCGGGCCTCGGCGGGCGGGACCTGCATCCCCACCAGCACCCGCCCAGAATCGGCGCCGTGATTCCGGTAGTGGAACAGGCTGATGTTCCAGTCGGAGCGCATGGCGTCGAGGAAGCGCAGCAGGGCGCCGGGCCGCTCCGGAAACTCGAACCGGTACAGCACCTCGTGCCGCGCCCCGGGCGCGTGCCCGCCCACCAGGTGGCGCAGGTGCAGCTTGGCCATCTCGTTGGCGCTCAGGTCCAGGGTGGGGAAGCCGCGGCGCCGGAGCGTGGCGGCGATGCGCCGCGCCTCGGGCCGGCCCTGCACCTCGAGCCCCACGAACACGTGGGCGCGTTCGGGATCGCCCATGCGGTAGTTGAACTCCGTGATGCTGCGCGGGCCGATGGCGGCGCAGAAGCGCCGGAAGCTGCCGGGGCGCTCGGGGATGGTCACCGCCAGGATGGCCTCCCGCGCCTCGCCCATCTCGGCCCGCTCGGCCACGAAGCGCAGCCGGTCGAAGTTGATGTTGGCGCCGCAGGCGATCGCCACCACGGTCCGCGCGGGCCCGCGATGCCGTGCCGCCCAGGCCTTGGCCCCCGCGATGGCCAGCGCGCCCGCCGGCTCGAGGATGCTCCGGGTCTCCTCGAAGACGTCCTTGATGGCGGCGCAGATCGCGTCGGTGTCGACCAGGATCATCTCGTCGACCACCTGGCGGGCCAGCCGGAACGGCTCCGCCCCCACCCGCTTCACCGCCACCCCGTCGGCGAAGAGCCCCACCTGGTCCAGGTTCACCCGCCGGCCGGCCCGCAGTGAGCGGGCCATCGCGTCGGCGTCGACCGGCTCCACGCCGATCACCCGCACCCCCGGACGCACCGCCTTCACGCAGGCGCCCACGCCCGCGATCAGCCCGCCACCGCCGACCGCCACGAACACCGCGTGGAGATCGGCCGGCGCCTGCCGGAGGATCTCGAGCCCCACGGTGCCCTGCCCCGCGATCACGTCGGGATCATCGTAGGGGTGCACGAAGGCATACCCCCTGGCCCGCTCCAGCCGCCGCGCCTCGGCCGCGGCCTCGTCGTAGGTATCGCCATGCAGCACCACCCGGGCCCCGCGCGCGCGGACCGCCTCCACCTTGATCCGCGGGGTGGTCACCGGCATGACGATCACCGCGCGGCAGCCCAGCCGCTGGGCCGCCAGCGCCACGCCCTGGGCGTGGTTGCCGGCGGAGGCCGCGATGACGCCGCGGCGGAGGGTGGCGGCGGGGAGGCCGGCCATCTTGTTGTAGGCGCCGCGCAGCTTGAAGGAGAACACCGGCTGCATGTCCTCCCGCTTGAGCAGCACCCGGTGACCGAGCCGGGCACTCAGCGCCGGCGCGGCCTCGAGCGGGCTCTCGATGGCCACGTCGTAGACGCGGGCGTTGAGGCTCCTGCGGAGGTAGTCGATGGGCATGGGCGTCCGGGCGGCGGGTTGAGTGGAGAATAGGGGGGAAACGGGAAACGGGAAGCGGGAAGAGGGAAGCGGGAAGAGGGAAGAGGGAAGCGGGGAGCGGGAACGACCAGCCTGCCATCGGCACGGTGGCGGCCAGCGACGCCACGTGACATCTTACGCGGGGCGAGACAGGGGGCGGCCGGCCGCTGGGCGTTTCCCGCTTCCCGTTTCCCGCTTCCCGACGTGCTCTGGCCCATTCCCCTTACCCTCCCGGGCTCATGTTCGCCTTCCTCCGGCGCATCTCCCTGACGTGGTGGATCATCATCTCCATGGTCGTGGGCGTGGTCATCGGCCACTTCGACCATTCGGTCTGGACCGCCACCGACCTCACGCCATGGCTGCAGCCCTTCTCCTCGATCTTCCTGCGGATGATCAAGTCGATCGTCGCCCCGCTGGTCTTCGCGAGCCTGGTGGTGGGCATCGCGGGGCACGGCGACGACCTCAAGCGGGTGGGCCGGCTGGCCTTCCGCTCGCTGCTGTACTTCGAGGTGGTGACGACCATCGCGCTGGCCATCGGCCTGATCGCGGTCAACTACACCCGCCCCGGCGTCGGCATCGACCTCAACGTCCAGGTCGACTCCACCCAGGTGCAGCAGTTCACCAGCAACACCCCGACCCTGGCCAGCGTGCTGGAGCACACGGTGCCGGCCAGCTTCTTCGAGGCCGCGGCCAAGAACGAGGTGCTGCAGATCGTGTTCTTCGCGATCCTGTTCGCCATCGGCCTGGCGCAGGTGAAGAGCCCCCACAAGCACACCGTCCTCTCGTTCCTCGAGGGAGTGTCGGAGGTGATGTTCAAGTTCACCGGGGTGGTGATGCTGTTTGCGCCGTTCGGCATCGGCGCCGCCGTCGCGGTGACCGTGGGCCGGAACGGCCTCGGCGTGCTGGGGAACCTGGCCCAGCTGGTGGGCACGCTCTACGGCGCGCTGGTGGTCTTCGTGGTGGTGGCGCTGGTGCCGGTGGCGCTGCTCTTCAAGATCCCGATCCGCGAGTTCTGGCGCTGGGCCAAGGAGCCGTGGCTGATCGCCTTCTCCACCGCCTCCTCGGAGGCCGCCCTGCCGCTGGCCCTGGAGAACATGGAGAAGTTCGGGGTCCCGAAGCGGATCGTCTCGTTCGTGCTCCCCACCGGGTACTCGTTCAATCTCGACGGCTCCACCCTGTACCTGGCGGTGGCCTCGGTGTTCGTGGCGCAGGCGGCCGGGGTGGACATGCCGATCGGCACCCAGATCCTCATGATGCTGACGCTCATGCTCACCAGCAAAGGGGTGGCCGCGGTGCCCCGGGCCTCGCTGGTGATCCTGGCGGGCACCCTGACGCACTTCCAGCTCCCGCTCGAGGGCATCGCCGTCATCCTCGGCGTGGACGCCCTGATGGACATGGCCCGGACCTCCGTCAACCTGCTCGGCAACTGCCTGGCCTCCGCGGCCATGGCCAAGTGGGAAGGCGAATGGGGTCCGCCGGCGTCCCCGGCGGTGGCGGCCGCACCCCCCCCAGCCGCCGGCCACTAGGGGGGCCGGACGCCGTGGCGGGGCCCCCGGACCGACCGGGGGCCCCGCCCACGTTTCATGGCTGCAACCAATTCCCGCCTCTGGCCGTCTAGGAGGCGACCCTCATCCCAGGACCTCCGTTCCATGCTTGCCAGTCTTGCCCTGTTCGCCCTGGCCGCCGGGGCGCCCGCCGTTAGCGCCCCGATCACCAACATCACCTACGACGTGAGCTTCACCCGCGAGACCGCCGCCCGGCGCAGCCTCGAGGTGGGCATGCGCTTCGACGTCTCGGGCAGCGGCGACGTGCTGCTCTCCCTGCCCACCTGGACCCCGGGCGCCTACGAAGTGACCAACTTCGCGCGCTGGGTCTCGGAGTTCAGCGCCGTGGCCGGCGGCCAGGCGCTGCGCTGGGACAAGGTGGACTACGACACCTGGCGCATCCGCACCGGCGGCGCCCGGCAGGTGTCGGTGCGCTTCATGGTCTACGCCGATTCGCTCGACAACGCCATGGCGTGGAGCCGCGAGGACTTCGCGTTCTTCAACGGCACCAACCTGTTCCTGTATCCCGAGGGCCGCAGCCTCGAGTTCCCGGCCACCGTGCGGGTGCGCACCGAGTCGGGCTGGCAGGTGGCCACCGGGATGCACCGCCGCCCCGACGGCAGCTATGGCGAGCGCTCCTACCACGACCTCGTGGACATGCCGTTCTTCGTGGGCGCGTTCGACCTCGACAGCGCCAGCGTGAACGGCCTCAACGTCCGCCTGGCCACCTACCCCGCCGGCGCCCTGGCCGGGGCCGCGCGCAGCGCCTTCTGGGACCAGTACCGGCCGCTGTTCGCGCCGCAGGCGAAGGTCTTCGGCGAGACGCCGTACGACAGCTACACCACCCTGATGGTCTTCCCGAAGGAGTTCGGCGGCGGCTCCGCCCTCGAGCACCAGAACAGCCACCTCGGCATCTACACCCCCGAGGGCATCGGGCAGGAGTGGGTGGCCTCGGTCACCGCCCACGAGATGTTCCACGCCTTCAACGTGAAGCGCCTGCGGCCGGCGGAGATGGTGCCCTACCGCTACGACGTGTCGCAGCCGACGGTCTGGCTGTGGGTGAGCGAGGGGATCACCGACTACTACGCCGACCTCACGATGGTCCGGGCGGGGGTGATCGACTCCGCGGGGTTCCTCGGCACCACCGGCGGCAAGATTGCCCAGGTGAACCAGTCGCCGGCCGTGGCGCTGGAGGATGCGTCGCTCTCCACCTGGATCCACCCCACCGACGGCACCGGCTACCTGTACTATCCCAAGGGGTCGCTCGCCGGCTTCCTGCTCGACATCCTCATCCGCGACGCCAGCGACAACCGGCAGAGCCTCGACGCCGTGATGCGCGAGGTGTACGGCGGCACCTACAAGAAGGGCAAGGGGTTCGGGGCGGCGGAGTGGTGGGGCGCGGTGCGCCGCGCCGCCGGTGGCCGGAGCTTCGAGGCCTTCAACGACCGCTACATCGACGGCCGCGAACCGTTCCCGTACGACACGGTGCTGCCCCTCGCCGGGCTCCGGCTGGTGACCGACAGCATGCGCTCGGCGCGGCTCGGCATCAATACCAGCACCGATTCCACCGGCACCCGCGTGGTGGCGGTGGCCCCCGACGGCGCCGCCGGGGCCGCGGGCGTGCAGGCGGGCGACATCCTGCTCGCGCTCGGCGACATCACGATCACCGGGGAGCCGTCCTTCCAGCAGTTCCGCGCCACCTACGGCGACAAGGACGGGGCCAGCCTGCCCATCCGGGTGCGCCGCGGTGACCAGGAACTCACCCTGGCGGGCACCGTCCGCCTGGTGGTGCTGACCCAGCAGCGCCTGGTCCTCGACCCCGACGCGAGCCCCAAGGCCCAGCGGATCCGGCACGGCATCTTCACCGGGTCCACCGGGAGCTGACGGGGCGGGCACCAACGGCCGACGCGAAAGCCGGCACGATGCGGGGCGGGGAGCCTGGTGCTCCCCGCCCCGCATTGCGCATCGGTCCAGGCGCGCCGGTCACCGCGCCGCGGACCTGGCCGGTACGGACACGATCATGGCGTGCTGACCGTGACACCATCCCACCGCATGTATTGCGTGGCCGGCACCGTGCTGCCCATCCCTCCCCAGGTCGGGTTGAGCGCGACCTTGGCGACATAGGGAGCGCCGGAGGTTCGCCAGACCAGTCCGCTCGCTACACCCACGGTCAGGCCGTCCACGGCCAGCGACGCGGAGGTGGGCCCGACGGTCACCGCGATGGCATGCCAGGCACCGCGGGAAAATGTCCCGCCCCCGACGTCCCCGGCGCAGCCGCCGTTCCCGCACGTCCCGTTCGGGGTGGGCTTCGCGGCCATGCCCTGGAACGCAAGGCGCGGCTGCAACGTGCCGTTCCCTGCGCCCTTGAGGGACACGTAGACCTGGTTGCCGTTGAGCCCCATGCCCACGAAGAGCGTCTTGTTGACCAGCGAGGGATGGCCATACCAGTTGGGCGAGACGTACAGCCAGCCGCGAATGGTGGCACTGGAAAGGTTCGTGGCCCGGAGCGCGGCTTCATCGAGGTAGACATTGCCCGGCGCCGTGCCGCCGGTGCGCCCTGCCGCATACGTGAACTGAAGCGCCATCGGCCCATCCGGTGATGTCGAATCCGAGACCACCGAGGCACCGGTCCAACGCCAGCGGATCCCCGAACCGGGATCCCCCCGGCTTGCGAACGCGTTGCTGCTCAGGGTCCCAGTGGCTGTCTCTGCGGTGGGCCCAGTTGGGGTACTGATCGACTCGGCCTGGCAGGCCGCGAGCGTCACCAGCAGCGCGACCATGCCCCGCCGGGAACGCAGATTCGGGCAATGCATCGGTTGTCATCCATCGCGAAACACCGGGTGATGCAGACTCAGAACCGCCGGTGCGCGCGCCGACGAATCCCTACCCTGCCCAACGACTGGTGCCGTTTCGCCAATCCACCAGCCGCCGCGCGTCGCGGATACGACGCCGTGTGCCTACAGTCGGTGGTGGCACCACGCGACCTGAGGCCCCGCCAGTAACACTGTTTTCAACAGGTGTCGTGCTTGATGACAGCGTGTCCACCCTGACAGCGGGGCGGAGGATGTTGCGGCACCACGTGATGAGGAGATCGTGAGGAACGGCGGGAGACGCCGCTCGGCCGGCGAAGAACTATGCGGGTGACGAAAAGAGATTCAGTGCTTCCTGGAGCGGAAGCGGACACCCCCCATGCATACCCAGTCCGTGGAGCGCGAGGCCGAAGAGGTCGGCCGGCGTCCGGCCCAGCGCCCGGATGTCCCGCACGCTGGTATCGTGATCCGCCTTGCTGAGCTTGGCGCCGCCGGGCTTGCGGAGCAGCGCGTGATGCAGCACACGCGGCGGGTCGGTGACACCGAGCAGGCGAGCCAGCGCACGCTGCCGTCCGGTCGATGCCAGCAGGTCCATCCCCCGGATCACCAGGTCCACGCCCTGGTCCCGGTCATCGACCACCACCGCGAACTGGTAGGTCCAGTTGCCCAGGCGGTCGCGGAGCACGAGGTCCCCGCACTGCGCGGACGGGTCCTGCGCCTGCGGACCCAGGCGCAGGTCATCGAAGCGCTCCGTCCGCTCCGGCAATCTGACACGCAGCGCCCGGCCCGGTCCGTGACTCAGCCCACGGTCGCGGCAGTAGCCGTCATAGGGGATCTCGGTGTCGCTGGCCTCGACCCCGCCCCCGCGCGCGAGCAGCCGCCGGCGGGAGCAGTCGCAGGCGTAGACCTGGTGCCCCGCCGCCTCGAGCTGGGCGAGGGCCGCCAGGTAGGCCGGGCCGTTGTCACTCTGGCGATATGGGGTGGGGCCACCGCGGAAGACCGCCGGCGGCGCGATGTCCGGCACGAAACCCAGCCACTCGAGATCCTCGAGCAGCGCCGCCTCGTACTCGGGCCGGCAGCGTTGTCGGTCGTGGTCCTCGATCCGGAGCAACACGGCGGCGCCGCGCGCCCGCGCCTCGCCCCAGACGGTCAGGGCGTTGGCGACGTGGCCGAGATGGAGGTAGCCGGTGGGGGCGGGGGCGAAGCGGGTGCGCATGCTGGAAAGAAGCGGGAAGCGGGAAAAGGGAAAAGGGAAGCGGCACCGCTTCCCGCTTCCCGTTTCCCGTCCTTGTCAACAGACCTCGACCGTTGCTCCATGCGCCAGCGTCTGCGCCACCACGCAGTAGCGCTCGGTGAGTTCCAGCAGCTTCTGCCGCTGCTCCGGCGTGGCGTCGGTGTCGAGTTCCACCCGGAGCCGGACGGCCGTGAGCCCGACGGGCACCTCGCGGCTCACGCCGAGGGTGCCCCGCGCGTCCCAGTCCCCTTCCGCGTGGATGGCGCCGGCGCGGATCGGGATCCCCATGGCCATCGCCACCGCGCTCAGCGTCACGCCGGCGCAGGCCACCAGGGCCTCGAGGACGATGTCTCCGGAGCAGCGCAGCGTGCCGTCGCCCCCGGTGGCAGGGTGGAGGCCGGCGCGGATCACCTGCCCGCCCATCGTCACGTCGCAGCTCACCGTGCCGGGCACCAGCGTGGCGGTGGCTCGCGAGGTGACCCGGGCCGTGGCGGGGTCCTGGCGATACTGCTCCTTGAGGGGGGCCTGAAGGGCCCGGAGGTCGGCAGGATTCATGGGAACAGACGGGAAAAGGGAAACGGGAAGCGGGAACCGGTGCAGGGAAACTACCCCCACGTCCCCGCTTCCCGCATCCCGCTTCCCGCTTCCCCGTTGTTCCTACGCCACCGGCGCCACCACCCCGTCGTCCCGGCGCCGGAGGTCGGCCAGCGAGGCCTGGATCCGGTCGGTCATCCGCCGCTCCTCGCGCAGGGTCTCGAGCAGCCCCTCGGCGCGCCGGGTCTCCAGCGCGAGCGCCGCGGCCTTCTCCAGGAAATGATCCACCTGGGCCTTCTGAGCCAGCAGCGTCTCCAGCGCGGCGCGGACGTCGCTGACCAGGGTCTCGGCGTGGGCCAGCCGCTCCTCGGTGCGGTCCAGCTGGCGGCGGCGTTCCTCCAGGGTGCGCAGCATCCCGCCGGCGTCGCCGAGGCGCTCCAGCAGCCCGTCGAGCTCGGCGCGGGTGCGCGCCAGCTGCGGATGGGCCTCCACCACCGCGCGCGCGTCGGCCTGGGTGCGTTCCGCCACCTCGAAGAGCGCCCGGATCTCGCCCTGCAGCGCGCCCACGGTGGCCTGCCGCACCGAGGCCTGCTCCATGGCCTGCGCCAGCTGCTGCTCCGCGCCCCGCCACTCGGCCAGCCGGGCCTCGAAGCCGTTGAGCCGCTCCTGCATGGTGGAGAGCGAGGCCACGCGCCCATCGAGCTCGCGGGCCAGCACCTCGGTGGCCTGCAGCCGCTCGCCCGCCCGGGTGAGGACCTCGTCCATCTCGTGGGTGCGGGTGGCGAGGAGCTGCGCCGCCTCCGCCGCCTCCTGCCGGAGGGTGGTGGCGCGCTCCAGGTGCTCGGCCGCGCGGGCCAGCGCCGCCTGGCGCTGCTCCACCTCGCGGGCCAGGTCGTGCATCTTGTCGGAGAGCTGGGTGAGGCCCTTCGCCTTGTGCTCCACCCCGCTCACCGTGCCCTCCACCTCCCGCACCCGTTGTTCCATCTCGCGCAGCTCCGCGCTCACGCTCACCAGCTGGTTGCCGGTGCGGTTCACCTCGTCGAGCCGCGGCCCCATGGTGTCGAGCCGGTCCTCGGCGCCGGCCAGGCGCTCGGTGAGGGCACGGGCCCGCTCCTCGATCGACGCGCCGAGCTGCGACACGCCGCCCAGCTGCTGCTGCACCTCCTCCACCATGCCGCGCCGGGTCTCGACCACGTTGAGCGACGCGGCCAGCTGGTCCACCTCGCGCCGCAGGGTGTCGAGCAGGGTCCGCTGGCGGTCCAGGCCGGTGAGGTCGCCCTTGAGGGCCGCCATCTGGCGTTCGGCCTCACCCAGCCAGGTGCGGGTGCCCTCCACGCGGCCGCGGGTGTCGGTCATCTCCTGCCGCGCGGTGCGCAGCTGCTCCAGCGCGTCGCGGATGGCCTCCCCGGTGGCGGAGAGGGACTGCAGGTCGCGGACGGTGCGCTCGAGTACCGGGCGGGATTCCTCGAGGCGACAGGTGCGCTCGGTCAGGCCGCCGATGTTCTCCTCCAGCCGCTCCAGGTCGCCGAGCCCGGCGCGGGCCCGCGCGCCGAGCTCCGTGATGCGGCCGAGCTCGCCGCCCAGCTCGCCCACCTGGGCGGAGAGGGCATCGGCCCGCGCCGCGGCACCGGTGATCGCCTCCGCGCCCGCCGCCAGGGCCGAAAAGCGCCCTTCCCATTCGTTGAGGCTGCGGCGCAGGTCGCCCACCCGCTGCGACACACCTTCCATCCCGCGGCTCTCGAGCTGGATCCGCTCGGCGTGCTGGTCGAGCGCCTCGCGCAGCAATGCGAGGGACCGATCCGCGGCCGACTGCCCCGACTCGATCCGGTCCAGCCGCTCGGCCACCTGCAGGGTGCGGTCGTGCATCCCGGAGTGATGCTCGGCCAGCTGGTCGAGCTCGGCGCGGAGGTCGCCCAAGGTGCGGGTGATGTCGGCCTGCCGCTCCAGGCCCTGGTCGGCGCGCTGCATGAGGCTGGTGAGGTGCTCGAGCTTGGCGGTGGCGCGGTCGATCTGGTCCCGCTGCTGGTCGAGCAGCGCCACCTTCTGGCCCACCTGGTCGGCGGTGGCGCGCACGCCGGCGAGCTGGCGCCGCGTCTGCGCCACCGACTCGGCCATCGGGCCGAGATCGGCGAGCAGCTGCTCCATGCCGGCGATCCGGTGCTCGGTCTCGCCCAGGGTCCGGGCGATGCGCTGCCAGTCGCCGTCGAACGACTCGATCCGGCCGCTGGCCGCCTTGTACTGGCCCAGCGTCTTCTCGTGCTGCTCGCGCAGCCGGGCCAGCTCGCCCCGGAACGACTCCCCCTGGGCGGAGAGGGTGTCCATCTCGCCCCGGAGCTGACGGAACGGTCCCTCGAGCGCCAGGAAGCCGGCGAGGTCGTCCTTGAGCGCCATGGTGCGCGCCACCTGCTCCTGCACCAGCGCGGCGTCCCCGCGGGTGCGCTCGATGCCGCGCCCGATGTCGGCGAGGTCCGACTCCAGCTGGTTCCGGGTGCCCACGAGGGTGGCGAGCTGCCGCTCCGCCGCGCCGAAGCGTCCCGCCAGCTCCTCGACCCCCGCGAGCTGCCGCTCGATGGTGCTGACCCGCTCGCCGAGCGTGCTCAGCCGCTGCAGCTGGCCGATCGAGCGATCGGCGTGCTGCACCAGCTGCTCGAGGCTGGCCCGCTGGGCATCGAGGCGGCTGACGAGTTGCGCGAGCTGGGCCAGCTCTTCGGCGGAGGCACCGCCGCGCAGGGTCTTGAGAAAGGTGGACATGGGTCTGGAGTCCTCAGGGTGCGGGCGGCCAGGGAGACCGGCCGGCGGCTGCCGACGCGGACCCACAGAGTACGGTGGAGGGCGCACGGCTACCGGTGGGCTGGATCACAGGCTGGAGCTTGCATTCTGCGAGCGTGCCGACGCGCTGGCCCTGCTTCCGGCCCCGGCGGGGAACGCCGCGCGGGACAATCGATTGCGATGGCCCCCGGGGACGGCGCGGGCAGTTGTGGTGTGGCCGCCGCGGCAGTCGCGAGCGCCCGGGTGTGACCGGTGACCGCGCGGCGGGCGGCGCCGGGGCGAACTATTGGGGGTATCTCCTGGCCCCGTCTCCATCCGTGGCGCTCATGAACCTGCAACTGGCGGGCGGATCCACCCCCTGGATCCTCGCGGCCGGCATTCTGGCCGGCCTGGCGCTGGCCCTCCTGGCGGGGGCGGCCCGGGCGCGGCTGGCCCACCGGGCGGAGCGGGCGCTGCTGCATCCGCTCGCGCGCGGCGATGGGCGGCTCGCGATCTACGTCCGGGGGCTGTTCGTGCCGGGCGGCGAGTATTACAGCCGGGCCCCGGAAAACCCGCGCCATCCGGCGGGCGGGCTCACCGTCCACAAGTGGTCGCGGGTGGAGGGGGTGCATGCGGCCGCCGACGTGCAGGCGGCGGCGACCCTGGTGCGCCTGCTGGGTTCGGTGTGTCCCCGGGTGGTGCCCGACTTCCGGGCCGGCGATCCCGGCCGCCCGGCGTGGGGCGAGCACGGCATCATCGTGGGACCGCACTACCTGGCCTACCAGGTGCTCGACGGCTGCACCCCGCGACTGGCCAGCATCCGTCCGGCGGCCTCGGTGCGGCTGCTGGGGCCGGGCCGGGTGTTCGAGGCGCGGGAGGAACTCGACTTCGGGCTGATCTACAAGGGAGAGCGGAGCGGGGTGCGGCGGAGCTACCTGCTGGTCACCGGGCTGGGCGATGCCGGCACCGGTGCCGCGGCCGCGTTCCTCGCGCGGCACGCGGCGGCGCTGGGCCGCGTGGTGGGGCGCGGCGGCTTTGCCCTGGTGGTGGCGGTCCATCCGGCGCGGGGCCCGGCGAGCGCCACCCTGCAGGGGATCGAACCGCGGCCCGCCTGGTGGCGGAGACTGGTCTTCCGGCGGGAGTGGCGGGCACTGCGGGGCGCCATGGGCGCCGCACCCCCCGTTCCGCGCTCCCGGCCGTCCGGTTCACGCCCCGCCCCCACGCCCCCGGCCAAGCCCGAGCCGCAGCCCGCCGCCACGGCGGCCGGCACGGAGCAGTTCGACTAGCGCCTGGCGGGTTGGCAGGGGGCGACCGCCCGGTGCGGAGTTCCGGTTGCTACGGCGGCGCCCGGAGCAGCGGGGCCTCCTGCCATCCCACCATGCCAGCCACCGGCGGAACCACGTCGGCCATCCCCGACCTGATGAGCTGCGGTCCGGTGGCAGGTGCGTCCCGATCGCACCAGATCCCGGCAGGTGTCAGCTGGGTGGTCGGGCCGGCGTGCGACCGGCGAATCCGGCCATCCGCCGTGGCCTGAGCGAGATGGACGGCGCAGCTGCATCGGCACGCGAAAGCCAACTGCGGAGCGCCGCGGAACAGACGAAGGCAGGGCCACCCGGGACCCTGAGGCCGCGGTGGCGAACGGTCGTGACCGACGTCGGGGCGGCCAGGCGCGGAACAAGCGGGTGCTCTTGTGGGAGTGCCTCCGCACAAACCGGACAACTGCCTAGTCCGTGAGGTCGTCGGGAATCCCTTGCCGTCCGAGCCACTCGCGACGAAAGGCATCGAGCGGCATGCCGAGGGCCGCTTCGAGCGCCGGCACCCAGCTGCCGTCGGGAATCGCGGGGATCAGGGCCACCGTGCGTTCCAGGCCGATTCGTTCGACCAGCCGCCGGGTGAGCGACTGGCTGCAGGCATAGTAGGCGGGCGCCACCTGCATCCGCTCCGCTGTGAAGAGCGCCGCCAGCCGCCCTGAGCGGCCCAGCCTGGCACTCAACTCCGCGCGCCGCGGATGTCCCACCAGCCGGGCCCGGCAGGTGGCATCCACGCGCGCCAGCCCGCCCACCTCGAAGACATCGCCCTCGGGGAACCCCGACGCGGCCGCGGCCATCTGTGCCAGCACGTCTGGCAGGCCCTCGCTCAGCCAGTACGGGAAGCGGTCCGCCGCGGCCTCCACAGCGGCACTGTCGGGAGACTCGAACGGGAAGAGCGGGCCCCGTGGTGCCAGGAGTTCGTGGGCGGCCTCATGGAGGAATGGCGCGGCACCCTGCCGTACCCGCGCCACCGGGATGAAGAGCGTGTCCTGCCCCGTGGCGTGGGAGACGAACCGGCCGGGACTGAGGATGAACACCAGGGGCCGGCCGCCGTTCCGCTGCCAGGAATGGCTGCCGACCAGGCCACGGAGCGCCGCGATCCCCGCCGCAAGCGCCTGGCCATGCGCGTCATCCCAGGATGCGCCCAGCGAGTCGGGCAGGGCCCACAGCACCACGCCTGGATAGGCCCGTTCGGCCCCGTGGCTGGTCACATACGCGCTCCGCCTCGCGTCGTCCGCCCACCAGAAAGTCGTGTCCGCAACCTGCGCCGCGGCGGCAGCCGACGTGCCCGCGAGGAACAGGGCACCGAGCACCGCACACCGGGAGGTACTCACCGCGCAAGCACTCCGTCCACGGACCACTTCCCCCCACCGCGAATGAGTGCCACCAGCGCCAGCCCGATGGCCAGCAGGTGAAACTCGTAGCCCTCGCCCTGCTGGGTCCCATACCAGTTCATGAAGAACCCGTGGGGCCGGCTGACCAGCAACGCCGCCACGGCCATGTTGCAGAGGACACCGAACGCCGCCACCCGTGTCAGGCAGCCGAGGACCAGGGCCAGGCTTCCCGGAAACTCGGCCAGGATGGCAAGCAGAGCGAGCGGCGCCGGAATGCCCATGCTGCCGAACGCCCCCATGGTGGCCTCGAATCCGCCGCCGCCGAACCAGCCGAACGCCTTCTGCGCACCGTGCGGGAAGATCACGATACCCAGCAGCACGCGGGCCACGAGCGCCGCGGGATCGGAATGGGTCTGGAGCAGCCGGGTGCGCCACGACACGGTCAGGTCTCCACGGCCTGCAGCCCGACCGCGTATTGCGGGAGCGTGATGGGGCCGGCGGCGGCGAATGCAACGAAGGAGATGCGGTCGGGTGACTCGACGCCGCGTGGCCCGGGCTCCTGGAGGTCGGGTCGTCCGATCGCCTCGCCCAGCCGGTCTGCGAGCGGCACGGCCTGGAATCCGGACTTGAAGCCGCGCTGCGCATCGGATCTGAACGAGGGCATGCTCGTCGAGGGGCTGGAGGTTGGACGGGTGGCCGCGTCGGAAGGTGCCGTCGGGGATCTCGGTCGGCAAGGCGGGCGGAAGGCGGCGACGGTGAGGGAACCTGACCCCTGCTTCCATCATGGGCAGATAACACGGAGAACGGCCGCCCGAAGGGCGGCCGTTCTGGTCTGGTGCTGGCTTCCTGCAGAGGCGCCGACCGGAGTCGAACCGGTGATGGAGGTTTTGCAGACCTCTGCCTTACCACTTGGCTACGGCGCCGGGGAGGGACGAAAAACTACCCTCCGAAGGGCCCGGAAGGAAGCCGGGACCCCCGGGTCCCGTTAACGGCACCGGCGAGAGGCCGTCCGCAGGGGTGAGACCCTCTACCTGGAGGCACCATGCGGTTCGGACTCGCGCTCGCGCTGCTTTCGACCATCCTTGCCGGCGGGCTCGGCGCCCAGGGCGGCCCCGGCGGCATGCCGCTCGACGACGCGGCCTTTCAGCCGACCATCCCGATGCTCACCGGCATGCTGCAGCTCACTCCCGAGCAGGTGGCCCGGGTGGCGCCCCTGCGGGACACCCTGCTCGCCGAGTCGCGGGCAGACCGGGAACGGGCCGCGGCGCTGCAGGCGGCCGTGCGGGCCGCACGCCTGCGCGGCGCGCCCGCCGACTCGCAGGTACAGCTGCAGGGCGACCTGCAGTCGGCGATGCTGCGCCTGATGCCGTGGCGGATGGCCTTCCATGCCCGGGTGCGCGCCCTGCTCACCCCGGCCCAGGCGGACCTGATGGACCAGCGGCAGCAGGAGCAGATGCAGCGGATGCACGGCACCCCGCCGCGGTAGCGCTCAGCGCAGCTCCCGCTTGAGGTCCGCGATGCCGCCGCCGTTGGCCGCGTGGGTGTAGCCCAGTTGCCGCAGGATGCCCACCGCCCGGGCCGAGCGTGCCCCGCTCTGGCAGTAGACCAGGATCATGGCTGTCCTGGGGATCTCGGTCCGGCGCGGCACCTCGGTGGCCACCGCGTCGACCGGGATGCAGATGGCCCCGGGCAGGTGGCCCAGCAGGAACTCCATGCGGGATCGGACGTCGAGCAGCACGTCCACCCGCTGCCCGCGGTACGTCGGCGCCTTCATGCACGCTCCAGGAGGTAGGGCATCAGTGCGCCCGGCCCACCATCCGGATCATCCGGACGTTGAGCCAGAAGAAGCGGATCAGCTGCCAGGGCAGGAAGGTGCGCATCCAGACGGTCCGCGCGGTGGGCAGCGGGGCGTCGGAGGCGAACGGGGCGGGTTCGGGCATGGCGTGGTGTCCCGTCATTCAGGGAGCAGGGCCCAGCCCAGCCGGGCCTTGGCCTTATAGATGAAAACGTGGTGCAGGATGTGCTTGAGCCAGTGCGCCGCCAGGCCGATCTCGCCGTAGGTGTCGCCGACGTCGCGGCCGAACCGGGGATAGCGCTGGTAGTCGGGGACCACTGGGAACATGGTCATGGCCGCGGCGGTGCCGGAGCGCATGCCTGCGCCCGCCGAGGCGATGCACGCCGCCCCCATCTCGGCCATGGAGGCGTGGCGGCGGGGACCCGCCTCGCCACGCTGGATCATGCCGGCCAGGTTCTGCGCCACGGTGCGGCCCATCACCCCGCTCGGCATGCCGGTGCGCGGTGGCGCCGGCGCGATCGGCGTGCCGCGGACGCTGGTCCGGGGACGTGAGATCGGGTGCGGCGGCGCAAAGGCGATCCCGACGGCAAAGAGATTCGGGTACGACGGGCTCTGGTAGGTGCGGGGCCAGTCCTCGGCGCGCCATTCGTCGTACGGCTTGGCGCCGTAGGCCGCGTCCACCTTCATGAAGCCGCTGGGCGCGAAGAGCGTGGCGGAGATGTCGTGACCCGCGCGGTCGAAGGCCTGGAGTTCGGCGCCGCGGAAGGGCGGCAGGAGCATCGCGAAGTCGAACGGCTGCACCGCCTCGGTCCCATCGAGGGTCTCGTAGTGGATCCGCCCCGGCTCCACCCGCTGCACATGGGCGCCGAGGATCGGCCGTACCCCGCGTTCCGTGAACAGCGACTCGGTCCACAGCCGGCTCGAGGTGATGAAGCCCTGCTGCTGGAAGAACATCCCGCCCACGCCGAAGTCCCCGAGTTCCGCCTCGTTGGTGAGGTACACCACCTCCGCGCGGTCACGGAGGCCGCGGACGCGGAGTTCATGCTCGACGTTGAAGGTGTACTCGAACGCCGCCCCCTCGCAGGTGCAGAGCCCGTGGCCCATCCCGATGACCAGCGTCTGCCGCTCGCCCCGCTCCAGCCGCGCCAGGACCTCGGCGAACGCGCGCGCGGCCTCCTCCGCATGCCCGTAGGTACAGACGGAGAGGGAGTGGCCCGTGGGACCCAGGCCGGGGGTGGCGGCAAAGTTGAGCCGGGGACCGGTGGCGTTGATCAGGTAGTCGTAGGTGATGCGGCTGCGGGTGCCGGCGCTGTCGGGGGCGGTGGATTCGACCTCGACCTGGGGCGTCGGGTCCTCGCCGCTGCCTTCCGGGTGGATCGCGACGGCCCGGGCCTGCCGGAAGTCGATGCCCTGCCGCTGGTAGACCGGCGCCAGCGGGAACGTCACATCGGCAGCCGCCATGCGGCCCACGCCCACCCAGATGTTGGAGGGGATCCAGTTCCACTGCGAGTTGGGGGAGACCACCACGACCTCATGCCCCGGGGCGAGCAGCCGGCGGAGGTGGAGCGCGGCGGTATGCCCCGCGATCCCGGCCCCCAACACCACGACACGCGCCATGTCGCCTCCAGATCGTTGAGTGAGTATATGCCAATATAGCCATATATCACTTCCCGTCCATCCCTCCCCCCGGACGCACGCCGCCCCGGGCGCCTCTCGGCGCCCGGGGCGGTCACGCCGGCGGCGGTGTCAGCGGCCCGCGCCGCCGCGGATCTCGGTGAGGAACCGGCCCACCTGCCCCTGCAGCTCCTCGCTCATCCGGCTCAGCTCCGCCGCGGCCGCTTCCATCTGGCTGGCCGCCTCGCTGGTCTCCTGGGTGGCACGGGTCACGTCGAGGATGCTGCCCGACACCGTCCGGGTGGCGCTCGCGGCCTGGTGCACGTTGCGGCTGATCTCGTTGGTGGCGAGCCGCTGCTCCCCCACCGCGGACGAGATCGTGGCCGCGATCTCATCCACCCGCTTGATGGCCTCGCCGATGCCGGTGATGGCGGCGGTGGCGTTGCCGGCCGCCGACTGGATGGCCGCCACCTGCTGCCCGATCCGTTCGGTGGCCTCCGCCGTCTGGCTGGCGAGGTTCTTCACCTCGGAGGCCACCACCGCGAACCCCTTCCCCGCCTCACCGGCCCGCGCCGCCTCGATGGTCGCATTGAGCGCCAGCAGCCGGGTCTGGTTGGCCACGTGGGTGATGACGGTGATGACCTGCCCGATCTGCCGGCTGGCGTCGTTGAGCCCTTCCACGGTCGTGGTGGCCCGGCCGGTCTCCGCCACCGCGCCGCGGGCCGCCTGGCTCGACGCCGCCACCTGCCGTTCGATCTCGGCCACGGTACTCGACAGCTCCTCCTGTGCCCCCGCCACCGAGGTGACGCTGCCCGAGGCGTGCTCCGCCGACTGGGCCACCTCCTGCGCCTTGGCCGCGGTGTGCACCGATGACTGCGCCAGCCCCGCGGCGGTGGCCCGCATCTCGGTGGAGGCGGCGGCCACGTGCTCGGCCACCGACTTGACCGCCCGCTCGAAGTCGCGCGCCAGCTCCTGCTTCCGCGCCTCCGCCTCCGCCAGTTCGCCCGCCGCATGCGCCAGCGCCGCGTTGGCGCGGTTGATCGTCGCCGCGCCCAGGCGGAAGGAGCCGAGCATCCCCCGCTCCAGCACCCGCCGGTAGTACTTCCCCTCGCTCGCGTGGGTGAGGGACGCCCCGGCCTCGCGCACGAAGGCGTCGACCAGGTCGAGGAGGTGATTGATGCCGCGCCGCATCTCGTCCACGTCCTCGCCCAGGTGCAGGTCGCGGAGCCGGGGCTCGAGGTTGCCCCGCGCCGCCTCCCGGCAGACCACCAGCATCTGCCGCATGGCCTCGTGATAGCGTTCGTTCTGCGCCCGGGCCTCGGCCAGTTCGGCCTCGAGGCGCGACGCGTCGGGGAGAGTCTCGGTCAGCATGCGGCCCCCGCGGTGGCGCCGTTGGTGAGGCCCCAGACGAACTCGTCATAGCTCACCCCCGCCCCCTTGAGCGTGGCGAGCAGCAGCTGGGTTGAGGCCGCGATCTGGTCCGCCTTGCGCTCGTGCTTGGCCTCCTCTGCGCACAGGGCGGCGTAGATGGGGCGCACCTGGTCCACCGCCTCCCGGCGCGGGACCCGGCGGTTGGAGTGGTAGCCGAGGATCTCGCCGGTGGGGCCCAGGGTGGGGGTCACGTGGGCCAGTACCCAGTAGTGCTCGCCGGTGCGGGCCAGGTTCACCACGTAGGCGAAGATCTCGCGCCGGGCCCGGATGGTGTCCCACAGGAACTGGAACACGCAGCGCGGCATCTCGGGGTGGCGGATGAGGCTGTGCGGCGCCCCGATCAGCTCCTCCTCGGAATAGCCCGAGACGCGGATGAACACGTCGTTGGCGTAGGTGATGGCGCCCTGGAGATCCGTCTTGCTGACGATGATCTCATCTTCCTCGAAAAATCGCTCGCGGCCGTTGGGCCGCACATCCCGGAACCCCATCCCGTCCCCCTCTCCCGTTTCCGGCCAGCTGCGCCCCTGGTACCGGGCGCCGGCAACACGCTCGTCCCGGGAGTATCGGCCCGCGGGGGGAGGAGTTGACCGAGGTGCCGGGCCGGATCATGAATTTTTCTTCGCGATCGGCGCTGGCACGCGGCTGCGGGGGGGGTGGGGGAATCAGGCCGCGTGTGCGGGATGGAGCGGCCGGGCCGGCGGTGCGCTCCCGATGACGCGGACATAATCCTCGAGGAGCCGGTCGATGACGGGGTCCCAGCCCCGTGCCCGGGCGGTGGCCAGGCCGGCGGCCTGGAGCGGGCGGCGCAGCCCCGGGTCCGCGATCGCCGCGGCGAGGGCGGAGGCGAGGGCCGCGGGGTCGCCCGGGGGCACCAGCAGGGTGTTGTGACGGTCGAGCGCGAAATCGAGCACCCCGCCCGCGCCGACGCTCAGCGACGCCACCCCGCTGGCCATGGCCTCGAGGAGCACGTTGCCGAAGGTCTCGGTGGCGGAGGGCTGCACGAAGAGGTCGGATGAGGCATAGGCGGTGGCGAGCGCGTCCCCGCGCAGCAGCCCCGCCAGGTGTACCCGCGGCAGCGCCCGCCCGCGGATGGCCCCTTCCATGGCGCCCCGGCCCACGAAGACCAGGTGCGCCCCGGGGTGCCGGCGCGCCACCCGCTCCCACGCGTCGAGCAGCAGGGGCACGCTCTTCTCCGGGGCGAGGCGCCCAACACAGGTGACCAGCACGTCGTCCCGCCCGACCCCGAACCGGGCGCGCCAGGCGTCGCTGCGGAACCGGGGGTGGAACTCGGCGGTGTCCACGCCCCGGCTCCAGATCCCGGTGTGGTGCACCCCGCGGGCATGCAGGCGCGCTTCGTAGAGCCGTCCCGGGGCGAGTACGATTCGGGCCGCCTGGTAGAACCGGCGCAGGTACTCCCATCCCGGCCCCACCAGCAGGTCGAGCCCGTAACGCCCGGCGTAGCTCTCGTAGTCGGTGTGGGCCGAGGCCACGAGCGGCACGCCGAGGGTGCGCGCGGCCCGTGCCCCGGCGCGGCCCAGGCTGAACTCGGTCAGGCAGTGCACGACGTCGGGCGCGAAGCCGGCCAGGTCGGCGAGGATCCGGCCCTGGTGCGGGAAGGCCCACTGCACCTCGGGCGAGAGGAAGAGGGGCCGGCTGGGCGAACGATGCACCTCGACGCGGTCGGACTCGCCCGCCGGGAGCGGATAGGTGGCGGTATACACCCGCACCGCGTGGCCGCGGGCGGTGAGGGCGGCCACGGTCCGCTCCAGGGTGCGGGCCACGCCGCTCACCATGGGCCAGTACACTTCGGAAAAGAACGCGATCCGCATCCCGCCCTCCCGGGGTTCGGGGTCCGGTGCACAGTCTCGCGCCCGGTGGTCGCCGCGGGGTGACCGGACGGTCACAAGCGGGCGACGGTCACGGGACTATCGCTCTGGCCCCGGACGGGGAACCTTGCAGGACCCTCTCACGTTGGATCGGCATGGCCATGATTGCTCCATCCCTCGCCGAGTGGCTGGTCCGGCTCGCGGCCGGTTACCTCGCCCTCGGGGCGCTGTTCGCCATCCCGTTCGCCTTCCACTGGGTCAACCGGCTGGACGACGTGGCCGCCCACGGCACGCCGGGGTTCCGCCTGCTCCTCCTCCCGGGGGCGGTGCTGCTGTGGCCGGTGCTGGCGCACCGGCTCGGCGGCTCGACGGCTCGGCGGCACGAATGATCCGCGCCCTGCGCGACCGGCACCGCCGGATGATCCCCTGGGTGGCGCTGGTCACCGCCCTGCTGGTGGGCTGGGCCCTCGGCTCGGCCCCAGCCCCGCGTGCCAGCGGCCGAGCCGCCCTGAAGGACTCCCTCGGGCCCGAGCCGCCGAGCCACGCGCCATGAGCGCCGCGTACAAGGCGGTCAACTGGAACCGGCAGAAGTTCATCTATGACGGCGTGCTGGCGGCGGGCGTGCTGGGGTGCCTGCTGCTCTTCCCGGCCCTCACGCTCTGGCGCGACCCGGAGGCCACGCTGGAAACGGCGCTGATCCGCGGGCTCGGCACCACGGCGTTCACGCTGCTCACGATCATCCTGGCCATCGGCCCGCTGGCCCGGCTCGACCCGCACTTCCTCCCGCTGCTCTACAACCGCCGGCACCTCGGCGTGACGATGTGCCTGCTGGCCCTGGCGCACGCCGTGTTCACGCTGGTCCAGTTCCACGCCCTGGGCGACGTGAACCCGTTCGTCTCCCTGCTCAGCGCCGCCGCGCATCCCGGCCGGCCCGACGCCTTTCCCTTCGAGCTGCTGGGCCTCGCCGCCCTGGGCATCCTGCTGGTGATGGCGGCGACCAGCCACGACTTCTGGCTGGCCACCCTGTCGGCGCCGTTCTGGAAGGCACTGCACATGCTGGTGTACGTGGCCTACGCGCTGCTGGTGGCGCACGTGGCGCTCGGAACGCTGCAGCAGACCGGCAGCGTGGTGCCGGCCGCCCTGCTGGTGGCGGCGGCCGCGGGCGTCTTCGGGCTGCACCTGGCGGCGGGGCGGCGTGAGGGGTCGCGTGACCGCGACGAGGCACCGCGGACCGCGGAGGGGTGGGTGGACGTGGGGCCGGTCGGGACCATCCCCGAGGGGCGCGCGCGGATGGCGGTGGTGGGCGGCGAGCGGATCGCGGTGTTCCGCTACGACGGCAAGGTCTCGTGCGTGTCGAACGTCTGCCGGCACCAGAACGGCCCGCTCGCCGAGGGAAAGATCGTCGACGGCTGCATCACCTGCCCCTGGCACGGCTACCAGTACCTGCCGGACAGCGGCCAGTCACCCCCGCCATTCACCGAGACCATTCCCACCTACGACGTGCGCGTGGTCGCTGGGCGGGTGCTGGTGCACCCCGAGGCACACCCGGCAGGCACGCGCGTGGAGCCGGCGCGGATCGCGGAGGTGCCGGCAGCCGGCGGGGCCACGGACGACCCGTTCTATGTGGGTTACCACACCGCGGCCCCGGCGGGGATCGCGCGGGCCACCAAGACCAGGGTGGCGGGGCTCCTGGCCGGTGCGCTTGGCGTGATCGCCGTGCTCGCCCTGACACAGGACCGTGCCGGGCCGGGGATTTTCGAGTACGGCCACCCGCGCGTGCTGCATGGCCAGATCCGGGAGTTCCCCTACCCTGCCCTGATGGTCCCCGCCGATGGCGGCGAAGGCCGCCAGGCGACGTACACGCGATACCTGCTGGTGGCCGCGGGCAAGCACGGCGCGCAGGGCCTCACGGCCGGGCGGGACGGCCAGTGGGCCGACGTGCGCGGCGTGCGCATCGCGCGGGGCCAGCGGGAGATGCTCGAGGTGACCGCGGGCGGCATCCTCGAGACGCCACCGGCGCCCAACGTCCGCCTGGGCATCCAGGTGCCCGCGCCGGTGTCCCGCGGGGTGCTGCGCCTCACCGGCGAGATCGTGGACAGCAAGTGCTGGCTCGGCGTGATGAAGCCGGCCCGGCACACGGTGCACCGTGGCTGCGCCACCCGCTGCCTGAGCGGCGGCATCCCGCCACTGCTCATGACCACCGGCGCCGATGGCGCGCCGGTCCACCTGCTGCTCTCGGACGCGGACGGCGGGCCGGCCCCCGGGTGGTTCCGGGGGCTGGTGGGGATCCGCGTGATGCTGACGGGCGAGGTGATTGACCTGGGCGACCTGCAGCTGCTCAGGGTCCGGGAGGCGGTGGTGGCGGGGCGTTAGCCGGGCGGGCGCCCCTACGGCTCGGTCACCACCGTGACGCTGTCCACGTAATAGGGCGTGTCGCCGAAGCAGCTGGTGGGGACCCCGCGGTGTTCGCTGTAGTGCACCCGCACCGGCTTGCCCACCAGGGAATCGAGCTGCCGGGCGATGCGGTCGTCGCGCACGGTGAAGTTCCACACGTTGGGCGCCACCTGGGCCACCACCGACTGCCACAGCTCGCCCTCGTGGGTTTTGCAGACCCAGCCCTTCTTCGAGAACTTCTGCAGCAGGCCGCTCCGGTAGCCGTTGGAGTAGTCCCAGTGCAGCGCCAGCCAGGTGTAGAGCGCCAGCAGGAGGATCGGCCCGAGCAGGGCGATCACCAGGTACTTGCCGAAGCGCCGCCGCGGGCGGGGCGCCGGCGCGTCGGGGGCGGGAGCGGTCGTGTCAGGGCTGGTCATGGGCGCAATGATAACCGGTGGGCGGAATCGCGCCAGCGGCGCGGGCTAGAGCCCGCGCGGCTGGGTGTTGAACGTGAGGCCCGAGGCGATGACGAACACCCAGCCCGCCTTCTCCTGGTCGTTCTTGAAGCGGTAGGCCAGGTCGAGGCGGGTCTGGTTGGCGTCGGCCACGCGCGAGGGGCCGAGCCGGATGCCCATGCCGAGGTTGGTGCCGGTGCGTCGCTTGGTGCCGTTGAACCAGGCCCCGCCGTGGTCGACGAAGCCGGCCACGCCGATGGCGAGGGTCTTGAGCACCTCGTCGGCGAGGATCACCCGGTACTCGGCGGTGGTGAAGTAGGTGCGGTCGCCGGTGAAGGCGTGGATCGGGAAGCCGCGGGGCCCGACCGCGAAGCCGAGGTCGAACTCGGTACCCTGCACCGGATTCCTGATCCAGCCGATGTCGGCGTGGCCGATGGCCAGGTGGCCGCGATGCGGCTTGACCACCACCGTGCCCCCGAGGACCGCGGAGCCGGAGTCGAGGCCGGCCGAGGTCACCACGCCGTTGAGGCGGCCGTCGAGCCACGCGAACCCGCCCTTGGCGAGCTGGCGGCCGAGCCGGATCTGCGCCAGGCCGCCGAGGCCGTCGCGGTGGTAGCCGAGGAACTCGGGGGCGGCGAAGAGCTGCACCCGGGCGAAGGTGCTCAGGTCCACGTCCTCGTCCTGGCCCACGCGCGCAAAGCCGCTGGTGACGGCGAAGTTGGCGCGGCGCCACTCGAGGAACGGGCCGAGCGCGGCGGTGACGCTGCGGGTGGTGGTCCGGGTGGGCCAGGGGACGAAGTCGTCGCGGCGCACCTGCCCGGTGACGCCCACGCGCAGGTACCCCTTGCTGCTGGCATAGAGGGCGTGTCCCGCCTCCACCCGGCCCAGCACGAAGCGGCGGCGCAGGGAGTCGGCCGGGTCGCCGACGCCGTCGCGGAAGCGCAGCACCCGCTCGTTGCGGATGTCGAGCAGGGTGGTGATGCCGTTGCGGTCCGAGAGGCTGAAGAACGGCCGCTCGATGGCCACCTGGCCGCGGGCGCCGTCGGAGCGGTCCTCGTAGCGCAGCCCGAGCGACACCCGCTTGGCGATGAGCCGCGGCTGCAGGAACTGGAAGTTGAGGCTGTTGCGGTCGGGGGTGTGGCGGTAGCGGGTGGCGAAGCGGGTGCCGGTGCCGAGCAGGTTGCGCTCGATCAGGGCCAACTGCCAGTCGGTCTGCTTGCCCGCCGAGCGGAAGCGCACGTCGACCTGGGTGGTCCAGCCGTCCTTGGTGATGACCTGGAGCACCACGCCGCTGTCGGCGGTGACGGTGTCCACCACCACCTTCCGGAACAGGCCGCGGGTGCGGAGGTTGCGCGCCATCTCGGAGGCCTTCACCGAGTCGTACGGCTCCCCCACCTTGAAGAGCAGCTCCGACTCGACGATGCCGGGCCGGGTCATGACATGGAGCCCGTTGCCGATCTTGCCGAACCACTTGTGCGCGTCGGCGCTGTCGAAGACGTCGGACTGGATGATCCGGATCTTCACGATCCGGCGCAGGGTATCGGGCATCCCGACCGGCCCGAAGGCGGAGTCGCGGCCGATGGGGGCGACCCCGACCGGCTTGAAGGCCGAGTCGCGGGCGGCGGGCGGCAGGCTGTCCTGGGCGGCCAGCCCGAGCGGCGCGAGCGCCACCAGGCAGGCCGTCAACATGCGGAACGACAGGGCGTGCTCCGGGAACTGTGACGCGGAATCATAAGGGGGCCCGCGCGGCCTCCGTAAGGGCGTGGCGGGCCCCCGGACCCCGGACTACTTTCCGCCCCGTGCCAGAGGGCAGCCTGAACCCCGACGACGATCTTCCCGGCCATACCACCGGCGCGCGACAGGCCCCGGTCTCGCTCGGGCTGGTGCTGCTCGCGTGGCTGGCCATGACCGTGCAGGAGCTGTTCCTTTTCCTCCGCGGCACCCCGTACGGCACCCCGTACGTCGACCAGGTCGGCCGCTACCTCCCGTTCGCCATCGCCTGGAACATGTGGGCCGCGCTGGCCCCGGCCCTGCCGCTGTTCGTCTGGTGGCTGGGGCGCTGGGATCGCGCGGTGCCCGCCGTCACGGCGCGGCGCGCGCAACGGGTGCTGCTGGCGGCGCTGATCCTCGCCACCCTGCTCGACCAGGTGGACCATGAGCTGATGCGGTTCATGGGTCTCCACCTCTCGGTGTCCGTGGTCCGCACGTATTACAACGTCTCGGCCTGGACCCGGGATATGTACGAGCTCTTCCTGCGCGACCGCGGCGGCCCGGGCCTCCCCTTCCTCTTGTTGTTGGGTATCGGGACCGGTCTGGGCGCCAGCGGCGCGCGGTTGATCCGCCGGCAGTACGGCCCGCGCCTGGCCACCCCCGGCCGGGCCCTCGTGATCCTCACCACGCTGGTCACCCTTCCCACGCTCCTGATGGTGCTGTGGCCCAGCGGCAACCGGTGGCGCCGGGTCAAGCCGGCCCTGGCCTCCGTCGTGAGCGAGACCCGGCGCCGGCTCGACTGGGGCGCACGGCCGGAGAACCTCACGGCCCTCGCCTCGAGCTACCGCCAGGCGTGGCTGGCGGAGAGCGCGGACAGCGGGTGGGCCTTCCCCGACACGGCCTATCCGCTGCTCCGCGTCCCCACCCGGCCGGCAGCCCCCGGTGCGCCCCGGCCCCGCGGCATCATCTACATCCAGCTCGAGACCTTTCGCGGCTGGGATGTCGGGTACCTCCGTCCCGACCGGGACTTCACGCCGACGCCATTCCTGGACTCGCTGGCGCGCGCGCCAGGCAGCGCCGCGTGGCTGCGGCACCTGAGCTTCGGTCCCGAGACGGTCAACGGCCTCTTCGCCGGGCACTGTTCCGTCAAGCCGCACCGGCGGGAATCCCCCACGGCGATGTTCACCGGCACCCGCTTCCGCTGCCTGCCGGAGGTGCTCCGGGCCCACGGCTGGACCACGGAGTTCATCACCGGCGTGGACCCCGACTGGGACTTCCAGACCTTCTGGCTGCGCCGCTGGTATGACCGGCTCGACGTGCCGCATCGCGCGGAGGAGGAAGACCGCGACGTCTTCCGCCGCGCCGCGCAGCGGGCGCGCCAGCTGGGCCGCCGCGACGCGCCGTTCCTGCTCACGGTGGTCTCCTACAGCAACCACCTGCCGTTCCGGAGCCGCGAGCCGGCCCTCGACCTGGTGCACTCCACCCGGCCGGATTCGGCCATCTGGAACACCATGCACTACACCGACGACGTGCTGCGGGAGTTCGTCGGCGCGCTCCGCGCGGAGCCGTGGTTCGACAGCACCGTCGTGGTGATCACGGGGGACCACGGCGAAAACCTGGGAGAGCACGACGGCACCGCGGCCCAGCGGAACGGGTGGCGCGAGACCGTCTGGGTGCCGCTCCTGATGCACGGGAGCGATCCCCGGCTCCCGGCGGGGATGCGCCCCGAGGTGGCGAGCCTGCTCGACGTGGCGCCCACCCTCGCCGACCTGGCGGGCATCCGCGACAGCGTCCCGTGGATGGGCCATAGCCTGCTCGACCCGGTGCCCGCGGCGCGCACCGCGAGCGGGCTCCGCAAGAGCGCGGCGTGGGCCGACCAGGGTGAGTGGAGCCTGGTGGTGGACCCGGCGACCGGGGCCCTGCACCTTTACCGGGCGCTGGAGGATCCGCTGCAGCGCCGGGACCTCGCCCCGACCGCGCCGGAGCGCGCGGCCGACCTCGCCCAGCGGATCCGCTGGGACCAGACCCTGGTGGACTACCTGCTCGAGACCGATCGCGTGTGGCCGGGACCCGCGGTGCCATGACCGACCTGGTGGCGCTGTTCAGCACCAACTTCCTCGCCTACTCGCAGACCTTCGTGTACGAGGAGATCCGCCACCACGAGCGCTACGACGTGGAGGTGTTCTGCCGTGCCCGGCAGCTGCCGGAACGGTTCCCCTTCGCGCCGGTGCACGTGGGCGGGGCGCTCTACCCGATCACCTGCCGCGATGCCGCCTTCGACGCGCGCTTCCGCGCCCGGGGCTTCGCGCTGGTGCACGCCCACTTCGGCCTCGGCGCGGTGTACGCGCGGCCCTTCGCGCGCCGGCACCGGCTGCCGCTCGTGGTCACCTTCCATGGCTACGATGTCCCGCTGCTCGCGAGCCCGCGCCGCTTCCTCCCCCAGCACCTGCGCTATGCCGTCCTCGGCCCCCGCGTGCTGCGCGACATGACCCTGGGCCTCTGTGCCTCAATGGAGCTCCAGGCGCTGCTGGAGGCGCAGGGCGTGCCCGCGGAGAAGCTGCGGGTGCACCGGCTCGGCGTGGACCTGGGCGCCTTCCAGCCGGGGGCGCGGGCCGCCGCGCCGCTCCAGGTGGTGATGATCGGCCGGTTCGTCGAGAAAAAGGGCTTTGGCTACGGGCTCGAGGCCTTTGCGCGGGTGGCGCAACGGCACCCGGCGCTCGAGCTCACGCTGGTCGGGGAGGGCGAGCGCGAGCCCGAGCTGCGGCGCCTCGCGGCGCAGCTCGGGGTGACGGGCCGGGTGCACTTCACCGGGCCGCTGGCGCCCGATGCGGTGGCCGCCCGGCTCGCGGCAAGCCACGTACTGCTCGCCCCGAGCGTGGTGGACGCCGCCGGCAACCGCGAGTCGGGGCTCATCGTGGTGAAGGAAGCGAGCGCCGCGGAGGTGGTGCCGATCGGCACCCGGCACGGCGGCATCCCCGAGATCATCGACGATGGCGCCACCGGCTTCCTGGTGCCCGAGCGCGACGTGGCCGCGCTGGCCGACCGGCTGGAGCGCCTGGTGACCGACCCGGCGCTGCGCGCGCGGCTGGGCCACGCCGCGCGCGAAAAGATGCTCTTGGACTACGACGTGCGCGCCCGGGGCCGGGCCCTGGAGGCCTACTACGACGAGGCGCGCGCGCGCCACGCGCGGGGCGCCGGCCGCTGATGCGGGTGCTGCTGTGGGTCTCGACGCTGCAGGCCGACATCCTGGCGCTCGCCCTGGCGCTCGACGGGCGGGCCGACACCGAGCTGCTCATCGCCGCCGACGGACTGGCCGCGTGGCGTGGGGAGCCGCTGGCCCGGGTGCGCCCACTGCGCGCCCGCCTGCTCGAGCGGCAGGACGCCGCCACCCGCGCCGCCGTCGAGGCGTTCCGGGCCGAGGTGGTGGTGTGCGACAATCACTTCCCCGAGTTCGCCGCCGCGCCACGGGTGTGCTTCCTCTGGCACGGCCTGGGGTGGAAGTCCACGCCCCCCGCCGACGTGGCCGAGCGGCTGCGGCACGTGGCCCGGCTCACCGGACAGGACCCGCGGGCGCCCGCCAGCCGGTTCGTGGCGCAGTGCTACCACACGCGGGATCGCGACTGGCGGGTGCGGTCGTGGGGCCTGGCCCCGGAGAACTGCGCGGTGGTGGGCTCCTGCTTCAGCGACCTGCTGCTCGCCCCGCCGTACACCCGGGCCGACCTCGCGCCCGCGTACCGGATCGACGTGGCCGGCCGGCCGACGCTGCTGCTCAACTTCACCTGGCACTACGGCCGGATCTTCCCGGGCAGCTGGCAGCCCGCGCTGCTGGGCCGCTCCCCGATGGACGCCGACCTGGCGTTCGTGCGGGCGCTGTTCACCCGCGCCGCGGACCACGGCGCCAACGTGCTCTTCTGCCTGCACGACCGCTGGCGCTACGAGGCGGCCTACCTCGAGGCGCTGGGTCGCGAGGCGGCGCGATGCCCGCACGTCGAGCTCAAGTTCAAGAACGAGCGGCCCGACAACCTGGCCGACCTCGTCGTGGCCGACGCCATGGTGAGCAACCTGTCGTCGTTCGTGACCTTCTTCTACCACTCCGGCCGGCCGAGCGTCCACCTGGTGCCGCCGCCGGGCGCGCGGGTCAGGTTCTCCCGACTGACCCGGTTCGGGCTGCGCGCCCGGAAGGCGGAAGCGGCCCCGGACTGGATGAATGCGCCGGAGGACAACGGCGGCCTCTCCGCCCACGACGCCACCGGGGCGCTGGCGGCGGTGAGCCGCGCACTCACCGAGCCGGACTGCTGCCGCGAGCGCGCGGCGGCATGGCTCGCGGCGCACATCCATGGCGCCGATGGCCGCACCTCGGCGCGGATGGCGGAGGTGATCGCGGAGCTGGCGGGGCGGTAGGCGATTGGGTGATTGGGCGATTGGGCGATTGGGCGATTGGGTGATTGGGCGATTGGGCGATTGGGTGATTGGGTGATGGGGCGATTGGGTGATTGGGCGACAGGCGATTGGGCAGCCGGGCTAGCTCGCGGCGGGCTTGCGGGGCAGCAGGTCGCCGGGCCGCAGATGCATCACCCCCCGCAGGAAGAGCGCGTGCGCGGCCAGCGCCAGCGGGATGAGCAGGGCGAGCATGAGCACCGGGGAGCCGACCAGCGGCCGGAGCCGGCCCGCCGCCGCGAGCAGCAGCGCCACCAGCCCGATGCCGAGCGCGGGCCGGACCAGTTCCCGCAGCATCGGGCCGGCGCGCACCGGCGAGCAGCGGGCCGCCATCCAGAAGTGCGCGGCCAGCGGCAGCGGATACGAGAGCAGCCACACCCACGCCACCCACTGCGCCCCGTCGCCCTCGGGCGCGAGCCACAGCGCCAGGGCGAAGCCCGAGACCAGCGTGGCGCCGGTCACCAGCGAGTCCACCACCGAAAAACCGGGGCGGCCCGTGGCGTTGTAGAGCTGCGGGAACAGCTGCGAGAGGCCCCGCAGCAGGCTGGCCCACACCAGGACCTGGATCATCGGCACCGCCGGCAGCCACTTCCCCGCGCCCACCAGCTGCAGGATGTCGGTGCTCGCGAAGCAGAGCAGCGCCGCCACCGGGCCCAGGATGAGCAGCAGCGACCGGGCACTCCGGGTGAAGGCCTGCGTCAGCTCGGCCGGCAGGTCGCGCAGCCGGGCGTAGATCGGGTATTGCACGCGGTTCACCAGCTGGAGCACGATCTCGAGCGGCGTCATGCCGAGCTGGAAGGCGGTCTGGTAGATGCCCAGCACGCGGGTGCCAAGCACCCGCCCGATCAGCAGGAAGTCCATGTTGCGGTAGACGTGGTACAGGATGCTCGCGAGCGCGGTGCGCAGGCCGAACCGGATGGCCTCGCGGGTGGTGCCGTCGGCGGCAACGCGGGCGGGACGGAAGGGCGCCAGGCGCCACAGGGCCAGGCAGAGGAACACCCCGCGCGCCACGCCCGCCAGCACCAGCCCCCACGCCCCGAAGCCCGCCAGGACCAGCATCACCTTGGTCACCGCCTCGCCGAGCGTGGCGAGGGTCTGCACCGCGCCGGAGCGCTGGAACTGGAGGTCGCGGGTGAGGAGCTGCAGCGGCACCAGCGCGGCGCCCACGAACACCAGCTTGACGGCGCTCACGACGATCATCGGCCCGAGCCGCGGGTCGGCGTAGAAGACGGCGAGGAGCGGGGCGAGCGCGAGCATCACGGCCACGGCCGCCACGCCGAGGAGGGTGCAGAACCAGAACAGGCCGGAGAGCGCCTCGTGGCTCAGGTCGCGCTGCCGCACGATCCACTGGCCCACGCCGAGGCCGTTGAAGGCCTCGAGCGCCACGGCGATGCTCCACGCCAGGGCCGCGAGGCCGACATCGGCGGGGGAGAGGAACTGGAGCACCAGCAGGCTGCCGCCCACGTCGAGCAGCCGCATGGCCAGGGTGGCGGCGCCCATCCACCAGAGGCCACGCTTCATCTCGTGCTTCGCGTCGATCGGGCGGTCGGTCACCGGGCTCCGTTACTGGCGTTCACGCGCCGTGGTTCCTACGTTTGCCGGGCTGGATGTCGCCGCGGCCTCATGATCATTCACCAGCCGAGCCGCCGAGCCGCCGAGCCGCCGCCATGAAGATCTGCTACAGCTTCGACAGCGTGGTACCCAACACCGGCGCGGACACCGAGCAGGTGGTGAACAACGTGGCCGCGCTCGCGCGGCGCGGGGTGGCGATGTCGCTGCTGGTGCCCGGCCCCACGACCGGCCCCGCCGACCCGGGGCCGCTGCACGAGTACTACCAGGTCACCGGTGACTTCGCGCTGCACCACCTGGCGCTCCACTGGCGCGGCCTGCGCGGGCCGGAGAAGTGGTCCCACGCCCGGCGCGCCGCCCACCACCCCGCCGCGCGCGCGGCCGACCTGGTCTACACCCGGAACCTCCCCGGCGCGTGGGCCATGCTCCGGGCCGGCCACCGCGTGGTGTACGAGCACTTCCGCCCCTGGGGCGACCAGGTCCCGCCGTTGCAGCCGTTCCTGCGCGGCGTGCTGCGGCATCCATCACTGGTGGCGGCGATCTTCCACTCCGCCCACGCGCAGCAGAGCTACCGCCGGCTGGGCGTGCCGGAAGACAAGATGCTCGTGGCCCACAACGGCTGGGACCCGGCGCGGATGGAGCCGCGGCTCACCCAGGCCCAGGCCCGCGCCGCCCTCCAGCTGCCGCGGCAGCGCTTCACCGTGGTGTACAGCGGGCGGATGAACGCCCGCAAGGGCCTCGAGATCCTGCTGGCCGCGGCCGACCAGGCGCCGGAGATCGGGTTCGTGCTGATCGGCTCGGAAGGCGAGGGGCCGGTGGAGCGCGCCGCGCGGGCCCACCCCAACGTCACGATCGTTCCCTGGCTCAAGTTCCGCGAGCTGGCGCCCTGGCTGTACGCCGCGGACGTGCTGATCGTCCCCCCGAGTCTCGCCCCCCTGGAGCGCCACGGCAACACGGTGCTGCCGATCAAGCTCTTCCTGTACCTGGCGGCGGGTCGGGTGCTGCTGGCGCCCCGGGCGCCCGACACCGCCGAGCTGCTGCGCGATCGCGAGAACGCCGCCCTGGTCCTGCCGGGCGACGTGGCGGGGACGGTGGCGACGCTGCGCGGCATCGCGGCCGATCCGGAGCGGGCCCGCATCCTCTCCGCCGGCGCCCTGGCCACCGCCCAGCACCTGACCTGGGACGCCCGCGCGGCGCGGATCGCCGATTTCCTCGCCGCACGCCAGGCCGCCCCCGCCCCCTCCCTGCCCGTCCCCGACCCCTGGCACGCCTCCGCCTGGCTCGGGGAATCGCTACGGTGGGCCATCGGCCGCTAGTCCGACCCGCCGGGCCGCCGAGCCGCCGAGCCGCCGAGCCGCCGAGCCGCCCAGTATGGCTCCTTTCCTGCTGCAAGAGCTACGCTTTCGAGACCGAATCGTGATTCTGAGCCGTAAACCGGTCCCGGAACAGTCTTCTAAGTAATTGCTATACAAAACCTTACGTGAGCGTGTCGGTTCGTATCACCTGCACACGCCCGGGGATTGCCTGCGTGATGAAATCACACGCCGCACTGGATAACCTGACACGCCACCGCCGGTCCGACACGGAGCCGGTGCGGGCGGTCCCATTGCGGGTGCCTGAGGAGGGGGATCAGGTGACCCTGCTCTGCCCGGGGCCGTGCTCCACTTCCCCCCGGGTCAAGCAGGCCCTGGCCCGGCAGGACATCTCCCACCGCGACCAGGCGTTCGTGGACGTGCTGGGCCGGGTGGTGGAGCGGCTCAAGGTGGTGGCGGGCGCGCCGGGCCATGAGGTGCTGGTCACCGGTGGCGGGGCCACCGCGGTGACCGAGGCGGTGCTGGCCACGTTCGTGGCGCAGGATGAGCGGCTGCTGGTGGTGTCCAACGGCGCCTTCGGCGAGCGCATCGCCGAGATGGCGCAGTGCCTGGGCATCCACATGAGCCACCTCCGCTACGACTGGGGCGAGCCCATCGTGCTGGAGCAGGTGCAGGGGATGCTCGACGGCGACCCGCGCATCCGGGCGGTGGCGATGGTGCACCACGAGACCAGCGTGGGCCGGCTCAACCCGGTGAACGAAGTGGGACGGCTGCTGGCCCCGCGGCACATCCGCTACTTCGTGGACGTGGTCTCGAGCCTTGGCGCCGAGGACTTCGACATGGTCCGCAGTCGCGCCTCGGTGGCGATCGGCTCGGCCAACAAGTGCCTCCACGGCGTGGCGGGCGCGGCGTTCGTTGTGGTGCGCAAGGAGCTGTGGCAGGAAACGGCGCACGTGCGGCCCCGGTCGATGTTCCTGGACCTGCGCCGCTACCGCACGGCGTTCCGCGAGCATGGCCAGACGCCATTCACCCCGCCGGTGCCGGCGGTGGTGGCGCTCGATGCGGCGCTCGCCGAGCTCGAGGAGGAGGGCGGCGTGCCGGCGCGGCGGGTCCGCTATCAGGCCCTCAACGCACGGCTGCGCGCCGGCCTGCTGGGGCTCGGGCTCAAGCTCCGCTACGACGGGCCGGGCAGCGCCTCGTCGCTCACCGTGGCGCAGCTCCCCTCGGGGCTCAGCTTCGACTCGTTCAACCACGACCTGCGCACCCGCGGGTTCCTGGTGTACCGGGGCAAGGGCCCGGTGAGTCACGACAGCTTCCTCGTGGCCAACATGGGCGACATCGACCTCGCGACCATCGACCGCTTCCTCGAGGCGGTGCGGGACATCGCGGGCCTGTAGGGACGGGCCGGGGGCCACGGGACGCGACCGCTCCCCGTGGCCCTGCGCCGGCGCCCGGTTGATCCTCCGTCGCATCCCGCCGGTTATCATTCCGCCCCATGGACCTCACCGCGATCATCCTCGCCGCGGGCCTCGGCTCGCGCCTCCGGCCGCTCACCGACGAGAGGCCCAAGCCGCTGCTCGACGTGGGCGGCCGGACCATCCTGGCCCGCCAGCTGGAGCGCATCGCCGCGGCCGGGATCACCCGCGCCGTGGTGGTCACCGGGTACCGCGCGGCGCAGGTGGAGGAGCACCTCCACGACCACCCGCCGCCGATCGACGTGCGCCTCGCGCCCAACCCGCTCTACGCCACCACGGGCAACTGCATGAGCGTCCTCGCCGCGCGGGAGCGCTGCGAGGGGCGGGGCATCGTCATCTGCGACGGGGACGTGGTGCTGACCGGCGACGCCCTGGCGCGCCTGGTGGCCGACCCGGCGCCGGCCGCCCTGCTGCTCGACACCGAGACCGCCCTCGGCGACGAGGAGATGAAGGCCCTGCTCGACGCGCAGGGCAGCGTCCGGCGGCTGGCCAAGGCGCTCGACCCCGCGCAGTGCGCCGGCGAATCGATCGGGATCCAGAAGGTGGGCGGCCTCGCGCTCCCGATCTTCTGGGCCACCCTCGAGGCCATGCGCGACGCCGGCGACACCCAGGGGTATTACGAGGACGCCTTCCAGCGGATGATGCACGCGGGCGTTAGCTTCCGCACCGTTCCGATCGGCCACCACGAATGGACCGAGATTGATGACCTCGCCGACCTCGAGGACGCCCGCGCCCGCTTTGCCCGCTAGCCCGGCCCCGGCCGCGCCGGCCAAGCCGCCCGAGGTCGAGGAGTGGGTGGACGAGCGGATCCATCGGCCGCTCGCGCGGCGGGTCGTCGCCCTCCTGCTGCACACCCCGATCACCCCGAACCAGGTCACGCTGCTCTCCGGCCTCGTCGGGGTGTCCGGCGGCGTGGTCACCGGCTTCGCGACGGACTGGCCCGCCGGGCGGCTGCTGGGCGCGGCGCTGCTCTTCGCCGCGGTGGTGCTCGACTGCTGCGACGGCCAGCTGGCGCGGGCCCGGAAGATCTCCTCGACCTACGGCGCCATCCTCGACGGCATCGCCGACTACGCGGTGGGCGTCGCCCTGGGCGTGGGGGCCGGGGCGTACATGGCGGCCACCTTCGGCAGCCCCTGGTACTGGCTGCTGGCGCTGCTCGGCATCGCCAGCTCGGCGGTGCAGTCGGCGCTGTTCGATCACACCAAGTCGCGCTACATCGCCCGGGCGGGCGCCGGCTACTCCGAGCGCGAGGAAGACCTGGGTGCGGTGCGGGCCGAGCGCGACCGGGCCTGGCGGGAGCGCCGCCTGCGCGACGCGCTGCTCCTGGCGCTCTACTACAACTACTCGAAAGTGCAGCACGCCGCGCTGCAGATCGCGCCGGCGGCCGACCCCGCCGCCTACCGCGCCGCCAACGCCGGCCGGATGCGGGCCTGGACCCTGCTCGGCATCGGGACCCACTTCGCGCTGGGCTATGCGCTGCTCGCCGTCTCGTACTGGTGGCCGGCGGCGATCGCGGTGTATTTCGCGCTGTGCACCACGGTGCTCAACCTGTACCTCGTGGTGCTGATGCGGCTCGAGGCCCGGCAGGCGGCCGCGTGACGCGCCGCGCCGCGCTCACCCTCCCCGCCGCCGGCGACCCGCGGCTCGAGGTGGCGGGCCTGAGCGTCCTGCTGCGCCAGCTGCTGTCACTGCAGGACGCCGGGATCGCGGAGGTGACACTCCCCGCCGAGCTCCTCGCCCTCGTCCCCGCCGACCCGCGGCTCCGCCTGCGCCTGCTCCCCGCCCCGGCCGAGACATCGAGCCGCCGGGCCGCCGAGCCGCCCCTCCTCACCGCTCCCGCCGGCCTGGTCTGGCACCGGCTGCTCCCCAAGCACCTGGTGCAGCGGGGGTACCAGGGCGGCATCGACCAGGCGCCGCGCACGCCGGAGGAGTTCCTGCTCGCGGTCCCCGATGCCGCCGCCGCGCGCCGGGCGGAGGACCTGCTCTTCGGGGCGCTGCTCAAGGCCACCGACGGCATCGTGAGCCGCGCCATCAACCGGAAGATCTCGCTGGCGATCACCCGCCGCCTGATCCACACTCGGCTCACGCCGAACCAGATGACGCTGATCGCGCTGGTCTTCGGGCTCGCGGCCATCGTGCTGGTGCTGTGGGGCGGCGCGGGGATGCTGGTGCCGGGCGCGCTGCTGGTGCAGCTGCAGTCCATCCTTGATGGCTGCGACGGCGAGATTTCACGGCTCAAGTACATCCGCTCGCGGCTCGGGGAGTGGCTCGACCAGGTGGGCGACGACGTGGTGAACGTCGGCTTCTTCGCGGTGGCGGGGTGGGCGCTGTGGCGCGAGGGCGCCACGCTGGTGGGCTGGGTGACCCTCGTGGGCACGGTGCTGCACCTGGTGTACCAGGCCTCGCTCTACGCGGGGCTGGTGTTCCGGGGCGGGGGCAGCGGCAGCATCACCAGCATCCGCTGGTGGGGCCAGAAGGACCACGTGGCGGCGCCGGCCGGCCCGCGCACCCCGTTCCAGGTGCTCAAGGAGACGGTGGAGCTGGCCGGCCGACGGGACTTCTTCACCTTCCTCTACCTGCCGGCGGCGCTGCTCGGCGTCACCGAGGTGGCGCTGGCCTGGTGTGCCGTGATCTTCAGCGTCTCGGGGGTCACCACCGGCCTGCAGTGGCTGGTGCGCGGGGGGCCGGAGCCGGCACCGCGCACCTCCTGACGCGGGCGGGGGGCCGGACAACGAGAGGGCGGCCCCGCGGGGCCGCCCTCTGGTGCCTGCCGGAGCCGCGCGGTGCGCTCAGGCCGCGACGGTCGCGCCCCGCTCCATCGAGCGCCGACGCACCGCGCCGAGCAGCATCTCCGCCTTGGCGTAGTCCTCGGGGGTATCCACGTCGGTCCAGCGCACGCCCGAGAGCGGCACCGCGGCGAGCAGCCCCTGGGCCAGCAGCCGGCGCATGCCGAGGGTCACCGAGGGCGGCTCGTGCCGCGCCACCTCGTGGAGGGCCTGGAACACCCGGGGGTCGAGCCGGAAGCAGCCGGTGTCCACCGCGTGGTACGGGTAGACATCCTTGCCGATGGCGGTGATGTGCGCGCCCTCGGTGCAGACCTTGGTGGCGTCGTCCTCGTCCAGGTTCACCGGATGGAAGTCCACCAGCAACCGGGCGCACTCGGCCGGGGCCGCGCCGGCGCGGTCGAGGAAGCGCAGCACCGGCTGGGCAAAGACGTGGTCGGCCATCTGCAGGAAGAAGGGGCCGTCGATGTACGGCTCGGCGGCCAGCAGCGACACACCGTTGGGCTCGTGGTAGCGGGCGTTGTAGACCACGGTCAGCTTGAGCGAGGTCTCCACCGTCTCGAGGTGGGCGCGCATCTGGTCCGCGGCGTTGCCGGTGACGATGATCGCCTCCTCGACGCCCGCGGCGGCGGCCTGGTCGAGCGCATGCTCGATCAGCGCCTGGCCAGCCACCCGCACGAGGGGTTTGGGCAGGTTGCCGCGCGAGGCGGACAGCCGGGACCCGTTGCCCGCCGCGAGAATCACCGTCTGCCGTGTGCCGAGTAGGCTGTCGCTCACCGCACCACCATCCGAGCTCGGGAATCCGACCGTGGGAACGAGCCTGCGGAAGGGCAACACTCGGGCCGGGTGAAGGCTGCCGCCCCGGGCCCGGTTCAGCCCTCCGGGAGCGGATCGCCGGCACATCCGTAACACTATTCCAGTCAATGGGTTGCCGTTTCCTGCAATTCCGGGCAGCGCACTCGGGTCGGGGCTCATCCGGGGCCCCGCACTTGACCTGGAACACGGCGCCGTGTCATTCAGCCACGTGTCAGTCAAACGCCCCCGCCGATTGCCCGCCCGGAGTGACCCGGCGACATTCCGGCCCATGCTCGCCCTGCTCTGTACCACGCTGTGCCTCAACCTTTCGCCGCCCCAGGACTCGGTGGTGCGCCTGGTGGTCACGGCGCCGGCGGAGACGCTCAACGTCACGGTGACCGGTCCGGCCACTGGCCCGACCCTGGTCATCATTCCCGGGCTGATCAGCCCGGCCTATGCCTACCGGAACCTGCTCGGTCCGCTCAACCAGGCCGGCATCCGGACCGCCGTGGTCGAGCCGCTCGGCGTGGGCGCCTCCGCGCGGCCCGGGGGCAAGGCCGACTACTCGATCCACGCCCAGGCCGCGCGGGTGGGTGCCGCGCTCGACAGCGTCGGCATCGCCGACGCCGTGGTCATGGGACATGCGGTGGGCGCCACCATCGCGCTCCGGCTCGCAGTGGAGCGGCCGGCGCTGGTGCGCCGGCTGGTGCTCCTCGAGGTGGGCTCGCTCGAATCGGCCGCGGTGCCGGGGGTCAAGCAGGCGCTGCGGTTCTCGTTCCTGGTGCGGCTGTTCGCCGGCCGGGGGCGCATCCGCAAGGAGCTGCGCAAGGGACTCATCGGGACGTCGGTGGACAGCAGCTGGGTCACCGATTCGCTGGTGGAGCAGTACACGGCCGGCGCGGCGGGCAACATGGGGGCGGTGCTGCGGGCGCTGAAGCGGATGGACCAGTCGGTGGAACCCGACTCGCTGGTGCACCGCCTGCCGGAGGTCCGTGCGCCGGTGCGGCTGGTGGTGGGCGGCGGGCCCCGCCTCGGCGGCAGCCGGAGCGCCGGCAAGGGACGGCTCCGGATCCTCAGCACCGGGCTGGCGCAGTTCACGGTGGACACGATTCCCGGCGCCGGGCTGCACCTGCAGGAGGAGCAGCCCGCGGCGGTGGTGGCGGCCCTGCAACATGAAGTGGAAGAGGCCTATCGATGACCCGCGATGCCCTCGAGCTGTTGCTGGCCAACCTGGCCCCACCCCGCGGGCGGGCGTGGCATGGCGGTCCGACGCCCGTGGGAGCGGTCCGCGGCGTGACCGCGCGGGAGGCGCGCACCGTGCCGCGCGGCAGCCGGCACAGCATCTGGTCCCTGACGCTGCACCTGGCCTACTGGAAGTACGCGGTGCGGCGCCACTTCGAGCCGGTCGAGCCGGGCAGCTTTCCCCGCTCGCCCGCGAACTTCCCCCGGGTCCCGGCCCGTGCCGATGAGGCGGCGTGGAAGGCCGACCGCGCGCTCCTCGCCGCGGAGCACCGCCGGCTGGCCGCCGCGATCGCGGCGTTCGATGTCGCGCGGCTGGGCGAGCGCTCCGCGAGCGCCCGCCGCTGGACCTACGGGGAGTTGATCGTGGGATCCCTCATGCACGACGCCTGGCACGCGGGCCAGGTCCAGCTGCTCAAGCGCCTGGTGCGGCCCGGCGGCCGGTAGCCGCCGCGCCGGGCGCCGGCGTCCTAGTACCGCCCCAGGTAGTTCCGGATCTCCCACTCCGTCACTTCGCGGTTGAACAGGGCCACTTCCTCGCGCTTGGCCTCGAGGAAGCGCTCGGTGAGGTGCTCGCCGAGGGCGGCCTTGATCACGTCGTCCTTCTCGAAGCGGTCGAGCGCCTCGTGCAGGTCGCGGGGGAGGTCGTCGATCTGGTACTTCCGCCGGTCGCGGTAGCTCATGCGGAAGATGTTGCGGTTCACCGGCTCGCGGCAGGGCATCTGCTGCTCCACCCCGTCGAGGCCGGCCGCCAGCTGCACGGTGAGCGAGAGGTAGGGGTTGGCCGACGGGTCCGGCATGCGCAGCTCGCACCGGGTGCCATCGTCGCGCCGCTCGGGGATCCGCACCAGGGGGGAGCGATTCCGCATGCTCCACGCCACGTTGATGGGGGCCTCGTAGCCCGGGACCAGCCGCTTGTAGCTGTTGATGAGCGGGTTGGTGATGGCGCAGAAGCCGCGGGCGTGGTGCAGCAGCCCCTCCACGTACGACAGCGCCACCGCCGAGAGCTGGTGCTCGGTCTTGGGGTCGAAGAAGGCGTTGTCCTTGCCCCGGAACAGGCTCTGGTGGGTGTGCATCCCGCTGCCGGCCTGGCCCATGATCGGCTTGGGCATGAACGACGCCACGAAGCCGTGCCGGTTGGCCAGGCTGCGCACCACGAACTTGAAGGTGGCGATGTTGTCGGCGGTGGTCAGGGCGTCGGCGTAGCGGAAGTCCACCTCGTGCTGGCCGGGCGCCACCTCGTGGTGCGCGGCCTCCACCTCGAAGCCCATCAGCTCGAGGTCGCGCACGATCAACCGCCGCAGCTCCTCGCCGCGGTCGACCGGGGTGAGGTCGAAGTAGCTGCCGGCGTCGTGGGTGGCGGTGCTGGGATTGCCCTGGGCGTCCTTCTCGAACAGGAAGAACTCCACCTCGCAGCCCGCCATCATGGAGTAGCCCAGGTCGCGCGCCCGCCGGATCTGGCGCTTGAGCGTGAGCCGCGGGCAGCCGGCAAAGGGCTGGTGGTCGGGGGTGTAGATGTCGCAGAGGAGCCGGGCCACCCGGCCGCCCTCGTCGTCCATCGGCAGGATGCGGAAGGTGTCGAGGTCGGGGACCAGGAGCATGTCGCTCTCCTCGATCCGCACGAAGCCCTCGATCGAGGACCCGTCGAACATGATCTCCCCGTCCAGCGCCTTGCCGAACTGGCTGCGGGGCACCTCGACGTTCTTGTTGACGCCCTGGATGTCGGTGAACTGGAGCCGGAGGAAGTCCACCTGGAACTCGGCCGCCAGCTCGAGCACATCGGCCTTGGCGGCGCCGTGCAGCTGCCGGGGAAAGTCGTTGACGGATGGTCGGGGCGCGGTCATCCCAGGCTTTCGAGGATCTTCCAGAGCTCGATCGGGCTGAATTCGCTGAAGCGGCTCATGATCTCCTGCTCGGTCCATTCGCGGAAGATCCAGCCGCTGCTCTTGTGGCGCGGCCCCTCGACGAAGTGCAGCCGCCCCTGGGCCATGGAGCCCACGGTGCGGGTCTCGAGATAGACCCCCCAGCGTGTCTGGCTCCGGGCCAGGTCGCCCAGGTGCCGGGCGGAGGGGGCGTCGGGAAGGGGAACCGGCGGCGGCTGCTGCGGCTGGGCCATGACTCCTCCGGGTTGGCTGGAGACTAACGGAGGCACCGGGCGGGGGACAAGCGGGCGGCCTCGCGGCGTGCCGACGCGACCGCCCTACCGCCCGACCGCCCACCGTCTAGATTCCCCGCGCCATGACCACACCGTCCAGCTGCCCCGCCTGTCACGCCCCGCTCAGCCCCGACGCCCGCTACTGCCACCGCTGCGGCCGCGCCGTCACCGCGGGCGTCGGCGAGCAGGCCCCGTGGTTCGTGGCCTGGGGCCTCGTGCTGGTGGCCCTCGCCGGGATCACCTGGTTCGTGGTCACCAAGGACGCCCGCGCCGCGGCCCCGGACATGGCCAATGCGGGCAATACCACCCCGGGACAGGGCGGCGCCGGGGGCGGGGGCGGCGCGCCGCCGGACATCTCGCAGATGACGCCGCGGGAGCGCTTCCTGCGCCTCCACGACCGGATCATGAATGCGGTGGGCAGCGGCGACACCGCCACGGCGCTGCGCTTCGCGCCGATGGCGCTGCAGGCCTACGGCATGCTGGACCAGGTCGACGCCGACGCCCGGTACCACGCCGGGGTGATCCACATCCAGCTCGGCGACTACCCCGCCGCGCTCGCGCTGGCCGACACCATCCAGGCCGAGGCGCCGAAGCACCTCTTCGCCTCCCTGCTTCGGCTCGAGGTGGGGCAGGCCAGCCGCGATGCCGCCGCCTCGGACCGCGCCCGCCGGGCCTTCCTCGCCGACTTCGACCAGGAGCTCCGGGCCGGCCGCCCCGAGTACGATGAACACCGCCCCATGCTCGACGACCTGAAGCAGCGTCTTTCCACCCCCTGACGGCCGCCGCCCGGGCGCCGCGCCCGGCCTCCGGTACCCGGTACTGCCCATGCCCCGCACCATCCACGTCGCCCACTCGCCGGACTCCGACGACGCCTTCATGTTCTACGCCCTCGCCGAGGGCAAGATCGACACCGGCGACCTGCGCTACGTGCACGAGCTCTCGGACATCGAGTCGCTGAACCGCCGGGCCCTCCAGGGCGAGCTCGAGGTGACCGCGGTCTCGATCCACGCCTACGCCTACCTCGCCGACCGCTACGCCCTGCTCAGCAGCGGCTCCTCGATGGGCGACCGCTACGGCCCCCGCCTGGTGGCCACCACCGCCGCCCCCGCCGACCCGCGCGCGGCCTGCCGCGGCAAGCGGATCGCGGTCCCGGGCAAGCTCACCACCGCCTACCTGGCCCTCAAGCTCTACCAGCCCGACTTCGTCGAGGTGGTGGTGCCCTTCGACCAGATCGAGGACGCGGTGCTGGCCGGCACGGTGGACCTCGGCCTGCTCATCCACGAGGGCCAGCTGACCTTCCCGGAGCGGGGCCTGCACCTGTGGGCCGACATGGGCGAGTGGTGGTTCGCCGAGACCGGCCTCCCGCTCCCCCTGGGCGGCAACGTGGTCCGCCGCGACCTCGGCGAGGCCACCGTGCGGCAGGTGGCCCGCGACCTCAAGGACAGCATCGTCTACGCCCTCGAGCACCGCCGCCCGGCCCTGGAGCACGCCAAGCAGTTCAACCGGGGCATCGGCGACGAGAAGACCGACCGGTTCGTCGGGATGTACGTCAACGACTGGACGGTGGACTACGGCGAGCGGGGCCGGCAGGCGGTGCGGGAGCTGCTCCGCCGCGGCCACGCCGCCGGCCTGATCCCCCACCCGGTCCAGGTGGAGTTCGTGGGGTAGGCCGGGCGGACCAGGGGGGGCGGGAGGCGGCCGGGGGGAGGGGCACCCGCCCCCTTCCCCCGTCCCTATTCCCCTTTCCCCCCGCCGTCACCGAGTATAATCTTCCCTCACATAGGGTTAGCCAACCCGGAAACCACTTCCTCCCGGAGTTTCGGTGCCGCTGGCCGACGCCCCGATCAGCGTCCTCGTGGTGGATGACGAGGAGCCGATCCGGAATGCGCTCAAGAAGTTCCTGAACCAGCAAGGCTACGACGTCGTCACCGCCGCCTCCGGTGACGAGGCACTGCGCGTGCTGCAACGCCAGAAGGTCTCGGTGGTGCTGCTCGACGTGCGGATGCCGGGGAAGAGCGGGATCGACCTGGTGCCCCAGGTGCTGGAGCTGGAGCCGAGCCTGGCCGTGCTCATGCTGACGGCCGTCAACGACGCCACCACCGCCGCGCTCTGCATGCAGCGCGGGGCGATGGACTACCTCACCAAGCCGATCGACCTCTCCGACCTGGCGCGCGCCATCCTGCGCGCCATCCGCCGCCGCGACAGCCAGATCGAGCAGGCCAACCTCAACCAGTGGCTCAAGGAAGAGGTGGCGGTCCGCACCGCGGAGCTGCGGCGCGAGCGGGCCAAGCTGGAGCGGCTCTCGGTGGCCACGCTCGAGGCCCTGGTGAACGCCCTGGAGGCCAAGGACCCCTTCATCCGCGGCCACTCCGCGCGGGTGGCCGACATGGGCGCGATGGTCGCGGCCGAGCTGGGGATGAGCGACGAGCAGATCGAGCAGGTCCGCATGGGCGGCCGGCTGCACGACATCGGCAAGATCGGCATCCGCGAGGACATCCTGAGCAAGGAAGGGCCGCTCACCGCGGACGAGTACGAGCTGGTCAAGCAGCACGTGGTGATCGGCTCCCAGATTCTCTCCCCGCTGGCCCACCTGGGCGAGATCATCGCCTTCGTGCGCAGCCACCACGAGCGCTGGGACGGCCAGGGCTACCCCGATCACCTGAAGGGGGAGGAGATCGCGCTCGGCGCCCGGGTGCTGGCGGCCGCGGAGATCTATGATGCCCTGACCACGGCGCGCCCCTACCAGGAGAAGATGCCGCCCGACGTGGCGGTGGAGCGGATGCGGGACCTCGCCGGATCGGTGCTGGACCCCACCGTCTACCACGCGCTCGAGGCCGCCGTGCGCCGGAGACAAGCCCTTGTCTTCCTTGACGATGCCCGCTCCTAGGACCCCGGCTCGCCCGGCTGCCGCTTCCCTGAAGGCCGCGCGCGACGCGGCCTTCGGTCGTTTTTGTGATGTGGATCGTACCGACCGGACCGGGGCCGCCTGATGTCCCGCCTGGCCCTCATCATCGAGGATGACCCGGACCAGCGCCGGCTGCTCGAGCGGATGCTGGGCGCCAGCGGCTGGCGCGTCGAGGCCGCGCCCGATGGCGAGGCGGGCCTGGCGCTGGCCGCCGAGCGGCGGCCCGACGTGATCGTGCTCGATGTCATGATGCCGCGGCTGAACGGCTACCAGACCTGCCGCCGGCTCAAGGCGGAGCCCGTCACCGCCGCGATCCCGGTCGTCATCGTCACCACCAAGGACCAGCCGGCCGACGAGTTCTGGGCCCGCGAGGTCGGCGCCGACGCCTTCCTCGCCAAGCCGGTGGACGTGCGGCAGCTGACCGAACTGCTCGACCGCCTCACGGGGCCCCGGTGACCCTGCTCCGCCTGATCCTCCTCTTTGCCGCGACGGTCGTCGCGATCGGCCTCCTCGGCATCGTGGCCTGGCTGATCTATGCCGCGTGGCTCGGCCGGGTGGAACGGCGGCTGGCCCAGCGGAAGGGGCTCTACCGCGAGGTGGTGGCGGGGCTGGCCCAGCGGGAGAAGGCGCTGCTCGAGCCGGAGCTGCTGCAGCTCCGCACCCTGCGCGACTTCGAGGCGCTGGAGGCGCTGCTCGAGGAGCAGGCCCGCGGCCTCACCGAGCGGCCGGCCTGGCTGCTCGACACCTACGACCGCCTGGGCCTGGTCGACAAGTACATCACCCGGCTGCGCACCGCGCGGGAGTGGCGGGAGCGGGCGTTCGCCGCCGAGCTGCTCGGGCGGGTGGGCAATGCCAAGGCGGTGCCGGCGCTGCTCGAGACCATCGGCGCCACCCGCACCGAGGACGCCGACGTGCGGGAGATCGCCCTCCGGGCGCTGGCCCGCATCGCCGACCCCCGCGCGGTGGAGCCGCTGGTCGAGGCGCTCAAGCAGGCGGAGAACTGGCTGGCCCCGCGCATCGCCGACATCCTGGTGCGCCACGGCGGGCCGGTGGTTGAGCCGATGCTGGCCTTCCTGCGCGACCCCACCCGGCACCCCGCCCGCGCCTGGGCCGCGAACATCCTCGGCGAGCTGAAGGTCCAGAGCGCCTTCCCGGTGCTCATCGCGGCGCTCAAGGACATGGACGACGAGGTGCGCGCCAAGGTGGCCGGCGCCCTGGGCAAGCTGGGCGACCGCCGCGCCGTCACCTACCTGCTCGACCACCTGCTCTCCGACCCCGCCCCGTTCGTCCGGGCGCGCATCGCCAGCGCCCTGGGGCAGTTCGCCGACGGCGAGGTGATCGACCGGCTGGTGCGCGCCCTCGGCGACCCGGCGTGGTGGGTCCGCATGCGGAGCGTCGAGGCGCTGGAGCAGATCGGCCCGGCCGCCGAGACGCCGCTCTCCGTGGCCCTCGACGACCCCGACCCCGAGATCCGCATCCGGGCCGCGGTGGCGCTGGAGCGACTCGGCGTGCCCAGCCGCCTCGTGGGGCTGATCGAGCGCGGCGAGGATTCGCCCGACACCCACGCGATGCTGGTCAAGTTCGGGGTGGCGGGCGCGCGCGAGCTCCTGGCCGAGCACCTGCTGCACCCCTCGCCGCGCGTGCGGCGGGCGGTGGTGGCCGCCGTCCGCCAGACCGACCGCCGCGACCTCGGCGTGGAGCTGATCGAGCGGGCCCGGCAGGACAGCGAGCCCGCCATCCGGGCCGAGGCGCTCGAGGTGCTGCACGCCCTCGCGGTGCGCGAGGCGGTCCCCGCCGCCCTCGACGCGCTGGGCGATGCCGACGAGCGGGTGCGTGCCGCGGCCACCGCGCTCATCGGCGACCTCGGTGGCAGCGAGCTCGCCGGCGTGATCCTCCCCCGCTCCACCGACCGGGAGCCGCTGGTGCGCGCCGCCGCCGCCCGGGCCCTGGGCCTCATCCACGCCGCCGGCGCCGATCGCGAGTTCTCCCGGCTGTTGCGCGACCCCGAAGCCCTGGTCCGCGCCGCGGCGGCCGATGGCGTGGCCGAGACGGGCTGGCGCGGGGCCGCCCCGCTGCTGGTGGAGCTGCTGGCCGACAGCGAATCCGCGGTGCGTGCCGCCGCCGCCCACGCCCTGGGGGAGCTCGGCGTCGCCGACGCCGTGCCGGCCCTGGTGCGAAGCTACCGGGACGCGGAGCCGGCCTTCGCCGACGCCATCACCGCGGCGGTGGCCCGGATCGACCGCGACCAGCTCGGCGCGATCATCGACCTGCTGCTCGAGCGGGACGACGCCGCGGGGCGGGTGCGGCTGGTGCGGACCATCGGCGGGCTGCGCCCGCCCCATCCGCTGCCGCTGCTCGCGTCGCTCTTCCGTGACCACGCGCCGGCCGTCCGCGCCGCGACCGCCGATGTCCTGGGCCGCACCGGCGAGGAGCAGGCCACCGACCTGCTGCTGGCCGGGCTCGACGATCCCGACGCCGAGGTGCGCGCGCGGTGCGTGGACGGGCTGGTGCGGCTGGGCCGGGAAACCGCCTCGCTGCGGCTGCTCACCCTGCTGCAGCAGGACCCCTCGCCCCTGGTGCGGGAGCGCGCGGCGCTCGCCACGGGCATCTTCCGCGCCCCGGGCGGCGAGGTGGCGCTGCTCGCCATCTGCCACCAGGACCAGCCGGCGGCGGTCCGGGTGGCGGCGGTGCTGGCCCTCGGCGCCTACGACCAGGAGAGCCTGGTGGCGCGGGTGGTGGAGATGGCCGACGAGCAGGAGCTGCGTGAGCTGCTGCGCGAGCGGCTCAAGCAGGACGCCGAGTTCCGCCTCCTCGGCCTCCGCCTGCGGGAGGCGCGGCACGTCGAGCTGCGCGCCCTGGGGAGCACCAGCCGGGAGCAGATGGAGCAGACCCTGGCCGATGGCATGCGGGGCGTGCTGTCGCCCGAGCAGCGGGTGCGGCTGGTGGCCGGCCTGCGCGTGTTCCAGGGCGAGCGCAGCCGCAGCGCGCTGCTCACGGTGGTCCGGAGCGATCCCGACCCCGGGGTGCGCGCCGCGGCGCTCACCGCCGTGGGCGGCATGCTCGACGCCGACGAGCTGCACCTCACCGCCACCCGCGCGCTGGCCGATCCCAACCGCAGCGTGCGGCACGCGGCCGTGGCGCTGTTCCAGCGCGTGGCGCCCGAGAAGGGGCTCCCCGGCCTGGTCCGCCTGCTGCGTTCCGAGGACGACCCGGTCGTGCTCAAGGCCGTCGCGGAGCAGGCCGAGGCCGCCTTCCCCGCCTTCCTGGACCTGGCGCTCGGCCTCGACCGCGACGGGCAGGAGGCCATCCTGCTCACCCGGATCGCGCGGCACATGCATCACCCCGACCTGCGGCGGGTGCTGGGCGTGGTGGGGATGAGCCAGGCCACGCCGGTGCGGGAGGCGGTGGGCCAGCTGTGGGGCGCCCGCCCGGACCTCGCCGACGCGGCCGCGCTCGAGGAGCTCACCGTGGACCCGGCGGTGCCGGTGCGCCGCGCGGCCGCGCGGGCCTGGGCCGCCGCCCGCCGCTTCGACCGGCTGGCCGCGATGCTCGGCGACCCCGATCCCGGGGTGCGGCAGGACATCGCGGTCGCCTTCCTCGACGCCCCCGATACCGCGGCGCTCGAGCCGCTGTTCCTCGACCCCGACGAGATGGTCCGCGCGACGCTCTTCGCCACCCGGTTGCTGCGCGGCGAGTGGTCCGAGACGCCGGCGTCCTTCGTGATCTCGCGCTCCGCCGCGGCCACCGCCATCCGCCAGGCCCAGCCGGTCGAGACCCTGCGCGAGGTGGCGCGCGACGACCGCGACCCCGCGCGCCGGCTGCCCGCCGCCCTGGCCCTCGCCGTCCTGGGCGACGAGTCGGCCTACACCGTCATGCGCGCCGACCCCGAGTGGACCATCCGCGACCGGGTGGGCCGCATGCTCGCCGGCTGGCGCGAGCCGCCCGCCAGCCGGCACTCCGCGTGACCGGCGAGCGGGTCGCCGCCGTCGCCTCGGCCATCGGGCTGGTGCTCCAGCCCGTCTTCCTCGGCTACTTCCTGCTGTACAACGGCTACATGCTGCTGCTGATCCTGCTGTCCGCGCGCCAGGTGCGCCGGCGGGTGGCGGGCCACTTCGTCGAGGACCTCGACCTCATCGACGACAGCGACTACACCAAGCCGCTGACGATGGTGGTGCCGGCGTTCAACGAGGAGGTGACGATCGTCGACAGCGTCACCAACCTGGTGCACTGCGACTATCCCCGCTTCGAGGTCGTGGTGGTGAACGACGGCTCCAGCGACCGCACCCTCGCGGTGCTCAAGGAGGCCTTCCGCCTCCGCCGGACCGACCTCCCCTACCGCGACGCCATCGGCACCGCGCGGGTCCGGGCCATGTACGTGGCCACCGTGCCACTGCCGCGCAACGTCTCCCAGCTGGTGGTCATCGACAAGGAGAACGCCGGCAAGGCCGACGCCCTCAACGCCGGCATCAACTGCTCCACCGCGCCCTACTTCGTGAGCCTCGACGCCGACAGCATCCTCGACCTGCGCGCGCTCAAGGAGCTGATGCGCATGGTCCAGGAGGACCCCCGCATCGTGGCCGTGGGCGGCCAGGTGGCGATCGCCAACGGCTGCACCATCCGCGGCGGCCGGGTGGTGAGCGTGGGCCTGCCCACCCATCCGTGGGCCCGGTTCCAGATGGTGGAGTACCTGCGCTCCTTCACCACCGGGCGCACCGGGCTCGACCGCCTCGACTCGGTGCTCATCCTCTCCGGCGTCTTCGCGGTCTTCGAGAAGGAGACGGTGATCCGCGCCGGGGGGTACCTCACGCCGCTGGTGCAGCACCGGCTGGTGGGGGAGTATGTCGGCGACCGCGCCGGGACCGTGTGCGAGGACATGGAAATCGTGGTCCGGCTGCACCGCTTCGTGCGCGACAAGCTGCGCACCCGCCGCGTGGCCTTCCTCCCCCACCCCGTGGCCTGGACCGAGGTGCCCGAGCGGCTGGAGTCGCTCCGCAAGCAGCGCGGACGCTGGTACCGCGGCCTGCGCGAGTCGCTCTTCTACCACCGTGACATGCTGTTCCGGAAGAAGTACGGACGGATCGGGTGGTTCGCCCTGCCCTCGTTCTGGCTGTTCGAGTACTACGGGCCCATGATCGAGGCGATCGGCTACCTCTTCGTGACCGCCTTCCTGGTGATGGAGTGGATCTTCCAGGTGCCGATCCTCAACGAGCAGTACGCGGTGGCGTTCCTGCTGGCCTCGCTCGGCTGGGGCACGCTGGTCAACATCTTCGCGGTGCTGGTCGGCGCCTGGCGCTTCCGCTACGGCCTCGCCGACCGCCTGCAGCGCGGCCTGCTCCCGTTCAACCGCAAGCGCGACGTCCTGATCCTGCTCGGCTACGCCGTGCTGGAGAACTTCTTCTGGCGCCCCCTCACCCTCTACTGGCGCCTGCGCGGCCTGTGGGACGCCTGGCGCGGCAAGAGCGGCTGGGAGAAGTTTGCCCGCCAGGGGTTCCAGAAGCACCCGGAGGCCTCCCGTGCGGCCTGAACGGCAGTCCCTGCGGATCCTGGTCGTTGACGACGATCCCGACTACGCCCGGCTGGTCACCACGGTGCTCGAGCAGGCCGGCCACGGGCGCGCCCCGGTGGCCACGACCATCGCGCAGGCCCTCGCGCTCGCGTCGGAGGCGGACCTGGTGCTGCTCGACCACCAGCTCCCCGACGGCCAGGGCCTCGCGGTGCTGCCCGCGTTCCGCGCGCTCCCCGGGCGGCCCGCGGTGGTGCTGGTCACCGCCCACGGCGACGAGGCGCTGGCCGCCGAGGCGCTGCGGGCCGGGGCCGACGACTACCTGATCAAGGACCCCTCCCTGCCCGCGCTGCTGCCGCGGGTGGTGGAACGCCACCGGCGCCAGCGTGCCCTGCGCGATGCGCTGGCCGCCGCCGAACGCGACCTGGTCCACGCCGAGCGGCTGGCGGCCATCGGCCAGCTCAACGTCACGCTGCACCACAACATCAACAATCCGCTGATGGCGGCCTACGCCGAGCTCGCGCTGCTGATCGACGATCCCTCGGTGCCGGCCGATCACCGCACCTCCCTGCTGGCCATCCGGGAGCAGCTGGAGCGGATCCGCCAGACGCTGGAGCGGGTGGGCACCCTGCGCCACGACCGCACCACGCCGTACCTCGAGCACATCCCCATGATCGACCTCTCCCGCCGCACCCAGGCGGTGCCCGTCTTCCTGGGCGAGGCGGTGCTGCACCTGCCCGACCAGGACACCGAGCGGGTGGTGGCGATGCTGCTCCGGCACGCCGGCTTCGGCGTGACCCGGGTGACGGGCGCCGGGGAACTCACCAGCCGGGCCTCGGAATCCGGCGTCGTGGTGGTGCTGATCCACGGCAGCGGCGCCCCCGGCACCGACCCCCTGGGCGGCTTCCATCCGCCGCGGGTGCGCGACTACCGCGTGGTGGCACTCGTGCAGGGCGATCCCGCCCCCGCCCTCGCCGCCGGCGCCGACCACGTGGTCGGCCTGCCGTTCGACCCGGGGACGCTCACCGGCGAGGTGCTGGCCACGCTGCGCGGCTGAAGCGCCGGCCCGGCCAGCGCCGCGCCGCCCGCGCGCTTAGAATTCCCCCCGTCCCGCGGTCCCTTCCCCCGTCTCCCGGCCGGTCCCGTTGCCCTTCAGCTCGCTCAAGCTCGATGCCGCCCTGCTCCGCGCCGTGAAGGAGCTCGGCTTCGCGCGGCCCACGCCCATCCAGGCCGATGCCATTCCCCACGCCCTGGCGGGCAAGGACCTCCTCGCCTGCGCCAGCACCGGGAGCGGCAAGACCGCGGCCTTCCTGCTGCCGATCCTGCACCACCTGCTCGCCAAGCCGCGTCGCACAACCCGCGCGCTGGTGCTCACGCCCACCCGCGAGCTCGCGGCCCAGATCCTCGAGGACCTGAACGACCTCGCGGTCCATACCCCGCTCACCGCGGCGTCGGTCTTCGGCGGGGTGGGCATGGGCCCGCAGGAGCACGCCTTCCGCAGCGGGGTGGACGTGATGATCGCCACCCCGGGCCGCCTGCTCGATCACCTGAGCCGCCCCTATGCCAGGCTCTCCGGCATCGAGTACCTGGTGCTCGACGAGGCCGACCGGATGCTCGACATGGGCTTCCTCCCCGAGATCCGGAAGATCCTGCGCCACGTGCCGAGCAAGCGGCAGACGCTCTTCTTCAGCGCCACCATGCCCCCGCCGATCGCCGCGCTCACCCGCGAGATGCTGCACCACCCGGTGACGATCAACATGGAGCGCCAGGCCGCGCCGGCGGTGGGCATCACCCAGGCGGTGTACCCGGTGCCGCAGGAGCTCAAGGGGCCGCTCTTCCTGGAGCTGCTCAAGCGGGGCGAGATGCAGGAGGCGCTGGTGTTCACCCGCACCAAGCACCGGACCGACCGGCTGCAGAAGTTCCTGGTGAAGCACGGCATCAAGGCGGAGCGGATCCACGGCAACCGCAGCCAGGGCCAGCGCACCGAGGCGCTGGCGGGCTTCAAGAGCGGCAAGTACCGGGTGCTGGTGGCCACCGACATCGTGGCCCGGGGCATCGACATCAGCGAACTGGGCCACGTGGTGAACTTCGACGTGCCGGCCGCGCCGGAGGACTATATCCACCGGGTGGGGCGCACCGCGCGCGCCGAGGCCACCGGCGATGCCTTCACCTTCGTGTCGCCGGAGGAGGAGGGAGACCTGCGGGGGATCGAGCGGGCCATCGGGCGGCGGCTGCCGCGGATTACGGTGCCGGACTTCGACTACCGTGCCAAGGCGGAAGTGCAGCTGGAGATGCCGCACGCGGAGCGGATCGCCCAGATCCGGGCCCGCAAGGCGGAGGAGCGGCAGCGCGCCAAGGCCAACGCCGAGCGACGCGCGGCGGCGCTCGCGGCCCGCACCGCGGCGGAGGCCCGGAAGGCCGGGGGGCACGGCGGCGGCCCGGGACTGCGCTCCCGGCCGGGCAGCGGGGGCGGGGGGCGCCCCCAGCCGCGCCGCCCCCATCGCGGCGGACGCCGGCCCGAGGGCTGAGCCGCGCACGGGGTCGGTGAGGTGCCAGACGGGGCCACGGGATCACCGATCCTGTGGCCCCGCTGCTATTGGCGGAGGTGCCAGGCGGTCTCTTCGTCGAGCCGGGCGTGCTGCTGGGGCCACTCGATCACCGACCCGTCGTCGAACCGGGCCACCGCGTCGAACGAGTAGTACCCCACGAACATCCACAGCACGTCCTGGCCGTGGGGCGCCACCTGCCCGAACGTGTCCGTCCCCACCTGGTAATCCACGTACCAGTCGGTGTGATTCACCACCCGGAGCTTCACCTGGTCGCCCTTGGCGCGGCCACCCACCGGGCGGTTGGCCATGGGGCCCGGCCGGGTGGGGGCCTCCGGGCGGGACGTGGCCACGCGCTGGCCGCCCGCGCTGGTCAGCTCCCCCGGCTGCTGGGCCGCCAGCGGGGCGGCCAGGAGCAGCAGCGCCGCCCCGACGGCCGCCCGCCTCACCGGAACCCGCCGCTCACCCGCTGGGGCGGCTCCCGCTCGCGGAACGAGCCGGCGACGCTCCCCGGCGGCACGTCGAGCGGCGCCTCGCCACTCCGGAAGACCCGCATGTCCCGGGGGCCGTGGAGCTCCACCCCCGCCTGCTCCACCCGCAACCAGCTCCCCTCCCGCAGCCCGAGGACCGTGATCCCGGGATTGAGCGCCAGGAACTCCTGGATGCGCTCGTCACGGCCCTCGCCACCGTGGTTCGGCAGCACCTGGTCGGTGTAATGCGGGTTCACCTGGAACGGCACCAGCTGCAGCCCGGTGAAGGAGGGGGGCTGGACCACCGGCATGTCGTTGGTGGTGCAGATGGTGGGGCAGGCCACGTTGGCGCCCGCGCTCCAGCCGATGTACGGGGCGCCGTGCATGACCTTCTGCCGTACGCGGCGCAGCACGTCGCTGTGGTACAGCTGCTCCAGGAGGCGGAAGGTGTTCCCCCCGCCCACCAGCACCCCGTTGGCCTCGCGCAGCACCTCGGCCGGGTCCCCCTCATGCAGCGACTCGACCATGTGGCCCAGCGGCTCGAGCGCCCGCCGCACCCGCTCGGTGTACTCCTGGTACGGCACCGTCACCGCCGCATAGGGGATGAACGCCAGCCGCCGCGGGACCGGCCCGAGGAAGGTGCCGATGGCGTCCAGGGCGTGTTCCAGGTAGCCCGCGCCGGGATTGCGGGAGTTGGAGAAGAGCAGCAGGCGGGGCATGAAGTCCGTGGGGTATGGGTGAACGCGCCTGGCGGGGACGCGGTTGCCCCGCCCCGGCTCCTATTTCCTGCGGACGACCGGCAATTCCTTCGTCATGATATCCAATTCTTCCCGCGTCGCCAGTCGGGGCAGCGTCCGGTCGGCCTCGGCCGCGGGGGAGAACGCCACGGCGAGGTCGGGCGGCAGCAGGTGGCGGATCGAGTTGGCGTAGTACTCGAGCAGCGGGCGCTCCCGGGGCAGGATCACCAGGTCGGGCCCCTGGGCCAGCACCAGCCGCCGCATCGAGAGCATGAGCCAGGCCCGGGCCCACACCTCGGTGACCGGCAGCTCCTGTCGGACCACCTTGGCGTCGCCCTCGGTCAGCCGGTCGCGGATCTCGTCCATCCGCTCCAGCACCCGGTCCCGGGGGACCACGCTCGCCCCGAAGGACAGGAGCGCCGCCGCCGCCAGCGGCACCGGCGTCACCGGCACCACCTGCCCGATCCGCTCCAGGGCCAGCTCCGCCAGCCGCTGCACATGGGGCAGCCGCTCCGCCTTGGGCAGCCCCAGGATGCCCGGGGGCTGCTCCGCCAGCCAGGTCCGCACCGACAGCGGCGTGCCGAACGCCACCGACACCCGGCCGTACCGCTTGAGCTGGCCCGTCAGGAGCCGGAGAGTGTTCGACCCCATGTAGGCCAGCACCGCCCCGAACTGCCGCCAGCGCGGCGGCCGCCGGCCGCCCACGATCCGCTCCCGGATCAGCGAACGGTCCTCCAGCACCCGGTCGTAGTTGATCCCCACCGGCACCAGCCAGATGTCGCGATCGAAGCCGGGATCCTCGAGGGTGCGGACGATATAGTCGAGCAGGCCGAGCTTGACCGGCCGCAGTGCCCCGTCGCGGGTGAGGCCCCCCTCGGGGAAGATGCCCTGGGTCACCCCGTTGCGGGTGATCAGCTGCACGTACCGCTCCAGCACCGTGTGGTACAGCGGCTCCCGGAACCGGCGCCGGATGAAGTAGCTCCCGAAGCTCTTGAACACGAACTCCAGCGGCCAGACCCGGGCCCACTCCCCCACGGCGTAGCTGATGCTCACCATCCGCGCCATCACGTACGCCAGCACCACGTAGTCGGCGTTGCTGCGGTGGTTCATCAGGTACACCACCACGTCGCGCCGCGGCATCCGGTCGAGCGCGGGCTGGTCACGGTACTCGATGGTGGACTTGTACAGCAGGTTGATGAGCAGCCGCGAGAGGTTGTACCCGATGCGGTAGTACGAGAGCACGTTGAAGAACGGGACGATCTCGTCGATGTACTGGTTGACCCGGATCCGCACCTCCGAGTCCGCCATGCCGTGCGCGGCCGCGTGCTCCGCGATCGCCGCCGAGATCCCGGGGTCGGCGAGCAGCGCCTCCCGGATGCGGTCGCGCTCCACGAGCTTGTAGCGGTCCACCCGGGAGCGGAACTGCCACAGCGTGGTGCGGGCCCAGCGGCGCAGGCGGTGCCGCAGCACCGAGCGGGTGGCCAGCAGCACCACGGCGGTGCCCAGGGCGGTCAGGAGGAATGCGCCGGACAGGATCAGCCAGAGGGGGAGGGACACGGGAGATAGACTACACCCGGATGGAGGCGGCGCCAGTCGTGGCGGGGCGCCGGCCGGCAGCTAGGGCTGGACCGCGCCCTGCTTGGCCGCCTGGAACGCCATCCCCCGCAGCCGGATGATGCGCTGCGCGATCGGCGGGTGGCTGGCGAAGACGTCGCCGAGGAACCCCTCGCGCGAGGAGAGGCGGCTCGCACTCGGGTCCACGATGCACAGGTGTGCCGCGCCGCGCGTGATGGACTGCGTCGGTTCCGCGGCCGCCGCAAGTTTCTCGAGCGCGCTCGCCAGGGCCATGGGGTTGCGGGTGAACTGGGCCGCGGTGGCGTCCGCCAGGTACTCCCGCTTGCGGCTCACCGCCATCGCCAGGAAGCGGGAGATCACCGGCGCCAGCAGCAGCGTCACCAGCCAGAGCACCAGCACCACCACCGCCAGGGCCCCCGCCCCGCCCTTGCCCCCGCCCCGCGCACTGCGGCCGCCGCCGCTCCGCCCCCCGATCCGTACCCCGCCCCGGAGCATCCGCCCGAGCCCGTCCGACATCAGGGCGATGGCGCCGACCATCGCGGCCAGCAGGGTCATCAGGCGGGTGTCGAGGTTGCGCACGTGGGCCAGCTCGTGCGCCACCACGCCCTGCAGTTCATCCCGGTCGAGCCGCTCCAGCAGGCCCCGCGTCACCGCCACCGACGCCTGGCCCGGCTCGATCCCGGTGGCAAAGGCATTGGGATCGGCGTCCGGCACCACGAAGACCCGCGGCTTCGGCAGCCCGCTCGCGATCGCCATCTCCTCCACGACGTTGACCAGGCGCCGCTCCAGGTCATCCGCCGGCTCCAGCACCTCGGCGGCGCCGGTGGCCCACAGCACCCGCGCCGGCCCCTTCTTCCAGGAGTACCAGCAGATCCCGCCGGCCACCAGCGTCACCACGATGCCGATGCCCGGCACCCGGTGCGCCTGTGGCGTGCCTGCCGTGGCCAGATAGATCGCCAGGTCGCCGCCGAAGCCGATCCACGCAAAGAAGAGCAGGAACCCGGTCACCAGCCAGAACGAGCGCCGGCGGTTGGATTCCTGCTGGTCGAAGAGATTGGCGGAGGCGGTGGTCACCTGGGGGCGGGGGGCGAGGAGGGAGGGGGGACTCGGTACCCGGTGTTGAGTCCCGGGTACCGAGGACCGAGTCCCCCGGCTCAGTTCATCCGGAGGTCGACGTTCGGCACCGCCCGCTCGGCGGCGTCCTCGATCTCCCAGAGGTCCGCGGGCGACGCCTTGGCCAGCCCGGCCACGAGGTTGGTCGGGAACTGCTGCTGGGCGGTGTTGTAGCCGGTGGCGAAGTCGTTGTACGCCTGGCGGGCGAAGCTCACCTTGTTCTCGGTGCTGGTGAGCTCCTCCTGCAGCTGCTGGATGTTCGCGGTGGCCTTGAGCTGGGGGTAGTTCTCCGACAGCGCGAACAGCCGCCCGAGGGCCTGGGTGAGCTCGCCCTCGGCCCGCGCCACCTGGGGTACCCCGCTCGCCGCGACCGCCTTGTTGCGCGCGGCGATGACCGCCTCGAGCGTGCCCTTCTCGAAGTCCATCGCCCCCTTCACCGCGTTCACGAGGTTGGGGATGAGGTCGTGGCGGCGCTTGAGCTGCACGTCGATCTGCTTCCAGGCGTTGGCCACCTGGTTCTTGAGCGCGATGAGGCGGTTGTACGCGGTGATGACCCACAGCACGATCGCCACGACGACCACCAGCAGGATGATGCTCATGCCTCGTCCTTGTCGGGGGAGTCCTGGCCGAATCTTAGGGGAGGACCGGTCCGGGGGCTACGGTCGCGGCCCCGCCTGGTCGAGGGCGCGGCGAAGGGCATCGACGATGGCCTCGTCCTCGAGCGCGTCGAAGAGGGCATGCCGCTCGTCGAGCAGCAGTTCGGCCCCGGGACCGAGGGCAATGCGGCGCAGCAGCTGGCCCTTGCCCCGGCGCGGGGCGGGCCCGCCGGCCCAGGCCGCCAGCGCGCGGCCCACCTTGCCGCGGGGCGCGCCCTCCGGGACCGTGAGCGGCAGCTGGTCCGGAGGCGGCAGCCGGGGACCGAGGGCGGCGGCCACCCGGCGCTCCACCACGTCCCCCGCCAGCCCGCCGAGCTCCTTCACCAGCTGCTCCAGCGTGGCGCCTTCCATCTGCTGCAGCTTGATCGCCAGCACCTGCAGCAGGTGGCGGTAGCCGTAGGTCGCGGCCGTGCCGCGGCCCTCCGGCGGGCTCACCAGCTTGCGCGTCACGTAGAAGCGGATGGTGCGCTCGCTGGGCCGCGCGCTGGCCGCCGCATTCACCGGGTAGATGGCGGAAGTGTCGAGGATCGCGCCGGCAAGCGCCGAAAGGTCCCGCAGGCTCCAGGGGGCCAGCGCCGCGTACTGGCGGAGCGTGCTCAGGGCGTCGGCGGCGACCGCGGGTACGGCGAGGGTCACGAAGGTTCCAGGGGCGGGGGTCAGGAGCCGCTAGTATGCGCCCCCCGCGCGGTCGGGGCAAGGTCGCGGATCACCGCGATTCCGCGCGCCGCGGTGCGTCATGGCGGGTACGGTCCGGCCGCCGCCCCGCCCTAGGATCGGGGCATGCGTCGCGGCTACTCCCTCCTGGAACTGCTGCTCGGGCTGTCGGTGGCCGGTCTGCTGGCCGCGCTGGCGCTCCCGGCCATCGGCGCGCTGCACGATCGCCTGCAGACCGATGCCGCCGCCCGGGCGCTGGTCGCGGCCCACCTGCGGGCGCGCTTCATCGCCATGGCCGAGCAGCGGATCGTGGTGCTCGAGCTCACCCCGGCCCGGCTCGCCATCCGCGCGGTGGAGTCGCCGGTCGACACGGTGCTGCGATGGGAGGGCGGCGGGCCGGCGCTGGAAGGCGTGGTGGTCACGGGCATGCCCCACCAGGCCGCGTTTGGTCCCGGCGGGGTCGGGCTGGGCCTCGCCAACGCCACGTTCGTGCTGCAGCGGGGCGGGGCCATGCGGCAGGTGATCGTCTCGCGCTATGGCCGGGTGCGGCTGCAGTAGCCTGCCCTGCAGCCGCACGCCCGTTCAGTCGTCGGTGCCGTTGTCCGTGTCGTTCCCCAGCCCGTACTTGCGCACCTTCGCGAGGAGCGTGGACCGCGCGATGCCGAGCAGGTGCGCCGCGCGGCGCTTGTTGCCGCGGGTGAAGGCCAGCGTCCGGGCGATGTGCCGCCGCTCCACGTCATCGAGCGGTTCCGGCTCCGTCGGGTCGGCCGGGGCGAGCGCCTGCCGCAGGTGCGACAGGTCGAGCCCGGGGGCAGCGAGGGCCAGGTAGGCAGCGTCGAGCCCAGGCACCGAGAGGGCCCGGGCGGCCTCCGAGGCGTTGGTCACCACCACCGGCTGGTGGCCTGCCCCCTTGAGCGATTGCACCAGACCGTCGCGCCGGTCGTTCTCGGTGTCGAGTACCAGGATGTGCGAGGATTTCATTGAAAGTCTCCGGCCAGGCGTTTCCACTTGTGTTGGGCCGCATGGCCGCTCTGCTTCGCAGCGTCCTGCCGGCCCCAGTGACGTGGGACCCGAGTGGTCCCCGGGCTGACACCGCCCCCTCCCGCCCCTATGTTTTGGCCCCAACGGAGGCCACCCCTGTCATGCCCCAACCCGATCTTCCCAGTCTCCCTGTGGGCGCCCGCCTGCAGGATCCCCTGCTCGTGGTGGAGGTGGAGCACCGGACCGGCGATCACCCCCACACCGTGCTGACGCTTGGCAACGCCTCCGGGCGCCTCCCGACCGCGCCCTTCTGGCCCGCCGATGCCGGCAAGGTGGCCGGCATCACCCGCGGTGCCGTGGTCCAGGTCATCGGCACCGTGTCCAGCTATCGCGATCGTCGCCAGCTCGCCGTCGACTCCATCCGGGTCCTGCCGCGCGACCAGGTCGACTGGCGCGCCCTGATGCCCTCCATCGGCGACGTCGGGCGCTGGTGGAAGCGGCTCGACGACTGGCGGGCCCGCATCGCCGGGCCACGCCTGGCGCGCACCCTCGCCCTCTTCTACGACGACCCGGAATTCCGGGCCCGCTACGAGCAGTGCCCCGCCAGCACTGCCGGGCACCACGCCGCCCTCGGCGGCCTGCTCAAGCATACCGTGGAAGTGGCCCACATCGGGCTCGCCACCGCCCGGCTCTACCCCCACGCCGACGCCGACCTGGTGCTCGCCGGCGTGCTGCTGCACGATATCGGCAAGCTCGACAGCTACACCTGGGACGGCGCCTTCGAGATGACGGTACCCGGCGCCGTCATCGGCCATGTGGTGCTCGGCGCCTTCCAGCTCGACCGCCGGGTCCGGGCGGAGCAGCCCATGCCCTGCACCGAGACCGAGCTCCTGCTGCTGCACCACCTGGTCCTCTCCCACCACGGCAAGCTCGAATACGGGGCGCCGGTGGTGCCGATGACCCTCGAGGCCGAGATCATCCACTACGCCGACAACGCGAGCGCCAAGACCGCCAGCATGGACGAGGCCCTCGACGACCCCGAGAACTTCCCCGACGACCAGCCGGTCAGCGCCCGGACCGTCTGGCAGCTGGACCGCCGGCGGGTCTGGCGGGCCGACAGCGACTGGGGCGCGCCCGAAGCCCAGGACAAGATAGCCGATTAATTCAGTCCCGTTTGCCTGACACACCGGTCCTTGCGGCAACGGGCGACCCCGAGGGGTCGCCCGTTCAGTCGTTACGCCTGGTGTGCCTGACCGCGGCCATCGCGCACCACATCACCAGCCCGAGGATGAGAAACGGGAGCCCCGGTGGCACCCCAGCGGTCGTGGGCACCGGGCATACGCCCAGCGGACAGCCGCTCCCCGGCCATTCAGGCCACGACGTGGCCACCGCCACGAGTATTCCCGGCCCCACTACCATGAAGAAACCTTATCGTCCAAGGTGGCGTGTCGTCAAGTAGGACACAACGAAAACGGCCACCGGGCTCGGGGGCCCGGCGGCCGCTTTCCACGCCGACCGGCAGGGGGCGGGGCCTCGCGGCGCCCGTTCTTCTCCGAGCCACCACCACCAGCTGGTACGCCGGCGGGTGGGTGACAGGGGCCCTTGCCACTGATCCCCGGACAGGATGGCCATCCTGCCTGGTTCGACAACGCGAGCGCTGCGAGTCGGGTCGGGTCGCGGACCAACCCTTCGCACTGCACCCCGAGGCGCCAGATCGGGGTGGATGAGGCGCGCGACTGGCCTCACCTGTCTGGGCCGGTGTGCTCACCAGGATCCCGGACCACCGCAGCCCTTGCCGACGTCGGTGATCTCCCCTGAATTCCCACCCAGACTCGCCTGCAGCTGCCGACCGGACCGGGGGTCCGACCACATCTCTGCTGACGGTCTGGCTAAGATAGGCACGTGGAAAAAGCGTGCAAGCGCCTATCTTTCTTCGGGTTAGGTGCCTTCGTGTGTGCGGGATGTGGAAAGCTAAACTGCGGTGGGTACTGCAGCTCCGGCGTCTCTCCACGGAATGTGGAATTGTGTATCCACATTCCGGGAGGCCGTGGACAACTTCAACTGCCGTTTGTGGATGGGCTGGGAATGCTGCCGTCCGTCCGGGGACGGTACCGGACCCCGAGTGCCGCCCCGAAATAGCTCTCCGCCGCAGGCTGGAAGGCGCGAACCGCCGTCCGCACTTTCTCCCCCCTGCCGATCCCGTAGCCCCGCAGCTCGGCCTCCTGCCCACGAGCACTCAGGCGCTCGAACTCCGTGACGCATCCCTTGAGTTCTGCCTCCAGGGTGAGCAGGGCGCGGTCCATCTGCTCCCGGGCCCGCCGGGGATCGGACGCCGGACGCGGGTTGAGGGCGATGATGGTCCGGGTCACGGGGATCGTCTTGACGGCGGCGGCACAGCGATCCGCCACCGCCCGAGCCCGCGATCGGAGCGCCGGGTCGCTGGTGGTGCGGAGATCTCGGGCAATGCGCGCGGTCGCGGCGTCGACCAGCGTGAGGGAATCGCGCAACCGATAGACCGCATCGCGCAGCACGATCTGCACGGAGTCGAGGGCGGGGTCGTCCAGCACCGCCTGCGCGGCCAGTCGGCCGGGCAGCGCGGCGCAGGCAAGCGCCAGGGTCAGCAAGCGGTAGGTTCTCACGATTCCAGTCCGACTTCGATGTACCGGTAGTTGGGTTCACCGTCACTCGCGGCGAGGAGGGCGCCGGCGGCGCTCGCGGCAAACCAGCCGCCCACGAGGGTGCGGGGACCGTCGAGCTCGCCAAGGATCGGGCCGAGCCAGCGCCGCAGGTGGCGCACTTCCGGCGCCCGCCGGCCCAGGAGGGCCAGCAGGGCGCCGGCACCGCTCGTGGCCCGGAGGAAATGGGCCAGCGCGTGGGCGCGTTGCGAGAACTCCACTGCTTTCACCCCGGGTTCGTCGAAGAGCACCTTGCCCTCGAAGACGTCCATCGGCGGGGCGTCGAGCCGGGGACCCAGGTAGATGAACTGCCGCCGGCCCTCCACCTTGCGCTCGATCACCGCGGCCGCCGTCTCACCGGTGAGCCGGGCGGCGTGGATCATGTCGTCGTCCGGGAGCACCCCGGTGGCCTTGGTCCACTCCAGCGCCGCCAGCGCGATCTCCAGCGGGCAGCCGACGGTGTCGTCGAACGCCACCAGGCGCGGCGCCTCGCCGGCACGCAGGATGAAGTGCGACAGCGCCTCCGCCCGGTCGCCGAAGCTCCGGATGGTGAGGGTCTGCGGGATGGTCATGGGGCGGAAATCTACATCGATGGGGCGGGGATTGGGCGCCCGGCGCCGGTCCACGGGGCGGCGGGGGCGGGCCAGCCCCTCCCCCACCGTCCCGGGTCCGCGCCGGGGCTAGGGTATCAGCGCGCTCTTGCCCTCGACCTTGACCACCCAGAGGCCGGAGTTCATGTCGGGGACGTAGACGTACCCGTCGCGATAGATGGCGCCCCAGGCATTCGCCACGTTGGGCGTGGCACCCAGCTTGTCGCCGGTATGCACGTGGGCGATCTCCCGCCCCTGGCGCAGCAGGTCCCCGCGCAGTTCCCCCGAGACATCGAGCACCCGCAGGCCGCCCTGGTAGTCGCCAAGGTAGAGCGTGTCACCCGCGACCCAGACGTTGTGCGTCCCGCCGTCCTTGGGCTCGTACCACGCCACGACCCGTGGATTGGCGAGGTCCTGCACGTCGATCACGTGCAGCCGCCCGTACGCGCGGCCCAGCCCGATGACGCCGCCCGGCGCGTAGCCGGTCGCGGCGGGCTTGGCGGCGAACACCTCGTCCCCGACGAAGACGTACCGGCCGCTCCGCCACGCGGTGTGGGTCCCACGGATGAAGCCGGGCCCCCCGACCGCCTCCACCTCGCGGTAGAGGGCCGGCAGGTCGTACTTGATCTGGGTGACCTGCACCGGCCGCTCCGGGCTCCCGCCCTTCATGCCGTTGCCCACGTCGAGCACGACCAGCCCGTCGTTCCAGTAGGAGAGGTAGGCGAGGCCGTCCTGCACGTCGATGTCGTGCAGCATCCGGCCGGCGGCGGTCCGCGGCGTCTCCCACCGCGCCACCTGCCTCGGCTGGTAGGGATCGCGCAGGTCGATCACCCGCATCGAGCCGGTGGCGTCGTCGGTGAGGTAGACGAAGCCCCGGTAGATGAAGGTCGAGTGCACCCCCCCGCTCACCGTCTCGGTGAATTCCGCGATGGCCTTCGGGTGCGCCGGGTCCTCGAACGAGAGCACCACGATGCCGTTCTTCCGGCTCGAGGCGCCTTCCCGGGTGACCACCCCGTAGCGGCCGTCCTCCGTCGTCATCAGGTCATTGATCACCCGGGCGTCCACCACCACCGAATCGGTGATCTGCGGCTTGGTGGGGTCGGCCAGGTTCACGGCGTAGAAGCGGTCGCCGATGGTGGTCAGGTAGCCGTGCTTGCCGTCGGGATGCAGCCAGAACTCCGCCGCCGTGCCCTTGATGGGGAGCCGCCCCGCGATGCTGGTGGGGCGACGCACGTCGCGCGGGGCCACGGTGACGACCGCCTCCGCGCTCCGGCCGGCGAAGTGCGCCAGCACCCGGTAGGTCCCCGGCAGGTCGGCCACGAAAACGCCATCCTCGTCGATGACCCCGTGGCCCGGGGCGAGGGACCACTCGGGTCGCGCGTCGGGGATGGTCCGGCCGCCGCCCCGCGCGGTGAAGGTGAAGCGCACCACGTCACCCGCCCGCACCCGCACCGCGCCCGGCTCCAGCCCGACCTGGGTCACCGGATTGGGGAGCACCGTCACCCGAAAGCTGCGGCTGGCGCGGCCGGCCGACGCGGTGATCGTGGCCTGCCCCGCCGCCCGGGCGCTGAGGCGGCCCTCCGGCCCCACGGCAATCACCGCGGGCCGGTCGCTGCTCCAGAGGACCTCGTCGTAGCGCCGGTCGTCGTTTGCGGCGTAGGGCGTGGCGGTGAGCGCGAGCGATTGCCCCACGTAGAGCCGGGCCGGCTGCGGCTCCACCGTCAGCTTGGCGGCGGGTTGCGGGAGAATCGTGACCCGGCCGATCGCCGTGGTGGCGCGGCCGCCGCCCGACGGCCGGACCAGCGCCGACACCGTGAGCGTGCCGACGGCCCCGGCGGTGACGAGGCCGTCTCCCTCGACGGAGCCCTCGAACATCCCGCCGGTGGCAAACCAGGTGGCCGTCGCACCCGGGTAGACCTGCCCCGCCGAGTCATAGGCCACCACCTTGAGCCGGAGCGTGTCGCCGACCAGCACCGCGGCTTCAGCCGGCTGAATCACCGCCCGCGCGATCGGGGAGGCGGCGGGCCGCGGGGCGGCGGGGGCGGGCGGCGGCGCGGGTTGCTGCGGCAGCAGCACGAGCAGGAGCGAGGCAAGCATGTGTGGGTCCTGGAAGAGGGGTCCGTCGCGTCAAACTAGGGCCTGCCCCGGCCCCCGGCCAGCGGCGCCGGGCACCTTCTTGACAACTTCCGGGACGGGCTGAACCTTATCGCCATGGCCGCAGCACCCCGCATCGCACTCCCCTAACAGCCGCGCGACGTCCCACCGGTCAGCGCCGCCCTGATCCTGTCTTGCCCCGACCATTCGGGCCGGGGGTTTTCCGGAGCCGGCGAGCTCCCACATCCGAGGTAGAAGCAATGGCGAAGGGTACCGTGAAGTGGTTCAACGATGCGAAGGGCTTCGGCTTCATCGCTCAGGATGGCGGCAAGGACGTCTTCGTGCACCACACCGCCATCGTGATGGACGGCTTCCGCTCTCTGGCCGAGGGCGACCACGTGGAATTCGACATCGTGGAGGGCCCGAAGGGCCTGCAGGCGGCCAACGTCCGCAAGGCCTGAGCGCCGCTCGCGGGTACCCCGACGCACTCTCCGGCCCCGGTGGCTGGACGGGCCAGACCTGTCCGCCGCCGGGGCCGGTGTCGTTTCCAGCCGTGGCTTCACCTCCGGGCATCAGGGCGCGATACTACCCGGCGTGATCCCACGCCTCATGCTGCTCCTCGCCCTTGGCCTCCCCGGTGCCCTCGCCGGACAGGACACGCCGCTGCCGCCACTCGCCTTCCTCGGCTTCGAGGCCGGCACCCGGCTCGCCCCGGCGGCGGCCCGGGTGCGCGCCCTCGGCGGGCGCGGGCTGCGCTGCGACCGGGCCCGGCGGGACCGGGCGGTCCACGAGTGCCGCGGCACGGTGTTCGCCCCCGGCTCCGGCACCGCCGTCGACCTCTGGCTCTCGGCGGTGGACAGCGCGGCCGGCGTGCTCACCCTCTCGGGCGCCATCACCGGCGCGGAACTCGACGACTGGAAGCGTGCGCTCGAACAGGCCTATGGCGTGGTGGACGCCCGGGTCCAGGGCAGCCAGTGGATGCTGCAGTGGGTTCGCCAGGGGAGGATGCTGCGGCTTACCTGGCGCATCGAGCGAGGGCGGACGGTTGCCTCGGTCAGCCTGATCGACGGCCGGGTCCTCGACGGCTGGGGCCGGGCCCGTACCGCCGCGCCGCCACCTCCCGCCCCGCCCGCCGCGGCCGGGGTCAGTCCCTGAGCCGCACCAGGAAGCTGCCCTCGCCATCCTCGAGCACGTAGTCTCGCACCACTTCCCCCGCGTCCCGCAGGCGGCGCAGCAGCGTACGTACCCGCGTCCGGATCGGCGCGCCCCCGCCGGCACGCCCGCGCCCGGTGATCAGGCGCACCACCGCGCCACGACGCGCCCGCGCCTGCGCGCGCAGGAACTGTTCGGCGCTGCGTGCGGCTTCCAGTACGCTCTGGCCATGCAGGTCGAATTGCGCCGCCGCCGGCCGTCGGGTCCAATCTGGCATGCCGAAAGCTAGCGCCACGGGATTGCCGGGCGTCGGAGCCCCCGCTAGCGTACGGGCGGGCATCCCCCCCCCTCCGGAGTCGACCGTGATCGTTGCCTGGCGGCGGTTTCTCCCTCCCTCCCCCGTCGCGCTCGCGTGTGTCGTCACCCTGGCCGCCTGTTCCCCGGGCGGTGGACCGGTCCGCATCGGGCTCGCGGGCCCGTTCACCGACTCCGTCGGTGCGCCCATGCTGCGGGCCGCCACGTTCGCCGTGGAGCAGATCAATGCGGCCGGTGGGATCAACGGCCGCCCCATCGAACTCGTGGCTCGCGACGACTTCGGCGATCCCGACTCGGCGGTGACGGTGGCTGCCGCGCTGCAGGCCGCGGGGGTCGTGGCGGTCATCGGGCACGTCTACAGCGGCGCCACCCTCGCCGCCGCACCCGTCTACAACGACCCGGGCCGCCCCGTGGTGCAGATCTCCCCCAGTTCCTCGGCTCCCCGGGTCACCTCCGCCGGGGAATGGACCTTCCGGGTCTGCGCCAGCGACCTCCAGTACGGGACCGCGCTCGCCCGGTACGCGGCCAACCAGCTGGGCTTCACCACCGCCTCCGTGCTCTACGCCAACAACGAGTATGGGCGGGGCCTGCGCCAGACCTTCATCGACGAGTTCGTGCGGCTGGGCGGACGGGTCGAGGACGTGGACCCCTATTCGCCGGTACAGCCCGAAGTCGGCGCGTATGTCGCGCGGCTGCTGCGACGCCAGCGCAGCCAGTTCCTGGTGCTCGGCGGCAACGAGGCCGACGCGCTCGCCGTGCTGCGCGCCCTCCGCGCAGGAGGCGTGACCCTCCCGGTCATGGGCGGCGACGGGCTCGAGGGCCTCGAGGCCGGGGGCCCCGTCACCGAGGGCACCTACATTGCCCTCGGCTACCTCCCCACGCAGGACTCCAAGCCCAACCGGGCCTTCGTCGAAGGCTACCGCGCCCGCTACCCCGCCGCCTCCGATCCCACCCAGGCCGCAGCGGCGGCCTATGACGTCCTCTGGATGCTGCGCGAGATCATGCTCCGGGTCGGCACCGACCGGACCCGGATCCGCGACGCGGTGGCCGCGGTGGGCCACGGCGCCCCGCCCTTCGAGGGCGCGGGGGGGGCCATCGCCTTCGACGCCAACGGCGACATGCCCGACCCGAATGTCGTCATCGGGCGGGTGGCCGGGGGCCGCCTGGTCGCGGTGGAGGCGCGGTGAACCCCTTCACCGGGAGCCTCCGGCGCATGCTCGCGACCTCGGTCGCGTGCACCGTGGCGCTGGTGGTCGTGATGTCGGTGGCGGCCATCAGCGCACTGCGGACCATCGCGCGGGAGACGGAGGACGAGATCGAGGTACTCGACCGCGGCGGCCGGCTCACCGGCGCACTGGTGGCCACGGCGCTCGACCAGATCCGCGCCGGGGAGAAGTACCTGCTCACCCCGAGCAGCGCGGTCAAGGCGGAGTTCCTCAGCACCGGCGACGAGGCGTACGCCATCCAGGCCCGCCTGCGCGCGCTGCCGCATCTCGACGGGCACGACCGCGCGCTGCTCAACCTCGTGGGCGAGCGCCAGGCCGAGCTCGAGATCTCCTATTCCATCGCCCATGCCCTCGCCGACATCGGCCGCAACGACGAGGCGCGCCTGCTCGCCGCCCGGGCCACCGGCGCCACCGACAGCCTCATCGCGGCGGTCCGCTCCCTCAGCGAGGAGCAGGGCGCCCATGCCCGGGACCGCGCCGCGGCGCTGAGCGCGCGCACGGTCCTCTACCAGCGCCTGGTCATCGGGTGCGGACTGCTCGCCCTCGTGGTGGGGATCGCGGCCGGGGTCGGGCTGATCCGGATCGTGGACCGGCAGATGAGCCGCCTCATCGCGGCCGCCGACCGGTTCGGCGGCGGCGACCTGCGACCCCTGCAGCTGGCGGGCATGCCCGCCGAGCTGGCCCGGCTGGCGCGGGCGCTGGACGACATGGGAGGCCGCCTGCGTACCCTGGTGCGGGCCGTCGTGCAGGAATCGCAGCAGCTTTCCGGCAGCGCGGGGGACTTCTCCGCCATGAGCGAGGAGATTGCGGCCTCGAGCGGGCAGATCTCCGCCGCGATGGTCCGGATCGCCGAGGGCGCCGAGCACCAGGTGCGCGGCACCGGCGAGGCAGACCAGCTGCTCACCAGGCTGCGCGAGGCCTCGGCCTCCAACGCCGACGCCGCCCAGCGGGCCGTGCGCCTCGCCGAGGAAATCCGCCGGACGGCCCTGCGCTACCGGGGAGACGTCGAGTCGGCCCGGACCACCCTGCTCGACGTGCGCGGCGTGGTGCAGACCTCCTCGGAGCAGGTCCGCGCCCTGGTGAGCCAGTCGGAATCCATCACCGACTTCATCGACCTGATCAAGCAGATCTCCTCCCAGACCAACCTGCTCGCGCTCAACGCCGCGATCGAGGCCGCGCGCGCCGGCGAGCACGGGCGCGGGTTCGCGGTGGTGGCCGACGAGGTGCGCCAGCTGGCCGATTCAAGCGCCACCGCTGCCCGGGAGGTGACCAAGACGGTGGAGTTCCTCCGGGCGCAGATCCGCCAGATCGCCGAAACGATGCAGGTGGGTACCACGAAGGTGGGCGGCATCGAGACCCTCGCCGAGACGGTGGTCCAGGGCCTCGACACCATCGGCACCGCCATCAGCGAGGTCCAGACCGCCGCCACCGGCCTGGCCACCGCGGCGGGGCAGAACCGGGACGTCGTGGGCCAGCTGGGGTCGCGCACGGCCCTGGTCGCGCGGGCCGCCGCGGAGCATGCCTCGGCGAGCGAGGAGGTCTCCGCCGCCGCCGAGCAGCAGAGCGCCTCCACCGAGGACATGGCGGCAAGCGCCACCGCGTTGCTCGACGCCAGCACGCGGCTGTCGATCCTGGTGGGTGAGTTCCGCACCTGACCGCACCGGCAGGCCCAAACGCCACACGGGCGACCGGTGCCGGTCGCCCGTGTGGCGTCTGGGTGTCCGCCGCGCCCTACTTCTTCTTCTTGGCGACGGGCTTCTTGTGGGCCGGCTTGGGCTTCGCCTTCGGCTTGGCCTTGGCCGCCTTCTCCCGCTCGGCGGTCCGGTCGGCGCGCTTCTGGGCAGCCTCCCGCACCTCGGCGATCACCCGGTCACCTTCCTCCATCCCGACCAGGCCGCGACGGGTGGCATACCGGATCAACTCCTCGGCGTCCGCCAGCTGAAACTCCGCGATCCGGGCAGCAGACCGGATGACGTTGAGCAGGGCGTCGGCCACGGGGCTCCGGAGCACGTTCGCGATGCCGGGCAGCGCTTCCAGCAACGTCGAGATCTGGGAAGCGCCAAGTTCCGAGGCCAACGACCCCTCCTGGTGGAAACCCCGCCGCGAGCCGGCCGTTACCGGGCCGCAGATTGAGCGGCAACGTACCACCCGGGCTGGGGCTGGTCAAGAATTCCTGAAAAAAAGCGGCCGAAACCCGGGGGTCTCGGCCGCAGAAGGCTAGTCGTAGTGCCTGCTACTCAGCTCATCGCCACTCCGGCTACAGCCCGTACCGCAGCAAGGCCGTCAGCCCCCAGCCCGTCAGCGAGCCGGACGCGCCGGCGGGAGTCTCCAGGTGACCGAAGTCCACCCGGATCGCGGGCACGAAGGTGAGCGCCGGACTCAGGTCGATCCGGAGCCCGGTGCCGGCACCAAGGAGGTACCCGCTCCCGGTCTCGGGCGACCAGACCCGCCCTTCCACCACCGGTTCGAGGGCCATCTTCTGGCCGATCGGGAAGGTCCCGCTGGCGCCGGCGGTGAAGATGTTCTCGCGGTTGCCGAGCGAGGTGCTGTCACCGCTGTTGGACGCCGCCCTGAAGAAGTCCCAGGCATAGATGGAAACGGTGCCGCGGCCCATCGGGGTGAGCAGTCCCACGTCGAACAGGAAGCGGTTGCCCGGGCTCACCTCGCTGCCGCCGGCGAACCCGCCGCCGCGCAGCTCATCGTTGCCGAAGGTGCTGAAGGTGGCGCCGAGGGTGAGCCGGCTCTGGCCCACCAGGCGATCGGCGCCGGCCCGGATGCGGGTCTCGATGCCGGGCTGGTACTTCACGGACTTGTTGCTGGCGTCGTTGAAGGGGCTGTACTCGGCGCTGAAGCGCAGGCTCGCCGCGAGGCCCAGGTTCCAGGCGCCGACGGAGGTGGCGCCGGCGAGCCCGGGGGTGACCGAGGTGCCGGACCCGTAGGAGTTCACCGGGAAGAGCAGGAAGGACGATGATGCGCTCGAGGCCACGCCGAACTGCCGCAGCGTGGTGGTCTGCTTGCCGGTGGGGATGTTCACCATGACGCTGGCCACCAGCGCGTCGGTGCCCAGCACGTACGACATCCGCACCTGGGCGTCGGTGAGCGAGGAGAAGCTCTGATCCGCGCCGGCGGAATCCCGGGTGGAGGTGGTGGCGTAGGCGGTGCCCACGTCGAAGGAGAAGCGCCGCCCCACCGGGACCAGCACGCCGATGGGGAAGGCAAACTGCCGGATGCGCTGCACGGTGAACTCGTTGCCGCCGAAGTTGTACTGGCGGGCATCGAGCCCTCCGACGACGGCGGCCTGCGGGTACAGGTTCTCCTGCGCCGCGACGGCCCCGGGAGCAACGGCCGCGAGGGCGGCCAGCGTGGCTACGATCGATGAGGTCCGCATCAGGGCCGCGTGATGATGATGATGATCGTGCCGCTCAGCGTGTTGCCGTTGGGCACGTCGGTGTTGAGTGTCTCCGGCAGGTTGGGCCGGACGGTGGGGGGCCGGGAAGTCGGCCCGGTGAAGCGATTGGTCAGGGTGGTGCCGGTGGAAGGGATCGTCACCTGGATCCCGGTCCGCAGGATCGGCCCGCGGTTGGCGAGGGTCGGGTTCTGCGGCGTGGCGTCGGTCGGCGGCTGGTCGCCGACGGACGGGCCGCCGGGGAGCAGGCCGGCCAGCACGCGCGGGGTGACCCGCATGGCCTGCGCGGCGCGGGCGCTGCTGGCGCGGCGGTCGCGGGCCTGGCGGAAGTTCGGGTCCCGGGCCACCGCGGCCTCGAAGCTCGCCTCGGCCCCGGCGTAGTCCCCGCGGTCCTCCTGCTCCAGGCCCCGGCTGAACGCCAGGAAGGCCTGCATGTCCGCGGTGGGCCGCTCGCTGATGGCCCGCCGCTCCGCCGGGGTGATCACCACGCCCATCTGGTCGAGGAGGCGGAAGAGCACCGTCTTCTCGAGCGTGAAGAGCTGCTGCAGCTGGTCCGATCCCGTCCCGGTGGCCACCACCGCGCTGCTGGAGGCGTCGACCACCGCGGCATCGAGCCGGAGGTCGGTCCGTCCCGGCACCTCCTGCACCGAGCCCTGCACCACCCGGGCGGCGCGCAGCATCCGGCCGGAGCGGGCCCCGGTGGCGGGATCGACCCGGCCGCTCTCGTTCAGCGCGAGCTCATCAACCAGCGCCTGGACCCGTTCCCGCTCGAGCAGGGTGAGCCGGGGCAGCTTGGAGAGGTCGGTGATCATCAGGTGCGTCAGGCCGCGGCCGAGGGGCTCCAGCTCCGCGTTGGTGCCGACGAAGCGGAAGGGAAACACCGCGATGGCATTCTGCGTGGGCGGCTGGCTGGAGAGCGTGGCCTCGCGGGCCACTGCGTCGCGCGCCGCCGCCCGGAGCTCGGTCCGGGTGAGCAGCGTGAGCCGGTTCTCGATCTCGCCGCGCTGGCCAGCATTCCTGGCCTGCAGCGCCGCGGCGGTGTAGGCCACGCGCGCCGAGTCGAACTTGCCGAGTTGTTCGTACGTGAGGCCGAGGTAGACCTGTGCCGCGTAGTTCTGGCGGTTGAGGGTCAGCGCGCTGGCGAGGACATCCCGCGCGCGCTCGTACTTCTGGGCCTCGTAGTTGGCGATGCCGAGCTGGGTCATCAGCCCCGCGTCGCGCGGGCGCTGCTGGCTGGCCGCCTCGAGGGCCGGCAGGTCCGCAGACGGCGCGGGGCCCTGCGGGGCCGAACCTCCGGCGCAGGCGGCCAGCAGGGCAACCGCCGCCGGCAGCGTCCTTCTCGTCAGGTGCATACGATCCCTGGGGGATGGGGTGGGTCGAGTTCCAATGTACCGGTCCCCCCCGGAATGGGAAGAGGGGGCATCCGCTTACCGCACCGTCAATTCGCCCTGCATCCGGTATGCGGCGTGCGTCACCGACACGAAGCGGTAACGCCCGGCGGGCAGGCCAGGCAGCCGGACCCGGAAGCTGGCCCCGGGGCCGGCCAGGACCGGACCCCTGAGGGCCCCCGTGGAAGCCGGGAGGGCCTCCTGCAGGCGGGCCTGGTCGGCCGGGGCGAGGTCGGCGGGCTCGAAGCCGATCACGTACGGCCCGCCGGATTCCACCGTGAACTCGATCACGTCGCCGCCGCCGACGACCAGCCGGGCCGGGGCAAAGCGGAACTCCTCGGGCGCGGGATGCCGCAGCCGGACCTCATGGACCCGCTGTCCCGCGAGCGGAAGCGCGCACAGCAGGAGGCCACAGAGCGTCGCGAGTCGGGCCGACATAATTGCGCCCCCTTGAAGCGATCTTTAGATTGACGCACGGGCGGGTCAGACATTCCCAGCCTGACGCTCTCCCGCCAGAAGGGCGGTCCGTGGGACGTCGCGGCATCAAAGAATACCGGGCCGCCGAGGCCCTCATCCTGATCGCGGCCGACCGCGACCACAAACCGCTGGTTTGCCCCTCCTGCAACACCCCGACCATCGAGCGCAGCCCCAAACGTAACGAGGAACCCGCCGGGCGGGTGACGATGCACTGCCGGACCTGCGGGCGGGTGGCGTCCTACCTGGTGCGCGCGTCGATGAGCACCCCCGAGGATCCCCGCCGCGAGGACTAGCGTCCGTCACGCGGCGCCTTGGAGCGCTCGCCGCTCCTGCTACATTCCGCCATGCCTTCGCCATCCCTGCTCATCTTCCTCACCGTCTTCATCGACCTGATCGGCTTCGGCATCGTCCTGCCGTTGCTGCCGAGCTACGCCGCGGCATTCCAGGTGGGCGACACGGGCGTCGGCCTGCTGGTGGCGAGCTTCTCGCTCATGCAGTTCCTGCTCGCTCCCTGGTGGGGCCGACTCTCCGACCGGATCGGTCGACGGCCCGTGCTGCTGGTGGGGCTCGCGGGCAGCGCCATCTCCTACCTGGTCTTCGGCCTGGCCGGGAGCTTCTGGCTGCTGCTGCTGTCCCGGCTGGTGGCGGGCGCGATGGGCGCCACCGTGAACGTGGCGCAGGCCTACCTGGCCGACGTGACCCCGGCCGATCGCCGCGCCGGGGCCATGGGCCGGCTGGGCGCGGCCTTCGGCCTGGGCTTCGTGGTGGGCCCGGCCCTTGGCGGGCTGTCGAGCCACTGGGGCAGCGCGGCCCCGGGGCTGATGGCCTCCGCGCTCACCGGCCTCAACCTGGTACTGGCGTGGCGGTGGCTGCCCGAGTCACGGCGCACCGCCGCGACCGGGGTCGCGGCGCTCCCGGTGCACTGGAGCCGCTTCCTCGGCGCGTTCTCCGCCACCGGCTGTTCGACCATCGCCTTCACCGTGCTCTACGTGATCTTCCCGCTACAGGTGGAACGCTCCCTCGGGCTCGACCGCCACGACTCGGCCTATCTCTTCGTGCTGATCGGCGTGGTGAGCGCCGGGGTCCAGGGCGGGCTGATCGGCCGCCTGGTGCGGCGGCACGGCGAGCCGCTGCTGATCGGGATCGGCGGCGTGGTGCTGGCGCTGGGGCTGGCGCTGCTGCCGCGGGCGCTCACGCCAGGCGCTGGGCTGCCGCTGCTGTTCGGGGCGCTGGTCCTGGTGGCCGCGGGCTCCGCCACCATCGGGCCGAGCGCGGCAGCCTTCGTGAGCCGGGTGGCGCCGGCCGAGGAGCAGGGCCGGGCGCTGGGGCTGCTGCAGAGCGTGAGTGCCGTGGCCCGGATCATCGGGCCCATCGCGGCGGGTGGCATTGCCACGGCGTTCTCGCCGCGGGCGGCCTTCTACGCGGCCAGCGCCGCGGCCGGGTGCGCCGGCATCTCGGCGTTCCTGGCGCGTGCGGGGATGGGCCGGCCTAGCGTGGCCGCGTGAACAGCCGGCCCCACCGGATGGTGGTCACCGCGCGGTAGCGCTGCCAGCTGTCGGGATCGTAGCTGAAGTAGATGCACAGCGGCGTGCCCCGCACCGCCCGGCGCGGGATGAAGCCCCAGTAGCGGCTGTCATAGGAGTTGTCGCGGTTGTCGCCCATGACGAAGAACGAGTCGGGCGGCACCACGATGGGCCCCCAGTGCTGCACGTCGGGCGTGTAGTCGGCGGGATCCGCGGCGAGGTGGGGCAGCTGCCAGGCGCGCATCTGCCGCCGGACCTCGGTGAACTCGCTCTTCTCCGGGTCGGTGTGGCGCACCCACGGCTCCGCCTGCCGGAGCCCGTTCAGGTACAGCACCCCGCCCTGCATCTCCAGGGTGTCGCCCGGCACCCCGATCAGCCGCTTCACCAGCTTGACGTCGTCCTCGGCCGAGTCGAAGACGATCACCTCGCCCCGCCGTGGCTCGCGCCAGGCGGGCAGGTGCCAGCCGAGGCCCGGGACCTCGGGACCGAAGACCGCCTTGTTGACGAAGAGCCGGTCCCCGGGGAGCAGGGTGGCCTCCATGCTGCCCGAGGGGATGCGGAAGGCCTCCAGCACGAAGGTGCGGAGCACGAGCCAGGCGGCGATGGCGATGAGGATGGCGCGGACCCATTCGCGCAGGGCCTCGGCCATGGTGGCTTCGCGGGGCGGGCTGCCCGCGGGGGCGGTCATCGGGGGATGGTGAGGAGTCGGCCCCAGCGGGTCGCGGTCAGGAGCGGCAGCGGGCGCCAGCTCGAGGGATCGAAGCTGTAGTAGATGATGAGCGGCGAGCCGCGCAGGTTGCGCCGGGGGAGGAAGCCCCACCAACGACCGTCGTAGGACGAATCGCGGTTGTCCCCCATGACGAACAGCGAATCGGCCGGCACCACGAGGGGGCCCCAGTTGTTGCGGTCGGGCTGGTAGGTCGCGGGCCGCGGCCCCACCAGCCGGGCCTCCTGCCACGCCCGCATCTGCGCCTGGCTGCCGTTGGGATCGGGCTCGCCGGGCCGGTCGCGATGGGCGTACGGCTCCGCCTGGGGCACGCCGTTCCGGAGGATGGTGCCGTCCCGCATGGCGAGGGTGTCGCCGGGCAGGCCGATCACCCGCTTCACGACATCGAGGCCCGCGGTCTCGACCGACTCGAAGACCACGATGTCCCCGTGGCGCGGCTCCCGGAATCCGGGCAGCAGGGCGTTGGTGAAGGGGATCTTGGCACCGAAGGTCGGCCGGGCCACCCAGAGCACGTCACCGGTGAGCAGGGTGCCTTCCATGCTCTCCGAGGTGATATGAAAGGCCTGCACCAGGAAGGTGCGCAGGAAGAGCCACGCCACGACGGCGAAGCCGATGGTCCGGACCCACTCCCGGAGCTTGCCGCCCGGTGCCGGCGCCTCCGTCACTCCACCCAGTCCGCGATGAAGAGGTTGGTCTCGCCGGGTTCCTTCTGGTTCCGGTTGGAGGCCCACAGCAGCTTCTTCCCGTCGTAGCTGAACATCGGGAAGGAATCGAAGTCGGGGTGGGTGGTGATCTTCTCCAGCCCGGTCCCGTCGGGGTTGATCAGGTAGAGGTCGAACTCGCCGCTGCGCGGCTTCTCGAAATTGGAGGAGAAGATGATCTTCTTGCCGCTCGGCGTGAACACCGGGGCGAAGTTGGCGCCGCCGAGGTTGGTCACCTGCCGCGGATTGCTGCCGTCGGCGTTGGCCACCCAGACCTCGACCTTGGCCGGCCGCACCATCCGGTTGTGCAGCAGGTTGAGGTAGTCGGCGGTGTCGGCGGCGGTCTTGGGATAGCCGGCGCGCCAGACGATCTGCGTGCCATCGGGCGAGAACCAGGCGCCGCCGTCGTAGCCCACCCGGTTGGTGATGCGGCGGACATTGCTGCCGTCGACGTGCATCGTGTAGAGCTCGATGTCACCGTCGCGGGTGCTGGTGAAGATGATCTGCTTGCCGTCGGGCGAGACAGTCGACTCCGCGTTGTACCAGCCGTTGCTGGTGAGCGGGCGGAGGTCGGTGCCGTCGAGCTTCGAGGTGTAGATCTCGAGGTGGCCCAGCGGCCAGACGTACCCGTGCGACCGGTCGGGCGGCGCCGGGCAGTCCGGGGAGTCCTTGAAGGTGGAGCTGTACAGGATGCGGTGGTCGTCGGCGTAGAAGAAGCCGCAGGTGGTCCGGCCCTGCCCGTTGGACACCCGGCGAACATCCGAGCCGTCCGCGTTCATCAGGTACTGCTGGTCACAGCCGGCGTCGACCTTCTCCTGCCGCTGGAAGATGATCTTCCGGCTGTCGCGGGAGAAATACGCCTCGGCGTTGTTCCCCCCGAAGGTCAGCTGCCGGATGTTCGTGAGGTGGCGTTCGCCCGCCTCGGGCTGGACGAACGTCGTGGACGCGCCGGCGCTCGACCCACCCGAGGCGCAGCCGAGCGCCGCGAGGGGGAGCACCACGAGGAGGGGCAAGGCGGTACGCATAGGGGTGGAAGGATAATCGCGGGCGGGGACAGCGTGGAGGGGAGCCGCGGCCCAAGCGATCGGGCCGGTGGACGGGACCGGAACCGAAGTTCCGACCCGCCCACCGGCCCGTCGTTCAGGGGGTGTGCGCCGGGCGGCGCCTTACCCGCCTAGTTGGTGCGGCTCAGCTCCACCCGGCGGTTGGCCGCGCGGCCGGCCGCCGTGGTGTTGTCCTGCACCGGCTGGTCCGGCCCATACCCCTTGGCCGTCAGCCGCGCCCCGTCCACGCCCTTGCTGATCAGGTAGTCGCGCACCGTGTTGGCGCGCGCCGCCGACAGCCGCGTGTTCGTGGCCCGCGACCCGGTGTTGTCCGTGTGCCCGCCCACCTCGACGTTCACGCCCGGATTGTCCACCAGCGACTGCGCCACCCGGTCCAGGATCGCCGTCGAGGCCGGCAGCAGCACCGCCTTCCCGGTCTCGAAGTTCACGCCCTCCAGCACCAGCGGCTGGCCCGCCTGGAACAGCGCCGCGCAGCCCACCGCGTCCACCGTGGTCCCCGCCGGGGTGTCCGGGCACTTGTCCGTGGCGTTCAGCACGCCGTCCCCGTCGCTGTCCGCCGGGCAGCCCGTGGCATCCACCGCCGTCCCGGCCGGGGTGTTCGGGCACTTGTCCGCCGCGTCCAGCACGCCGTCGCCATCGCTGTCCCTGGGGCAGCCATTGGCGTCCACCGCCGTGCCGGCCGGGGTGTTCGGGCACCGGTCCGCCGCGTCCACCACGCCGTCACCGTCGCTGTCCTTGGGGCAGCCCGTGGCATCCACCGCCGTGCCGGCCGGGGTGTTGGGGCACTTGTCGGCCGCGTCCAGCACGCCGTCGCCGTCGGCATCCTTGGGCAGCGAGCAGCCGGTGGCGTCCACCCGGTCACCGGCCGGGGTCGCCGGGCAGCGGTCGAGGTTGTCGGTCACGCCATCGCCGTCGGCGTCCTTGGGCAGCGAGCAGCCGGTGGCGTCGACCTTGTCGCCCACCGGGGTGGCCGGGCACTGGTCGGCGGAGTCGAGCACGCCGTCCTGGTCACGGTCGCCGTCGCCGTGCTTGCCGAGCAGCAGCGACAGGCCGGCCTGGAAGCCCCAGTTGAGGTTGTTGTCGGCCTGCTTGACGCCCAGCGCCGGGAACGGGCCACCCTTGCTCTCGGCCGAGGCGATGTAGTCGAGCGTGCCGTCGAGCCGGATGCTCAGGGTGCCGCCGGTGCCGAGCCGCAGGCCGGCCAGCGCACCCGGGCCGCCCTTGCTCTCGTCGTAGCCCTTGCGGAACAGGTTGTGGGCGTAGCCGCCGCCCAGCAGGAAGGCGGTGTGGCCGCCGATCGGGAGGTTGTAGACCAGCCGCCCGTGCAGCGGGAAGTTGCGCACGTACACGTCGGTGGACGTGTAGGTGGGGTTGTAGGCCGCATCGGCCTCGACGGCGAGGTTCTTCAGGACGAAGATGCCGAGCCGGCCGCCGACGCCCACGCGGTCGTCGAAGCCGAGGTCGGAGTCATAGTGGGAGAATCGGCCGAACGCGCCAACCTCGACCGTCCCCGGCGCCTGCGCCACCAGCGGCGCCGCGACCAGGGCGAGGCTCGCAAACAGACTGCGAGTGATACGCATGGTTCCCTCCATCAGGTGAGAGTGCTGTCCGTCAGCCGCCGACACTAGCGGCACGTCCCCGAACCGTCAACCGCGCGGCACACGACCCCGGCGCTCGGGATTTCCCGAGTGTGAGGCAGGTCACACTTTCATGGCGCGGAGGATGGCCAGGACCTCCGCGGCATGCCCCTTCGCCTTCACCTTCTCGAAGACGTGGACCACCTTCCCCGCCCCGTTGATCACGAAGGTGGTGCGCAGGATCCCGAAGTACTTCCTCCCGTACATGCTCTTCTCTCCCCACACGCCGTAGGCCGCGGCCACGGCGTGGTCGGTGTCGGCCAGCAGCGGGAAGGGCAGCCGGTACTTCGCGGCGAATTTCTGGTGCGACCCGACCGGATCCGGCGAGACGCCCAGGACCACGGCGCCCGTCGCCCGCACCGCCCGCCACCGGTCGCGGAATTCACAGGCCTCGGTGGTGCAGGTGGAGGTGTCGTCCTTCGGGTAGAAGTACAGGACCACCGGCTTGCCCTTGAACTGCTTGAGGCTCACCGTGGCGCCGTCCGTGGCCGGGAGGGAAAACGCGGGAGCCTTGGCGCCGGGAGCGGGCATGGAGTCGAAGTAGCCGGGAAACGGGAAACGGGAAACGAAAGCCACCGGGGGTACCCCGGGGACCTCGACGGGTTCCCTGGCCTAGGGAAGCAGCTCAGTGGCGACCGCCAGGGACGACGTCAGGCGGAAGAACGGCAGCGTGGCGCCCCGGCGGAGGTCGCGGTCGAGGAAGTTCCAGGTGGCGTACCCGTCCTCGGAGCCGGGCTCGAGGAGGCAGGCGGCGAAGGTCCCCAGCCGCTGGTCGGTCGAAACCCAGAACCAGCCGGGCCCCGCGGCGGCAGCCTCCGGCGCGCCCCATGCGCCGTACACCGTGACGGTGCGATGCCCCTCGAAGACGAAGGGCGCAACCTGGAGGCTGTCCACCCGGAAGCGCGCGGCCGACCCCGACCACGCCTCGCGCAGCCGCTCGACGATCACCCCCTGGGTCCGGAGCAGGCTCACCAGGTGCCCGTAGCCGGGCGGCAGGAGGTACCCGGCGGGGCGGGCCACCTGAGCGGCCGGCACGAACCGGTCATACACCGGCATCCGGATCGACTTGAACACCCCGGAGCGCCGCCGGCGCGCGAACCCGTGGCTGCCGTCGCCGTCATCATCGGTGAGCTCGGCGATGACCTCCTCGGTATGAGGCGGGGCGAAGACCGAGCGGAGCGCGATCGAGTCGGGCCGCCACCGGTCGGCGGCGGCCACCACGCGGCGGATCGTGGCGCGCTCCTCGGCGGCGAGCGAGAGGATCTCGCGCAGGAAGAGGTAGGTGGCGCGGATCCGGGTCGGGAACGGGTCGTTGCTGTAGCCCTCCGACAGGATCGCGAGGCGGCCGCGGACCCCCATCGCGTTGGTGCCGAAGCGGGGCCGGGCGTCGTAGGTCTCCCAGCCCTGCGCCAGGGAATCCCGCTGCTGGCTGCGGAAGTTGCCGTAGGGAAAGGTCTCCACCTGGTGGCGGCGGCGGAGCCGCTCGCGCACGGTGGGGAGAAACCGGTCACGCACATAGTCGTTGGCCGGCGAGCCGTTGGGATTGAGTCCCGGCGACCAGGTGAGGGCGTAGCCGTGGTAGCTGCCGTTGGTGGTGTGCAGGTCGATGAATACGTCCGGGTCCCACGCCCCCAGCAGCGCGTACCCCGCCCGGGTCTCCGGCGCCTCGAGCTTCACGTAGTCGCGGTTGAGGTTGAGCCCCTGGCCATTGAGGCTCGGCCCCACCACCGCCGGACCGTTCTGGCCGGGCCGGTTGCGCTCCCCGGGACCGAACTGCTCGTTGCCGTCGATGTTGTAGATCGGCACCACGAGCACGATCACGCTGTCGAGCAGACCGGCGAGCGGCCCGACGGTGAGGTCACGGAGCAGCATCTGCGCCGCCTCCTTTCCCTCGACCTCGCCGCTGTGGATGTTGCCCTGGATGTAGACGACGGGCTTGCCGCTGCGGGCTGCCGCCGCCGGCCCATCGACCATCGGCCGGGCCGCGAGCACCCACGGGATGGCACGGCCCTCGGGGCTGGTGCCGAGGACGCCCAGGCGGATGTCATTGGTGCGGCGCGCCAGCGAGTCGAGGAACCCGGTCACGTCGGCGTACGAGGAGGTCTCCGCCCCGCCGGTCCGTTCCGGTCGGGTGGACTGCGCCGCGAGACGCGGGGCGGTGCCAAGGCACAGGGCGAGTGCCGCAAGCGACAGGGCACGGAAGGCGGGGCTGGGCATGGGGCGCTGGGCACCTGGGCAGGGTGATGCGGCACACGCCGCGGGGCGCGGGCCTGCTTCGTGCTGATCAGAAGGATCAGGCACGGTCCGCTTCCCGCGGCAGGTCGGCAGGGGAGACTCGGGAATCACAGGAGGCAAACTTATGCAGGAGGCAGCTTTGGAACAGGTGCGGCGATCGGGGTTTCCGCTGGTGGACCGCCTGGGAGAGCTCTGCATCAGCGGGCGGGACAGCGCCGCGTACCTCTGGCAGGTTCCCATGGACATGAACGTCCGGACGGAAATCTCCCGGAAACTCACGGAAATCCGGGCCGAATGCGACCGCCAGAACCGGCGCGAGATGAACCGGATCGTGGCGGAGCTGGAGACGGCGCTGGGCGCGAGCCCGAGCCCGCAGCAGGTGGAGATCCTGCAGGACGGCTTCGACCGGCTGGTGAAGCTGTGGCAGGCGGCCAAGTCCGGGCTCATGTAAACCGCCGGGCCGGCGGGGGCTGCCCCGCCGGCATAATCGTAGGGACGCGGACACGCGTCCCGGGTTCTCACCCTCCCCCGGGTGCGAAAACCCACCATTGACTTCCCTGCCGGAATTCGGCCAATTGGGGCATCTCATTCGCCCCTGAGCCCATGTCCCAGATCACCTCCCGCGCCTCGGGCGCGGCGCGGCGTGCCCTCAAGGCCGCCGGCGCTGCCCTGCTCGCCCTCGTCGTCGTCACCTGCACCGACAACCCGATCGGGCCCGCGCGGCCGGGGCTGGCGCGGTTGCGGGTGGCGCCGCAGTTCGACGCCTTCGCGCGGGTGGCGCCGCTGGCCATGGACCGGTTCACCATCACCGTGGTGCGGCCCCCGGCCGACACCCTGGCGCGGGTCACCAAGACCTTCAGCGCCGACAGCAGCGCGGTCAGCGTCCCCATCGACGTCTTCCTGCAGAGCACCAGCGAGACCCTCGACGTCACCATCGAGCTCTACGCCGGCAGCATCCTGCTCTTCCGCGGCACCCAGAGCCTCACCGTCACCCAGGGCGGCAGCACCCCGCCGAGCAGCATCCCGGTGGCCTACCAGGGGCCGGGGAGCCAGCTGGCGAGCCTGACGATCGGGCCGCGGGACACCACGGTGCCCTTCGGGGCGACGTTCGCGTTCGGGGCCACGGCGCAGGACAGCCAGGCGGCGCCGGTGGCGCAGTTCTACGTGGCGTGGAGCGCGAGCGGGGGGACGATCAACGGCGCGGGGCAGTTCACGGCGCCGGCGGCGCGCGACACGGTGACGGTGACGGCGGTGACGCCGACGGGGGTGACGGACTCGACGACGGTGATCATCGCGGCGGCGCCGGCCACGCTGGTGAAGGTGAGCGGGGACGCGCAGAGCGGGATCATCGGGAGCCGGCTGGCCCAGCCGCTCGTGGTGCGGGTGGACGGGAGCGACGGGCTGCCGGTGAGCGGGGTGGCGGTGACGTTCGCGGTGGCGAGTGGCGGGGGGAGCGTGGACAGCGCGGTGGTGGTGAGTGACGGGGCGGGGCTGGCGAGCATGGGGGCCACGCTCGGGACCACGGTGGGGGCGCAGAGCTTCACGGCGAGCGCGCCGGGCCTGGCCACGGTGACGTTCGCGGCCACCGGCACGGGCGGGGGGCTCAAGACCTGGACCGGCGCGGTGAGCACGGCCTGGGCCACGGCGGGGAACTGGAGCCCGGCGGCGGTGCCGGGGACCGGGGACAGCGTGCTGATCCCGGCGGGGACGCCCAACGCGCCGACGGCGTCGGGGGCGATCACGATCGGGGCGCTGTCGCTGACGGGAACCGGCGCGGCGCTGACGGTGGCGGGGGCGTTCACGGTGGCGCAGGGGGTGGTGCTGCCGGACACCAACCAGTTCATCGACCTGACGAGCGGGTCGCTGGCGGCGGCGAGCCTCACGCTGGGCGGCTTCCAGGCGTTCGTGGACGCGAGCGCGGGGGGCCTGACGGTGAGCGGGGCCACCACCCTGACGGGGAACAGCGCGTTCGTGGATGCCACGGGTCCGGGCAGCAACAGCTTCGGCCCGGTGACGCTGAGCGGGGCGGCGGCGTTCCTGGAGCAGAACGGCGGCAGCAGCGGCCCGCTGGTGCTGAGCGGGAGCAGCGCGTTCTGGAACCCGAGCGGCGCGGTGACGGTCACCGGCAGCCCGGCGGCGCAGGTGACGGGCACGTCGTTCCTCTCGGCGGGGACCAGCGGGGCCAAGATCACGCTCAACGGCGACGTGATCATCGGCGGCACGGCGGCCTTCTTCTCGCCCAACACCGGCGACAAGTGGACCATCAACGGGAACCTGTCGACCACGGGCGGCGGCACGCTGGTCATGAACAACGTGGCCGACACCATCGAGGTGAACGGCAACGTCAGCTTCGGCGGCGGGGACGAGACCACCTCGCTCACGGCGGGCATCCTCAACGTCTCGGGCAACTTCACCCAGACCGGCCCCGGCACCACGTTCATCGGCAGCGGCAGCCACACCGTGTTCCTCGACGGCGCCGGCGCGCAGACGCTCAGCTTTGCCGCGCCGGGCTTCGGGGCCGGCCGGTTCCAGAACGTGATCATCGCCAACAGCGCCGGCGGCGTCACGGCCACGAGCGACCTCTACGCCACCGGCACGGCGGGGGTCACGCCCACGGCGGTGCGGACGCTCTCCGGCAACGGCAGCACGCTGTTCACCACCATCCTCAACGTGAGCAACTTCACGTTCAACAACCTGCTGCTCGACTTCGCCGGCAGCACGGTGGTGACCTTCGACACGGTGACGTTCACCGGCTACGCCCCGACGGCCACGCCGCTGACCATCACCCACCCCGGCGCGGCCAGCCCGCTCGCGTTCCTGAACGTGAGCTTCAGCGTGGTGCCGACCAGCGGGTTCTACATCGATGCCACCGACAGCAACCCGAGCGACGGGGTGCCGCTGGTGATCGACATGCTGAGCCCGAACCCGCTGAGCAACGGCGGCCGGGTGCAGACCAGCAACGCCACGGTCAACTGGCCGGCCGGCGTGGCCCCCGGCACCTGGACCGGCGTGGTGGATACCAGCTGGAACACCGCCGGCAACTGGAGCGACGGCCAGGTGCCGACCGCCACCACCGACGTGAC
>JAXLXY010000008.1:0-189109 GCA_046327715.1 Gemmatimonadales bacterium
CGACGGTCTTCCCGTCGCGCGCCGAAAGGTAGATCCCGACCAGCAGCTCCAGCGACCGCAGCCCTTCGCGCCCGTCGGTCTCCGCCCGGGCCTCCCCGCGCAGCGCCCGGATCACGTTGTCGTAGTACACCGGGTGCCCGTAGCCGTAGACCGAGGTCGTCTGGTAGCTCGCGTCCCGGATCGTCGCGTCGTCGGGGTCCTGGTCGGCGAACTCCCACGCCTGGATCTCGTTGACCGCCACCCCGCCGATCCGCACCGTGCCCTTCTCCCCCAGCACCGTGAGCGACCCCTCGAAGTTCTTCTGGTGCGTGAGCATCGTCACGCTCACCGACCCGAGCGCCCCGCTCCGCCACCGCACCGACGCCACCCCGGTGTCCTCCACCTCGATGTGCCGCGCCAGCGTGGCCGTGAACGCGTGCACGCTCTCCACCGGGCCCACCAGCCAGTCGAGCAGGTCCACGTAGTGGCTCGCCTGGTTCATGAAGGCCCCGCCGTCGAACTCCCACGTCCCCCGCCACGGCGCGCTGTCGTAGTACTCCTGCGGCCGGCTCCAGAAGACGTTCACGCTCACCATGTAGATCCGGCCGAACCGGCGCCGCTCGATCGCCCGCTTGAGCAGCTGGATCGTCGCGTTCTGCCGGTTCTGCTTGACCACGAAGAGGCTCACCCCCGCCTTGTCGCACGCGGCCACCATCGCCTTGCCGTCGTGCCACCGCGTGGCCATCGGCTTCTCGGTGACCACGTGCCGCCCCGCCTCCGCCGCCTGGATGGTCTGCGCCGCGTGCATCCCCGAGGGCGTCGCCAGCACGATCACGTCGGCGTTCGACTGCGCCAGCAACTGCTCCAGCGTGGCGAAGCCCGGCACCCCCGTGCGCGCCATCGCCCGCGCCAGCGCCCCCGGGTCGGTGTCGCACACCGCCACCAGTTCGGCCCGCTCCTGGTGCCGGGCCAGCGCCTCGAAGTGCTTGTCCGCGATCCGGCCGCAGCCGACCAGACCGAACCGGATGCGGCGATTGGAGATAGGCAGGGTGGCAGGCGGCATGGAATGGAGTATAGACGGACCCGGGGAGCGGGGAAAGCGGGGGCGGCCCCGCCGGAAATGGAACGGGGGGAACGGTCTCCCGTCCCCCCCTGCCTGGCGCCTGATCGCCCAATCACCCAACCGCCCAACCGCCCAACCGCCCAACCGCCCAATCTCCCAATCGCCCAATCGCCTAATCGCCCAATCGCCTTCCCCCCTACGCCTTCACCACCCCCGACAGCCCCACCAGCTTCCCGTGCCCGCCGGCCCGCAGCACCCCGCGGCTGTCGAACACCAGCGGCGCCTCCTTGAGGACCATCGCGTAGTCGATCTCGGTGTGGTCGGTGACGATGAGCGCCAGGTCCGCGCCCTGGAGCGCCGCCGCGGTGAGCGGCACGCTGTGCAGCGGCAGCCCCTGGATCGGGGTGTGCCCGTCGTCCACGATGTGCGCCACGTGCGGGTCGTGGTACGAGACGATGGCGCCCTTCTCCTGCAGCAGCCGGATGATGTCGAGCGCCGGGCTCTCCCGCAGGTCGCCGATGTTCTTCTTGTAGGCCACCCCGATCACCAGCACCTTGCTGCCCTTCATCGCCTTCATGCGGTCGTTGAGGGCGTCGGCCGCCTTCTGCACCACGTAGCCCGGCATCTCGGCGTTGATCTCGCTGGCCAGCTCGATCATCCGGGTCTTGAAGTGCAGCGTGCGCATCTTCCAGGAGAGGTAGTGCGGGTCGAGCGGGATGCAGTGGCCGCCGAGCCCCGGGCCCGGGGTGAACTTCATGAAGCCGAACGGCTTGGTCGCCGCCGCCTCGATCACGCCCCACACGTCCAGGCCCAGCTTCTCGCAGGCCTGCGCCAGCTCGTTGGCCAGCGCGATGTTGATCATCCGGAAGGTGTTCTCGTACACCTTGACCAGCTCCGCCGCCTCGGGGCTCTCCACCGGCACCAGGGTGTCGAACACCTTGCCGTAGAGCGCCATCGCCGCGTCGTTGCACCGCCTGGTGATGCCGCCGATGACCTTCGGGGTGTTCCGGGTCTGCCACACCGGGTTCCCCGGGTCCACCCGCTCCGGGCTGAAGCAGAGCCCGAAGTCCACGCCCACCTTGAGCCCGGTCGACTCGAAGATCGGCAGCAGCACCTCGCGGGTGGTGCCCGGGTAGGTGGTGCTCTCGAGGATGATCACCTGCCCCGCCCGCAGGCCGGCCTTGCACGACTCCGCCGCGGCCACCACGTACGAGAGGTCCGGGTCCTTGGTCTTGTTGAGCGGGGTCGGGACGCAGATCGAAATGACGTCGCACTCCCGCAACCGGCCGAAGTCGGTGGTGGCGGCGATGAGCCCCTTGGTCACGTAGCCGGCGAGCAGCTCGCCCGGCACGTCCTCCACGTGGCTCTTCCCGGCGTTGATGCCGGCGCAGACCGGCGCGCTGATGTCGCAGCCGATCACCTTGAAGCCGCTGCGCGCCACCTCCACCGCCAGGGGCAGACCCACGTAGCCGAGGCCGACCACCCCAACTGTGGCGTTGCCCCGCGCGATCCGCTCCATCAACTGATCAAGACCGTCCGCCATGACCGCCGTACCTTGTCGTGAAAGTGATGTGCCACAAGGAGTTGCCGAGCCGGCCCTCGAACCTAGCGGGGGACGGCCGGTGATGCCACCCTGCCCCCGTGCAAACCCCGTGCGCGGGAATCCCGCACCCCACGCCCGCCCATTCCCCGGGGCCGGCGGAGGGCACACCGACCCCCGCCCTTGTGAAATATTTCACATTTGATAATTATACGGGAGTCGCCGCGTCCACGGAACCAGGGCCGGACCCTCGGGCCTCCGCGGCGCCCGTCCGCAGCAACCCGCCCCGCGTGCCCGGAGCCCGCGGGCCGCGTCATCCCCCAAGGAGGCAGTCCATGGCCAGCGCCGCGCCCGTGAGCAAGCACGCCGTCTATCCCAAGGACGAGATCGCCAAGCTCCTGGCCCCGCCGGAAAACGAGCGCCCCGGCACCAAGCTGCGCCGCCTGCTGCACGAGGCCCGCGACAAGGGCTCCTTCGTCCATACCGCCGGCGCCTACGACGCCTACACCGCCTCCATCATGACCCGGCTCGGCTTCAAGGCGCTGTACGGCTCGGGCTGGCAGCTCGCCGCGGTCAAGAACATGTACCCCGACATCGGCGTCTACCACTCGCACCAGATGGTCGAGCTGGCGCTGGAGCTGTGGAAAGGCATCGAGGGCGCCCGGCACACCCACTACTACGACACCGAGGGCAAGGAACTGCTGAACGTGCCCCCGATGTTCATGGACATGGAGGCCGGCTTCGGCGGGCCCACCCAGACCTTCTCCCTGGCCACCGAGCTGGTGCGCGCCCGGGTGGGCGGCGTCCACCTCGAGAACCAGGACCCCGCCGACCGCACCTGCGGCCACATCGTCAACGTCGGCAAGGCCAAGCGCGACAAGGTGCTGGTGCCCCGCGCCACCTGGCTGGCCAAGCTCAAGGCCATCCGCGCCGCCGCCGAGGCCATGGGCGAGGACCTCGTGATCATCGCCCGCACCGACTCGGTCGACGGCGCCCTGCCCGGCCAGTCCTCCGGCGGCGTCAAGATGGCCGTCGAGGATGCCTGGGAGGCCTCCGAGCTGGGCTGCGACGTGATCTGGGCGGAGTTCAACAACGTGGACCTGGAGCAGCCCCAGGCCTTCGCCGAGGGCGTGCGCAAGTACTACCCCAACCAGATGCTCGGCTTCAACCTCTCCCCCTCCCTCTACTGGGGGAAGGCCAAGAAGTCCGGCACCCTCATCACCAACCAGCAGCTCGCCGACCTGGGCTACACCCTCCAGTTCTCGACGCTCTTCAACTTCCGCACCGCCGGCCTGGCCCTCGACAAGGGCCTGCGCAAGTTCGCCGCCAAGGGCCTCGACGCCCTCGCCGACCTGCAGATCGAGGAAGATGAAGCCGCCGGCGGCCCCCCGATGACCAAGATGCACCAGAAGCTCGCCGGCATGAACCGCTGGCTGATCCTCGAGTCGGTGCTGTCGGGGAAGGCGTAGGGAGAAGGCGATTGGGCGATTAGGCGATTGGACGATTGGATGATTGGAAGTACGACGAAGGGCGGCTCTCCGGCATGGGGAGCCGCCCTTCGCACGAACCGCCCAACCGCCCAACCGCCGAACCGCCCCCCTACCCCCCCACCGCGACCCCCTCCCGCCGCAGCTGCTCCGCCTGCCACGGCGCCAGCCGCACCCGCACCCGGTGGAACTCCCCCTCCACCGTCTGGTCCACCACCTCGCCCAGGCGGTACATCGACGCGAGCCGCGCCCCGTCGGCCAGCGGCACCAGCACCGTGACCGGCGGCCGCAGCTCCCGCTCCCGCTGCCGCAGCTCGGCCTTGACCCCCTCGAGGCCGTCCAGGCGCTGGGTCGTGGCGAGCAGCGCGTCGGGGTAGAGCGCCCGGGCCCGGGCCGCAAAGGCCGACGGATCCTTCACCTGGTCCATCTTGTTGAACACCGGCACCAGCGGCAGCTCGCCCACGCCGATCTCGGCCAGCACCTGGTCCACCACCGCCATCTGCTCTTCCCACCCCGGGTGGCTCGCATCGACCACGTGCAGCAGCAGGTCGGCGCCGCGGACCTCCTCGAGCGTCGCCCGGAAGCTCGCCACCAGGTGGTGCGGCAGCTTGCGGATGAACCCGACCGTGTCCGACACCCGGGCCCGGCACCCCTCGCCCAGGTCCACCTCGCGGGTCAGCGTGTCGAGGGTGGCGAACAGCCGGTCCTCGACGAAGATCCCGTGCTCCCCCGAGAGCATCCGCAGCACGCTCGACTTGCCGGCGTTGGTGTAGCCCACCAGCGCCACCGAGAGCAGCGGGGTGCGGCCGGCGCGGAGCACCTCGCGGTGCTTCTCCCACTCGCGCAGCTTCTCGCGCAGCAGCTGGATCTTGCGCCGGATCATCCGGCGGTCGGTCTCGAGCTGGGTCTCGCCCGGACCCCGCAGGCCGATGCCGCCGCGGATCCGGCTCAGGTGGGTCCACATCCGCGCCAGGCGCGGCAGCAGGTACTCGAGCTGGGCCAGCTCCACCTGCAGCTTGGCCTCGTGGGTGCGTGCCCGGGTGGAGAAGATGTCGAGGATGAGCTCGGCCCGGTCCATCACCCGGGTCTTGAGCTCCTTCTCGAGGTTCGCGCCCTGGTTGGGGGTGAGCTCCTCGTCGAACAGCACCAGCGTGGCGCGGGTCTCCTCCATCAGCGCCCGCAGCTCCTCCACCTTCCCCTCGCCGATCAGCGTGGCGGGGTTGGGGCTCGCCACCTGCTGGGACAGCCGGCCCACCACCACCGCGCCCGCGGTGTCGGCCAGCCGGGCCAGCTCATCGAGATGTTCGGTGAGGTGTTCCGCGTCGTCCGAGCCCTTCCGCGGCGCGCCCACCAGCACGGCGCGCTCGGCAGGGGGCTCGATCGTGATCAGTTCGCGAATCGGCGGCGTCCCCGGGTCAGGGCTTGAGCAGGGGCACGTTGCCCTGCCCCGAGAAGGGCACTTCGAGCGGGGTGCCGATCGGCGTGTTGATGGTGAAGCGGCCGCTGATGCCGTAGTTCACCGCGCCGTAACCCAGGGCCGCCCGTGCCGCGCTCGCCACCCCCGACCACTTGAAGGTGAGCGGCACCGTGAGCACGGTGGTGTCCTTCGCCGCCAGGGTGAACGGGTTGGTCAGCGCCACGTCCCCGAAGCGGCTCCCCTCGATGTCGAGGCTGGCCGTGAGGCCCACCCCCTTGAGGGTGAGCTGGTTGGGATTGTGGAACGCCAGCGCCACGTCGAGCGTGCCGCCCGACAGGCCTACGTTCCGGATCGCGAGGTGATGCAGCCGGACGTCGGGCTGCAGGATGTTGACCGGATTGACGCCGCCGGGCCCGCAGGCGGCCACCACGACAAGGGCCAGGACGGGAAGGAGTCTACGCATGGCTGCAATATAGGCGGGGAGGCAGGGCGACGGGGGCAGACGGGAGGAGGGACATAGAGGAAAGGGGAAGGGTGGAAGGCGAAGGGGGAATTCCGCAATCGGGCCCAGGTCACCGGGCCTCGGGGGCCGCCGGACCGATCCCGGGACGTCCACCGACCCTTCCGCGGCGCACCGGACCAGTTTCCCGGCAACCACCGACCGCAGCGAACGACCCGTGGCCCCTGTACCGGCGCCCGAGGCCACTTCCGCCGGGCCCGGGATCATTCGAGCGACGCACCTGCCCCCAATAGAAGCGTGCGTGGCCCCTTCCCCGACGCCCTCCGCCACTTCCGCGGCGTCCGTCAGTACTTCGCCGACGCCCGTCGGCACTTGCCCGTCGCCCGTCGGCATTTCCCCGGCGCCCGGCATCGCTTCCCCGCGGTCCGTCATCACTTCCCCATCGCCCGTCACCAGTTCCCCGGTGCCCGTCGGCCCTTTCCGCTGGCCCTCCGCCACTTCCCCCTGATGCGTCGTCACTCGAGCGTCGCACGATGGCCCTTTCGCGTCGCGCGTGACCATTGCCACCCCGCCCGCGGCCATTGCCGGCGCATCCAGGAGCATTGCCAGCGCATCCGGGGCCATTGCCAGCGCATCCGGGAGCATTGCCAGCGCATCCGGGGCCATTGCCAGCGCATCCGGGGCCATTGCCAGCGCATCCGGGATCATTGCCAGCGCATCCGGGGCCATTGCCAGCGCATCCGGGAGCATTGCCAGCGCATCCGGGATCATTGCCAGCGCACCTGCACGCATTGCCGGCCCCGCTCCGCGCGCGCGAGGTCGTCGGCAGATGACCAGACGGGCCACGTTCGTCACCCAGCCACCGAACCGTCCAACCGCCTAACCGTCCAACCGCCCAACCGTCCAACCGTCCAACCGCCCAACCGTCCGCCCCCGCGGACACCAACCACCCGTTCCCGCCAGCTGCACGAGTGACGCGCGCGGCAGCAACGCCATGCCCGTCAACGTCATGCACGATTTGTCGGCCCCCTGCACGGACCGGTGGCACGCCGCCTGCGTTAGGCACCTCCCGGACCGGCCGGCGCGTGGGCGCCCGGCCGGGGCCGGCACCGGCGCCCCCCACAGGCGTCGCACCTCAAGGAAAGGGCAGGAGCCCGCCAGCGACGGCGGGTCACCACACACAGGAAAGGATGGATGGTATGCGGTACACGTTTGCGCTCGTCTTCGACGCGGGGGGCCGGGTGGCCCAGTTCCAGCTCGACCACCCCAACCCCGCCCCCGCGGCCCAGGCTGCGGTCCAGGCCCTCGCCACCCTGGTGGCGGAGGGGCGCTCCCTCCTCGACCAGCAGCAGCGGAGCGGCCTCGCCGTGGAGCTGGCCGTGGACACCAAGGCCGACCTGCGTCGCGCCATCATCACCGATACCCAGGACCTGGCCCGCATCGCCACGGTGGCCGCGCTGCGCCAGCCCGAGGTCGCCTTCACCCTGGAGCCGCCGACCGGCAACTCCGGCCAGGTGCGCTTCCTGAGCATGGCCCGCGTGGTGCTGGAGACCGCCACCGCCCACCAGGCGCTGCTCGAGACCTACGGCATGGCGGAGGGCACGCTCGACGCGCTGGGCGCCGCCATCGGCCGCTTCGAGACCCTGGTCAGCGGCCAGGCCACCAGCCGCACCGAACGCGTCGGCGCCGTCGCCCAGCTCCAGGTGCTGTCGAAGGAGATCATCCTGGTGCTCCGCCAGCTCGATGCCATGGAGCGCCGGCGCCTGCGCGGCAACGCCGAACTCCTCGCCGCCTGGAAGAACGCGCGCGATATCCACTGGCCGCGGCCGGAACAGAAGGCCAAGCCGGAGGCGGCGTGAGTAGCAAGGCGGTTGGGCGGTTAGGCGGTTAGGCGGTTAGGCGGTTGGGCGGTTAGGCGGTAGGCGGTAGGCCTGCCGCCTTACCGCCGCTTCTTGAAGACCAAGCCAATCCCCCACGTCCTTCCCTCTTCCCTCTTCCCTCTTCCCTCTTCCCTTTTCCCGCTTCCCGCTTCCCGCTTCCCGTTTCCCGCTTCCCACTTCCCGCACTCCTACTCGCGGCCCGTCTCCGGCCTCTGCTTCGCCCACCACTCCAGCCGCTCCCGGATCCGCTTCTCGAACCCCATCTCCCCCGGCTGGTAGAAGGCGCTTCCCTTGAGCTTCTCGGGCAGGTAGTCCTGCGGCACATACCCGGTGGGCGCGTCGTGGGCGTACTGGTAGCCCGTGCCGTAGCCGAGCTCCTTCATGAGGCTGGTGGGTGCGTTGCGGATGTGCAGCGGCACCGGCTCCGCCGGCGTGCGCCGCGCCGCCTCCAGCGCCGCCTTGAGGGCCAGCATGCTGCGGTTGGACTTGGGCGCCGTGGCCAGGTAGATGGTCATCTCCGCCAGGGGGAGGTACCCCTCCGGCGGGCCCAGCATGTGGTAGGCCTCGCGCGCCGCCACCGCCAGCTTGAGCGCCTCGGGATCGGCCAGGCCGATGTCCTCCGCCGCCATGGCAATCGCCCGGCGGAAGAGGGTCATCGGGTCCTCCCCGCCCTCCAGCATCCGCGCCATCCAGTAGAGCGCCCCCTGCGGGTCGCTGCCCCGCAGCGACTTGTGGTAGGCCGAGAGCATGTTGAAGTGCTCTTCGCCGCTCTTGTCGTAGGCCGGGACCCGCCGGCCGAGGGCCTGGACGATCCGCTCGGCCGTGAGCGTACCGCGCGGCCCCGCCAGCCGGGCGGCGTTCTCGAGCACGGTGAGCGCCCGCCGCGCGTCGCCGTCGGACTGCTCCGCCAGCAGGTCGAGGGCGCCGTCCTCCACCACCAGGTCCAGGTACCCGAGGCCCCGGTCGCGGTCGGCCACGGCCCGCTCCATCAGGCCACGGATCGCGGCGGGGGTGAGGGCCGCGAGCACGTACACCTGGCAGCGGGAGAGCAGCGCCCCGTTGAGCGCAAAGCTCGGATTCTCGGTGGTGGCGCCGATCAGGGTGACGGTGCCCCGCTCCACGTGGGGCAGGAAGGCATCCTGCTGGGCCCGGTTGAAGCGGTGGATCTCGTCGCAGAAGAGCACCGTGCCGCGGCCCAGCACCCGCCGCTGCTCCGCCTCGCGCACGATTTCCTTGACCCGCGGCACGCCGTCGAGCACCGCGGAGAGCTCCACGAACTCCCGGTCGGTGTGCCGCGCGATCAGGCGCGCGATGGTGGTCTTGCCGGTGCCCGGGGGGCCCCAGAGGATGCAGCTCCCCACGTCGCCCCGGCGGATCGCGTCGCCCAGTGCCCGGCCCGGCGCGAGCAGCCCCTCCTGCCCCACGCACTCCTCGAGTGCGGCGGGGCGCATCCGGGCGGCCAGCGGCTCGGGCAGGGAGAAGAGGGAGGAGGACATCGGCGCCCCGCGCGGCCTAGTGGCCGCCCGCCTCGACCAGCAGCCGGGTGATGACGAAGGCGGCGGTGCCGCCGAAGAACGCCACCGGCATGGCCCAGCCGCGGCGGGCCTGGAACTCGGGCACCAGGTTGGAGGCCGCGACGTAGAGCGTCACCCCCGCCGAGATCGCCAGCCCGTGCGCCACCAGCGGCCCGCTCACCTCGGTGAGCAGCACCCCGGCCACCGTGGCCACGCCGAGCAGCGCCGAGGCGCCCAGCGCGCGGCCGGCGCCCTGGCCCCCGGCCAGCATCACGCTCGCCATGGCCACGCCCTCGGGGAGCTTGTGCAGGAACACCGCGAGGAAGAGCAGCAGCCCGAGCGAGCCCGAGACCAGGAAGCCGCTCGCGATGGCCACCCCGTCGAAGAACGTGTGCAGCAGCAGGCCGGCCAGCGCGGTGAGCCCCTGCCGCGGGCTGATGGCGTGGGTCTCCTCGCCGAAGTGGAAGTGCGGCACCAGCACGTGCTGCGCCAGGTGCACCGCGAGGTAGCCGAGCAGGATGTAGAACGGCGCGGACGGGTCGCGGGCGATCGCCTCCGGCGCCACCTCGAGCAGCGCCACGCTCAGCATGAACCCCGCCCCGAAGGCCAGCGCCATCTCGATCGCCACCAGGCTCTTCCGCTCGTGGCGCACCACCGCGTAGCCGCCGGCGAGGTTGCCGAGGGCGGCCACCAGCGCGAAGACCAGCGCGTTCACCGCGCGCTCCGCGCGCGCGCCAGCAGGGCGTCGCGGGTGTTCTGGCTGGGGTCGTCGACCACGACGGCGAGCAGCCGGTCGAGCAGGGCGCCCATCTCCGGACCGGCCGGGACCCCGATCTCGCGGAGGTCGAGCCCGGTCACGGCGAGCTGCTTCCGGGTGAGCGGGTCGCCCCGTTCCCGGATGCCGCGCATCGCCGGCTCCCAGGGCGGCGGGGCACCGTGCCGCAGCCGCCACAGCATCGACAGGTCCTCGGCCGCGTCGCCCACCGCCGCCATCCAGCGGCGCACCTCGACCATGCCGCTCCCCGCCGGCTCCAGCGGCCCGGTGACCATCGCGGTGGCCCGGGCGATCTCCGCGTTCGACGCCTTGAGCCGGACCAGCACGGCCACCGGGTCCAGGCAGAGCAGCGTGGTGAGCAGCACCGGGTCCCGCGGCAGCTCGGCGTTGCCGGTGGCGCCGAAGCCGCCCAGCGCGGCGGCCCGGTCGGGCAGGCGGCCCACCGTCACCAGCCGGTGCACCAGCGGTGAGCCGCTCGGCGACACCGACGGCGTGGGCGCGGTGGGCGGGTGGTCGAGCAGCTCCGGCAGCCACACCGCGGCGGCGCCGCTCGACAGCCACAGCTCGAGCAGCCGCGGCAGGGACCGCGCCGTGCGGAGCCCCTTGAACCACTCCTCCCGCACCCGCTCCGCCGAGAGCCGGTCGAGCCCCCCGACCGCCGCGAGCAGCGCCGCCCAGGTGTCGGGCTCGAGCGCGAAGTCGAACCGGGCCGCGAAGCGCAGCGCCCGCAACACCCGTAGGTAGTCCTCGTGGAACCGCTGCGCCGGGTCGCCGACGGCGCGGATGAGGCGGGCCCCGAGGTCCACGGCCCCGTAGAACGGGTCGCGCCACTCGTGCCGCAGCGGGTGGTAGGCGATCGCGTTGATGGTGAAGTCGCGCCGGGCGAGGTCGTCGTCGAGCGAGGCGCCGTACGCCACCACCGCGTGGCGCCCGTCGGTCTGCACGTCCTTCCGGAAGGTGGTCACCTCGTGATACCGCCGCCGGGTCTTCACCGCCACCGTCCCGAAGCGCTCCCCCACCGGCACGGTGTGGCGGAACAGCTTCTGCACCACGTCGGGCGTGGCGGCGGTGGCGATGTCGAAGTCGGAGTTGGGCTCGCCCAGCAGGGTGTCACGCACCGCCCCGCCCACGCACCACGCCTCGTAGCCGCCCTGCTCCAGCAGCTGGGCGATCTCGAGCACGTCCTCGGGGATGTCGAGCCGGGCGGGGAACGGCATGGTCACGCCCCCGCGCCGTAGGGGACGCCGGCCGCGAGCGCCAGCACGAGCTCCAGCCGCGCCTGGGCCAGGGTGCGCGGCCCCGCGGGCACCGCGCCCAGCCGCACCACCGTCGCGCCCCCCCCGGGAAAGGCGTACACCGGGCTCACCTCACCGTGGAGGCACCGGCTGCCCAGCACCACCGGCTTCCCCTCCGCGATCCAGCGGCCGATCGCCGGCAGCGCCCCCGGCGGCAGGTTGCCGCTGCCGAAGGCGCCGAGCACCACGCCGTCGTGCGCGGGGCGGAGCAGGTCGAGCACTTCCCCGTGGTCGCCCAGGGTGAGCGGCACCAGCGCCACCCGCGGGCCCAGCCCGTCCGGTGCCAGCGGCGTCCGGGGAGCGGCGGGGACGTGGTAGGACACCCGTCCCTCCGCCACCGTACCGATCGGCGCACCGTGCGGTGCCGCGAAGGCGTCGAGCGCGGTGGCCTCGACCTTGGCCACGGTGCGGCCGTCGAAGATCTTCCCGGCGAACACCACCATCGCCCCGCGGCCGCGGCTGGCGGGATCGGCGGCCACCCGGGCGGCGTCGCTCAGGTTGCGGGGCCCGTCCCAGCCCGGCTCGCTCGAGGTGCGCATGGCGCCGGTGAGCACCACCGGCACCGCCGGGTCCAGCGTCCGCCCCAGCAGGTAGGCCGTCTCCTCGAGGGTGTCGGTGCCGTGGGTGACCACGATGCCCTGCGCCGCCCCGCCCCGCTGCACCGCCTCGACCCGGCAGCGCAGCTCCCACAGGCGGTCGGGACCGAGGTGGCAGGCGGGGTAGCGCCCCCAGTCCTCCACCGTGAACGGCGCGATGGCGGGCAGCTCGGGCGCCAGCGCCACCAGCGCGGCGCCATCGTGCGCCGGCACGTTGCCGCCGGCCGCCGCGTCGCGCTGCATGGAGATGGTACCGCCGGTGAAGAGCAGGTGGATCATGCTACCCGCACAGGACACTGCCGCCGTTGACGTTCAGCACCTCGCCGGTGACGTGGCGGGCCAGGTCGCTGCACAGGAACGCCACCGGGCCGGCGACGTCCTCGGGGCTGGCCACCCGGCGCAGCGGGATGCCCGCCTCGATCCGCGCCCGGCCGCCGTCGGCGAACGCCGGCCAGCACATCTCGGTGTCCACCCATCCGGGCGCCACGCAGTTCACCGTGATGTCGGGGGCCGCCTCCACGCACAGCGACTTGACCAGGGCGATCATCGCGCCCTTGGTGGCGGCGTAGTCGGCGTGGTAGGCCTCGCCCCGCTGGCCCGCGGTGCTGCCGATGAGCACCACCCGCCCGGGCGTGCGCAGGCGCCGCAGCGCGGCGCGCGTGGTGTAGAAGATGGCGTCGAGGTTGGCCCGCATGGTGCCCACCCAGCGCCCGTCCGGCATCTCGGCCAGCGGCAGGTCCTCGGCCGGCCAGATGCCGGCGTTCCCCACGAAGCAGTCGAGCCCGCCCAGCGCCGACGCCGCCTCCCCGACCAGCCGGTCGGCCACCGCGGGATCGCCCAGGTCGCCGAGGCCGACCCACGCCTGGCGGCCCAGGGTGCGGATCTCCGCCGCCACGGCGTCGGCGTCGGCACGGCGGGAGAGGCAGGTGATCCCCACGTCGGCGCCGGCCCGCGCCAGCAGCAGCGCCACCGCGCGGCCGATCCCGCGCGACCCGCCGGTGACCAGCGCCGCCTTGCCCGCGAGCGAGATCATGGACGATCCTCCCCCTGGCTGGTGCCGAACAGCGCCCGCACCCGGTCCACCAGCGAGAAGCGCCAGGTGAGCGGCGCCACCGGCTCGGTGGGCCGGTCGTCGAGGATCGCCCGGGGGTTGCGCACCAGCAGCAGGTCGGCCTGCATGCGCCCCTCGTGCGCCACCAGCTCGTCCCACGCCCCGCGCAGCGACCGGTCGTCGCCGTGGTTGTCGCCGGCGGCGATGTCGGCGAGGCCCTCCGCCACCAGCTCCCGCGCCCGGTCGCCGCGGGGACGGTTGGAGAGCAGCGTCGGGCCGTCCACCTGCAGCAGCGATCCCAGCGACTTCCACCGCCGCGCCAGGTCGATGTGGCAGCACTTGTAGCGCTCCGGGTGCGCCAGCACCGGCACCAGCCCCACCGCCACCACCAGCGCCAGCGCGTGCTCCACCGTCTGGGCCGCTACCATGCGGGGAAATTCCACCAGGATGTAGCGGCTGCCGTTGAGGGTCACCCGGCGCTCGGCGGCGATCACGGGATCGAGCGGGCGGTCGAGCATCACCTCCGCGCCGCGGTACAGCCGAACGGTGTCCGGCGCCGCCGCGGTGAGCGCGGCAAAGGCGCGGTCATGAGACGGGGGGGCGCCCTGCCCAGCCTGGCTGGCCAGCAGGTGCGGAGTGAGCGCGAGGTCGGTGAGGCCCTGCGCGGCCAGCCGATGCAGCACCGCCACCGACTGCTCCACGCTCTTCGAGCCGTCATCAACCCCGGGAAGCAGGTGGCTGTGGAGGTCGATCACTCAGACGATCCGCTCGGCGGCGAGCAGCCCCTCGGCAAACGCGCCGAGCCGCTCCGGCGCCTGCTCGGCCTGGGCCAGCAGCGCCAGGGTGATTAGCGCATCGGCCGCCAGCAGGTCGAGCGCGATGGCGCGGTCGCCGGGATGCTCCTCCACGATCGCGAGCACCCGTTCGGCGGCGAGCGCCAGGCGCTCCGGGGCACCCTCGCCCTCGGAGACCTCGGCCGCGCGCTCCAGCACCCGCGCGCACAGCCGCTCCGGGCCCCCGGCCGTGCGGGCCGCCAGCCACTGCTCCGCGCCCAGCGGGGTGGCGCTCATGCGCCGAGCCACGCCTCGACCAGCGCGGGCACCGCGGCGCGGGCCTCGCCCAGGCGGGCCGGATCGCCGGCGCCCGCCGACGCCAGGCCCGGCCGTCCGCCCCCCTTCCCGCCGCTCACCGCCGCGATGCGGTTGACCAGGTCGCCGGCCTTCCGCCCCGCCTTGACCAGGTCGTCAGTGAGCGCCACGTGCACCGCGCCGCGGCCCGCGGCGGAGAAGAGCACCAGCACCGCCCGCGACTTGCCCTCGCGGTACCGGTCGGCCAGCGCGGCCACCTCGTCCCGGTCCTCGCTGTCGGTGTCGGCGATCAGCACCTGTACGCCCCGGATCTCGAGCGACTCCCCCTGGGCCGCCGGCTGCGCGCCCGACTTGAGCAGCTGCGCCAGCCGCGCCTCGAGCTTTTCCCGCTCCTGCTGCGCCTGTTCGAGCTTGCGCAGCAGCTGGTCGGGGTGCGCCTTGAGCGACTGCGCCACCTGCTGCAGCAGGGCTTCCTCGGCCGCGACGCTCTGGTACGCTTCGGGGCCCGTGATGGCCTCCACCCGGCGCACGCCGGCGGCCACGCCGCCCTGCCCCGCCACCCGGAACAGCCCAAGCTGGCCGGTGCTGCGCACGTGGGTGCCGCCGCACAACTCGATCGACGGGCCCATCTGCACCACCCGCACCCGGTCGCCGTACTTCTCCGAGAAGAACGCCATGGCGCCGAGCTTGAGTGCGTCGGGGTAGGCCATCTCCCGGGTGTCCACCGGGAAGTTCTCCAGCACCTGCTCGTAGACCTCGCGCTCGATGCCGTCGAGGACCGCCGGCTCGATCGGCCCGTGGTGCGAGAAGTCGAACCGCAGCCGACCCGGCTCCACCAGCGAGCCCTGCTGCCGCACGTGGCTGCCCAGGTGCTTGCGGAGCGCCCAGTGCAGCAGGTGGGTCGCGCTGTGGTTGCGCTCGATGTCGCGCCGGCGGGCCCGGTCCACCACCGCGCGCACGGTGCCGGGCACGAACTCACCGGTCAGCGTGCCGCCGATGACCGAGCCGCGCGGATCCTTCCGCACCGACGCCACCGCGAGCGACCACCCCTCCCCGCTCACGGTACCGGTGTCGCTCACCTGGCCGCCCGACTCGGCGTAGAAGGGATTGTCCTCGAGGATCAGCTCCAGCCGGTCGCCGGCCAGCGCGTAGGCCAGCACCCGCGACTCCGCCTCGGTCACCGCGTAGCCGGTGAAGCGCGAGGGCGCGGCCGACAGCACCTCGAGGCCGGCGCCGTCGCTGCCCGTGGCCAGCGCGCCGGCGCCCTTCTGGGCCTTCCGGACCTCGCGGGACCTCGCCCGCTGCTCCGCCAGGGCCTGCTCGAAGCCCGCCAGGTCCACGCTGAGCCCCCGCTCCCCCGCCAGGATCTGCGTCAGGTCGATCGGGAAGCCGAAGGTGTCGTACAGCTTGAAGGCCTCCGCGCCGGGGATGCTCCGGGCGCCCGACGCCACCAGCTCCTCCAGCCGCCTGAGCCCGCCGTCGATCGTCTCGAGGAAGCGCTCCTCCTCCTGCCGCGTCACGTCGGCCACGTAGGCGGCCTTGGCCCGCAGCTCCGGGTAGGCCTCGCCCATCTCGGCCACCACCAGCTCGGTGAGCGGCGCGAGGGTCGGCTCCTTGCGCCCGAGCAGCCAGGCGTGCCGCACCGCGCGCCGCAGGATCCGGCGCAGCACGTAGCCGCGGCCCTCGTTGCTCGGGTACACGCCGTCGGCCAGCAGGAACGTCACCGCCCGCGCGTGGTCGGCGAGCACCCGGAACGAGCCGCCGGCGGGGCCGCGGTCGTAGGGCTTCCCCACCAGCTGCGCCACCCGCTGGATGAGCGGCATGAAGAGGTCGGTGTGGAAGTTCGAGTCCTCGCCCTGCAGCACGCTCGCGATGCGCTCGAGCCCCGCCCCGGTGTCCACCGAGGGCTTGGGCAGCGGGGTGAGCGTCCCGTCGGCCGAGCGATCGAACTGCATGAACACCAGGTTCCAGATCTCGAGCATCTGGCCCGACTCCGCCAGCACCTCGAACTCCTCCTGGCTGATCACGTCGGCCCGGGCGCCGGCCGCGGGCTTCCGGAGGTCGACGTAGATCTCGCTGCACGGGCCGCAGGGCCCGGTGTCGCCCATCTGCCAGAAGTTGTCCTTGTCGCCGAGGCCGTAGATCCGGTCGGCGGGGAGGCCGGAGATCTCGCGCCACAGCCCCCGGGCCTCGTCGTCGGTATGGTGCACCGTCACCCGGAGCCGCGCGGGATCGATGCCGAGGTAGTCCTTGCCGGTGACGAACTCCCACGCGAAGCGGATGGCGTCGCGCTTGAAGTAGTCGCCGAAGGAGAAGTTCCCCAGCATCTCGAAGAAGGTGTGGTGCCGGGTGGTGTGCCCCACCTGCTCGAGGTCGTTGTGCTTGCCGCCGGCGCGCACGCACTTCTGGCAGGTGGCGGCGCGGGCGTAGTCCCGCTGCTCCACGCCGAGGAAGAGGCGCTTGAACTGGTTCATCCCGGCGTTGGTGAAGAGCAGCGTCGGGTCGTCGGCGGGCAGGAGCGACGAAGAAGGCACCTCGCGGTGCCCCTGGCGGATGAAGTAGTCGAGGAACAGGCGGCGGATCTGGGCGGCTTTCATAGACCGGGGAATATACCGGTCGGATGCACCTACGGCCAAGTCGCGTCAGGACTTACCGCGCAGGGCCCGGGTCACGATGTCGCTGACCCGGCTGCCGGTGAAGCCGCGCCGGGCCAGGTAGGCGAGCACCCGGCGCCGGCGGGTCTCGGGCGGGAGGGCCGCCAGCTGCCGCAGCCGCCGCTCGGCGAGCTCCCGCGCGATGGCCAGGGCGTCGTCCTGGTCGGGCCACTGCTCCGCCAGGGCGTGGTCGATCAGTTCCCGGCTCACGCCGAGGGCCAGCAGGTCCCGGCGGATCCGGGAGGGACCCCGCCCCCGGGCCGCGCGGGAGGCCACATACAGCCGGGCATAGGCGGCGTCGTCGAGCAGCCCCGCCCCCTGGGCCCGCGCCACGGCGTACTCCACCGCCGCGGGCGGGTGCCCCTTGAGCCGCAGGCGGCGCCGGAGCTCCGCCACCGCGAAACTCCGGAACTCGAGCGAGCGGAGCGCCGCCCGCCACGCCGCCTCCTCGTCGGCGGCCTGGCCGGCCAGCGCCTGCTGCTGGTCGTCCCAGTCCCCGCCGACCCGCAACCCGGCGCCGGCCGCCTCCTCGTGCACCGTGCAGAAGGGCCGGCCGTCCACCAGGACCCGGACCGCGCCGGGGCGGCGCGGGTCGGGCTCGAACCCCGTGATGCGTGCCATGCGATGGGCCGGCGGGCCGGCCTACTCCTCGTCGTCCGCGGCGGCGCCGACCGCCGCGCCACCCTTCATGCCCAGGAAGTCCTTGACCTTGGTCTCGATCTCGGTGAGGAGGGCCGGGTTGTCCTTGAGGAACAGCTTGGCGTTCTCGCGCCCCTGCCCGATGCGCTGGTCGCCGTAGGAGTACCACGCCCCCGACTTCTGGATGATGTTGGCCTCGGCGGCGATGTCGACGACCAGCGAGCAGTGGCTGATGCCCTCGTCGAACATGACGTCGAACTCCGCCTGCTTGAAGGGCGGCGCCACCTTGTTCTTCACCACCTTCACCCGGACGTGGTTGCCGATCACGTTCTCCCGCTCCTTGACCGGCCCCACCCGGCGGATGTCGAGGCGGAGCGAGGCGTAGAACTTGAGCGCCTTGCCGCCGGTGGTGGTCTCGGGGTTGCCGAACATCACGCCGATCTTCTCGCGCAGCTGGTTGATGAACACCACCGCGCAGTGCGAGCGGTTGATGGCCCCGGCCAGCTTGCGGAGCGCCTGGCTCATCAGCCGGGCCTGCAGCCCCATGTGGCTGTCGCCCATCTCGCCCTCGATCTCCGCCTTGGGCACCAGCGCCGCCACCGAGTCGACCACGACGATGTCCACCGCCCCCGACCGGACCAGGATCTCGACGATCTCGAGCGCCTGCTCCCCGGTGTCCGGCTGCGACACCAGCAGGTTCTCGATGTCCACCCCGAGCTTCTTGGCGTACTCGATGTCGAGCGCGTGCTCCGCGTCGACGAAGGCCGCCACCCCGCCCGCCTTCTGCACGTTGGCCACCAGGTGGAGGCAGAGCGTGGTCTTGCCGGAGGACTCCGGGCCGTAGATCTCGGTGATCCGGCCGCGGGGCACCCCGCCGATGCCGATGGCGGCGTCGAGGTTGATGGCGCCGGTGGGAATGGCGGCCACCTTGACCCGGGGATTCTCCGAGCCCATCCGCATGATGGAGCCCTTGCCCAGCTGCTTCTCGATCTGGGAGATCGCCAGGGTCAGCGCCTTGCGACGCTCCGCATCGAGCTTGGTCTCTTCGGCAGCCATTTGGGTGCTCCATAGTGTTTTTGTGATTGACTTTGCGCCACAACTGTACACCGACGAATCTACAACCGAATATCATCCGAAGCAATAGTCTCTTGGTGGAGTATTTTCATCCACTACAACACCTCACCAGATCCGCCAGGCATCCGGCAGGTGCACCACCGCCGGCCCCCGCGCCCGCCCCCACCGCACCTCCACCACGTCGAACCGATAGCCGTCCCCCGCCCGCCCGTGCCGCAGCCGCCATACCTCCGCCAGCCGGGCGAGCACCCGCCGCTTGCGCCAGCCGATCGCCTCCACGCCGGCCCCGAAGCCGTGACCCTGGCGGGTCTTCACCTCGACGAACGCCACCAGTGCCCCCTGCCGCACCACCAGGTCGAGGTCGTTGTGCCCCACCCGGAACCGGTGGGCCTCCACCTGCCACCCCGCCTCGCGGAAGTACCGCATCGCCTCGGCCTCGCCGAGCAGTCCCAGCCGGTGGCGCGGGTCGTGACAATCGTCGGGAGAAAGCGCGCGCGGCATCGGACCCGAGTATAGGGTCCGATGCCGCGGGCGGGTGGTACCGAATGGCGCGGCGCGGTGCGCCGCGACGCGAGGGGGCGCGCCTAGCGGGCCGCGTCCAGGAAGCTCTTGAGGTCCACCTCGTTCACCTCCGGCTCCCCGGGCTGCAGATTGTCGAGCAGGCCGGCGTCGAGCCGCTTCTCGAGGTCGTGCACCAGGTAGAACAGGTGCTCGAAGTCCTCGATCACGAACAGCAGCGGCTGGTAGTGGTGGATCTCGAAGTACTGGTTGAGCATCCACTCCGTCTGGGCGGGCACCCGCTGCACCACCGGCGAGTCGACCGAGTGCTCCAGCTCCCCGTAGCTCGACAGGAGCCCGCTGCCGTAGGCGCGCACGTGGCCCGGCCCGATGGGGATGCCGGGGCCCTCGCGCATCAGCCCGAACTCCACCGTGAACCAGAAGAACCGCGCCAGCCCCTTCACGTTGCTGGTGAGCACCCGGATCCGCTCCGCCTCGTCGCGGATCTCACCCGCCCGGCGGGCCGCCCGCTCGGCGAACTGGCCAAAGCGCACCAGCGCGTCGGCGAAGGCCCGGTCGGTGTGCATCGGGACGTGGCCGGCGATATCGTGGAAGATGTCCGGCTCGGGCAGGTAGTCGAGCGAGCTGCCGTCGCGCACGGTGATGGTGGTGGGGAACTCCCGCCGCTTGAGGCAGTCGAAGAACAGGTACGCCGGCACGTAGCCGCTCACCGGCTTGGCGCTGAACCCGGTGCGCGGCTCCAGGAAGCGGTTGATCTCATCACAGCGTGGCACGCCGTCCGGGTTGAGCCGCAGCGTCTCCACCCCCTCGAGGAAGCGGGGGTTGGCGTAGCGTTCCCACCGGGGCCGCATCCGCGCCAGCAGGCGGCTCCAGGTCCGGTGGTTCTCCTCGCTGTAGAGCTCGTAGGGCTGCGTGATGTAGAGCTGCCCGCTCGCCTGCGCGTGCTCGATGAACGGCGCCCGGGTCGTGGTGAGGCCCGGGGCGATCCCGTCGAGGGTGAGGTCGGTCGTCATCGGCACTCCTGGTCTGGAGAGATCACTCGGTCCATCACCCGCCCCGCACCTGGCCCCGGCACTCGCCGAAGCCGATGCGGGCCGCGCCCGGCGCCTCGCACCACCCGGTCAGCACCACCTCGTCCCCGTCCTCGAGGAAGGCGCGGGTCTCGCCGTTGGGCAGCGTCACCGGCTCCTTGCCGCGCCAGGTGAGCTCGAGCAGGCACCCGCGCTCGTCCTTCCCCGGCCCCGAGACGGTGCCGCTGGCGATGAGGTCGCCCGGCCGGAGGTTGCAGCCGTTGCTCGCATGGTGGGTAACCATCTGGGCCAGGGTCCAGTACATCTGCCCGAACCGCGAGCGGGAGAGCCGCACCGCGGGCTGGCCCTGCTCCCGCATCCGCGCGGTCTGCAGCGCCACCTCGAGCTGGAGGTCCACCCCGCCCCACTGGGCGGTACCCGGATCGTCGAGGTAGGGGAGCGGCGCCGGGTCGCCGGCCGGCCGCACGAAGGCCGGCACCCGGAAGGGGGCCAGCGCCTCCATCGTCACCACCCAGGGCGAGAGGCTGGTCGCGAAGTTCTTGCCCAGGAACGGCCCGAGCGGCTGGTACTCCCAGGACTGGACGTCGCGGGCCGACCAGTCGTTGAGCAGGCTCAGCCCGAACAGCCGTCCCTCCGCCTCCGCCAGCGGCACCGGCGTCCCCAGCGGGTTCTCCCCCGCGATCCAGGCAGCCACCTCGAGCTCGTAGTCGAGGCTGCGCGACGGCCCGAAGGCTGGGGCCACCGCGTCAGGGGCCTTGGCCTGCCCCGCGGGGCGCCGCACCGGCGTGCCGCTCACTACCAGCGACGACGCCCGCCCGTGATAGCCGATGGGCACCCACTTGTAGTTGGGCAGCAGCGGATTGTCGGGGCGGAACATCGCGCCCACGTTCGAGGCGTGGAACACCGAGGCGTAGAAGTCGGTGTAGTCCCCCACGCTGGCGGGGAGCAACAGCTGCGCCTCGCCCGGCCCGCGCAGCAGCCGGTCGTGGAGCGCGCGGTCCCGGGCGAGCCGGCTCCCCTCGGTCAGGGCCGCGGCCACCGCGGCGCGGAGGCTGCGCCGGCGGTCCACCGGCTCGGCCATCAGCGCATTGAGCGACGCCCCGTGGCACGCCACCGCCAGCCGCTCGGGGAGCTCCAGCACCCCCGCCTCGAGCGCCGCACCCAGGTCGAGGATCCGGTCGCCGATGGCCACGCCGACCCGCGGCCGGTCCTGCGCCGAGGTGCGGAACACGCCGAGGGGCAGGTTCTGCACCGGGAAATCGGCGCCGGGCACGTTGGCGCCGGGCACGAAGCTGCGGCGCGCGGGGTCGTGGGTTTCGTCGCGCAGGGGGGCGGTCATCCGCGGGGGGCCTCGGCGAGCGGTTCGGTGAAGGAGCAGGAGCCGATCGCCCGGAGGAACTCGGACCGGGCCTGGACGATCTCCTCCCGCGTCACGCGGATCCCGCCCCAGTGGATGGCGGAGGGGTCCTGGGTCGGGCCGGTCTCGCGCCCGAGCGTGAGCAGCCGGTGGGCCTCCTCGGTGGAACGCTCCTGCCACAGCGCGGTCGCGGCGAGGATCACGTTGAGGTAGCCGTACAGCGTGGCGCGCGGGCTGTCGGGAGCGTAGGTGAGCGCCTGGTCGCCGCGCAGCGCGTGGTGCAGCCCCGCGGTGGCCTTGCACGGCACCCCTTCGGTGGCGCAGGCGGAGAGGAAGGCGAGCACCGCCTCCGGCGCGGGGATGTCGCTGGGGGTGACACCCCCGGTGCGCACCTTGGCGAAGGCCCCGGCGGCGCCCACCTGCCCCACCAGCGCCGTGAGGTCGCCGTCGAGGGGCAACTCGCAGTAGAGCTCGTACTCCTCGCTCACCATCCCCGCCAGGCGGGCCACCTGCTCGGCCCCACCCACCCGCGCCTCCAGCGACAGGATGCAGGGGCCGCCGTGCACGTGCCGCTCGTTGAAGGTGCAGACCGCGGCGAGGTCGGCCACCGGGTCACTGCCGAGCAGGGCGGTGATCGGGAAGCGCGCGCCGAGCCGCTCCGCCTCGGGCAGCGCGGCGAGCGCAGCCTCGAACTCCTGCAGGCGCGCCACCGGCAGCACCAGCCGCGCCAGCGCCCAGCTGGCCTCGGAGGCCTGGTACGCGGCGAAGTTCCGCACCGTCTCGGCCATGCCGAGCCCGGCGGGGGGAAAGAGCCCGGCGTAGTCGATGAGGCCGGCGAGCACCGCCTGCATGGGGGCCGGCCACGGCGGGGCGGTGCCCGCGAGCGCCACGGGGGCGTCACTCATGTGCGCAGCTCCGCGAGATCGCGAAAGAGGTCGAGCGCCTGCGGATTGGCCAGGGCATCGGCGTTGCCCACCGGCCGGCGGTGGATCACCGCCCGCACGGCGAGTTCCGAGAGCTTGCCGTTGATGGTCCGGGGGAGGTCGTCCACCTGCAGGATCTTGCGGGGCACGTGGTGCGGGCTGGCGTGTGCCCGGACCTCCCGCCGGATCCGGTCCCGCAGCGCCTCGTCGAGCACGAGCCCGGGGCGGAGGCGCACGAACAGCACCACCCGCACGTCGTCCTCCCAGTCCTGGGCCACCACCAGGCTCTCCAGCACTTCCGGCAGCCGCTCCACCTGGCGGTAGATCTCCGCGGTACCGATCCGCACGCCCCCCGGATTGAGGGTGGCGTCACTCCGGCCGTAGATGATGAGGCCGCCATGGACGGTGCGCTCGGCCCAGTCGCCGTGGCGCCAGACGCCGGGGAAGTGTTCGAAGTAGGCCGCATGGTACTTCCGCCCGCCGGGGTCATCCCAGAATCCCACCGGCATGCTGGGGAAGGGACGGGTGCACACCAGCTCCCCTGCCTCGCCGACGAGCGGGGCGCCTTCAGGACTCCAGACGTCCACCGCCATGCCGAGCCCGGGCCCCTGCAGTTCGCCCCGCCAGACCGGCAGCGTCGGATAGCCCAGCGCAAAGCAGCTGATCAGGTCGGTCCCGCCGCTGATGCTGGCCAGGTGCAGGTCGGCCTTGATGCGGCCGTAGACGTAGTCATAGCTGTGCACCGCGAGGGGGCTGCCGGTGCTCAGGATGGCCCGGAGCGCCGCGAGGTCGTGGGCCGTGCCGGGGGCGAGCCCTTCCTTCTCGCACAGGGCGAGGTACTTGGCGCTGGTGCCGAAGACCGTCACCCGCTCCGCGGCCGCCATGCGCCAGAGGATATCGGGCTCCGGCGCCATCGGCGCACCGTCGTAGAGCACCACCGTGGCGCCCACCGCCAGGCTCGACACCACCCAGTTCCACATCATCCACCCGCAGGTGGTGAAGTAGAAGATGCGGTCGTCCCGGGTCAGGTCGGTATGCAGCACCAGCTCCTTGAGGTGCTGGAGCAGCGTGCCCCCGGCTCCGTGCACGATGCACTTGGGGAGTCCGGTGGTGCCACTCGAGTAGACGATGTAGAGCGGGTGGTCGAATGGGAAACGGCTCGGCGGCTCGGCGGCTCGGCGGTGCGTGGTGCCAGCGGCCGCCAACCAGCCCTCGAGCGGGACGATCCTCGGGTCCGTCCCGGACCCCTCGGGCCGCCGGGCCGCCGGGCCGCCGAGGTACGGAATCACCACCACGGCCTCGATGCCGGGCAGCCCCGCCACCACGCGCGCCACCCGGTCGCCGAGCGGGATCTCCTTGCCGGCGTAGCGGTAGCCGTCCACCGTGAAGAGGACCCGGGGGCGGATCTGCCCGAAGCGGTCGAGCACCGCGCGCTCCCCGAAGTCGGGTGAGCAGCTGCTCCAGGTGGCGCCCAGGCTCGCCGTGGCGAGCATGGCGATGATCGTCTCGGGCAGGTTGGGAAGCAGGCCAGCCACCCGGTCGCCGGGGCCGATCCCCGCGGCACGCAGCGCGGCGGCATAGCGGTCCACCTCGCGGCGGAGCTCCGCGAAGGTCAGGGCCCGCTGCCGGCCGAGCTCGTTCCAGAAGACCAGCGCCTCGCGGTCGTCGGCATGCCGCAGGAGGTTCTCGGCGAAGCTGAGGCGGGCCCCCGGGAACCAGCGCGGCCCGCCGGGCTCTCCCGGCGGCTGCATCTGGTCGCCCTGCTCCAGCACCGCGTCCCACGGGGGACCGTCCGGACGGGGCTGGGCCAGCACGCCGGTGAACTCCCACACCGCGGCCCAGAAGGGCTCCGGTTCCTCCACCGACCAGCGCCACAGCGCCGCGGCGTCCGCCCCCGGGCGGTAGCGGGCGGTGAAGCGCGTCAGGTTGGCGCGCGCCACGCGGGCGGGGGTGGGCGTCCAGAGGGGACCGGTCATCGCGCCGGCCACCGGCTCACGTGGTCGGCGGGTTGAACTGCGCGTGCTGGCTGTCGAGCCAGCTCTTGTGGTAGTCCGGGTCCTCGATGGCCAGCGCGGGCCGCGCCACCCTGAGCGGGCGGAAGGAGTCCATCATCACCGCCAGCTCGTTGGTGGCCTTGGCGCCGATCGAGGCCTCCGCCCGCCCCGGGTGGGGGCCGTGGGGCAGCCCGTCGGGGTGGTGCGTGATGGAGCCGTACTCGATCCCCTTCCGGCTCATGAACTCGCTCGAGGCGTAGAACAGCACCTCGTCCGAGTCCACGTTGGAGTGGTTGTACGGCGCCGGCACGGCCTGCGGGTCGAAGTCGTAGGGCCGCGGGCAGAACGAGCAGATCACGAAGCCGTCGCCCTGGAAGGTCTGGTGCACCGGGGGCGGCTGGTGGATGCGGCCCACGATCGGCTCGAAGTCGTGGATGTTGAAGATCCAGGGGTAGAAGTACCCGTCCCAGCCCACGACGTCGAAGGGATGGTGGTCGAGCACCATCTCGTTGATCGCGTCGTACTGCTTGACGAGGAGGGGGAAGTCGCCCTGCTCGTCGTGCGGGTGGACCTCCATGGGCCGCCGGATGTCGCGCTCGCAGAACGGCGCCCCCTCGAGCAGCTGGCCCACCTCGTTCATGTAGCGCCGCGGGAACCGGATGTGCCCGCGGCTCTCGAACACCACGAACTTGGCCGGTCCCTTCGCGAGGTCGAGCCGCCACCGGTGCAGGATGTTGCGGTGGATCACCACGTAGTCGCCGGCGCGGAACGGCAGCTCCCCGAACACCGACTCCAGGGTCCCCTGCCCCTCCACCACGTACACGCACTCGTCGGCCTGGCTGTTCCGGTAGAAGTGCGCGTCGTTCTCGTCCGGCTCCACGTACAGCATGCCGATGTCGCTGTTGAACAGCAGCGGGATCCGGTCGAGGGTCGGGCTGCCGCCACGGCGCACCCGACTGGTCAGGAAGTGCCGGTGCCGCAGGCTGGTCCCGGCGTCGGCCTCCCAGACGATGTCGCGTACCTTCCGGGCCGACTTGATGGTGGTCGGGGGGTAGGTGTGATACAGCAGGGCCGAGGTGCCCACGAACCCCTCATGCCCCATCAGCTCCTCGGCGTAGAGCCCGCCGTCGGGGCGCCGGAACACCACGTGCCGCTTGCGCGGCACCTGGCCCACCTGGTGGTAGAACGGCATCTAGAGGTTCCCCCGGAGCGCCTGCTCCCGCTCGATCGACTCGAACAGCGCCTTGAAGTTCCCCTTGCCGAAGCTCCGGGCGCCCTTGCGCTGGATGATCTCGTAGAACACGGTCGGGCGGTCCTCGACGGGCTTGGTGAAGATCTGGAGCAGGTAACCCTCGTCGTCCCGGTCCACCAGGATGCCGAGCTCGCGCAGCGGGGCCAGGTCCTCGTCGATGCGGCCCACCCGGTCGAACAGCTCGTCGTAGTAGGACCCGGGCACGGTGAGGAACTCGACCCCCCGGGCCTGCAGCGCGCTCACCGTGGCGATGATGTTGTCGGTGGCCACGGCGATGTGCTGCACCCCCGGTCCATGGTAGAAGTCGAGGTACTCCTCGATCTGCGACTTCTTCTTGCCGCTGGCGGGCTCGTTGATCGGGAACTTGATCCGCTCATTGCCGTTGGCCATCACCTTGGACATCAGCGCCGAGTACTCGGTGGAGATGTCCTTGTCGTCGAAGCTGAGCAGGTTCTTGAAGCCCATCACCCGCTCGTAGAAGCCCACCCACTCGTTCATCCTGCCCAGCTCGACGTTGCCCACGCAGTGGTCCACGTACTTGAGCCCCACCGGCGCCGGCTGGTAGCGCGAGGTCACCGGCCGGAAGCCGGGCAGGAAGAGGCCGCGGTAGTTGCGGCGCTCCACCAGGCTGTGGATGGTGTCGCCGTAGGTGCGGATCGCCGCGAGGACCACCTCGCCGTCCGCGTCGCTGAGCACCGTGGGCTCCTGCACCGCCACGGCGCCGTGCGCGGTGGCGTAGGCGAAGGCCTGGCGGCAGTCCTCGACCCACAGGGCGAGGTCCCGGACCCCGTCGCCGTGGACCAGGTGGTGCTGCGCGATGGGGCTGTCGGGATGCATCGGCGAGGTGAGGACGAAGCGGATCTTGTCCTGCACCAGGAGGTAGCTCGCCCGGTCACGGACGCCGGTCTCCGGCCCGCGGTAGCCCACGAGCTGGAACCCGAACGCGGTGCGGTAGTAGTGGCTCGCCTGCTTGGCGTTGCCGACATAGAACTCGACGTAATCCGTGCCGTTGATCGGGAACGGATCGGCGACGGGGGCCTGGGCGGAGGAGAGGACCTGGGTGGCCATGGGCGGCGGCTCCGGAAGGGACGCGGGCATCGAACCACCCGCCCGGCGGGTGCCGGGTCGGGCAGCGGACGGCCCCAACCTAGCGCCGGGTGACTAATATGTCCAATATTGTAATCGGATTAAATTGATACCTACTACATATGATTAGCAGCCTCGAACTCCGGCACCTCCGCTACTTCGTCGCCGTCGCCGAGGAGCTCCACTTCGGCCGCGCCGCCCGCCGGCTGGGCATCGCCCAGCCCCCGCTCTCCCAGCAGATCCAGCGGCTGGAGCAGGTCGTCGGCGTGCGCCTGTTCGAGCGCACCAGCCGCCGTGTGCAGCTCACCGACGGCGGCACCACCCTCCTGTCCGAGGCGCGCCGGGTGCTCGCGGCCGCCACCGAGGCGCTCGAGGCCACCCGCCGCGCCGGCCGGGGGGAGCTGGGCGAGCTCCGGGTGGCCTTCGCCGCCACCGTGATGTTCCTCGCCCTGCCGGCCGTCATCCGGGAGTTCCGGGGACGCTTTCCGGGGGTCCACCTGGACCTGCGGGAGATGCCCACCGGCCCGCAGCTCGCCGCCCTCAAGGCCGGGGAGATCGACATCGGGTTCGTCCGGGAGCCGCAACCGGACCCGGAGCTCGAGATCGTGACCGTGATGCGCGAGCCGCTCCGGATCGCCGTGAACAAGAGCCATCCGCTCGCGGCCCGCCCGACGATCGCGGTGCGCCACCTCGCCGAGGAGCCCTTCGTCCTCTTCCCCGAGGAGCTGGCGCCCGGGCTGTACGCCCAGGTGCTGGGCCTCTGCCGGGCCGCCGGCTTCACGCCCCGCGTGGTCGAGGAGAGCCGTGAGCTCTATACCAGCGTGAGCCTGGTGGAGGCGGGCATCGGCGTCTCGATCCTGCCCGCCTCGGTGGAGAAGCTCGGCTGGCGGGGGGTTCGGTACCGCGCCATTCCCAGCGCCAGTGCCGAGACCCGGATCGCGGCGGCCTGGCGCCGGGACCGCGCGCGCCCGGTGGTGCAGGCGTTCATGCAGGTGGTGGGTGCGGTGACGGGCCCGGAGGGAGGCCGGCCCGGCTGAGCGCGCCCGGCACGATCGCTGCCACACCAAAGCCTCGCCGGCCAGCGGTTGTCGCGTCCCGCAACGCAGGGACCCCGCCAGCCCGCTTCGCTGCCCTTCGCAGCCGCCCCCAACACCGGGACGCGTCCATGCGACACGTCACACCAGGCGCCGCACCGTGTCACCCTGACCGCCGCGGGGGCCCTTTGCTTGCCCTCCTCCTCGTCCTCCCGCTCGGGCTCGCGGCGCAGACAACCCTCTTCGCGGGCTACAGCGTCCACGGCGTGACCGATCGGCCAGGCGCCGGCTACGACGGCATCCAGCTGGGGCTCGCCGCGCGGTTGGCGCCGCCGGTCGAGTGGGTGGTGCGGCTGGAGTCGCTCAGCGGGGTGCTGTACGACGAATCGAGCGGGATCGTCAGCCTGTCCACCGGCGTCCAGTTCGGGCGGTTCGGGACCCGCGGGGAAGCCGCACTGGGGGTGGGGTTCGGCGGCTACGCGCTCACGGAATACGACAGCGGCGGGCTCGGGGGATTCCTCTACAGCAACCTCGACCTGCGGGTCTGGCTCGGCCGCCACATGGGCGTGTACACCGGCCTCCGCCTGTCGACCTACGACGGTGCGCTGCGCCGGGGCGGCGCGTCGGCGGCGATCGGGATCACGCTGCGCCCGGGGCGGTAGTCGGGGGCCCCTGGCCTACTGGCAGTACTCGTCGATCTGGTCGATGCCGATCAGGACTTCGCGCGGCTTGCTGGAGCCCGGCGTGGCGGGGCCGAGGATGCCGGCCATGTGCAGCTGGTCGATGATGCGGGCGGCGCGGCCGTAGCCGATCGAGAGCCGCCGCTGCAGCAGGCTGGTGGACCCGCCCTGGTGCTGCACGCACAGTTCGGCCGCATCGCGGAAGAGCGCGTCGCGCTCGCCGTCGAAGCTCCCGGACCCACCGCCATCCTCCATGGCCTCCAGCGCGCGGACCATGGCCAGGATGTCCTGTTCCCGCTGGGCCGCGGGGTCGGCGCCGCCCGCGGCGGCCACTCGCGCCGCCCGCCGCGCGTCGAACCAGTCCATCAGCCGCTCGGTTTCCTCGGTGGCGATGAACGCCCCCTGGATGCGCTGCGGCTCGCTCTTGCCCGGCGGCAGGAAGAGCATGTCGCCGTTGCCCAGCAGCGCCTCGGCTCCATTCTGGTCAAGGATCGTGCGGCTGTCCACCTTCGATGCCACCCGGAACGCGATCCGGCTCGGGAAATTGGCCTTGATGAGGCCGGTCAGGACGTTCACGCTGGGACGCTGGGTGGCCAGGATCAGGTGGATGCCGATGGCGCGCGCCTTCTGCGCCAGGCGCGCCAGCGGCGGCTCGATCTCGCCCTGCACGGTCATCATGAGGTCGGCCAGCTCGTCGACGATCATCACGATGAAGGGCAGCGGTCCTTCCTTGTATACCCCGTCGTCCGGCGCCTCCGGGGCCCCCGGCTCGGCCTCGGCGCTGATGGTGGAGAGGGTGGCCTGGGCCTTCGGCGGGTTGCGCAGCGGCTTCCCTTCCTCGGCCTTGCGGTTGAAGTCGGCCAGGTTGCGGGCGCCATTGGCGTGCAGCAGCTCATACCGCCGCTGCATCTCCATCTCGGCCCACTTGAGCAGGGCGGCCGCGTCGTTGTTGTTGGTGATGACCTTGTGCCGCAGGTGCGGCAGCGCGTTGTACATCGACAGCTCGACCATCTTCGGGTCGACCATCAGGAAGCGCAGCTGCTTCGGCGTGTAGCGGTACACCAGGCTCGTGATGATCGTGTTGATGGCCACCGACTTGCCCGAGCCGGTGGCGCCGGCGATGAGCAGGTGCGGCATCTTGGCCAGGTCGGCGACCACCGCCTTGCCCTCGAGGTCGCGGCCCAGCGCGATCGGCAGCACGGCGCGGGTCTCGTCCCACTCCCCCGCCTCGATCAGCTCGCGCAGGGTCACCATCCGCTTGGTGGGGTTCGGGATCTCCACCCCCACCGCGCCCTTGCCGGGGATCGGGGCCACCCGGATGGACTGGGCCCGCATGGTGATGGCCATGTCGTCCGCGAGCGCCGCGATCCGGCCCGCCTTCACCCCCGGGGCCGGCACCACCTCGAACTGGGTGACCACCGGCCCGGTGGTCCGCCCGCCGATGCTCCCCTCCACCTTGAAGGTCTTGAGGGTCTCGAGCAGCACCTGCCCCAGCCGGTCGAGTTCCGCGACGCCGGCATCCTTCTCGACCGCCGGAGGCGCCTGCAGCAGTTCCACCGGCGGCAGCACATCGTCGTCGGCCGGATCGCCGATCAGCACCTCGACCGCCTTGGCCGCCTTCTTCGGCTTCTTCTCCTTCTTCGGCGGGGCGAACGGTGGCGGCTCATCCTCCGGCTCGACGGCCGGCTCCGCGATCCGGGCCTTGCCCCGGGTCGGCTCGGCCGTGACCGCGACGGCCTCGGGCGTTGCCTCCGCCTTGACCAGGCGCAGGAAGGGATGCCAGGCGATGGTCAGGATGGTGAGGGCGGAGAGCAGGAGCAGGCCGAGCAGGAAGCCGCCGGCCACGCCGATGGCCTTCACCGTGTAGTAGGCAAGGAACCCTGGCAGCACCCCGGTGAGCCGCGGGGCCAGCGCGCCGCTGTCGTAGAGCCGGGGCTCGACGCCGGTCAGCACGCCGAGCAGGAAGGGGAGCAGGATCGCGAGGCCCACGACCAGGATCGCGGCCCGCTTCATGTCGAGGGCGGGGAGGCGGTCGAAGCCGGCGAGGCCGAGCCCCAGCCCGAGGAGCGGGAAGCCGACGGCGCCCAGGCCGAGGCCCCGCCAGAGGAAGGCGCCGAGCCATTCGCCGAGGGGCCCGGTGAGGTGCACGGGGAGGAGCGTGAGCCCGATGAAGCTCCCGAGGATCAGCGCGATGATCGCGCTCAGGTGGCGGCGGCCCTGCACGCTCATGCGGTGGAAGGTACCGCGGTGACCCGGCGATTGCTGAAGAGGGGGAGCACCGGATGGGCGTCGACCCGGGCCGCCTCGGCGATGTCGGCCTTCATGTCGAGGGCCAGCAGGTCGCGCCCGCCGTGACTCGCCAGCAGCGGCCGTTCCCAGCGGCGGCCGTAGCGCCGCACCAGGTCGAGGGCGGCGAGCGCCCCGTCGTTGAGGCCCTTGCGGGCGCGGCCGCCGCCCAGCGTGGCCTCGACCAGGCGGCCGGCCGCGTAGGCGTCGTCCAGCGCAAAGCGCTGCTCCCGGCCGGCGCAGACCACGAGGACCGGCTCGCCGGCCTGCCAGGCCTCGCGGGCCCGCGCGGTCACGGCGGAGAAGTTGACCGCCGCCGCCACGTAGACCGGGTTCCCGCTGGCCGCGGCGAGCAGGGCGCCGGTGCCGTTCGAGGTGGTCATGACGACCGTCCGCCCCTGCACCGCCCCGGCGGTCATCTCCGCCGGCGAGTTCCCCAGGTCGAAGCCGGGGATCCGCTCGCAGTGCCGCTCCCCGGCGAGGATGGTCTCGTCCTTCCCGAGCGTCTCGGCCAGGCGCAGCGCCTCCTCGGTGCTGGCCACGGGCACCACGGCGCGCGCCCCGGCGGCGAGCGCCGCGGCGATCGTCGTGCTCATCCGGAGGATGTCGATGACGAAGACCACGCGACCCTGGACCTCACCCGGGGTGAGGCCGGCAGGGGTGAACACCACGTCGAGGGTCATGCTTCGGGGCGGAGCAGCTCCGGGTGGCGCTCGAGGAACTTCGTGTCCACCTGGCCGGCGGCGAACTCCGGGTGCCGGATGATGCGGCTGAGGAAGGGGATCGTGGTGGTCACCCCCTCGATGATGAACCCGTCGAGGGCCTGCCCCATCCGGGCCAGCGCCTCCTCGCGGGTGTTGCCGTGCACGATCACCTTGGCGAGCAGCGAGTCGTAGTAGGGCGGCACGGTGTAGCCGGCATACACGTGGGTGTCGAGCCGCACGCCGGGCCCGCCCGGCGGGTGGTAGGCCGTGATGAGGCCGGGCGAGGGCTGGAAGTTCCGGTACGGGTCCTCGGCGTTGATCCGGCACTCGATGGCGTGCCCGCGGAGCCGGCCCCCCTCGCCCCGGAAGCTGATCGGCTCGCCGGAGGCGACGCGGATCTGCTCCTTCACGAGGTCGAAGCTGGTGACCATCTCGGTCACCGGGTGCTCCACCTGGATGCGGGTGTTCATCTCCATGAAATAGAAGCTGCCGTCCTCGTCCAGGAGGAACTCGAGGGTGCCGGCGCCGACGTAGCTGATGGCGGCGGCCAGCCGCACGGCGGACTCGCCCATGGCGGCGCGGAGCTCCGGGGTGAGCGCCGGGCTCGGGCTCTCCTCGATCAGCTTCTGGTGCCGCCGCTGGACGGAGCAGTCGCGCTCGCCGAAGTGGATCACCCGGCCGTGGGTGTCGCCCATGACCTGGATCTCGACGTGCCGCGGCCGGGCGAGGTACTTCTCGACGTAGACCTCGCCGTTGCCGAAGGCGGCCAGCGCCTCGTTCTGTGCCAGCGAGAACGACTGCGCGAACTGGTCGGCGTCGAGCGCCACCCGCATGCCCTTGCCGCCGCCCCCCGCGGTGGCCTTGATGATCACCGGGAATCCGATGCGCTCCACGTGGGCCAGCGCCTCGTCCACGCTCTGGATGGTGCCCGGGGTGCCGGGCACCGTGGGGACCCCGGCCTCCTGCGCCAGCCGCTTGGCGGTGGCCTTGTCGCCCATGGCGCGGATCTGGTCGCCCGAGGGGCCGATGAACGTGATCCCCGACGCCTTGCAGGTGTCGGAGAACTCCGCGTTCTCGGCCAGGAAGCCGTAGCCGGGGTGGATGGCGTCGGCCCCGGTGATCTCGGCGGCCGCGATCAGGTGCGGGATCTTGAGGTACGACTGCCGGCCGGGCGGCGGCCCGATGCAGACGTCGTCGTCGGCGAACCGGACGTGCAGCGACTCGCGGTCGGCCTCGCTGTAGACGGCCACCGTCTCGATGCCGAGCTCGCGGCAGGCGCGGATCACCCGGAGCGCGATCTCGCCCCGGTTGGCGATGAGGACTTTCCTAAACACGCGCGTCTCCGTCGCCGCCGGCCCCGCCCGGGGCGCGGCCGGCGCTGCAGTCGGGGCACGGCATCAGGGCGTCAGGTCCCGGGAGAGGTCGGGCGGGGCGCTGCCCGCCCCGGCCTCGCCGATGCCGGTGAAGGTCCGGTCGGAGGCCGAGCTGATGCCGGAGGCCCGCAGCGCGAACTCGCTCGGGTTGGTGGAATAGAAGAGGGCGCTCTCGTAGGTGATGTCCCCTTCCCGGTACCACTTCATCAGCGACTGGTCGAAGCTCTGCATCCCGTACGCCTCGGTGCCCTCGGAGATCAGGTCGGGGATGTTGAGCGCCTTCTCGATGTCGCGGATGTTGTCGGCCACCGCCGCGGTGTTGATCAGCACCTCGGCCGCCGGCACCCGTCCCTTGCCGTCCTTGCGGGGCACCAGCCGCAGGCAGACCACCGCCGCCAGCGCGGTGGAGAGCAGCGAGCGGATCTCCTGGTGCTGGTGCGGCGGGTAGAACGAGATCACCCGGTTGATCGTCTGGGTGGCGTCGGTGGTGTGCAGGGTGGAGAAGACCAGGTGACCGGTGTCGGCCGCCTTGAGCGCCACGTCGAGCGTCTCGGCGTCGCGGATCTCGCCGATGAGGATCACGTCCGGGTCCTGCCGCAGCACGTGGCGCAGCGCCAGCCCGAACGACAGCGTGTCGCTGCCCACCTCGCGCTGGGAGATGTTGGCCATGAGGTCCCGGTGCAGGAACTCGATCGGGTCCTCGATGGTGATCACGTTGACCCGGCGGTTCTGGTTCACGTGGTTGATCATCGCGGCCAGGCTGGTCGACTTGCCCGACCCCGTGACCCCCGTGACCAGCACCAGCCCGCGCGGCTTGAGCGAGATCTCCTCCAGCACCTCGGGCAGCTGCAGCTCCTTGACCGTCTTCACCTCGTAGGGGATGGCCCGGAAGGCGAAGGCGAGCGTGCCGCGCTGCTGGTAGATGTTGGTGCGGAACCGGCCCACGCCCGGCACGCCGATGGCGAAGTCCGCCTCCTTCTTCTCGGCGAACTCCTTCACCTGCCGCGGCGTCATGATCTGCTCCGCCAGCAGCTTGAGGTCCTCGGGCTTGAGCGGCTGCATCTCCAGGCCGGCGAGGTCGCCGTTGACCCGGATGGTCGGCGGCCGGCCGACCTTGAGGTGCAGGTCGGAGCCGTTGCGCTGGACCATCAGCGAGATGGCCTGCTTGAAGTTGAACGGCGGCTGCAGCGCCGCCGGTCCCGTCACGTCAGCCATTGGGGTCCACCCGGAACAGCACGGTCCCGAACTCGACCGGCTGGGCGTCGTCGACCAGCACTTCCTTCACCACGCCCGACACCTCGGCCTCGATCTCGTTCATGATCTTCATCGCCTCGATGATGCAGACCGTCTGCCCCACCGCGATCCGGCTGCCGACCTTGACGTACGGCTCTGCGCCCGGTTCCGGCGACTTGTAGAACGTGCCCACCATCGGCGACTTCACGTCCTTGAGCGACGACGGGGCGCTGGCGGGCGCGGCCGCCGGCGCCGCCGCGGCGGGGGCGGCGGGCGCGGTCGCCGGCGCGGCGTGCACCGTGTGCATCGCCATCGGCAGGGACGCCGGGTGGGCCGGCCCGTTGCCGGTCCGGGTAATCACCACGCCGGTGTCGAAGAAGCCCTTCACCTCGATGGAGCCGATCTCGGGGAACTCATGCAGCAGCTCCGCGAGCTTCCGGACGTCCTTGAGCTCGACCGACTTGATGCCGGGCACCTTCCCGATCAGCCGGGCAAGATCCTGCGTGTCTTTGGTGTTCATGAGCCGTCTGGTTGCAGGTGGCCGCTAGACCAGCTCCAACAGGTCCACGCGATTGTCGGATAACAGTTCCGGGCCCTCCGGCGTCAGGTGCACGTCGTCCTCCAGCCGCACCCCGCCCCAGCCCGGAAGATAGATCCCGGGTTCCACGGTGACCACCGCGCCGGCCGGCAGGGCCGCCTCCGCGGTGGGCGAGAGCCGGGGCGCCTCGTGCACCTCGAGCCCCAGCCCGTGGCCCAGCGAATGCCCGAACGACTCGCCGAAGCCCTGCCGGGCGATCACCTCGCGGGCGAGCAGGTCGGCGTCCTTCCCGCTCATCCCCGCGCGCAGGTGCTCCAGCGCGCGGCGCTGGGCCCGGCGCACGGTGTCGTACACCGCGCGCTGGCGCTCATCGGCACGGGCGCCGACGACGATGGTGCGCGTGAGGTCGGCACAGTATCCGTCCACCTGCGCACCGAAGTCAAGCAGCAGCCACTCGCCGCGCCCGAGCACCCGCTCGCTGGTGCGCGCGTGGGGGAGCGCCGCGCGCGGCCCCGACGCCACGATGGTCGGGAACGGGTGCCACTCGCTCCCGCGCCGGCGCAGCGCGCCCTCGAGCAGCGCCGCCACCTCGTACTCCGTCTGGCCCGCCCGGATCGCGGGGAGGGTCTCGGCCAGGGCCGCCTGGGCCAGCGCCGCGGCCCGGCGGATCGCGGCCACCTCGCCCGAATCCTTGACCGCCCGCAGCCGCTCCACGAGCTCCGGCGCCGGCGTCCAGGTCCGCCCGGGCAGCAGTCCCTCCAGCCGCTCGCGATCCCGGACCGTCGCCACGTGCGCTTCGAAGGCCGTCCCGGCCCCGGGGCGCTCCGCCAGGACCCGGCGGAGCCGGTCCCACACGCTGACCTGGTCGACCTCCACCCGGGCGGCCCCGCCAACCTCCCGGGGCGCCTGGGCCGCGTAACGGAAGTCCGTTACCAGCACCAGGTCGTCGCGCCGGACCAGCAGGAGCCCGGCCGACCCGCTGAAGCCGGTGAGGTAGCGGATGTTCGGCAACGCCTGCACCACCAGCTGGTCGAACCCCTCCGCGGCCAGCAGGGCGCGCAGCGCCGCCTGCCGCGCCTCGCGCGGGTCAGCCACGGAGGCGGGTCACCAGCGCCTGCAGGCCCAGCAGGTACCCCTGCGGCCCGAAGCCGGCGACGATGCCCAGGGCCAGGTCGGCCAGCCGGGAGTGCCGGCGCTCAGGCTCCCGGGCGAAGATATTGGACAGGTGCACTTCGACGAACGGCACCTTCACCGCCAGCATCGCATCCCGGATGGCGAGGCTGGTGTGCGTGAACGCCGCCGCGTTGACCAGGGCGCCGTCGGCCTGGCCGCGGAGTCCCTGCACCGCGTCGACGAAGGCGCCCTCGTGGTTGGTCTGGAACCAGGTGAGCTCGACCCCCAGTCGGGTCGCCTCGGCGCGCACCTGCGCCTCGACCTCGGGCAGCGTGGTGCGGCCGTACACCTCGGGCTCGCGGGTCCCGAGCAGATTGAGGTTGGGGCCGTTCAGGACGGCGATCCGCATCAGCGCTTCAGGCTCTTGAGCCAGTGCTGGAACTGGTCGAGATCCTCGTCCGACGGCATCGCCTGCCGCGGGCCGGTGGTGGGGGCGCCGGAGGCCGAGCCGCCGAAGAACTGGTCGAAGGAGAAGGCGTCGGGCGCCCCGCTCCGCTGCACCGGCTCGGTGGCCTTCGGCGTCTGCGCCGCCGACGGCTCCTCGCCGAAGATGGCGCTCAGCGACAGCGGATCCCGCGCCGGCCGGGTCGGCGCGCCCTCCCCGTCATCGTCCACCGGCCCCTCCACCCCGGCCGGCCGCGCGCCCGCCAGCCCGCGGAAGAACGACTCGACCGACTCCCCGCCGGTATCCACCGCGACGTACGACAGCCGACGCGACCCGGCCGCCCGCTGCTGCTCCAGCTGCCGCACCCGCTCGGCCAGCCGCGCGTCATTCGGCTGCCGGGCCAGCAGCGTCCGGTAGACGTTCAGCGCCTCGGCGACGTGCCCCTGGCGGGCGTAGAGCTCCGCCATGCTCTCGGTGAGCACCGGCGCCGGCTCGGCCGACACCGCCTCGGCCACCGGCACCGGTTCCAGCTCGGCGGTGGCCGGCTCGGGGACGGAGACCTCCTGGGAGATGCGACGCACCCGGGGCGGTTCGGGTTCGGCAGCGTCCTCCGGGAAGATGAGCTTGAGGTCGGACGGCCGCGGCGCCGGTTCGGGCTCCTCCTCCGGCAGGGAGGCTTCCCACGCCGCAGCGGCGGCCGTGGCATCCGACTCGGCCACCGGGGCACCGGCGCCGGCGAGTTCGTCGACGAGCGAGACCGGCTCCGGCTCCGGGAGCGGCGCCTCGTCCGGTACCTCATAGGATGTGGGGGCCCGGTAGGCCGGCACCTCGAGCGTGATTTCCGCGGCGGGAGCGACCGGCGCCACGGGCTCCACCGTCACGGGCTCACTCTCCGCCGGGGCCGAGGTCGAGAGCTCCTCCGTCGGCATCAGGGTGATGGCGGCGAATCCGGTGGTCACCGGGCCCGAGGGCACGAAGGTCGGCCCGGCGGTGACCACCAGCGCGGGTTCGGGTTCGGGCTCCGGCAGGCTCAGCGGTGCCGCCTCGGGCGACTGCTCGATCCGGCTGAGCAGCTCCTCCGCACCGCTCGGGGTCTGGTACTCCGACCCGGCGGCGCCGGCGAGCTTGAGTTCACTCGAGGCGTCAGGGACCTGGAACTCGGAGGCGCTGGAGGCGAGCGCCAGCAGGTCGGCGCTGTCGTCCGGGCTCTGGAACTCGCCGGTGCCCGAAGGCCGCAGCTCCAGCGGGGCCAGTTCCTCCCCGCCGATCGCGTAGACCTCGGCTTCGCCGCGGGCGGGTGGGGGCGTGAAGGGCTCGTCCGACTCGATCCCCGCCAGGGGCTCGGGCGCCAGGTCGCGCGCGGCCTCCACCAGGTCGAGTTCCACCGGTTCGAGATCCTCGATGGCCGGCGCGTCGCGGGGCACCACGGGGAGGATCGGCACGGTGTCGGCGTCGTCGAGCTCGGCGACCGGTGCCCCGATGTCCGGGGCGATGATCTCGCGGGTCCGCGCCGGCGGATCATAGGCGCCGAGGGCGGCCTCCACCGCGTCGTCGACGCCGAGGGGCGCCTCCGACACCTCGCCGGCGGACACCTCGGCCATGGTGCTTGGCTGCGGGGCGAAGGTCCGGGCCACCACCTCGACCGTGGCCGTCGTCTCCGAGGAGGACGACCCGCCCGACTCGGAGGGCGGGCTCTCCACGGTCAGCGGGGCGGCCATCGCGGCCGCGGCGGCCTCGCGGGCGGCGTCCACCCGCTCCAGCTGGTCCCGCGCCTCATCGTTGCTGGGATCGACCGAAATCAGCCGGGCCAGCCAGGTGCGCGCCTCCATGAGGCGCCCCTGCCGTTCGGTGATGTCCGCCAGCGCCTTGAGCGCGATCACGTTCTCGGGATCGAGGTCCAGGACGTGGGTGAACGCCGCTTCGGCCGGGCCATCCTCGCGGAGGTCGAGGCAGCAGCGGCCCAGCACGATGTTGCCCGGAATGTGGTCGGGGTGGAGTTCCAGGCCCTGGCGGAGGACATCCCGGGCCTCGAGGTGATCGCCGTTCTTGCGGAGAACCTCCGCATAGGGCGCGAAAACGGTTCCCTTGGGATTCTCCTTCCAACGGCGCTCGAGCTTCTCGATCTCGCTGTTTGGTGGCATCCCTGGCCCTGGTCGTAAGTCGTTGTGGGAATTGGATAAAGATTAGGCCGGCGAGGGGAGGCTGTCAACGGGGTCCGCGGCGCCCCGCCTTGAGATTCCGTGTTGCCGGGCTTAGACTTAGCCCTCTTTTTCGCCCGGTCCCACCCCCACGCAGGGCAGTCCCCTATGATGCAAGTCTTCCGGAGCATCGCGGGCAAGGTCGCCGCCGGCGTCTTCGCGGTGCTCATGATCATCTTCGTCGTGACCAGCGTCGACTGGAGCCAGGTCACGGGCGGTTCGCGCACCACCGTCGGCGAGATCGACGGGGTCCGGGTGCCCCTGGCCACCTACCAGCAGATGGTCCAGCGGGAGCTCGAGATCCGGCAGCAGCAGAGTGGCCGCTCGGCCGGGGCCGAGGAGGTCGAGGAGGCCCGCAATGCCGTCTGGGACCAGCTGATCGCCGACCAGAGCCTGGCCCGGGAATACAAGACGCGGGGCATCACGGTCAACGCGGACGAGATCGCCGAGGCCATCCAGAACAACCCGCCCACCGAGCTGCTCAACTCGCCGGAGTTCCAGACCGACGGCCAGTTCGACCTGCAGAAGTACCAGCGGTGGCTGCAATCCAGCGGCGCGGCCCAGGTGATCCCGCTGCTCGAGGCCCAGTACGGCGACCAGATCCGCCAGGCGAAGCTCCTGCGCGTGGTCACCGCCGACGTCTACCTCTCCGATCCCGCGCTGTGGCAGGCCTGGCGCGATGCCAACGAGAAGGTCACCATCGAGCTCGCGGCGGTCGTCCCCCGCACGGTGGTGCCCGATTCCGCGGTGCCCGTCACCGAGGCCGACGCGCGCGCGTATTACGACCAGCACCGCGAGGAGTTCAAGCGGCCCGCCACGGCGCACCTGAGCTACGTCGAGCTCATCCGCCTGGCCGATGCCAGCGACTCCGCGGCGGCCCGCCAGCGGGCGCTGGACCTCCGCAAGGAGATCCTCGATGGCGCCCCGTTCGACGAGGTGGCCAAGCGGGAGTCCTCCGACTCGGTCTCGGCGGCCCGGGGCGGGGATCTCGGCGAGTTCGGCAAGGGCGCCATGGACCCGGCGTTCGAGCGGGCCAGCTTCAGCCTCCCCATCGGCACCGTGTCGGAACCGGTCCTCAGCGCCTTCGGCTACCACCTGATCAAGGTGGAGAAGCGCACCGGCGGAAAGGTGCAGGCCCGGCACATCCTGATTCCGGTCGAGATCACCGGCGCGCACCGCGACGCCCTCGATGCCCGTGCCGACAGCCTCGAGCTGCTCGCGGCGGAGAAGCTCGAGCCCTCCGCCCTCGACAGCGCGGCGCATCGCCTCGGGCTGCGGGTCGGGCAGGCCAACCCGCTACAGCAGGGCGGCCGGGTGCAGGTGGGGGTACAGGTCATCCCGGACGCCGCCGTGTGGGCCTTCCAGGCCAAGCCCGGCGAAACCGGTCGTATCATCGAGGTGTCCTACGCCTACTTCCTGTTCCGCCTGGACAGCCTGACGCCCGGAGGGGTGCCACCCTTCGAATCGATCAAGGACGCTGCCGCCAGCGCCGCGCGGAACGCGCGGAAGTGGGATGGTGCCCGGGCCGTGGCCGCGGACCTCGCCAAGCGAATCGGCGAGGGCAGCACCCTCGACCAGGCCGCCACCGCGCTGCGCCTGCCCCACCAGCAGCTCGGCCCGTTCACCCGCCTGCAGCCGCCGCTGCCCAACCCGCGCCTGGTCGGCGCGGCCTTCGGCATCCCGGAGGGCAAGGTCAGCGGGGTGATCGACACCGACGAGGGCCTCTACGTCCTGCGGGTCGTCAAGCACGAGGCGGCCGACTCGGCCGAGTTCGTGAAGACGATCGACCAGTACCGGTCGCGGCAGATCCAGCAGGCCCGGCAGGACCGGGTGCGGAACTACCTGGTCGCCCTCAAGAAGTCCGTGAAGGTGGAGGACAACCGGAGCGCGATCTTCCGCACCGAGGCCCAGGCCGAGGCATCGAATACGGCCGCGCGGAGCCGCTGAAGCCCCCGGCACGACGCCCCCTGGAAACGGAACGCCCTCCGGATGACCGGAGGGCGTTCCTGTTTGCGGCCCCGGCGCGGCGCGCCGGCGGCGTATCACTGCGACAGGCGCTTCGGCTCGCCGCCCGTGGGCGGGGTGGGGCCGGTACGGCTGTCGATCTGGCGCGAGGTGTTGGACGGGGTGTCGTTGCTGCCGGTCACCGCGTCGGAGGCCTCGCTGATGCTGCGCTTGAACTCGCGGATCCCCTTGCCGAACGAGGAGCCGATCTCCGGCAGCCGCTTGGCCCCGAAGACGAGCAGGACGATCACCAGGATGAGCAGGATCTCGGGGAAGCCCAGGTTGCCGAACATGGCGGACTCCAGCTAGAAGAGTGAGCGGGCGATCAGGTAGGCGACGATAACGCCGAGAATCGCGAGCGGCGTCACGTTCATCGCGAAGGGCCCGAGGGTGAAGCTGAACACCAGGAGGTCGAGCGACACGGGGCCCACGCTCGCGCTGGCACTGAAGGTGAAGACCTGCTTGGCCACGCTGTCCGGCATCACGGTCTTCACCAGGGCGTTGAGGAAGCCGCCCAGCACGAAGCCGGCGACCAGGACGCCGAGGTGGAACATCGGGCGCCGCGGACCGCTGGCCATCAGCGCCGCCGGTCCAGCACGTAGGTGATGCTGTCGCGCAGGGTGTCGCGCGCGCTGCTGGCCGGCAGGGCGTCGAGCATCTGGTCGGCCTGCTCCGCCAGGCGGTGCGCCCGCCCACGGGCGTACTCCAGCCCGCCGGCCTCCGCCACCAGCGCGATCACGCGGGCGATCAGCGGATCGTCCGGCTCCGAGGTGGCCATCAGGGCCTGGACCTCGCGGCGCCCGGCCGGGGTGAGGCGGTCGAGGGCGTAGATGAGCGGCAGCGTCACCTTGTGCTCGCGGAGGTCATTGCCGGACGGCTTCCCCGTGACCGCCTCCTCCTCGGTGTAGTCGAGCAGGTCGTCCACGATCTGGAAGGCCATGCCGAGGTAGTCGCCGAAGTGGCGCAGCGCGTCGCGTTCCGCGGGCCCGGCCCGGAGCGCGCCGACCTCGCACGCACCGGAGAGCAGCGAGGCGGTCTTGGCCCGGATGAGCAGGTCGTACTCGGCCTCGGAGAAGGCCAGCGGCTCGAGCGCCATCAGCTGGCGCATCTCGCCCACGGTCATCTCGTTGGTCACCCGGGAGATCACCCGGAGCGGCTCGAGGTCGCCGAGGCGGGTGAGCTCCACCACCGCGCGGGAGTAGAGGTAGTCGCCCATGATCACCGACACCTGGTGGCTGAACAGGGCGTTGATCGTCGGCATGCCGCGGCGGAGGACGGAGTGGTCCACCGAGTCGTCGTGCACCAGGGTGGCCAGGTGGATCAGCTCGATGACCGCGCCGAGGGTCTCCGCCCGGTCATCACGGGCGCCCGAGGCCTCCTGGGCGAGGAGCAGCAGCGTGGGCCGGAACATCTTCCCCTGCATCTGCAGCAGGTGGCCGTTCACCTCGGCGATGAGCCCGAAGTCGCTCTCGATGATCCGCCGCAGCTCGCGCTGGACGCCCTCGAGGCGGGACTTGAGGGTCGCCTGCAGCGCGGCGAGGGTGATCCCCGCGGCCCGGGAGGTCACTGGCCCCGCCCCGCGCTGAGCTTGGCCATGCGCCCGCTCGCATCCATGAAGCCGATGTCCACGGCCATGACCCGCTCGTACGTGGTGATCGCCGGGTCGTGCTTCTGCTGCGCCTCGAGGGAGCGGGCCAGCCAGTAGATCAGGCCGATCTGCTCGTCGTCGGTCGCGCCCAGGCTCTCCACCGCGCGCTTGAGGATCGCCTCGGCGATCGCGAACTGCCCCTTTTCGTAGAAGGCCGTGCCGAGCGCCTCCGAGGTCTTGAGCCGCCCCTCGGGCGAACGCAGCGCCTTCTGGAACTCCGCGATGGCCTCGTCCAGCAGCCCCATTTCCTTGAAGGCCACCCCCAGGTCGTAGTGCGCCTGGTAGTCCTCGGCGTCGATGTTCTCGTCGATGCCGCGCTTGAAGGCCTGCAGCATGTCCTGGAAGTCCTTCTGCTCGTCCCCGGTCGGCTCCTCGTCCTCGACCCGCATCCGCGAGTCCTTCACCCGGTCGTCGTCCATGACGAGGGCGCCGAGGTCGATGAAGTCCCCGCCCGCCCCGACCGGCTCGGGCTCCTTCGGGGGCGCCGCCGGTCGCGGTGCCGCGACGGACTTGCGCGACTTGCGCCCCGCCGGGGGCGGCGGGGGCGGCTCGAACGCGGCATCGAGCGCCTCGTCGAGTTCCTCAGCGGCCGCCGCGGCCGGGGTGGCTGGCGGCGAGTCGGGCGGCGGGATCGGCGGAAGCGACTCCTCCACGGGAGAGAGCGCATCGAGCGCCGCCAGGGCGCGCTGGTTGCCAGGATCGTGCTCCGACACCCGGCGGTACACGGCGAGCGCCTTGTCGAGGGCGCCGACCCGGAGCAGCGCGTCGGCCAGCTCGACGTAGGCATCGATCAGGCGCGAGCGCTCCCCGCTGTGGAAGGCGATCTCGACCCGCTTCTGGTGATACCGCACCCCGTTGGGGTCGAGGCGGATGAGCTCGAGCACCAGGTCCGCGGCACGGCCCCAGTCCTCCCGCCCTTCGTAGCCGGCCAGCGCGAGCTCCAGTTCCTCCTGCCCGCGCAGGGTCTCCCCGGCGGCCAGCAGCGCCTCGCCCAGCACCCGGTGCGCCTCGGGATCGTCCGGATCCTCGAGCACCCGGTCTTCCAGGTCCGCGATGGACGGCAGCTCCGGCTCGGAGGCGTCGAGGAAGGTGACGACCTCCTCCTCGGCCGCGCCCTCGGGCTCGACCTCCGCCTCACCGCTCCCGGGCTCGAGCAGATCCATGCCGGAGAGCGTGACCCCGGCGGCGGAGGGCGACGGCTCGATCTCGCCATCGCCGAGGCCGAGGCCCATGTCGTCCGCCAGCTCCGCCTCGAGATCCAGCGGGTCCGGCACCAGGAAGCTGTCGGTGTGGATCGGGGTGACCGCGACCTCTTCCGCGGCCGGCTCGCTGGCCCGCTCCAGCTGCAGGCCCTCGAGCGACACGTTGAGTTCGAGCCCATCCCCGCCGGCGCGGTCCACCTCGAGGCCGTCGAGCGGCTGGACCTGCACCTGGTCCAGGCCCTCGACCTCGGTCGGCTCGAAGCCCAGGGCCTTGGCCACTTCGCCCTGCGCCGTCGCCTCGAGCATCGCCTCATCGCTGATCTTCTGGACGCTCTCGAGTTCGAGCGGCGTCTGCACGAGGCTCGACGTCTCGATGGCGAGCGGTTCCGGGCTGACCAGCGGTTGTGCCGAGGCCGCGGCGGCTTCCGCCACGTCGCCGACGTCGATCAGCGGCAGCCCGGCCGGCGGCCGGGACTGGACCGTGGGCCGGACGTTGACCGCGCGGGTCTTCCGGGACGGCGGCCCCGCGGGCTTGGGCGGCGCCGGGGCAGCCTGTTCACCCGCCCCCACGTCCAGAAAGACCAGGTCGCCGGAGCGTGGCCTGGGCCCGGTGGGCTTGGCCGGCTCCGCCGGGGTCGCGGGGGCCGCCCCCTCCTCGGCGTCGATCGCCTGCAGCCGCATCAGCGTCTTGCGGGCCCCGATCGTATCGCCCCGCGCCTCGAGGTCACTCGCCAGCTTCTCCAGCTGCTCCCGGGCCTCGGCATTGCGCGAGGAGGCCCGGAGCAGCTCGGAGAGCATGAGCCGGATTTCCTTGTTGGCCGGGAACTGGTCGGCGAAGTCCTTCACCGCCTTGAACGCCTCGTCGAGCTGGCTCAGGGCGTTCATCCGCTCGAGGTACTCGAGCAGGTTCTTCTTGGCCTCGATGACGACGTTCTTGCGGGCGTGCAGCTGGGCGAGCTTGAGGTAGGTCTGGATCCGCCCGGGGTTCACCCGGAGGATCTTCCCGCACAGCGCGATGGCGTTGTTGTAGAACCCCTGCTCGCCGTAGAGGTCCGCGGCCCGCTCGTAGGCCTGCACCGCGGCGCCGGGCTCGTTGGCCTTGAGGTACAGGTCACCGACGCGGTTGTAGACCGACAGATCCGGGACGGGATCGTTGCCGGCCTCGAACTCGCGGATCGCCTGGAGGTAGACCTCGATGGCCCGCCGCCATTCTTCCTTCTGTTCGTACTTTCTGGCGGTCTCTTTCAGCTTCTCGAAGTTCATCCAGCGGGGGGGGTAGGAGGGTGGAGACCCATGCTATACCGGCACTTATGAAGATACCGGGCTCCGCGAGGGATTAGCAAGCCAAACCCGGAGCCGGATCGACCGCCCCCCCCGCCACCAGGCTGGCCAGCCGGATCAGGTCCGGCGAGGGCGGGCGGTCCTGGTCGAGCCCTGCCACCCCGTCGGCCGGGGAGCGCACCCGATGGTAGAGGGCCTCGACCCCCTTCCCCGGGCGGAGGGGGCGGAGCAGGTCCAGCCCCTGCGCCCCGCAGAGCAGCTCTGCGGCCACCACCTTCTGGGCATTCCCCAGGATCCGCCGGGTCTTGAGGGCGGCGGCCATGCCCATGGGCACGAAGTCCTCCTGGTTGGCATCGGTCGGGATGGAGCCGATGCTCGCGGGCATGGCCAAGGACCGGGATTCGGCCACCAGGGAGGCGGCGGTGATCTGGACCATCATGAACCCCGAGGAGAGGCCGGGGTCCCGGGTCAGGAAGGCGGGCAGACCCTGGGAGAGGTCGGGGTTCACCAGCCGCTCCACCCGTCGCTCCGCAATTGCCTGCAGGGTGGTCAGCGCCACCGCCAGGAAGTCCAGCGCCTGGGCCACCGGTTGGCCATGGAAGTTGCCCCCGGAGAGGACATCGCCGTTCTCGAAGACCAGCGGGTTGTCGGTCGAGGCGTTGAGCTCGACCAGCGCCGTCTCCCGGGCGAAGCGCACCGCGTCCGCCACCGCGCCCAGCACCTGCGGCGTGCAGCGGAGGCTGTAGGCGTCCTGGACCCGGTCGTCGTTGTCCCGGTGCGACTCCCGGATCTCGCTCTCCTCGAGCAGCGACCGCATGAGGGCGGCGGTGCGCACCTGGCCCTGGTGCGGCCGCGCGGCATGGATGCGGGGGTCGAGCGGCGTCGGGGTACCCCGCAGCGCCTCGAGACTCATGGCCGCGGCGCCCACGGCGGTCCGCCAGAGCACCTCCGCATCGTGGACCAGCAGCGACAGCAGCGCCGTCTGGGCCTGGGTGCCGTTGATGAAGCTGATCCCCTCCTTCGGGGCGAAGCGGAAGGGCGTGAGCCGGGCCCCCGCGAGCGCCCCGGCCGCGCCCGCCGGGCCGGACGGCGTGAGCACCTCCCCCTCGCCGATGAGCGCCATCGCAATGTGTGAGAGCGGGGCGAGGTCGCCGCTGGCCCCGACGCTGCCCTGCTCCGGCACGAGGGGGATGATGCCCGCGTTGAAGAGCGCCACCAGCGCCTCGACCAGCGCCGGCCGCACCCCGCTGGTCGGCCGGAGCAGGACGTTGGCCCGCAGCAGCATGGCGGCCCGGACCACGTCCGGCGGGAGCGGGTCCCCGACCCCGGCGGCGTGGCTGCGGATCAGGTTGATCTGCAGCTGGTCGAGCTGGTCGGCGGGCACCCGCACGTTCGCGAGCTTGCCGAACCCCGTGTTGATCCCGTAGATGGCACCCCCGCGCGCGATGGCGTGCTCCACCAGGGTGCGGCTCCGCGCCAGCCGCGCGTGCGCGGCCGGGTCGAGGGCGAGCGTGGCGCGCGGGTCGCGCGCCACACGGACGACGTCGGCGAGGGCGAGCGACTGCCCGGTCAAGGTGAGGGAGGACATGGGGCGGAACCTAATCCCGGAACGGGCCGTCACAACCGTCTCCGGGGCCGGCACGCGACGAGGGGGGCGCGGCCGGCCGCGCCCCCCTCGCCCCGCTGCCCTTCCCCGTCAGCGGGCGGCGAGCGATTGCGCCCGGATCAGCTCCGGATTGCCGAAATCGGTCTGGAAGGCCCAGTCGAGGATCAGGTAGTTCTGCCCGACGTGGGTCACTCGCACCGCCCCGTACCGGTTGAAGCCATCGCCGCCGTCGGTCTCGAAGACGTAGCCCCACCCGGGCAGCGCCTCGAGCCCACCCCTGCCGTAGACCACGTCCGGCGCGAAGTCGATGCTGGTCAGGTCGGCCACCGGCGCACTCCCGTAGAGGTCCACCCCGGTCCCGGCCCGCACCGGCGTCAGGAAGAGTGCCCCCGCAGTGTCCCGCTCGACCGAGAAGTCATTCAGGCCCGACGAACCGCTCTGCACGATTCCCAGCTCGGCGGGGTCCGCCTCGCCGTCGCCGTCGAGGTCCCGCCAGAAGCGGAACCCGCTGCCCGCGTCCTGAGCCTGCCGGGCGTAGACCACGATGTTGCGCGCGTCCGGGCGCGGGGTATCGGCCTTGAGCGGCGACCAGAGGCTCTCCCACCCCTCCTGGCTCACGGCCGACACGGCGAAGCAGCGCGAGACACCGTTGGTCATCGCCCCGGCCACGAACTCGGGGGCAATCGTGCTCCCCTCGAGGCTCCAGGTGGTGCCACAGAGGTCCTGGTCCAGATCGTAGGTGGCGCTGTAGACCCGGTAGGTCTTGAACCGGGTCGGGTTGTTCAGGTACGCGTTGTCACTCCAGTCGAGGGCCACCGCAGCGTCGAGCGTGGTGCTGTTGAGCGTGGCCGGCCGTTCCAGCGCCAGGCGCTCGTCCACGGTCACGACGTTGCCCGGGCTGGTCTCGACCCCGTCGACGTCCTCCGCGGTCACGTAATACTGCAGGTGCGGCAGCCCTTCATCGTGGAAGGAGTTCGAGGTGGTGGTGGCCCGCAGTCGGTACGACTCAGTGGTGGAGCCGCGGGAATAGACGTGCCAGCTGGCCAGGTTGGGATCGTTGTCGAAGTCCCACTGCAGCAGGACGCCGGTCGGGGCCCCGGGGGTGCCGCTCGGCTCGACGGTGTAGATCAGGTTGGTCGGGGGGGACACGAGGCCACCGCCACCACCGACGACCTGGGTTTCATTGCAGGCAGCGAGCAGGGTCAGGGCAGCCAGCCAGGCGCGACGCATTCGAGGCTCCAGTTGGGGATCGCGCCCCCGATATGCAGGCTGGATGCCATCGAATATCCCGAATGCATCACCTTGGAGGACAACGACTTACAAAACCATGCCTGGACGAGTGTCCGTCGGCGCGGACGCTCGGCGGCGCCGGAGTGACCGGCGCCGCGGACACTCCGGACCCCTAGTTGTCGAACGAGGTCTGGTTGTAGTCGAACTTGATGTCCGGCAGGTCGGAGAGGAACACGGAGAAGACGAAGGCGAAGTTCCCGGTGGGCGTCCGGCTGAAGGTGAACCCCGCCCGCCACTCGTGGAGTACCCGCTCGAGGTGCACCACCTGCGACTCGAACTTGCGATCGGTGATGTTGTACTGGGTGCTCCACGACACAGTCCAGAACGGGGTCGGGGCGAAGTTGGTGCTCAGCCCGAGGCTCTGGCGCGGCGGCGTGCTGGAACTCCCGTCGAGGGTGGTGACGCGCCGCGAGCGCGAGAGACTGTAGTTGAAGGTGGCCTGGAAGCGCCGGTTGGTCCCCATCCCCACCATCTGGTCCTGGTTGTAGCCGTAGAAGGAAGGGGGGCGGCCGTAGCGGCTCTGACCCGCCACGTAGCTTGCCGGGGGGTTGTCGTCGCGGGCGCTGGAGTCCGGCGCCCCGCCCAGCCCCAGGAGGCGGAAGAGCGACTTCACCGTGTTGCCGCTGATGGAGGCACCGGCCGTCACCGACTGCAGGAAGGGGTCGAAGCGGGCCGAGTCGGTCCCGACGGTGCCCTTCCAGAGGTCGTGGGTGAAGCTGAGGCTGAACCCGGGGACCAGGTCGCTCTGCAGCTGGTTGGAGATGGTCTGGGTGCGCCAGCCCGTCCGCCCGGGCTTCTTGGCCTGCTCGAAGTCGTACTGCAGCGAGCTGGTCTGGATGCCCAGGATCCGGAAGCGTCGCGACTGGTCGATGGCGGAGGTGTCATTCGCCGCGCGACGGGCCTTGCCCTCGATGCTCTGGGTGAGCCCCACGGAGAGCAGCTGCGCGGGGTCGCTGCGCAGCTTGAGCGCCTGGCCCGGCTGGGCCACCGCCCGCGCGTATTCCGGGTTGATGTCCGCGGCGGGGCTGTAGCTGTACTGGAACACCGGCGCGATGCTGTGCCGGATGCGCGCGACGGGACCGAAGCCGGGGTAGATATGGAAGAAGGTCGGGGCGGCGGCCAGCCCGAAGTTGAACCGCTTGCCCTGCCGCACCCAGTTCCCGCCGGTGTTCCGGTTCCGGACCAGGAACGCCCCCGAGGTGGCGTTGGTGATGCCCACGCTCGGCTGCAGCTTCCAGGTGGACCGAAGGACGGTGGGCAGGCTGATGCCGGTCTGCCAGTCGATGTCGCTCTGGAAGTCGCCGACGGTGACCCGGCTGACGGTGATCGAGTCGGTGGGGTCCGGGGTGCTCGGGTCGGGAATCTTCTGGGTCCCGATCACCCGGCGGCCTTCATCCTGCTTGTCGGTGAGGCCGAAGCTGTTCTGCCAGGTGAAGCCGCCGATGCGCAGTGGGGTGCTGAGGCTCACGGTGCTGGTGCGCGTGTCGCGCCGGCTGTCGAGCAGGGTATCCAGCCCGCCTCCCGGCGTGACCACCTCGAGCCGCGGGCTCAGCGGGAAGTTGTTCTCGTAGCTGTTGGTGATCGAGAGGCCCGGCGACCAGGTAACGTTCTCGCCGATGTCGATCGGCTTGGGGCTCACGGACAGCGAGGGCAGCTGCATCGACACGCTGTTGTCGGACAGGTTCTGCCGGCGATTGCCGCCCAGCGCCACCGAGCCCCAGGCGAAGCGCTTGGTGAAGTTGGCGGCGCTCACGATCTGCTGCGTGGAAGCCAGCGGGTCGAGGGCGTTGCGCCGCTGCACGAAGCCGCTGCTGGTGTAGTTGATGCTCAGGTTGAGGCTGGTCGAGAGCGAGAAGTTCTGGCGGTGGTCCCAGCGGATGTTGGTCGAGCGGCGTCCCCCCGACTCGACGGTGCGCCGGTACCCCACGGCGCCGCTCAGGAAGCGGTTGAGGACGCGATACTGGCCCGCCACCCCGTACTCCACGTAGCGATTCGAGTACCAGTCCAGCTTGGCCGTGGCATCGAAATAGTCGTTGGGGGCCCAGTAGTAGCCGATGTTGGTGATCTGTCGGTTGTACCCCGGGTTCTGCCGCACGATGTCGTTGAGGCCGAAGTGCGGCACCAGGATCCCGGAGCGCCGGCCGGTCCGCGCGTCCTGAAACACGAACGGCAGCCACAGCACCGGCACGTCACGGATGTAGAGCGTTGCCGGCCGGGCCACCATGACGGTCTTGGAGATCCACTTCACCTCGCTGGCGTTGAAGTGGTAGTGGGGGGTGGGGAGGTCACAGCTGGTGATCTCGCCGTCGGAGGCATACAGCCGGGCGGAACTCGAGTCCTGGGCCAGGTTGCCGCGGAGGAACCAGTCGTTCCCGTCCTGCTTGAACGTGGTGAGTGCGTCCTCGACCACGCCGCGCTGGATGCAGGTGTTGTAGCGGATGCCGCCGAACCCGGAGAGCACGGTCTCCTTGTCGAAGAGCGCCGGGTCGCCCACGGCGCGGATCAGGCAATCCGACTCCTGGTAGGCGATCGAGTCGGCCTCGAGTGTGGTCTCACCCCGCTTGGTCATGGCCTCGCCACGGAGGATGATCCGGCGTTCCTCGGCGAACAGGATGGCGGAGTCGGAGCGGAACCGGGTGGACTGGTAGCCCTCGCGCTTGAGCAGCGCGGTGACCACCGAGTCATCGGGCGCGAAGCTGTTGCGGGGCGCGGTCGGGAGGCCGAGACGGCGGGCCGTGCCGGTATCGACGGCCTGACCCGCCCGCGGGCGCGTGGTGTCCGCCCGCGTGGTGTCGGCGGGCCCGCCCCGCGGCGTGGTGACGGGGGCCCGCGGCGCGGTCACCGGCTTCTTGAGCACCGGTGGGCGCTTGGTCGGTTCCTGCGCCTGGAGCGCCCCGGGGGCGAGCAGCGCCAGCAGGACCACCATCGCGGACACGGCCTGGCGGGCCTTCCGCCGATGGATGACCCACGACCCGACATATCCCACCTCGTACAGGAGCAGGATGGGGACGGTCATCAGCAGCATGCTCAGGATGTCGGTGCCGGGCGACAGGACCGCCCCGCCCACGGCCGCCAGCACGATGGCGAAGCGGCGGAAGCGGGTGAGCCCGGCCGGCGACGTGACCCCGAGGGCGGTGAGCAGCATGATCACCAGCGGGATCTCGAAGCACAGCCCCATCGCGAGCACCAGCTGCACCACGAAGCTGAAGTACTCCTTGAACGTGATCAGCGGTTCCAGCCCCTCGGACTGGAAACTGAAGAGGATCGGGAGCGCCTGGGGCAGCAGCGCGAAGTAGGCGAAGGCGCCGCCGAGGACGAACAGCACCAGCCCCGCGCCCACGGCGGGCATCACGGTCCGCTTCTCCCGCTCATAGAGTGCAGGAGAGAGGAACGCCCAGGCCTGGTAGATGATGACGGGGGAGGACAGGAAGAGCCCGACGATGAGCGCGAGCTTCAGCGTGATCATCACCGCCTCGGTCGGGCTGGTGACGACCAGCTTGCCGCCCGTGACGGTGAGGAACGGGGCGATCGGCTCCTTGAGGAGCGTCACCACCCCGAAGTGCTGCACCACGAACAGCCCCACGCCGAACCCGGCGATGAGCGCCAGCACCACGCGCACGAGGCGGGCGCGCAGCTCCTCGAGGTGTTCGAGGAAGGGCATCTCGGCGCCGGGGCCGGTCATCGTGCTACCTCGTGCGGCCGGTCAGCGGCCGAGCGTCTTCAGGCGATCCCGGGCGAGGGCCGCTTCGTCGGAGCTGGCATAGTCGCGCACCACGCGGGTGTAGAAGCCGCGGGCGCCCTCGAGGTCCTTCCGGCGCTCGGCGAGCAGGCCGAGCTTGTACAGCGCGCTGGCCGCCCGGGAGGACTTGGGGAAGTCCGACACGACCTTCGTGTAGTACACCGCGGCCGAGTCCGGCGCCTCGGCGGCGAAGGTCTCGCCGACGAAATAGGTGGCGTCGGGGACCCGCGCGTGCCCCGGGTACAGCCGGAGCAGTTCACGGAAGCCGAGGCGGGCGGTCGTCGGACTGCCCCGCCGCAACTGCTGCAGCGAGGTGGAGTAGATCTGCTCGGCCGAGGGCTGCCCCGGAACCGGGAGGGGCTGTCCCGCGGCCGCGGCAGTGTCGGCCGGCGCGGCGCCCGGCGCCACCGGGGCCGGCGCCGCGTTGAGCTGCTCGGTCCGGGCTTCGAGCTGGGTCTGCAGTTCGGTGAGCCGCTGCTGGGACTGGCCGGTGAGGGCCTGCACCTGGACCAGCTGCTGCGCGATGCTGATCAGGTCATTCGAGAGGTCGCCCTTGAGCGCGGCCACCTGCCCACTCACCTGCCCGAGGCGGCTGCCGATGCCGGCGAGGCTGTCCGCGATCCGCCGCTGGCCGGCGATGATCTCGCCCAGCTGCGCCGCGCGGACGGAGTCGGCGCGCTGGTTCTCCGCCCGGGAGAGGAGCATCTGCTCCTCGACCCGGCGCAAGTCGCCCTTGGAGGCACAGCCCCCAAGGGCGACCAGGGCAACCCAGACGGCGGGGGTGCGAAGCCGGCGCATCAGGGCAGGCGCAGGTTCGTGGCGCCCGCGGTAGCCTCGAACTCGGCCCGGCGGTTCTGGAACCAGGCGTCCTCATCGTGACCCATGGCCACGGGCCGCTCCTCACCGTACGACACCACCTCGATGCGGCTGGCCTCGATGCCCTTGTTGCCGAGGTAGGTCTTCACGGCGCCCGCGCGGCGGTTGCCGAGGGCGAGGTTGTACTCGTCCGAGCCCCGCTCGTCGGCGTGCCCGCTGATGCGGATGCGGAGACCGCCGTTGCTGCCGAGGATCGCCGCCTTGCGGTCGAGGGTGGCCCGGTCCTCGGGGCGGATCTCCCAGCGATCGAAGTCGAAGTGGACCACCGCGGCCACCTCGGAGAGCACGGCAGCCGTGGTCCGGGCGGCGGCGGCCGCGGGATCCTCCGTGGGCTGGGTCGGCGCGGGCGCCGGAGCCGGGGCCGGCGTCGGGGCCGGCTGGGTCGGGGCCGGTGCGGGCGCCGGAGCGGGCTGCGGGGCCGGTTCCTCGGGGGCCTGCTTGCCGCCACAGGCGGCGGCGAAGAGGGCGGCGGCGAGGACCAGGGCGGAACGGTCGAGACGGATGGACATCGGGCCTCCGTGGCGGGGCTCAGTGCGTGGTAGAGGATCCAGGGTCGGCAAACCGGCGGGACCAGGCCGGCAGGCGCGCCTGCCCCAGAAAGGTGAGCTGCCGGATGCGCCCGGTGACCGTATCGATCACCCAGAGCTGCCGACGGCCGCTGCGATCGGACACGAACGCGATGTGCCGGCCGTCCGGTGCCCAGGTCGGGTCTTCGTTGCGCCCCGCCGACGTGAGCTGGCGCACCCGCCGGGTGGCCACATCGAGGACGAACACCTGCGGGGCCCGGCTGACATCGCGGTGGAACACCACGCTCGCCCCGTCGGGCGACCATTCCGGCGCGTTGGAGGGCCCGGTGGCGCCGTAGTCGAACGGCGCGAAGAGCTCCTGGTCGGTGCCATCGGCCGCCATGACGTACACCTGCGGCTGACCCGCGCGGGTCGAGACGAACGCGATCCGCCGCCCGTCCGGGGCGAACGTGGGGGAAAGATTATCCGAGTACCTCCCGACGGTCAACCGCTGCACGCAGCAGTTCTGCGCCACGTCCGCGACGAAGATGTCCGTCCCATCCTCCCCGGAATGGGCATACGCGACCAGCCGGCCGTCAGGCGAGAAGGTGGGCGTGATGTTGAGCGCCGTGGCCGTACCCGGGACCACGCTGCGCGGCCCGCCGTTGGTGCCCTGGATCACCACGCTTCCCGTGCCGGCGCCGAACCGGGTGTAGGCGTACCGGCCGCCGTCGGGACTCCATGCCGGTGAAAGGACTTCCTCCCCTGGCGCGGACACCTGGGCGAACCCCCCGCCGTCGCTGTCCACGCGGTACAGCTTGCGATCCGCCACGAACAGCAGCTGGGACGCGGCGTAGCCCGGGGTGCCGCTGATCCACCGGACCACCTCGTCCGCCGCGCGGTGGACCGCCTGCCGGAACGCCACGTCGAAGGCGGCGGGAAAGGTGAACCGCTGCTCCCGTCGCACCGTGCCCGCCACGACGTCATGCAGGCGGAGCATCACCCCGTTGCCGTCCGGGCCGGCCTCCAGGGCATACTCGGCCCCGAGGGTGCGGAAGAGCGCGTAGTTGACCGTCCGGCCCCCGGCGTTCGCGGCCACGGCCGCGCTGTCGCCGGTGGCCAGGGGGATGACCTCGAAGCGATCACTGTAGTCCAGGTCGCGCGTGAGGATGGCCCGCACCGAGTCGAGTCCGCGACTCGGAAGGACGACGATCGCGGGCCGCACACCCGGCCGGTACTCGATCCCGATCCGGACCCCGTCGGGGGGCCGAAGCGTGTCCTGGGCGGTAGCCGAGCGGGGGCCGATGGCGGCGAGGGCCAGCAGGGCCAGGGCGGCGGGTGCCGGGGTGAGGCGCAGGGTCATTGCGTCCGTGGCGTGAAGTAGAAGGACACCGGCAGCACGTCCGCCGGGTAACCGTCCGGAAGGGCGCCGAAGGCCCGGTTGGCCCCGGCCGCCTCAATGGCGCCCTGGGCCGAGAGGTCAAACGAGAAGCTCCCCGAGGCCCGGGTCAGACGAATCTCGCGCACCGTGCCGTCCCGGAGTATGAGGAAGCTCACTTCCGCCCGGAGCGCGGCATTTCCCAGCGGCCGGGCCCAGCGGCGGTAGACCTCCTGCACGATGTTCCGGAGGTAGTCGGGATATGGGAACGCCATCCCGGGCACATTCACCGTCACCGCATCATTCCCGGTGCTCGGCGTCTCCCCCGGCAGCGGCTGGGTGCGCGGAGTGCTGGGCGGGTTGGGCTCGGTACGGGCCGGCGGCTTCTGGGGCGTGGGCTTGGGCGGCGCGGGCGTCGGCTTGGCCGGTGTGGGCTTGGGCGGGGCCGTCCGGGGCGGCTCGGGTGCCGGCGGGCGGGGCGTGGCCTCCGGGGTGGGCCGGGCCTCCGGCGCGGGCGCCGGTGCGGCCACCAGTTCCACCGCATACGCCGGCGGGCCCAGGTCCACCGGCTTCACGGTAGTCCACAGGAGCGCGATGGCCGCCGCATGCACCACGACCGTCCCCGCCAGCCCCGCGGCGATCCCCGGCCGGTCCCCGGGGCGACCGCCCTTCCCTTTCACGGCTGCTCTTCCTCCTCCGCCACCAGTCCTACATCGGATACCCCGGAGGTCCGGATCGTCGCGAGCACCCGGACCACGTCGCCATAGGGGACGCGCCGGTCCGCCCGTAGGTAGACGGACTTGGGCCGGCGACTCTTCACCAGCGCGGCAAAGGTGAGCCGGAAGTCGTTGTACGAGACCTGGGTCTCGTCGATGAAGATGCGTCCCTCGCGGTCCACGCTGACCACCATCCCCTCCTGGGCGGTGATGGGCCGGGCCGCGGCCTGGGGCAGCTGCACGTCCACCCCGCCCTGCATGATCGGCGCGGCGATCATGAAGATGATGAGCAGCACGAAGGCGACGTCCACCAGGCTGGTGACGTTGATGTCCGCGTTGAGCGGCAACTCCCCGTGGCCCCGCAGCCCGCCGCCCCGGCCGACGCCCCAGGCCATGCTAGAGCAGCCCCTCGCGCGCCATGGTGCCGATGAGCTCGTTGGCGAAGCCCTCGAGCTCCCCGGCAAACAGGCTCAGCCGGTTGACGAAGAGGTTGTAGGCGATCACCGCCGGGATGGCGACCGCCAGGCCGGCCACCGTGGTGACCAGCGCCTCGGCCACGCCGGGCGCCACCGCGCTGATGTTCCCCGAGCCTTTCGAGGCGATCCCGATGAAGGCGTCCATGACCCCGAGCACGGTGCCCATCAGCCCGAGCAGCGGACCGACCGAGCCGATGGTGGCGAGCCAGGGGATGAATCGCGCCATCACGTCACGCTCGGAGGCCACTTCCTTGCCCAGCACCATCTTGAGGGCCTCGAGCTGGGTCATGCTGAGGGTCCCCGGCGCCGGCGCCTGGCCGGCATCGCGCAGCGACCCAGGCCGGAGCTCGCCGAGAAAGGAAAGGCCCTCGCGAAACAGCCGGTTGAAGGGCGACGGGGGCAGCTTCATCACGGCGTGGTAGGCGTCCTTGAGCCGCGTGGTCCGCTCCAGCTCGGCAAAGAACCGGTTGGCCTGCTGTCGGCTGCGCCGGAACTGCCACCACTTGAGGACGATGACGAACCAGGAGATCGCGGAGAAGACCAGCGTGATGGCGAGGACGACCTTGGTCTCGGGGCTCGAATGCAGCACGAGCTCCCAGGACGACGAGGGGAGAGCGGAACCGGCCTGGAGCATCAGCGGCACCATCGGAGCGGGGTAGCGGACAGTTCACGAGCCCCGCCCCGCACGGCGCCGATCGGCACGCCAGTCACGCGGGGCGGGGCCCGGAAAGAATAGGCAGGGTGGACCCGCCTCAGGAAGGCAGCTTGGCGATCTGGCGGGCTTCCGTCCCCGGGGGAATGTCGGGATGCACGACGCTCACCACCCGGGCGGTCGCGGTCCGCTCGCCCACGTGGACGACCTGGACGGTCCCCATCGGATCATCGGTGACCGTTGCCATGTCGACCCGGCTGCGGGCGCGCTGGCGCAACTCGAAGAGGTCGCCGATGGCCACGCCGTCCTTCCGGCCGCGGTTCAGGAACACGACATCCTGCGGGCCAGTGAGGGGCTGGCGATCCCGGTGCGCCAGCAGGTTGGCCTGGACGCCGTCGGAGATCGGGACGGGACGCACGTTCCCCGGGTCCACGAAGCGCTCCGCCGGGAGGACCACCTGGTGATCCCGCACGGGCGCGTAGGTCGCGATGACCTCGGCCACGTTCTCCGGCCGGCTCACGTCCACCACGCGCACCAGGCCCGTGGGTGCCACGACCTGGCCATAGCCATCGATGGTCTGGCGCACGAGGCCCACCATGAGGGTGTCGCCGACCTGATAGGTACCGCCGACCGGCGGCAGGATGCCGATCCGGGAGTGCAGCGTCGCCGTGGTGCGGGCGGAGACTTCCTCGATCTGCAGCGGGGTGGTGGTGCCAAGCACCCGGCCGAAGGGCAGCTGCTGGTCCTCCGTCAGGAAGCCGGAGCTGTAGAACTCGCTCCTCCGAATGGGCCGGTAGTTCCGTTCGAGGGCGAGCTCGAGACTCGGCCCGACCTGGCCGAGCCGGCGGCGATCACCGACCAGCGGCGTGAGGTCGACGTCGTCCCGGTTGTCGGACACCGGTTCCTCGGAGATGTCGGCCACCTGCGGCTCGGCGAGACCCGCAGCCGCGGGCTCCTCCGCCGCGGCATCGGCGGGCTCTTCCGCCGCCGGGATCCCCGCTTGCGGCTGGGCCTCGACAGGCACCGGCTGCGCACCGGCCGGGACCGGCGTGTCGGTGGCCGGCACGGCCGCGACGTCGGTCCCACCCGAGAGGCGGAGCACCTCGTTGGGATAGATCCAGTGCGGATCCTCGACGACGTTGGTGTTGAGGCGGTAGATCTCGGGCCAGAGGAACGGGTCGCCGAGGTACTGGCGAGCCAGGTCCCACAGGGTGTCCCCGGGGCGGACGGTATGGGTCTCAGGCCGCGCCTGAGCTCCAGCGGCGAGTGGCAGAGCGAGCGCCGCGAGCACCACGCAGAGGCGCAACCGAGCGGAAGTGGACATCACGCTACCCTCAAGGGTGGGAGACGGGGTAACCCAATATATGACATGGGGCTTCGTCGCGCCACTCAGAGACTAGGTGAGACGGCCTGCCGTAAGTCGAAGGGAATGCGGCGTTTGGGCTGGTGACGGCAGTCACACCGGCCACGGATGCACCGGTGAACACCGGCGGGGCCGGGAACGGTCCGGCCCCCAGCGGCCCGAAGGGCCAGCCGGGGGCCGGGTCGTGGCGCGCCACCTGGGCTCAGAAGGGGAGGTCGTCGTCCTCGCCATCGAGCGCGCCGGGGAAGTCGTCGAACGACTCCTTGCCGCCCTCCTTGGCGTCCTTCTTGGCCGGGGCCGCCGGGCTGGCCGCCGCCGCCCGCGCGGGCGTGAACCCTCCGCCGTCCCCGCCAGCCCCACCCTTGCCGGAGAGCATGATGATTTCGCTGGCGATGATCTCGGTGGTGTAGCGGGTCTGGCCGTCCTTGTCCTGCCAGGAGCGGTACTCGATCCGACCCTCGACGTAGAGCTTGTCGCCCTTCTTGCAGTACTTCTCGATGACGTCGGCGAGCCCGGTGCCGGCCCCGCGCGCGTTGTTCCACGCGACGATGCGGTGCCACTCGGTCTTCTCCTGCTTGTCGCCGCCCTGCCCGCTCCACTGGCGGCTGGTGGCGAGGCTGAAGTTGGCGACGCGCCCACCGCCGCTGGTGCTGCGCACTTCCGGATCCTGACCGATGTTGCCGATCAGGGTCACCTTGTTGAGGCTGCGACTCACGGGAACCTCCACTCCTGGGGGACAGTTGGTCTGGACGGACGGGGTCGAGCATACCGACGACCGCCGCCCGGCGCCTACACGAAAGCTAGCGGCATGGGCACGGAATCACGCGCCATCGGGGAGGGCGAGGCGGAGGACAATCGCATCCTCGACCGGATTCCGGTAGTACCCGGACCTCCGCCCCACCGGGCGGAACCCGCGGCGCTCGTAGAGGGCGCGCGCGCCCGCGTTCCCCGCCCGCACCTCGAGGTACACCTGGCGGGCCCCGCGCGCCCGCAGGAGGCCCAGCCCCTCCTCGAGGAGGCGGGCCCCGAGGCCTTCCCGGCGGTGTTCCGGCGCCACGGCGAGGTTCATGATCTCGCCCTCCCCGGCGACCGCGCGCCCCACGAGATAGCCGCCAATCTGGCGGTCCCACTCGGCCACGAGCCCGATCCCGAGGGGAAAGCGGAAGGTCTCCTCGAAGGCCGCGACGCTCCAGGGATCACTGAAGCAGCGCTGCTCGATCGGCGCGATGCGCGCCGCGTCAGCGGCCCGCGCGGGCCGGATCAGCCAGCGGTCGGCCATGCTTGAGTTCCCACTGGACCTGCGCCTCGGCGGGGCGGCCGTACTCCGGTTCCCACGCCGCCACCGCCGCGACCTGCTGCACTCCCCCGGCCCGCCCGACCAGGTCGAGGAGGAGGCCGGCGTCGGGCCAGGTGGGCGTGCCGCCGAGGGTCGACGCCGCGGGCCCCACGATGGCCGCGGGTGCGGGGACCAGGCCGGCCAGCGCGTCCGGACGCCGTACGGCCGGGGCCAGGACCACCTCCACCCGCGCGGGCCCGAAGCGGTAGGCCGCCGCGAAGAGGTCGCCGCGCAGGGCATTGCTGACGGCCAGGACCACGCCACCGTCCGCGGCCCGCGCCGCCGCGCACACCAGCAGCGACGGGGCCAACCACAGCGGCATGCTGCGCGCCCGGACGAGCGCCTTCGCGACGGCCGCGCCAACCCGCAATCCCGTGAAGCTGCCGGGGCCGTCGGCGAGGGCAATGCCCTCGAGGCCGCCATATCCCATCCCCGCCTCGGCCAGGCAGCGCTCGATGGCCGGCACCAGCTCGGCCGCGTGCCGCCGGGCACCGACCACCTCGGCGCGGGCCGCGAGGACCCCGGGTCCTCCCAGCGCGACAGAGGCGCGGTCGGTCGCGGTGTCGATGGCCAGCCACATCAGGCCAGCTCCTCGAGCCCGCGGCGGCCGGCGTCGGGCAGGTGTGAGAGTCGGAACCGGCGGGCATCCAGGGGGAGCCAGGGCCCCGCGCGCTCCGGCCACTCGACGATCACGGCATCGCCCTCCGCCAGCAGCCCCTCCCAGTCGAGGTCGGCCGCCTCGTCCGGATGCTGCAGGCGGTAGCAGTCGAGGTGGAACACCGGCCCGCGCCGGCCGGCGTACCGGTGCACGAGCGCGTAGGTGGGACTGGTGGCGCCCTCCCGGACGCCGAGCCCGCGGGCGAGCGCCCGCGCGAAGGTGGTCTTGCCCGCGCCGAGATCGCCCTCGAGGGTGATCACCGTGCCGGGCGGCAGCTCGGCCCCGAGGGCCTCGGCGGTCGCGGCGAGCTCGGGTTCGGTCAGCATCCGGATCACGCGCGCTTCCGGGTGGTCGCCGCCCCGCGCCCCACCTCCGGCGCGTCGAGCGCGCGCAGCTCGTTCACCTGGTCGCGGAGCATCGCGGCCACCTCGAACTCGAGGTTGGCGGCGGCTTCCTTCATCTGCCGCTCGAGTGCGGCGATGGTCTGGGCCCGCTTGGCCGGATCGCGGAAGTCGAGCTCCACCAGGCGCTCTTCCTTCCGCTTCTCCGGCTTCTCGGTCCGCGCATCGGCGACCCGGGTGGTCAGCCGCACCTCGTCCATGGACTTGATGATGGAGCGCGGCGTGATGCCATGCTCCGCGTTGTAGGCCAGCTGCCGCACCCGCCGCCGTTCCATCTCCTTGAGCGCGCGATCCATCGAGCCGGTCATCCGGTCGGCGTAGAGGATGGCCTTGCCATTGACGTTGCGGGCAGCGCGGCCCACCGTCTGGATCAGCGAGCGATCGGAGCGGAGGAACCCTTCCTGGTCGGCGTCGAGGATGGCCACCAGTGAGACCTCCGGGAGGTCGAGCCCCTCCCGCAGGAGGTTGATGCCCACCAGGACGTCGAACTCCCCGAGCCGCAGCCCGCGCAGGATCTCCATCCGCTCGATCGCATCGATGTCGGAGTGCAGGTAGCGCACCCGGACCCCGGTCTGCTGCAGGTAGTCCGTCAGGTCCTCGGACATGCGCTTGGTGAGCGTGGTGACGAGCACCCGCTCGCGCAGGCGGACCCGCTCGCGGATCTCGCCGAGGAGGTCGTCCACCTGGCCCTTGACCGGCCGGATCTCGACGACGGGGTCGACGAGGCCGGTGGGGCGGATGATCTGCTCCACCACCCGCCCGGCGGAGATCTGCAGTTCGAGTTCCCCGGGGGTGGCGGAGACGCAGAGCATCTGCGGCACGATGGCCATGAACTCGTCGAAGTGCAGTGGACGATTGTCCAGCGCCGAGGGGAGCCGGAAGCCGTACTCCACCAGCGTGGTCTTGCGGGCGCGGTCCCCGTTGAACATGCCGCCGATCTGCGGCAGGGTGACGTGGGACTCGTCGGCCACGACCAGGAACTCCGGCGGGAAGTAGTCGAGCAGGCAGGCGGGCCGCTCCCCCGCCTGTCGGCCGGAGATCGGGCGCGAGTAGTTCTCGATGCCGGCGCAGGTGCCCACCTCGAGCATCATCTCGATGTCGAAGGTGGTCCGGGACTCCAGCCGCTGGGCCTCGAGGAGCTTTCCGGCCTCGCGCAGTTCCCGCAGCCGCTCCGCCAGCTCGGCCCGGATGACCTTCACCGCGCGCTCGATGGTGGGCCGCTCGGTGACGAAGTGCTTGGCCGGGTAGATGGCGCAGCGCTCGAGGCTGGCGATGACCTTGCCGGTCAGCGGGTCCACCTTGGCCACCCGCTCCACCCGGTCGCCCCAGAATTCCACCCGGAGGGCCTGCTCGGCATAGGCCGGGTAGATCTCGACGGTGTCGCCACGGACCCGGAAGGTGCCCTGCTCGAAGGCCACGTCGTTGCGCCCGTACTGGATCCGCACGAGGTCGGCGAGCAGGTTATCGCGCCCCTTTTCCTCACCCACGTGCGCCGTCACGAGCAGCCGCCGGTACTCCGCCGGATCGCCGAGGCCGTAGATCGCGCTCACGGTGGCAACGATGACGACGTCTTCCCGCTCCATCAGGCTCGAGGTGGCCCGCAGCCGCAGGCTCTCGATGTCGGCGTTGATCGAGGCGTCCTTTTCGATATAGACGTCGGTCGACGGGACGTAGGCCTCGGGCTGGTAGTAGTCGTAGTAGGAGACGAAGTACTCCACCGCGTTGCCGGGGAGGAACTGGCGGAGTTCGCCGTACAGCTGGGCGGCCAGCGTCTTGTTGTGCGAGAGCACCAGCGTGGGCTTGCCGTACTTCGCGATGACGTGGGCCAGGGTCATCGTCTTGCCGGAACCGGTGACCCCGAGCAGGGTCTGGTACCGGTCCCCGCGGACCAGACCGGCCGAGAGGTCGGCGATGGCGCCGGGCTGGTCGCCCGCCGGCTCGAATGGGGCAACGACCTGGAAGGCTGGGCTCGACATGGCCCCAATATACCAGCTACGGCGTTTCTTCGGGAGCCGCCAGCCTCACCGGGGGGCGGCGAGCTCGAGCAGCCGCTTCCAGTGCTCGGGGGCCACCGGCATGACGCTGAGGCGGCTCATGCGGACCAGCGGCAGCTCGGCCAGCTGGGGGTCCTGCTTGATGGCGGCGAGAGGCACCGGGCGGGCGAGCCGAGGACCGGGGGCCAGGTCGACGACCACCAGCTTCGGATCGTCGCGCGTCGGGTCGGGATACGCGGCCCGGCTAACGCGGGCCTGTCCCACGACGGCCTTCTCCGCGCCGGAGTGGTACACCAGCACCCGGTCGCCGTGCTTCATCTCCCGCAGGTACTTGAGCGCCAGGTTGTTGCGCACCCCATCCCAGACGGCGCTCCCCTCCGCCACGAGACGGTCGAAGGAGTAGGTGGAGGGTTCGGTCTTGAGCAGCCAGTGGTTCGTCATCCGTGCGCGCCGGTCGGGAGTCGGGCCGGCTAGCATAGCCGTTCCCGGACGGGGGTCAATGCCGTGACCGTCGCCTGTTACAAAACGGCGAGGCGAGCCAAGTCGGGTTTCCCGCTCGGCAATCGTGGCAACTCGGACAGGACCCGGATGGCGGCGGGTTGCAGGTGACGCGGGAGTTCCCGGCCGCAATACCGGCGAATGCCCGCCGCCTCGGCCCCGGGGGCGAGGACGACGTAGGCCACCAGTGCATGGCCCCGCACGGCGTCGGGGACGGCGAGGACCGCGTGGGCCGCGGTCAGCCCGGAATCCGTGAGCGCATGCTCGAGTTCCTCCGGGTTCACCCGGTAGCCGAGGCACTTCACCTGGCGGTCGCGGCGGCCCACGAAGTACAAGAATCCCTCAGCGTCCCGGCGAGCCAGGTCGCCGGTGCGTACGGCCCGGCCGGGCGCCCCCCGCGGGTGCGGCACGAAGGTGCGGGCGGTGGCGTCCGGGTTGTCCCAATATCCCAGGGTCACGGTCGGTCCCGCCTGGACTATCTCGCCCGTCTCGCCCTCGCCGCACTCGGTCCCATCCTCCCGCAGCAGGATGATCTCGGTCTCGGCGATGGCCCGCCCGATCGACCCGGGTCGACGCGTGAGCTCCTCCGGGGGAAGGAAGGTGCTGCGCAGCGCCTCCGTGAGGCCGTACATCAGGAAGAGGCGGGCACCCGGCTGAGCCCGCGCAATGGCGAGGGCGGTCTCCGCAGACACGCCGCCGCCGGCATTGGTGAGCACGCGCAGGTCGGGCAGTGGCACGTCCCGGAACCCGGGGGTCGCGAGCCACTGGTGCCAGAGGAGCGGCACGGCGGCGAGGACGGTGATGCGCTCCCGCCGGAAGGCGTCGACCACGTCGGCCGGGAGGGCGGCATCGATGATGACCAGCGTCCCGCCGGACTGCACGGCGAGGAGAACCTGGCTCAGGCCATAGACGAAGCTCACGGGAAGCACGCCGGCGATGCGATCGGTGGCCACGATCCCCAGGTACTCGGCCACGATGCGGGCGGAGGCGAGGAGGTTGCCATGCGAGACCACCACACCCTTGGCGAGTCCGGTCGTTCCCGAGGTGTAGATGAGTTGCGCGGGATCGTCGACGCCCCTGCCCACGGGGGTCCAGGCGGCCACCGGTGTCAGGTCGGTGGAACGAAGCACTGTCACTTCCGGCCCAGGTATCCCCGGCGACAGGTTGGCGGGGTCGACCGCCGCCAGCCGGGCACCGGAGTGGCGCAGAATGTGCTTTATCTGTGCTTCCCGGAATGCCAAGTCGAGCTGAACGGCGATCCCCCCCGCCGCGAGCACCCCGAAGTACGCGGCGATGGCCTCAGGCCCCCTGGGGCAGAGGATAGCCACCCGGTCGCCGGGCATGAGCCCTGCCCGAGTCAGGGCAGCCGCCCAGGCCGAGGATCGACGTACAAGGCCCAGCCAGGATGTGCGAGTGCCCGCCGAGAGGATGGCCGGCTGGCCGCCGGACCGCACCGAACGGGCCCAGAGCAGGTCAGCGAGATTCATGAGGGCCGGCAGGTCGCTGCGGGGGTGCAAATTCAGGCATCTCGGGCACCGTAGTCTCAATTCCGTCGTCAGGCGGGTGTTGCACGGCTGCGTCAGTTGTCGCAGTATCAGGCTACCATTTCAGGACACGCCATGTCCATGCCAGCGAGTAGAATCCCACCCCAGCCCCGGCTGCACGACCCGGAAAGAGAGATCGAGCGGATCAGCGTCGCTCTTCGGAAGACCCTTGCCGAAACCCTGGGCCGGCGCGGCTTCGTGGTGGCCATCAGCGGCGGGATCGACTCGGCCGTCTGCGCCGGCCTCGCGGCGCGCGCGGTGGGCCCCAGCCGGGTCTTCGGCCTGTTGCTCCCGGAATACGAGTCGGATCCACTCAGCACTCGGCTCGGCCGGGCGGTGGCGGAGGCGTTCGGGATTCCGGTGGCTGTCGAGGAAATCGGCCCCACCCTCGAAGCCCTCGGGTGCTACGCCCGCCGCGACGCGGCGATCCGGCGGGTGGTCCCGGCCTTCGGACCCGGGTGGGGCTGCAAGATCGTGACCCCGACGGACCGACTCGAGGCGGACAGCCTGAATGTGCCGGCACTCCTCGTCCAGCCCCCCGACGGGCCGGCGCAGCGCGTGGCCCTTCCGGCGCGGGAATATCGCGAGATCATCGCGGCCACCAACTTCAAGCAGCGCGTCCGCAAGCTGATGGATTACTACCACGCGGACCGCCTGCACTACGCCGTCATCGGCACGCCGAACCGCCTCGAGTACGACCAGGGGTTCTTCGTCAAGGGTGGCGATGGCCTGGCGGACGTGAAGCCGATCGCCCACCTCTACAAGTCGCAGGTCTACCAGCTGGGCGCCGTGCTGGGCGTGCCGGAAGAGATCCTGCAGCGGACACCGACGACCGACACCTTCTCCCTGCCCCAGACGCAGGAGGAGTTCTTCTTCGGGCTGCCCTACACCACGCTCGATGCCGTGCTCCACGCCCGGAACGCCGGCTGGAGCGTGGCGGAGGCGGCCGAGCGGCTTGGACTCACGCCCGACGCGGTGGAACGGGCGTGGAGCGACCTGGCCCAGAAGCGCGCCACCACCAGATACCTCCACCTGCACTCGCTGCTGGTGGAACCGGTGGATCTGGGCGAGGGGACGTCGGCCTGATGTGCGGCCTGACGGGGATCCTGCTCGGCGTGCCCCGGGGGGTACCCCGGGAGCAGCTGGTCAGGATGGGCAGCGCCATCCGCCACCGCGGCCCGGATGGCTTCGGCCTCTATCTGGGCCGCCGAGTCGGGCTGGCCCACGTGCGCCTGAGCATCATCGACCTGGCCGGGGGCGCGCAGCCGTTGACCAACGAGGATGGGCAGGTGGTGGTCGCCTACAATGGCGAGATCTACAACTACCGCGCCCTGCGGGCGGAGCTCCTCGCCCTCGGGCACCGGTTCCGGACGGCCTGCGACACGGAAGTCCTGGTGCATGCCTGGGAGAGCTGGGGGACCGGCATGCTGCCCCGGCTCGAGGGACAGTTCGCCTTTGCCCTCTACGACCGGCGGACCGAGCGCCTGCTGCTGGCGCGGGACCGGTTCGGCGTGCGCCCGCTGTTCTACGCCCAGCACCGCGGCGACCTCTATTTCGGGTCGGAGGTGAAGGCGTTGCTTGCGAGCGGTGCGCTGCCGCGCGAGGTGGATCCGGCCGGCGTGGACCAGGCGCTTCTCCTCTGGGGCCCGCGCGCCCCCCGGACGCCATTCCGCGGGATCCGGCAGGTGGAGCCCGGGAGCTGGCTCCTGTGGGACGCCGGCACGCTCAGCGGCGGCCGCTTCTGGCAGCCCGACTTTCCGGAAGCGACGCTGGCCCCGGCGGATGCCCTGGACACGCTGGATGCGCTGCTGCGAACCAGCGTCCGCGACCGCCTGGTGGCCGATGTGCCCGTCGGCGCCTACTTGAGCGGCGGGCTCGACTCGAGCGTGATCTGCCGCCTGGCCAATGAAGCGGCTCACGGGGGCCTCCGTACCTTCTCGATCGCCTTCGAGGACCCACGGTACGACGAGCGACCGCACCAGGAACTCGTGGCCCGGGCCCTCGGCACCCAGCACACCGCCCTGACCATCGGCAGCGGCGCGATCGCCGAGGGGTTTCCGGCCGCGGTCTGGCACGCCGAGACGCCGCTCATGCGGACCGCGCCGGTCCCGCTCTACCACCTGGCACGCCTGACGCGCGAGCATGGGATCACCGTGGTGCTCACCGGCGAGGGCGCCGACGAGCTGTTCCTGGGCTACGACCTGTTCAAGGAACTGCTGGTCCGCCGTTTCTGCCTGAGGCAGCCCGGCTCCACCGTCCGGCCACGGCTCTTCGAGAGGCTCTACGGCTACCTGGGCGGCGCCGGCGGCGGGGAGTTCTGGCGCCAGGCGTTCCTGGAAGCGGGGCCGCTCGACGACCCCCTGTTCTCGCACCTCCCGCGCTTCGCCGCCAGCGGCGCGGTCCGGGCATTCTACGCTCCCGACTTCCGCGAGGCGGTGCTCGCCGCCGATCCGGTCGCGGAGCTCCGGGCAACCCTGCCGGCGGGCTTCGCGGGGTGGTCGCCCATGAACCGGGCCGCGTGGCTCGAGCTCGAGACGCTGCTCGCCGGTTACCTCCTGGCGGCGCAGGGCGATCGCATGAGCCTCGCCTTCGGCGTCGAGGGACGGTACCCGTTCCTGGACCATCGGCTCTTCGCCTTTGCGGCTGCCCTGCCCGAGGTGGAGAAGCTGCGCGGGCTCCGGGACAAGCGGTTGCTGCGGGCCTGGGCCCGCAAGATGCTGCCGACGGCCGCAGCGGAGCGGCCCAAGCAGCCGTACCGGGCCCCCGACGCGCAGGCGTTCTTCGCGCCGGGTGCGCCGGGCTGGATCGACGAGGCCCTCAGTCCCGAGGCCCTGGCCGCCGTCGGCCTCTTTGCCCCCGGGGCAGTGGCTGGGCTGGTCCGGCGGGGCCGCGCCGGGCGGATCAGCGGAGCCCGGGAAGGGCAAGCCCTGGTGGGGATCCTCTCCACCCAGCTGTGGCACCAAGCGTTCCTGCGCGCCGCCGAACCCGGCACCACGCTCGCGGCGCCCGACACGGTCATTGAAGAGTCGCGCCTGGTCGGACAGGGCGCGGCGTGACGCCGTCCTGAAGGAAGATCCCATGACCGAAGCCCAGATCCTCGCCGATGTCCGCCAATTTATCGTGGAGAACTTTCTCTACATGCGCCCGGAAATCGTGCTGGCCGACGACGACCGTCTCCTGGAGCGGCGTCTCATTGACTCCATGGGCATCATGGAGGTGATCGGCTTCCTGGACGAGCGCTTCGGCGTCCAGGTCCCCGAAACGGACATTCGGGAGTCCAACCTGGGGAGCCTGCGCGCCATCGCCGCCTATGTGGTCCGCCGACAGAGCGGGGACCGGGCGGCGTGATGGCGCACGCCGGTGGGGGTGGACCGTTCAGCAGGATTCTCCGCGAACCCAGCCACGCCCTGGTGGTCTTTCTCGCGCTGTCCAAGGGCTGGTGGTACAAGATCTGGTTCCGGGTGCGAGGACTCCGTTTCACGGCCGGGCGCAATTTTCGGGTCTTCGGCACCCTGATCCTCAGCGGCCCAGGCGAGGTCATCCTGGGGGACAACGTGTCGCTCATGGGCCGAGTCACGCCATGGACGCACAGCCGGGAAGCAAAGATCGTCATCGGAGGCGGCACCAAGATGGATGGCGTCCGCCTCGGCTGCGCCCAATCGATCAGCATCGGCCGCGACTGCATCATTGCCGAGTGCCGGATCACAGACACCGATTTCCACAGCACCCATGTTGACCGCCGCACCAACCCGGCGGCCCCGGTTCGCACGGCACCGGTGATCATCGAGGACAACGTATGGATCTCAGTCGAGGTCGGCCTGCTGCCCGGCGCCTGGATCGGCCGGAACTCGGCGGTGGGCTACGGCTCAGTCTGCGTGCGGCGGTATCCCGAGAACTCGATCCTCTTCGGCAACCCCGCGAAGGTCGTGGCGCCGGTCCCCGGCACCGAAGCACCGACCGAGCCCGCGCCACCCGCCGACCGCAAGGACCGCTGACATGGCCCGTCGTGCCCTCCTCGCCCTCCTGCCTGCCCTGGCCGCCGGCCTGCTCGCCTGCGAGCGTACGGACATGAGCCACGTCGAGGACTTCCCCGCCCCGCCCGCCCAGCGCCCGCTGGCCGAACTGCCGGACAGCGCGCTCCGGCGGCTCGCGACCCGGGTGGTGCTCTTCGGGCACCAGTCGGTCGGCGCCAACCTGCTCGAGGGCATCCGCGAACTCGCGGCCCGCGATCCCAGGGTGGCGCTCCGGGTCACCTCGCTGCGCGACGCCGGCGCCATGCCCGATGGGGCGCTGCTCGAGACGCTGATCGGTGACAACGGCCAGCCGGCGCGGAAGACGGACGACTTCCTCGCCGCCCTCGCCTCTCCCGCCGGCCAGCAGGCCACGCTCGCGCTGCACAAGTACTGCTACCTCGACTTCGGGCCGGCGACCGACCCGGCCGCCGTCTTCGCCAACTACCGCGAGAAGATGGCCGCCCTCCGGGCCGCGCGCCCCGGACTCCTGGTGGTCCACGTGACGGCGCCGCTCACGGCGCGCGAGACCGGTCCCAAGGCGCTGCTCAAGCGGCTGCTCGGCAAGACCACCCAGGACGACCTCAATGCGCGGCGGGAGGCGTACAACGCGCTGCTGCGTGCCGAGTACGCGGGGAAGGAGCCGGTCTTCGACCTCGCGGCGTATGAATCGACCGGGCCCGACGGGACCCGTGCCGGGGTGCTGCGGGACGGCAAGGCCATCCCCGCGCTGGCGCCCGCCTGGACCGACGACGGCGGTCACCTGAACGCCGCCGGCCGCCAGCGGATCGCGGAGCAGCTCCTGGCGTTCCTGGCCCAGCTACCCTGAACGCGTGCGGGCGGCCCTTCCGGGCCGCCCGCGCACCTGCCGCCCCCGGCCGCGCCAGGGGCTAGCCGCCACCGCCCGGCGGCGCCTCCCGGCGCTCGACGTCGTTGATGCCCTTCACCTTCCGGATGGCCTTGATCACCCTGGCGAGGTGCGCCCGGCTCTCGACCTCGACCACGATCGAGCTGAACACGGTGCCGTCCTTGGTGGAAAGCTCGGCGGCCTTCACGTTGGTACCGCTCTGGCTGATGGCCTGCATCACGTCGGCGTAGAGCCCCCGGCGGTCGTCGCCGCTCACCGCGAGGCGCACCGCGAACGCCTCCCCCTTGGCCTCCTGCCAGTCGATTTCGACCCGCCGACCCTCGCCATTGAGGTTGAGCAGGTTGGGGCAGTCGGCGCGATGGATGGAAATGCCGCGGCCCTGGCTCACGTAGCCGACCACCTGGTCGCCGGGCACCGGCTGGCAGCACTGCGCGTAGCGCACCATCAGCCCGGACAATCCCTGGATGCGGATCCCCGAGCCGAGCCGGATCCGGTCGATCACCCGCCCGATGACGCTCGGCTTCTGCTCCTGCAGGTCGTCGGCCGAGACCTCCGGATAGACGGCGCGCAGGACCTGCACGATGGTCAGGTCGCCCCGCCCCAGCCCGATGACCACCTGCCGGCCATCAGCCACGCCGAGCCGCTCGGCAGCCTGGTCGAGCGCGGCCGGCTCCGGCACCGCGAGGCGGCGGCGCTTGCACTCGCGCGCCAGCAGCTCCTCGCCCAGGGTCAGCGCCTCCTGGTCCTCCTGGTGCCGGATCCAGGCCTTGATCTTGTGCCGGGCGCGCGCGGTCTTGACGTGCGCCAGCCAGTCGCGGCTGGGCCGCGGGGCCGCCCCCGTGAAGACCTCGACGGTGTCACCGTTCTTGAGCTCGCGGTGCAGCGGCGCGATCCGGCCGTTCACCTTGGCGCCCTGGCAGCGGAGCCCCACGTCGGTGTGGACGATGAACGCGAAGTCGATCGGCGTGGCCCCCTTGGGCAGCTGCTTCACGTCGCCCTTGGGCGTGAACACGAAGATCTCGTCCTGGTACAGGTCCACCTTGAGGAACTCGAGAAACTCCTCGGCGCTGTGGGTATCCTGCTGGAGCTCGAGCAGCTGCCGGAACCAGGCGAAGTGGTGGTCGATCTCCTTGCGCTTGGGGTCCGCCTTGTAGAGCCAGTGCGCCGCGATGCCGTACTCCGCCGTGCGGTGCATCTCCTGGGTGCGGATCTGCACCTCGAAGAGGTGCCCCCCGGGCCCGAAGATCGTGGTGTGCAGCGACTGGTAGGCGTTGGACTTGGGGCTCGCGATGTAGTCCTTGATCCGCTCCTGCAGGGGCGTCCAGTTGTGGTGGATGATCCCCAGGACGTGATAGCACTCCTGCACCGACCGGACGATCACCCGGACGGCCATGAGGTCGTAGATCTCGTCGAACGGCTTGTTGCGCTTCTTCATCTTCTGGTAGATGGACCAGAGATGCTTGGGCCGCCCGGTCACCTCGTACCACGCGATGCCGGAGACCTTGAGCTCGTGCTCCAGCGGCACCTGCAGCTTGAGGATCATCTGCTCCCGCTCGGCCCGGCGCGCCTGCACCTGGGCCACCAGCGCGCGGTAGTCCTCGGCCTCGAGGAACTTGAACGCCAGGTCCTCCAGCTCCGCCTTGATGCCCGCCATGCCGAAGCGGTGGGCCAGCGGGGCGTAGATCTCGCGGGTCTCGGTGGCGATGCGGGCGCGCTTCTCGGGCGGCAGCGGATCGAGCGTCCGCATGTTGTGCAGCCGGTCGGCCAGCTTGATGATGATGACCCGCGCATCCTTGGCGATTGACAGCAGCAGCTTGCGGTAGTTCTCCACCTGCTGCTCCGCCGTGGAGCGGAACGTCAGGCTGGCGATCTTGGTCAGGCCGTCGACGATGTTGGCCGTCTCGGCCCCGAACTCCCGGGCGATGTCCTCGGTCCGGATGTCGGAGTCCTCGACCACGTCGTGCAGCAGCGCGGCCACGATCGAGGTCGTGTCGAGCTGCTGTTCCACCAGGGTCCGCGCCACCGCGATCGAGTGCTGGATGAAGTCCTCGCCCGACACCCGCTTCTGGCCCCGGTGGGCCGAGGCGCTGAACCGCAGGGCGCGGTCGATCTGCTCGAGATCCAGCCGGTCGGCGTGGCGCTCAAGCAGGGCGCGGAAATCGGGGGCGATGTCGGGCAGCGTTCCGGTCATGCGCGTCCAGGGGGACAAACGGAACCACCCCCGTTCCGGAGGGAACGGCAGGGGTTCCGGGGTTTCCGAAGGTAATTCCGCACCGGATGCGGACTTGCGCAAGTGGCGGCAGTCCCTGCCGGGAGTATCAGAGCAGCCCGGCCGCCACGAAGGACAGGAATCGATCCCCCGCCACGATCACGTGATCGTATACCGGGAGGTCGAGCAGCCGCCCGGCCTCCACCAGCTGGCGGGTGGCCGCCCGGTCCTCCGCCGAGGGCGTGGGATCGCCGCTCGGGTGATTGTGGGCCAGGATAATTCCGGCACCGGCCTCGGCAATCGCCGCCCGGAAGACCTCCCGGGGATGCACCAGCGCGCTGTTGAGGAGGCCCCGGCTCACCAGGACATCACGGCGCACCCGGCTCTGGCTGTCGAGCACCAGGACGTGGAACTCCTCGACGGCCAGGTCGCGCACCCGGGGGCCAAGGAGGGCGGCCACGTCGCCGGGCTCCCGGACCCGGGGCAGCGCGGGGCGGCGCTCCTCCACCAGGCGGGCGGCCAGCTCCAGGGCGGCCAGCAGGCGGGCCCCCTTGGCCGGGCCGACCCCGCGCGTCCGGGTGAGTTCCGCCGGGGGCCGGGCGCGCAGGTCGCGCAGCGACCCGCCGGCCCGTTCCAGCAACTCAACCGCGACGGCGGCGGCATCCTGCTCGGCCGCCCCGGTGCCGAGCAGGATGGCCAGCAGTTCCACGTTGGCCAGCGCCGGTGCCCCCAGTCGCCAGAGGCGCTCGCGGGGCCGATCGATCGGGGGGGGCCCGTCCGGCGTGGTCATCCGGCGACGATAACCGGCCCGGCCGCCCGGGCGGGTGCCGGAATCGTCCGGCAGGGGAGCCTTCCGCCGGGGCAGATACGACACCGCCCGGCCGCGGGGCCGGGCGGTGCGAGTGCTTCAGGCGGGGCCTACTTCCCCACGCCGTGGCATTTCTTGTACTTCTTGCCCGAACCGCAGGGACAGGGATCATTGCGGCCCACCTCCGCCGCCGTCCCGGTGGCAGCCCGTGCGGGGGCCAGCGGGCCACGGTTGGTCGTCACCGGCGGGGGGGCCGGCAGGCGGGGCCCGACCGCCGGCGGCGCCACGGGCGCCTCCCGCGCGTCGGGGGCAAACATGTCGTCCGCGCCGGCGCTCGGGGCCGGCGGCCGCCGCGGGGCGGTGGCGGCCGGCGGAGGAGGCGCCGGCGCCCGCGGCGGCTCGGCGGTGATCTGGATCTTCAGGAACCGCTCGGTGAAGCTCGCGTGCACGTCGCGCATGAGGTCCTCGAACATCTCGAAGGCCTCCTTCTTGTACTCGACGAGCGGGTCCTTCTGGCCGTAGGCGCGGTACTGGATGGCGTTGCGCAGCTGGTCGAGATCGTAGAGGTGGTCCTTCCACTTCTCGTCCAGGACCGTGAGCATGACCGTCGACAGCACCTGGCTGTCCACGTCGGGCGCCCCGAGCTGGCGCCCGAAGTCGAGCAGGTACTCGATCTTGCGGCGGAAGGCCTCGTGGCCCGCGGCCCGCGCGAGGGCACGGATCTGGTCCAGGGTGCCGCCGCGCGCCGGATCGGCGACTTCGTCGGCCTGCACCAGGAACTGCTGCAGCAGCGCGGCGCGGAGTCCTTCGCGGTCGTAGTCCTCCGGCTTCTCCGCATCGGCCAGCATGATCGTGACCATGCGGTCCATCGCCTGGTCCACCATGCGGGTGGCCTCCGCCTTCAGCTGCTCGCCCCGCTCGAGGGCGAAGAGCCGCAGGCTGTAGACCACCTCGCGCTGCTGGTTCATGACGTCATCGTACTCGAGCAGCCGCTTCCGGGCCTGGAAATTCTGCAGTTCCACCCGCTTCTGGGCCTGGCTGATGGCGCCCGTGACCCAGGGGTGGGAGATGACCTCGCCCTCCTCCGCCCCGCCCTTGTCCATCCAGCCGGCGATCCGGTCGGTGCCGAAGAGCCGCATGAGGTCGTCTTCGAGCGACAGGAAGAACAGCGAGCGGCCCGGGTCGCCCTGGCGGCCGGAGCGGCCGCGCAGCTGTCGGTCGATCCGGCGCGACTCGTGGCGCTCCGTGCCGATGATCTGGAGGCCGTCGGTGCTGGCCTCCTTGGAGACGTCGGCGCCGAGTTTGATGTCGGTCCCGCGGCCGGCCATGTTGGTGGCGATGGTGATCGCGCCCCGCTGGCCCGCCTGGGCCACGATCTCCGCCTCGCGCTGGTGGTACTTGGCGTTCAGGACCTCGTGCTTGAGGCCGCGCCGCTTGAGCTGGCGCGAGAGGGTCTCGGACACCTCCACGGTCACCGTGCCGATCAGCACCGGCAGCCCGAGGGCGTGGATCCGCTCGACCTCATCGGCGATGGCGTTGGTCTTCTCCCGCCGGGTCTTGTAGATCCGGTCCTCCTCGTCCGACCGGCGGATGGGCCGGTTGGTGGGGATGACGGAGACCTCGAGCCCGTAGATCGTGAAGAACTCCTGCTCCTCCGTCTCCGCGGTGCCGGTCATGCCCGCGAGCTTGTCGTACATGCGGAAGTAGTTCTGGATGGTGATCGTGGCGAGGGTCTGGGTCTCGCCCTTCACCTGGACGCCTTCCTTGGCCTCGACCGCCTGGTGCAGGCCGTCGGCCCAGCGCCGGCCCGCCATGACGCGGCCGGTGAACTCGTCGACGATCACCACCTGGCCGTCCTGCACCAGGTAGTCCACTTCCTTCTCGTACAGTGCGTGGGCCTGCAGCAGCTTGTGGATGATGTGGAGCTTCTCGCTCTTCAGCGCGTACTCCGCCTCGACCTCGCGCCGCCGCTGCACCCGCTGGTCCGGCGGCAGGCTGGTGTCGCGGTCGATGGCGTGCACCGCCTCCGAGATGTCCGGCACCACGAACAGCCCGGGATCATTGGGCGACATCGCCACCGCACCCTGGTCGGTCAGGTGCACCGAGTGCCCCTTCTCGTCCAGCACGAAGTACAGCGCCTCCTCCAGCTCGCGCATCGTCTGCTGGCGCATCGGGAGCTTCCGGTCCGCGATGTGGTCCAGCTCGACACGCTGTACCGCCGACTTGACGCCCGGCTCGTTCAGCAGCTTCAGGAGCTTCTTGTTCTTGGGCATCCCGAGGCGCGCCACGTAGAGCTTGCGGGCCCCCTCGCCCAGCGTCTTCGGGTCGGCCAGGAGCGGCTCCCCCTCGGCGAGCATGGTGTTTACGACGGCGGTCTGCCGACGCACCAGTTCCACCACCTGCCGGTTGTGCTGGGCGTACTTCTCGTCGTTCTCGTTCCCCACCGGCCCCGAGATGATCAGCGGGGTGCGGGCCTCGTCGATGAGGATCGAGTCGATCTCGTCGACGATGGCGTAGGCGTGCTCCCGCTGCACCCGCTGCTCCAGCGAGAACACCATGTTGTCGCGGAGGTAGTCGAACCCGAACTCGTTGTTGGTGCCGTAGGTGATGTCGGCGTTGTAGGCCGCGCGGCGCTCGGGCGAGGACGGCTCGGTGTCGTCGAGGCAGCCGACGGTGAGACCGAGATAGCGGTAGACGTGGCCCATCCACTGGGAGTCGCGGCGGGCGAGGTAGTTGTTCACCGTGACCAGGTGCGCGCCCCGCCCCGCCAGGGCATTCAGGTACAGCGGCAGGGTGGCCACCAGGGTCTTGCCCTCGCCGGTGGCCATCTCGGCGATGCGGCCCTGATGGAGCACGATGCCGCCGATGAGCTGCACATCGTAGGGCACCATGTCCCAGGTCAGCTCCCGGCCGGTCACCACCACGGTGGTCCCGACCAGGCGGCGGCAGGCCTCCCGCACCGTGGCGAACGCCTCGGGGAGGATCTCGTTCAGGGCGGCCGCGAGGGCCTTCTTGTAGCGGATCTCGAGGTCGTGGTAGCGGTCCTCGAGCTTGTCGCGCTCGGCGGGGTCGGCACAGTCGTGCCGCGCCTGGCGCACGGCGTCGAGTTCGGCCTTGAGGGCGCCGGTCCGTTCCGCCAGCACCTCCCGGAACCGGGGGGTCTGGGCCTTGAGCTGGTCCTCGGTGTAGTCCGCGAGCGCAGCCTCGTGACGCTTGATGGCGTCCACGAGGGGCTGGACCTTCTTCACTTCGCGGTCGAACCGGGTCCCGAAGACCTTCGTGATCAGACTCTTAAACATCCGCCAAATATAACCCATTGGCGGAGATGAACCCTGCCACCGGGTCCGGGACCCAGTACCGGATGGGCAGGCCGGCAGCCACCCTGGCCCGCACCCCGGTGGCCGAGATCTCGACCCCCGGCACCGGGACCGTCCGGCTGGGCCAGGGAAGCGGCGGGACCGCGACCCCCGGGCGGGCGAACACCACCAGGGTGGCCAGCCCGGCCAGCGCCTCCGCCTGATGCCACTTGGGGAGGTCCCGGGCGGCATCCGCCCCGACCAGGAGGGCGAACTCCCGGTCCGGCTCCCGCGCCCGGAGTGCCCGGAGGGTATCCACCGTATAGGAGGGACCGGGCCGCTCCAGCTCGAGCGGCTCGAGCACGAAACGGGGTTCGCCGGCGATGGCCAGACCGACCATCCGGGCCCGGGCCGCGGCCGGGGCCGCATGGCGGCCGATCTTGAAGGGCTGCTCCCGGGCGGGGACGAACCGGACCTGCTCCAGCCCGAGCGCCTCGAGCAGCGTCCGGGCCACGATCAGGTGACCGTGGTGGATCGGGTCGAAGGAACCGCCGAGCAGGCCGATCATCGCGGGAGGGACGGGGCCGGCGGTCCGGCCCCGGGGTCAGGTGCCGGCGGGGGTCGAGTCCCGCGGCGTCGGGCAGGCGAGGTCCAGGCCGGCCGTCGTGGGATGGAAGCGGCGGATATAGGTGCAGGTCTCCCGGCGATCCTCGGCGTACCCCACCGCGCGGTAGGCATCCACCAGCCGCAGCAGGGCGGTCGGCGTGATGCTGGCGCGAGGGTAGGTGGCGGCGATGTCCTTGAGGTAGAGGATCGCCGAGTCGTAGGCCTTGAGCCGGTAGTAGTACTGGGCCGAGCGATACTCCTTGACCGCGAACCACTCTTCGAGGTCCACGATCCGCATCCGCGCCCGCGCCGCGGCCGGCGCGTCGGGATAGCGATTGAGCAGCTCCTGGTAGGTGGCCTTCGCGGTCTGGGCGTAGCTGTCGTCCAGCTCCGGGCGCCGCCAGAGGTCGGCATAGGCGTCGCCGGTGCGCAGCAGCGCCTCCGGGGCCAGCCGGGAGTTCGGGGAGTCGTCGGACACCTTCCGGAACTCACGCGCCGCCTGCAGCTGGTTGCCGAGCCCGAAGTACGACTCGGCCAGGTAGAAGTGCGCCATGACCGAGAGGGTGTCGCCTACGGGCACCTCGAGGGTCACCCGTTCGAAGAGGGTGGAGGCCTTGCTCCACCGGCCACGCCGGAACTGGGCCATGGCGCGACTCCACAGCGCCTGCACCTCGTCGCGCGAGAGCCCCGCCGCCGTGGGGACAGGGCCCGCCGCGGTCACCGGCCGGGGAGTGTGCCCGCAGGCACTGAGGAACAGGAGGGCCAGCGGGGCAAGGCAACGGGCGGCTCGGCGCCGTGTCATCATCGGTCTCATCGCTTACTGGGAGTCCGCGGGGGCCTGGGGCGCCCCGAGGCGGGTCAGGCGTTCTTCCGCCATGGCCACAATGGAATCGCTGGCACCGCGGCGCATGGCGTCCTGGTAGGCGATCGCCGCGCCGAGAATATCGCCCTGAGCCACCCGGGCGTCACCGAGGCCGACCAGGGCCCGCCGGCCCCGCTCGGAATCCGAATCTACCGCCACCACCCGCTGGAACCATTGGGCCGCGACCTGGGGCTCGCCGACCAGCAGCGCCTCGAGCCCGAGCTGGACTCCGCACGCCCCGACCCCGTCGCCGGCGCGCTGCCGCACCGAAGGCTCACGCGAGCGCCGCAACGCGACGAGGTACACCTCGGCGGCCTCGCTGCACGCGGTGGTCTGCCGCAGGGCGGTGCCGTACATGACGAGCATCTGGTCGACCTGCGCAGCATCCCCCGCGGCGGCGAGCGCCAGCGGGCCGATCCCCGCGGCCTCTGCCGGCTCGAGCTGGCCGCTGCGCACCAGCGCCACGGTCTGCCGCGCGCTCACCCGCTCCGGGGCCAGGCGGCGCAGGGCCTCCACCGCCTGCCGGAGGGCCACCCCATCCTGGGACTGCTCCGCCGCGCGGGCGACCTGTTCCAGGCCCCGGGCGGCCTCGGTGGCGCGCGTCGGGTCGGCGCTGGCCATCCGGGAATACGCCTCGGAGGCCTCGCGGAGGTCGGCCGACTTGAGGGCGGCGGCGGCGAGCTTGGCCCAGACCCTGGCGCGGTCATCGCCCCGGGCGGCGGCGCGATACTCCTCGAGCGCCGTGCCGTACTCCCCGAGGCCGTAGGCGGTGTCCCCCAGCCGCTCATGGTCCGCGGCGGAGCCGGCACAGCCCAGGGAGAGGACGAGCAGCGGGACCCAGCCCTTCACTCGGTGGCCCGTTCCAGCATGGCGAGGTAGGCCTCGACCCGGGCATTCTTGGGCCGGGCCAGGAGGCACTCGTGCCAGACCTGCTGCGCACCGGCGGCGTCACCGGAGAGGTACCTGGCCAGGCCGAGCGAGGCGAGGGCGTCGACGAAATTGGGCCGGTCGCGGACCACCCGTTCCAGCTCCTCGCGGGCCGAGAGCGCATCCCCGGCCTCGAGGAGCGCGCGGGCCAGCTTGTACCGGATGTCGGCGAAGTTGGGGCCCAGCGCCACGGCGGCACGGTACTGCTCGATGGCCTGGGGCAGCGCCCCTGACTCGGCGTACGCCGCGGCGAGCAGCGAGTGGTGATTGGCCAAGTTGGCGGCGACGTGGGCCGGGAAGCCGGAGGGCAGCTTCTCGTTGTGGTCCGCGGCGTGGCGGAAGGCTTCCTCGGCCTCCGCGGTCCGGCCCAGGTCGTTGAGCAGGATCCCGCGGTGGATGTGGGCCTCGATGTAGCGCGGGTTCTGCTCGAGGGCCTGGCCGAAATGCTCCAGCGCGCGCTGGGGCTGCCCGAGCATGGCGTAGCAGAGGCCCAGCAGGTGGTGGCAGTCGGCGAAGGTGCGGCCCGAGTCCACCACCCCCTGCAGCAGGTGGATGGCGCCGTAGTAGTCCTGCAGCGCGAAGCGCTCGCGGGCCTGGTTGATCAGCGGTTCGTCACTGACGCGCATTGGTCTCCCGGTACCAGGCGACGAAACGGCGGATGCCTTCGGGGAACGGCGTGCCCGGGTGGTAGCCCAGCACGCGGGCGGACTTCGTGAGGTCGGCCGAGGTCAGCAGGACATCCCCCGGCTGCCGGGACGCCCGCTCGATCCGGGGGGTGATGCCCAGCGCCCCCGCGATCGTCTCGATCATCCGGCGCAGGGGCACCGCCTCGTTTCCGCCCAAGTTGAACGCCTCCACCCCGATCGGGGCGGTGGCGGTCCAGTCCAGGGCGGCGACGACCCCCGCCACGATGTCATCAATATAGGTGTAGTCGCGCGCCTCCGTGCCCTCCCCGAACATGGTGATCGCCTCACCCCGGGCCAGGCGGCCCGTGAACTTGTGGATGGCGAGGTCGGGGCGCTGCCGTGGACCGTACACCGTGAAGAACCGGAGGGCGGCCACCCGGAGACCGGCATGCGGGGCGAGCGCCTCCAGCAGCAGCTCGCCGGCGCGCTTGGTGGCGGCGTAGGGGCTGATGGGGTGGATGGCGGCGGCATCCTCCCGGAAGGGCGCCGGGGTGTCGTCGCCGTAGACCGAGGAGGACGACCCGAAGATCAGCCGGGTCACGCCCGCGGCCCGCGCGGCATCGACCAGCGACTGGGTGCCACTGATGTTGGCGCGGACGTAGCCCGCCGGATCCTCCAGCGAGGGGCGGACGCCGGCCTTGGCCGCCAGGTGCACCACCACGGTCCCGGCGGTGAGCAGTTCGCCGAGCCGGGCGGTCTCGAGCAGGTCGAGTTCGTGGAACTGGAAGCCGGACATGGCGCGGGCGCCGGCGAGGTTCCGTTCCTTGACGGCCCGGGGGTAGAAGGGATCGAAGTTGTCGATCCCCACCACCTCGTCGCCGCGGCGCAGCAGGTGCTCGGCCACGTGGGAGCCGATGAATCCCGCGGCCCCCGTGAGCAGCACGCGGGTCATTGCCCGAGGTGGGTCCGGAAGTAGGCGATGGTGTGCCGGAGCCCCTCCTCGAGCGAGACCTTGGGCTCCCAGCCGAGGAGCGTGCGCGCCTTGGTGATGTCGGGCTGCCGCACCTTGGGATCATCCACCGGCAGCGGGCGGGACTCGATCTTCGAGGCGGACCCGGTCAGCGCCAGCACCTTCTCGGCCAGCTGACGCACCGTGAATTCGTTGGGATTCCCGATATTGGTCGGGTCGGTGTGATCGCTCATGAAGAGCCGGTAGATCCCGTCCACCTCGTCCGACACGTAGCAGAAGGACCGGGTCTGCTGGCCCTCGCCGTAGATCGTGAGCGGCTCGCCGCGGAGCGCCTGGACCACGAAGTTGGACACCACCCGCCCGTCCCGGGCTCGCATGCGCGGCCCGTAGGTGTTGAAGATGCGGATGATCCGGGTGTCGATCCCGTGGTAGCGGTGATAGGCCATGGTCATGGCCTCGGCGAAGCGCTTGGCCTCATCGTAGACCCCGCGGGGTCCGACCGGGTTCACATGCCCCCAGTAGCTCTCCGGCTGGGGATGCACCTGGGGGTCGCCATACACCTCGGAGGTGGAGGCCAGGAAGAACCGGGCCCCCTTGGCCTTGGCGAGGCCGAGGGCGTTGTGCGTGCCGAGCGACCCCACCTTGAGGGTCTGGATGGGGAGCTCGAGGTAGTCGATGGGGCTGGCCGGCGAGGCGAAGTGCAGCACCCCGTCGAGCGGGCCGTCCACCTGGATGAACCGGCTCACGTCGTGGAGGATGAACTGGAACTTCCGGTTCCCCTCGAGGTGCGCCACGTTCTCGCGCGCGCCGGTGATCAGGTTATCCATCCCGATCACCTCATGGCCCTCGGCCAGGAAGCGGTCGGTCAGGTGGGAACCGAGGAACCCGGCGGCACCGGTGATCAGGACTCTCATGAGACCTTCCGGCCGATGCCGTGGTAGGTGAAGCCGAGCGCGCGCATGCGCACCGGGTCGTACAGGTTGCGCCCGTCCACCACCAGCGGCTGCCGCAGCAGCGACTTCACCCGGTCGAAGTCCGGGTTCCGGTAGACCAGCCATTCGGTGACGATGGCCAGCGCATCGGCGCCATGCGCCGCGCTGTAGGGGTCGGCGGCGTACATGACCCGGTCGCCGAAGACCTCCCGCGCCGTCTCCATCGCCTTGGGGTCGTGCGCCTGCACCCGCGCCCCGGCCGCCAGCAGCCCCTCCACCAGCGGGATCGAGGGGCTCTCCCGCATGTCGTCGGTCTCGGCCTTGAAGGCCAGCCCCCAGAGGGCCACGGTCCGGCCCGCCAGCTGCCCGCCGAAGGCGGTGCGCAGCTTGTCGAGGAGGACCATCTTCTGCTGCTCGTTGACGCGCTCCACCGCGTCGAGCACGTCGAAGTGCAGCCCCACCTCCGCGCCGGTCTTGATGAGCGCCTTGACGTCCTTCGGGAAGCAGCTGCCGCCGTAGCCGGGGCCCGGGAACAGGAACGCCGGCCCGATCCGCCGGTCCGTGCCGATGCCCTTGCGTACGCTGTTGACGTCGGCGCCCACCCGTTCGCAGAACATCGCGATCTGGTTCATGAAGGAGATGCGCGTGGCAAGCATCGCGTTGGCGGCGTACTTCGTCACCTCGGCCGAGGGGATGTCCATGAAGAGCACCGGGTTGCCGGTGCGGACAAAGGGCTCGTACAGCTCGGCCATGATCTCGCGCGCCGCGTCCTGGTCCACGCCGACCACGATCCGGTCGGGCTTCATGAAGTCGTCGATCGCCGCGCCTTCCTTGAGGAACTCGGGATTGGAGCAGACGTAGAAGGTGCCCTTGGTCTCCGCGCTCACCGCGCCCCGCACCTTCTCCGCGGTGCCGACGGGCACCGTCGACTTGGTCACCACCACCTTGGGCCCGTTGAGGTGCCGCCCGATGGTCCGGGCCACCGCCAGCACGTGCTGCAGGTCGGCGGAGCCGTCCTCGCCGGGCGGCGTGCCGACCGCGATGAACACCACCCGCGCCTCCTCCACCGCCTTGCCCACGTCCGTGGTGAAGGTGAGGCGGCGGTCCGCCTGGTTGCGCCGGACCATCTCCTCGAGGCCGGGCTCGTAGATCGGTATGTCGTTCTGCTTGAGGCGTTCGATCTTCCGCGCGTCGATGTCCGCGCAGATCACCTCGTTCCCCGTCTCGGCCAGGCAGGCCCCGGTGACCAGACCGACGTACCCGCTCCCGACGACCGCGACTTTCATCCGTGCACCCCCGAACGCATGTGGACCCGCCGCTCACGCCTGACGATAGAATGCCGACACCGCGGACACCACCGCGTCCTGCTGCGCGTCCGTGAGCTCCGGGTAGATGGGGAGCGACAGCACCGAGGCCATCGCCGCCTCCGTGACCGGCAGGCTGCCCCGGCGGTAGCCCAGGGACGCGAAGCAGGGCTGCAGGTGCAGCGCCAGCGGGTAGTAGACGGCGCAACCGATGCCCGCCGCCTTGAGGTGCTCGACCAGCGCGTCGCGCCGCTCGGCCCGCACGGTGTACTGGTGGAAGATGTGCTCGTTGCCCGCCTCGACCCGCGGGGGGCAGACGGCCGGCAGCGCCTCGAACGCCGCGGTGTACCGCGCCGCCCGCGCCCGCCGTGCCGCGCTCCAGCCCGCGAGGTGCGGCAGCTTGGCCAGCAGCACCGCCGCCTGCAGGGTGTCGAGGCGGCTGTTGTAGCCCACCTCGTCGTGGTGGTACTGCTTGGCCCCGCCGTGGGTCCGGAGTCGCCGCAGCCGCGCCGCCAGGGCGTCGTCCTGGGTGACCATCATCCCGGCATCGCCCCACGCCCCGAGGTTCTTGCTCGGGAAGAACGAGAACGCGCCGACGTACCCGAGTTCCCCCGCCATGCGCCAGGCGCCCCCAACCTGCCGGCGGGCGCCGATGGCCTGCGCGGCATCCTCGATCAGCGCCAGTCCGTGGCGCGCCGCCAGCGCCCCCAGCGCCGCCATGTCGGCCATCTGGCCGAAGAGGTGCACCACCACGATGGCGCGGGTGCGCGGGGTGATCGCCGCCTCCACCGCCGCCGGGGAGAGGTTGAAGCTCGACGGCTCGATGTCGGCGAAGACCGGCGTCCCACCGGCGTTGTGGATGGTCCCGGCGGTGGCAAAGAACGTGAAGGCCGGGCAGATCACCTCGTCCCCGGGCGCCAGGTCGAGGGTCCGGAGCGCGAGCAGCAGCGCGTCGGTGCCGCTGGCGCAGGCGATCCCGTGCCGTGCCGCCGACAGCGCCGCGACCTGCTGCTCCAGCCGCGCGACCTCCTCTCCCAGGATGAACTGCTGCCGTTCCACCACCCCCATCAGGAGGGGCAGCACGTCATCCTTGATCGCCCGGTACTGGGCGACGAGGTCGAGCAGCGGCACGTTCACGCGAGACTCCGGGAGCGGATGGGACGCCGGGGGGCGGGATGGCGCCACCCGGTGGCGCCCCCGCCGGGGTGCAATATCAGGGCCAGCAAGGGCCCCGGAACCTAGCGGGCGTCCCGGGGAGGGTCAATCAGGCTAAGTGCGCCCTGGTCTTCACGATAGCTCGCGCCGCAGCCGCTGCAGGCCGCCCCCCTGTCGCGCACGTGCAACCGTTCCCCGCACTGGCACATCCACCCCACCCGGCGCGCCGGCACCCCGACCATGAGGGCATAGGCCGGGACGTCGCTGGTCACCACCGCCCCGGCGCCCACGAAGGCATACTCGCCGAGCGTCACCCCGCAGACGATCGTGGCATTGGCGCCGATCGAGGTGCCCCGGCGGACCAGGGTGACCCGGTACTCGTGCTTGCGGGAGATGTGGGAGCGGGGGTTGTTCACGTTGGTGAAGACACAGCTCGGGCCGCAGAACACGTCGTCCTCGAGGGTGACTCCCTCGTAGATCGAGACGTTGTTCTGGATCTTCACGTTGTTGCCGATGCGGGTCCCCGGCATGATCACGACGTTCTGCCCGAGATTGCAGCGCTCGCCGATCACGGCGCCGGGCATCACGTGGCTGAAATGCCAGATCTTCGTCCCGGCGCCGACGATGGCGCCGGCATCGACGTAGCTCGACTCGTGGACGAAATAGTCTGCCATCGCGCGAAGGCCTTGTTGGGTTCGCGCGAAAGATAGACGGGCAGGGGCGAGGGGCTACTGGGGCCGGAGCGGCAGGCGGAGCAGGACGGGCGCAGGCCAGGCCGCCCCGGGCAGGGGAACTCCCGCCTCGTCGTAGTTGGCCCACGGGCTGTTGGCCACGTAGACCAGCGCGCCCTCCGCCAGCACGCCCACGGTGGGCTCGCTGGCGAGCGGCAGGTGGCGGTCGAGGACCTCGAGGCGCACCACCCGCTCCCCGGCGGCGTCGAGGCTCAGGGCCACGACGCGGGGCGGCGCCAGGCCATTCTGAACGGCCACCAGCCGCCCTGCCCCGGCGAGCACCAGCCCGTCCAGCCCGAGCAGGGTGCCCACGGCCGCGAGCGTCACCGGCCGCACCCGGCCGGTGGCCAGGTCCACCAAGAGCAGCCCGTGGGACCAGTCGGCCACGTACAGGCGGGTCCCGTCCGGAGCCAGTACGAGCCCCTGGGGGCTGCGCAGCAGCGGGTCGCCGCGGGTCACCGCCTCGAGCGCCTGGCCGCCCGGCGGCAGCCGGTGGATGGCGCGGCCGGCGTCATCCGACAGGTACACCGTCCCATCGGGGCCGAGGGTGAGGTCGCCGAGGCTGGCACCCGCGCCGGCCACCCGGCGCCGCAACGCGCCGGTGGCCAGATCGAAGGCCAGCAGGGCCGACCGCCCGGCATCGGCGGCGCTGTACCCCTCCTGATTGGGGAGGGCCCGGGAGGTGAGCCAGAGGAGCCCGGCGGCGCTGTCTACCGCCAGCCCGATGACCGCATCGAGCCCGTCCTGCCCCGGACCAAGAAAGGCGCTCGTCCTGCCCTGCCCATCCACCGCCACCACCTGCCGTCGCCGGATGCTCGACACCAGGAACCGCCGACGGGCGCCGTCCCAGGCGATGCCCTCCGGATGGAGCAGCGTATCGGGCAGGGTCGCCAGCACTCGACTCCGTGCCAGCGGCGCCACGGCAGCCTGCATCCGGGCCAGACGCGCCGCATAGCCCTGGACCCCGGCCAGGGCCGCATGGAGGGGATCGTCGTCGGTCCAGCCGGCGCCGAGCGCGATGACGGTGTCGAGCTCCCGAAGCGCGAGTTCCGTCCGCCCCGCCCGCGCGGCGAAGCGCGCCAGCGTCAGGCGGTAGGCCACCTGGGTGGGCCAGGCCCGCACCGCGCGCGCCGCCGCGTCGAGCACCGCGGCGGTGTCGCCGGCCTGCAGGGCCGCGTTGGCGGCGCGCAGGTGGGCGCGGGCCGCCTGGGCGGAGTCGGCCATCTGGGCCGGCAGCCGTGTGGCCATGGCCAGCGCGGCCGTCAGGATCGCACTCGTGACTCGCCTCCGCATGCATCCCCCTTGAAGTGACCGACCCCGGCGGCCGCAGCGCGGGCCGGATGAGCCCAAGGATACCGGACGGGCGGCGGGTCGGCGTTGGGGGGAGGTGCGCACCGTGTACGGATCGTGTAAGCCGCTCCCGCCACCGGGGAGGGCCGGTATCTTCCCCCGCATGCCACTGCGCAGCGCCCGCCCCGTGTCCCCGCGCGCAATCGCCCTGGCCCTCGTCGTGACGGTGGGCCTGGCGATCGCGCTGACCGGCGTCGCGGCGTGGTCGGCGTGGCGTGCCGCGGGACAGCATCGGCGCACCGTCGAGGCCGCCATCGGTCGGCAACTCGACCTGCTGGCCGATGGCCTGGCCAACAGCGCGCAGGTCCAGGGCTGGTTCACCCTCCGCACGCTGCTCAAGGCGAGCCATGAGGCCGCGCTCGCCGGCCCCCTGCCCTCGGTGGCGGTCCTGTCGGCGCGGGCCGCCGCCGAGGCCATCGGGCCCGGGATGGTGGCGCTCGAGCCGGTCCGGTTCTTCACCGTGGACCCGGTGGCCCACCGCTGGGACGCCACCGGGGCGCCGCTCACCGCGCCGGAGCGGGCGACCCGCGACAGCGCGCTGGACCGCCAGCTGCACGGCGGCCCCGGAGCCGCCGGCCCGGAACCCTCCGGCGCGCTCGGCTTCGGCGACAGCTCCGGGATGCTGGCGGCGCGCTTCCGCTACTGGGTGGTCGACAGCGGGGCGGCCGCGGTGTTCGTGGTGGCCGCGCCACTCAATCGGGGGGGCCTGCTGCACGGCTTCGAGCTGCCGCTGGCGCAGGTGCGCGAGCGGCTCTTCAAGGAGGTGGCGCACGCGCACCAGCCGTCGGGCAGCGGCCCCGGGGCGGCATTCTCCGTCCGGATCACCAGCCCGGCGGGCGAGGTGCTCTACGTCACCACGCCGCCCCCGGCTGGCCCGCTGCGCGGCGCCGCCGCGATGACCGGCAGCCTGGCCGCGGCGGTGGAGATCTCGCTCCCCCAGGAGGCCGCCGGACTGCTGGTGGACGGTGGCCTGCCCGCGCGTCCCGGCGCCTGGATCGGCGCCACGTTCGCCGTGGTGGCGCTGCTGCTCGTCGGCACCGGCGTCGCGGCCTGGCGGGCCTTTGAACTCGGCCGGCTGCGCTCCGAGTTTGCGAGCAGCATCACCCACGAGCTGCGCACCCCGCTCACCCAGATCCAGCTCTTTGCCGAGACGCTGCTGCTGGACCGGGCCCGCAGCGCCGAGACCCGGCAGGGCGCCCTCGAGGCGATCGTGCGGGAGACCCGGCGGCTGGTGCAGATGCTGGAGAACGTGCTGGCGGTCTCGCGCGTGGGCCGCCCCTCGGAGCGGCTGTACTTCCGCGAGGAGCGGATCGACCGCCTGGTGGAGGAGGTCCTGGCCGCCTTCGGGCCGCTGCTCAAGCAGCGCGGCATCACCCCGCGGATCCACATGGATGGGCCCATCCCCTTTCCGGCCGACGCGGAGGCGCTGCGGCGGATCCTCATCAACCTGGTGGACAACGCGATCCGGCACGCGCCGGGGGGCCGCAAGATCGAGGTCTACGCCGGCGCCACCGGCCACGCCCTCACGCTGAGCGTCGAGGACGAGGGCGCGGGGATTCCCGACGGCGAGCTGGCGCGGCTGTGGCAGCCATTCGAGCGGGGGGCGGACACCGGGGGCAGCGGCCTGGGCCTGGCCGTGGTACGCCGCCTGGTCGACCTGCACGGCGGCGGGGTCCGGGTGGACCGGGGCGCGGCTGGCGGCGCTCGCTTTACCGTGACGCTGCCGCGGCCGGCGGCGCCGGGGGCGGCGGCGTGACCCGGGTGCTCGTGGTCGAGGACGATCCCGGGATCGCCGAGGGGCTCAGGCTCAACCTGGCCCTCGAGGGCTACGCCGTGCGAGTCGCCGCCACCGGGTCGGAGGGCCTGGCCCTCGCCCGGAGCTGGCCCCCCGCCCTGGTGGTGCTCGACCTCATGCTTCCCGGGATGGATGGCATGCAGGTGCTGCGGACGCTTCGTGAGGAAGGCAACCAGGTCCCGGTGCTGATCCTCTCCGCCCGGGGCGACGAGACCGATCGACTGCGCGGCTTCCGGCTGGGCGCGGATGACTACGTGGTCAAGCCCTTCTCGCTGCCCGAGCTGCTGGCGCGGGTGGCCGCCATGCTGCGGCGCAGTGGCCAGTCCGCCCCGCCGGCGGCCGCACGCTGGTCCTTCGGCGCGATCGTGGTCGACGCCGGGACCCACGAGGTGCTCCGTGATGGGCGGCCGGTGGCGCTGCGGCCCCGGGAATTCGACCTGCTGGTGGCGCTGCTCCGCCGGGAGGGGCGGGTGGCGACCCGCACCGAGCTGCTGGATGAGGTCTGGCGCTACGAGCCGGACGTCGTGTCGCGCACGGTGGACGTGCACGTGGTGGAGCTGCGGCGGAAGCTGGAGCCGGACCCGGCGCGGCCGCGGTACCTGGTGACCGTCCGGAAGTCGGGCTACCGCCTGGTCCCCGGGTAGCGCCGCGCCCGCCGCCTAGGCGGCCGGCTCGAAGCTGCCGTCGGGCCGCACGATCTTCACCTCGGTCTCCAGCGCCACCCCGAACCGGTCCTGGACGGTCCGCCGGGCAAGCGCAATCAGGCCACGCACGTCCGCGGCGCTCGCGCCCCCGGTGTTCACGAAGTAGTTGGCGTGCATCGGCGAGACCTCCGCCGCGCCCACCCGGGTGCCCTTGAGGCCCGCCGCCTCGATCAGTTGGCCGGCCGACTTCGGCGCGTCCGGCCGCTTCCAGCCCGGGCCGCCGGGGTTCTTGAACACGCTGCCGCAGCAGGGCTGGTTGAAGGGCGTGCCCTCCTGCCGCCAGCGGTAGAGCTCCGCGACCTCCGCCTCGATCGCCGCGCGATCGGCGGGTGCGAGCCGCACGGTGGTCTCGAGCACCACCAGCCCGGTCAGCCCGCTGTGCCGGTAGCGGAACGGGACCTCCCCTCGCGGGATCACCCGGTCCACGCCACCCGCATCCACTGCCAGCACCGACTCCACCACCTCGGCCCACTCGCCGCCGTGGCAGCCGGCGTTCATGTAGACGCCGCCGCCCACCGTGCCCGGCACGCCCACGAAGCGGTGCAGCCCCGCGAACCCGGCCGCGGCGGTCTTCCGGGCAGCGAGCGGCTGCGGCAGGCCGGCCCCCGCGCGCCACCGCCCCGCCCCGAGCGGCTCCAGCCGGTCGAGGCCCTTGCCGAGTCGGATGACCAGCGCGTCGAGGCCCTCGTCGGGCAGGAGGAGGTTGGAGCCGAGCCCCAGGGCAAACCAGGGCACCCCATGACCGGCGGCGAGCGCCAGCGCGGCGCCGACATCCTCCGGCTGCTGCGGCAGCAGCACGGTGGCCGGCCCGCCGATGCGGTAGGTGGAGTAGCGGGCGAGCCCCTCCCCCTCCCGCACCTCGCCCCCCACCCGGGCACGGAGGGCCGTGACGAAGGCGAGGTCGCGCGCGGAGGTCATGCCGTCTCGCGCGACTTCCGGGCGATCTCGTGCCACTCCTGCAGCGAGCAGACGGTGCGCTCGCGGCTCTTGAGCGCGATGATCGCATCGCACGCCGCCGAGGCCGCCGACATCGTGGTGGTGTAGGGCACCCGGTGCGCCAGGGCCGCCGCGCGGATGGTGTAGTCGTCCTGCTGGGTCAGCTTGCCGAGCGGCGTGTTGATCAGCAGGCGGATCTGGCCGGAGACCAGCAGGTCGATCGCGTTGGGGCGCCCCTCGTACACCTTGAGCACCCGCTCGGCGGGGATGCCGCGCACCCGCAGGTGCCGGGCAGTCCCGTCGGTGGCGTAGATCCGGAAACCGAGCTCGTGCAGCCGCCGGGCGATCGGCACCACGGTCACCTTGTCGTGGTCATTGACCGTGACGAAGACCCCGCCCTCGAGCGGCAGCGGGCCGTCCGCGGCGTGCTGGGCCTTGGCGTAGGCCATGCCGAACGACTCGGCGATGCCCATGACCTCGCCGGTGGAGCGCATCTCCGGGCCCAGGATCAGGTCCACCCCATGCAGCTTGTTGAAGGGGAAGACCGCTTCCTTGACCGCCACGTAGGGCTGGTCCACGCTGTCCTGCAGGCCCAGCTCGTCGAGCGTCTTGCCCGCCATCACCGCCGCGGCCAGGCTGGCGAACGGCACCCCGGTGGTCTTGGAGACGAACGGCACGGTCCGCGAGGCGCGGGGGTTCACCTCCAGCACGTACACCACGCCGTCCTTGATCGCGTACTGCACGTTGATGAGCCCCACCACCCCGAGCTTCTCGGCAAAGGCACGGGTGTAGCGCTTCATCTGCTCCACCTGCGCCTCGGAGATCAGGTAGGGGGGCAGCACGCAGGCCGAGTCGCCGGAGTGGATGCCGGCATCCTCGATGTGCTGCATCACCCCGCCGATCACGCAGCGGCGGCCGTCGGCCAGGGCGTCGACGTCGGCCTCGAAGGCATCCTCGAGGAAGCGATCGATGAGCACCGGGTGGCCGGGCGCCACGCGGGTGGCGCGGCCGAAGTAGTCGCGCAGCGAGGGCTCGTCGTAGACGATCTCCATCCCCCGTCCGCCCAGCACGTAGGAGGGCCGCACCAGGCAGGGGTAGCCGACCTGGCCTGCCACCCGCACCGCCTCGTCGAGCGACATCGCGGTGCCCGCCGGGGGCTGGGTGACGCCGAGCTCCCGCGCCAGCGCCTCGAACCGCTTCCGGTCCTCGGCGGCGTCGATGTTGTCCGGCGAGGTGCCAAGGATCTTCACCCCGGCCGCCTCGAGGCCGCGGGCCAGCTTGAGCGGGGTCTGCCCGCCCAGCTGCACCACCACGCCGAGCGGCCGCTCCACGTGGACGATCTCCAGCACGTCCTCGAGGGTGAGCGGCTCGAAGTACAGGGTGTCGGAGATGTCGTAGTCGGTGGAGACCGTCTCGGGATTGGAGTTCACCATCACGGTGCGGTAGCCCATCTCCCGGAAGGCGAGCGTGGCCCGCACGCAGCAGTAGTCGAACTCCACCCCCTGCCCGATCCGGTTGGGGCCGCTGCCCAGGATGATCACGGTCTTCTCGCCGCGCGCCTGCGCCTCGTTCTCCTCGTCATAGCAGGAGTACAGGTACGGGGTCTGGGAGGGGAATTCTCCCGCGCAGGTATCCACCGTCTTGAAGACCGGCCGGACGCCCAGGGCGTGGCGCCGGGCCCGGATGTCGGCCTCCTGCGTCCCGCGCAGGTCGGCCAGCTGGCGGTCCGAGAACCCGAACTGCTTCATGCGGCGCAGCTGGTCCTTCTCCGCCGCGCCCTCCGGCCGCCGCTCCGCATAGTCCCGCTCGGCCTCGATCAGCTCCTGCATCTGGTCGAGGAACCAGGGGTCGATGCCGGTGCGGTCGGCGATCTCCTCCACCGTGACGCACATGAGCATCGCCCGCTTCACCTGGTAGATCCGCTCCGCGGTGGGGGTGCGGATCGCGGCCTTCACGGCCTCGAGGGAGGTGTCGGTGAGCCGGTCGTCGATGGGGGCGCGCCCCAGCTCCCAGCCGGAGCGGTCCGCCTCGAGGGCGCGGAAGCCCTTCTGGAAGGCCTCCTTGAAGGTCCGGCCGATGGCCATCGCCTCGCCCACGGCCTTCATCTGGGTGCCCAGCCGGGGGTCCGCGGTGGGGAACTTTTCGAAGGCGAACCGGGGGATCTTCACCACCACGTAGTCGAGCACCGGCTCGAAGCTGGCCGGGGTGGTCTTGGTGATGTCGTTGGGCAGCTCGTCGAGGGTGTAGCCCACGGCCACCTTGGCCCCGATGCGGGCGATGGGGAACCCGGTGGCCTTCGAGGCGAGCGCCGAGGAGCGGGACACCCGGGGGTTCATCTCGATCACCAGCTGCTCGCCGGTGGTGGGGCACACCGCGAACTGGATGTTGCAGCCGCCCGCGGCCACCCCGACCTCGCGGATGATCTTGATGGCGCCATCCCGCATCGTCTGGTACTCGCGGTCGGTCAGCGTCATCGCGGGAGCCACGGTGATCGAGTCACCGGTGTGGACGCCCATGGGGTCGAGGTTCTCGATGGAGCAGACGATCACCACGTTGTCCTTGCCGTCGCGCATCACCTCGAGCTCGAACTCCTTCCACCCGATGATGCTCCGCTCCACCAGCACCGACCCCACCGGCGAGAGCTCCAGCCCGCGCTCCACGATGGCGATGAACTCGTCGCGGTTGTAGGCAATGCCGCCGCCGGTGCCGCCCAGGGTGAACGAGGGCCGGATGATCGCCGGGTACCCGGTGTCGGCCACCGCCTCGAGGCCCTCCTCGAGCGAGCGGATGGTCCGTCCCCGGGGCGTGGCCAGCCCGATGCGCTGCATGGCCCGGGCGAACTCCTCCCGGTCCTCCGCCACCCGGATGGCCCGCTCGTTGGCGCCGATCAGCTCCACGTTGTACTTGGCGAGCGTCCCGTCCTTGTGCAGGGCCATCGCCACGTTGAGCGCCGTCTGGCCCCCCATGGTGGGCAGGAGGGCATCGGGGCGCTCCCGCTCGATCACCTTTGCCACCCACTCGGGGGTGACCGGCTCGATGTAGGTCCGGTCCGCCACCTCGGGATCGGTCATGATGGTGGCGGGATTCGAATTGACCAGGATGACCCGGTAGCCCTCCTCCTTGAGCGCGCGGACCGCCTGCGTGCCCGAGTAGTCGAACTCGGCGCCCTGGCCGATCACGATCGGGCCGGAGCCGAGCAGGAGGATGGAGCGAAGGTCAGTCCGCTTGGGCATTGACGACGTCCTGGAGGGTCTGGGCGAAGGAGATCTGGGGCGTCCACCCGGTCTCGGTCGTGAGACGCTGGGCGTCCCCGACCAGGTGCGGGATGTCCGCCGTGCGAAGAAGCTGGGGATCGGCCTCGGGCGTGGCGCGCACGCCCAGCAGGGTGGCCAGGTCGGTGAAGATGCTGCCGAGGCTGCGGCCCTGCCCCGAGGCGATATTGTAGGCCCGGCCGGGCGCCCCGCGTTCCAGCAGCGCCAGGTACGCCCGCACCACGTCGCGGACGTCGAGGAAATCGCGCACCGGATCGAGGTTGCCGGTCTTGACCACCGCGGCGCCGATGCGGCGGGCGGCCGCCAGGCGGCGGGCAAAGGCCGGCACCACGTAGTTCTCGGTCTGCCCGGGCCCCGTGTGGGGAAACGACCGGGCGATGACCACGTGCAGCCCGGTGCGGCGCGCCACCTCGAGTGCCGCCACCTCCGCCCCGACCTTGCTCGAGGCGTAGGGCGATACCGGCAGGAGCGGATCGTCCTCGGTGCGCGGCCGCGTGCCTTGGCCGAGCCCATATACTTCAGCGGTCGAGACGAGCAGGAACCGGGGCTCCCCGGCGCCGCTCAGCCGCGCCTGCCCGAGCGCATCGGCGAGCCGCGCGGTCCCGGCGGCGTTCACCTCCCACGCCAGGCCGGGGTCGCGCCGTGCCTCGGCCCCGGAGGCCAGGGCCGCGAGGTGAATGACCGCATCGGGCAGTTCATCGACCGCCGCCCGCACCGAGACCCCGTCCGACAACTCGAGCGGCAGCCAGCGCACCCGCGCCCGATCCGACGCGGCCAGGAAGTCGGGGGGTGCCTCCCCGGGCAGGCGGGTGCCGAGGACCTCATGCCCGGCGGCCACGAGGGCAGGCACCAGCCATCGCCCCACGAAGCCGCCGGCCCCCGTCACCAGGATCTTCATCGCGCCGCGCCGAGGAGTGCGAGGTCGGCGTCGACCATCATGGTCACCAGCTGCTGGAAGCCCACCGTCGGGGTCCAGCCCAGGTCCCGGCGGGCCAGCCCGGGATCGGCCAGCAGGACGTCGACCTCGGCGGGCCGCAGGAACTTCGGGTCGGTCCGGACGTGCTGCCGCCAGTCGAGCCCCACGTGCCCGAAGGCGATCTCGACCAGTTCCTGCACGGTGTGGGTCTCACCGCTGCCGATGACGTAGTCACGCGGTTCGGGACGCTGCAGCATCCGCCACATGGCGTCGACGTAGTCGCCGGCGAAGCCCCAGTCGCGCCGGGCGTCGAGGTTGCCGAGCTTGAGCTCCGTGGCGCGGCCAAGCTTGATGCGGGCGGCGCCGTCGGTCACCTTGCGGGTGACGAATTCGATGCCGCGCCGCGGCGACTCATGGTTGAACAGGATGCCGCTCACGGCATAGAGGCCGTAGCTCTCCCGGTAGTTGACCGTGATCCAGTGGCCGTAGCACTTGGCCACGCCGTAGGGTGAGCGCGGGTAGAACGGGGTGGACTCCCGCTGGGGGGTCTCCACCGCCCGCCCGAACATCTCGGAACTCGATGCCTGGTAGAACCGCGCCCGGGGGCAGGCCAGGCGGATCGCCTCCAGGATCCGGGTCACTCCCAGGGCGGTGAACTCGCCCGTGAGCACCGGCTGGGACCAGGAGGTGGGGACGTAGGACTGGGCGGCGAGGTTGTAGACCTCATCGGGCTGGGTCTCGCCGATGACGGTCGTCAGGGAGTGCTGGTCGAGCAGGTCGGCCGGGAGGATGGTGACCCGCTCCAGCAGGTGCTCGATCCGCTCGTAGCTGTGATGGCTGGTGCGGCGGACCACGCCCACCACCTCATAGCCCTTGGCCAGGAGGAGCTCGGCGAGGTAGGACCCATCCTGGCCGGTGATACCGGTAATCAGCGCCCGCGGCATGACGGCGGGACCCTCCGGAGTTGTGCCAAGCGATTCAGGCGGTTATACTTGTGGGCTCTTTCAGCCGCCACAGATCCACGTACTCTGGAAGGAAGCTTCGTATGGCCCGGGTGTGCACCGTCTGCAAGAAGGGGCCGATGACTGGCAACAACGTCAGCCACGCCAACAACCGGAAGAAGCGCCGCTGGTACCCCAACCTCCAGACCGTGCGTGTGCTGGTCGAGGGAGCCCCGCGTCGGGTGGCCGTCTGCACCCAGTGCCTCAAGTCTAACCGGGTCAAGAAGGCGACGTCGGTCCGCGCCGCGGCCCAGTAGCCGCCCCGCGCGGTCGCTGCCCGCGCCGGCCGCCTGCGCTCGAGGGGCCAGGCCAGAAAAAAGGGGACCAATCGGTCCCCTTTCGTCGTTCCTGGCGGAGGCGAAGGCGGCTGCCATCACTCGGGCAGCAGCTCGATCCGCGCCACCTCGGCGCCGTCGCCGGGCCGGTGGCCGAGCTTGAGGATCCGGGTATAGCCGCCCGGCCGGGCCGCGAACCGCGGCCCGATCTCGGCGAAGAGGCGGGTGAGCGCCTCGCGCTCCCGGATCTTGGCCGCCACCTGCCGGCGAGCGTGCAGGTCACCCCGGCGGGCCAGGGTAATCAGCTTCTCGGCGTAGGGGCGCAGTTCCTTGGCCTTGGCCACGGTGGTCTCGATCCCGCCGTGCAGGATGAGGCTGGTGGCCATGTTCCGCATCAGGGCCTTCCGGTGCTCCGACGTGCGCGAAAGCTGCCGGCCCTTGGCTTGGTGTCGCATCAGCCCTCCTCGCCGCCGTCCAGAGCCACCCGGGCGCTCGGCGGGGTACCGGGATCCGCCACCCGGAGGTCACCATCGGCCTCCTCGAAGCGCATCCCGAAGTTCAGGTCCTGCTGGCGGAGGAGATCCGCGATCTCCTTCAGCGCCTTCTCCCCGACATTCTTGACCTTGAGCAGCTCGTCCTCGGTGTACGTCACGAGGTCGCCCAGGGTGCGGATGTTGGAGTTCTTGAGCGAATTGAGCGACCGGACCGAGAGCCCGAAGTCGTCGATCAGCTTGGTGAGCTTGTCGCGCAGGGCGCCGCCGCCGTGCACCCCGGCGGGCGCCTCGGGCCGGCCCATCGGGACCTTGCCGAACTCGACAAAGTACCGGAAGTGCTCCTGGGCGAGGGCCGCGGCGTAGGCGATCGCGTCCTCGGGCGACAGGGTCCCGTTGGTCTCGACGCTGACCGTGAGCCGGTCGTAGTCGGTCCGCTGGCCCACGCGGGTCTCGGCCACCGAGAAGTTGGCGCGGCGCACCGGGTTGTAGATCGCGTCGATCGAGATCAGGTCCACCGGGAGCGAGCGGTCCTTCGGGTGCAGCTCGGACTCGACGTAGCCGCGGCCCTTGTTGACGTACAGCTCGCCGTTCACCTCGCGGTCGTCCTGCACCGTGAAGAGGAGGTGGTCGGGGTTCACCACGCGGACCGAGCCGCTCGGGATGATGTCCCGGGCGTAGACCGGGCCGGCGCCGTCCTTCTTGATCTTGAGCACGGCCTCGTCGACGTCGTCGGCGAGGACCAGGGTCAGGCTCTTGAGGCGCTGGATGATCTGGTGCACATCCTCGTGCACGCCGGGGATGGTCTGGTGCTCGTGGACCACCCCGTCGAGGCGGAACGCCCACACGGCGCTTCCGCGCAGCGAGGAGAGCAGCAGGCGCCGCAGCGAATTGCCCAGCGTGTACCCGAAGCCCCGCTCCAGCGGCTGCAGCCGGAACTCGGCGATGTTGGGGTTGTCCTCCCGCTTGGTCATCTCGACCAGGTGCGGGCGGACCAGTCCGGTCAGGTCAATGGTCATGGTCACTTCGAGTAGAGCTCGACGATGAGCTGTTCCTGCGCATTGAGCGGGATGGCGTCGCGTGTCGGACGCTCCGTGACCCGCCCGGCGGCCTTCTCGGCGTCCACCGCAAGCCACGAGAGCGTGGTCCCGCGGGTGGCGAATTCCTGCGCGGCCTTGACCGTCACCAGCTCGCGGCTGGCCGGCGCGACCCGCACTTCCATGCCCGGGCGCACCACGTAGGACGGCACATCGACCTTGCCGCCATTGACCTGCACGTGGCCGTGCCGGACCAGCTGGCGCGCCGACTTGCGGCTGGCGGCGAAGCCCATCCGGAAGACGATGTTGTCCAGCCGGGTCTCGAGCGCGATGACGAGGTTGGTGCCCTTCACGCCGCTCTCGCGGGAGATGCGGTCGAAGGTGTTGCGGAACTGGCGCTCGGTGAGCCCGTAGATCCGCTTCACCTTCTGCTTCTCACGCAGCTGCTTGGCGTACTCCGACGCCTTGCGGCCGCGGCCGGCGTTCTGGCCATGCTGGCCCGGGGCGTAGCCCCGGCGCTCCACGGCGCACTTCTCCGTCAGGCAGCGCGTGCCCTTGAGGAACAGCTTGGTGCCTTCCCGCCGGCACTGGCGGCAGCTCGGACCGGTATAGCGCATGACTCAGACCCGCCGCTTCTTGGGAGGACGGCAGCCGTTGTGCGGGATCGGCGTGACGTCGCGGATGGAGACGACCTTGAGGCCCGCGGAGGCCAGCGCCTGGATGGCCGACTCGCGGCCGCTGCCCGGGCCCTGCACGCGGACGTGCACCCGCCGCAGCCCGAGGTTCATCGCCTCGCGGCCACAGTTCTCGGCCGCCACCGTGGCGGCGAACGGGGTGGACTTCTTGGAGCCCTTGAAGCCCGCCTTGCCGGCGGAGCCCCAGACCAGGGCGTTCCCCTTCATGTCCGTGATCGTGATCAGCAGGTTGTTGAACGTGGCGGAGATGTGGGCAACGCCCTCGCTCTCCACCACCTTCTTGCCGCGCTTGGCGGCCGGCGTCTTCGCCGGGGCGGCGGCGGGCGCCGCGGCCGGGGCGGCGGCCTGGGGCTTCTCGGGAGCAGTCATTACTTCTTCGTCACCTTCTTCTTGCCCGCGATGGCCCGACGCGGGCCCTTCTTGGTGCGGGCGTTGGTATGCGTGCGCTGCCCACGGACCGGCAGGCCCCGGCGATGCCGCACGCCACGGTAGCTGCCGATATCCATGAGCCGCTTGATGTTCATCGCGATCTCGGTGCGCAGGGCACCCTCGACGCGAAGGGAACGCTCGATGAACTGGCGCAGTCGCGCCACTTCCGCGTCCGAGAGGTCGCGCACCCGGGTATCCGGACTCACCCCCGTCTCGGACAGGATCCGGTTCGCGGTCGGACGGCCGATGCCGTAGATGTAGGTGAGGCCGATCTCGACCCGCTTCTCTCGCGGCAGATCCACGCCAGCAATACGCGCCATCGGTTACCCCTGCCGCTGCTTGTGCTTCGGGTTGCGCTTGCAGATGATGCGGAGCGTGCCCTGCCGCCGCACGACCTTGCAATGCTCACAAATCGGCTTGATGCTCGAGCGAACCTTCACGGACTTCCCCCAGGAACAGGGTTTCGAGGAGCACGAGAATGTATCGGGGGGATGTGGATAATGCAAGGGACGGGACGGACTTAGGCGGGGATCCTCAGGGGCGGGCCCGGGCGGCCTCCGCCATCTCCACGAAGACTGCCCGGGGATCGGGCGCTTGGAGGATGGGCCGCCCGACCACCAGGTGGGTGGCCCCCGCCCGCGCGGCGGCGTCCGGTGTCGCGGTCCGGACCTGGTCCCCCGCGGCATCCGCCGCTCGCCGGATCCCGGGCACCACCACCCAGGCTTCCGCCCCGAGCCGTGAACGGACGAGCCCGACCTCCAGGGGGGAGCAGACGACCCCCCGAAGGCCTGCCTGACGGGCGGCGTCGGCGAGCCGCCCGACCTCCTCCAGCAGCACCACCTCGGGTCCGCGCCCGGTGGCCTGGCCGTATCCGGCGGGGCTGTGGGAGGTGAGGACGGTGACCCCCACCACACCGAGCCGCCCCCCGCTCGCCCGGGCCGCTTCGGCCATCATTTCTGCCCCGCCCAGGGTGTGGACCGTGGCCATGGTCACCCCGAGGCCGGCGGCGGACTCGACCGCCCCGGCCACGGTATGGGGGATATCATGCCACTTGAGGTCGAGGAAGACCTGGAGCCCCCGGTCGGCGAGTTCCCGGATGAGGCCCGGCCCCTCGCGCGTGAACAGGATCGAGCCGACCTTCACCCAACGGGCCTCGGGGATCCGGTCGAGCAGCCGACGGGCCGCGTCGCCCGGCAGGTCGAGCGCCACGATCAGCTCAGCCATGGCCAGCCTCCAGGCCTGCCACGATCCGCTCCGGGATCCGCGGATCGCACATCGCGGCCGTCCCCACCGCCACCAGCGCCGCGCCCGCCTGCAGGTACTGCCGGGCATCCGCCGCCGACCGGATGCCGCCCATCCCGATGACCGGCATGCCGCCGCTCCTGTCCATGATCTTCCGGACCGCCAGCACGCCGACCGGCAGCAGGGCGGGCCCGCTCACGCCGCCATTCCCGTTCCCGAGTCGAGGAAGTTCCCCCGCCCCATACAGGTACCCTGGCATCGTGTTCACCACGCTGACCCCGTCCGCGCCGGCCCCGCGCACGGTCAGCGCCATCCCGGCGATATCGGGCAGCGCCGGGGAGAGCTTGGCGAACAGCGGCTTCGGGGTCCGGGCCCGGCACAACTCCAGGACCCGGGCGGCGCTCGCCGGGTCGGCACCGAACTCCATGCCGCCGGCATGGGTGTTCGGGCAGGAGAGGTTGATCTCGAATCCGGCGATTCCGCCGAACTGGTCCAGCCCGGCGACCACCTCCGCGAAGTCCTCGGCCTCGAAGCCGACCACGTTGACCAGGACCCGCGCGGCGTGCAGGTGGGTCATGAGCCAGGGGACCTGCTCGGCCTGGACCCGCGCCAGCCCCGGGTTGGCCAGGCCCACCGAGTTCATCATTCCGCCGGGGAATTCGGCCACCCGTGGCGCCCGGTTGCCCGGGCGGGGCGCCGTGGAGACGGCCTTGGTGATGATGCCACCCAGCCGCTCCAGGTCGATCACGCCGGCCACCTCCCGGCCGAAGCCGGCGGTGCCCGCCGCCAGCAGGACCGGGTTCTGGTAGGGGATCCCGACGACGGTACGGGCGAGCGCGTAAGCCACTAGCGGTTCACCGGTTCCCGGGGGGAGGTGGATGGTCGCGCCGGCTGGCCGGGGCGGGACGGTGGCCGCCGCGCGCCCTCCGGGCGGAACGTGGCGATGAACCGGCGCAGCGAGTCCTCGAGCGCCACCACCTCCGGCGCGTCGCCGGTGGCGGCGAGGCGCACGTACGGGCTGGCCCCGTAGCGGCCCTCCAGGACCTGGACCAGGCTGTCCCGCGCCAGCGGCTCGAGGTCGATCAGTGCCATGATGGCCTTGGGCGCGAAGGGCGATTCCGGCCATTCGCGGGCGATGCGCACAAACTGGCGCCGGCTGAAGGCGCGTGCGCCGACGCTGTCGCGGGCCATCTCCCCCGCGGCGAAGAGCCGGAGGTCCCCGCGCGCGGCACCCGGAGGCGCGGAATCGGCGGCGATGGCCAGCCGTCGCACCTGCAGGGCGAGGAACGAGAGCCGGAGGCCGAACGGTCCCGGCATATCCTCGCCGGCCTCGAGGTCATCGAGCAGCGCGAGCAGGTCGGGGACGGACTCGGCCCGGGTGATGCGGGCGCGAACGCGGTGATAACGCGCCTCGCCCTCGATGGGCGAGCGGCCGGCCAGCGCGAGCGCATCCACGAACCGGCGGTCGGCGCCGGTGGGATCGTCCGAGCCCCGGCGGACGCCATCCTGGACGAGCAGGGAGGCCCGGAGCGTCTGCGGGAGGGTCGAGGACGCCGTCAGGGAGGCGAGGAGGGAATCGGCGGTCCCGGGGTGATCCCGGGCCAGCACCGCCATGAGCGAATCCCACGGGGCCATCGAGTCGCCGGCGGCGAGCAGCGAGTCGGCGAGGCCGATCGCCTCGGGCACCCGTCCGACCCCCGCGAGCGCCACCATGCGCTCCGCGGGGGCGCGGGGGTCCGCCGAGGCCGAGAGCTCCTCGAGGGCCGGGGCGAAGTCGCCGGCGATCCGGAGCGCGCGGCCATGGGCGTACAGGGCGAGGTTGCGGCGCTCGGGATCGGGGCTGTCGGTCAGGCGCGCGTACGCGGCCGTGGCGCCGACGGGATCGCCCAGGGTGACCCGGCATCCGCCGACGAGCATGGCGGCCTGCTCCTGGAACTCCCGGTTCGTCGCGCGCACCATCACCTGCTCCAGCAGCGGGAGGGCGCCGACGCAGTCCTTGAGGCGCGCCTGCGCCGTCCCCTGGAGCAGACGCGCCTCGTCATCCCACTTGCTGCCCGGGTGGCGGACAAGCATCGACTCTGCCTTGACCGCGACCTGCCCCCACAGCGAGCTGGCGTCGAAGGTGCGGCCCTCGCGCTCCGCCTTGCGGGCCCGGCCGGCGAGGCGCTTGGCGTTGTACATCCCGTTGTAGTACGCGCACCCCGCCCCGAGCAGCAGAAGCGGCAGCAGCCAGGCACGGCGCCTCACCGGCTCCCCCCCGCCCCGCCGGTGCCGCTGCGGCGCTCGTACTCGAGCAGGTAGGCGACGATCGCGTCGGCCAGCGCCGCGGCGAGCGCCTCCTGGGACTTCCGGCCGGTGAGGACGCGGGCGTCCTCGCGATTGGTGCTGTACCCCAGCTCCACCAGGATCGCGGGGCGCCGTGCGGTGTTGAGGACAGCGAGCTGGTTGGACTGCTTGACCCCGCGGTTCGTCCCCGGGTGCACGAGGTCGATGTTCTCCTGGACCAGTTCCGCGGCCCGGGCGGACTCGCGCAGGTACTCGTTCATCTGGAGGTTCCGGAAGATGAACTCGAGCTCGTCCGGGGCCTGGTCCGGGCGGGCATCCTCATACCGCACGGCGTCGTTTTCCATCCGCGCGATGCGTTCCGCGTCCTCGGTGTTCTCCTCGCCGACGATGATGGTGTGGAAACCGCTCACCTCGCCGTAGCGCCGCCGCGAGCGCGGGTCGAGGGCGTCGACGTGCAGGCTCACGAAGAGGTCGCACTCGTTGGTGCAGAAGGGGGCGCGATCGGTCCGGTTGATGAGGGTGTCGGTGGTGCGGGTCATGACCACCTTCACGCCGCGCTGGCGCAGCTCGGTGCGGAGCAGCATCCCGATGGCCAGCGTCACGTCCTTCTCGCGCACGCCGCGCGGGAAGTAGAGCCCCGGGTTGCCCGGGTCGCGGCCGCCATGGCCCGGGTCGACGACCACCATGTGCCCCGGCCGCAGGCCGTTGGGCAGGCGGGCCACCGGCGCGGCGGCCGGCGGGCCGACTTCCACCAGCCGGGCCGCGCCGGGCTGGAAATCGTAGCGCTCCGCCAGTACCGCCGGCAGCACCTCGGTGACGAACTGCAGGGGCAGGAAGAGGGAATCGCGGCCCCGCCACGCCCACCCCGCCAGCGGCTGGAGCCGGTCGTTGAAGGCCAGCAGCGGGCCATGCAGCAGGAACCGGAACGACTGCCGCGCCAGGATCACCTCGGCCCACGGCTCGCGGATCTGCAGCCGGCCGTTGAGCGCCTCGACGAGCGCCCCGGCGTAGACCCCGGGCCCGGCCGCACCGTGAGCCGTGACGGGCAGGCGGGTGACGCCCCGCGGCGTCTGCACCGTGACCACCTGCGGCGCGGGCCGGGGGGGCGTGGCAAGCGCGGCCAGCAGCAGGGCCATGATCATGCGCGCCGGCTCATCGCGCGCGCCATCTCCCGTTCGGCATCGCGCTTCTTGAGGTCTTCCCGGCGGTCGTGGGCCTTCTTGCCGCGGCCCAGCGCGAGCGTCACCTTGGCCACCCCGTGACTGAAGTAGAGCTCCAGGGGGACGAGCGTGAGGCCCTTCTGTTCCACGGCCCCGACCAGGCGCTCGATCTCGCGCCGGTGCAGCAGCAGCTTCCGGGTGCGCACCGGATCGTGGTTGTAGCGATTGCCCTGCTCGTAGGGGGTGATGTTCACGCCCTCGAGGAAGACCTCCCCGTTCGCCACACGGGCAAAGCCCTCCTTGATGGAGGCCTTGCCGCCCCGCAGCGACTTCACCTCCGTGCCGGTCAGCACCAGTCCCGCCTCCCACGTCTCGAGGATGTGGTAGTCATGGGTGGCCTTGGGGTTCCGGGCGACCGAGAGTCGCCCCTCGGCATCCGGGGTGCGGCGGGCACGGGAGGTCATCGTAACCCGAAGATAGACAGGGGGTTCGGCCCGGGGGAAGGCATCCCAAGCGAAACGGGGCCAAGGCATGCCTTGGCCCCGCGTCGGGGAGAGTGCCGAAGGGGGGACTCGAACCCCCACGGGCTTGCGCCCACTGCGCCCTGAACGCAGCGCGTCTACCAGTTCCACCACTTCGGCGTGGGCGGACAAACTACCCCTTCACCGTGGGCGGCGTCAACTCGCCCCCCGCGGGTCAGTAGCGGGGCAGCGTCGGGTCCTGCTCGGCCGCCCAGGCATCGATCCCGCCCGCGAGGCTCCGGGCCCGGGAGAACCCGGCCGCCCGCAGGAGCTCCACGGCCTGCAGCGAGCGCATGCCGTGGTGACACAGCACCACGAGATCACGCCGGGGCTCGACCTCGGCCAGCCGCGCCGGCAGCTCCCGGAGCGGGATGAGCACGCTGCCCGGGAGGTGCGCGATGGCAAACTCGTGCGGCTCGCGGACGTCGAGCACGGCGGGGGGCTCGGTGCCACGGCGCAACGCCGCGAATTCCATGACGCTGACCTCGGCGGTATCGCCCGCCACCGGGCCGCCGATCCCGCAGAATGCCTCGTAGTCGATGAGCGCCGTGATGGTGGGTCGCGGCCCGCAGAGGGGACAGTCGGGGTCCTTCCGCAGGCCGAGCTCACGGAAGCGGAGCCGCAGGGCATCGAAGAGCAGCAGGCGGCCCACCAGTGACTCGCCGGCGCCAAGCACCAGCTTGATGGCCTCCAGGGCCTGCAGGCTTCCGATGACGCCCGGCAGGACGCCGAGCACGCCCCCCTCCGCGCAACTCGGCACCAGGCCGGGCGGCGGCGGCTCGCTGTAGAGGCAGCGATAGCAGGGGCCGCGCGCGGCATCGAAGACCGACACCTGCCCCTCGAAGCGGAAGATGCTGCCATAGACCAGCGGCTTGCCGAGCAGGACGCAGGCGTCGTTGACCAGGTACCGGGTGGGAAAGTTGTCGCTGCCGTCGAGCACGATGTCGTACCGGCCGAGGATCTCGAGGGCATTCCGCGCGGTGAGCCGCTCGCCGACCGGCTCTACGGCGACGTGTGGGTTGAGGTCGTGCAGGCGCTCGCGGGCGGAGTCGAGCTTGGGGCGGCCCACATCGGCCGTGCCGTGCAGGATCTGGCGCTGCAGGTTGGTGACGTCGACACGATCGAAGTCGACCAGGCCCAGCGAGCCGACCCCGGCCGCAGCGAGATAGAGGGCCGCGGGAGAGCCGAGCCCTCCGGCGCCGACGACCAGCACCCGGGCGGCCTTGAGCCTGCGCTGGCCCTCCACTCCAACCTCAGGCAGGAGGAGGTGGCGGGAATAGCGCAGGATCTCGTCGTTGCCGAGGAGGGGGGCATCCATGGGGGGAAACATAACGCCCGGCCGAACGGGGCCGGGCGCGGGAGGCATCGGGAACCAGGCGATCAGACGGTGGGCGCGATGGCCACCAGTTCCTGCACCTGGGTCTCGTGCTTCATGAGGTCGGCGAGCGCGATGCCGCCCAGCAGGTCATCCACCCGCTGCTGCAGGGCCTGCCAGACGGGGCGGATGCTGCAGGCCGCCCCGGGACTGCAGCGGTCGTTGTCCACCTGGTGGGTGGCGCAGTTGATCTCGAAGGTCTGGTGCTCCGAGGCGGTCATGATGTCGCGCATGGAGATCTGGGCCGGATCCTTGGCGAGATAGTACCCGCCCTTGGCCCCGCGCACGCTTTCGACCAGCCCCGCCCGACGCAGCCGCAGCAGGATCTGCTCGACATAATCCCCGGGAAGCCGTTCCTGCTCGGCGATCTCGCGGGCAGCCACCGGCCCACTCCCCGCCGCCCCACGCCGGGCGAGGTGAATGGAGATGATCAGGCTGTATTCCGTCCAGGTTGTGATTCGCATAGGGGAACTATACGACCGAGTATTGAAAACCTGCAAGCGGAATATCGTGAAACAAGCATAAACATGCGTTCATGCTGGCCGCCCCCCCGGGTCAGCCCCCGCCAGGCAGGCCGACGCCCCCGGGGACGCCGATCTCGGTCATCGCCCGAAGGTCCAGGACTTCCTCGAGCTCGGCGCCGGCCAGCAGCCCCTTCTTGACCACGAGTTCCTTGACCGTCAGGCCGGTGGCGATTGCCTCCTTGGCCAGCTTGGCGGAGTCGGCGTAGCCGATCTTGGGGGCCAGCGCGGTGACCAGGGCGGGGCTGCGCTCCAGCCAGTAGGCGCAGAGCTTCTCATCGGCCTCGATGCCCGCGACGCACCGCTCCGCCAGCACCCGGGTGGCGTTGCCCACGATCGTGAGGCCGAAGACGATGTTGTGGGTCATGACCGGCATCATCACGTTCAGCTCGAGCTGGCCGGCCTCGGCCGCGATGGCCACCGTCGTGTCCAGGCCCAGGGCCTGGTAGCAGACCTGGTTCACCATCTCGGCGATCGAGGGATTCACCTTGCCGGGCATGATGCTGGACCCGGGCTGCACCGCCGGCAGCAGGATCTCGGCGAGCCCGGTCCGCGGGCCGGAGGCGAGCAGGCGGATGTCGTTGGCGATCTTGTTGAGGTCGAGCACCCAGGCGCGGAACACCCCGGTAAAGGTGGCGATGTCGCCCATGGACTGCATCAGCTGGATCCGGTCCTCGCCCTCGTGCAGCTCGAGCCCGGTCACCTGCCGCAGGTACTTCACCATCAGCCCCGGGTATGCGGGTTCGGCGTTGAGGCCGGTGCCCACGGCGGTGCCGCCGATGCCCATGGCCCGGAGCCAGTCGGCCGCCTGGGCCAGCTTCTGCCGGTGCCGCGCCACGGTGTGGCCGTAGGCGGTGAATTCCTGGCCGAGGCGGATCGGGGTGGCGTCCTGCAGGTGGGTCCGGCCCGACTTGATGACGTGGTCGAACTCGCGCCCCTTGGCCAGGAAGGTCGCCGCCAGCGTGTCCATGGCCGCAAGGGTGGCCGGCAGGGTGGCGAGCGTGGCGAGGCGCATGGCGGTGGGGATCACGTCGTTGGTGCTCTGCGCCATGTTGACGTGATCGTTGGGATGCACCGGCTGGTATTCGCCGCGGCGGCCGCCCAGGATCTCGTTGGCGCGGTTGGCGAGGACCTCATTGCAGTTCATGTTGTGGCTGGTGCCGGCGCCGGCCTGGTAGACATCCACGATGAACTGGTCGCGGTGCCGCCCCCCGAGGACCTCGTCGGCGGCCTGGACGATCGCATCGGCCAGCCGGCCCTCCAGCCGACCCGTCTCCTTGTGCGTCAGGGCCGCCGAGCGCTTGATCCAGATGACGGCATCGACGAACGCGGCCAGCGGGCGCAGCCCGGAGATGGGAAAGTTCTCCGCGGCCCGGACGGTCTGAATGCCGTAGAGGGCCTCGGCCGGCACCGGCTTCTCGCCGAGCGGGTCCTTCTCGATGCGGGTGGTCATGAAGCGTTCCTCGGCGGCTCGGCGGCTCGGCGGCTCGGCGGCTCGAAACCAGGTTACAGGGGGGTACGATGGAGCATACACGACACGTGCCGGCGGAGGCCCGCTTTGACGCGGGCAAGTCCACCAAGGCGGACCTGTTCCGGGGCGCCGGGCTGTTTGCCGGCCTCAACTGCTTCGAACCGGGCCAGGGCCAGCGCGTGCACGCCCACGCCGGCGCGGACAAATTTTACTTCCTGGCATCGGGAAAGGCGAGCATGCAGGTGGGCGACGAGGTCTTCGACGCGGTGGCGGGCGACATCGTCTGGGCGGCAGCCGGGGTGCCGCACGGGGTGCTGGAGGCGCGGGAACGCACGATCATGCTGGTGGCGATGGGCCCCCCTCCCGGCTGAAGTGCGCCCCCCGCGTGAAGCGGGCCACGGTGCGCCGGAGCGGCCCCAGCCCGAAGGCGCGGATCGCCAGGCCGAGCCCGAGCAGGATCCCGGCGCCCACCGTGTAGAATCGCCAGGCCAGCAGGAGCGGCACACCACCGTCCACCGGACCGGCGGCGCCCCCGAGCAGCGCCAGGTCCACGGCGCCGGCGCCGGCGGGTGTGGGCAGCAGGAGCTGGCTGTAGAGCAGGACGAAGCTGCCCACGAGCAGGACCCCAGGCGGCGGTGGCGCGGGGAGGGTCGCGGCCAGCACGGGCAGCACCAGCGTCCGCGCGGCCACGTTGATGAGTGACGTCGGGAGGCAGACCACAAGCGCCGCCGCCGGGAGACGGGCCCCACCGGCGCGCAGCCGACGCGTCCCCCGCTCCGGCTCGCGCAGGGGCACCCGGCGCCAGCGCCAGGCGCCGATCCCGGCCGCGAGGCTCAGCAGCACCACGAGCGCCAGCCAGGGCCAGCCCTCATCGAGGCGATCGCGCAGCGCCGGCGCCGCCTGGCTCCACCAGTCCGGGGCGTAGCGCCACAGCAGGATCCCGCCGAAGGCCAGGACCACCGGGTAGGCGAGCACGACCTCGATGCCGATCGCGAGGAATGCCGACGCGGCCGGGACACCGGCACGGAGCAGGCCGGCCAGCCGGGCGGCCTCGCCGCCGACGCGCATCGGCGTCAGACCCGCGGCCGCGTCGCCCCAGGCGTTGAGCTGGTAGGCGTGCCGGGCCGTGATCGGGTGACCGACCGCGCGGCAGCAGGCGCGGATGCGCAGTGCGCGCGCCGCCAGGTCGATCACCAGCAGCCCGAGGCAGATACCGTGCGCGGCGAGGGGGGAGAGAACCATCACCGCCCGGCGCCCAGCAGCGATCGATACACCGCGAAGATCCCGTCGAAGGCCTGGTCCCAGGCGTGGTGCCGTTCCGCGAAGCCGCGGGCCACCTGTCCCAGGGCCCGCCCGCCGCCACGGAGCAGGGTCAGCGCCGCCTCGGCGCAGGCGCCGGCGTCGCCGACGGCATAGAGCGCCCCGGCCCCGGACGCCCGCACCCGGTCGGCGACGCCGCCGGCATCGACCGACAGCACCGGCGTGGCGGTGGCCATCGCCTCGAGGGCACTCAGGCCGAAGCTCTCGGCCGGCCCGGGTGAGAGGTACACCTCGGCCGCGGCCAGCAGGCGGGCGACCTCATGGCGGTCCCGGACATAGGGGATGAACCGCACCTGCTTCCCTTCGGCGAGGGCACGCAGCCGCGCCTCCCGCGGCCCGGCCCCGACGAGCACCAGCCAGGCCCCGGTCCGGCGCTCCACCGCGGGCCACGCCGCCAGGAGGAGGTCGATCTGCTTCTCCTCGGTGAAGCGGCCCAGGTACATGGCCAGCGGGGCGTCGGGCAGGCCGTACCGGCGACGGGTCTCGGCGGCCCCGGCGCGGAGCTCCGGGTGAAAACACCCGAGATCCACGCCGAGCGCCACGCGGTGCACCGGCCCGACGCCTTCGAGCTCCAGCTCACGCGCCACGCTCTCGCTGGCCGCCAGGATGCCGCGATAGATCCGCGCCAGCCGCCGGACATAGGCCCATGCCGAGCGGCCCAGCGCGCGGCGCGTTCCCCCGGCGCCGAGGGGGTCGATGATCCGGGGAAAGTGCGTGTGATAGAACCAGACCAGCGGCGCCTGCAGGCCGCGGTTGGCGCGGCGGGTGATCCAGGGAACCAGCCAGGGACTGCCGACCTCGATCAGGTCGGGCCGCTCATGCTCGACGATCCGCCGCGTGGTGCGTGAGGCGAGGAGGAATCGGTACGACTGGTCGAACGGGATGCGCGGCCCCTTGAGCCGGTAGCAGCGCACGTGGCCGGCATGGCCCAGCCCGTCATGCGGGCCGGGGATGACCAGCAGCTGCCGCAGGTCCGCGCGCGCCTGGACGTACGCGGCCTTGGCCAGAAGGTAGGTGCGGATCCCGCCCGTGGCCTCACCGAAGTACTTGGTGATGTCGAGGACGGTGAGCGTACCGGGGCGCGCGAGCCGGGAGGGAAAGCTGCTGCGCGAAAGATCAAGGGCGGGGTCGCCCGGAGGCACGAAGCCGGGCGGGGCGCCGCGCTCAGTCGGAGCAGTCACCGAGCGGGTACACGGTGCCACAGTTGGGACAGGGGTTCTTGCAGCCCCAGGGCCGGCGGGTGACGGCGAAGCCACAGCGATTGCAGGACGGGGCCTCCGCCACCCGGCGGCCGGCGGGCTCCGCCGCGGGCGCCAGGCCCGGGCGCGCCGGGCCTTCACTCATGCCGGTAGGCGCCGGTGAGGAACGGATTGGTGAGGCGCTCCACGCCGATCGTCGTCTCGGGGCCGTGCCCGCACAGCACGCGGGTGGAGTCCGGCAGGGTCAGGAAGACCCGTTGCAGGCTCTGCATGAGCGTGGCGAAGTCGCCACCGGGGAGGTCGGTCCGGCCGATGGACCCGCTGAAGAGCACGTCCCCGCCGAGGATGAAGCCATCGGCGACGAAGCTGACGCTGCCGCGGCTGTGGCCCGGCGTATGGCGCACGGTGAAGCGCTCCCCGCCGAACCGGAGCTCCTGCCCCTCCGCGAGTGGATGGTCGGGCGGCGGCGGCGCCTGGAGCGCGAGGCCCATCCACCGGCCCTGCCCCGGGAGGCCATCGTACAGGTCGCGATCCTCGGGGTGCAGGTAGATCGGCGCGCCGGACTCCTGCTTGAGGCGGCGCACGCCCATGATGTGATCGACGTGGCCATGGGTCAGCCAGATGGCGGCGAGCCGCAGTCCCTCGCGCCGGAGCGCGGCCAGGAACAGATCCTCGTCCTCGCCGGGATCCACGATCACCGCCTGCCCCGCCGGCCTATCCATCAGCAGGTAGCAGTTCTCCTCGAACTGCCCGTTGGGCAGGCAGGCGACCTCAAGCACCGACACTGGCCTTGCTCCGACGCTCGGTCAGGTACTTCTCGACCGCGATGGCGGCGGTCGTCGCGTCTCCCACCGCGGTGGTGACCTGGCGGGTGAGCTGGACCCGGAGGTCGCCGGCCGCGAAGAGGCCGGGAATGGACGTCATCATGCGGTCGTCCGTGACCACGTACCCGCTCGCGTCGTGGCGGAAGTGCTCGCGGATGAGCCCCGAGTTGGGCCGGAATCCGATGAACACGAAGCAGCCGCTCGCGGCCAGCCGCGACTCCGCGCCGGTCACGGTGTCCTTGAGGCGCAGCGCCGTCACCTCGCGCAGGCCGGCCTGCTCCCGCCCCTCGATCTCGAGCACCTGCTTGTTCCACACCGGCTCGATCTTCGGGTTGGCGAACAGCCGCTCCTGCAGCACCTTCGAGGCCCGCAGCTCGCTGCGCCGGTGAACCAGGTACACCTTCGCGGCGTAACGGGTCAGGTAGTCGGCCTCTTCCACGGCGGCGTCCCCCCCGCCGACGACCGCGATGGTCTGGTTGCGGAAGAAGGCCCCGTCGCAGACCGCGCAGTACGAGACCCCGAAGCCGGCATACTCGGCCTCGCCGGGCACCTCGAGCTTGGTCGGGGTGCCGCCGGCGGTGAGGATCACGGTCGGCGCGCGGTAGACGTCCCCCTCGATGGTCCGGACCTCGAAGGTGCCGTCGGGCTGCCGGTAGATGCCCTCCGCGGTGGCCTGGCGGATCTCCGCGCCGAACTTGCGGGCGTGGGCGGTCATCCGTTCGGCGAGCTCGCGGCCGAGGATGGACTCGAAGCCGGGATAGTCCTCGATCTTCTCCGTATTCAGCAGCTCGCCGCCGGGCACCCGGCTTTCGAGCACCACGGCCTTGAGCATGCCGCGCCCGGCGTACATGCCGGCGCAGAGGCCGGCCGGGCCGGCGCCGACGATGACGGTATCGAGGTCGAATTCAGTAGTCTGGGTCATGGGCAGATTCCACCGGCACGCCGGCCGGGGGTCGGGTCAGCGGGAAATATAGGCGGGGTCGGGGGGTCAGCGGATGAGGCGGCCGCCATCGACGACGATCGTCTCGCCGGTGACGTAGTCCCCGCCTTCGAGCAGGTAGAGCACCGCGGCCGTCACGTCCTGGGGACCGCCGAGCCGGCCCAGTGGCGTGGTGCGGGCCAGGTGCTCCCGGGCGGCGGCGTCCCAGTCGTCCGGGGGAAGGACGGCGCCCGGGGCCACCGCGTTCACGGTGACGTCCGGCGCCAGGGCCCGGGCCAGGGTGCGGGTGAGCATGACGACGCCCGCCTTGCTCACGCAGTGGGCCGCGTACCGCGGCCAGGGTTCGAGCCCCCCCACGTCGGCGAGGTTGATCACCCGGCCGGCGGCGGCCCGCAGGGCCGGCAGGGCGCCCTGGGTGGTGAAGAACATCGATCGCAGGTTGGTGTCGAGGACCTGATCCCACAGCTCCGGGGTCGTCTCCTCGACCGTGGCTCGGACCATGATGCCGGCGGAATTGACCAGGACGTCGAGCCGACCGAAGGCCTCCGCCACCGCCACCGGGAGGGCCCGCGCCGCGGCCGCGTCGGAGAGGTCGGCCTGGAAGAGCTCGGCGCGGGACCCGAGCTCCCGGATGGCGTGCAGGGTGACGTCGGCCTCGCGCCGGGAGCGGTGATAGTGCACCGCCACGTCCATCCCGCGGCCGGCGAGCGCCAGGGCGATGGCGCGGCCCAGGCGGTGGCCCGCCCCGGTGACGAGCGCCACCCGACCGGCGAGCTCCATCAGAGGGCGCCGTTGGTCACCGGCAGGATGTGGCCGCTGATGCCGGCGGAGGAGTCGCCGGCCAGGAAGAGCACCGCGTCGATGAGCTGCGTCATCTCGACGTAGTGCGCCTGCGGGCCCGCCGCCGCCATGTTCTCCGGGGTCCGCACCATGCCCGGCGCGATGGCATTGACCCGCACCCCCCGCCCCCACAACTCGGCGGCGAGGCTCTGGGTGAGCCCGGCGACGCCCGCCTTGGCAGCGGTGTAGGCGGCCATCTGCTCGGCCGGGCGGAAGTAGGCGATGGAGGCGAAGTTCACGATCGCCCCATGGCTCGCGGCCAGCGCGTCGACCGCAGCGCGGGACATGAGGTAGGCCGTCTTGAGGTTGATGGCGATCTCGCGGTCGAAGCCATCCACCCCGGTCTGGCCCACCGGGCCGAAGGTGGTCAGGCCGCCGGCCACGTTCACCACGGCATCGAGCCGGCCGTAGTGCTTCATGGCGATCTCCACCGCGAGCGCGGCCACGTCGGGCTCGGTGAGGTCGCCGGCGGCGGGCCGGGCCTCGATGCCCTGCGCGGCGAATTCCCGGACCCGCTCGGCCACGCCCACCGCGTTGCGGTCCACCGCCACGACGCGCGCGCCAGCCCGCCCGAACGCCTCGGCGACCGCGTGGCCGATCTGCCCCGCGCGGCCCACGCCGGTCACCAGCACGGTCTTGCCCTTGTAGTCCCACATCGTCGCCATGATCACTCCCGGAATTGCGTGGTGCGCGGCGGGCCTCAGTCGACCGGCGCCGCGACGCGCGGCCGTGCGGCCTCGAGGGCCTCCAGCCACGCCAGGGGCACCTGCTGCCCGCCGATCGCGGCGGTGGCCGGCTGGGTCACGTCCTCGCCGTGCCAGTCGGACCCGCCGCTGACGCGCAAGCCCAGCTGGCGGGCGTGCTCGGCGAGGCGGGACCGGAGGTCGGCGTCATGGGTGGGGTGCCGCACCTCGACGGCGTCGAGTCCTTCCGCCTTCAAGGCCGCGAGGGCGTTGCGGGTTCCCCGTTCCTTGAGGTGTGCCGCCGACACCACGCCCCCGGCCTGGTGGACCAGCGTGGCCACCGCCTTGAAGGCGGGCAGCCGCTTCTCCACGAAGCCGGGCCGCCCCCAGCCGACGTACCGGTCGAAGGCGTCCTGCACGGTCCGCGCGGCTCCCACCTTGACCAGGGCGCGGGCCACGTGCGGCCGGCCGATGGCCCCCCCGGCCGCCTCGGCCAGCACATCCTCGAGGGCGATGTCGGCGCCCAGGGCGCGCAGCTTGTCGACCATCTCGCCACCGCGGCGTGCGCGATCGTCGCGGGCCCGGACCAGGAACTCCTCGAGCGGGGCCCAGCCCACCGGCAGGAAGTAGCCGAGCAGGTGCATCTCGCCCCACGCGGCCTGGACCGAGAACTCGCACCCGGGAATCACCCGGAGCCCGGCGGCCTCCCCGGCGGCCAGGGCAGCGGGGAGCCCGGCCAGGGTGTCGTGGTCGGTCAGCGCGATGGCGGCGAGCCCCGCCCGCGCCGCGCGGTGCACCACCTCCTCGGGCGGGTGGGCGCCGTCGGAGGCCGTGGAATGCAGGTGGAGGTCGACGCAGGGTACCGGGACGGTGTCGTTCAGCGGCGGTACTCCATCTCTGGGGCCGTCCACGACGGCTGGGAGCGGCGGAAGAGTTCGAGCAGCCGGGCCTCGGAGAGCTCGAGCAGGGCCTCCTCGGGCAGCCGCGAGCCCAGCGGCGCGAAGCGCGCGACGCGCACCTCCGCCCCGTCGCCGGGCCGGGAAAAGCGCACGCCGAACTCATCTCGGGAGTACTGGGTGACGCGGCCGGTCGGGCTCACGTCCCAGCGCTGGCCATCCACGGTCACGCTGCGTCGGGGCATCGGGCCTCCTCCAGGAGGTCGGGCAGGTGGCGGGGCATGAGGCCTAGCCCTCCTGCTCGGGGTCTTCGGCCAGCGCCGGGGGCACCTCGTCCCACAGGTCCCAGGCGTCGGCCTCGTAGGTGGCGAGTTCCCGCAGCCGGGCCTCGAGCTTCTGCTCCAGGTCGGTGCGCGAGGCCCGGGCCCGGTGCGTCAGCTCGGTGCGGCTCTCGCTGAACTCGATGAAGCGTCCCCCGCTGCCCTGCTGGCGGAAGAGCCAGAGGCTCCGTCCGCGCTGCCCGCCCAGCTCGGCGAGCAGGTGGACGGTGCGCACGTACTCCGCCTCGCGGTCCGGCGGCACGGTGACGCGGGAGATCGTCAGCACGCGGCCCATGTCAGCCCGCGTCCTCCGGGAACTGCTCCAGCATCTTCTTGACGTCGGCCAGGAACCGGTCGGCGTCGGCGCCGTCCACCACGCGGTGGTCGAAGGACATGGTCAGCATGCCCTTGAGCCGCGGGGCGATGCCGTCGGTGCCGTCGGGGAGCGTCACGACCGAGGCCCGCTTCTCGATGGTGCCCACGCCCAGGATCGCCACCTGGGGCTGGTTGATGATCGGGAGGCCGGCGTAGCTGCCGAAGACGCCGGGATTGGTGATGGTGAACGTGCCGCGCTGCACGTCGTCGGGGCTCAGCTTCTTGGTGCGGGCCCGTTCGCCGAGGTCGTTGATGGCGCGGGCGATGCCCATGAGCGAGAGCTCGTCGGCGTGCCGGATGACCGGGACGATGAGGCCCCAGTCGAGCGCAACGGCAATGCCGAGGTTGATGTCGCGCCGGAAGATCGTGGCGTCATTCGCCACGGCCGCGTTGAGCCCGGGGTGCCGGCGCAGGTTGTCGGCGATGGCCTTGGCGATGAACGCGAGGTAGGTCAGGTTCACGCCCCGCTCGGCGAAGTCCTTCTTCTTCCGCGCGCGGAGCTGGGAGATCCTGGTATAGTCGATCTCGAACAGTGTCTGCACGTGCGCCGAGACCCGCCGCGACATGATCATGTGGTCGGCGGTGAGCCTGCGGATGCGCGACCAGGGCTCCACCCGATCGCCCTCCCAGGCCTCCGCGCCCGGGGCGCCGTGCGCGGGCATCGCGGCCGGCCGGGCCGGGGCCGCCGCCGGCGCCGTGGCGGGGGCCGCCACGGGTGCGGGGGCAGCGGGGGCCGGCGACTCGATGAACCCGATGATGTCGTTCTTGGTGACCCGGCCGGCGTGGCCGCTGCCCGGCACGCTCCCGATGTCGATGCCGTGCTCGGCGGCGATCTTCCGGACCAGCGGCGTGGAGCGACGACGGAGCCGGTCTTCCGCCGACTCGGCGGCCGGCTCGGCGGCCCGGCGGCTCGGCGGCTCGGCGGCCCGGGCCGCGGCCGGGGCAGGCGCGTGCACGGCGGCCGGTGCCACCACCGGCGCGGGCGCGGGCGCGGGGGCCGGCGCGGCGACGGCCGCGCCGGCATCGGTCTCCAGCCGCGCCACGACCGTGTTCACCGCCACCGTCTGCCCCTGCTGCACCAGGATTTCCGCGAGGACGCCGGCGCTGGGCGCCGGGATCTCGGCGTCGACCTTGTCGGTCGAGATCTCGAAGATGGGCTCGTCGCGCTTCACCGCGTCGCCCACCTGCTTGATCCACTTCGAGAGCGTGCCCTCGGCGATGGACTCGCCCATCTGCGGCATGATCACGTCAATGCGGGCCATGGCTACTCCGTCGGCTCGGCGCTGCGGCGGTCCGGGGGCTCGGCGAGGGGGGCCGAGGCCGGGGCGGCCGCTGTCGAGCGGTTAGTAACTCGCCAGCCAGCGGCTGGCGGCGATCAGGTCCTCGGTCTGGGGCAGCACCGCGTCTTCCAGCGTCGGGGCGTAGGGCAGCGGCACATCGTGGGCCGCCACCCGGCGCACCGGGGCATCCAGCCATTCGAACGCCAGCTCATTGATCCGGGCGATGATCTCCCCCGCCACTCCCCCGGTCCGGGTGTCCTCATGGGCCACCAGCACCCGGCTGGTCTTCCGGACCGAGGCCAGGATCGCCTCGTCGTCGAGCGGCAGCAGGGAGCGGAGGTCCAGCACCTCCACCGACAGGCCGTCGGAGGCCGCCAGTCGCTCGGCGGCCTCCAGCGCCTTCCACACCACCGCCGACCAGGTCACGATGGTCAGGTCCGTCCCGGCTCGGGCCACCCGCGCCCGGCCGATCGGGGTGAGGATCTCCTCCCCGGCGGGGAGGTCCTCCTTGATCCGCCGGTAAAGATACTTGTGCTCGAAGAAGAGTACCGGATCTTCGTCCCGGATGGCGGCCTTGATCAGCCCCTTGGCGTCCCGGGCGGTGGCCGGGCAGACGATCTTGAGCCCGGGGGTGTGGAGGAAGGCCGCCTCCGGGTTCTGGCTGTGGAACGGCCCGCCCCGGACGTAGCCCCCGCTGGGCCCCCGGACCACCAGGGGCGTCCGCAGGCCGGCCCGGTACCGGGCGGTGGCCACGTAGTTGGTCAGCATGTCGTAGCCGCAGGCGATGAAATCGATGAACTGCATCTCGCACACCGGGCGCAGGCCCATGTGCGCGGCGCCGGCGGCGGCCCCGATGATGGCCTGCTCGCTGATCGGGGTGTCGATCACCCGCCCCGCCCCGAACCGCTCGAGCATGCCCTCGGTCACCCGGAACGGCCCGCCCAGGGCGCCGATGTCCTCCCCCAGCAGGAAGACCCGTTCGTCCCGCTCCAGCTCCTCCCAGATCCCCTGCCGGATGGCCTCGAGGTAGGTGATCTCAGGCATGGGGCGGCCCGGCGATGCGGCGGTACCACTCGACCGGCGCGGCGGGGGGATCGGCGTAGACCCCGGTGAGCGCGGTGGCGACGTCGGGGAACGGCTCGTCGATGCACCGGGCGAGCGCCTCGTCGAGTTCCCGCCCCACCCGGGCATCGGTGGCGGCGATCTCGGCCTCCGTGGCCCACCCCTCGGCCCGGAGCCGCGCCAGGTGGCGGTCGATCGGGTCGTTCCGTTCCCAGGCCTCGATCTCGCCCGGCGGGACATAGCGCTGGTCGTCGTGCTCCGCGTGCCCCTTGCGGCGGTAGGTCACGAGCTCGACGAGCGTCACGCCCTCGCCCGCCCGGGCGCGGTCCACCGCGGCCTTCGTGGCCTGCCAGGTGGCCACCACGTCGTTGCCGTCGGCGCGTTCGGCGGCGATCCCGTAGCCGGGCGCCTTGTCCACCAGGCGGGCCGCGGCGGTCTGCAGGCGGGAGGGGGTGCTGTAGGCGTAGCCGTTGTTCTCGCACACCACCACCAGCGGCAGCCGCTGCACCGCCGCGAAATTGATCCCCTCGTGGAAGGCCCCGGTGCTCATCGCGCCATCGCCCACGTAGACCAGCCCCACCCGCCGCTGCCCGGTCATCCGGAAGGAAAGCGCGATCCCGGCCATCACCGGGACCATCGCGCCGAGGGGCGAGACCTGGCCCAGGAAGCCGCGGGCGAGGTCGTTGAAGTGGATGTTGAGCTCGCGACCGGCGGTGGGGCTCTCGGCCTTGGCCATGTACTGCCGGAACACCTCGAGCGGCGTGGCCCCCTTCACCAGCATGGACCCGAGGTTGCGGATCAGCGGCGAGAGGATGTCGCCGGGCTCGAGCGCGTATGCGCTGCCGACCGCATCGGCCTCCTGCCCCAGCGAGCGGAACAGGCCCCCCACGACCTTCCCCTGCCGGTGCAGCCCGACCAGCCGCTCCTCCAGGGAGCGGGTCAGGCGCATCCAATAATAGAGGTCGAGCAGCTGGGGGCCGGTGAGGCCGGCGGGGGGCGGGGTGGCGCGAGGGGCGGCGGTCATGGCTCGGCTTGGGAGGCGGAAGATCGGGAGCCGGGCCGGGGGAGTCAAGCAGCGGGCATCACGGCAACCGATGTCCCCGGACCATCCTCGTGCCATCGACCCACAGCAGGTCGTCCGGCCCGCCGGCCGCGCCGGGCACGAACTCGATGCGGAGGTCGGCGGTGAAGGTGAAGAAGAATTCGCGCTCCGAGGCCGGGTACAGCCGCTGCGGGCGTCGTCCCGCCGGTCCCGCGACGAGCCCCAGCGAGTCGCGCGCCACCTCGATCACCCACGCCGGCCCAAGTTGATATCGCCCCACCACGGCGGAGCGCCGCGCCTCGTCCACCGGCATGACGCGGCGGGTCACCGGCGCGAGATCGGGCCAGTGGTACTCGCGTGCCACGGCCCGCACCAGTTCCATCGCCAGGTCGGCGCCGCCGTCGCCATTGGTCATCACGATCACCCCGCGCCCGCGGTCCAGGCCCCCCACCATGAGCGCGGCGTACCCCTCGGTGCTCCCGGAATGGGTGAACCGGGTGACCGGCGTTCCCCCGAGGAAGATGCCGAGGCCGGCATCGGCCAGGACCGGCGTGAGGAACTCCCGCACCGCCGCGGGCGCCAGCGGCCCCGGCTCGCCGCGCGCCCCGCGCTGCACGGCGAGGACGAGCCGGGCGAGGTCCGACGGCGTACTCCACAGCGACGCGGCGGCCATCTCGGGGTAGCGGTGCCAGCGACCCGGCAGCATGGTCCCGTCCCGCCGATGACCGCTGGCCAGATCCCGCGTGCCGGGGCCGGGCGCCGTGAAGAAGCTGCGCCCCAGCCCGAGCGGCCCGAGCACCAGGCTGTCGGCGAGCCGGTCGAAGGGCCGACCAGTCGCCTGCTCGAGCCAGCGCTGGACCACCACGTAGCCACCGCCGGAATAGGTCACGGCCTCGCCCGGGGACTCCGTCAGGCGGATCGGCCCGGAATTGGCCGGCGGGGCGCCGGCCAGCACCTGCGGAAGCGTCGGCAGCGCGGTCCCGGCGGGGTAGCCATCGAACCCATGGACGGAGAGCCCGGCGGTGTGGCTGAGCAGCCGCCGGAGCGTGATCGGGGTCCCGGGCCGGGCACCCTCGGGCACGACGCCCCAGCCCCGGAGCGTATCGGTGAGGTCGGCGTCCAGCGCCACCCGCCCCGACCCCGCCAGCTGCAGGACGGCCAGCGCGGCCACCGGCTTGCTGATGGAGCCCGCCTGGAACCGTGTCGCCGGGGTCACGGGGATCCCGCCGGCTCGGGCGGTCGTACCCCAGGCGGCGACAAAGGCGATGCTGTCGCCATCCAGGACGGCCAGGCTGACGCCCGGCACCCGGTAGTGCGCCATCCGCTCCGCGAGGGTCAGGCCGCCGACCGGATCGCCGGCAATGGTCACCGCGCCCCCGAGCCGCCCGGTGATGCGCGCCATGCGGTCCGCCACCGGAGGAACCACGGTGTCCGGGGCCTGGGCCAGCGGTGGCGTCCGCCAGGGGCTGTCCCGCCGCAGCACCTGGCCACCGCGCACCACCGCGACGATGCGCTGGGTGTTGCGGATGTCGCTGGCTGGATCGGCGGCGAGGAGCACCAGGTCGGCCACCATCCCCGGCGCCACCTGCCCCAGCGAGTCCGCGGCGCCAAGCACCCGGGCCGCCGTCCCGGTGGCCGCGCGAATCGCCTCGATCGGGGTGAGGCCCGCGCTGTCCACCAGCAGCTGCAGCTCGGCATGCAGGTTGGGCGTCGAGCCCCCGAGCGCATCCGTGCCTGCGACGATCGGCACGCCGAGCCGGTGGGCCAGCCGCGTGGCCCGGCAGGCGAACTGGAACACCGCGCGGATGCGTGCCCGGTCGGCGGGAGTCCCCGTCGAGTCTGCCGCGGCGGCGGCGATGACGGTGAGGGTGGGGTCGAGCGCCGCCCCCGCGCCGGCCATGCGCCGCAGCAGCGCGACGATCGCCGGATCTTCCGGGACCGTATGGGCCAGGAGCCGGGCACGGCGCTCGCGCCAGTCCGGGCCGCCGGCGCGCCCGCTCGAGTCCGCAGCCCACACGAGCTGGTCGGCGTGCGCCAGTGAGGCCAGACCGGCCGAAACCGCCACCGACGGGCTTGCGGGCCCGATGGCCGCGTGACCCCACACGCGGAGCCCCGCGGCCCGCGCCGCGGCGGCCAGGGACTGTACCGCCATGGAGTCGAGGTCGTCGTAGAGCTTGAGCCCGGCGGCTCCAGCCGCCACGGCCTCGCGGACCACCGCGGCAGGGTCGGTGCCCGGCGTGAAGACCCGCCGGCGCGGCAAATCGCGGCCCGCCGGGCCGCCGACCAGGTACGAGGAGAACACCCGCGGGGTAGGCGCCTGCTCCGCCAACCGGGCGGCCGCCGCCACCCGGGCGGTGTCGCCTCCCATGTCCCGCAGCGTGGTGACACCGCCCAGGACAGTGGCTCGCAGCAGGCGCTCGGTCAGCTCCGGGTCTCGGGCCGACGTGCCCAGGTGGACATGGCCGTCGATGAGGCCAGGGATCACCCATCCCCCACGCAGCACCTGCCCGCCCGCACCGGTGGCGGCCTGGATGCCCGCCAGGGCGGCGGGATCCGACGCGGGGAGCACGGCGGTGATCCGCCCACCCTCGATCAGGATGACCTGCCGAGGCCGCGCGGGGGCGCCGCTGCCATCCACGATCGTGACATCCGCCAGGACCAGGTCCGGGGACGCGAGCGGCCCCGGCGCGGACCGGCCCGGGAGGAGGGAGAGCAGCAGCGCAACGCCGGCGGCCTGTCGAGTCGATCGCATCTCGGCTCCTGGAGCGGGGACAGGGCTGGGATGCCGCCGGCGCGGCGCCGGTTTACCGGGAGGAATCCAGTGCGTCCAGGACCAGGGCGGTCATCACCCGCATCGCGAAGGGCACCGACTGGTCGTCGGCGTAGAACGTCGGCGTATGGTGCCCGCCGGACACGCGCCCCTCGGGCACGACACCCAGCCGCACGTAGAGCCCCGGTACCGCCCGCGCAAAGTAGGAGAAATCCTCGGCCCCGGTCCGGGGCAGCGCCTCGCGCACGTGGCCCGCCCCGGCCACCCGCACCAGCGTCGGCACCAGGCGGCGGGTCAGCGCGGTATCGTTGACCGTCATCGGGTGGGAGCGGTCGAACTCGATGGTGAAGGTGGCGCCGGCGGAACGGGTGATGCCGTCGAAGATCTCGCGCATGCGGCGCTCGATGGCGTCGAGGTCCCCATCATTGAAGGTGCGGATCGTCCCCTCGAGCACCATCTCGCCGGGGATGATGTTGTTCCGCTCGCCCCCGCGCATCACCCCGACGGTGACCACATTGGCCGAGAAGGGCGAGAGCGAGCGGGACCGGATGGTCTGGAGCGCGAGCACGACCTGGGAAGCGGTGACCGCCGCGTCCACGCTCAGGTGCGGCGTCGAGCCATGGGCGGGGCGCCCGATCACCCGCGCCGCCCAGCGGGTCGCGGCGGCCATCGTCGGCCCCACCGAGTACGCGATGTTGCCCAGCCGCTCGTCGTCGCCCTCGGCATCCGGAGGATCGCCGTTGGTGTGGAAGGCCAGCACCGCCTTGGGGGTGAGGTCCGCGAAGATGCCCTCACGCACCATCAGGCCCGCCCCGCCCTCTTCTCCCACCGGTGCTCCTTCCTCCGCCGGCTGGAAGATGAACATCACGGTGCCGCGCAGCTCGGCCCGCATCCCGGCGAGGATGTTCGCGACGCCGAGCTGGCTGGCGGTGTGGACATCGTGACCGCAGGCGTGGAAGACATCGACCTCCCGACCCTGGTACTCGCCGCGCGCCGTCGAGCGGAACGGGAGGTCGCTCTGCTCGGTCACCGGCAGGGCGTCCATGTCGGCCCGGATCGCGACCACGGGACCGGGCTTCCCGCCGCGGAGGATCCCCACCACCCCGGTCTTGGCGATGCCGGTGCGCACCTCGAGCCCGAGCCGTCGCAGCTCATCGGCCACCAGGGCTGCCGTGCGGGTCTCGCGATTGCTGAGCTCGGGGTGCTGATGCAGGTCGTGCCGGATCTCGATCATCCGCGGCGCCAGGCGCTCGACGGCGGCGGCGATGGCGGCATCGCGCTGGGCGGTGAGCGCGGCGGGCGCCAGGACGAGGAGGGCGAGCAGGGCACGGCGTGGCATGAAGACTCCGGTGGGGGTAGCCTAGGTTACTCGCCGCGGACGCCGGCGGGAAGGGCGGGCACCGTGCCCACGGCGGCCCGGAGACGGAGGTCCCGGGCCGAACGGCCCGCCAGCAGCTCGAGGCCGCCGGGTGCGGTCCCGGGGTGCCCCATGCCATCGAGTGACTGGAGCTGCGCGGCCTCGATGGAGAACCTGACCGCGCGCCGCTCCCCCGGGGCCAGGGTGACCCGCTCGAAGCCCGCGAGCTGCAGCACCGGCCGGGCGATCCGCGCCACGGGACGGCGCACGTAGAGCTGGACGACCTCGTCGCCCGCGCGGGTGCCGGTATTGGTAACGATACAACGCACCTGCAGCCCGCCACCCGCCGCGACCGAATCCGCGGTGATGACAAGGCTGTCGTAGCCGAAGGTGGTGTACCCGAGCCCGAAGCCGAACGGGAACTGGGGCAGGCCGGTCAGGTCGTCGTAGTCGTCGCCGCGACCGGTGGGCAGGTGGTTGTAGACCAGCGGGAGCTGACCCTCCGCCACCGGGAAGGTGATCGGCAGCCGCCCCCCCGGGGAGGCGTCACCGAAGAGGAGCGCGGCCAGCGCCTCGCCACCGGCCTCGCCGGGATACCAGAGGTCCAGCACCGCATCGACCGCGTCGATCCACGGCCGGACGGTCACGGCGCCGCCACCGATGATCACGACCACCACCGGACGCCCGGTGGCGGCTACCCGCCGGACCAGCTCCTCCTGGCGCCCTGGCAGCGCGAGCGACGCCCGGTCGCGGAACTCGCCCTCCTCGAGCCCGACCATCACCACCGCCACATCCGCGGCCCGGGCCGCCGCCACCGCCTCGGCGATCCGCCGCTCGCTGTCGTCCGTCACCCCCACGTCCCAGATCAGGCGGAGCCGGCCGTTGCCCGCCGGCTCCCGGAACTCGAGGCGCACCGGGACCGGCCGCCCCGCCACGAACGACACCGCTGCCAGTCGCTCGGTAGCGCCCTGCTCCTGCCAGGCATCGATCAGCAGTCGGTCACCCAGGTAGAGCCGGTATCCGTCGGTGCCCGAGACCCCGAGACGTGCCGGCCCGGTGTGCTGGGCGGTGATCGTACCCCGCCACCGGGCGCTGAACCAGGCGGGATCCATGCCCTCCGCCGGCCCCAGGAAGGTCCAGTGGAAGTCGACGGTCGGGTCGACCCGTACCGTCGCGGGGGGGCCCGCGAGCGCGGGGCCATGGAAGTACTCCGCCCGCAACCCGCGCCCACCGTCCGGGGTGGTGAGCGCCTCCGCGGGGACCGTCACCGCGCGCGGCACCGACCGGCCCGGCCCGGGGCGGTAGTGCACCCGTGCGGCGCCGAGTCGCGACTGCAGGGCGGCGAGGGCGCTGACCACGTGCCGACCCGACCCGGAGTAGCCGCCCAGCCGCGCCGCGGCGGCGTCGACACCGATCAGCGCGAGGCGCCGGACCCGACGGGGGTCGAGCGGGAGGGTCCCGCGCTCGTTTCGCAGGAGCACGGCAGCCTGGATCGCGGCGCGCCGCGCCAGCGCATGCGCCACGGTGTCGCCCGCGAGGGCCTGCGCCGCTCCGTCAGGGGTGAAGGGCGCCTCGAACAGCCCGAGGGCGAACTTGAGGCGGAGCACGCGCGCCACGGCGCTGTCGATCACCGCCGGCGCAATCAGGCCCCGGTCGAATGCCGCCTGGAAGAGGGGGGCGCTGGCGGCATCGCCCTGGAAGATCACGTCGAGCCCGGCGGCCAGCGCCTGCGCGGTGGCGTCGGCGTAGTCGGTGGCGGTGCCGTGCAGCACGTTGGCACCGCCGACCCCACCCGCATCCGACATGACCACCCCGTCGAAGCGCCAGTCGCGCCGCAGGAGGTCGTGGAGCAGCCAGGTGCTGGCCGAGGCGGGGCGGCCGTCCACCGAGTTGTACGCCGCCATCAGGCCCCGCGCCCCGCCTTCCCCCAGGGCGCGGCGGAAGGGCGGCAACTCGCGCTCGCGCAGGCGGCGTTCGCTCCATTCAATCGGGTAGCTGTCGCGGCCGCCCTCGCCCAGGTTGGCCACGAAGTGCTTCGGTGTGGTGACGATGCCGCGCTGCTCGAAGGGCTGGATGAACGCCTGCCCCATCAGGCCCGCGAGCCAGGGGTCCTCGCCGTAGGTCTCTTCCACCCGGCCCCAGCGGGCATCCGTCGCCAGGTTGAGCACCGGGGAGAGCACCTGCCGGATGCCGCGGGCCCTGGCCTCGCCGGCGATGGCGGTGGCAACCTCCCGCATCAGGGCGGTGTCCCAGGTGGCGGCGAGCCCGATGGCCTGCGGAAAGGCCGTGGCCCCGGGCGCCACCACCCCGTGGAGCGCCTCCGCCACCGGAATGACCGGGATGCCGAGCCGTGAACCGGCCAGCGCGTCCGCCTGCACCCGGTTCACCTGTCGCAGCGCGTCGACCACCCCGCCCGCGGTGTGAACCTGGATCCCGTACCGGCCGGCCCCGGCGCCCCGGCCGCTGGTGCTGTCGCCGGGATGAAGGAAGAGCTGCCAGAACTTCTCCGCCGGCGTGAGCCGGGCCAGGAGGTCGGCGGCCCGCTCCTCCGGGGAGCGGGCGGGGTCCTGGTACGGGCTGGGTGCCGCCTGGGCGCGGGCGGCGGCGGGAAGGCCGGCGGCCAGGAGGAGGAACGGGAGCGGTCGCATGGGTGGGGGAAAAGATAGGGGCGGAGCTTGCGCTCCGCCCCTGGTCCGCGCCGGCATGGCCGCGCGGCTACCTGGACTCGATCCGCATGCCGTAGAACGAGCGGTACACGAACACCGTCGAGACGAGGAAGAACACCGCGGCGAGCGCGTGGCCCAGCATCGGGCCCTGGCTCTCGGCCAGGTACACGCCCAGCTCCACCGCCAGCAGGCCGAAGAGCGTGGTGAACTTGATGACGGGGTTCATGGCCACCGATGAGGTGTCCTTGAACGGGTCGCCCACGGTGTCGCCGACGACCGACGCGTCGTGCAGCGGGGTGCCCTTCGCCTTGAGTTCGGTCTCCACGATCTTCTTGGCGTTGTCCCAGGCGCCGCCGGCGTTGGCCATGAAGATGGCCTGGTACAGCCCGAAGATGGCGATCGAGATCAGGTAGCCGATGAAGAAGAACGGCTCCACGAAGGCAAAGGCGAGCGTCGAGAAGAACACGCCGAGGAAGATGTTGAACATCCCCTTCTGGGCGTACTGGGTGCAGATCTCGACGACCTTGCGGCTGTCGGCGACCGAGGCCTTCTCCACGCTCTCGAGCTTGATGTTGGCCTTGATGTACTCCACGGCGCGGTAGGCGCCGGTGGTGACCGCCTGCATGGAGGCGCCGGTGAACCAGTAGATCACGGCGCCGCCGGTGATCAGGCCCAGCAGGAACGGCGGGTGCAGGATGGAGAGGTTCTCCATGCCGGCGGTGAGGCCGTGGGTCAGGGCCATGATGATCGAGAAGATCATCGTGGTGGCGCCGACCACGGCGGTGCCGATCAGCACCGGCTTGGCCGTGGCCTTGAAGGTGTTGCCGGCGCCGTCATTCTCCTCGAGCAGCTCCTTGGCCACCTCGAAGTTCACGTCGATGCCGTAGTCCTTCTTGATCTCCTGCTTGATGTTCGGCAGCGTCTCGATGACCGAGAGCTCGTACACCGACTGGGCGTTGTCGGTGACCGGGCCATAGCTGTCCACGGCGATGGTCACCGGGCCCATGCCCAGGAAGCCGAACGCCACTAGGCCGAAGGCGAAGATCGCCGGGGCCTTCATGAAGTCGGCGAGCCCCTGGGTGCTGACGCCGAACGCGACGGCCATCAGCGCCATGATGGCGATGCCGAGCCAGTAGGCGGAGAAGTTGCCGGCCACGAGGCCCGAGAGGATGTTGAGCGACGCCCCGCCCTCGCGGGAGCTGGTCACCACCTCGCGGACGTGTCGCGAGTTGGTGGAGGTGAAGATCTTCACCATCTCGGGGATGATCGCCCCGGCGAGGGTACCGCAGGTGATCACGGCCGACAGCTTCCACCACATCGAGGGGTCGAGCTGGGGGCCCAGGGTCGGGATGATGACCTTGGAGAGCACGAAGGTCAGGATCACCGACACGATGGACGTGATCCACACCAGCGACGTCAGCGGGTGCTCGAAGTCGAACTTGACCGCGTTGCCGTACTTGCCCTTGGCCATCGCCTCGTTGACGAGGTAGCTGCCGGCGCTGGCCAGCACCATCATCACGCGCATCAGGAAGATCCAGACCAGCAGCTGCACCTGCACCGTCGGGTCGTTCACCGCGAGCACGATGAAGGAGATCAGCGCCACGCCGGTCACGCCGTAGGTCTCGAAGCCGTCGGCGGTGGGGCCCACCGAGTCGCCGGCGTTGTCGCCGGTGCAGTCGGCGATGACGCCGGGATTCCGCGCGTCGTCTTCCTTGATCTTGAAGACGACCTTCATGAGGTCGGAGCCGATGTCGGCGATCTTGGTGAAGATGCCGCCGGCGATGCGGAGCGCCGCGGCGCCCAGCGACTCACCGATCGCGAAGCCCAGGAAGCAGGCGCCCGCCACCGTGTTCGGCACGAACAGCAGGATCGCCAGCATGAACAGCAGCTCGACCGAGATCAGCATCATGCCGACGCTCATCCCCGCCCGCAGCGGGATGGCGTACACCGGGTAGCCCTTGCCCCCGAGACTGGCGAAGGCGGTCCGGCTGTTGGCCAGGGTGTTGATCCGGATGCCGTACCACGCCACCCCGTAGCTCCCCGCCATGCCGATCAGGCCGAAGACCAGGATGACCCCGATCTTGCCCCACTCGAGGCCCGTGATCCGGAAGTAGACCAGGATGACCACGGCGATGAAGGCGAACAGCCCCAGCAGGAACTTGCCCTGCTGCACCAGGTACGCCTTGCAGGTCTCGTAGATGAGGGCCGAGACCTCGGCCATGGAGCGGTGTACCGGCAGCTTCTTGACCGCGCTGTAGCTCCACAGCCCGAACAGCAGGCCCAGCACGCAGACCAGCAGGCCGGAGAGCAGGATGTCGTGACCGTTGACCCCGAGGAAGGTGACGGTGCTCAGGTCGGGCAGCTGGAGGTTGACCTCACCGCCGGGCCGGTGCTCGGTGACCGGGGCGCTGGCCCCGGCGTCCTGCGCCGCGAGGGGGGCCGCGCCGAGCGCGAGGTTGGCGACCAGCACCACGGCGGCCAGCCACGGTGCCAGGCGGCGATTCACCTTGGCCATCATCTTCAGCATGGGGGACCTTCTCCTGGAGGATCGGGATCGAGGGGACCGGCGCGCCGAGGGGCGGATCTGCACCCGCCCCTCACCGCCCGCCCGGATTCAGTACGCCCCGCGCACCTGGTGCGACGGGTCGGACAACGTGTGGACCATCGTGAGGAAGCGCTTGGCCAGCTTGTCGGCCTCGCTCTCCCCGGGCTGGTTCGTCTCGACCGTCACGAGGGTGTAGTGCCCCCCCTCGGCCTGGACGTTCACCGCGATCTGGCCCAGCGTGCCAGAGAACCGGCGCCGGCGGGGCGCCTCCTCGGTCGGCGCCAGGCGCGGGCCGAAGAAGGCGTTGGCCTGCGCGATGACCGTCTCGGGCGGCAGGTGACAGCGGTGGAAGTATTTCATGGCGGCTGGGCGGCCCGGCGGCCCGGCGCCAGGCCGAGCCGCCGCGCCGTCACTTCTCCCCGTATTCGTAGTATTCCACGCCCAGGTGGGTGATCGCCGACTCGCCCATCAGCCAGCGCAGCGTGTTCTTCATCTTGGTCTGCTGGATGAAGAGGTCGTGCTCCGGGTACAGCCCCGGCGCCACCTGCGGGCTCTTGAAGTAGAACGACAGCCACTCCTGGATCCCCGACAGCTTGGCCCGCTGGGCCAGGTCGAAGAAGATCGCCAGGTCGAGCACCAGCGGCGCGGCCAGGATGGAGTCGCGGCAGAGGAAGTCGACCTTGATCTGCATCGGGTACCCGCACCACCCGAAGATGTCGATGTTGTCCCACCCCTCCTTGTTGTCCCCACGCGGCGGGTAGTAGTTGATCCGCACCTTGTGGTAGATCTCGCCGTACAGGTCGGGGTACAGGTTGGGCTGCAGGATGTGCTCCAGCACGCCCAGCTTGGACTCTTCCTTGGTCTTGAAGCTCTCGGGATCGTCGAGCACCTCGCCGTCCCGGTTGCCCAGGATGTTGGTGCTGTACCAGCCCGCCACGCCGAGCATCCGCGCCTTGAACATCGGCGAGAGCACGGTCTTGAGCATGGTCTGGCCGGTCTTGAAGTCCTTGCCGCCGATGGCCACGCCCTTGTCCTTGGCCAGCTGCTCCAGCGCCGGGAAGTCGCAGGTCAGGTTCGGCGCGCCGTTGGCGAACGGCACCCCCTCCATGACCGCCGCCCAGGCGTACAGCATCGACGGCGCGATCGTCGGGTCGTTGGTCTCCATCCCCTTCTCGAACGCCGCCAGCGTCTGGTGCGCCGGCCCCGGCTGGATGAAGATCTCGGTCGACGCGCACCACACCATCACCAGCCGGTCGCAGCCGTGCTTGGCCTTGAAGTCCCGGATGTCCTTCCGGAGCGCCTCGGCCAGGTCCTTCTTGGTCTTGGCGGCCTTGACGTTCTTCCCCTCCAGCTTCTTCACGTAATGCTGGTCGAACGCCGCCGGCATCGGGGTGATGGCGTGCAGGAAGTCCTTGATCGGCTCGACGTGTTCCCACTTGTCGAGCACGCCGCAGTGCAGGCAGCTCTGGTAGGCGTTGTCCGGCACCGGGTCCCAGGCGCCGAAGACGAGGTCGTTGAGGTCGGCCAGCGGCACGAATTCCTTGATCAGCGGCGCGCGGCCTTCGGTGCGCTTGCCGAGCCGGATGGTGCCCATCTGGGTGAGGGAGCCGATCGGCTTCGCCTTGCCGCGGCGGATCAGCTCCACCCCCGCGATGAAGGTGGTTGCCACGGCGCCGAGACCGACGCAGAGGACACCGAGCTTGCCCTTGGCCGGCGCGATCGGCCGGGGAGTTCCTGCGGTCGACACTAGTTCTGTCCTTTCGACGCTTCGGGCGCGGCCGCGCCCTCCGTCACCTGGTAGACATACACGAAGCGCTGCACCACCGTGATCACCGAGGTGAGCGCGAGAACCGCCACGATCCAGAACAGCACGGCGCCGCCGGGACCTGCGCCCCACACCAGGGTCGGGAGGCTCAGCCCCACGATCCGCTCGGCCCGCTGCACCATGCCCACCTTGCAGTCGATCCCCAGGCCTTCGGCGCGTGCCCGGGCGTAGGACACCAGCAGGCTCGCGATGATCGCCACCATGCTGATGATGATCGCCAGCTCGCGGCGGACGACCGTCCCGTCCGGCGCCAGCAGGTAAAAGACGGCGATCCCCATGAACGTGGCCCCGTCGCCGACCCGGTCCAGCGTGGAGTCGTAGAAGGCGCCGAACCGGGTCACCTGCTGGTTGGCCCGGGCCACCGCCCCGTCCAGGGTGTCCACCACCCCGCTCAGCAGGTAGAGCAGCCCGCCCAGCCGGACCCTTCCCATCCCGAAGGCCACCGCGCTCGCCACCACCAGGAGCGTGCCGATGGTGGTGATGACGTTCGGCCGGATGCCAGCCCGGATCAGTCCCTCGACCATCGGCCGGGTCAGTCCGTAGAAGACCCGTTCCAACGACTTGGGGATCAGCTTCACCGAATGGGCGTCCTCGGGGGTAGCACAGGGGCGGGCCCGTCCTGGCCGGGGGCCCAAAACCGCGGCAAACTATAACCCGGGAAACGCTTTATAGGAAGGACGCGGGCCCTGCCACCCCGGGCGCCCGGGTGGCTATTCGGGGTAGATGAGGTAGGGCCGCCGGCGCGCGAGGAAGGGCGGCAGCTGCGCCGCCCAGTCGGCCAGAAGCCCGGCGCGGACATCGCCGCCGCCCCGGGTCATCACCTCGACCTGCTCCCGGGCATGGCCGCCGTCCCCGACCAGCCGGTCGAAGTGGGCAGGGTCGGGCGGGAAGAGCCCCCCGGGTAGCCCCGCGTCGCTCGCGGCGCCGAGCAGCACCACCGCAGTCCGTACCGGATCGTAGTGCCGCCGGTCGGTCACCTGGAGGCGGATGCCCGCCACTTGGGTGTCCGCGAACTTGCCGTCGCCCGGCCGGCGGGGGGTGAAGGCCACCCCCGTGAACCGCACCCCCGGCAGGTCGGCGCTCCGCAGGGCGGCGAGCACCGCCGCGGTGTCGAGCCCGGGCGCGCCCACCTGTTCGAAGGGGTGGTCGGTCCCCCGCCCCACGGACAGCGTGGTGCCCTCGAAGAGGCAGGTGCCGGGATAGTGGATCAGGGCCTCCACCGTCCGCAGGTTGGGAGAGGGTGGCACGAACGGCAGCCCGATCTCATCGAAGTACATCGCCCGCCGCCACCCCGCCACGGGCACCACCCGCAGGTCGGTTGCCAGCCCGAGATCGTGGCGGGCCAGCCGCGCCAGTTCGCCCAGGGTCATCCCGTGGCGCATGGGGATCGCGAGCATTCCCACCGGCGTCCGGTAGGCGGTGTCGAGGATGTTCCCCTGCACCGCGCCCCCGATCGGGTTGGGCCGGTCGAGCACCACGACCGTGATCCGGCGCGTTGCCGCGGCGCGCATCACCCCGACCGTGGTCCAGAGATAGGTGAAGTACCGCGCCCCCGCGTCCTGCAGGTCCACCAGGATCACGTCCACCCCGGCCAGCTGCGAATCGGTCGGGGCGGAATTGCGGCCATAGAGGCTGTAGATTGGGAGGCCGGTGGCGCTGTCCGTGGTCGAGGTGACCGCGGCGCCGGGGTCGGCGGTGCCGCGGAAGCCGTGCTCCGGGCTGAACAGGGCCACGAGCCGCACCCCCGCGGCCCGCAGCCGGTCGACGCCCGACCGGCCGGCTGCATCCACCCCGGCCTGGTTCGTCACCAGCGCCACCCGCCGGCCGCGCACCAGGTGGGCGCTGTCGCTCAGCAGCACCTCGAGCCCCGGGCGCACCGCGGGCGTCATGTCGGGCCCGGACCGAGCCGGGCCCCGCCCCGGGCAGGCCCCGGCCAGAACCATCCAGCCTCCGAGCAGCCAGTGTCGCGTGTGCATCGATCCCCGTGGGTAATGATGGCCCTGCTGCTCGCGGCCGCGCCGCTCACCGCGCAGCAGAGCGCGCGCTTCGGGGGCGGCCCCGTGATGACGGCGGTAGACTCGACCGCCGTGGAACGGCTGCTCGACTCCCTGCCGCTCCGTGCCAAGGTGGCCCAGCTGGTGATGCCCTGGATCCCGGGCGCCTACCAGGCCTTCGACGACAGCGCCTTCGCGGTGATGCAGGGCTGGGTCGACTCGCTCGAGGTGGGCGGGCTGATCGTCTCGATCGGCTCGCCGGTGGACGTGGCGCTCAAGCTCAACCGGCTGCAGCGCCGCTCGAGCCTGCCGCTGCTGGTGGCCGCGGACCTCGAGGCCGGCGCCAGCTTCCGCCTCACCGGCGCCACTCCCTTCCCTCCCAATATGGGCGTGGGCGCCGCCGCCCGCGACAGTGACGCGTACGAAGTCGGGCGGATCACGGCGCTCGAGGGACGCGCCGTCGGGATCCACCTGGCCTTCGCGCCGGTGGCGGACGTCAACAACAACCCCGCCAACCCGATCATCAACACCCGCTCCTTCGGCGAGGATCCCTACCTGGTGGCGCGCCTGGTCTCGGCCGCGATCCAGGGCATCCAGGAGCACGGGATGCTCGCCACCGCCAAGCACTTCCCCGGCCACGGCGACACCGAGACCGACAGCCACCTCGCCCTGCCGGTGATCCCGACGCCCTGGGCGCGGCTCGACACCCTCGAGCTGGTGCCGTTCCGCGCGGCGGTGGTGGCGGGCGCCGCGTTCATCATGTCGGGCCACGTGGCGATGCCCGCGATCAGCGGCGATCGGAGCCGGCCCGCCACGCTGGACCCCAACGTCATGCAGAGCGTGCTGCGCGACTCCCTCGGGTTCCGCGGCCTCCTGGTCACCGATGCGCTCGACATGGGCGGCATCGTCAACACCTATGGCGCGGGCGAGGCCGCGGTGCTCGCCTTCCGCGCCGGCGCCGACCTCCTGCTGCAGCCCGCCGACCCCCGCGCTGCCATCGACGCGGTGACCGAGGCGGTGGAGTCCGGGCGGGTCACCTACGAGCGGCTCGACCGCTCGGTGCGCCGGGTGCTGCAGCTCAAGATGCAGCTGGGGCTCTTTGCCCACCGGACCGTCCCGCTCGACAGCGTGCCGGTGGTGGTGGGCAGCCGCCAGTTCCAGGCCTTCTCCCGCGACCTCGCCACCCGCGCCGTGGTGCTCGCCCGGGACAGCCTCGGCGTGGTGGACAGCCTCCGGGCCGCGCCCCGCACCGTTGCCCTGATCACCTATGGCGAGGAGAACGCCGGCACCGTCGGCAACACGATGCTCCGCCAGCTGCGGGCCGCCGGGCACCGCGTGACCCTCTTCCGCCTCTGGCCCGCCACGGGGGCGGCGGGGCTGGACAGCGCGCGCGCGCTGATCCGGCGCAGCCCCTACACGATCTTCGCGGCCGCCGTGAAGGTGAGCGCCTGGAAGGGCACGGTCGGCCTGCCGGAGCCGGTGGCCCGCCTCTTCGACCGCTCGGTCTACCGCCGCCGGATGGTCGTCGTCTCGCTGGGCTCGCCCTACATCGCCGGCCAGATGCCGCAGGTCGGCTCCTACCTCCTGGCCTGGTCGGCCAACGGGCTCGGGGAATGGGCCGCGGCCCGCGCCCTGAGCGGCGAGGCCCCCATCACCGGCCGGTTGCCCGTGCGCATCCCGCCGCACCTGCCCCTGGGCGCCGGCCTCGATCGCGGCGCGGCCCGCAGCCCGTGAGCCCCCGCCGGGCGGTGCTGCTCCTCGCCGGCGCCCTCGCCGCCTGCCGGGCGGCCGCCGCGCCGGCACCCGACCCGCCCGGCCTCCGGGCCGCCGCGAGCCTCCTCGACTCGGTGATCGCCGCGGGCGTGGCGCCGGGGGCCGTCCTGGGCGTGAGCCTGGCGGGCTGCCATTCCTATCACGGCGCCGGCCGGCTCGGCCTCGACGACGCTGCCCGGCCCGACAGCACGACCATCTACGACCTGGCCTCGCTCACCAAGGTGATCGGCCTGACCACCGCCGCGATGGCGGCGGTGGACCGCGGGGTCCTGGCGCTCGACGCGCCCGTGGCGCGCTACGTCCCCGCCTTCCACGATACCGCCGTCACCATCCGGCACCTGCTCACCCACAGCAGCGGGCTGCCGGCGTGGCGCCCGCTCCATCAGGAAGCGCCCGACCGCCCCGCGGCGCTCGCGCTGGTCGACGCCACCCCGCTGGCCGCCACGCCGGGCGACAGCTTCGTGTACTCGGACCTGGGCGCGATCCTGCTCACCCAGGCGGTGGAGGGAACACTCGGCGCGCGGATCGACACGCTGGTGACCCGGCTGCTGACGACACCGCTCGGCCTGCACGAGACCCGGTACCTCCCACCGGCGTCCTGGCGCCGCCGCATCGCGCCCACCGAGAACGACCCGTGGCGCGGCCGGGTGCTGCGGGGCGAGGTCCACGACGAGAACGCGGCCCGGCTCGAGGGCGTGTCCGGCCACGCCGGGCTCTTCAGCTCCGCCCGGGACCTCCTCCGCATCGGCGACTGGCTGCTCTCCGGCCTGGGCACCGTCTGGGACTCCGCCTGCGCCGGACCCGATCTGCCCCCAGGTCCCACCCTGCTGGCGACGTTCATCCGCCGCCAGGAGCTGCCCCCGGGGTCGAGCCGGGCCCTCGGCTGGGATACCCCCTCCGGCGTGAGCAGCGCCGGCACGCTGATGGCGCGGACCAGCTTTGGTCACACCGGATTCACGGGGACCTCCATCTGGATCGACCCCACCCGACGCCTGGTGGTGGTGCTGCTGGCCAACCGCGTCCACCCGACCCGGGACAACCCGCGCTTCGGACCAGTGCGGGGCCAGCTGGCCGACCAGGTGGTCCGCGGGTTCAGCCTCGATTCGCTTACCCGTTGACCGGCAAGGGGTTGAGCCGGTGACGCAGGGCCTGATGATTGACACGGCCGGGCGCAGGTTCGTAGCTTGTACCAGTCGCCCGGCCGCTGGCGTTCCGCCAGCGTGATGCACGGGACATTTCACGACGGGGGCAGTCAGTCATGGAAAGCACTGAGCCGCAGGTTTCCACGCCGGGTTTCACGCTCATCCTGACCGATCGGGCGGCGGAGGAAGTGCACAAGTTCATGAAGGCCGAGGATGTCCCGGGCGACACCGCCGGACTGCGGGTGAGCGTGCTGCCGGGGGGCTGTTCCGGCTTCAAGTACAGCCTCAATGTCGAGGAGCGGGCGCTCGAGGACGACTCGGTGCTCGAGGTGAACGGCACCCGGGTGTTCGTCGACGGCTTCAGCATGCAGTACCTGAACGGCATCACCATCGACTACGTCACCTCGATGCAGGGCTCGGGCTTCACGTTCCACAACCCGAACGCCACCGGCGGATGCGGCTGCGGTTCGTCGTTCACCGCCTAGCCGGCCCCCGACCCGATCTCCATAGCGCCGCACCACCGTGCGGCGCTACTCTTTTCCCCCCATGGCCACCCTCGACCTCGCCGTCATCGCGCTGTATTTCGGCCTGACCCTCGGCGTGGGGCTGTGGGTCTCGCGCCGCCAGCAGACGGCGGGCGACTACTTCCTCGGCGCCCGCGACCTCCCGGCCTGGGCCATCCTCCTCTCGATCGTGGCCACCGAGACCTCCGCCCTGACGGTGATCTCGATCCCGGCCGTCGCCGCCCGCGGCGACCTGACCTTCCTCCAGCTCCCCCTCGGCTACCTCCTCGGCCGCCTGGCGGTCTCGGCCTGGCTGCTCCCGGGGTACTTCCGTGGCGAGCAGGACACCGCCTACGCGCGCCTGGAGCACCGCTTCGGCACCCCCACCCGGCGGCTGACCTCCGGCATCTTCCTCGTGACCCGCGCGCTTGCCGACGGCGTCCGGGTCTACGCCGGCGCCATCCCGCTGGCGGTGCTCGCAGGGTGGGACGTGGCCCCGGCCATCATCGTGATGAGCCTGATCACCCTGGTGTACACCTGGCACGGGGGGCTCAAGGCGGTGGTCTGGGTGGACGTCATGCAGCTCGTGGTCTACGTGGCGGGCGGGGTGGTCGCCTTCCACATCGCCGCCGGCATGGCGGGCGGCCCGGGGGCCGTGCTGAGCCAGGCCGCGGCCGCGGGAAAGCTCCGCTGGATCGACCCGACCATCAGCTTCACCGCCACCTACACCCTGCTCGGCGGCGTGGTCGGCGGCGCGATGCTTTCCGCCGCCTCGCACGGCACCGACCACCTGATCGTGCAGCGGCTGCTCGCCAGCCGCGGCCTCGCGGCGGCCCGCTTTGCGCTGGTGGGGTCGGGTGTCGTGGTCTTTCTGCAGTTCACCCTGTTCCTGGGCATCGGCATCGCCATGTGGGCCGCGGGCCAGGCCCCCGCCGACCTCCCCGCCGACCAGCTGTTCCCGCGCTTCGTCGTCGACCACTTTCCGCACGGGCTGTCCGGCCTTATCGTGGCGGCGGTGCTGGCCGCCTCGATGGCCACCCACAGCTCCGCGATCAGCGCGCTGGCGAGTTCGGTCACCCACGACTTCTACGCCAGCGCCACCGGACGCCGCGACCCCGCCCACCTGCTCAAGGTCGGCAAGCTCGCGAGCCTGGTCTGGGGTGTCCTCATCACGGTGGTGGCGCTGGTCTTCCACGCCACCACCGGCGGGGGCCAGACGCCGGTGGTGGTGTTCGCGCTCTCGATCGCCTCGATCACCTACGGTGCGCTCCTCGGGGCCTACCTGCTCGCGGCGGGCCCGGCCCGCATCGGCGGGGCGCACGTGCTCCTGGCGGTCGCGGGGAGCGTGGCCGTGATGCTGACGTTGTTCCTCGCCAAGGCGCCGCTGGCCTGGCCCTGGTACGTGCCGGCCGGCGCGCTGATCACCCTCGTCGTGGGCTTCGCTGGGGGCGCGCTGCGCCCCCACCGGGAGGGCACTGCATGAGCCGGATCATCATCGGGGTGGATGCGGGCGGCACCAAGACCACCGTGATCGTGGCCGAGGATGGCGCCGTCGTGGCCCGGGCCAGCGGGCCGGGCGCCAAGATGCGCTCGGGCCGTGGCCTCACCTGCGCCACCACGATCGGCGAGATCGCGCGCCGCGCCCTCGGGGAGCGGGGCAAGCTCCGCGCCGACATCCTGGTCGCCGGGGTCGCGGGCGCGGGCCGCGAAGCCGAACGGGAGGAACTGCGGCAGGCCTTCCGCAGCGAGGATTTCGCCGACCGGATCACCGTCACCGGCGACACCGAGATCGCGCTGGCGGCGGCCTTCCAGGATCGGCCCGGGATCGTGGTCACTGCGGGCACCGGCAGCATGGCGGTCGCCCGCGACCCCGGCGGGCGGCTGCACCGGGCCGGCGGCTATGGGTGGCAGATGGGCGACGAGGGCAGCGGTTACGCGATCGGGCGGGCCGCGCTCGGCGCCGTGGGCCGCGCGGCCGACGGCCGCAGCCCCCGGACCGCCCTGACCGAGTTGCTCCTCAAGGCCACGCGCGCCGAGACCATGGACCGGCTGGTCCAGTGGGCCGCCGCCGCCGGCGTTCCCGAGGTGGCCGCGCTGGCGCCTCAGGTCTTCGAGGCCCAGCGGCTCAACGACACGGTGGCCGCCGGCATCATCGACTACGCCGCTCGCGAGCTGTCCGCGCTGGTGCTCCGCCTCGAGCCGCACTTCGGTGCCGATGAACGTGCCCCGGTCGAGGTCGCCACCAACGGTGGGCTGCTGCTGCACGATGGCCCGCTCTACCGGCTGCTCGCCACCCGCCTCTCGGAACAGCCTCGCTTCCGCCTGCGCCCCGAGGCCATCGACGCCGCAACCGGCGCCCTCCACCTCGCCGGCAGCTAGGCGTCCCCGCTCGGGGGCCGGACGACAACGGGCCGCCCCAGGGCGGCCCGTTCTCGTCGCGGGATGATCTGCCGCCGTCAGCTGCAGCTGGCGCGGCTGAACACCAGGTAGTGGAGCACCACCGCGGCCACGGCCACCCCGACGAGCCCCAGCCACGGCATCTTGAACTTGCCCGGGCCATCGGGGTTCCGCAGCCGGCTGTGGAAGGCCCCGTACAGGAAGTAGATCACCAGCCCGGCCAGCAGCCACCAGCTGAAGCGGCGCCAGGTGAGGCAGGGGAGCTGCAGCATCAGGTACAGGCAGGCCACGACCGAGATGATCGGGGTGATCGGCACCCACGGCACCCGGAACGGCCGCACGCGCTCGGGCTCCTTGTAGCGCAGCACGATCACGCCGATGGACACGAGCACGAAGGCGAACAACGTGCCGATGTTGGTCAGGTCCACCACCTCCGCGATGTTCGCGGTGGCGGCGAAGGTGCCGACGAACAGCCCGGTGATGATGGTGCCTACGTAGGGCGTCTTGTACTTCGGGTGCACCTTGGCGATGAAGGGCGGCAGCAGGCCATCGCGCGCCATCGAGAAGAAGATCCGCGGCTGGCCCAGCTGGAAGACCAGCAGCACGCTGAACATGGCGATGACCGCGCCCAGCGCGATGATGAACCGCGAGAAGCTGAGCACCCACGCCGGCCCGTTGGCGAACTCAAGCGCCGTGAGCATCGGCTCCGCGGTGCCCAGCGCCTTCCACGGGGCGATGCCCGTCATCACCGCGGACAGGGCGATGTACAGCACGGTGCAGATCACCAGGCTCATGATGATGCCGAACGGCATGTCCTTGGCCGGCTCCTTGGCCTCCTCCGCCGCCGTGCTCACCGCGTCGAACCCGATGTAACTGAAGAAGATGATCGCGGCGCCGGCGCTCACCCCCGCCCAGCCGTTCGGCATGAAGCCGCCGGTGGCGGGATCGGACCAGTTGCCCGGCTTGATCAGGAACGCGCCCACCGCGATGAAGAACAGGATCAGCCCCACCTTGAGCAGCACCATCACGTTGTTGGAGTCTGCCGACTCCTTGACCCCCCGGATGAGGATCACCGTGATGAGCGCCACCGCCAGGAAGGCGGGGAGGTTGAAGATGATCGGGATGCCGCCCAGGTGCGGGGCGTTGGTGATGGCGCTGGCCAGGTAGAGGGTGCCGGGGTCCGCGCCGCCGCCCGCGGCCGCGAGGGCGTCGGCCGCCATCCGGGCCGAGCGGAAGTCGGTGGCCAGCCAGGCCGGGAGGTGCAGCCCGAAGAACTCGAGCAGCTCGCGGAAGTGGCCCGACCACCCGATGGCCACCCCGATGTTCCCCACCGCGTACTCGATGATGAGGTCCCAGCCGATGATCCAGGCGATGAATTCGCCGAGGGAGGCGTAGGCGTAGGTGTACGCCGACCCGGCGATCGGCACCATCGCGGCGAACTCGGCGTAGCACAGCGCGGCGAAGCCGCAGGCCACCGCGGTGAGCACGAACGAGAGGATGATCGCGGGCCCGGCGCCGGGCCGGACGGCATCCCCGACGATGGCGGTGCCGGTGGTGGCGAAGATGCCCGCCCCGATCGTCGCGCCGACGCCCAGCGCGGTCAGGTGCCATTTGGTGAGCGAGCGCCGCAGCCCGCCACGCTCCGCGATGTCGTTCTCGCAATCGGCGACCGACTTGCGAACGAAGAGACCTTGCATGGAATTCTAGGGGTAGCGAGGGGAAAGGGACCGGCTCAGAACGGCATGTAGCGATACACCCAGGTACTCTCCGTGGGGCGGCCGTCCGGCCCCAGGGCAGGATGGAAACGGAACTCGAGCATGCTGCGCCGCAGCTTCTCCGCGAAGCGGCTCGCGGGGATCGGCGGGTCGAAGACGACCTTCTGCGGCACCCCGGATGCGTCGATGGTGAACACGACGCGGATCTCCCGCCCGCGGAGCTCCTTGGGGACCTCATCGGGGGGGAGCACTTCCTGGCGCAACCGGGGGCCGCGGCCCGTGCCCCCCCCGACACCGCCCCCTTCCCCCGGCCCGATCCCTGGCCCCGTCCCCGGCCCGATGCCGCCACCCGTCCCCCCACCCGCGCCGCCCCCTGCGCCCTGGCCCGCTCCCGGCCCGGCCGTCGCGGCGGCCGGTGACGGAGTCGCCGCGGCCACTGGGGCCTCCGGCTCCGGCGCCGCCTCGACGACGGGCGGCGGCACCTCGGGGGCCGGTGTGGGGCTGACCTGGACTGGGGGTGGGGCCACGACGGGGGGCGTCACGGCCACGGGCGCCGCGGTAGTGTGCTCCGGCGCGGGGAGGGAAATATACGCCACCTCACGGCCGCCGCCACCGCCGCCCCCACCCCCGCCGCCGCCCGCCTTGAACGGGTCGGTGGCCGTGAAGATCCGCGTCACGTCGTGCCGCACCGACAGCAGGAGCAGCACGGCGAGGAGCAGGTGGCACGCCACGGACACCAGCACGCCCAGGGGGCGGCCGCGTTCGCGGGGGGCGGACAGCGAGAAGTCGTAACGGGCGCGCAGGGCTTGCTCCGGCATCGCAGGGGGGGACGTCCGGTCCCGGGTTCGGCACACCGCCCGGAAAGATACGAACCGGGGGGCCATCTGGTGACGGCCCCCCGGCTCGGATCGGTCCCCGCCCTGGCCCCTACGGGGCGGCCGGCGTGAACCCGATGACCTGCACCCCGGCGCCCCGGGCCACGTCCATCGCCTCGATCACTTCCTGGTACACCCGCTCGGGCGCGGACTTGATGAACAGCAGCTTGGCCGGCCGGGTGTCGAAGATCGCGTGGATCTGGGTGTCGAGCTGTTCCTTCGGGACCGGCTGGGTGTTGATGGCGTACCCGCCGTCCCCGGTCAGCTCCAGCACGATCTGGTTCGAGGCCGCGGTCGGCTTCGACGCCGCGGTCTCCTGCGGCGGCACCTGGATGTCGAGCGCCATGCGTGCCAGCGGCTGCGACACCATGAAGATGATCAGCATCACGAGCATGATGTCGATCATCGGGATCACGTTGGGTTCCGAGTTGACTTCGCCCGGTCCCGCTGAGCCTCCACCCGCCATGGCTATTCCTCCTTGACGGCGGCGTCGAACAGCCCGCCCTGGACCTGCGGCTCGGTGATCGCGGCCATGACCCGGGCCCCGGAGCGGCGCACCAGTTCCACGGCGTCCTGGATGCGGCCGAACTTGAGCTGGTTGTCGGCCTTGAAGTACACGATCTTGTCCTCGGTCCGCGCGGCGTACATCGCCTTCAGCGTCTCCTCGAGCACCACCGGGTCGACCGGGCCCTTCCCGTTGAGGAAGTACTGGCCCGCGGCGTCCACCCCGAGGATGATCTCGTTCTCGCCTTCCGGCCGGCTGTCGAGGTTCTTGCCCTTCGGCATCGTCGCCTTGAAGCCGGCGGCGATCAGCGGCGTCACGATCATGAAGATGATCAGCAGCACGAGCATGATGTCGATCATGGGGATGACATTGGGCTCGGCCTTGACGGCGCTCCGTCCGGCATTACCCGCTGACATGCCCATGGCCGGTCACCGCCTTCTGGGCCTGGAATTCCTTGGTGAAGATCGAGCGGCCGAACTCGCTCCCCACGCTCTTGATCAGGTAGTCGATCAGCTCCTTGGAGCTGTAGGTCATCTCGACCGTGAGGTTCTCGATCTTGGTGGTGAAGTAGTTGTAGAACCACACCGCCGGGATCGCGACCATCAGGCCGAAGGCCGTGGTGATGAGCGCCTCGGCGATACCGGCCGAGATGCCGGCCAGGCCGCCCGACGCGCCCGCGGCCGCCATGCCGGTGAACGCCGTCACGATGCCCATCGTGGTGCCGAGCAGCCCGACGAACGGGGCGGTGGCGCCCACCGTCGCCATGATGCTCATGCCGCGGCGGAACTCCGCGAGCGTGATCAGCATCTGGCGCTCCACCGCCCGCTCGGCCGAGTTGATGTCGGCGGAGGTGATGGTGGCGCGGTCCTGGATCAGGGTCTTCACCTCGGAGAGCGCGCCGCCCAGCACCCGGGCCACGTGGCTCTTCTGGTTCTTCTCGGCCAGGGCGATCGCCTTCTCGAGGCTGTCTTCCTGGATCGCGCGGGAGAACTCCGGCGCGAACTTCCGGGTGGCCTGCTGGCTCTTGTAGATGTGGATCATCTTGGCGATGGCCACCGACAGCGACCACAGCGACATGATCGCCATCACCACGATGACGCCGCGGGCGAACGTGCCCGCCGCCTCCCAGAGCTTCAAGATATCAACGCCGTGTTGCATGACTGACCGTCCTCGGTAAGGAGAAAAGACCTACTGACCGATCTTGAATGACACCGCCTGCTGCACCAGCACCCGGACCGGCTGGCCGCGGGACTTGCCCGGCCTGAAGTTGCACCCGGCGCTGGTGATGCCCTGCTTCGCGGGCTCCTCGAACGCCTTGTGGGTGCTGCTGATCACCTTGAGGGTGGCCACGTCCACCCGGCCGTCGGTGTTCACGATGAACTGCAGCACGACCTTGCCCGGGATCCCGGCCGACATCATCACCGGCGGGAACTTCCCGATGCACGCGCCGCCGTCGATCGCCTGCGGCGTCTCGTCGACCTCCGCGGCCAGGAACACCTCGCCCTCGATGGTGGGCACCGGGCCCGTCCCGCCCACCACGCCCGTCGCGATGCCGCCCTCGACCCCCTTGCCCGTGAAGTCGCGCGGGTCGAAGCGCTCGTTCAGGTTCACCGGCGGGATCTCCGTCGGGATGTTGTCGGGCGGCGTGATGATCTGGAAGCCCTGCGGCGGCGGGTTGGCGCTCACCACCACGTTCTCCGGCGGCGGCTGCACCGGCGGGGGCGGCGTCTCGGGCGGCTTGAGGAAGACCATCGTGGTGTCGATCACGATGTCCTTCACCACCTCGGCCGCGCCCTGCGTGGCCTTGATCGCCCCGACCACGAGCACGCCGTGCAGCGCAAGCGACACGACCTGCTGGCCCAGGGTGTTCTGACGTTTCCGGTTGGATTCGACGAGGTTCTCGAACACGGCGCAACCCCTCCGCAGGTAGGACGGTGACCGAAGCTACAGGGCGCCCATTGCAGCACACCGCCCGGCAAATGACAAAATGATGACAGCCCGATTACCTCTGCCGTCCCGGCGGGCGCGCCGTTCCGGTGTCACAGTACGCACCAGAGCGCCCCGCTCACACAGCGGGCAGAGGAGGAGAGGGGGCCAATATACCCGTGGACTGGACGTCCGCCAGAGGTCCCGGGCGCGGGTCAGCCCAGGAGGGTCGCCTCCGCCGTCAGGCCGGCCGGTGGCCCCTCCCGGTGCTTGGGCAGACTCACCGTGAACACGGTGCCCCGGCCCGGCCGACTCTGGACCGCGATCGTGCCCCCGTGGGCCTCCGCGATCCACTTGGTGATCGCGAGGCCGAGACCGGCACCCGGCCGGGCGCCCGTCCGGGTGCGCGCCGTGTCCACCCGGTAGAACCGGTCGAAGATGTACGGCAGGTGCGCTGCCGGGATCCCGATGCCGTCGTCGCCCACGATGATCGCGGCGGTCTCCTCCTGGTCCACCAGCGCCAGGCTGACCTTGCCGCCGCTCGGCGTGTACTTGATCGCGTTGGTCACCAGGTTCAGCAGCAGCTGGCGGATCCGGCTGCCATCCACCGCCACCACCACCGGTGTCGGCGGCAGCTCGGTGCGGACCGCGATCCCCGGCTCCTCCCCCAGGATGCCGGCGGTCTCCGAGGCCTCGCTCACCAGGTCGCGGAGGTCGAGCGGTGCGACGGCCAGCGCGGCCCCGCCCTCATCGGCGCGGGCGAGCGTGAGCAGGTTGTCCACCATCTCGCTCATCCGGTGGATCTCCCCCAGCACCTCCTCCAGCGCCTGCAGCCCCTCGGTGGTCGCGCCGGGATCGGTCATCGCCCGCTCCACTCCCGCGCGCAGCACCATGAGCGGCGTCTTGAGCTCGTGGCTGGCGTCCGCCGTGAACTGGTGCAGGCTCTCGAAGCTCTGTTCCAGCCGGGCCAGCATGCGGTTCATGGTGGCGGCGAGCCGTGCCAGCTCGTCGGCGGAGACCGGCAGCTCCACCCGCCGGTGCAGGCTCCGGCCGTCGGTGATCGCCTCGATCTCGTCGACCATCCCCTCCAGGGGCCGCAGGCTCGCGTCCGCGAGCACGTACCCGAGCCCGATGCTGCCGATCAGGATCACCGGGGCGATGACCAGCATGGCCTGCAGCAGCTGCTCCGGCCCGAAGGGGACCGCCGCGAGCGGGGCGGCCACGAAGATGGTGGCGGGATGGGCCCAGACCCCCGGGAGCGGCACCCGGGCATACCGCACCAGCTGCCCGTCGTCCGCCAGGTCCACCACGCCGGTCCGCACCGCGTCGAGCGGCTGGCCGTCGTCGGTCGCGAGCAGCCGGGCCACGGCCCCGAGGGACAGCGGCTTGGCGATGGCGTTGCGGTAGATGGGGGCGCGGTCGGGGTCGAAGACGACGACCAGGTCGCGGATGCCGTCGAGGTAGCCGCCCACGGCGCTGAAGCCCAGGCCAGGCGTCTCGCCCGGGGCGAGGCTTCGGCCGAGCTGGCGCTGGTAGCCGATGAAATACTGCGCGGCGAGGTTGCCCTCGAGACTCAGCCGCTCGTCGAGCTCCCGGACGCTCGACCGCTGCCGCTCGAAGTAGAGCGCGCCGCCGAAGGCCGCGATCGAGGCCAGCAGGGCCACGGCGTACCAGACGGTGAGCCGGCGGCGGATGGAAGACATGGCGCCTAGGCCTTGATCACGTACCCGACGCCGCGGACGGTATGGATGAGGCGCGTGGCCTGGCCATGGTCCACCTTCTTGCGCAGCCGGTTGATCACCACGTCCACGATGTTGGTGCCGGGATCGAAGTGATAGTCCCAGGCGTACTCGGTGATCAGCGTCCGCGACATCACGCGGCCAGCGTGGCGCATGAGGTACTCGAGGACGGCGTATTCCTTCGGGGTCAGCTCGAGGCGCCGCCCGGCGCGGGTCACCTCCCGGGTCCCGAGGTCGAGCTCCAGGTCGCCGATGCGCAGCGCGCGCGGCGCCAGCTGCTTGGGCCGGCGGCCCAGCGCCTCCACCCGGGCCAGGAGCTCCTCGAAGGCGAACGGCTTGGTGACGTAGTCGTCGGCGCCGGAGCGGAGCGCCTGGACCTTGAAGTCCAGGGCGTCCTGGGCCGTGAGCACCAGGATCGGCATCGTGTTGCCCCGGTCGCGCAGGGTGCGCAGCACCTCGAGCCCCGTCATCCCCGGGAGCCGGAGGTCCAGGATGAGCAGGTCGAAGGTCCCGTGGGTGGCCGATTCCAGCGCCTCGGCGCCGTCGGCGACCAGCTCCACCTGGAAGCCCTGCTCGGTGAGGCCGCGGTGCACGTACTGCCCGACGGTGCGGTCGTCCTCGACCAGGAGGATCTTCATGCCGGCGCCCCCGGCTCGAGCGAGGCCGGCCGCCGGGCGATGGGGAGGAACACCCGGAAGGTGGAGCCGCGCCCCGGCTGGCTCTCGACCTCGATGCGGCCGCCGTGCTCGGCCACGATGCCGTAGCAGACCGACAGCCCGAGCCCGGTGCCGCGGCCCGGCGGCTTGGTGGTGAAGAAGGGCTCGAAGATCTTGGCCACCTCGGTGCGCGGGATCCCCACCCCGGTGTCCGCGATGTGGATCTCCACCTCGTCGGCGTGCACTGTCCCCGGGAGGGTGCGCACCGTGAGGCTGCCGCCGTGCTCCATCGCGTCGAGTGCGTTCAGCATGATGGCCATGAACACCTGGATCAGCTGCTCCGCGTTGGCGTGGACCATGGGCAGGGTCTCGCACAGGTCCCGGGTCATCTCGATCCGCTTGAAGCGCTCGTGGTGCTTGATGAGGAAGAGGGTGTCCTCGACGATCGCGGTCACGTTGACCGGTCCCTTCGCCTTGCCCTTGGGGCGGCTGAAGTCGAGCAGGCCGTCGACGATCCCCTCGCACCGCTGGACTTCCTTGTCGATGATCTCGAGGTACTCCTGCATCCCCGCCCGCTGGCCGGCGGGGAGGTCGTCCTCCACCCGGTTCTCCAGCGCCGCGACGCACGCCCCGATGGTCGCCAGCGGGTTGTTGATCTCGTGCATGATACCCGCGGCCAGCTGGCCGATCGCGGCCAGCTTCTCGCTCTGCAGGATCCGCTGCCCCGCCACGTGGGCCTCGGTGACGTCCTCGCCGATGGTGATGACGTGGGTGATGGTCTCGCCGTCCTGCCGCATGGGGATCTTGCTGATGCGGTAGTACTTGGTCTCGCCGCCGACCGCCACCTCGAGCTCCATCTGCCGCCCCTGCCCGGTGCGGAAGACGTCGTCGAACTCCTCCCGCAGCTGCTCGGCATTCTGCCGGGTGAGCACGTCGAACACCGGGCGCCCCACCACCTCGTCGCGGCGCAGGCCCTGGGTCCCCATCTCGCGCTTGCGGTTCCAGATCTGGATCCGGTACTCGCGGTCCACGACGTACAGGCCCACCGGCAGGCAGTCGATCACCAGGGTGATGAAGCGGCGCTGTTCCTCGATCTCGCGGGACCGGAGCGCCACCTCGTAGGCGAGGTCCTCCGACAGCTCGATCGAGGCCAGGAACGGGGCGAGGATGTCGGCCACGATCGGCAGCAGCGCGCCGTCGCCGGCGCCGGCGGGGGTGACCTCGAGCACCCCGAGGCGCTCCCCCTCGTGCAGCAGCGGGAGGCGCAGCGTCTCCGGGGCCACCTCGGGCAGCACCGCGAAGGAGCGGCTGGTGCGCCGGCCCGCCGCGGGCACCGGCGCCGTGATGGCCCGCAGGGTGGTGGCGTTCGGTTCCCGCAGCCACAGCTGCACCGCCTGCGCCCCCAGCCCGGCCCGGAGCACCTCCGCCACGGTGCCCAGGGTCTCCTCGGCCGCCAGCCCGGTGTTGAGCAGCCGCGCGATTCGCCCCACCAGCGCCAGCCCCTCGCCCTGCTCGACTCCTTGCATGCCCCTCCACCCCTCCGTCAACGGAAGCCCGTCAGCTGGATCCCCCGAATGAAATACCGCTGCGCGAGCAGAAAGACCAGCAGCAGCGGCAGCGCGGCGGCCACCGCCGCCGCCATCTGGAAGGGCCAGTTGCTGGCGTAGAAGCCGTGGAATGCCGCCACCCCCACCTCCACCGTGCGCCGGTCCAGCGAGCGGGTCGCGATCAGCGGCCACAGGTAGCTCTTCCAGGCGTCCACGAAGGCGAACAGCCCCAGCGTGGCCAGCGCCGGCCGGACCGCAGGCAACGCCACGTGCCGGAAGATGGCGAACTCCCCCGCCCCGTCGAGCCGGGCAGCGTCCTCGAGCTCCCGCGGCACGGCCTGGAAGGCCTGCCGCAGCAGGAAGATCCCCCACACCGAGACCAGCTCGGTGCTCACCAGGCCGTGCACCGTGTCCACCCAGCCCAGCCGGTGCAGCAGCAGGAACCGCGGGATGAGCAGCACCACGCCCGGCACCATCAGCAGGCCCAGGGTGGCGGCGAACAGCCGTCGCCGGCCCGGGAACTCCAGCCGCGCGAAGGCATACCCCGCCGCCGCTGATGTAGCCAGCTGCCCGAGCACTACCCACCCCGCGAAGACGAAGGTATTGAGGAAGAATCGCGCGAACGGCAGCGCCGTGAGCGCCGCGGGGTAGTTGCGCCACTGCGGCGAGGCCGGGAGCAGGGGCGCCGGCTGCCGGAAGACCTCGAACTCGTCCATCAGCGAGGTGGACAGCATCACGGCGAACGGCGCGAGCATCGCCGCACCGAGCAGCGCGGCCGCCACCCATCCGAGCGCGCGCCGGGGCGTCATCGGCTACACCAGTTCCACCCGGCGGCCGAGCCACCGGAACTGGAGCCAGGTCAGGCCGAGCAGCAGCAGGAGCAGCACGAGGCTCATGGCGCTCGCCGTCCCGAAGCGGAGGAACTCCCACGCCTCCTGGTAGATCCGGTACACGGCCACGTCGGTGGCGTGCAGCGGTCCGCCCTCCGTCATCACCGCCACGTACGTGAAGACCTGGAAGGACCCGATGATCCCGGTCACCAGGACGAAGAGGACGGTCGGCCGGAGCAGCGGGAGCGTCACCCAGAGGAAGCGCGCCACGGGGCCGGCCCCGTCCATCCGGGCGGCGTCGTGGTAGTGGCCGGGGATGGCCTGCAGCCCGCCCAGGAAGACCACCATCTGGTAGCCGACCTGCACCCAGACCGACAGGAGCATCAGCGCGAGGAGCGCGGTCCGCGGCTCGCCCAGCCAGTCCGGGCCCGCGACCCCGGCGGCCCGGAGGAGGGTGTTGAGCAGTCCCGTCTCCGGCTGGTAGATCCACTGCCACACCAGGGCGACGGCCACCACCGAACTCACGAACGGAAGGAACAGCAGGGCACGGAGCACCCGCACCTGGAGGCCCGAGCGGTCGAGGATGACCGCCGCCACCAGGGCCAGCGCGACCGTCACCGGCACGTGCAGGGCATAGAGCGCCGTCACGCCGAGGGAGTGCAGGAACCGGCCGTCGGTGAGGATGGCCCGGAAGTTGTCGAGCCCCACGAACACCCGCGCCTCGCCGACGAGGTCCCACCGGTGGAAGGCGAGCACCAGCGTGAAGCACGCCGGCAGGAAGGAGAACAGCAGCAGGTGCACCATGGCCGGCGCCAGGAACGCCCACGCCGTCAGGGTGGCCTCGAGGCGTGCGGGGTTGGCTCCCCCCCGACCCGCCCAGCCCGTGAAGGCCAGCGCCAGCACGGCGAGGACGGCCCAGGCGAGCAGCTCGGCGGGCAGGGTGCCAAGGTCCGCCTCGTAGGGGCGCACCTGGAAGGCGAGCCCGCGCTGGGTGCGCGGTGTGGCGGCCACGATGCGCGCCCGGGCCACGCCGGCGCTGTCGTCCCGCTCCACGACGCCGCCCCCCAGCGGTCGCGGGAGGGGGTGCACCGCGGCGCCGGCCCCGATCTCAGGGAGCCGCGACTGGGTGACGCCCGGGGCCGTCGCGGCCATCTCCACCAGCTGGGCCAGCGTCGTGAGCCGCGTGTCGGTGGCCTCGACCGCGGTGCGCCGCGCGCTCACCCCCAGGTCCAGCGCCAGCAGGACCGCCGCCACCCCGGCCAGGAGCGGCAGGGCGCGCGCCCAGCGTTCCCGGCCGCCGCGCTCGGCCACCGCGCCGACGAGCACCACCAGCAGCGCGGCCAGGATCGTGAGCAGGCCGGCGTGCACGGAGGCCACGCGACCGGGCACGGTGTCCCAGGCGGCAGCCCAGCCCTTGAGGGTCCACTGGTCGCGGTCGAGGAACGGCACCACCGCCACCCGTGTGCGGGCATGCCGCGCGATGAACCCCTCGCTGCCCTGCTCCAGGCTCCGGATCAGTGAGTCCGGCAGGGGCAGCAGCCCGATGGTATCCGCGAGCAGCGGCGCCTGGCCGAACGAAAGCTGGAAGCCCCCGGGCCAGATGGAGGAGCCGGCCAGCGCATTCGCCCCGGAGAGGAGCCGCCGTGCGTCGTAGCTCACCCCGCCGGGCGGCGTCACCACCGCGAGGTACGCCGCGCCCTGCCGGGCGAGCGCGAGGTTCGCCTCGTCCCGCACCACCCTCTCGGCCGCGCGCGCCGAGTACCATTGCCCGCCCAGCGCGAACAGCGCAATCACCGGGCCGAGCGCGACCGCCCACCGGGGGCCGCTCATGGGTCCGTTTCCGCGAGCAGCCGGTCGATGTCGGCCGCCGCGGCAGCCAGCGCCTCGTGGAGCGGCCGGCCCGCCAGCAGCACCTCGTCGAGCGCCTGGGGCAGCCGGTTCTCGACCTCGCGCCAGCCCCGCACACGCGCCCCCCATGGCACCCGGGCCCCGGGCATGGCGGCCAGGAAGACCTGCTCCCACCCCAGGCTGTCCGCCGCGGCCACCTCGGCGGCGAGGCGGCTCACCGCGGAGAGTTCGAGCCCCTGCTCCACCCGGACGCGCTGCGCGGCGGTATCCGCGAGCGCCGCCGCGAGGCGCACGGCCAGGCGCCGGCGCTCCACCGTTGCGGGCACCGCCCAGCCCGACGCATACACCACGGTGGCCGGCGCCACGCCGGCGGCGTGCGGGATCGGCGCAAAGCCGATGTCGAGCCGGCCATCCCGGACGTAGGGGCGGAAGCGCGGCAGCCAGAAGTGCCCCGTCGTCAGCATGGCCACCCGGCCCGAGTTGAACAGCCGGAACTGGTCGCCGAGGCTGCGGCGCAGGGTCATCACGCGGGGCACGATGCTGTCGCGCGCCACCCAGTCGAGGTACCACCGGAGCGCCCGTTCGGTGGCCGGGCTGTCCAGGCACCCCGAGGCCGATCGGCCGTCGGGGCACAGCACGTCGCCGCCCCCGGACCAGACCCAGGGGATCCACAGGAACACCCGGCGATCGAAGACGGTCCCCCACTGGTCCACCATGCCGTCCCCATCGGTATCACGGGTGAGGGTGCGTGCCGCCGCGAGGAACTCGTCCCAGGTCCAGTCGCCGCTGGGCGGCGTCAGGCCGGCCTCGAGGAAGAGGCGCCGGTTGTACACCACCACCATCGGGCTGTAGCCCTTGGGGAAGGCCACCAGCTTCCCGCCCCGCGTGAAGATGGCGCGGACCTGGGGCTCCCACGCCGCGGTGTCGAGTCCCACCCGGGCCGCGTAGGGCGCCAGGTCGAGCAGCACGCCGCGGTCGGCAAAGGCCGGCACGTCGATGTTGTCGAGCAGGAAGACGTCGGGCGGTGCGGCAGCCGCGATCGAGGTGAGCACCTGCTCGCGGTACTCCGCCTGGGTGCTGATGGCGTCGTTCACCACCCGCACCCCGGGGTTGGCGGCCTCGAAGGCGCGGAGGTTCCGCGCCTCGATGCGCTGCTCCATGTCGTCGGCCCACGACGAGAGGCGCAGGGTGCTCGGAGTGGGCCGGCCGCAGCCGGCGCAGAGCAGGAGGAGCGCGACGGAACGGATCACGGCAGCCGCCGCCCCGCCGCGTCGAACCAGTGGAGCTGCGCGGGATCGGCGGTGACGCCGACGGTGGCGCCATCGGTGAGGGGGGCCTGGCCCGGCACCCGGGCCACGACCACCCGCCCGCCGATCGCGAGGTGCACCAGCGTCTCGCTGCCCAGCCGCTCCACCAGGGTCACCGCGCCCGGCGCGCCGTCCGGCCCGAGGTGGAGCGCCTCGGGCCGGAGGCCGCAGGTCGCCGCCCCGGCTGGCCCCGGGCCGGGGACCAGCGCGGTGCCCGCCGGCTCCACGTCGAGCGGGAGCAGGTTCATCCCCGGAGTGCCCAGGAACCGGGCCACGAAGGTCGTGGCGGGCCGGTCGTAGAGCTCGGCCGGCGTCCCCTGCTGCTCCACCCGTCCCTCACGCAGCACCACGATGCGATCGGCCATGGTGAGCGCCTCGACCTGGTCGTGGGTCACGTACAGCATCGTCGCGTGGAGCTGCCGCTGCACCCGCAGCAGCTCGGTGCGCAGCTCGCTGCGGAGCGCGGCATCGAGGTTGGAGAGCGGCTCATCGAGCAGGAAGGCCTCGGGCTCGCGCACCAGCGCGCGCCCCAGCGCCACGCGCTGCCGCTGGCCGCCCGACAGCTGCGCCGGGTGGCGCTCCAGCAGGTCGGCCAGGCCGAGGAGCTCCGCGACCCGGCGGATCCGAGGTCCCCGGTCCACGGCGGGCACCCGGCGCATCCGCAGCGGAAAGGCGAGGTTCTCGCGGACCGTCAGGTGCGGGTAGAGCGCGTAGTTCTGGAAGACCATGGCCAAGTTGCGGTCGCCCGGCGGCGTGGTGGTCACGTCGCGGCGGCCGATGAGCACCCGGCCCCGGTCCGGCAGCTCGAGCCCCGCCACCAGCCGCAGCGCCGTGCTCTTGCCGCAGCCGGACGGACCCAGGAGCACCACGAAGCTCCCGTCCGCGACCTCGAAGGTGCAGTCGGTGAGCGCGGGAACCGCCGGGGGATAGACGCGGGTGAGGTCCTGGAGGGTGATGGAGGCCATGCCGCCTGTAAGTTGCCGCCGCCGGACCCCGGCGCAAGATTGCAGGCATGACCGCCACGCCTGAACTCACGCCCTGGATCCACGGCGCCGCGCTGCCCCGCGGCGGCCGCGCGCTCGCCACCGTGCTCGCGCCCTACACCGGCCAGCCGGCCGTGGCGGTGGCGGAGGCCACCGCCGCCGACCTCGACGCGGCGATCACCGCCGCCCAGGCCGGGTTCCACGCCATGCGCGCCCTGCCCCGACACGCCCGCCGCGACCTGCTGGTCCGCATCGCCGACGCGCTCAGCCGGGAGCGGCAGTCCCTCGGCGAGGAGCTCGCCGTCAGCTGCGGCAAGCCCATTGGTCAGGCGCTGGGCGAGGTGGACCGCGCGGTGCTGACCTTCTCCCTGGCCGCCGACGAGACCCGCCGCTTCGGCGGCGAGGTGGTACCGCTCGACGTGGACCCCCGCACCGTGGGCTACACCGGCACGGTGTACCGCTTCCCGGTGGGGCCGATCAGCGCGATCACCCCGTTCAACTTCCCGCTCAACCTGCTGGCCCACAAAGTGGCGCCGGCCATCGCTGTCGGGTCGGCGCTGGTGGTGAAGCCGCCGCCGCAGTGCCCCCAGCTCGCCTTCCGGCTGGGCCGGATCCTGGCCGAATGCGGCCTGCCCGCCGGCGCGTACAACGTGCTCCACCTGCCCATCCCTGTGGCCGAGGGCCTCGCCACCGACCCGCGCTTCGCCATGCTGACCTTCACCGGGAGTCCGGCGGTGGGCTGGCACCTGAAGAACGTGGCCGGCAAGAAGAAGGTGTGCCTCGAACTCGGCGGCAACGCCGCGGCCGTGGTGCACGAGGACGCCGGCGACCTCGACTGGGTGGCCCAGCGGCTGGCGCTCGGGGCGTTCGCCTACGCCGGCCAGGTCTGCATCAAGGTGCAGCGGGTCCTGGTGCACCAGCCGATCTACCAGGCCTTCGTGAGCCGCCTGGTCGCCGCCGCGGCCGCGCTCCCCTGCGGCGACCCGCTCGATCCGAAGACGGTGGTGGGGCCAATGATCGACGCCGGTGCCGCCGACCGGGTGCAGGCCTGGACCGACGAGGCGGTCCACGCGGGGGCGGAGGTCCTGCTCCAGCCCACCCGCCGTGGCAATGTCCTCACCCCGGGGCTCCTGGCTGGCGTCCCCCGGGATGCGAAGGTGTCGTGCAGGGAGGTCTTCGGGCCGGTCACCATCATCGCCCCGTATCGCGACTGGCCCGAGGCGCTCGCGGCGGTGAACGATTCCGACTTCGGGCTGCAGGCCGGCGTGTTCACCCACGACGTCAACCGGATCCACCAGGCCCTCCAGGGCCTTGAGGTCGGCGGCGTGATCGCCAACGACTTCCCCACGCTCCGGGTCGACAACTTCCCCTATGGCGGGGTCAAGGACAGCGGCTTCGGGCGCGAGGGGGTCCGCTACGCCATGGAGGAAATGAGCGAGCCGCGGATGCTGGTGATCAACACCACCCGGTAGTCGGTCAGTCGAGGAACGTCACTTCGTCGAGTTCGCCCGCCTCGAACGCCGCGCGGCCGCCGCCCAGCGGCTCGTCGTTGAGCAGGAGCAGGCCCGCGGGCGCCTCCGGCGGCCGCGTGGCCACAACCCGGAGGCGGGGGCCGTGAGTCCGCTCCACCCGCAGCACCAGCTTGCCTGGCCGGCGGCGGAGCCGCAGGTCCAGGGTCGTGGCCCCGACCCGTAGTCCGCGCAGCGCCATCTCCTGCCACTCCGGCGGCAGCCACGGCGCCACCCGCACCGCATGGGATAGCGCGTCGGGGGTCACGCCCCACAGCCCCTCCACCACGGGCGAGACCACCATCGCCGCCGACCAGGCCTGGTCAGGGCAGATGCCGGCCGCGCGACGCTCCGTGCCGTGCAGTACCTCGTCGAACGCCCCGCGCGCCCGTTCGTCCGCGAGCCCCGCGTTGGCCCGCAGGTGCGCCAGCGCGGCCACGCCCCGTCCCGCCCGCCACTCGGCCAGAGACACCCAGCCGGTATAGAGCGGCCAGACCGCGCCCTGGTGATAGCCCGCCGGCTCGAAGAGGGAGTCGCTCGCCGCGATCATCCGCACCCCCCAGGGCGCGCTGAAGTCGGGGCTCGCCACTGCGGCGTACCACTCCGGCGCCTCCGCGGCGGGCACCGCGCCCAGCAGCAGCGGCACGGCGAGCATGGCGGTGCGATGCACCCGCGGCGTGCCGTCGGCCTCCAGGCCGAGCGCCCACCCGTCGGCCGTGCGGAAGCGGGCGTTGATGGCCGCGCGCGCCCGGGCGGCGCGCGCCTCGAGGTCGTCGGCAAAGGCGTCCTCGCCCCGGGCCCGGGCCACGGGCGCCAGCGCTTCCAGCGCCGCCAGCCAGCAGGCGGCGAGGTACAGGGTCACGTGCAGCCCGCCCAGCGGGCCGTGCTCGATCCACCCGTGGCCCACGCGATGATTCTCGATGAGGCCATCGCCATCCTGGTCGGTCTCGAGGCAGAACCGGAACGCGGCGCGCACTGCGGGCCACAGGCGCTCCAGGAACGGCAGGTCCGCGGACCAGGCGGCGTACCGCGCGGCGAGCAGCAGGAAGAGCGGCGTGCTGTCGGCGGCGTCGTAGTGGACCAGCCCGCTCGTGGTGTACTCGTGCATGACCTTGCCGGAGACATCCTGGGTCCGGGCCAGGAATCGCAGGGTGTCCTTCGCGATCTCGCGGTCGCCCATCGCCAGCGTGGCGAAGGCGGTCCAGCAGGCATCCCTCCCGAAGTACCACCCGTAGCCGGGGCGGCCATCGCCCCAGCCCGGTCGGCTGGCCGCGTAGCCCGCGAGCAGGGAGCGCCCCACGCCAGGGGTCTCGGCCAGGAAGGCGTCCATCCGCACCTTGGCCCAACCGAACGCGCGATCGAGGGTCGCCTCGGGCGTCTCGAGGCGGGTGGTCCGCTCCTCGAGCCGGCGGGCGTGAAGGATCCGCTCCTGCCGGATGGCGCGAAGCTTCCGGCGCTCCAGCGAATCGAGCGCGCGGTCCACCTCCGCGGCCTCGCTCCCGCCGGCGAAGACGAGGGCCAGCCGGCCCGCCCCCCGGGCCGTCACGCCGGCCCCGAGCCGGGCGTCGGTGCCCGTCACCTCCAGCTGCCCGGGACCGCCCCGGACCTCGAGGATGGGCGGCTCCTCGCTCAACCCCAGCCGGAGCCGGTGCGCCTCCGCGGCCAGCGTGACCAGCCGGGAAGTGCCGGCGGGGTACGGCCACATCCGCCGGAAGTCGGTGCGCCAGGACAGCGCCAGCGGGATCTCGAGGTCGGCCACCAGGCTGTAGAAGATCAGCCCGTGCTCGAGCGCCGTGGTCACCCGCTCGGTCAGCTCCACCTCTCCCGAGCGGAGGACCCGCACCACCTCGTCGGGCGCCACGCGGACCGACAGCACCTCCGGATCCCGCCCGTCCACCTGGAGCCGGACCTCCCGGAGCATCCGGTACGGGTGGCACCAGGCCTCCTCGAGCCCGCCCCGCTCGCGGCCCACCACCAGCGCGCGACGGCCGGCCAGTGTCCACGGCTCGTCGGTCCGTGCCGGGGCGTCGGTGGCGAGGGGAGAGGCGGATGGGGGCCACTCGTCCCAGACGGCGGGAAGGCTCCCGGAGCCCGCCCGCGGGACGCCCCCGGTCGCGACGACCGGCGGCGGGAGGTCGGGCGACGGGGAAAAGAGCTCGAGCTCGGCCGGCGGCTCCACCGCGGCACCGGGCCAGCCGGTCACCGCGGCCACCCGCGTGGCATGCGGGATCGCGTCGCCGGTGAGGGCGTTCGCGAGCATGGCGCGCAGCTGACGGGCAAGCAACGGATCGGGCGCGGCCAGCGACGCGTAGGCGCCGATGCAGAGCACCCCGCCCTCGTCCACCACCTGCTCCCAGGCGGTGGCGCGCTCGGCGTTGAGGTGAATGAACGAGCGCTCCACCGCCACCACCCGCCCCCGCGCGGGACGGGCACGGCGGTAGCTCACGGCGGTGTAGCCCTCCCCCTCGCTCGGCGCCCAGGTGAAGGCGCCCTGGTGCAGGCCGGCGAAGAGGGGATGCGGGCCGAAGGCGGCGTGCCCTCTGAGGTGCGGAAAGGCCAGGAAGGAGCGGTACTCATCGAGCCAGAATTCGTCGTCGGCGTGGCGCCACCGGGCCTCACGCCGTTCGTCGGGCGGCGCGGGCTCGAGGCCGAGCCGGGCCGGCAGCCGCGCGGCGTCGAGGGTGCACAGCAGCCGGCCCCCGGCACGCAGCCAGCGCGGCAGGTCGGGACGGGTCCCGGGGAGGACCGCGTGCACCCACAGCAGGTCCACCGGCTGGAGGTCCACGGCTCCCAGGTCGGCGTGCACCTCCAGCGCGATGCCGTCCAGGCCGCCCAGCCACTCCGCCGCCGCCCGCCCTTCGCCTCCCGCGCTCACCAGGGCGATCCGTCTTACCACCGCACCTCCAGCGCGCGCCCCACCCGGCCCTGCCCCGCCCGGCGCCCGTCCACCCGCACCTCGAACCGCCCCTCCTGCACCACCACGTCGACCGTGTGCCCCGCGATCATCGCCCCGCGCAGCTCGGTGCGGCCGCCGAAGGGAAGCGGATCCACGAGCACCCCTTCCCCGCCCCACGGCAGCAGCCCGGCCACGTGCCGGGCCAGCAGGTCGTTCACCCAGGAGTGCTGGTAGTCATCAATGCCGCGGTACACGCTGCCGCGGCCCGTGACCGGATGGTAGTGCTCAAAGGCGTTGGGCCGCGCCGGGTCGCCCCCGAAACTCATCATCCGCACGAACTGCCGCAGCAGGTGCACCAGCTGCGGCGCCCATGACGGGCGGTGCAGCCGAACCACCCGCGCCAGCGCGTCGATCAGGTGACTGTTGGTCATGGGCCAGACCCGCCCGTTCCACGGGCAGACGTGGCGCTTTCCCTTCCATTCCGCGTCGGGGCTGTAGCGCGGGTCGTCCACGCTCGAGCTGGGCACCGGGAAGGGGGTCCAGAACTCGGCGGGGTGGAAGAGGTGTGTCCCCAGGCCCTCGAGGTGGGCCGGCCCGGCGAGGTCGGTCAGGTAGGGATAGAAGCAGACGGCGGCCTTCACCCGTGTGCGCTCACCCGTGGCGGGATCGACATCCGAGAACATCCCGAGGGCCGGATCCCACATCCGCTCGCGGATGGCCCCCGCGGTCCGCGCGGCACGGGCGGCCCACTCGGCGCGCGCCGCAGGGTCGGGCGCGTGCACCGCCAGCAGGGCGAACAGCCGCCAGGCGTAGCAGGTGACGTCGATGCCCTTGAGCCGGAGGCGGTTCTCCCAGCAGTAGCGGTCGGCGTCGGGATCCACGGCCTCGTAGCGCGACATGTACTCCTGCCCGGTCTCGTACTGGTCCACCACGTCGATCATCCCGCTTTGCTCGGGATCGCGGGTGCGGACCAGCCACTCCCCGTAGGCCGCCAGGGCCGGCACGACCGACGCGAGCCACGCGGGGTCGGGGTGGGAATCGAGCAGGTCGTCGATCGCTCCCCCCCAGTCAGCGTGGTAGAAGTCGGGCTGGACAAGGTGATTGAGGTAGACCCGGCCGGGCATGGAGCCGTCGGGACGCAGGCGGTCGAGGAAGGTGTGTGCCACTCCCTGCGCCCAGGCGGGGGAGGCGGCCCAGCGCAGCTCCCGGATGTGGCACATGGTGGAGTAGCTGATCGGCTGGTGGAAATAGCCGATGCCCTCACACACCGTGTCATGCCGGTACTGCCCGAGGCCCGCGGGCACCCGGTTGAGCCGGAGGCCGTACCACCGGTACCACCAGTATCGGTTGAAGTGCTCGTCGGTGGAGCGGAACCGCGGGACCCCGCCCGCGAACGCCTTCCACGCGCGGACCGCCCGGCCGCTCGGCGCGCCGCGGCCCAGGGCCGTGGCGGGAGCCGGGGCGGGCGCCACCTCGACCTGTACCGTCGCCACGAAGCGGGCGCTGGCATGCCGCCGCACCACCAGCCGGCGGCACAGCCCAATGTAGACCAGGCCACGGCGGTCGATCCCCTCGAGCCGGATCTCGTCCCGCAGGCCGCCCCCGGCGGGCCACCGGTCGTAGAACGGGGTCAGGGCAAAGTCCGGCCGGGGACCCGAAGCCTCGGACCGGTACGCCGCCCGGACGGCCGCCCGGGGACCGAGGTCGTACTGCAATCCCACCTCGACCCCCTGCGCCTTCCGGTCCTCGAGCCGGCGCCGCAGGCGGAGCCCGTCGCCCGCCGGCTCCACGCCGTCGTCCGGTACCGACTCGCCCGCCACCGCGGTCCACTGTACCACGAACAGCTCCCAGCTCCGCCCCGACCGGTTCTCCAGGTGCCACTCGGAGGCCAGCACCCGCTCCCCCGGGGCGGAGCGCACCTCCCGCGCGTGCAGGCCGGGCGCCAGCAGGTAGTCGAGCGCCAGGTGCGCGGGGGTCCAGTGGGTGGCGTCGGCGCGCGCCGGCAGCGCCTCCCCGGCGGGGGTCACGAAGCTCACCGCGAACAGCGGCCCCACCGGGTACTGCAGCAGGTGGGCCTCGTCCCAGAACCCCGGGGTGTCGTGCCACGCCGGAAAGGGGGGCGCCCACACGAGCCCGTCGCCCGCGCCGAGGTACCACTTGTCGGGACGGGAGAGGAGGACCAGCGGATCGGTGCGCATGACGGGGGGAAAAAGGCAGCGGACCGCCGACCGAGTCAACTCCAGCGCCCGGCCGGCGGTCCGCCATGGGGTCCCGCGGGATTCAGCCCAGCTTGCGCAGCTCGGCCAGCAGTTCGGCGTTCTCCCGCCGCGTGCCCGGCGTGGTCTCGGCGAAGGTCCACCGGACCGTGCCCGTCCGGTCGATGATCACGTAGGCGCGGTTGGAGAAGAACTTGTCCTCGAGCAGGGTGCCGTAGGCGCGGCTCACCTCGCGCTTGAAGTCGCTGAGCAGCTCCACGCCGAGCCGCTCCTTGGCCTTGAACTCCTTGAGCGTGGGCACCGAGTCCACGCTGATCGGCAGGACCACCGTGCCCGCCGTCTGGAACTGCGCGTAGTCCTCGGTGAACGCGCAGACCTCCTTGGTGCACACGCCGGTGAAGGCGAGCGGGAAGAAGGCCAGCAGCACGTGCTTGCCGCGCAGGGCGGAGAGGGTCACGTTCTCGCCGCTGGTGGAGGCGAGGGTGAAGTCGGGGGCGGGGCTCCCCACGGCGGGCATCGGCATCGGGTCAGTCCTTGCGCAAGTCCGGCGCGCCCCGTGGGGCGCGCCACCAGCCGCGCGCGCGAAGGCGCACACGGTCCCTGCCCGGCTCAGCGGCCGAAGCGCTTCCCGACTTCCGTCCAGTTGACCACGTGCCACCAGGCGCCCACGTAGTCGGGCCGGCGGTTCTGGTACTTGAGGTAGTAGGCGTGCTCCCACACGTCACAGCCGAGCAGGGGCACCTTCCCCTCCATGACCGGGCTGTCCTGGTTCGCCGTGCTGAAGACCTCGAGCGTGCCGTCCGCCTTGCGCGCCAGCCAGGCCCACCCGCTGCCGAAGCGGGTGGTGCACGCCTTGGTGAAGGCCTCCTTGAACTTGTCGAAGCCCCCGAAGGTCCTGGTGATGGCCTCTGCCAGCGCCCCGGCAGGCTCCTTGGCGCCGCCCGGCGCCATGAGTTCCCAGAACAGGGTGTGATTGTGGTGCCCGCCCCCGTTGTTCCGGACCGCGGTCCGGATTCCCTCCGGCACCGCGTCGAGGTTCGCGATCAGGGCGTCGAGGCTCTTGGCCTGCAGCTCCGGATGTCCCTCGAGGGCGGCGTTCAGGTTGGTGACGTAGGCGGCGTGGTGCTTGTCGTGGTGGATCCGCATCGTCTGTTCGTCGATGTGCGGTTCCAGCGCGGTGTAGTCATAGGGCAGCGGCGGCAGCGTGTGCGCCATGGGAGTGTCCTTGCGAGGGAAGAACTGGGACCGGGCCAGCGCGCCCGGCGTGGGGATCAGGAACAGGGCCCCGACCGCACTCGCGGTCTCGAGGAAGCGCCTGCGCTCCGGATCATGAAGAGAATCACCGGTACTCATGTCGCCAAATATCCACGGGCCACGGATCGGGGTCAACGCGTGACCGCCGGACCTTGCACACGCCCGAACGCCCCCGCGGCCAGCAGGACCGTCACCGCGGAGTACAACGCCTCCGCGGAGAGGCCGCCCGCCAACGCCGGCGCGAGCGCGGCGGCGGCGGCCAGTGCCATGGCCCCGATGAGCCCCTGCCCTGCACCGCTCAACCGTCGACCACCGGCAACCAGCCAGTCGAGGCCGCGCAGCGCCGTCGCAAGGCCCAGAACCACCAGCCCACACCAGCCCGCCGTCGGGTCGCCGGAGAGGAGGCCGATGGTCGAGAGCGCCACCAGCGCCAGGTCGTCCCGGCGCCGGGCCGCGGCGACTGCCGCCGTCAGCACCACCACCGGGTACGCCACCGGCTGCCAGTGCACCAGCCCACCGGGCAGCGCCACCGCCACCACCCGGACCAGGAGCAGCCCACCGAGAATCGGGGTCAGCGGCCCGCGTCCCATCATATGGAAGGGGGCGAGCCCGAGCAGCACCGCCGCCACGACCAGCAGGGCGCCCGCCATGCCGATCTCGAAGGCGGCGCTGTAGGGCGCCTCGTGAAGCAGCGAGAGGGAGAGCGGCATCGGGCCGGCCACGCGGGCCATCAGGTACCAGCACGCCCCGAGCAGCAGCAGGACCGGCAGGAGCACGATCGGCCACCGGCCGGGGCGGGACCAGCGCCACCCGCTCGCCGCGGACACGAGGACAGCGGGCAGGAAGAGGTGCAAGTGGGTCGCCAGGCCGGCGATGCCGGCCCCGACCAGGTGAATCATGAACGCCGGCGCATCGATATCGGCCGCCGGCCGCGACGTGGCGGGCCCATCGGCCAGGACCGGCCGGGATCGCCACACGAGCACGGCCCCGATCGCCAGGAGGGCGAGGGTGACGACCTGGAACGACCGCGCCAGCGCACTGAATGGAAGGCCGCCCGCCGTGGCCACGCGGAGGCCCGCGAAGGCGAGCGCGATGATCACCAGGCCGGCCATGACGCGTCCCGCCGAACGGCGCGAGCCGGCGGTGAGCGCCACGAGCGCGCCGAGGACAACGGGCAGCGCATCCCAGTGGAAGAGCGGGCTGGTCATGGCCGGCAAAGATAGACGGGACCGGGGGCGCCTGCCGGTGGTGCGCGGCGCCGGATCGCCCTATGTTCGGTACGTCCGCACTGGCATGGCTCCTGCGCTCACGGATTCCGGCTTCCCTCGACTGGGTGACTTCCGTTGACCTCCACCCGCCTGCGCGCTCCGCTCCTGCTCGCCGCCTGCCTGCTCGGCACGGCCGCGTTTCCGCTCCACGCGGATGACGGCGGCGATCCTGCGCCGGTCCGGGCGGCGCTCGCGCGGGCGCGGGACAGCCGACCGTCGGCCGCGGCGATGCACCTGCGGGCGGCTGCGGACAGCACCCCCGAGATCGCCGACTGGCTGCTGCTCCGGGCCGCGGCGCTCGCAGCGGATTCCCTCGAACGGAATGCTCTCTACGCACGGATCCAGCTGCCGGTGGTCCGGGCCCGGATCGGGCTCACCGAGGCGGCGGCCCGCGAGCGCCAGGGCGATCTCGCCGGCGCCGCGCGCACCTTTGATTCCCTCGGTCTGTTCATCGACGCCACCCGGCTGCGGCTGCGCCAGGCCCGCACCGACACCCAGCGCCGGGGCCTGCGCGACGGGCTGCTGAGCATCGCCCGCCAGCGCGCCGGGACCGCGGCGGCGCAGGAAGCGCTCAAGTTCCTCGCCTCACCCACTGTCGTGCTGACGCCACAGGAGGCGCTGGCGGTAGCCCGGCTGGCCGGCCACTCGGGGCTCCCGCTCGAGGCCGCCCTCCTCTATTCCCGCGCGGTGCGGCGCGGCCCCGCCGAGCCTGCCGACCTGCTGGCCTACGCCCGTGCGCTGGCTTCGCTGCGCCGGCATCGCGAAGCCATCACCACCTTCCACCGTATCCCGGCCACCTCGCCGTTCGCCGCCGAGGCGCTGTATGGCGAGGCCGCCTCGCGGGCACGCCTCGGTGAGCGGTCCGCGGCCCGCGCCGCGCTCGCCCGGCTGCTGCAGCGGTTCCCGGAGGATTCACTCACCACGCCGCGCGCGCTGTTCCTGCGCGGCAGCCTGGCCTGGGAGGAGGGCGAGCACGGCGAGGCACGCGAGCCGTGGCTGGCGCTGGTCAGCCGGTACCCGCACGCCGACTCGGTGGGCCGGGCGGGGTTCCTCGCCGCGCTCGCGCTCTATGAGGAGGGGCGGATCGACCAGGCTGCCGCGGAGTGGCACCGGATCCACCAGCTCGATGCGGGCGCCGATGGACAGGCCGCGGGGTACTGGGCCGCTCGCGCCTCGAGCGAGGCCGGCGACTCGGGCCGCGCCACGATGCTGTGGCAGTCGGTCATGGCGCGCGACTCCGTGTCCTACTACGCCTACGCGAGCGCAGCGCGGCTCGGCATCCCCGGCTGGCAGCCGGCACCGGCGCCGGACCGCTTCACCCACTTCCTCGATGTCGACAGCGCCATGAGCCGCATCGGCCTGCTCAAGGCCGCGGGCATGGTGGAGGAAGCGTCGTGGGAGCGCGCCTGGCTCACCTCCGAGCGGGTCCGCTCGCCCCAGCGCCTCCTCTCCGTGGCCGACGCCTTCCGGCGCCTGGGCGATGCCGATGCATCCATCGCGAGCGCCCGCACGGCCCTCGCCCGTGGCGCCCCGCGCGACGCGCGCACCTACCGGCTGCTCTACCCCCGCCACTATGAGGAGAACCTCACCGCGGAGGCTCAGGCCATCGGCGTGGATCCGCTGGTGGTGGCCGCGCTCATCCGGCAGGAGTCGGCGTGGAATGCCGGGGCTCGCTCTCGAGTGGGCGCCCGGGGGCTGATGCAGGTGATGCCCGCCACGGGCCGGCTCATCGCCCGGCAGCTCGGCGTACGCGGCTGGCGGGTGGATCACCTCGACGAGCCCGCGCTCAACCTGCGCTTCGGCACCTTCTACCTGGGCCAGGTGCTGCAGCGGTTCAATGGGGACCTGGTGCGCGCCCTCGCGGCCTACAACGCGGGGCCAGGCCGGGTGCCGCTCTGGTCCTTCGGCCGCGCGGCGGAAGACCCCGAGCTCTTCATCGAGCGGATCGGCTTCAAGGAGACCCGCGACTACGTCCGGACCATTCAGCGCAACGTGGCGCTCTACCGCGCCCTGTATCCCGCGCACCCGGCCACCTGACCCTGCGGGGGTTGCGCAATCGGGAGCCCCTGGGTAGCTTATTGCCCAACAGACATAGCCCTTACGGGCCCCGGAGGCGGCAACCGGGTGATGCCAGGCCGCAGCGAGGCGCTCGGTCCCACAAGGGATCGGGCGTTTTGGTTTTCCCCCCGCCGGGCCAGCCGCGACCGGTCGGCCGCCTACTCCGACCCCTTCACCTTGAGCCGGCCCTCGTTCTCCCGGATGAAGGCGCGGATGTCATCGGCCATGTCGAGCAGTTTCTCCCACTGTTCCTTGTAGAACGTGATCGGGAAGCGGCCAAGGCCATAGACCGACACGCCGCCCTTCTCGCTCACCTTGAGGCTGACGCCCCGCTGGGTGCGGTTCTTGAGGGCCGCGTTCTCGGCGCGGAGGCGTTCCAGCTCGGCCTTCATCTCGTCGTCGGACATGGGATCATTCCTGGGGGTCGGAAGCGTCGGGTCAGACCTGCCATCGATGCCGAACGATAACCCCGTGGGGAGGAGTAGACGACAAAGGGCCGCCTGTGCAGGGCGGCCCCTCGTCCGAATGGTGCGAAAGTGGAGCGGACCGGGATCGAGCCGAAGGCGACCGAGGCCGCGCAGCGGCCGCAGGTCAACCGGTGCCTGGCCATGGAGCGGATGGGGTTCGAACCCACGACCCCCTGCTTGCAAAGCAGGTGCTCTCCCAGCTGAGCTACCGCCCCGAACGCGGGTGAAGATAGTGGGACGGAGCAGCAGAGGGAACGGTGGGAGAACCCCGCGGGCCTCGTTCCGGTTCCTCCCTTCCCGCTAGGCACCGCCCAGGCGCAGCGCCGCCACCCGCGTCGACTGCCAGCGGCCCGCGCCCGAGAACGCCACCGCGAGCAGGAACAGCCCGAGGCCCACCGACCCGTCGCCCCAGGCCATCACCCCCGGCGTCAGAAGGAACATCACCAGCCCCAGGTCGGTGGCGCCCACCACGAGCACGTTCAGCCAGAACCCGAGGGTCGAGTTCCGCCAGTTGAGCGTCACGGCGATGCCGGTCACCAGCAGTCCGATCCAGAGCAGGTTGAACGCCCCCATGCCCATGAACGCGGCCGCGGGGTCCGGGACCGGGTTCGCGGCGGGGTCGAACGGGAGACCGCTGGCGATCATCGCCGTCAGGCCGGGGCCGCCGGCGCTCGCCAGCGCACGGAGTTGCAGCCCGGCGCCGAGGACGTGCAGGAGGCCCCAGAGGGCAAACCAGACTGCTCCGGTGCGTGTGGCCCAGTTGGCGGACATGGCTCATCCCTCCACGGTGGTGGGCCGCTCGGGACGTCGGCCCTGTTCGATGTACGGCTTGAGAATGTCGTTGAGCAGCCAGCGCCAGCCGTGCTCCAGCCCCTTGAGCGCATCATCGCCGAGCAGGCCGAAGGGCGTGTCGCGGAAGGAAACCAGCGTGGCGCCGGCCTTGGTGCCCGGCTTGAGCCGAAAGGTGGTGACGGAGCGGGCGGGGCCGCCGAAGTCGGCTGACATGTCCCCGGCCCACTGCAGGACCCGGTTCTCCTCGAACACCGTGATGGTGCCGAAGAGCGACCCCTCGCCGCCGCCCCAGTCTTCCAGGACGTGTCCGCCGACCCGACCATCCAGGACGAACCGCTTGGGACTGGTGCCGACGTAGAACTGCTTGGGCCACCATTCGCCAATCTGGGTCGTCAGCGCGCGCCAGACGGTTTCAGGGGGTGCGGCGACCTCGACCTCAAGCTGGATGTCCAGCGCCCGGAACTGGGCCGATGCTGCCATGGCGTCCTCCTGCGTGCGTTCGGCGTGGGACTTGAGCCGCAGCAGCCGATCTGCGGCGAGGGCTTCATACGGACGGATCCACCGCTGGGCGATCTGCTGGATCGGGAGCGGATTGAGCGAATTCCAGCGCTGCCGGCCCTCCCGCCGCACGAGCACCAGGCCGGCCTCGACCAGAACCTCGAGGTGCTTCATGACCCCGAATCGAGACAAGCGGAAGTGATCGGCGAGTTCGCCCGTCGTCCGGGCCCGCGCGCGGAGGAGGTCGAGAATGGCGCGGCGGGTAGGATCCGCTAGTGCGCGCCAGACCGGAGTCAGCGCCTCGGGAATGTCCGGTTGCCGTATCGACTCGCCCATATGTGACTAATTTATCACATATTTTCCCCGCGTCAAGCCCGATCACACGCCGCGATGAAACGTATTGTGTTGATTGCACTTCGGATGCCCAGTGAGACAGAAGCCGCTTCGGGCCCGCCGGCCCGGTGGGTCTGGTCGTCAGGCCCCCACACTCACCGGGAACCTTTCCGACCCCGTGCCGGGCGCCGGACGGGGCGGAGGAGGGAAACCCAGTGCTCGCGCGGGGCTGCTACCAGGCCAGCAGGCCCAGCTCGTCGAGGAGCGCCGCCACCGGGACCAGCGACCCGACGCTTGGCTCCCGCTTGAAGGCGTGCGCGGCCTCGCGCAGGGCCGCCGTACCGGACCGGCCGGTCGAGAGGCGATAGCGCCGGTGGGCATCGCCCAGCTCGCGGAACACGCTCCGCAGGCAGGCGCGCTCCCGGGCGATCGCGGCCTCGCCCTCTGCCGGCGACGGTACCAGGCTGAGCTCGCCCCGGGCGGGCTTGCGGCGGGATTTAGGCCGGGAGGCGCGGTGGCGGCGATCGAACATCTTCCCGGCCAGGTCCAGGCGCTCAAGCACCCGGGCGGTCATCGGGTCCACGCCCGGCGTGCCGCGCGACCGGGAGGAGGAACGGGGGGAGTCTGACATGCGCACCAGCCTTGTCGTGGGATGGCTGCCGGCTGGTACCGCACCAGACCGATGGAGGAAGATAACCGGGTCCCCCACTCCCCGTGGCCTGATGCATTGCCTTTTCACGGCGGGGGTGGTACAATATGGGGCGATCGATGCGCCAGTGCGCGGAGAAATTCCGAGCAGACGGTTGAGGCCCAGCACATTGCTGGGTCTCTTTTGCTTCCAGGATCGCATGCAGCGGTGGGGGAGTTCCCCACGTTGTGGGAGCACCCCCGCCCGTGAGGGTTTGTCACGGACATGGAGAGGCGGCGCCGGCGACCTGCCGGAGAACCCCTCTCGAACACCAAGGAGTATGGCAATGCGTACGACCGGCACTGTGAAGTGGTTCAACGACGCGAAGGGCTTCGGCTTCATCACCCCCGAGGGCGGCGCGAAGGATTGCTTCGTGCATCACTCGGCGATCATCGGTGATGGCTACCGGTCCCTCGCCGAAGGCGAGCGGGTGGAGTTCGACGTGGTCCAGGGCCCCAAGGGTCCGGCCGCCGAGAAGGTCAGCCGCGTCGCGGCCAGCTGAATCGCGCCGCAGTGAGCTTGTAGGCACCGCCCGCCTGACCCCGGTCAGGCGGGCGGTGTCACGTTCGGGGGGGCCGCCCGCCCGGCAGGGGCATCAAACCAGGCCAGCGCGGCGGCGGGCGTGGGAAAGCTCTGCACCTCGAGCCCCACGTGGGTGTCCACCACCGCGAGGTACCGGGCGGCAATCGCAAGCCGGTGGATGGCCGGCGGCACCAGCGCGATCCGCCCCGGGATGCGGTCTCGCCGGGCGGCCAGGAAGCGTGCCACCGCCAGCGCCTCCCGCCCCTCTGCGAGGTACTCAGCCTCCCGCAGGTCGAACAGGATGTCGAATCCGGGCTGGTAGTCGGGGTGGTCGATCACGGCATCGATCGAGGCGTAGATCTCGTCGAGCCGGCCGTCGCCGGTGCGCACGGCGAGGACACGCCGACGGGCGGCGTCGACCGACACGGTGAAGGGCATGCGGACTCCCGGAGGGGGCGGGACGCACCAGTCTGACGCCGGAAGATCCCGCCGGACCGGGGGCGGGTCAAGCGACGCAGACGGCGCGCAGGGGCGAGTACGCGCCCCGCGGCCGCGGCGGAGGGGATGCAGGAGGGGGCCACGACCCACCGCGAGGTGCTGTCGCGGCACGGGCTCCCGCCCACCCGGGTGGACGACCGGATGGCGGCGGTGGCGACGTTCGATGTGCAGACCCAGCAGGCCCCCGCCGGCCGGCGGGGGTGCCCCTGGTCAGCCGGGAGCGGCGGGGTGTTGGCCCGAATGGCGGCCCGACCGCTTCCCCTCGTACATCCGCTGGTCGGCAAGGGCGACGAGCGCCTCCGCCGTACCGCCCTCGTCGGGAAAGAGCGCGATGCCGACGGCCGCCTCGATCCGGCACGGGCCGTCGGGCAGGGGGATGTGCCGGGCGATCTCCTCCTGGAGCTTCTCGCAGCAGTGCTCCGCCTGCCGCGGAACCCGGAGCCCCTGCAGCATCACGACGAACTCGTCACCCCCCAGGCGCGCCACCAGGTCGGAGGTCCGCAGCCAGCCGCGGACCCGCTCGGCCACGGTGCGGAGGACGAGGTCGCCGGCGGCGTGCCCCCGCTCGTCGTTGATGACCTTGAAGCCGTTGAGGTCGAGGAACAGCAGGGCCAGCCGGCTCCCGGAGCGGCGGTGCACGTGCAGGGCGTGGCGGAGGTGCTCCAGGAAGAGCGCGCGGTTGGGCAGGTCGGTGAGCGGGTCGTGGGTGGCGCGATGGGCCAGCGCCTCCTCTGCCCGCTTGCGGTCGGTGATGTCGCCGAACATCGCAAAGTAGTGCGTGACCCGGCCGGCGTCGTCCCGCAGGGCAACGATGCTGAGCCACTCCGGGTAGACCTCGCCGGTCTTGCGGCGGTTCCAGATCTCACCCTGCCAGACGCCGTCCTCGGTCAGGCAGCGCCACATCTCCTGGTAGTAGGCGCGCGAATGGCGGCCCGACTGGAGCACCCGGGGGTTCTTCCCCAGCGCCTCCGCCAGGGTGTACCCGGTAACGTCGGTGAAGGCCTGGTTGACGTAGAGGATGGTGCCGTCGACGTCGGTGATACTGATGCCTACCCTCGCCTGGGCCACGACGGCAGGCGCGAGTGCGGCGAGCCCCGGTCCGGGGAGTATGGCGGCGCAGGCGGTCATGCACCGAATATCGGCCAGAACGTGACCTGAGTTGATACAGGGAATCCCGCCTGGGACAGTCGCCGGAGCGGACCCAATCTCCACCCAGCCCGCACAGTTCCTTCACAGTATCCGCACAGCTTCGGCTTGCGCGGGCCCCCCGGTGCCGAGACACTAGAGCATGCCTGCTCTCCCGCCGCCTGCCGGCCCCGACGTCCGGACCGGTCGCGCTCCTTCCCGCTGGCCCCTGGCGCTGCTCACCGCCAGTCTTGGCCTGGTGATACTGGCGACGGTGGTGGCGGGGCTCTCCACCCGGAAGCACGGCGCCACCACGGTCCAGCTGCTGCGCGACTACGCCGCCTTCGCCGCCTGGAGCTACAGCCAGCGGATCGCGGAGGATCTCGGCGAGGGGGCGTGGTTCACCCTCAATCCGATCCAGCACAGCGCACCCCACCGGCAGCGTGAGATGCCGGCCGCCAGCGACCTGGTCGGCTATCGGGCTGGCAACCTGGACCGCTGCCGCTGCGATGGTGGAGTCACCCCGTCGAGTTACTTCCGCTTCCGGCTGGGGAGCGATACGGTGGAGACCGCCGGTGCGCCGCTGGCCGGGACGGACCACGCCGCCCTGCTGCGCGACCTCCCGGCAGTGCTGCGTCGGAAAGGGATCCGGGTCCCACCGACCGGCTTCGTGGCGCTGGCACCGGATGTGCTGGCCGCCTACGGCCTGATGCCCACCGAGTGGGGCGACACCATGGTCTATGGCTTCACGGTGGACCGCGCCGCGCTGTCGGCCACCTTCACCCGGGTGCTGCGCGAGAACTCGCTGCTGCCCGCCGCGGTGACCCGCGGCGCCCGCAACGAGGAGCTGTTGCTGCTCGAGGTGGCGGACACGGGGGGCCGGGTGCTCTATCGCGACGCCGACTGGCCGGCCGATCCGCGGGACTGGCCCTACGCCGCGGTGGAGTCGCTCCCCGCCTTTCGCGGCGGCCTGGTGGCCCGGCTGGCGGTGCGGCCGGCGGCCGCGGCAACCCATCTCGCCGGCGGCTTTCCCTGGAGCCCGGTCCCGCTGCTCATCCTGGTGGGGTTGCTCGGCATCGGGACGGCGGTGGTGGCGGTGGCCCAGCTCCGGCGCGAAGGCGAGCTGGCCCGGGTGCGCAGCGACTTCGTGGCGTCGGTCTCCCACGAGCTGCGCACCCCGCTCGCGCAGATCCGGCTATTCCTCGACACCCTCCGGCTCAAGCGCTACGACACGCCGGCCGAGGCGGAGTGGCTGGTGGGCCACCTGTCGCGGGAGACCACCCGGCTGGAGCACCTGGTGGAAAACGTGCTCAGCGTGACCCGGCTGGAGCGGGGACCAGGTGCAGAACTGCGCCAGGAGCGGCTGTCGCTCGATCGGGAGGTGGCTGAGTCACTGCTCGCCTTCCAGCCGCTGGCCGCGTCCCGGCACGTGACGCTCGCCGCCGACCTGGCGGATGACGTCGCGATCGACGGCGACCGCGGCGCGGTGCGGCAGCTGCTGCTCAACCTGCTCGATAACGCGGTCAAGTTCGGGCCGCCTGGGCAGACCGTGCGGGTGTCACTGACCCGCGGCCCCGCCGGGGCCCGCCTCAGCGTGCGCGATGCCGGGCCCGGCGTCCCTGATGCGGAGCGCCGTCGGATCTGGGAGCCCTACGTGCGGGGAGGTGGCGCCACCACCGCGGCGGTGGGTGGCAGCGGCATCGGTCTCGCCGTCGTGCAGGACCTCGCCAGGCGAATGGGGGGGGCGGTGGCAGTCGGTTCGGCCCCGGGCGGCGGGGCGGAGTTCTCGGTTACCCTGCCGCTCGCGGGCGGCAACGGAGGCAGCGGATGAGCGGGGCGCGCATCCTCCTGGTGGAGGACAACGCCGACCTGGCCGAGGGGATGCGGTACAACCTGGCCCGGGAGGGGTACGCAGTGCGGGTGGCGTCGGACGGTCACGAAGGACTGGAGCTCGCCACCCGCTGGCCGCCTGACCTGGTGCTGCTGGACCTCATGCTGCCGGGCCGGACTGGCTTCGAGGTGCTGGAGGCGCTGCGCGCCGGTGGCAGTCAGGTGCCAGTGATCATCGTGAGCGCGCGGGGCGAGGAGGGGGACAAGGTGCGTGGCTTCCGGCTCGACGCCGACCAGTACGTCACCAAGCCCGTGGGGCTGCTGGAACTGCTGGAGCGGGTGCGGGCCCTGCTGCGCCGCCGCGGCGGCAGCGCGGGGGACGTGTCGGTGGCGCCGATCCGGTTCGGCCGGGTGGTGGTGGACCCGGCCCGGCGCACAGTGACGGTCGATGGCGAGCTGGCCGCACTCACCCCGAAGGCCTACGAACTGCTGCTCGCGCTGCTGCGGCGGGAGGGGGCGGTGGCCACCCGGGTGGCGCTCCTCAAGGAGGTGTGGGGCAGCGCGGGGGACGTGCAGACCCGGACGGTGGACTCCCACATGGCGGAGCTGCGCCGGAAGCTCGAGCGGGACCCGGCGACCCCGGAGCACTTCCTCACGGTCTGGAAGGTGGGGTATCGGTTCCAGCCGTGAGGCCAGGACCTGCACCGGGTTCTCACAGAACCATCACCACTTCGCCGCGCGACCACCGTAGCATGGGGCACCCCCTCCACCGGAGCACCGTCATGCGCTCGCCCGGCCCCCTCGCCCTCGTGGCCCTCCTGCTCGCCGCCGCAGCACCGGCCGCCGCCGCCGTCACCGGCCCGCGGGACCAGATGCTGGTCACTCCCGCCTGGCTCAAGGCCCATCTCGGGGATCCCAAGCTGGTGCTGTTCCACATCGGGGACCGGGCCGGTTACGAGCAGGGCCACATCCCGGGGGCGCGGCACCTCGAGTCTCGCCGCTTCTCCTGGCGCAGCGGTGACAGCTTGTCCCTCGAACTGCCGCCCTCCGCCTGGCTCGACTCCTCGCTGGCGACGCTCGGCGTGTCCAACGACAGCCGGGTGGTGCTCTACTACGGCAGCGACTGGGTGACTCCGACCACCCGCGCCTGGTTCACCTTCGACTACCTCGGACTGGGGCCGCGGACCTCGATCCTCGACGGCGGGATGCCAGCGTGGACCGCTGCGGGCGGCGCCGTGACCGCCGACCTGCCCCCAGCCGCAGTGCCGGGACGGCTCCGGAGCACCCCGCACCCGGAGCGGGTGGCGAGCGCCGCCACCATCCAGGGGAGCCTCGGGCGCCCGGGGTTCCGGTTGGTCGATGCCCGCAACACCGAGTTCTTCCTGTGCTTCAATCCTGGCGCGGGCAGCCGCCCCGGCCACCTGCCCGGCGCCATCAGCCTGGTGTACGAGTCGGTGGTCGACAGTGCCAACCGGTTCCTGCCAGACACGGCGCTGGCGCGGCTCTTCCGCTCCGCGGGGGTGGCCCCAGGAGACCAGCTGGTGGCGTACTGCCACATCGGGCAGCAGGCAACGGCCGTGGTCTTCGCCGCCCGGCTGCTGGGCTACGACGTGCGGCTGTATGATGGCTCCTTCCAGGACTGGAGCCGGCGGAGCGCGCTGCCGCTCGAGGTGGCACTGGCGCCCACGACTGGCGGGCTCATGTCCACCGCCGACCTCGCCGCCCGGCTGCGGACCGGCCGGGTGACGGTGATCGACGCCCGGAGCGACCTCAACGCCTACCTCGCCGATCACCTCCCCGGCGCGAGCTACCTGCACTTCGAGAGCCTCCGGGCCGTGCGCCACGGCGTCCCCGGCGACCTGCTCACGCTGGAGGGCTATGCCGCGCTCTGGGCCCGGCTCGGCGTGCGGCGTGACCAGCCGGTGGTGATCTACGGCAGCGGGGAGGCGGGGAACTTCAACGCCACCTTCGTGGCGTGGCTGCTCACCGGGTTCCGCCAGCCCGAGGTCTACGTGCTCGACGGGGGCTACGCCCGGTGGACCGCCGAGGCCCGGGAGCGCACCCGGCGGTATCCGGAGATCGCCGCGGTGGACTACCGGGCGCCAGCCTTCTTTCCCGAGGTGCTCACCACCGAGCACATGACCCATGTGCTGGGCGATCCCGGGACCGTCATCGTGGACGTGCGGCCGGCCGACCAGTACGCCGGGGTGGCGGGCGCCCAACTTCGCCGGGGCCACATTCCCGGCGCGGTGCATCACTTCTGGCGCGACGACCTCACCGCCGGCGCCGAGGCGCCCACCTGGAAGCCGGTCGAGGAGCTGCGGCAGGCCTACCTCGCGCAGGGCATCACGCCGGACAAGCAGGTGGTGGTCTACTGCAATACCGGAACGGAGGCGAGCCACGCCTGGTTCACCCTGCACTTCCTGCTGGGCTACCCTGCGGTGCGGGTGTACGTGCCGTCGTGGACCGAGTGGGCGGCGCGGGAGGAGCTGCCCATCGAGACCGGGGTGGGGGCGAGTCGATAGACTGCGGGGAAGCGGGAAACGGGAAGCGGGAAGCGGCGGCCCCATTGCAGCGCGCCGGGCCCCTCCCCGCCTTCCCGCTTCCCCTTTCACTCGTCCCTTCCCGCCTGTCTCACCGGCGGGTTCCCGGCGTCAGCGGGTGACGATCTCCGGCTTCATCGGCCCGAGGGCGCCGAGCAGCTGTTCCTGCTCGTGGTGCCCCACCTTGAACTTCTCGAGGGCCCCGACCATGTCCTCGACCAGCGCGTTGAAGTGCTCGCCGGTGATCCCCATGCCCGCATGCGCGGTCTTCATGTCCTTGCCGGTGTAGGTGCAGGGACCGCCCGCGGCGGCGCAGATCTGGTCCACCAGCTTCCCCTTGAAGGCCGCGAGGCGGGCCGGATCGGCCGCGGCGGCCGCGAAGAAGCCGTTGATCCGCTTGTCGGCCGCGACCCGGGCCACGAACTCGTCCACCACCGCGGTGATCGCCGGCTTGCCGCCCAGCCGGTCGTACAGCGACTTCTCCTGCATCGTGTTCTGGGCCGTGAGGTGCCCGGGGAGCGCCGCCACCAGCGCGAGCGCCAACGTCCCTGCCGAGATGAGCTTCCGCATGCCTGCCTCCGGATGATCGTTGGTGTGGTCCAGCCGGCAGGTCTACGCCGCGCCCCCGCGATCGGATTGGTGGAGGGACGACCGGGGTGCCCGGGTACTCGGTGCGACCCTCGGCAGAGTCCACTCTTCCCGCTTCCCCCTTCCCCCTTTCCCGATCTCCCCTGCCCGATATCTTCTCCCGCTCACCCACCGGACCCCCCATGAGCTCCCCCGCACCGATCCTCGTCGATGGTCAGTGGTTCACCCCGCGCTCGAAGGTGCTGCGCCCGATCCTCAACCCCGCCACCCTGGAACAGGTCGGCCTGACGGTGGACTGCACCGCCGACGACATCGCGCTGGCGGTGGAGGCGGCGGCGCGCGCGCAGCCGGCCTGGTGGCGGATCCCTGGGGTGGAGAAGGCGCAGCTGCTGCGGGAGGCGGCGGGGGTGATCCGGTCGAAGGAGCGGGAGCTCGCCACCCTGATGTGCCGGGAGACGGGCAAGCCGCTCATCGAGGCGATCGACGAGATCGACTGGGTGGCCGCGGCCTTCGAGTACTACGCGGAGGTGGGGCGCCGGAGCTTCGGGAACTCGATCCCGCCGGTGGCGCCGCACCAGGTGAACTTCACCATCAAGGAACCATTCGGGGTGGTGGCGGCGATCGTGCCGTTCAACTTCCCGCTCCTGCTGCTGGCGTGGAAGCTGGCGCCGGCCCTGGCCGCGGGGAATACCGTCGTCTGCAAGCCGCCGCACCAGAACCCGCTCTCCACCCTCCTGCTGGCGCGCTGCCTGGAGGGCCTGCCGCCGGGGGTGGTGAACATGATCACCGGCGGCCCCATGACCGGCGAGGCGCTGGTGCGGCACCCCCGGGTGGACCTCGTGGCCTTCACCGGCTCGGTGGCGGCGGGGCGGTCGATCGCGAGCCTGTGCGGCCAGGAGCTCAAGAAGGTGAACCTGGAGCTGGGCAGCGTGGACCCGTTCATCGTCTTCGCCGACGCCGACCTCGACGTGGCGGTGCCCGGGGTGGCCTGGGCCCGGCTGCTCAACGCCGGCCAGGTCTGCACCTCGGCCAAGCGGGTGTACCTGCTGGCCCCCATCGCGGAGGAATTCACCCGGCGGCTGCACGCCTACCTCGACACTGTCCGCCTGGGCGACCCGATGGACCCCGCGACCGACGTGGGCCCGCTCATCTCGGAAGAGGCGCTGGCCACGGTCGAGCGGCAGATCGCGGCGGCCGTGGCGGAGGGAGCCACCCTGGCGCGCGGCGGCAAGCGGGTGGCGCCCGGCGGGCTCCGCGGACACTTCCTGGAGCCCACCGTCCTCACCAACGTGCCGCACGGGAGCCTCCCCACCCGGGAGGAGATCTTCGGGCCCGTGCTGTCCCTGACGGTGGCGGCCACGCCCGACGAGGCGATCGCCATGGCCAACGACTCGCGCTACGGCCTGGGCGCCAACATCTACACCAACGACCTGCAGCTGGCCATGCGCGCGATGCACGAGATCAAGGCAGGGACCTTCTGGATCAACGACCCGCTCACCGACAACGACGCGGGCCCCTTCGGCGGGATGCGGTGGAGCGGCATCGGCCGGGAGCTCGGCGAGGAGGGACTCGACGCCTTCCGCGAGCCGAAGCACGTGCACCTGGACTACGTGATGGAGCGGAAGGGGTACTGGTTTCCCTACAAGGAGAGGCCGGTGCCGGGGCACTAGGCGGTTGGGCGGTTGGGCGATGAGGCGGTTGTCCCAACCGCCGTACCGCCAAACCGCCCAATCGCCCCCTACTTCCGCAACTCGGCGCAGAACGCGCTGAAGACCTCGACATACCGGTCCACGTCGGCCTCGGTGTGCTGCACCGACAGGGTCCACTGCTCCTCGTCGCCGGGGGTCATGAAGATCCCGCGGTTGAGCAGCCACGGGTACGAGGCGGCGAACAGCTCTGGCCGCGTCTCGAGGAAGTCGCGGTAGGAGCGCATCGGGGTGGGGCGATAGGAGACGCACCCCTTGGCGCCGAGGTCCACGGTGTGGCCGGGGATCTCGTACCTCCGGATGGCCGCGTCGCAGCCGGCGGTGAGGCGGGCGCCCAGCCGGGCGAAGTGCTGGTACGCGGCCGGGGTGAGCACCTCGCGCAGGGTAACGAGGCCCACGTGGGAGACCAGGGGGTTGCCGTTGTAGGTCCCCATCTGGGAGACCCCCTGCTCGATCAGCCGCATCAGGTCGGCCCGGCCGCCGAAGGCCGCGGCGGGGAGGCCGCCGGAGATGGCCTTGGCCAGGCAGACCAGGTCCGGCTGCACCCCGAAGCGCTCGGTGGCGCCGCCGGCGGCGATGGTGAAGCCGGTCTTGATCTCGTCGAAAATGAAGATCACGCCGTACCTGGTGCACAGCTCCCGTACCCGCTGCAGGTAGCCGGGCTGGGGCACCACGATGCCGATGTTCATCATGGCCGGTTCCATGATGAGGCAGGCGATCTCCCCGGCCTTCTCCGCGAACAGCCGCTCCAGGTGGTCGGCGTCATTGAAGGGGACCACCTCGACGTAGCGGTGGGCATCCTTGACCAGGCCGCGGGAGACCGGCGCCTTGGCCGGCCGCTCCCGCCCGCCCATGACGTCGGCGTTGGGCACGATCGAGAACATCACGGCGTCGTGGTGGCCGTGGTAGGAGCCCTCGATCTTGCAGACCGAGTCGCGCCCCGTCGCCGCGCGCGCCACCCGGATCGCATCCATGGTGGCCTCGGTGCCCGAGTTGGCGAACCGGAGCATCTCGAGGTGGAAGCGGCGGCAGATCTCCTCGCCGAAGGCCACGCCCTCCTCGGTGGTCACGGCGAAGTGGGTGCCGCGGCTGGCGGCCTCGTGGATGGCCTCGACGATCCGGGGGTGGGCATGGCCCGCCACCATGGCGCCAAATCCGCCATGGAAGTCGAGGTACTCGGTGCCGTCCTGGTCCCAGATGTGGCTGCCCTTCCCCCGGGTGACGTAGACGGGGTAGGGAAAGCCCTTCTGGAACGAGCTCACGACCCCGAACGGCAGGGTCCGGTAGGCTCGCTGGTACAGCGCGGCGGAGGCGGGGGTCCGCTCGAGCAGGCGACGGGTCTCTTCCTCGGTGATCTGCTGCGCTCGGGCGAGCAGACGGTCGAGGCCCGCCTGCCCGGTGGACGGAACAGTCGCGGTCATGGCACACCTGCAATTGTGTGTTGGGGGTGGCTGGGTGCTATCGCCTGCTGCGGGGGTACGAAGGCGGTTGCCGAGGCCTGCCCCAAGGTGAGGTCCGGCACACGGGTTGTCAACTCCCCGTTTGGAGCGCAGATTGGGCCCTTCCAACCGTTTGGCTCCCGGTCAGCACCCCCTGAGGTCCGGCCGCATGGAATCAGTCATCAAGCTCGAGCATGTCCAGAAGCGCTTCGGCGACTACATCGCCGTGCATGAGGCGCACTTCGACATCGGCAAGGGCGAGTTCTTCTCGATGCTCGGTCCCTCCGGCTGCGGCAAGACGACCACGCTCCGCATGATCGCCGGGTTCGAGCAGCCCGACTCCGGGCAGATCCTGCTCGAGGGGCAGGACGTCTCGCGGGTGCCGCCGTACCGCCGCAACGTGAACACCGTCTTCCAGCACTACGCGCTGTTCCCCCACATGACCGTCCGCGACAACGTCGCGTTCGGCCCCCGGTGCAAGAAGCTCCCCGAGCCGGAGGTCCAGAAGCGGGTGACGGAGCTGCTCACGGTGACCCGGCTGGCGCAGTTCGCGGAGCGGAAGCCGGCCCAGCTCTCCGGCGGGCAGCAGCAGCGGGTGGCGCTGGCGCGTGCGCTGGTGAACTACCCGAGCGCCCTCCTCCTGGATGAGCCGCTGGGCGCCCTCGACCTCAAGCTGCGGCAGGCGATGCAGATCGAGCTCAAGCGGATCCAGCGCGAGGTGGGGATCACGTTCATCTACGTGACCCACGACCAGGAGGAGGCCCTCACGATGTCGGACCGCATCGCGGTCATGAACGAGGGCCGGGTGGAGCAGATCGGGACCCCGGAGGAGATCTACCACTGGCCGACCACGGTCTTCGTGGCCGGGTTCATCGGCGTGGCCAACCTGCTTCCCGCGAAGGTGGTGGGGCTGATGGACCAGCAGGCGGTGGTCACGCTCGCCGGCGACCAGCGCGCCGAGGCCGCCGCCCCGACCTGGGCCGCCAAGCCCGGGAGTGACTGCACCCTCATGGTCCGGCCGGAGCGGCTGCACCTCTCCGACGCCGGCCCGGGGATCAGCGCCACCCTCACCGCCGCGGTCTTCCAGGGCCCGGTGGTGCGCTGCGTGCTCAAGACCTCCGACGGGGTCGAGGTCATCGCCCACGTCGGCTCGGAGGGCCCCCGCCCCACCCTGGAGACCGGCCGCAGCTACCGGCTGGCCTGGGACGCCGCGGCGGCGCGACTGCTCCCCCGCTCCCGCACCAACGTGCAGCTCGATCCCGACAACCGCACCACGCTCGACCTTGCCGGCAGCCGTTAGACCCGACCTTCCCACGCCCGGGGATTCACCATGAAGAAGCGTGACACGTACAGCGAGCAGGAACTCAAGGCCATGGTCCACCGCGCCCTCTCCCGGCGCCAGTTCCTCGGCCGGACCGCCTTGGCCGCCGGCGGGCTGACGCTCGGCAGCGCATTCCTGAACGCATGCAAGGGCAAGGAAGGCGGGGAGCAGGCCGCCGCGGCGGCCAAGACGGTCCGGATCTCCAACTGGCCGCTCTACATCGACCAGAAGACCGTGGCCGACTTCGAGGCGGCGACCGGGATCACGGCGGTCTACACCGAGGACGTCAACGACAACAACGAGTTCTTCGCCAAGATCGACGAGCCGCTCAAGCGCGGGCAGAGCATCGACCGCGACATCATCGTGCTCACCGACTGGATGGCGGGCCGGCTGATCAAGATGGGCTACACCCAGCCGATCCCGGCCGACAAGTTCCCCAACAAGGCCAACCTGGTCGACGGGCTCACCAACGTCGGCTTCGACCCGGGCCGGGCGCACAGCGTGCCGTGGATGTCGGGGATGTCGGGCATCGGGTACAACCCCAAGGTCACCGGCCGGGAGCTCACCAGCGTCGCCGACCTCTTCGACCCGAAGTTCAAGGGCAAGGTCACGATGCTCACCGAGATGCGCGACACCCTCGGCCTCATCCTGCTGGGCGAGGGCAAGGACCCCACCGCCTGCAGCATCGAGGACGCCAGGCTGGCCTGCGCCAAGATCAAGCAATACCGCGAGAACGGGCACATCCGCGGCTTCACCGGCAATGACTACGCCGAGGACCTCGCGGCCGGGAACATCGCGGTGGCGGTGGCCTGGTCAGGCGACATCCAGGGCCTGGCGGCGGACAACCCGGACCTGCGGTGGATCGCGCCGAAGGAAGGCGCCATGCTCTACTCCGACAACATGATGATCCCCAAGACGTCCGACCGGCCGGAGCTGGCGGCGGCGTTCATGGACTACTGCTACACCCCGGCCCACTCGGCGCAGATCATCGCCGCGGCACCGTACCTCTCGCCGGTCAAGGGCACCGCCGAGGAGCTGGCCAAGATCGCGCCGGCCCTCGCGAGCAGCCCGCTGGTCAACGTCCCCGCCGACGTGACCGCGCGGCTCAAGGTGTTCAAGTGGCTGGAGGACGCCGAGGACCAGGAGTTCAACCGGCTCTTCCAGGACGCGATCGGGGCATAGGCAGACCACATGGCCGGCACCGCCGCCGGGGGCAGTCGACGCAACCCGATCGCCCCCTACCTGCTCGTGGCGCCAGGAATCCTCTGGCTCATCGCGTTCTACGTGATCCCCACGCTGACCCTCGCCCGGACCTCGGTGGGCCCGGAGGGGGCGGCGTGGTATGACGGCTACCAGCGCGCGTTCACCGACTACGGCGTGCACCTGGGGCGGTCCTTCGGGTACGCGTTCGTGGCCACCGTGGTCTGCGTGCTGCTCGGCTACCCCCTGGCCTACGTGATCGCCTTCCGTTCCGGGCGCTACAAGAACTTCCTCCTCGGGCTCGTCATCCTGCCCTTCTTCACCACCTTCCTGGTGCGCACCTTCGCCTGGAAGACGATCCTCAATGACGGCGGGATCGTGGTGCAGACCCTGGCCACCCTGCACCTCCTCCCCGAGGAGGGGCGGCTGCTCAACACGATCTGGGCGGTGATCGGCGGCCTGAGCTACAACTTCCTGCCCTTCACCATCCTGCCGATCTACGTGAGCCTCGAGAAGATCGACCGGCGGCTCACCGAGGCCGCCAACGACCTGTACTGCAACGCCGGCCAGGCCTTCCGCAAGGTGGTGCTGCCCCTCTCGATGCCGGGGGTGCTGGCGGGGAGCATGCTGACGTTCATTCCCGCCACCGGGGACTTCATCAACGCCGAGCTGCTCGGCAGCCCCAACCAGAAGATGCTGGGCTCCGTGATCCAGGGGCAGTTCCTGCAGGTGCGCGACTACCCCCTGGCGGCGTCGCTCAGCTTCGTGCTGATGGTGATCATCACCGCCATGGTGCTGGTGTACGCCCGGGCCCTCGGCACCGAGGACCTGGCCTGATGGCGCGCACCGGGCCGGTGGGTTCGCGCTGGACCGGGCGGCTGCTCGACCTCTATGCCGCACTGGTGCTGCTCTACCTGTTCCTGCCGATCTTCGTGATCGTCTCGTACAGCTTCAACAAGCCGGACGGGAAGTTCAACTTCGTCTGGAAGTCGTTCTCCCTCGACGCCTGGCGGGACCCGTTCCTGTACCCCGCCCTGGTCGACGCGATGCAGCTCTCGCTCAAGGTGGCGGCGGCCTCGACCACGGTGTCGCTGCTGTTCGGCTCGCTGATCGCGCTGGCGTTGTGCCGCTACACCTGGAAGGGGGCCGGGCCCATCAACCTCCTGCTGGTGCTCCCCCTCACCACGCCCGAGGTGGTGCTGGGCTCCTCGCTGCTGTCGCTGTTTCTCACCAGCAACGTGCAGACGGGCTTCTGGACCGTGGTCATCGCCCACATCATGTTCTCCGTGAGCTACGTGGCCCTCACGGTCAAGGCACGCATCCGGGGCTTCGACTGGACCCTCGAGGAGGCCGCCATGGACCTCGGGGCCAGCCCGTTCCGGACGGTCATGAAGGTGACCCTGCCCCTGATCGCGCCGGGCATCGCGGCGGCCGGCATGCTCTCGTTCGCGCTCTCGCTCGACGACTTCATCATCACGCTTTTCAACGCCGGCAACCAGGTCACCTACCCGCTGTACGTCTACGGTGCACGCCGGGCGGCCTTCCCGCCGCAGATCAACGTGCTGGCCACCACCATCCTGGTGGGCAGCCTGATCCTGCTCGGAATCACGGTCCTGTGGCAGAACCGGACCATGAAGGAAGCGCTGACAAAGTAGGCGGCTCGGCGGCTCGGGAGCATGAACGTCCGACGGCCCCCCGGTGCAGGCACCGGGGGGCCGTCGTCCGGACGAGACATCGAGCCGCCGAGCCCGCTAGCCCGCCACCGGCAGCCGCCGCACCCGCGTGCCCGTGAGCTGGAACATCGCGTTCGCCACCGCCGGGGCGAGCGGCGGGGTGCCTGGCTCGCCGACGCCGGTCGGCGGTTCCGTCGAGGGAACGATGTGCACCTCGACCACCGGCATCTCGGGGAGCCGGAGGACCCGGTAGGTGTCGAAGTTCCCCTGATCCACCATCCCGTCCTTGAGCGTCACGGCGCCGTGCAGCATCGCGGAGAGGCCGTAGGCGATACTGCTCTCCATCTGCATCCGGATCACGTCGGGGTTGACCGCGACCCCGCAGTCCACCGCGCAGACCACCCGGTGCACCCGCGCCGCGCCATCCTCGAGGGAGACCTCCGCCACCTCCGCCACGAAGCTGCCGAACGACTGGTGCACCGCCACCCCGCGCGCCCGCCCCGCCGGGAGGGGCGTGCCCCAGCCCGCCTTCTCGGCCGCCAGGGTGAGCGCCCCGAGGTGCCGCGGTGAGCCGCCCAGGTGCGCCGTGCGGAACGCCACCGGATCCTGGCCGGCCAGGGCGGCCAGCTCATCCATCATGGTCTCCATGACGAAGGCGGTGTGGGTGTGGCCCACCGACCGCCACCACTGGATCGGGACCCCGAGCGTGGTGGTGTGGAGCTCCACCTGGAAGTTGGGGATGGCGTACCCCGTGTCGGTGATCCCCTCGACCGAGGTGGGGTCGATGCCCTTCTGGATGAAGCCCTCGAAGGCGCTCCCCTTCATGATGGACTGCCCCACCACCCGGTGGTGCCAGGCGGCTGCGCGTCCGTCGCCGCCCAGCGCCGCCCGCACCGCGTGCACGTACATGGGCCGGTAATAGCCGGCGCGCATGTCGTCCTCGCGGGTCCAGACCATCTTCACCGGCACCCGCCCCTCGATGGCCTTCGCGATCGTCACCGCCTCGACCACGTAGTCGGCCTGCGGGTTGGCGCGGCGCCCGAAGCTCCCGCCGGCGAACTGCATGTGAATCTTTACCTGCTCGGGCTTGAGGCCGGTGACCGCGGCGACCGCCATCTGGTCGGGCGTGTGGAACTGCTCGCCGTTCCAGATCTCGCACCCGTCGGCGGAGAGCTGCACCACGCAGTTGAGCGGCTCCATGCAGGCATGGGCCAGGAAGGGCACCTCGTACACCGCCTCCACCAGGCGGTCCCCGCGCACGGCGGCGGCACCCTGGCCCTCTTTGCGCGCGATGGCGCCCGGCCGGGCGGCCAGCGCGCGATACTCGGCGAAGAGCGCCGGGGTGCTGCCACGGAACGCGCGGCTCTCATCCCAGTCGATGACCAGCTTCTCCCGCCCCTGCCGCGCTGCCCAGAACCCCTCGGCCAGGACGGCCACGCCGGTGGGGATCTGCACCACGTCCTTGACGCCCGGGACCGCCTTCGCGGCCGTGGCGTCGAAGCCGCGGACGGTGGCCCCGAAGCGCGGCGGCCGGGCCACCACCGCCGTCAGCATCCCCGGCAGCGACACGTCCTGGGTGAACATGGCCCGGCCGGTGACCTTGGCGCGCGCATCCACACGCGGGGCGCTCTTGCCGATCAGGCGGAAGCTGGCGGGGTCCTTGGGCGGCACCTGCTCCGGCACCGGGAGTGCCGCCGCCGCGCGGGCCACCTGACCGTAGCCCAGCCGCTTCCCGTTGGCGGGGTTGGTGATCACCCCGTTCTCGGTGGTCAGGCCGGCCGGGTCCACCTTCCACTCCGCCGCCGCAGCGGCCACCAGCATGGCCCGGGCGGTGGCGCCGGCGGCGCGCAGCTGCGGCCACGAGTTCGCGATCGAGGTGCTCCCCCCGGTGCCCTGCACCCCGAAGGCGAGGTTGGCGTACTTCGCCGCGTCGGCAGGTGCCCCTTCCACCCGGACCCGGTTCCAGTCCGCGTCGAGCTCCTCCGCGACGATGGTGGCGAGTCCGGTATAGGATCCCTGGCCCATCTCCAGGTGCTTCGCGATCACCGTCACCCACCCCTGTTCGTCCACCCGCACGAAGGCGTTGGGCAGGAACACCGGCTCGCCGGGAGCCGCGGACGTGGCCTCCCCGGACGGGCCGCACCCCTCGAGGGAGACCGCGAGGGTGAGACCCGCACCCGCCACCGCGCTCACCCGGAGGAACTCGCGCCGGGACACCTGGGGCATGATGGCCATGGCTCAGCCCTCCGCCGCGCGGTGGATCGCCGCGCGGATACGCTGGTAGGTGCCGCAGCGGCAGATGTTGCCCGCCATGGCCGCATCGATGTCGGCGTCCGAGGGTTTCGGCGTCTGGCTGAGCAGCGCAGCCGCCTGCATGATCTGCCCCGACTGGCAGTAGCCGCACTGCGGCACCTGCTCCGCCACCCAGGCCTGCTGCAGCGGGTGGCTGCCGTCGGCCGAGAGGCCCTCGATGGTGGTGATCTTCTTCCCGGCGGCGGCGCTCACCGGGGTGGAGCAGCTGCGGATGGCCTGGCCGTCGAGGTGCACGGTACAGGCGCCGCACTGGGCCATGCCGCAGCCGTACTTGGTGCCGGTGAGCGCGAGGGTGTCGCGCAGCACCCAGAGCAGGGGCGTGTCGGGCGCCACATCGACCGGATGCGGCTTGCCGTTGACGGTCAGTTCGATCACGGTGCAGGGTCTCGGATGGGGGTCGGGCCGGCTGAGGGAGATGTTGCAGGATGGGCACGTTGGCCGGAAGGGTCAAGGCTGACGGCGCGATCGTGACGCCCGTGAACGGCCGGGGGTGACCTTTCCGGTCCCGGGACCTATTGTAGGGGAGGTCGTTCCCTCCGACCCCAACCTTGGACACGGCCATGGCGCCCTCCCGTGCCGCCGGTCTCCTGCCACTCGCCCTGCTCCTGCTCGGTGCCGCGCCCCTCCGCGCCCAGGACGCGGGAACGACGGCCATCGTGGGCGCGACCCTCTGGGACGGCACCGGCGCACCGGGCCTCACCGACGCGGTGGTGCTGGTCGCCGGGGACGCGGTGCGCTGCGCGGGGCGGCGGTCCGACTGCCCGATCCCGGCGGGGGCGCGCGTGGTGGATGCCACCGGGGGGTTCCTGATCCCGGGGCTGATCGACACCCACGTCCACCTGCTCTTCCGCCCCAGCGGCGTCACCGACACCTCGATCCGCTCCGACCTCCACGACCTGCTGGCCCGGGGCGTGACGGCGGTCCGCGACATGGGCAACAACCCGGCGCGGCTGCTCGAGGCCGTCGCCGCCGCGGCCCCCGCCCCGCGGGTGTTCGCGATGCAGCTCGTCGCCGGCATCCATTTCTTCTCGCCCGAGACCGAGCGGCGCCCCGACGGCAACGTCGTGCGCCACGCGCCCGCCTCCGGCGGCATGCGGCAGCTCGGCTGGTATCCCATCATGTTCCCCCCGGCCGGCGATGCGGAGGGTGTGGTTCGCACGGCCCTCGAGGCGGGTGCGATCGGCCTCAAGCTCTACCAGGACCTCGACTCCGCCCAGGTGGCGCGGCTGGTGACGGCCGCGCATGCCCGCGGCCTGCCGGTCTGGGGGCACGGCTGGGTGCAGCCGGCCAACGTCCGGGAACAGTCCCAGGCCGGGCAGGATGGCGTGGTGCACGCCGCCGGGCTCGCCGGCGAGCTCATCGCGCACGACACCCGCGACACCCTGCGGACCAGCACCTCCCTGCTGCAGGTGACCGCCGACTCGGCCCAGACCGCCGAGGCGGCCCGCCGGCCGGCGGTGCTCGCCACGCTCGACACCCTGGCGGCGCACGGCACCTTCCTCGAGCCCACGCTCCACGCCACCCTGCTCTCCGCGGAGCGCGCGGGGCGGAGCCGCCGCCGCACCCAGGCGCTCCCCGACCGCTACGCCATCGCGGCGAGCGTCTTTGGAATGGAAGTCACCCGGCAGGCGGCCCTCCGCGGGGTGCGCCTGACCGCCGGCACCGACCACGTGGCCTACGGCCCCGCGGGTGAGCGGGCCCAGCTCGAGGTCGAGCTGCGGCTGTTCGTGGATTCGGTGGGGATGACGCCGGCCCGGGCGCTGCTCGCCGCCACGCGGGACGCGGCGCTCGCCATCGGCCCGGCGGCCGAGCGGCTGGGCACCATCCAGCCGGGGAAGCTCGCGGACCTGGTGCTCTTCTCGGCGGACCCGCTCGCCGACATCCGGAACGTCGCGCGGGTGGAGTGGGTGATGCTGGGTGGGACGATCTACCGCCCGGACCGGCTGCGCTCCGGGGAGGGCCCGTAGCGGGCCTCAGCCAGGGCGCACCGGATCCACGGGGTGTTCATCTCCCTCTGAGCCGCCGGCGGCCGGCTGCTCCCGCCGCCACAACACCCAGGAGTACACCACCGGGATCAGTCCCGCGACGAGCGCGCCACCGAGGGCGACGGCCCCCAGCGGTCGAGCGGCCAGCCCCCCCACCACGATGCACACCCCGGCGATCATGAAGGTGACGGCCCCCAGCCGATGGGTCTTGCGCCACACCGTGTCGCTGCTGAGGGTCCACGGGGTCCGGATACCGATGAACCAGTTGGGTCGTATCCGGGTCATCAGGTTCCCGATGACGATGAACATTCCGCCGACACCGAGTGAGGCCACCAGGTTCATGTCGACCGACCAGCCGACGGCCTTGCCCAGGGTGAGCACGTGGATGACGGCGAGCAACACCATCGCTGCGTTGGCGATGGTCCAGTAGGTCGGCCCGTGCAGGGCGTAACTGGCCCGGCGGGGATCGATCCTGGGGAACACCGTGAAGAGCAGGCCGAGCCCCAGCCCGATGCCGGGACCGAGGAGCGACGCGACCAGCCGGGAAGACCATCCGTTGGGCTGGCCCTCGAAGTCGAAGTGCGTGGCGACTTCCGCCGGCAGCTGGGGATAGAGCCATACCGAGACCCCCGCGGCAACCAGCAATGCCACGAGGCCGGGCGCCAGTTTACGCATGATCGGCCTTCCGTTTCGGACCCTTCCTGGTCTGGGTCAGGGTGATCAGCTGCTGCAACAGGTCCTGGAACAGGGTGGTATTGAGCGAGTAGCGGATGAACTGGCCTTCGCGCTGGGCCAGGATCAGGCCCGCGTTCTTGAGCACGCCCAGGTGGTGCGAGACCGAGGCCCACGCGATGGGGAACTCGCCCGCGATCTCTCCGGCGGTCCGGTCGCGATCCCGGAGCAGGGCGAGGATCTGCCGCCGGGTCGGGTCCGCCAGTGCCTTGAAGCCGGTGTCCATGGGCGACCAAGATGCTAAGCCAATCATCTAAATGCAAGGGCCGGACACCGGGTCACCGCTCGATCGGGAGCTCCTCCCGCTCCGCCCACTGGGTCCACGACCCGGTGTAGATGCGGACCCGCGGGTACCCGAGCAGGTAGCGGAGTGCAAAGAAGACGTGGCTCGCCTCGGTGCCGCTGTTGCAGTAGAGGATGATGTCGCGGTCCGGCGTGATCCCCTGCGCCGCGTAGCCCGCGCGGAGCGCGGTGGTGTCCTTCCACACCAGGGCCATGTCCACCTTCTCGAGGTCGTCCTTCCAGGGATGGTTGAGGGCGCCGGGGATATGCCCCCGCCGCAGCTGGGCCCCCGCCGACCCCGCGAACTGCTCCGGCGGCCGCGCATCCACCAGCAGCGCCCCGCCCCCCTGGCTCGCCGCGATCACCTCGGCCAGGCTCGCCACCGCGGGCCGGAACGCGCTGGCCCTGAAGCCCTCGCGCCCGATCGCCACCCGGGGATAGCGCTGGGTGACGGCGCGCGCCTCGAGTTCCCACTTGGCGTAGCCGCCGTCGAGCACCGCCACCTCCCGCGCCCCCGCCGACGCCAGCAGCCACGCCGTGAAGGTGGCATCGATATCGAGCTGCTCCCCCGCGCTGTAGATGATGACTCCCCGCCACGGCGTGGCGCCCAGCCGGCGGAACAGCTCGGCGTACTGCGCGCCGGACAGCAGCTGGAACGGGAGCTCCTCGCGCTGGGCCCGGAGCGTCTCTACGTTGAGCCACACCGCCCCCGGCAGGTGGTTCTGCAGGTAGCTGGTCCACGACTGGCGCACGTCGATGACCAGGACCGGCGGCCTGCGTGACAGCCCCAGGCTCGCGTCGGGTGGGACGTCCTCCGCAAGCAGGGCGGCCAGCTCCCCGGTCGTGACCAGGCGGGGCGCCGCCGGCTGCTGCGCTCGGAGCGGGCAGCCAAGCGTCACGGCCAGCAACGCCATCACGATTCCGGGTGCTCGCATCCGGCGGATCACTCGCTCTCCTCCAGTCCCAGGGCCTCGGCCTCAACCTCGCGGAAGATGCGGGCCGCGTTGCGCCGGATGCGCGACTCCAGGGCCACCGGGCGCCGCCCATTGGCCGGCGGGAAGCGTTCCAGCGCCCGTCGCATCGAGGTTCCCCGCCTTACCTCGGCGGCCATCGAGTCTCGCACCGACGTGAGGTAGCGCCGGGTCGAGTCCGTGAGCGCGCGCGGGCTGGCCGGGATACGGCCATGCCCCGGCACCAGCACCCGCGGGGCCAGCGAGTCGATGAGGTCGAGGGCGGCGAGCATCGACCGCGCGCTGCCGTCCACCACCATGCTGATGCCGTCCTCGAGCAGCAGGTCCCCGGCGAAGAGCACCCGCTCCCGCGGGAGCCAGAGCATGAGATCACCCCGGGAGTGCGCGGGGCCGGGATGGATCAGCACGATCTCGCGCCCCCCGATCCGGAGGGTATCCCACCCCGTGACCGGCCGGTCCGGGGTGTTGGCGTACTCGAAGCCGAGCAGCTCCTGCAGCCCGACCACGCGGTCCCAGTCGGCCACCATCTGGTCGGGGCCCGCTTCGGCCGCCAGCACCCGGGTGTCCGGGTGGGCCACGATCGCGGCCCCGGCGCGCCTGAACTCGATCGCGCCAAACATCATGTCGGGGTGGTGGGCGTAGAGGACGAGATACCGCACCGGGCCCCGGGTCCGCGACCGCAGGGTGCGCAGCACCGCACGGGCCTGGGCGGGGCTGGCCAGTCCGCCGACCGCCACGACGCCGTCGCGGGTGTCCACGAACCCGGCGTTGGGGCGGCCCTCCGCGCCCTGCCCCGAGTCTCCCAGCACGGCAAAGACCCCGGGCGCCAGCCGGCGCACCGGGTAGAGGGTGCGCTCGGTGGTGGGAGAGAAGGCGCGGAAGGGGACCGAGTCCTGCGCGGCCAGAGGTCCGGAGACGGCAAGGGCGAGGGCGCACCAGCACGCCCCCGCCCACCCGCCCGACCGCACCGCCGAGCCGCCGAGCCGCCGAGCCGGCGGCGCCCCGGGTCCGCTCACGTCGTGGCGAACTTGATCTCGGCCTGCCCGCTGAAGGCACTGCCCCGGCTGTCGCGCGAGTCCACCGTCAGCAGGCCCTCGCGATCGGCCTTGAGCTGGAAGGCCACCATCGGGTCCTTGCTGATCCCCGAGGTCCACTCGAACCGCGCCACCTCGGCATCGCCGTAGCGCACCCGCACCTCGTTGATGAACCAGGCCGGGATGATGTTGGCGTTCGCGTCCCGGAAGAAGCCCGTGTCCATCGGGTGCTGCATGACCACCTGCACCCGGATGACGTCCCCGCGCTGGATGCGCTCGGGCAGGACGATCTTGGTCTTGCCGGTCTCAGGCATGTCAGCCGCACCCGTTCAAAGTGGTTTCAACCTTGAGGTAGTCCGCCCACAGCTCGCCGCCGCTGGTCTCGACGATCGCCCGGATGACGCTGGTGCGCTTCATCTTGATGCGCGTCTGGATGGCCACCGGCCCGACCTGCGGGCTCAGGTGGAAGGCGGTCACCAGCGGGTCCGGATTGTGGTCCACGATCAGGAACACGCTCTTCACGTGCTGCTCGGCGGTCATCGGCAGGTCCGATTCGATGATCACCGGCACGTAGCGGCCGTCCTCAGCCATGGCCGGCATGTCGAGCGTCACATGCCCCCGGGTGATCGGCCGGCCCTGGAACCGTTCGTCGAAGATGCGCTGCACGATCTCGTTGGGGATCGGCGGATCGTCGGGGCCCGGCCGGCTCACCTTCACGGCCGCGGCCAGTTCCCGCGACGCCCCCGTCAGCCCCTCGGCGGCCACCGCCAGCCCGATCAGGCCGCAGGCCTGCAGGAAGGTCCGCCGCGGGTGGAGCACCTCTTCGGTCATCATGCTCTCCTGGTGAATTCGTCTCCGAACCTGAGTCCTGGAACCGGCGCCGTCAAGCGCGCCGGGCAGCGGCAAGAACCTTCGACGGCGCCGCTAGCCCTCGCTGGTGAGCGCCCCCACCAGTCGCAGCGCCACGGACGCAAACTGCGCCACGTCCCGGCGCGAGCGGGCCAGCAGCATCGCCCCTTCCAGGCCCGCCAGCAGCGCGCTCCCGGCCGCCTCCGGCTTGCCGTCGAACCGGAACTCGCCCGCCGAGCGGCCCTGGGCCAGGAGCCGGCCCAGCCACTGCTCCTGCTCCTCGAAGAACGCCAGCACCTCGGCGCGCACCGGCGCCGGCAGCGTGGCGACATCGGAGGCCAGCATGCCGTAGAGGCACATGTGGTCTCCTTCGCGCAGCGCCTCCTGGAACAGCCGCACGTACCGCATCAGCCGGCGGGTCGCGTCGGGGAACTCCGCATCGAGGTGGGCCAGCCGTGCGGCAAAGCCCTGGCGGTACCGGGATGCCACCGCGCGGGTCAGTTCAGCCTTGCTGGGATAGTGATAGTGGATGCTCGCCTTGCGGATGCTGAGGGCGTCGGCGATGTCGGCGTAGCTGAACGCCTCGTAGCCCCGGGTCTGGACCAGTTGCTCGGCGATATCGAGGATGCGGTCGGCAGTCGGCGCTGGCGCGGTCATGAGGTCAATCTACTAGTAGGTAGATCTCAGTCAACCCGGATCCTCCCTCAGCGGGCGCCGATGTCCCGGACCTCTCGTTCCAGCGCCAGCCGCTCCAGCTTGGCGATCGGGAGCGCCAGCAGCAGGTCGATCCGACGGCCGAGGGTGACCATCGTGTCGCGGAAGGCGCGGCGCTTGACGTCATCGGTGCCTTCCACCTCCGCCGGATCCGGCATGCCCCAGTGCGCCAGGATCGGCGTGCCCGGGAAGATCGGACACGCCTCCTTGGCCCGGTCGCACACCGTGATCACGAAGTCCCACCGCCGGGTGTCGAGGCCGTCGAGGCCTTTCGGCACCTTGCCCTCCCACCGGATGCCCGCCTCCGCCAGTACCTCGACGGCGAACGGATTGACCCGGCTCGCGGGCCGCGAGCCCGCGCTCACCACCTCGAACCGGCCCGCCCCCTTGTGGGCGAGCAGGGCCTCGGCGATCTGGCTGCGGGCGGAATTGCCGGTGCAGAGGATCAGGACGCGGAACGGTTCAACCGGCATGGCTGTTCCTCCTGTGAAGGATCCGGTGCAGGTAGCCCCCCATCAGGGCTCCGCTCATCGGTCCGGCCCAATAGGCCCAATGGGCATCCCAGCGCCAGGCCGCCACCGCGGGACCGAAGGAACGGGCCGGGTTCATGCTGGCGCCCGTGAGGGGGCCCGCCATCAGCGCCTCGCAGCCGATGGTCGCGCCCACCGCCAGCGCGACCCAGGCATCGCCGCCACTCGCACGGCTCCCGGCACCGAGTATGACCAGCAGCAGCACCGCCGTGAGCACCGCCTCGACGATCGCCGTGGCCGGACCGCCGATCGCTGGCAGGGTCACGGCCGCTGCGATGCTCCCGGGGAGGATGCCGCGCAAGAGGAGTCCGGCGCTGACGGCCCCGGAGAGCTGCGCGATGCCATAGGGGAGTGCCTCCTGGAGGGGCATCCGGCCCGCGCGCCAGACGGCGAGCGTGACCGCCGGATTCAGGTGGGCGCCGGACACGTCCCCCAGGGCCAGGATCAGCGCCGTGACGACGAGGCCGAACGCCAGGGCGACCCCGACATGGGAAACGGCGCCACCGGACCAATGATCCACCACCGCCGCGCCCGGCCCGATCATCACCAAGATGAAGGTGCCAGACGCTTCCGCGAGCAGCCGCGGTACCAGTGCCGGCTCAGCCACCGTGCAGCACCTTTCGCATGACCACGGCCGTCGCGGGACAAAGGCTCGCGAACTCGCTGCTCTGCCGGATGGCGGCGGCGGCGTCCTCACGCGCGATCCGGCCGTAGCCGCGGTGCGCGAAGAACTCCTCCGCCGTGGTGGTGAGCAGGTAGAGGGCGCGGAGGCCACCCACCCGGGCCAGGCGCTCCACCTCGAGGACCAGCGCGGATCCCAGTCCGCTGCCCCGGCGATCGGGCCGGACCGCCAGGGAACGGAGCAGCCCGTCCGCGTCGAGCCGCTCGAGCCCCACGATCCCTTCCAGTCCGCGGTCATCCCGGACCCCCAGGAAGTGGATCGCGGGAGAGAGGTCGGCCACCGGAAGCCCGTTGGCGGCGAGGAGTGCGGAGACCTCGGGCAGCTCGTCGGCGCCGAGCGGCGTGATGTTCACCGCGCCCCGCCGCAGCAGCTCGGGCCACAGCCGCACCCGGCCTCCGGCTTGGTGGCGCGGATGAACGCCCCCATCACCTTGCCGTCGAGCTCGGCGGCCAGCGCATCGGCATCGAGCCCCGCGTCGCTGAGGAACTCGCGCGCGTCGGCGGCGGTGTAGACCCGGGTTGGCTCGACGGACGCCTGGGTGAACCCCGCCCGCACCAGCTTCCCGACGTACTCGTCATCGCCCAGCGCCCCGGCGACGCAGCCGGTCCACAGGGCCAGGCTCTCCCGCACCTTTGCGGGCAGGGCGCCGCGCGTGACCACGTCCGACACGGCGAACCGCCCGCCCGGCTTGAGCACCCGGAACGCCTCGGCGATGACCCGGTCCTTGTCGCCGGAGAGGTTGATGACGCAGTTGGAGATGATCACGTCCACGGAGTTGTCGGGGAGCGGGATCGCCTCGATCTGGCCCTTCAGGAATTCGACGTTGGTGGCGCCCGCCCGCTCCTGGTTGGCCCGCGCGAGCGCGAGCATCTCGTCGGTCATGTCGAGACCGTAGGCCTTGCCCGTCGGCCCCACGCGCCGGGCCGAGAGCAGCACGTCGATGCCGCCGCCGGAACCCAGGTCCAGCACGGTCTCACCCGCCCGCAGTTCGGCGAGCGCCGTGGGGTTGCCGCACCCGAGTGACGCGAGCAGCGCCTGCGCCGGCAGGCCCTCGGTCTCCGCCGAGTGGTAGAGGTCGCGGGTGATCGGGTCGGCCGAGCCGCAGGAACTGCCCGTCCCGCAGCAACCGGACTTCTGCCCGCTCGCGGCCTGCACCGCCGCCTGGCCATAGCGTTCGCGCACGATCTGGGTGATCTCGCTCATGTCCTACTCCATCAAGAAATGTTGATTCGACAATCAAAAAAAAAAGTGCGGCGGTTCAGCAGCAGCGCTTCTTCATGGCCTGCACCGCGAGCCCCGGCGACAGCGACTCCAGTGCGGCCTCGAGGCCGTCCAGCGCACCCGGGACCAGCGAGTAGTAGGACCAGCGGCCTTCCCGTCGGTCCTGGACCAGTCCGGCGTCCTTGAGCGTCTTGAGGTGGAATGAGAGCCGGGACTGCCCGGATCCCAGGGCGGCCGTCAGGTCGCAGACACACCGCTCGCCGTCCCGCAGCATCCCCACCAGGCAGAGCCGGGTCTCGTCGCTGAGGGCGTGGAAGACCAGCGCTAGGCGGGTCAGGTCGGCACGGGCAATGGTGGTCACGCCTCTAACATATCAATAAACCTTGATTAGTCAATCCCCCGGTCGGCCAGCCAGCCGAGCATCGCCCGCTGGGACGGCAGCAGGCCTCCCTCCCGGCCTCTTGGATGGTGCGCCTGGGCGGAGAGGTCCGCGGCGATGTCCAGGTCCGGCAGCACCGGCAGCTCCGCGACCCGGCGACCCAGCGCCGCCACGAAGCGATCCGCGGTCTCCGGCGAGCTATACGGCACGGCCAGCCAGATACCTCGATCGATCGCCCGCCGACCTCCGAAGAGATAGTAGCCGCCATCCGTTGCCCGCCCGATCACGAACGCCTCACCACGTGCGAGGGTGACCGCCGCGGCGGCCAGGTCATCGGGGGACAGCAGGGGGCAGTCGGCCCCGAGGAGCAGCGCGGCACCGTGCCGCGCCCGGACGGCGCGATAGACGCGGTCGAGCCGCTCGCCGAGGGCGCCCTCGCCCTGCGGGATGCGCTCGAAGCCCGCCCACCGGGGGTCGGACTCCCCGGCCGGCTCCGCGACGGCCCAGTACGGCACCAGTCCGGGCACCCGCTGCGCCGCCGTGGACACGACCTCCCCCACCACGGCCAGGGCATGCTCATAGCACTCGGCCGCGGCCGGATCCCCGATGCCGGCGGCCAGCCGGGTCTTGATGGGGGAGTGGCCCGGAGTCTTCACGAAGACCGCGACGCCGACGGAGGCTAGCGGCCCATCAGCCATCGGAGCCCCTCCGGAAGTGCCTGGCGAATCGTGAGCCAGAGGTGGGTCGCGGTTGTCCGCCACCAGCCGTCGCGGCGGTACTTCCGGGCGCTGGTGCCGATCGGGGGCCCGACCGGACGAACCGCCATGCCGGCACGCCGCGCGGCCCAGACCAGCAGGTGATCCTCGCCGTAGCGGGAGGACTCCGGAAAGCCGCCAAGCATCTCGAACGCGTCGCGCGCCAGCGCCAGGCCCTGGTCGCCGAAGGGGAGCCCGAGGACCCGTGAGCGAAAGCGGGCCCCCGCCGCCGTGAGGCGCATGAGCGGCGGGCCGTCGTCGTGGAAGCGCAGGTCAAAGAACCAGAGGGTGCGGGTGCCGGCGGCCAGGCGGCGCCGCAGCGCGGGGA
>JAXLXY010000009.1:0-164634 GCA_046327715.1 Gemmatimonadales bacterium
TGGCGGTGGGGCGGGGCGTCTGGGAAAGCCGGCGCCTCATCGACGCCACCGACGACGCGGCCTCCCCGATGGAGATCGCGCTGCTGCGTGACCGCGCCGATCGGAGCCTGGAGCACGTGTTCACGCTGCTGGCGCTCCTCCTGCCGCGGGAGCCGCTGCGCCTCGCCTATCACGGGCTCCACACCACCGACCGGCACCTGCGCGGCACGGCGCTCGAGTACCTGGAGGCGGCGCTGCCCCCCGCGGTGCGCGAGGGGCTGTGGCCCTACCTGGAGCCGGAGCCGCGCGACACGGGAGCCGAGCTGCGCGACGCCGACGCGGCGCTGTCGCGCCTGCTGCAGTCGCGTGAATCGATCGTGCTGGCGCTCGCCGAGCTGCGCGAGCGGCGCGACGCCGGCGCAGGCGGGTAGCGGCCACCGACGGGATGCCGCCACGGACCGGGGTCCGGCCCGGGTGGTGCGACGGGCCCGGCCGGGCGCAGTGCTCGACGGCCTCGGCTCGCTTCGCCGGCCCTTCACGGCTTCCTCACGCAACCGCCGCCTTCATTCTGGTGTCGGCCATCCGTGAGCGGAGCGTCCATGGCAGTCCCTGGCCCCGCATCCGTGCCGCGCCCGGCGTGGCACACCCTCCCGGTGGACACCGTCGCCACCGCGCTCACCACGTCCGCGCTCCACGGGCTGGCGCCCGGCGAAGCACAGGCCCGCCTGGGCCGTCACGGTCCCAACCGCCTCCCCGAAGGCCGGCGCCGCCCCGCGCTCCGGATCCTGCTGGGGCAGTTCACCGACGTGATGGTGCTGGTGCTCGCGGGGGCGGCCGTGCTGGCCGGCCTGATCGGGGAACCGCAGGACACCATTGCCATCGCCGCCATCCTGGTGCTCAACGCCGTGCTCGGCTTTGCGCAGGAGCACCGCGCCGAGCGGGCCCTGGAGGCCCTGCGCGCCCTGGCGGTGGCGCCGGTCCGTGTGCGCCGCGCCGCCGCCACAGTCGTGGTGCCGGCCACCGACCTGGTCCCGGGCGACCTCGTGCTGCTCGAGGCCGGCAACGTGGTGCCGGCCGACCTCCGCCTGACGGAGGCGGTGCATCTCCGGATCGAGGAGTCCGCGCTGACCGGCGAGGCCATGCCGGTGGAGAAGGCCGTGCCCGCGCTCCCGGAGGCCGCCGCGCCCCTTGGCGACCGCCGCAACCTGGCGTTTCGCGGCACCGCCGTGGTCCACGGTCGCGGCGCCGGGCTCGTCGTGGCCACCGGTGCGGCCACCGAGCTCGGACGGATCGCCGCGCTGCTGGCCCAGGAGCGCGGTGTCCGCACTCCCCTGCAGGTCCGACTGACCCGCCTGGGCCAGCGCCTCGCCGCCGCCGCGCTCGCCATCTGTGCGCTCGTGCTGCTGCTCGGCCTGCTCCGGGGCGAGGCGCCGCTGCCGATGCTGCTGACGGCGCTGAGCCTCGCCGTGGCCGCGATCCCCGAAGCGCTCCCGGCCGTGGTCACCGTGGCCCTCGCCCTGGGCGCCCGGCGGATGATCCGGGCCCGGGCGCTCGTGCGCCACCTGCCTGCGGTGGAGACACTCGGCTCCGTCACCGTCATCTGCGCCGACAAGACGGGCACCCTGACCGAGAACCGGATGCAGGTGGAACGCTGCTGGGTGGATCGGGTCGAGACCGCCGGGCCGCCGGCCGCAGCCGGTGACGGCACCTGGCCCGCCTTCCTCGAGGCGCTGGCCCTGTGCCACGACGTGCACCCCGGGGAATCGGGGGCGCTGGTGGGTGATCCCCTCGAGGTGGCGCTTCTCGACCTGGTGCGGCAGGCCGGGGTGGATCTCGCCTCCACGGCGCGGGCCCGGCCCCGCCTGGCGGAACTGCCCTTCACGTCCGAACGGGCCAGGATGACCACCCTGCACCAGGCCGGTGGGGGGCTCGTGGCGTACACGAAGGGCTCGCCCGAGCGGGTGCTCGCGGGATGCACCGATCGCGGGAGCGACGGCGCGGCGCGGCCCCTCGACGCCGGGGAGGTGCTGGAGGTGGCGGCGGCGATGGCCGCCACGGGGCTCCGGGTGATCGCGGTGGCCATGCGCCGCTTCGCGGAGCCCCCCGCGCAGGTGACGCTCGACCGGCTCGAGGCCGGGCAGACCCTGCTGGGACTCGTGGGCCTCCTCGACCCGCCCCGTGCCGAGGCCGCGGCCAGCGTGGCCACCTGCCGGATGGCCGGGATCACCGTGGTGATGATCACGGGGGACCATCCGGTCACGGCGCGGAGCATCGGCGTACGGCTCGGGATCCTCGCTCCCGGAGGCGAGGTGCTGACGGGTGCCGACCTCGCGGCCCTCCCCGACGACGAGCTGGGACGGCGCGCCGCCACCACGCGGGTGTACGCGCGGGTGGAGCCGGAGCAGAAGATTGCCATCGTCCGGGCGCTGCAGGCGCGGGGGGAGTGCGTGGCGATGACCGGCGACGGCATCAACGACGCCCCGGCGCTCCGCCGCGCGGATATCGGGGTGGCGATGGGGCGGGGGGGAACGGACGTGGCTCGCGAGGCGGCTCACCTGGTGCTGCTCGACGACAACTTCGCCACGATCGTGGGGGCGGTGCGGGAGGGGCGGCGGATCTACGATAACATCCGCAAGTTCGTCCGCTACGCGGTCACCTGCAACGCGGCGGAGGTGTGGACGCTGCTCCTCGCGCCGCTGGTCGGGCTCCCGATCCCGCTGCTGCCGATCCACCTGCTGTGGATCAACCTGGTGACCGACGGGCTGCCGGGCCTGGCTCTCGCGGCGGAACCGGCCGAACCCGACGTCGACCGGCGCCCCCCGCGCCCGCCGGCGGAGAGCATCTTTGCCCACGGGCTGTGGCAGCACGTGGTATGGGTCGGGCTGCTGATGGCCGGCGTGGCCGTCGCCACCCAGGCATGGGCATGGCACCGCGGCACGGCCCACTGGCAGACCATGACCTTCACGGTCCTGGCCCTTTCCCAGATGGGGCACGTGCTCGCCATCCGCTCCGAGCGGGAATCGCTGTTCCGGCTCGGGCTGCGCGGCAATCGCCCGCTCCTCGGTGCCGTGCTCCTCACGGTCCTGCTGCAGCTCGCCACGATCTACCACCCTGGCGCCGCCGCGATCCTGCGCACCGAGCCGCTGGAGGCGGGGGAGCTGGTGCTCTGCCTGCTGCTCTCCGGGGTGGTGTTCCTGGCGGTGGAAGGCGAGAAGTGGCTGGTGCGCCGCGGCCGCCTCTATCGCGCGCCACCGCCAGCCGCCGGGTGACCCGCGGGCCGCCCCCCTCGAGTCTTGACATCCGGGCCGGTATGTTGAATTATCAGCAGTGCTGATTTGTCAGCAGGGCGCGCGCCCTGCCCGGAATCCGACCCGTACCCCAAGGCCGTGCCCATGGTCAAGCGCCCCGTCACCGAGGACCTGAGCCGCCGCGAGCGGCAGGTCATGGAAGTCCTGCATCGTCGCGGCGAGTCCACCGTGACGGAAATCCTGCAGGCGCTGCCCGACCCGCCGACCTACTCCGCGGTCCGGTCGATCCTGCGGATCCTCGGCGAGAAGAAACTGATCGGCTACCGCGAGGATGGGCCGCGCTACGTCTACTTCCCGGCCAAGCCCACGGACAAGGCGCGCGACGACGTGCTGGCGCACGTGGTCCGGACCTACTTCGCCGGTTCCACCGAACAGGCCGTGACCGCGCTGCTCCGACTCTCCGACGCCGACGTGAGCGAGGCCGAGCTCGCCCGGCTGCGCGAGAGGATCCGGCGCGCCCGGCAGGGGGAGGAATGACCACCACCATGACGCTCTCCCCGACCGACGCCCTCACCGGCGCGCTTGCCGCCTCTCCCGCGCTGCTCGCGGTCACGGTGGTCCTGCTCAAGCTGACCCTGGTGCTGGGCGTGGCGCTGGCCGCCACGCGCGCCATGCCCCGCGCCTCCGCCGGCGCGCGCCACCTGGTGTGGCTCGCGGCCCTGGCGGCGCTGCTGCTCCTGCTGCCGCCCATGGCGGCCTGGAGCCCTCTCCCGGTCCGGGTGCTGCCGGCGGCGCGCCAGCCTGCTGCCGTGCCCACCGAGCTGCCCGGCACGGTGGCGCCTGAGGCCAGCACGCCGATCGGGCGCGCCGGCGTGGTCACCCCCGCAGCCTCCACCCGGGACGGCGAGGGCGCACCGCTCGGCGTCGGCAACGTGCTCTTCCTGCTCTGGGGCGCCGGCGCGCTCGTGCTGCTGGGCCGACTGGCGTACGGTGCCTGGTCGGTCCGCCGCATCGTGGCGCGGGCCCGGCGGCTGGACCTGCCGGACTGGCAGGCGCCGCTGTTCGAGATCGCCGACCGGCTGGGCCTCGAGGCCGCGCCCGAACTGCTGCAGAGCGATGCGGTGCGGATGCCGTTCGCTACCGGGCTGTGGACCCCGCGCATCGTGCTGCCGGCGGAGAGCGAGGGGTGGACGGCCGCCCGCCGCAGCGCGGTGCTGATCCACGAGCTGGGCCACGTGCGCCGCCGCGACCTCGTGGGCCACACGCTGAGCCGGGTGGCCTGCGCCCTGTACTGGTTCCACCCGCTGGTCTGGACCGCCGCCCGCCAGCTGCGCTCCGAGAGCGAACGCGCCTGCGACGACCTCGCGCTGGTCTTCGGCGCCCGGCCCAGCGACTACGCCGAGCACCTGCTCGACATCGTCACCTGCGTCCGGGACCACCGCACCCCGGCGGTGGCGCTGGCGATGGCGCACCGGCGCGAGTTCGAAGGCCGGATGCTCGCGATCCTCAACCCGGAACTCCGCCGCCGCGCCCCGGGCCGCCTCGCCACGCTCTCCCTGGCGGGGTCGATGGTGGCCCTCGCGCTACTGGTGGGAGCCGCCGCGCCGGCGCCGCGCCCGTCCCCGGTTGCCGAGCCGCCCGCGGGAACGACGGCCGCTCCCGCTACGCTGGCCGACACCGCCCAGCGGGTGGAACTCCGCAAGGCCCCGCGTGGCGCGGCCGAGCCACCCAGCGAGCCCGCACCGGCGCCGCGCCCGGACTCGCGGCCACAGCCCTCGCCCGCACCCGCGGTCGGCGTGGTGGCAGCGACGGATGCCGGAACGGAGGACGAGCGCGCGACCGTCCTCGCGCGTACCCTGCAGACCGACAAGAGCGGTGAGGTGCGGCGGGTCGCGGCGTGGGGGCTGCAGCGGTACGCCCGGCTCGAGGTCGCGGTGGAGGCGCTCACGGCGGCGCTCGCCCGCGATCCCGACGAGGCGGTCCGGGAGATGGCGGCGTGGGCCCTCGCGAGCGCACGGCGCAGCCCGGCGGCCGGCGCCGCCCTCGCCGGCGCCATTCGCGGGGCGCGCAGCCCGTCCACCCGGGCCACTGCCGTGTGGGCCGCAGGCTCGGTCCGCGAGGCGTCGGCCCTCGAGGCGCTCAGCGGCGCGCTCGCCGACGCCGATGCGTCGGTGCGGGAGATGGCCGCCTGGGCCATCGGATCCTGCAGGCCGGAGCGGGCCCCAGCCGAACTGCTGCGCCGCCTGGGCGATCCGGACCGGGATGTCCGACTGTCGGCCGCCTGGGCACTCTACAACATCCAGGATGCCGGCGCCGTCGGCGCGATCGACGCGGCCTTCCAGAAGGAATCCGATCCCGCGGTGCGGGAAGGGCTGCTGCGCGCGCTGGGTGCCATGGGCGAGGCCTCGGTGGACGCCCTGCAGCGTGCGGTGACCTCGCCCGACTCGGCGGTGCGCGTGGCGGCGATCACGGCCCTTGCCGGCGGCGGCGCGGGAGGACCGTGGCCCTGGCCCCGCCCGATGCCACGGCCCTTTCCCTGAGGCGGGCGGGCGGGGGCCCCCTCGCGGGGCCGCCCCGCCTGTTCGCATGCCCGATAATGCTGAAAAATCAGCAGTCTCCTGAACCTGTCACCCGGAGTTCCCATGTTCCGTACGATCGGAATCGGTCTCGCCGCCGTCGCGCTGCTGACACCGCCCAGAATCCAGTCCCCCGGCGCGGGTGAACCGGCAGCCGGTCTCCGGGAGTTGTTCGTCGCGGCCCAGGGCGCGCCCGCGGCGGTCTGTGCCCTCGCGGCCCGCGGGGTCCTGGCATCGGGCTGGGGTTCCGCCGCGGAACCGCCGATGCCACTCCTGCCGCGACCCGCCGCATGGCGCGCGCGCGGCAACCACGGGGAGTCGCTCGACGCGGCCGACGTACGCTACATCCTCGACCAGCTGGCCACCGGCGATGCCTGCGTGCGCGAACTCGCGGTGCGGCTGGTGGCGGAGCAGGAGGATGCGCAGGTGGCCCCGGGACTGGTGGAACGCCTCACGGCGCCGGACTCCGCCTTGCGCGGCGTGGCCGCTTACGGCCTCGGCATGGGCGGGGTCCGGGCCGCCGTCGTGCCCCTGCTGCGGGGACTCGAGGACGGCGCCGCCGGCGTCCGGGCGAACGTGGTCTGGGCGCTGGGGCGGATCGGCGACGGGCGCGCGGTGCGTGCGGTGACCGGCCGCCTGGCTGATCGCGCCCCGATCGTGCGTGAGGCGGCGGCGGGGGCCCTGGGGCAGCTCGACTCGTCGAGCGCGGTCCCGGCGCTGCTCCGGGTCCTGCGCGAGGATGACGTCGCCGCCGTCCGGCGCACCGCGGCGTGGGCGCTGGGCCAGCTCTCCGCGGAGGAGGCGGCCGGGGCGCTCGCCACGGCGCTGCGCGGGGACCGCGACGCGGCGGTGCGCGAGATGTGCGCCTGGGCGCTGGGGTCGATCGCGGCGCCTGCGGCAGGCCCGGCGCTGCTGGCCGCCGCACGGGGCGACTCCGATGAGTCGGTGCGGGAGACCGCGGTCTGGGCCCTCGGCCAGCGGGGCCATGAAGACGACGGCACCGACCTGGGGCAGGTGCTCGCCGCCGAGCGCAGCGTGCGGGTCCGGCGCACGGCGGCCTGGGCGCTGGGCCAGATGAACCTGCGCGCCGCACCGAAGGCGCTGCTCGAGGCGCTGGGAGACGACGACCGCGACCTGCGGCTCAAGGCCGCGTGGGCCCTGTCGGAGATCGGCGATGCGGCGGCGGTGCCGGCGCTCCGCGCCGCACTCGGCCGCGAGCAGGATCCGCGCGCCCGCCAGGCGGAGGTCCGCGCCCTGATCCACTCGGGGGAGCGCGCCGAGCGGCTGACGGAATTGCTGCAGTCGGCCGATCCGCAGGTGCGGGAGGCCGCGATCCGCGGCATCGCGGGGCGGGGTGGCGTCGACCCGTGGCCGTGGCCCCAGCCGCGGCCGCGCCCGTTCCCCTGAGCGGGCGGGCGCAACCCTCCCGCCGGTCCGGTTGTCCAACAGCGAAACCACTCCCCTCGGGGCCCCTTCATGCTGAGCCTGCTCGGTCTGTTCCTGGTGGTCCAGGCGGAGGCGGTGACGCCACCGCCCACGCTGCCCTCGCCCACCTCGGTGCGCGCCACCCTCGCGGCCGAGCCCCCGGTGCTCGACGGCCGCGACAGCGACGCACTGTGGCGCGCCACGCCGGTGATCGACCAGTTCCTGGAGTCGCGCCCCACCGAGGGGGCGCCGCCCCGCTACCGGACCGAGGCGCGGCTCGCCTACGATGCGCGCTACTTCTACGCCTTCGTGCGGTCCTTCGACCCCCACCCCGACAGCATCATCAGCCTGCTGTCGCGCCGGGACGACCAGACGGCGTCGGATCACGTCACGCTGATGATCGACTCCTATCACGACCGGCGGACCGGCTTCGAGTTCTCGGTCAACCCGGCGGGGGTCAAGTCGGACTACGCGATCTACAATGACGGCAACGAGGACGCGGCCTGGGACGCCGTGTGGGACGTGGCCACCCGGATCGACTCCCTGGGGTGGACGGCGGAGTACCGGATCCCGCTCTCCCAGCTGCGCTTCTCCACCCACGGCGATGGCACCTTCGGGGTGCTGATCTGGCGGGTCATCCAGCGCCACACCGCCACGGTGACCTGGCCGCTGTGGCGGCCCTCCACGTCCGGCTTCACCTCGCAGTTCGGCGAGCTCACCGGGCTCACCGGGCTGGAGAGCCCCGGACGGGCCGAGCTGACGCCGTACCTGGTGACGAAGAACGCGGAGCTGCCGGGATCGGCCACCCACGACCGGGACCAGCAGTTCACCGTCGGCGGCGACCTGCGCTACCGGCTGGCCTCGAACATCTTCCTCAACGCCACCATCAACCCCGACTTCGGCCAGGTGGAGGCGGATCCCTCGGAACTCAACCTGGGCGCCTTCGAGACCTTCTTCGGGGAGCGGCGCCCCTTCTTCGTGGAAGGGAAGGGCACCTTTGCCTTCAACGTGAACTGCGTGGTCGTGGTGGACTGCAGCACGGGGGAGGGGCTCTTCTACTCGCGGCGCATCGGGCGCTCGCCCCAGCTGGCCGGGGTCTATGGCGACGCCGGCTCCGCCACGTCCACCCGGATCCTCGGTGCCGCCAAGGTCACGGGCCGGCTCCCCGGCGGGTTCTCCCTCGGGCTGCTCGACGCCGTCACCGACCGGGTGGAGGGGCCCGGCAGCAGCACGCTCGAGCCCGCCACCAACTACGCGGTGCTGCGGGGCAACCAGGACTACCACCAGGGCGCCGGCAGCGTCGGCTTCATGCTGACCGCCGTGAACCGGGCGCTCGACACCGAGAGTGCGCCGTACCTGCACCGGGGCGCCTACAGCGGGGGGCTCGATGCCCGCCACCGCTTCTCCGGGCGCTTCGAGGTGTCCGGCTCGCTCGCCGCCAGCCGGGTGAGCGGCAGCCGTGCCGCCATCGCGGCCACCCAGCGGGACCCGGTGCACCTCTATCAGCGACCCGATGGGCCGCTCACCTTCGACTCGACCCGCACCGCGCTCTCCGGCACCAACCTGGAGCTGCGCTTCGCCAAGGTGGGCGGGCGGCGGCTGGTGTTCGAGACCGCCTACCAGCGCCGCACCCCGGGGTTCGAGATCAACGACGTGGGCTTCCTCCGGCAGGCCGACCAGCAGGCTTGGACCTCGTGGGCCAACCTGGCCTGGCGCACCCCGAACCGCGTCTTCCAGCAGCTGCGCTGGAACTTCAACAACTGGGAATACTGGAGCGCGGCCGGCCTGCCCACCGAGATGGCGTTCAACACCAACGTGCACACCCAGCTCACCAACCGGTGGTGGCTGCACCTGGGCGGCACCTGGGGCCAGGTCGGTGGCCACACCTTCTGTGACCGCTGTGCCCGGGGTGGCCCGGCGATCCGCCAGGACCCCTATCTCTCCCCGTGGGGCGGCATCGAGGGCGATGACCGGAAGGCGCTGGTGCCCTTCATGTGGGTCAACTACTACCGCGGCGACGGGGGTCGGTCGACCTCGCTGAGCCTGCAGCCCGAGCTGGACCTCAAGGTGAGCTCCCGGTTCAGCACCTCGCTCAGCGGCAACTGGCGCCGCAATCGGGACGACCTCCAGTACTTCGACACCTTCACGGACTCGACCGGGGCGTCGCACTTCACCTTCGCCCACCTCAACCAGCGGACGCTGAGCCTCACCTGGCGCCTGGGCTACACCTTCAGCCCCACGACCTCGCTGCAGGTCTACGCGTCGCCGTTCATCACCAAGGGCACCTACAGCCGGGTGCGGGAGGTCGCCCGCGCCCGGGCGGCGCGGTACACCGACCGGTACCAGGCCTATGGCGACACCGCCGTCACCAGCGACCCCGGGGGCTTCAACTTCCAGCAGTTCCGCTCCAACGTGGTCTTCCGCTGGGAGTACCGGCCCGGGTCCACGCTCTTCGTGGTCTGGAGCCAGGGGCGCGAGGGCTTCACGCCCGAGCAGGGCCGGGAGACCTTCGGCGGCGACCTGGGCGACCTGTTCCGCCGCCGCGCCAACGACACCTTCCTGGTCAAGCTCTCCTACTGGTTCTCGCGGTAGCCGGCGGCGGGCCGCCACCCGGCCGGGGGCCTCCCCCGGCCGCGGGCACCGCACCACCACCCCCTCAGGCGCACGCCGCCCCGGCCCCTCAGGACCGGAAGCCGGCTCTTGACGGGCGCGCGGCCGTATCGTATATAACCAAAAGGTTATGAATGTCGCCCTGCGCCGGACCCCGGCCCCTGAACGCCTCGACGCCACCTTCATGGCGCTGGCCGACCCGACCCGCCGCGCCATCCTGGCCCGGCTGGCGCGGGGCGAGGCCTCCGTCTCGGAACTCGCGGAGCCGTTCGCGATGAGCCAGCCGGCCATCTCCAAGCACCTCAAGGTGCTGGAACGCGCGGGCCTGGTGTCCCGGGGGAGGGCGGCGCAGCGCCGGCCCCGGCGGCTCGAGGCCCGGCCGCTGGCCGAGGCCAACGAATGGCTCGAGCGGTACCGCCGGATCTGGGAGGGCAACTTCCAGCGGCTCGATGCCCTGCTCGAGCAGATGCAGGCGATGGACCCACACCGAACCCGCCCCGCGCGCTGAGGAGGCCGCCGTGTCCCACCCCCGGACCCTGCACGTCACCACCCCGAACGACCGCGACATCGTGATCGTGCGCGAATTCGACGCGCCGCGACACCTGGTCTTCGAGGCCCTGCGCACCCCGGAGCTCATCCGGCAATGGCTGCTTGGCCCGCCGGGTTGGACCATGCCGGTCTGCGAGTTTCCCCGGAAGGCCGGTGAGCCGTACCGCTACGTGTGGCGCAACCAGCACGGGACGGAGATGGGAATGGGCGGCATGGTGCTCGAGATGGTCCCGCCGGAGCGGATCGTGGCCACGGAGCGCTTCGATGACGCCTGGTATCCCGGCGACGCGGTGGACACCATGGAGCTGGTGGAGCGCGGGGGGAAAACGACGCTGACCATCACGGTCCGGTACGAATCGAAGGCGGCGCGGGACGTGGCGCTCCGGTCGGGCATGGAGACGGGAATGGCGGCCGGCTACGAGCGCCTCGACCACCTGCTGGTCGGGATGGCGGCCGGCCGGCCGTAGCCTCCCGGCGCCCTCGCCCACCCCGCTGGCCCACGCCGCCCGTCTCCCAGGGAGCGCACATGCAGAAGATCACCCGGTTCCTGTGGTTCGACGGCAAGGTCGAGGAGGCGATGCACTTCTACGTCTCCGTCTTCCGCCATGCCCGGGTGGTGAACGTGCGGCGGGCCGGCCCGACGGGGCCGGTCTTCAGCGCCACGTTCCAGCTCGAGGGACTCGAGTTCCACGCCCTCAATGGCGGCCCGCTGCATCACTTCACGCCCGCGGTCTCGTTCTTCATCAACTGCGAGACCCAGGCGGAGGTGGACGAGCTCTGGGGCCGCCTCACGGCCGACGGGGGGCAGGCCCAGCCGTGCGGCTGGGTCACGGACCGGTTCGGGTTGTCCTGGCAGGTCATTCCCGGCGTGCTGGGCCGCCTGCTGGGCGACCCCGATCCGGTGAAGTCGCAACGGGTGATGCAGGCCATGCTGCAGATGAAGAAGATCGAGATCGCCGGGCTGCAGCGCGCCTACGATGGCCACTGACCGGCCGGACCTCGCGACGGTGCTGGCCCTGCTGGAGCGGCGGGGTACCGCGGCCACCCGCCGGGGCATGGCGCGGTACGGCCTCGTCGCGGCGCGGGCCTACGGCGTGCCGATGGGCACGCTGCTCGCGCTGGCCCGGCGGCTCGGCGTGGATCACGCGCTGGCCCGGAGCCTGTGGAAGAGCGGCTGGTATGAGGCCCGGCTGCTGGCTGCGCTGGTGGGCGACCCGGCGCGGGTCACGGTCCGCGAGATGGACGCCTGGGCGGCGAGCTTCGAGAACTGGGGCGACTGCGACACGGTCTGCTTCAAGCTGTGGGACCGGACACCGCTCGCGTGGGGCCGGGCGCGCGCCTGGGCCCGCTCGCCGCGGGAGCTGGTGCGCCGCGGGGGGTTCGTGCTCATGGCATGCCTGGCCCTGCACGACCGGGCCTCGCCCGATCGGCGCTTCCTCGCCTTCCTCGAGCTGATCGAGCGGGGCGCCGCGGATGCACGCCCGATGGTGCAGAAAGGCGCGAGCTGGGCGCTGCGGAGCATCGGCCGGCGCAATGGGGAACTGCACCGGGCCGCGGTGGCGGTGGCGGGCCGGTTGGCGAAGGCCGCGGAGGCATCGTCCCGCTGGGTGGGCAAGGACGCGCTGCGGGAATTGACCAGCGCCAAGGTGCGTGCCGCGCTGGCCCGGCGGCGCGCCAGGGTCAGCGCTGCTGGCGCCCGAACCCCGGCTCGACGTGGATGAGCGCTGCCGCCACGAACGACGGGAGGGTGGCCACGCAGGCCCAGAGAAAGAACGTGACGTAGCCCAGCTGGTCCTGGAGCCACCCGGCCCACATCCCCGGCAGCATCATCCCGAGCGCCATGAACCCGGTGCAGATCGCGTAGTGGGCCGCCTTGTGCACCCGGGTCCCGTCGGCGCCGCCGGCCACCATCAGCATGTACACCAGGTACGCGGTGAACCCGAAGCCGTAGCCGAACTGCTCCAGCGCGATCGCGCCGCTCACGACCCCCAGGCCGGCCGGCTGCCAGGTGGCCAGCGCCACGAACACCAGGTTGGGCAGGTGCATGCAGAGCATGAGCGGCCAGAGCACCCGCCGCAGTCCCGCACGGGAGATCACCCACCCGCCCAGCAGCCCGCCCAGCACCAGCGCGCTCACCCCCACCGTGCCGTACGCGATCCCCACGTCCTCCGTGGCCAGCCCGAGTCCCCCGACCTCCCGCGCGTCGAGCAGGAACGGCGTCACCAGCTTGAGGAGCTGCGCCTCGGCGAAGCGATAGAGCAGCAGGAAGGCGAGGATGCGCCCGATGCCGGGCTGCCGGAAGAACGCGGCGAAGACCTCCGCGAAGTCCGCCCCGAAGGCCTGGCCACGGGACACGGGGCCGTCGGCCGCCGGCACGGGCAGCGCCCAGAGATGATAGAGCCCCGCCGCCGCAAAGACCGCCGCCAGGATGGCGAAGACCGTCACCCACGCCGTCACCACGCTGCCGGTCTGCGCCTGCAGGCGGCCGGCCAGGTACACCAGGCCACCCTGGCCCGCGATCATCGCCAGGCGGTAGGAGGTGCTCCGCACTCCCACGAAGGCGGCCTGGGCATGCGGCGGCAGCGCGAGCAGGTAGAAGCCGTCGGCGGCGATGTCGTGGGTGGCTGAGGCGAATGCCATCAGCCAGAACACCGCGAGGGTGAGGCGGAGGAACCCGGAGGCGGGAAGCGCGAGCGCCACCATGGCCAGCGCGGCGCCGATCACGAACTGCAGCACGATCACCCAGCGGCGCTTGGTGCCCAGCAGGTCGACCAGCGGGCTCCACAGCGGCTTGATGACCCACGGGAGGTAGAGCCAGCTGGTGTAGAGGGCGATCTCGGTGTTGGAGATGCCGAGGTTCTTGTAGAGCACCACGGCCAGCGTCATCACCACGACGTACGGCAGCCCCTGGCTGAAGTAGAGCGTGGGGATCCAGCGCCAGGGCTGGCCGGAGGAGCGATCGGGCTGAGGGGGAGGGGCCACGGGGCTCGGCTGGAGGTCGGGGTCGGCGGCGACTGGCTGCAAGGTGGTCCGGTCGCGGGCCCGCGGCAAGCCGGGCGGTGAGGCGCCGCGCTAGTCCTCCCGCAGCGCGGCCATGGGGTCCATCCGCGCCGCCCGCCAGGCGGGGATCGCCCCGGCCGCCAGGGCCACGAGCAGGACCAGCGCCAGGGTGGCGCCGATCGTGGCGGGGTCGCCCGGACGCACCCCATAGAGGAAGCCCTCGACCAGCCGGCCTCCGGCCAGGGCCCCGGCCAGCCCCAGCGCCAGCCCGGGCACCACCAGCCGGCCGACCTCGGCCACGATCATCCACAGCACCCGCTGCCGCTCGGCCCCGAGCGCGAGCCGGATCCCGATCTCGTTCCGGCGTTGCGCCACGTTGTAGGCCATGATGCCGTACAACCCCACCAGCGCCAGCACCAGCGCGAGCGCGCCGAAGAAGCCCGCGAGCGTCGCCAGCAGGCGCTCCCGTGCCAGCGAGCGGGCCACCTGGCTCTCGACGGTGAAGGCGGAGAACGAGGCCCGGGGGTCGACCTCCGCGATCGCGGCTCGTACGCCGGGGACCAGCGCGTCCGGGGCGCCCTCGGTCTTGAGGATGTAGGTGATGGCCCACGAGGGCTCGGTCGCCTGTTCGAGGGCGGAGTAGACGATCGGCTCCGGCGACTCCCGCAGGTTGCGGTACTTGGCGTCCTCCACGACGCCGACCACCGTCACCGGGAGCCGGGAATTGGAGCCGGTCTCCAGCAGCAGCGACTGGCCGATCGGCGACTCGCCGGGGAAGAACTTCGACGCCATGGCCTGGTTGACGATCACGGCGGTCGGTCCGCCCGCCACGTCTTCCGGGCCGAAGTCGCGGCCCGCGAGGAGGCGGGTGCCACTGGCGGAGAAGTAACCGCGACTGACGCGATTGAAGTAGCTCACCCGCTGGTCCCACTCGGTGGGCTCCGGCCGTCCGGGGCGGAAGACGCCCCCGTTCCATCCGGCCCCCGAGACGGGCAGCACCATGACCGAGCCCGCCTCCAGCACGCCGGGCACGGTCCGGAGGCGTGCCAGGACCTGGCGTTCGAGGGCGATGCGCTGGGCATCCCCATATCCGCCGGCGATCAGGTTGAGGTTGACCGCCAGCCGCCCCTCCCGCTCGAAGCCGGGATCGATGGTGGCCAGGGTGCGGAACGTGCCCAGCAGGAGGGCCGCGCCGCTCACGAGCACCAGCGAGAGCGCCACCTGGGCCAGCACCAGCCCCTTGCCGAGGGTGAGCCTGGCCGATCCGCCGGCGACCACGCCGCGTCCCCCGGCGCGCATGGCTCCCTGTGGATCGACCCGGGTGGCCCGCCACGCCGGGATCAGGCCGAACAGCAGCCCGGTGAGCACGGCGATGCCTGCCGTGAACCCCAGCAGGCGGAGGTCGGGCGAGAGATCGAGCCACACCCCGCCACCGCGGGTGGCGAGCATGCGGACCAGCAGCGCGCTGCTCCAGCGGGCGAAAAAGACCCCCAGGGCCGCTCCCAGGAGCGCGAGCAGGAGGCTCTCGGTCAGGGCCTGCCGGATGAGGCGGGCGCGGCTCGCGCCGAGGGCCAGGCGCATGGCGATCTCGTGGCGCCGCGCGGCGCCGCGGGCAAGCAGCAGGTTGGCCACGTTGGCGCAGGCAATCAGCAGCACCAGCGCCACCACCCCCATGAGCATCAGGAGCGCCGGCCGGTAGGTCAGCCGCATCTCGGAGACGCCGGTGCTGGCCGGCATCGCCTGGAGCCGGCTCTCCCGGTAGCTGCGCAGGTTGTCCCCGTCCCAATCGGCGGGCGCGGTCGCGGCGAAGATCCCCGGCGAGAGCGCCGCCAGCCGGCCATCCACGTCGGCCGCGGCGAGCCCCGGCCGGGGGCGGCCGAGGATCGTCAGGAACCAGTACGCCCGGACGTCGAGCCCGGAGTTGGTGCCCTGGATGATGGCCTCGGCGCAGAGCGGCACGTACACCTGCACCGATCGCCCCACCTCCACCCCGAAGAAGCCGGACTGCGCCACGCCGATCACCTCGAAGGCGCGGCCCTCCACCATCAGGGTGCGCCCGACCACCCCCGGGTCGCCGCCGTACTCGGATTGCCAGAAGCCGTGCCCGAGCACCGCCAGGGCGGGGCAACCGCGGTAGTCGTCGGCGCCGGAGAGGAGGCGGCCGGCGGCCGGCCGTACGCCCAGGGTGGGGAAGTAGTCGCCCCCGACGTAGTTGCCGGTAACGTGCCGGGTCTCGCCGCTGCTGGCCAGGTTGAAGGGGGAATAGGAGAAGGCCAGGATGCCGCTGAACATGTCCTGCTCGCGGCGGAGCGCTTCCCAGATCGGGTTGGTGAACTCCGCGCCGCCGGTCTCGCCCCGGGTCACCTGGACCAGGGCCTGCGGCTCGGCCACCGGCAGGGTGCGCAGCAGGAGCGCGTTGAACAGGCTGAAGATCGCCGTGTTCGCGCCGATGCCGAGCCCGAGCGAGAGCAGCACCGTCAGCGTGAATCCCGGGGCGGCGCGCAGGCCGCGCACCGCGTAGCGGAGGTCCTGGCCCAGCGTTCCGAGCCAGGCCACGATGTCGACCTCCCGGGTCGCCTCTCGCACCCCGGCGCGATGCCCGAACTGCAGGCGGGCGGCCCGCTCCGCCTCCGCCCGCGACAGGCCGCGCGCCTCGAGGGTGTCGGCCAGCTCGGCCAGGTGGAAGTCGAGCTCCCGGTCGAGGTCCCGGCCGTGCCGGGTGGAGCGGACGAGGTTCTGCAGGCGGGTCAGCCAGCTCATGGGATCCCCCGGGCTCAGGCGAAGCGAAGGACGCGGTTGACGCCGGTGGTGAGGCGCTGCCAGCTGGCCTCCTCGACCGCGAGCTGCTTGCGACCCGGCGCCGTGAGGCTGTAGAACCGCGCCTCCCGGTTCTTCTCGGTGATGCCCCACTCGGCCTTGACCCAGCCCTGCTGTTCCATGCGGTGCAGTGCGGGGTACAGCGAGCCCTCCTCCACCCGGAGCAGTTCGTCCGACACCCGCTGGATGTGGGCCGTGATGGCGTAGCCGTGCAGCCGGCCTTGGGCGGCCAGGCACTTGAGGACGAGCAGGGCGAGGGTGCCCTGGAGGATGTCGTTTTTCGGCCGCGCCATGGTCTCCCCGTTCTAGCTATGCATACCTAGCTAGGTATACGGTGCGGCCGCCGGGGAGTTTCGTCAAGCCGGGGCGGGGGGGGCGCACCCGGCTAGGGGCGGCGCACCCCGTACCGCGCCAGCTCCGCCGCCGTCATCTCGACCACGTCCACGGTGAGCGGGATCGGCGTGTGCGGGGTGTCGGTGGAGTCGCGCGGCGCCTTCACGATCCGTTCCACCACGTCCATGCCCGTGAACACCTGGCCGAAGACGGTGTAGTTCCCGTCCAGTCGCTTGAGCCCGGCCTGGTTGGCCACGATGTAGAACTGGCACCCCGGGTCGAGCTTGCCGGGATTGTCGTCCCGGCCCGCGCCGACGGCCCCGTACACGTGCCGGAGGCTGTCGTGGAATTCCGGCGCCAGCAGGTTCGGGAAGTGCGAGAATCCCTCGGGCGTGTCGGGGCAGCCCCCCTGGGCCACGAAGTTGGGGATCACCCGGTTGAAGGTGAGCGAGTCCCAGTAGTGCGCCGCCGCGAGCCGGAGGAAGCTTGCCTTGTGTGCCGGGGTGCGGTCATCGAGCAGGAAGCGGATCTCGCCCTGCGGGGTCCGGATCCGCCCCACCGCGTAGGTCTGCCCCTGGAGCGGCGCGGTGGCACCGAGGAGCAGCGGCAGGAGCGCGAGCGTCGGCAGGAGGCGCGTGGCAATGGTGGGCACTGGGCACGTCCGGGTGAGGGGAGAGGGCCGGCCCGGGGGAATATCCACGCCAGCGGGGCGGGGCGCCATCAGGCTGCCGGCGTGGCCCCGAGCAGCGCCCGCACCCGCGGCATCACCTCGCGGCCGTAGCGCTCGATGCTGCCCAGCAGCCGTTCGTGCGCCAGCGGGCCCGAGCTGTATTTCATCTGGAACCGCGCCAGGCCGAGGGCCCGCACGGTGGCCGCGATCCGGTGCGCCACCGTCTCAGCGGAGCCCACGTACAGGGAGCCGGACTCGACCTCGCGCTCGAACTGGTCGCGGGTGACCGGCGGCCAGCCGCGCTCCCGGCCGATGGTGTTCATCAATCCCTGGTACCCCGGCCAGTACTCGGCGCGCGCCTCCGCGTCCGATGCCCCGACGTAGCCCGGCGAATGCACGCCCACCGGCAGCGGCTCCCGGCCCTGCTCCGCGAGGGAGCGGTGGAACAGCGCCACGTAGGGCGCAAAGCGCCGCGGGTCGCCCCCGATGATGGCGAGCATGAGCGGGAAGCCGTGCCGTGCCGCGCGCACCACCGACTGGGGGCTGCCGCCCACGCCCACCCAGGTGCGCAGCGTTCCGCCCTCGGTGGGGGGATAGACCCGCTGGCCCGCGAGCGGGGCGCGGGTGGTGCCCCGCCAGGTGAGTGGCGCGCCGGTCCGGTCCTGCTCCAGGATCCGGGCGTAGAGGTCGAGCCGCTCCTCGAACAGCGTCTCGTACTGCGCCGTGTCGAACCCGAAGAGCGGAAACGATTCCGTGAACGAGCCCCGCCCGAGGATCACCTCGGCCCGGCCGCCCGAGGTGGCATTGAGTGTGGAGAAGCGCTGGAAGACGCGCACCGGGTCGTCGGAGCCGAGCACGGTGACGGCGGAGCCGAGCCGGAGACGGGTGGTGCGGCCCGCGATGGTGGCCAGCACCATTTCCGGCGAGGAGATGGCGAAGTCGGGGCGGTGGTGTTCGCCGAGCCCGATGAAGTCCACGCCGACCTGGTCGGCCAGCACCGCCTCCTCGACGACGTGCCGGAGCACCTGCGCGTGGGGGAGGGGCTGGCCGTCGGCGCCGCGGGTGACGTCCCCGAAGGTGTCGAGCCCGAATTCGAGCGGTGTTGCCATGCCGGTCCTCAGCGATTGGGGTCAGCGCCGGTGGACACCCCGGCGCCCGGACGGCATCATTCTAATCACCTTCCGTCCCGTCTCCGCTGGCGTCCCTTGCCCCCGGCCCGCATGCCCACCTCCCACCCGACGGCCCAGCTCGAGGTGCTCCTTCTGGCGCTCCAGGACCAGCTCGGTCCCGGCGCCGCGCGACGTGACGCGCCGCCCGCCGTGGCCGGTCTCGACTGGGCCGTGCTCACCGTCCTGCAGCGCCGGGGACCAATCTCGCTGCCCGACCTGTTCGGGGCCTTCCGCGGCACCGCCGATCCGCAGGACGTCGTCGACAGCCTCAACCGGCTGGGCGACCTGGGCTGGCTGGTCGCCGCGCCCCAGGGCGACCGTCGCATCGAGGTCATCGGGCTTGCGCCGGAGGGGCGCGAGGGGCATGCGGCGGCAGTGGCGTGGCGGAGCGGCCTGCGGGCGCAGGCCCTCGCGGGGCTCACCGATGCCGAGCAGGCGGCGTTCCTCACCCTGCTGGGGCGGGTCATCGCGAACCTGGGCGGGCCTGCCCCGGAGGGGTGAGGCGTCCCCCTGGATGTGACACAGCCCCCCGGCGGGAGGCCGGGGGGCTGTCGTCGGTATGGTGATGGGCGATGAGGGGCTCGAACCCCCGACCTCGCGCATGTGAGGCGCGCGCTCTAACCAGCTGAGCTAATCGCCCGGGATGGGGCTCCCCGGTACCTTGGGGGCCGATAACCTACACCATGGCACGGTGTTAAGGCAACCCCCGGGGCGCATCGTGGCGCGCCCCTCAGGCGGCCCTACGCGCCGCGATGCGCCGCCAGCACCTCCGCCGGCGACACGGTGGCCACGCCCCGCTTGGCCACCTCCACCCCCGCGGCGATGTTGGCGATCTCCGCCGCCTCGATGGGCGTGGCCCGGGCCGCCAGCGCCGTCCCGACCCACGCGGTCACGGTGTCGCCGGCGCCCGAGACGTCGTAGACCTCGCGCGCCTCGCTCTCGATCAGGTGCGGCGGTACCCCCGCGTCGCGGTGCACCAGCACCATCCCGCCCGCCCCCAGGGTGAGCAGGAGGTTCTCCACCTGCAGGCGCCCCACCGCCTCCACCAGCGCGCGCGCCGAACTGAGGTCGATGCCCGGGATCGCCGCGCCGAGTTCGCGGCGGTTGGGCTTGAACACCGTGGCGCCGCGGTACGCGAAGAATGAGCGGAATTTGGGATCCACCACGGTGGGCAGCCCGCGCGCCGCGACGGCCTGCATCGTGGCGGCGATGACCGTGGGATGCAGCACGCCCTTGTCGTAGTCCTCGAGCAGGACCGCGTCGGCCTGGGCGATGGCCTCGGTGGCGAGTGCGGCCAGCCGCGCGGCGGTCTCCGCGGCGAGCTCGCCCGCGTCTTCCTCGTCGATGCGCACCACCTGCTGCCCCCGGGCCACCACGCGGGTCTTGGTGGTGGTGGGGCGATCGGGGAGGGCCAGGAGGAACCGGTCATCGATCCCCAGGCGTCCCAGCTCGCCGCGCAGCGCCTCGCCGTCGCGATCGGCGCCCACCACCGCCACCAGCTGCGCCTGGCCCCCGAGCGCCGCCACGTTCGCCGCGACGTTGGCCGCGCCACCCAGCGCCAGTCGCCGCTCGGTGACGCTCACCACCGGCACCGGCGCCTCGGGCGAGATCCGCTCGGTGTCGCCGATCAGGTAACGGTCGAGCATCGCGTCGCCGACGACCACCACGCGGCGGCCGCGCATCTGCTCCAGCAGGGCGGTGAGGCGGGGGCGGGGGAGCGCGGAGGTCGGCATGCTAGAGGCGTCCTTGCCAGCGGGTGCCCAGGGTGGCCTGCAGCCGCCCGACGAATTCGGTGCGGCTGCGGCCCGCGACGTGATCGGCGTTCTGCAGGTGGTGGACCCCGGCGTTGAGGTGCAGCGCCAGCGGACCGTGGCGCCCGCTCACATCCAGGGCGGCGCGCCAGGTGCGTTCCACCGTCCCGAGGAAGAGGGTCGGCGTGTCGGCGAGGGCCTGCCCGCTGGGCCAGGGATCGTTGATCCGCCCCTCGCCCTGGCGGAGCAGGGTCAGCTCGGGCGAGACCATCCATCCCGCCACCGGTGCGCTCACCGTCACGGTCACCTGGTCATTATCGGCAAAGTTGCGCCCGAGCCCCACCCCCTCCTCGGTGAACGCCTCGAAGGGGCGCGCCGTCCGGAAGGCGAGGCTCGACGCCTGGGAGTAGCCGGCCCGCCAGGCCAGCGCGCGCCCCACGGGGCCCTCGGCCTGCAGCGTGAAGGCGTAGCGATTGGGCGCCTTGCCCGGCTGGTACTGGAAGTCGTCGAGCCCGAGCTGGACGAGGAGCCGCATCGCACCCACCCGCCAGGTGAGGTCCGCGCCGACCATGATGTTGCCGTCATCGCCCAGGCCATACTCGTTGGCAAGCAGGAGCAGCGTGACCGGATTGCGGAACCGGGGCCCGAAGCTGCGTCCCGGCCCGGCCAGCACGGTGGTCTCCCACAGGCCCAGCTCCAGGCGCCGGCTGACCCGGGCGTGCAGGCGATGGAGGAAGAAGTACCGGTTGATCGTGGCGCCGGTGCTGTCGGTGGCGTCCTCGAGGGTCGTGGCCTGCGCCGTGAGGCCCAGCCGGGCGGTGCCGAGGGTGAGGCCCAGGGCGGGCCGCGGGTAGGCGGCGTCGCTGACGCCGATGCCCGGGAAGAGCGCCGGCCCCCAGTTCTGTTCCTGTTGACCGTAGAACAGCTCGCCGTACCGGAACTGGAGCGCGAGGTACGCCTCGGGGTGGCGGCCGGTGACCTTGAGGTTGTGACGCCCGGACCAGTCCGGGTCCCTGGCCACCCGCGGTTCGAGGGTGGGGCGGGTCACCAGCACCACCGGGCCGTAGTGCGCCTCCGCCCGGAGCTCGGCCAGGGGGCGGACGCCCTCGGGGCCGGCCGGGTGGAGCAGGTCGCGGCGGGCGTCGGTGTATCCCTGTGCACCCGCCGCCACCCCCACCTCCCAGCGCGCCGCGGCGGTGTCCTCGGCCCAGGCGGCCCGGAGCCGGCCGGCGAGCGCAGTATCGCGGAGGGTGCCGCGCGCCGCGGCGCTGTCCAGGGCAAGCAGGGCGTCCCGCCGGTGGAAGGGGCGGCGCTGGGGAGAGGGGTCGTCCACCTCCCCGCGGGTCACCAGGTGCTCGAAGGCCGGACGGTGCGGATCATCCAGGGCGACGTACGGCGTGGACTGGGCCGCGAGCGGCAGGGCGGCGAGGCCGGTGAGCGCGATCACCAGGCGCGACGGGAGTGGCATGGGCCAAAGATACGGATTCCTTCCCGCTCCGCTATTTTGCTCCCCCATGCCCACCCCCTTCCGGCTCGAGGCCACCCGCGGCGGCATCGCCGAATCGGTGCACCGGGTCTCGGTGGCGGTGGTAGACACGGAAGGCCGCCTGGTGGCCGACAGCGGCGACCCGGCGCTGGTGGCCTTCTGGCGCTCGGCGGCCAAGCCGTTCCAGGCCATGCCGATGGTGGCCGATGGCGTGGCCGACCGGGTGGGCTTCACGGCCCGTGAGCTGGCGCTCGCCTGCGCCTCGCATTCGAGCGAACCGGCCCACCTCGAGGTGGTGGACGGCATGCTCCGGAAGGTGGGGATCGGCGAGGAGGCGCTGGCGTGCGGCCCGCACCCGCCGCTCTCCCCGGCGGTCGGCGAGCACGTGCTCCGCCACGGCATCACCATGACGCCGCGCTGGAGCAACTGCTCCGGCAAGCACACCGCCATGGTGGCCATGGCGCGGGCGCACGGCTGGCCGGTGGCGGGGTATGAACGGGCGGAGCATCCGCTGCAGCGGCGGATCCTTGCGGAGGTGGCGCGGTGGACCGGGCTCACCGAGGACCGCATCGTCCAGGGCGTGGACGGCTGCACCGTGGTGTCGTTCGGGCTGCCCCTCTCGGCGATGGCGCTGGCCTACGCGCGGTTCGGCGTGTCGGCGGAACCGGCGGCCGTCCGCCTCCGGGAGGCAATGGCCGGGTTCCCGGAGATGATCGGGGGCCGGCACCGCCTGTGCACCGACCTGGGCCTCGCGGGGCGGGGCGCGGTGCTCGCCAAGCTCGGCGCGGATGGCGTCTACTGCGCCGCGCTGCCCGGGCCGGGGCTCGGCCTGGCGCTCAAGGTGGAAGACGGCGACATGCTGTGCCTGGGGCCCGCGCTGCTCGGCGTGCTCCGCGCGCTGGCGGCCCGGGTGCCGCTGGGCTTCGATCCGGCGGGACTGGGCGCGGCGGTGGATCGCCACGCCGAGATCCCGATCCTCAACACCCGCGGCGCCGTCACCGGGGCGCTGCGCAGTACCGGCACGCTGCGGTTTCCGGCCTAGCGCTGCGTTCGGACGATACGGTCCCGGCAGGGAGAGGACGCTAGACTCATGGCACGGCAGGATCACCTGGATGCCCCGACACTGACGCTCGTCCGCTTCGCGGCGGCGATCGCGCAGGGCTTCGAACCCGAGCTGCGCCAGGGCGCCGCGGCGTGCAAGAGCGCCCAGGTGCCGGTACCGTGGGTCGAGGAGCTGCTGCTCCAGTCGGTGCTGATGACGGGGTACCCGCGCACCCTCATTGCGTTCACCATCTGGCGCAAGGTGAGCCGGGTGCCGGCCCCGTCCAGCGATCCGGACGCCGACTACCGGCAGCTGGCGCAGTGGACTGCCCGCGGTGAGGAGACCTGCGGCATCGTCTACGGCGCCAACTACAATCGCCTGCGGGAAAACGTGAAGGAGCTGCACCCGGCGCTCGACCAGTGGATGATCATCGAGGGCTACGGCCGCACGATGGGCCGGCCGGGGCTCGACCTGCTGCGGCGGGAGCTGTGCACCGTGGCGCAGACCGCGGTGCTCGAGGCGCCCCGGCAGCTGCATTCGCACCTGCGCGGCTCGCTGCACGCGGGCGCCACGTTCGGCCAGGTGGAGGCGGTGCTGTCGGTGGTGAACCCCCTGCTGTCCTACGACCAGTGGAAGAAAGTGAAGGAACTGTGGCAGACGGTGCGGGAAGGCTGGGAACCCGAGGAGTGACCCGGGGACCCCATGTTCGTTGATCTCGTCACCATCCGCGTCACCGCGGGCACCGGGGGCTCCGGGGCCGCGTCCTTCGCGCGCTTCAAGTACAAGCCCAAGGGGGGCCCCGACGGCGGCGATGGCGGCGGCGGCGGCTCGGTATACCTCAAGGCCGACGCCAACCTGGCCACCCTGCTCGACTACCGCTACCGCACCGCCTGGAAGGCGGAGCGCGGGGTCCACGGCAAGGGCAAGAACATGACCGGCGCCACCGGCGACGACCTCTACCTCCCGGTGCCGCCGGGCACGGTGGTGCGCAACGCCGAGACCGGTGAGCCGATGGGCGAGGTGCTGCATCCCGGCGAGACCCTCCTGGTGGCCAAGGGGGGCCGGGGTGGGCGCGGCAATGCCCGCTTCACCACGTCCACCCACCGCGCACCGCGCGAGTGGGAGCCGGGCGAGGAGGGGGAGGATCGCCAGCTCGAGCTGACGCTCAAGCTGATCGCGGACGTGGGACTGGTCGGCGAGCCGAATGCGGGCAAGAGCACCCTGCTCTCGGTCATCTCCGCGGCGCGGCCCAAGATCGCCGACTATCCCTTCACCACCCTCGAGCCCAACCTCGGCGTGGTGGGGCTGTCGGACAGCCGGACGTTCGTGGTGGCCGACATCCCCGGCATCATCGAAGGCGCCCATCAGGGCAAGGGGCTGGGGCTCCAGTTCCTGCGCCACGTGGAACGCACCCGGGTGCTTGCCGTCATGGTGCCGCTCGACGCCCCCGACCCCCAGGCCACCTACGACCTGCTCCGGGGCGAGCTCCGCGCCTACAGCGAGGTGCTGTTCGCCAAGCCGCACCTGATCCTGCTGTCCAAGCGGGATCTCCTCCCGGCCGACGCCGAGCTGCCGGTGCTGGACACCCCGGGCGCGATCGGCGTGGTCGCGTTCTCCTCGGTCGCCGGGGAGGGCGTAGAAGACCTCAAGGCGTACCTCTGGAAGGCGGTCGAGGCGGCGCGCGCCGCCGAGGCCACGGGCACCCGGGCGGAGGAACCGCTGTGGGAGGGCGACGAGGGCGAGGCGTGGCCCTGAGCGAGGAGCGGGCCGCGTACGTGACGCTGGCCCTGGTCCCCGGCATCGGTCCCCAGCGACTCACCAGTCTGCTCGCGGCCTGTGAGACTGCCAGCGGCGCCCTCGCGGCGCCGTTTGAGTTTTTGTGCTCCATTCCGGGCCTCTCGCCCGCGGGCGCGACCGCGATCAAGGCCGCCCGCCTGGCCACGGGCCTCGCCGTGCTGCGGCGCATCGACGACCTCGGCGCCCGCTGCCTGCTGCGCGACGATCCCGACTATCCCGCCGTCCTTCGTTCCATTCCCGATCCCCCCGGGGTGCTCTTTGCCCAGGGGGACCTCTCGCTGCTGGGCCGGCCGGCGGTGGCGGTGGTGGGGAGCCGCGATCATTCCGCGTACGGTGGCGAGGTGGGGCGGACCATCGCCGGAGCGGCCGCGGCCGCCGGCCTGGTGATCGTGAGCGGGATGGCCCGCGGGCTCGACGCGGTGGCCCAGACGGCGGCCCTCGACGCGGGGGGGCTCACCCTCGGGGTGCTGGGCAATGGCCTGGGGGTCATCTATCCGGCCGCCAACCGGGCGCTGTACCAGCGGGTGCAGGAGCGCGGCCTCCTGCTCACCGAGTTCCCGCCGGGCGACAAGCCGATGGCGGGCAGCTTCCCGCGGCGCAATCGGCTCATCAGCGGCCTGGCCCGCGTGACCCTGGTCATCGAGGCGGCGTCCGGCTCGGGCACCCTGATCACCGTGGCGATGGCGCTCGAGCAGGGGCGGGAGGTGATGGTCGTGCCGGGGAACATCACCAGCCCCACCTCGGTGGGCACCAACCGGCTGCTGCGTGACGGCGCCGAGCCGCTGCTCGAGGTGGCCGACCTCCTCCGCCACTATCCCGAACTTGGTGAGGTGCCCGCCCCGTCGGGGGCGGGTTCGGCCCCCCCCGTGGCACCGCCGCCGCCGGGGCTCACGCCGGAGGAGGCCGCGGTCTACCGGGCCCTGGCCGCCGGTCCCCTGGGCCTGGACGACCTCGTCGCCCGCACCGACCTGCCGGCGCCGCAGCTGCTGACGCTGGTGACCGCGCTGGAACTCCGGGGTTTGCTGGCGCCCCGGGAGGGCCGGCTGGCCCTGACCAACCAGTAGGGAGGGGGTGCGGATTGCACCTTCGCGCCGGGGGCGGAGCCCCGGGAAAGGCAGCGGAGAGGCGCGCGGTTTCCCGTTTCCATCTTCCCGGCTAAATTGGGCCAGCCCCTCGACTTCCGAGCCTGATGACCTCGACCACCGGCGCAACCTGTCCCCGTTGCGGCAAGCCGATTTCGGCTGGCGCGCGCTTCTGCATGGAGTGCGGGCTGGACGTCTCTGGCGAGCAGGGCAGCGTGGCCACGGCCATGATGCCGGCGGCCCAGGAGGACGACGCGCAGGCGCTCGCCCTCGAGCTGCTCAAGCAGGCCACCATCGGCGAGTACGAGATCCTCCGGGAGCTGGGCCGCGGCGGCATGGCCACGGTGTACCTGGCGCACGACATCGCCCTCGACCGCAAGGTGGCGGTGAAGGTCATGGCCCCGGCGCTCCTCCTCATGGGCGAGGGGATGACGGAGCGCTTCAAGCGCGAGGCGCGCACCGCCGCCAACCTCTCCCACCCGAACATCATCCCGATCTACACCGTGAAGAGCGCCGGCAAGTCGCTCTTCTTCGTGATGAAGTTCATCGCCGGCCGCTCGCTGGAGCAGATCATCAAGGACATCGGCCCCATGCCGGTGCCGATGGTCCAGGCCATCCTGCAGCAGGTCACCGGCGCACTGGGCTATGCCCACCGGCACGGCATCGTGCACCGGGACATCAAGCCCGCCAACATCATGATCGACGAGGAGGGCTGGTCGGTCGTCACCGACTTCGGGATCGCCAAGGTGGCGGAGAACCGGGGCCTGACGATGACCGGCATCGCGGTCGGCACCCCGTCGTACATGAGCCCCGAGCAGTGCGCCGCCAAGGACATCACCGGCAAGTCCGACCAGTACTCCCTGGGCGTCGTGGCCTATGAGATGCTCACCGGCCACCAGCCCTTCGAGGGCGACTCGGCCATGGCCATCATGTTCGCCCACTTCCACGAGACCCCGAAGCCGCTCGGCGACAAGCGCCCCGACTGCCCGCCCGAGCTGGCCGCGGCGGTCATGCGGATGCTCGAGAAGGCGCCGGACAAGCGCTACGGCTCGATGGAGGAGGCCGCCCAGGCCCTCGGCGGCCGCGCCCTGACCCACGACGACCCGGTCCGGCTGCAGCTGGTGGGACTGGCCCGGAAGGGCAGCACCAGCGAAATCCTCAAGCAGGTGCCGCCGCCCCCCACGAGCCCCGTGCCGCCGGCCAAGACGCGGCAGGTGGTCGAGGCCGCCACCACCCCGATCCCGGCCCCGATGCCGACGCCCAGGGTGCTCAGCATCTCGGTGGCGCCCGGCCGCAGCGACCTGCATGTCGGCGACAGCATGCAGCTCACCGCCAACCCGCGCACCACCGGGGGCACCGCGGCGGGCGTGCCGGTGAGCTGGGCCTCGAGTGCGCCGGCCATCGCCACGGTCTCCCCGAGCGGCCTGGTCACCGCGGTGGCCCCCGGGAATGCCACGATCACCGCCACCACCGAGGGCGTGAGCGGCACCGCCCAGGTGGCGGTGACGCGGGTGCCGGTCGGGTCGGTCCTGATCGAGCCCGAGGAGGCCCGCCTCGCCGTCGGTGACGAGCTGGGGCTCAAGGTGGTGGTCCGGGATCAGCACGGCGTGACCCTGCACGACCGCGAGGTCGCGTGGAGCATGAGCCCGCAGGGGGTCGTCACGCCGGGCGCCAAGGGACACGTCGTGGCCACCCGCGAGGGCGTGGTCGAGATCGTCGCCGAGGCGGAAGGGGTGAAGGGCAGCGCGCGGGTGTGGGTGACGCCCGCGCCGGTGGCTCGGGTGAGCGTCACGCCCCAGGCCCCCGCGGTTCGCGCGGGCGAGACCGTGACCCTCGCCGCCGCCGCGGCCGACCGCCACGGCCAGGCCCTTGCCGACCGGGTGGTGAGCTGGCGCTCGGCCGACGAGAAGCTGGCCACCGTCTCCGCCGCCGGGGTGGTGACCGGCGTGGCGGAGGGCAGCGTCGAGGTCACCGCCTCCGTGGAGGGGCAGCACGCCGGCGTGAAGGTGAAGGTCACCCCGGCCGCGGTGGCCTCGGTGACGATCGCGCCGCCGGAGCCGATCGTCGCCGGGGAGAAGTCGGTGCTGGTGGCCCAGGTCAAGGACGCCCGCGGCCACGCGCTCACCGGGCGCGAGGTCAAGTGGAGTTCGTCTTCGCCGGCGATCGCGATCGCCAACAAGGACGGCAGCGTCACGGGCATGGCGCCCGGCACGGCCCGGATCACGGCCGAGATCGAGGGCAAGTCGGGGACCGTGCAGGTGACGGTGCAGCCGGTGCCGGTGGCCTCGGTGAGCATCGAAGGAAAGGCCGGGCCGCTCGCGGTCGGCGGCACCATGGGGCTCAAGGCCGTGGTGAAGGACGCCAGGGGTCACGTGCTGGCCGGCCGCGAGGTGCAGTGGAGCAGCAGCGCCGCGTCCCAGGCCAGCGTCGCAAAGGACGGCACGGTCACGGCGCGCGCGCCCGGCGCGGTCACGATCACCGCCACGGTCGAGGGCCGGAAGGGCGAGTTCGCGGTGACCATCCCCGCGCCCCCTGTCGCCGAGGTGAAGACCGAGGTCCTGCCGCCGCCGGTGGTCGAGAAACCGGCGCCGCTCCCGCCGGAGCCGAAGCCGGCCGCGGAAAAGAAGGCCCCGCCGCCGCCACCGGCGGCCCCCGAGGCCAGGACGGAGGTCGTGCAGCCGCCGGTCGCCGAGCCGCCGAGTCGCCGGGCGGCCGAGCCGTCCACCGGCGGCAAGGGCAAGCTGATCGGGGCGGTGGTCGGGCTGGCCGTGGTGGCGGCGGTGGCCTTCGCGGTGCTGCGTCCCAAGGGCGGCGAGGAGATCCCGCCGGCGCCGGTGCTGCTGCCGACGGCAGACGCCGCGGTGGCGAGCGTGAGCATCACTGGCGAGGCCGCTGAGGTGGCGGTGGGGCGGACGGCGCAGTTCGCGGCGGTGCTCAAGGATGCCGACGGGAACGAGATCCAGGGGCGGGCCGTGACTTGGAGCTCGAGTGACCCCGCGGTGGTCGAGGTTTCGGGTCTGGGTGCCGTCACCGGCCGCAAGGCTGGCAGCGCCACCATCACCGCCACCAGTGAGGGCAAGGCGGGGACCACCACGGTGACCGTGGCCGAGCCCACCAGCGACCTCCCGGCCCAGGTGGCGAGCGTGCTGCTGGGCGGTGGGGGCCGGACCATCGAGGTGGGCCAGACGGCCCAGCTCACCGCCACGGCCAAGGACACCCGCGGCTTCGTCCTCACCGAGCGGACCGTGGTCTGGCGCACCGATGCCCCGGACGTGGCGCTGGTGTCGTCCAGCGGCCTGGTGTCGGCAATGGGCGCCGGCACGGCCACGATCACGGCCAGCAGCGAGGGGAAGAGCGCCGACGCGAAGATCACGGTGACGGCCCCCAAGCCTCCCGTGGCCATCCCGGATCCGGTCAAGCCGGAGCCCGCGAAGCCGGAGCCTGCCCGGCCGGAGCCGCCGGCCCCGGTGGCCAGCGTATCGCTTACCCCGGCCGCGCTCGCGCTCGAGACCGGCGCCGATGCCCCCCTCGCGGCCAGCCTGCTCGACGCCCGCCGCAACCCGCTCGCCGACCGGACGGTGCAGTGGAAGTCGAGCGACCCGCGGGTGGCGAAGGTGTCCGACGCCGGCGTGGTGACCGGCCTCGCCAAGGGCAAGGCCACGATCACGGCCACTGCCGAGGGCAAGTCGGCCAGCGCGGTGGTGACGGTGGCCGACGCGGTGGTGCCGGTGGCGGGCGTGGCGCTGACCGCGACTGGCCGAAGCCTCAAGGTGGGCGAAGCCACCACGTGGACCGCGGCCGCGCGCGACGCGAGGGGCCGCCCCCTGACCGATCGCGGGATCAGCTGGAGCTCGAGCGCGCCGCAGGTGGCCACGGTCAGTGGCACCGGGCTGATCACGGGCATTGCGCCCGGCACCGCCGAGATCCGGGCCGAGGCCGACGGCAAGGTGGCGAGCGAGCGGATCACCGTGACCGCGGCCCCGGTGGTGGTCACGCCGCCACCGGTGACGCCCGGCCCCGCGCCCGCCGGCGGTGGAGCCTCGGCGCTGCTGCCCCGGCGAGCCGTCGAGGCGGGCGGCGGCCTCTCCTGCGGCATCACCTCGGGCAACGGGGTGGTCTGCTGGGGGGCGGGGCAGGCGGGGCTCGTGGCCATCGACGGCACGAGCGGCGCGAGTGGCCTGGTGGTGGGTCGGGCGCACGGGTGCGCCATCGCGGGAGGGCGCACCATCTGCTGGGGCGACAACAAGTCGGGCCAGCTGGGTGACGGCAGCAACACCGCGAGCACCAGTGCGGTGACCGTCACGGGCGATCCCGGGTTCACCGTGCTGAGCGCGGGGGCCACCCACACCTGCGGCCTGGCCGGTGGCAAGGCCTACTGCTGGGGCCGGGGGCGGGAAGGGCAGCTGGGCGACGGCGGCACCAGCGACCGCAAGAAGCCGGTGGCGGTGCGGGGCGGGCAGAGCTTTGTGCAGATCTCGGCCGGCGGCAACCACACCTGCGCGGTCACGGCCGGGGGCCAGGCCTATTGCTGGGGCGACGGCTTCTCCGGACAGCTGGGCTTCGGCGGCCTGGAGCAGCAGAACGAGCCGATCGACGTATCGGGCGGGCTCAAGTTCAGCCGGGTGGCCGCGGGCGGCAAGCACAGCTGCGGGATCACCACCGCCGGCAAGACCTACTGCTGGGGCGCCAACGAAAGTGGCCAGGTGGGCGACGGCTCCAAGAGCGACCGCCCCAGCCCGGTGGCCGTGAGCGGCAGCCAGGGCTTCACCGACCTGGCGCTCGGCGCCAACCACAGCTGCGGCCTGGCCAGCGGCGGCGAGGTGTACTGCTGGGGCGAGAACCGCTCCGGTCAGCTCGGTGACGGCTCCAAGACGGATCGCAACAAGCCGGTGGCGGTCGCGGGCGGGCCCTTCAGCTCCATCTCGGCCAGCGACGGCACCAGCTGCGGGATGGCGCGCGGGGGCGAGGCCCTCTGCTGGGGCCGGAACGACAAGGGGCAGCTGGGCGACGGTGGGACCGCGCCACGCTCGACCCCGGGACCGGTCACGGGACAGTAGCGACTTGGCGGCACGGCGGCACGAGAAAGGGCGGCGCCCCCCTCTGGGAGCGCCGCCCCTTGCCGTGGTGGCTGTGTGGCGGTGGCTACCGCCTAACCGCCCTACCGCCCGCCGATCGGCACGCCGACGCTGAAGACCAGGTCCGACTGCATCTTGCCGGGGTAGAAGCCCAAGCTCGCGTCGTCGCCCTTGTCCGGGTCGAACTGGTAGAGGTTCGCCTCGGCGCGGATGTCGATCGGGAAGCGCGGGGTGACGTTGGCGCGGAGGCCGATGCCGGCCACGCCGCCGAAGCTGGTCAGCTTGCCGTCGAGGCCGGGGCCGTCCCAGAAGCTGCCGCCGTGATGCACCACGATGCCGCCGAGCACCAGGCTCAGGTTGCTGCGGCGCGGCTTGATGACGGCCCGGAGGCTGCCGATCATGACGCTGCCCTTGTCGGTGGTGGCGAAGTCGAACCCGCCGTTCTGGTTCGGGTCCTCGATCACGAACCGCACGTTGCTGCTCGCGTAGCCGAAGGAGCCCTCGGCCGCGATCGTGGCGCTGACCGGCAGGGTCACCCGGAGGCCGAACATCGCGGTGTTTTCCTGCGAGACCGTGATGTTGGAGGTACCGGTGCCGCCGATGACGGTCAGGTCGAAGTCATCGTTGTAGAAATCGGCGAGGGAGAAGTAGCTGCCCACCCAGGGGGTGATGGAGAACTTGTTCTGGGCGGTGAGGACCGACGGCACCGTCGCAGCGAGCAACAGGGCCGCCGCGGCCAGGCGCTGGCGCACGGACGTCAAGCGAAACACGGAACCCCCTTGGCGTGGGACTGGCGCGGGGACGAGGTGCCCCGGGAACCGCAGGTAGGATGCGCTGCCGCCGATGGACTGTCAACTTGGCCGTCCCTCCCCGATTACCTTCGAAGCCGAGCCGCCCGGCCGCCGCCCATGCACCTCTACCTCCACGTCCCCTTCTGCGCCCGCCGCTGCAGCTACTGCGACTTCGCCATCGCGGTCCGCCGCGAGGTGCCCTCCCGGCGCTTCGTCGACCAGCTGCTTCGGGAGTGGCGCGGCTGGGCCGCCACGGATCGCTTCCCGCCCGCCGCGCCCCTGGCGACCATCTACCTCGGTGGCGGCACGCCGTCACTGCTCGATCCGGCGGAGCTGGCCCGCCTCCTGGCGGCCCTCCGCGCCGATCGGCCGCTCGCGGCCGGCGCGGAGCTGACCCTGGAGGCCAATCCCGACGACGTGACGCCCGCCGTCGCAGCCGCCTGGGCCGCCGCGGGGATCACCCGGGTGTCCCTCGGGGTGCAGTCCTTCGATCCGGCGGTACTCACCTGGATGCACCGGACCCATGCCGCAGCGCAGGTCCCGGGGTCGGTGCGGGCGCTGCGGGCCGCCGGCATCACCAACCTCTCCCTCGACCTGATCTACGCCCTGCCCGAGGCCCTGGGCCGCGACTGGGCGGCCGACCTCGACCGCGCGCTCGAGCTCGCGCCCGACCACCTCTCGCTCTACGGCCTGACGGTCGAGTCGCAGACTCCCCTGGGGCGCTGGGTCGCTCGTGGCGCGGCGCTGCCCCCGCCGGAAGAGCGGTACGCCGCCGAGTTCCTGGCCGCGCGGGAACGCCTGACCGCAGCGGGCTTCCGCCACTATGAGGTATCCAACTACGGCCGGCCGGGCCGCGAGGCCGTGCACAACAGCGCCTACTGGCGGCGGGCACCCTACCTGGGCCTCGGGCCGAGCGCGCACAGCGCGGTGGGAGCGCATCGGTGGTGGAATCGCAGGGAATACGCGGCGTGGGGTGCGGCGCTGGAGGCCGGCGCGACGAGCGTGGAAGCGGAGGAGCGGCTCGAGCCGGAAGCGGTGCGCGTGGAGGACCTCTACCTGGGCCTCCGCACCGATGGCGGTGTCGAGGAAGGGAGCCTGCCCGGGTCGCTTGTGCAACTCTGGGCGCATCATGGCTGGGCGCGCGCGGCGGGGGGCCGCGTGTGCCTCACGGGGGAGGGGTGGCTGCGGCTCGACGCGCTGGTGGCGCAGGCCGCCGCGATTCCTCACCCCGGCGTCACCGATTTGTCATGAGGAGCTGAGGGCCACCGCAATCGTCCGCCCCGATGATGGGAGCGTCCCCTTCACGGAGCGTGATGATGCTGGGTGAACTGATCGAGTCCCGCCGCCGGCCCGCGATGCCGCTCGGGCAGTCGTTGTTCTCCTTCGCGCTGCATACCGGCCTGGTCCTCGGCGCGATCGGCGCCACCCGGAGTCCGGGGCGCGTTCCCGAGGCCCGGCCCGTCGCCATCGATGTCATTTACGAGATGCCCCTGCGGCCCGCGGCCGTGGCCGCGGCGGCCGCCATCTCCGAGGTGCCGGTGCCTCCGGTCGCGCCGCCGGAGATTCCCGCGATTGCGGTCCCCGTGCTGGCCCCACCCTCCCTCCCAACGGTGCCCGCGGGGCCTCCGGTCGATCCCAAGACCCTGGCCGGCGCCATCCGCGAGGGCGGAACTGTGGTCGGGTCGCCCATCGGCGGGCCGACTGCCCCGGCCCCCGGCGGGATCATGCTCCCCGCCGAGGCCGATCGGGCCCCGGAGCTGGCGCCGGGCGCGCGATGCCTCGGGGCGTATCCGGCGGCGCTTCGATCCATGGGCGTCAGCGGGCGGGCGGTCCTGCAGTTCGTCGTTGGCCCGGATGGCCGGGTCGACACGGCCTCGGTCCGGATCGCGAGCAGCAGTCACCCGGCCTTTGGTGCGGCGGCGAAGGAGGGGGTGCTGGCCGCGAGCTGCCGCTACCGGCCGGGTGAGTACCGCGGGCAGCCGGTCCGGGTACTGGTGCAGCAGGCGGCGGCGTTCCGGCTCGGGGAATAGCCGGGAGGCGGTCGGGCGGTTCGGCATCTTGTCGCCGAGCCGCCGAGCCGCCGAGCCGCCCAATCGCCCTAACCGCCCTCCCCGCACTAGATTACCCCCCATGTCAGCCGACGGCCTGTCCGACCGGGAGATCCGCGTGCTCGAGGCGGTGATCCAGGTCTACATCGAGACCGCGGAACCCGCGGGGAGCCAGACGATCGCCCAGCGGTTTCCGCTGGGGGTCTCCTCGGCCACCATCCGCAACACGATGGGCGAGCTGGAGGAGAAGGGCTACCTCTACCATCCGCACACCTCCGCGGGCCGCATCCCGACGGACCGGGCCTACCGCTGGTACGTCAACAACCTGGCCGGCATGGCGCCGCCGAGCAGCGAGGACCAGCGGATGCTGAGCGCCGAGCTCGGCACGTCACGCAGTGCGCTGGAGGAAATCCTGCGGCGCGCCGCGCAGGTGCTCGGGGTGCTGACCAACGAGCTGGGCGTCGCGGTGGCGCCGGCGTTCGACCGGGTGGTCTTGGAGAAGATCGACCTCACCCAGGTGTCGACCGAGCGGCTGCTGCTGGTGTTCCACCTCAAGAGCGGCGCGGTGCGCACGATCTTCGTGCAGGTCTCCGGCCACCTGCCGGCCGACACCGTGGGCCGGGTGGCCCAGACCCTGAACGAACGGCTCGCCGGCCTCTCGCTGCAGGAGATCCGTACCACGCTGGGCGAGCGGCTCCGCGACGCCGAGCGCACGCCCGGCGACCGGGAGCTGCTCAATATCTTCATCGAGGAGGGGGAGGAGATCTTCGGCCTCCCCACCGGCACGGAGGCGGTGGTGCTCGGGAGCGCCCAGATGCTCGCGGGCCAGCCCGAGTTCGCCAGCAGCGGGCGGATCCGCGACCTGCTGGACCTCACGGAGCGGCGCGACATGCTGCAGCAGGCACTGGCCGCCCGGCGGGCCAGCGGGCTGACGATCACCATCGGCGGTGAGCACGCCGACACCCGGCTCACCGGCTTCACCCTGGTGACCTCGAGCTACCGGTCGGGCGACCTCGCCGGCGTCATCGGCGTGATCGGCCCGACGCGCATGCCCTACGACAAGATCATCGGTCTCGTGGATCACACGAGCCGCCTGGTGGAAGGATTGATGGAGTGAGCGAGTACTACGAACTGCTGGGGGTGGCCAAGGACGCCTCCGACGCCGACATCAAGAAGGCCTACCGGAAGCAGGCGATGGAGCTGCATCCGGACCGCAACCCGTCGCCCGACGCCGAGGAGCGGTTCAAGGAGCTGACCGAGGCGTACGAAGTCCTCAAGGACCCCGACAAGCGCGCCCGCTACGACCGCTACGGCAAGGCCGGGCTCGGCGGCAACGCCGGCGGCCCGGGCTACGGCGGGTTCCACCACGTGGACCTCTCCGAGGCGCTCAACATCTTCATGCGCGACTTCGGGGGCTTCGAGGGCCTCTTCGGGCAGGGCGGCCGCGGCGAGCCCCGGCGTGGCCAGGATATCCGGGTGAGCGTCAAGATCTCGCTCACCGAGGTGGCCACCGGCGCGCGGCGCACCATCAAGCTCAAGACCCTCGACCGCTGCGAGGCGTGCGAGGGCTCCGGCGCCCGGAAGGGCACCCGTCCGGCCAAGTGCGGCACCTGCGGCGGCAGCGGCGAGGTGCGCCGCGCGGCGCGGAGCATGTTCGGCCAGTTCGTCTCGGTGAGCCCGTGTCCCACCTGCGCCGGCGAGGGCGTGGTGATCGCCACCCCGTGTGAGGAGTGCCGGGGTGAGGGGCGCGTCCGCGCCGACAAGACGGTCCAGGTGGAGATCCCCGCCGGCGTGTCCGAGAACAACTACCTCACCCTGCGCAACCAGGGCGCGGTGGGGGCCCGCAACACGCCGCCCGGCGACCTGCTGGTCATGATCGAGATCAAGGACGACGAGCGCTTCGAGCGCGACGGCGACAACCTGGTCTCCGATCTCCCCGTGTCGTTCTCCCAGGCGGCGCTGGGCATGTCCGTGAAGGTGCCGACGCCCTACGGCGATGAGGCCATCAGCATCCCCGCCGGCACCCAGGGCGGGACCATCCTCAAGCTCAAGGGGAAGGGGCTCCCCCGGCTGGGCCAGGCGGGGCGGGGCGACCTGCTCATCCGGGTGCACGTCTGGACGCCGGAGGAACTCTCCGACGAGCAGCGCCGGCTGTTTCGCGAGCTGGCCCGCCACGAGGGGGAGCCACCCAAGCGGTCCGCCGGCTTCTGGTCCAAGCTCAAGGAGGCGCTCGGCGCATGAGTTACTTCGCCATCGAAGTGCAGGCACCGAGCGGGCAGCGCGACGCCCTCGCGACCTGGCTGGTGGAACAGACGGGGCAGGCGGTGGAAGAGCGGGCGGACGGGACGCTGGTCTCGTTCGCCCTCGACCTTCCGGGCGCGCTCGCCCTCGAGGAGGCCATCGCCTCCTCCCACGGCAGCGAGGTGCACTGCGTCCGGCAGGAGCTGGCCGACGTGGACTGGACCACCGCCTGGCGCGCCGGCCTCGGGGTGCGCCGGGTGGGCCGGTTCAGCATCGTGCCGAGCTGGATCACGCACGCGCCCGGCCCGGACGAGATCGTGCTGCGGCTCGACCCGGAGATGGCCTTCGGCAGCGGCGAGCACGGCTCCACCCGCTCCGCGCTGGCGCTGCTCGACCGGGTGGTACGTCCGGGCGACTTCGTGCTCGACCTGGGGAGCGGCAGCGGGATCCTCTCGATCGCGGCGGTCAAGATCGGGGCGGTGCAGGCCGTGGGCATCGAGGTGGACGGCGAGACCATTCCCATCGCCACCGACAACGTGGTGCGCAACGGCGTGGCCGGGCGGGTCGAGTTCCTCGAGGGGGACGCCGCCCAGCTGACCCCGCTCCTGCCCCGGGCGCAGGTGGTGGTGAGCAACATCCTCCGACTGGTGAACGTGGCGCTGCTGCCCGAGATCCGTGACGCGCTCGCCCCGGGGGGCTCCGCCATCTTCTCCGGCATGGAGCTGGCCGAGGCCGACCTCTTCCGGCCGGCCCTGCGCGATGGCGGGTTCGTGGTGGCGGAGGAGATCGTGGACGAGGGGTGGTGGGCGGTGCGGGCCACCCGGCGGTGATCACGCTGGTCGTCGCCCCGGGGCACCTGGCGCCGGGGACGCTGGCGCCGGTCCCGGACGAGGAAGCCCACCACCTGCGGGTGCGCCGCGGCGCCGACGCCGAGCCGGTCCGCCTGGTCGATGGTCGTGGCACCATGGCCACCGGGACGGTGTGCTGGCAGGGGCGGGAGGCCACGGTGCGGGTGGAGCGGGTGGAGCGCCTCCCGGCCCCGGCGCCGCTGGTGCTCGGGGCGGGCGCCGGGGACAAGGAGCGCTTCCTCGCGGTGGTGGAGAAGGCCGCCGAACTCGGCGCCACCCTCCTCGTGCCGCTGGCCACGGAGCGCAGCCGGAGCGTGGCCTCGGGAGTGCGGGCCAGTCACCTGCCGCGGCTCCAGCGCCGGGCCCTGGAGGCGCTCAAGCAGTGCGGCGCGGCGTGGGCCCCCGAGGTGGCGCCCCCGGAGGATCTGGCGCAGTTTCTCGCCCGGGACCTGCCCGCGGCACGCTGGCTGGCCGATCAGGAGGGCGCCCTGCCGGCGGCGGGTGGGGTCGGGGCGCTGGCGCTGGCGGTGGGTCCCGAGGGCGGCTTCACCGACGCCGAACGGGCCCAGCTCCGCGCCGGGGGCTTCTCCCCCGTGCGGCTCGGCGCCAACATTCTGCGATTCGAGACGGCGGCGATCGCCGCCCTGACGGCGGCGTGGATCGCCCGACACCGAGAGAGCCATGGCAGCTGACTGCATCTTCTGCAAGATCGCGGCGGGGGAGATCCCGGCAAAGATCGTCCGCAAGAGCGCCGACGCGGTGGCCTTCCACGACCTCACCCCGCAGGCGCCCACCCACGTCCTGGTCATCCCCACGACGCACTACGGCGCGGTCCGCGATGCGCGGGGCGCCGAGGGCGAGGTCGTGCTCGGCCGCCTCATGGCCTTCGCGGCGCAGGTGGCCACCGACCTGGGACTCGACCAGGGCGGCTACCGGCTGGTGACCAACACCGGCGCCGACGGCGGGCAGTCGGTCTTCCACCTGCACCTTCACCTGCTCGGTGGCCGCCGCTTCGGCTGGCCTCCCGGGTAGGGCATGAAGCGCTCCTTCTTCGGGTACCTGCGGGCCGCGTTCAGCGCCAAGCCGTTCGGGATGTTCGTCGCCCCGAACTGGATCGGCCTGGCGGCGTTCGGCGTCCTGGGCCTCACCAACCCCGGCTTCTGGCTGGTGGGCGCCGGGCTCGAGCTCGCGTACCTGCTCGGCCTCGCCAGCAACGGCCGGTTCCAGCAGGTCATCGACCGGCGCGCCACCGACGGGAGCGAGGCGGAGTGGAAGGCCCGGATGGAGGCCATGGTCCGCCGGCTCACCGACACCGACCAGGCCCGCTACGTGGCCTTCGTCTCGCGCTGCCGCACCATCCTCGACCAGTTCGCGCAGCAGGATCCCTCCGGCTCCACGGTCAAGGTGCAGGGCGAGAACCTGAGCAAGCTGATCTGGGTGTACCTGCGGCTGCTGCTGGCCCGCCGGGCCATGAGCCGGGTGCTCAAGGAGCCCACGCTCGGCGAGACCCAGGAGATCGAGCACCGGCTGGCCGAGGTGCGGGCGCGGCTCGCCGACCCCGCCATGGGCGAGGACCTCCGCAAGAGCCTCTCCAGCCAGGCGGAGATCCTGGAGCAGCGGGTGGCCCAGCGCCGGGAGGGGCGGGAGAAGCTCGACTTCCTCGAGGCCGAGATCCTCCGGATCCAGGAGCAGGTGGAACTGCTGCGGGAGCAGGCCGCCCTCTCCACCGACGCCGAGGGACTTTCGGCCCGCCTGGACGAGATCACCGGGAGCCTGGGCGGCGCCTCGCAGTGGATCTCCGACCAGCAGAAGCTCTACGGCTCGCTCGACGACCTGCTCGACGAGCCCCCCCCCGCCGCCGCGCGGATCGCCATCCGGGAAGGCCGATGAGTTCCACGCTGCCCGCCTGGGCCGTCGAGATGCGGGACCTGTTCCGCTCCGGCGCCTGCGCCCAGTTCCTGCTTCACGGCAACATCTTCGACGCGGTGCCCCAGGACGGGAAGATGCTCGCCCTCCCGGCGTTCCTCGACCAGGTCATGTTCGCGGGGTATGACGTGATCCTGCGCTACGACCGCAGCCGCGGCATCCGCGCGGTGAAGGGCGGGGAGGACTGGGGCGAGTGGCTGCGCGGGGCGCTGGGCGACGCCGCCCAGGCCCAGAGCTACCTGCGCGAGCCGGGCGCGGCGCTGGAGCTGATCGACCGCTACCTGCTGCGCACGCTCAACCTCCAGGCCATCCAGGACAAGGCGGCCCAGGCCCGGAAGATCGCCGTGGTGATCGACTTCGCCGAGTTCGTGGTGCCTCGCGGCGACCCGGTGAGCCTCGGCGGCCCCTTCAGCGCCAACGTGGTCAAGGTGCTCGGCTGGGCCAACGATCCGTCGGTGCTCCACGCCAACATCGTGACCGTCCTGCTGGCGGAGCAGCTCCACGACCTCAACGAGCTGGTGGCCGAGAACCCGCACGCCGTGGCGCTGCGGGTGCCGCTTCCCGGCGAGCCGGAGATGGCGGAATACCTGCAGGCGCTGGTGGCCGGCCCCATGCCGGAGCTGGCCGCGAACACCGACGTGCCCATGGACCAGCTGGCCCGGCGGCTCACCGGGCTGTCGCGGGTGGGCGCCCGGCGGGTGCTGGCGCTGGCGTTGCGCAACGGGGAACGGATCACCAGCGCCTGGCTCACCCGCATGAAGAAGGACTCCATCGAGCGGGAGTGCGCCGGCCTGCTCGAGTTCATCGAGTCCGGATTCACCCTGGACCACGTGGCGGGGCTCGAGGCGGTTCGCGCCTGGCTGCGCGAGGACACCGAGCTCCTGCGCCGCGGCAAGCTGCACGCCCTCCCCATGGGCTACCTGATCGCCGGCCGCATCGGCACCGGCAAGACCTTCATCGTCACCTGCTGGGCCGGCGAGCTGGGCATCCCCTGCGTGGTGTTCAAGAACTTCCGCGACCGCTGGGTCGGCGCCACCGAGTCCAACCTCGAGAAGATCTTCGCCGTGCTCCGGGCGCTGGGGCAGGTGGTGGTGTTCGTCGACGAGGCCGACCAGGCGGCCGGCAAGCGCGAGGGTGGCGACGGCGACAGCGGCCTCTCCGGCCGGGTCTACGGCATGCTGGCCAAGGAGATGTCCGACACCCGCAACCGGGGGCGGATCATCTGGGTCTTCGCCACCAGCCGGCCCGACCTGCTCGAGGTGGACCTCAAGCGGCAGGGCCGGCTCGACGTCCACATCCCGCTGTTCCCGCCCGAGACCGAGGCGGAGCGCCGCGCGCTGCTCCTGGCCGTGGCCCGGAAGATCAAGGTGCCGCTCACCGAGGCCGACCTCCCCGACCTTCCGGACGACCTGACCCTCGGCGGCAACGAGATCGAGGGTGTGTTCGTGCGCGGGCTGCGCACCTGGGAGCTGGCGTCCGAGCCACGGCCGCCGCTCAAGGACATACTGCTCGCCACCTTCCGCGACGTCCGGCCCAACGCCAACACCCGGAAACTCGAGTACATGGACCTGGTGGCGGTCAAGGAGTGCACCGACACCCGCTTCCTGCCGGCCCGCTATCGCGACCTGGCGCCGGAGGAGCTGGAGCGCCGCATCGAGGAGTTGCGGCGGTTCATGTAGGCCCGTCGTTTGACATTGGCAGCCCAGACCTCAACTTGATACCGATTCCCCTCATCCGGCGCATGCGCGCCGCTCGCTCAGGAGGCACCATGGGCCTGTTTGCCCGCGTCGGCCGGCTGTTCAAGGGGTTCCTTGGCCTGTTCATCTCGGGGCTCGAGGAGTCCAATCCCGAGGCCCTGATGGACGCCGCCCGGCAGGAATTCCGGGAGAAGATGGCCAATTACAACATGGCCCTGGCCCGGATGGCGGGGGTGGCCGAGCGCCTGAAGGGTCAGGTGAAGGCCAAGACCCAGAAGGCCGCCGACCTGCAGCGCCGCATCCTGGCCAACCACCAGGCGGGGAACATGGAGCTGGCGGGGGCGCTGGCCCGCGAGCTGCAGGAACTCAAGGCCGACCTCGCCACCGACGCCGCCGAGCTGACCGAGACCGAGGAGGCGTACACCGCCAACCTGCGGCAGGCCAAGGTGGTGCAGAAGGAATTCGAGGACAAGGTCAAGCGGCTCGAGAAGCAGCTGGACCAGGTGAAGATCAAGGAGGCCCAGGCCGAGGCGGCCGGGGCCCTCAGCAACGCCAGCTTCAAGGTGGGCGACCTCGGCGACACGATGAAGACCGTGGACGACGCCCTGCAGAAGCGCTACGAGCAGGCGGCCGGCAAGGCACGCGTGGCCAAGGACCTGGTGGACATGGACAAGGTCCGGGAGAAGGAGGGCGAGAGCAAGGCGCTCGAACAGGCGGCGCTGGCGGAGTTCCTCGCCAGCCAGGGCATCCAGGCCGGCCCCACGCCGCAGGGCCCGGCGGCCCAGAAGGAGATGGGGCCGTCCAATGGCTGACGAGAAGCCGCGGGTCACCTTCCTGGGCAAGCTGCTCTCGCTTGCCCTGATCGGCGGGCTGGTCTGGTTCGGCGCCCAGATGCTGCGGGGCAAGCCGGTGGCCCTCCCCTCGATCCCCGGGGTCACGACCGAGGAGCCCGCCAGCGAGGTGAGCGAGGTCCAGACCACCGTCCCGGTCCTGGCCCCGGCCGCGCCCTACCAGCTCCCGGCCGACAGCACCGTCCTCATCGAGATCAGCGAGTACGCCGGCTATGCCGGCCTCATCGCCGCCAACGGCGGCCTCGCCCCGAACCCCGCCTCGCTGCTCACCAAGTACTGCGGCTGCCGCGTCAAGCTCGCCATCAGCGAGGAGGAGAGCTGGTCGGCGCTCAACAGCGGGCGGCTCGCCGCCTCGGTGACCACCACCGACGTGCTGGCCGTCTACGGCCGCCAGTTCAAGGTGAAGGTGCCGGTGCAGCTCGGCTTCTCGCGCGGCGCCGACGGCATCGTGGTGCAGAACGACATCCGCCGGATCAACGCCCTCAAGGGCAAGGTCGTCGCGGCGGCACAGTTCACCGAGACCGACTTCTTCATCCGCTACCTGGCGCAGGAGGCCGGCCTCGGCATCACCATGCTGGGGAGCCTCGAAGGCACCCCGAATCCCGAGACGCTGAACCTGGTCTACACCGACGACGGCTTCGCCGCCGGGGACCTCTTCCTGGCCGAACTCAAGGCCGGGAGCGGCCGCCTGGCCGGGGCCGTCACCTGGGAGCCCAAGACCTCCGAGGTCCTGGCCAAGGGCGGGAGCGGCGCGCGGCTCCTCACCAGCAACAAGAACCTGCTCATCATCGCCGACGTGCTCGTGGTCAACGAGGGCTTTGCCCAGCAGCACCCGCAGATCGTCGAGGGGCTGGTGCGCGGGATCCTCGAGGGGAACCGGCTGGTGCGCCAGACCCCGGAAAGCCAGCTCGGGGTGGTGGGCCAGGCGTTCAAGTGGTCGCCCGACCAGACCCGGGCCGAGCTGCAGAAGGTGCACCTCTCCAACCTGCCGGAGAACCTGGCCTTCTTCTCCGGCGCCATCGACGCCGCCGGGAGCTTCGGCGGGATCTACCAGTCGGCGGTCTTCGCCTACGGCAGCGAGCTGGTGAAGGATCCCGCGGATCCCTCGCGCTTTGCCGACGGGGCTGCGCTGGCCGCCCTCGACAAGGCCGGGGTCTTCAAGGGCGAGGCCATCGCCATCGCCCCGATCGCCGGCGGGCCGGGCGGCAGCATCGAGAACGATCCGCTGCTCTCCAAGGACATCCGCTTCCTCTTCCAGCCCAACTCCGCCAACCTCGACCAGTCCCAGGCCGAGAACCTGCGGAACCTCGAGGCCATCAAGCAGCTGCTCACGGTGAGTCCGGGCTCGACCGTGCTGCTGCGGGGCCACGTGGACAACTCCATGGTCGACGAGTTCCGCAAGCGCGGGGGCGACGACCTGGTGCGGCGCATGGCCCTCAAGGCGGTGGAGCTCTCCCGTGACCGCGCCGGCGAGATCCAGAAGCTGCTCATCTCCAAGTACAACGTGAGCCCCAAGCGGCTGGAGATCGTCGGGCGCGGGTGGGATGAGCCCGCCGGCCCAGACCCCGACCAGAACCGACGGGTCGAGGTGCAGTGGTTCACGCTGGAATAGGGCGGTGGGGCGGCCGGCGGGTTTGTCGAGCCGCCCTTGCCTTTGGCACGTCGACCCCCTAAGTTCGCCTTTCTCAATACCATACGCCTTCAATGGCGACCGGAGAGGGGTGAGTCCAGTAATGTCCGAAGTCATCATCCACGATGACGAGAGCTTCGAGCGGGCCCTCAAGCGGTTCAAGAAGAAGTGCGAGAAGGCCGGGATCCTTTCCGACCTGCGCAAGCACCGCCACTATGAGAAGCCGAGCGAGAAGCGGAAGCGGAAGCAGAACGCGGCGCAGCGCAAGAGCCGCCGATCCTATCCGCGTACCCCTCGGGTCTAGTCGAGCATGGCTGTGGTGAAGACCGGTCGCGCGCCGCGCGGAGCACTGCGGGCCTGATGGCCGACCAGATCGAGACGAATACCCCGGACGGGGTGCTGGTGTCTTCGGACGCTGGCACCCCGTCCGCCTTTCCGGGGGAGTTCTACCCTCCGACCGGCCCGGATGCCCCCGACCGGTGGGCTGCGCCCCTTGCCGACCTCGAATTCCCCGCCGTTCTGGACGACGTGGCTGCCCGGGCCGCGGGCCCGCTGGGCGCCTCCAGCGTCCGCGCCCGACGGCCGTGTCCGGACGCCAGCCTGGTGCGGGAGGAGCTCACCCGGGTGGACCAGCTGGCGCGTCTGGCCCGCGGAGGGCGGGGCGTGGTGGCGGAGGCGGTCCCGGAGGCGGCCACCATCCTGAGCCGGCTCCGGATTCCGGGCAGCGTGCTCGACGGCCCGGAACTGCTCGCCCTGCGGCGCACCCTCACCGCCGCGCGCCTCGTGGTCGGGGAACTGCGCCGGGTGGCGGCCGATGCCCCGCAGGTGGCGCCGCTCGAGGCGCCGCTCCCGGTCAAGCCGCTGGAGAAGCGGCTGGAGCAGTCGCTCGACGATGATGGCGGGGTGCGTGATACCGCGAGCGCCGCGCTCGCCGAGGCGCGCGGCGACATCCGCACCGCGCGCGAGCGGCTGGTCCAGAAGCTCGAGGTGATCCTTCGGGCGGTTGGTGGGGAAGGGGGCGTGACCCTGCGCGATGGCCGCTACGTCATCCCCGTGCCGCGCGACCTCCGCACCCGCCCCGACGGCATCATCCATGGCGAGTCGGCCAGCGGCGCCACGCTCTACCTCGAGCCCGCCGCGGTGATCGGCCTGGGCAATGCGCTGCGCGAGGCCGAGGCGCGCGCCACGCGGGAGGAGCTCAAGGTCCTGCGCGACCTGAGCGAGGGGCTTCGCCCCCATGTGGCCGAGCTGCGGGCGCTGCACCAGATGTGCGTGGCGGTGGACGACCTCGTGGCCCGCGCCCGCTGGGCGGTCGACGTCGATGGGCATGCGCCGGCGGTGGCCACCGCGCCGGCGGTGCTGCGGATCGTCCGGGGCCGGCATCCCCTCCTGCTCGCGCGCGCGGCGGGCGCCCCGCGGCCGTCCGACGCCCCCGTGGTGGTGCCCTTCGACCTGGCCATCGAGGAGGGCGAACGGACCATCCTCCTCTCGGGGCCGAACACCGGCGGCAAGTCGGTGCTGCTCAAGGCGGTGGGACTGCACGTGGCACTGGCGCAGAGCGGGATCATCCCGCCGGTGGGGCCCGGCAGCACACTCCCGGTCTGCGGCCGGATCTTCTCCGACATTGGCGACCGGCAGTCCATCGCCGCGAGCCTCTCCACGTTCAGCGCCCACCTCACGTTGCTGCGCGAGATCCTCGATGAGGCGGACGACACCTCGCTGGTCCTGCTCGACGAGATCGGGAGCGGCACAGATCCCGCCGAGGGGGCCGCCCTCGCCGCCGCCGCGCTGGTGTCGCTCACCCGCCGCGGGGCCCTGACGCTCGCGACCACCCACCTGGGCGCCCTCAAGCGGATCGCCACCACGACCCCCGGGGTGGTGAACGCCTCGCTCCAGTTCGATGCCGCCACGCTCCGGCCCACGTACCTCCTGGCCAAGGGCGTACCGGGCCGCTCCTACGGCCTGGCCATCGCCCGGCGGCTCGGCGTGCGCGCCGACGTGCTGGCCGAGGCGGAGGCGCAGGTGCCCGACGCCGAGCGGAGCCTCGATGCGCTGCTGGCGCAGGTGGAATCGCGGGATCGCGAGCTCTCGCTCCGCGAGGAGGAGCTGCGGGTGCGCCTCGACCTGGCGGAGGGCCGCGCCGCCGCGCTGGCGGCGCAGGCGGAGTCCCAGGAGATTCGCGACGCAGCTCTCCGCAAGCGGGAGCGTGAGGCCGAGAAGTCGGCCCGGGAGCAGGCCCGGACCTTCCTGCTCGACGCCCGGGAAAAGGTCGAGGCCGCCATCGCCCGGGCGGGCGAGGCCCGCGAGGAGAGTGCCCGGGAGGCGCGGCGCGCCGTGGAGCAGGCGGCGGCGGAAGCCGCCGGCGCGCTGCGGGCCATGGACGACCTGGAACGGCGGCTCGACGGCTCGCCGGCTCGGCGGCTGGAGGTGGGGACCCGCGTTCGCCTGCAGAGCGGCACGGTCGGACGGGTTGTGGAGATGCGGGGGGATGGCAAGTCGGTGGTCGGGGTCGGTTCGCTCAAGCTGGTGGTGGAAGCCCTTACCCTGACCCGCCTGGAGGCCGAGCCGCCGAGCCGCCGGACCGCCGAGCCGCCGAGCCGCGAGGCCACCGACGCGGCGAGCTTCGAGCTCGACCTCCGCGGCCTCACCGGCGAGGAAGCGGAACAGACCGTCCTGGCGGCGCTCGACGCCGCCGTCCTCGCCGAGCAGCCCTACCTGCGGATCATCCACGGCAAGGGCACCGGCGTGGTGCGCGATCGGGTGCAGCAGGTCCTCCGCCGGGACCGCCGGGTGCGGAGCCATGCGTTTGCCCCGGCGAACCAGGGCGGCACCGGGGTGACGGTGGTGGAGTTCGACGCATGAGCATGATCCCCGACGAGGTGATCGAGCAGGTGCGCGACGCGGCCGACCTGGTCTCGATCATCGGCGAGAAGGTGGACCTCAAGCGCACCGGCGCCGACTGGCGCGGGGCCTGTCCCTTCCACGGCGGCCAGCACCGCAACTTCGCGGTGATCCCCAAGAAGGGGAGCTTCTACTGCTTCGTCTGCAAGGCCGCCGGCGACGTCTTCTCGTGGTACATGAAGCAGTACGGCATGGACTACCCCACCGCGGTGCGCGAGGTGGCGAAGAAGGTGGGGGTGGTGATCCCCGAGTCCGGCCCCCGCCAGGGGCCCGACCCGCGCGAGCCGCTGTTCCAGGCGGTGGCGGTGGCGCACGACTGGTTCGTGCGGCAGCTCGCCGAACTGCCCGAGGCCGCCGACGCGCGGAAGTACCTCGCCGGCCGGGGCGTCGACCTCGAGGCCGCGGGGCCGTACGAGCTGGGGTACGCCCCGCGGGGCGCCGCCTTCCCGCAGGCGATGACCCAGCTCGGGCTCGACCCCGGGCTGCTGCTCGAGGCGGGCCTCCTGGCCCGGCGCGACGACGGCACCATCATCCCCCGCTTCCGGGGCCGGCTGCTCTTCCCGATCCACGACCTCCGCGGCCGGGTGGTGGGCTTCGGCGGGCGCCTGCTCGGCCCCGGCGAGCCCAAGTACCTCAACAGCCCGGAATCGCCCGTCTTCCACAAGGGCGGGACGCTCTACAACCTGCACGCCGCCAAGAACCACATCCGCAAGGAAGGCACGGTCATCCTGGTCGAGGGCTACTTCGACGTGCTCCGGCTGGTGATGGCCGGCGTCGAGCACGTGGTGGCGCCCCTGGGCACCGCGCTCACGGCCGAGCAGGCGGCGCTGCTCAAGCGCTTTGCGCCGCAGGCGGTGCTGCTGCTCGACAGCGACATGGCCGGCCTCAAGGCCACCTTCCGGGCCGCCGACGAGCTGCTGCGCCACGAGGTGCGGGTGCGCGTGGCCACGATGCCCGAGGGCGAGGATCCCGACACCCTGGTGCAGCGGGGCGGGGCCGAGGCCCTGGCGCCCATCCTGCGCGACGCGATCGACGTGATGGAGCGGAAGATCCAGATCCTCGACCGGCGCGGCTGGTTCACCGGCATCGAGCACCGGCGCGAAGCCCTCGACCGCCTGCTGCCCACCATCCGCGCCACCCGCGATCCGATCCAGCGGGAGCTCTACCTCTCGCTCGTCGCCGAACGCTCCGGGGTCGACAAGAAGGTGCTGGAGCACGAGGTGGCCAGCCGGCCCGAGCCACCGGCCGAGCCCGCGGGCCGGCGCGCCGGTGAGCCGTCGCCGCGCCGGGCGGTCGAGCCTGCGGGGCTCCGCTCCGGCGCGCGGACCGAGGTGCAGCTGCTGCGGCTGATGATCCAGAGCGAGGAGTGGCGGCACCGGGCGCACGAGGAGCTGCACCCGGAGTGGTTCGAGTCCACCACCCACCGGATGCTCTTCGACGTGCTGCTCGGCCTGGGAGATCCGGGGGTGGCGCTGCCGCCCGATGGGCTCCCGGACGGGCTGCGCCAGCTGTGGGAGCGGGTGGCCGGCACCGACGTGCCGCTCGACCAGGCCGGCCAGGCCAACCTCTTTGCCGGCGCCGCGCGCCGGCTGGAGTTCCGCGAGCAGGAGCGCGATCTCCGCCGCCTCCGGAGCCGGATCGAGGCCGCCACCGGGCCCGACCTCACGGCACTCATCGCGGAATTGCAGCGCCGATCGCTGGAGCTCAAGCAGAAGTTCCCAGAGGAGTACCAGACCCGGGGCTACCAGCCGAACCGCCGCCGGTCACCCAATCGCCCAACCGCCTAACCGCCTAACCGCCTAACCGTCCAACCCCGAGGCCGCCCGATGCACCCAGATCTGTTGAAGCTGCTCGAACTGCAGGCGAAGGACCGCACCCTGCTCGAGGCCGACCAGGCCCTCGACGCGATTCTCGCCGAGGTCGAGGCCCTCGACCAGCAGCTCGCGGAGGGCGAGAAGGCCGTGGCCCAGAACGCGAAGGCGGTGGCCGACGCCACCCGGCGCCGGGTCGAGATGGAAGGGAAGCTCGAGAACTACCGGAAGCTGGAGGAGCGCGGCAAGGCCCGGCTCGACCAGATCCGGAACCAGAAGGAGAGCCAGGCCGTGATGGCCGAGCTCGACCTGGCCCGCTCCATCCTGGCCAAGGAGGAGTCGGACTGGCTGCGGCAGGCGGAGATCATCGCCGGGCTCGAGGCCGCCGGCACCGAGGCGGGCAGCCGGCTCGCCGCGATGCGTGAGGCGCAGGCGGTCGCGCGGGGCGAGCTCGACCTCCGCCGGGCCGATGCCGAGGCGCGCCGCGGTGAGGCGCTGGCGGCCCGCGAGGCCGCGGCCGCCGAGGTGAACAAGGTGCTGCGCGGCCGCTACGAGCGCCTCCGCTCGGTCAAGTCGGTGCGCGTGGTGGTGGCGCTCAGCGGTCCGTCGTGCGGCGCGTGCTTCACCCAGGTGCCGCTCAACCGGCGCAGCCAGATCCGGGCCGGCACCCTCATCGACGCGTGCGAGAGCTGCGGCGTGATTCTCTACGCCGACGAAACCGTTGAATAGCCGCTTTCCGGTCCCGCCGCTCCGCTGGCTGGTGGACGCGCCCCCGGAGCCGGCGCTGGTGACCCGCCTGGGCGAGGGCCTGGGCGTGGGCCAGCCGCTCGCCGCGCTGCTGGTCCGGCGCGGCCTCACCGATCCCGACGAGGCCCGGCGCTTCCTCCGCCCGGAGCTCGCGCAGCTCGCCGACCCGCTCCGCCTGGCGGGCATGGCGGAGGCCGTGTCCGTGATCCGGCGCGCCGTCCACGAGGGCACCGGCATCCTGGTGCACGGCGATTACGACGTCGACGGCCAGTGCGCCACCGCGGTGCTGACCCGGGCCCTGCGGGCCGCGGGGGCCCGGGTCACGCCGTTCGTGCCCCATCGCCTGCGCGACGGCTACGACCTCGGCACCGCCGGGATCGACGCGGCGGTGGCCGTGGGGGCCGGCCTGATCCTCACCTGCGATTGCGGCATCACCGCCGTCGCGGCCGTGGACCAGGCGCGCGCCCGCGGCCTGCGGGTGGTCATCACCGACCACCACCTGCCGGGCGAGGTGCTGCCCCGGGCGGAGGCCATCGTCGATCCGCAGCAGCCGGGCGACACCTCCGGCCTCACCCAGCTCTGCGGCACCGGCATCGCGTTCAAGCTGGTGCAGGCGCTGGTCCCGGCGCTGGGCCTCCCGGCCAACCTGCCGCTGCACTTCCTCGATCTCGTGGCGCTCGCGACCATCGCCGACATCGTGCCGCTGGTGGACGAGAATCGCGTGCTGGTGCGGCACGGCCTCCGGCTGCTGCGGCAGACCCGCTGGCCCGGCCTGGCCGCCCTCCTCCGGGTGAGTGGGCTCGCCGAGAAGGACATCCGCGCCGGGCAGGTGGGCTTCATCCTGGCGCCGCGCCTCAACGCCGCCGGCCGCGTCGGCGACGCCGCCGACGGCATCCGCCTCCTGCTCACCGACGATCCCGACGAGGCGCTGCAGCTCGCCACGCGGCTCGAGGCGCTGAACGTCCAGCGGCAGGGGCTCGACCAGCGGATCCTCGAGGAGGCCATCCAGCAGGTGGAGCGGGACCGGGACCCCGGCCGCGACACCGCGCTGGTGCTGGCCGCCGACACCTGGCATCCCGGCGTGGTCGGGATCGTGGCATCGCGGGTGGTGGAGCGCTACGGCCGGCCCGCGTTTCTCATCGCGCTCGACGGGGACATCGGGAAGGGCAGTGGGCGCAGCATCTCGCGCTTCGACCTGCACGGGGCGCTGCACCAGTGCGGCGACCTGCTGGAACGCTTCGGGGGCCACCACATGGCCGCCGGCCTCACCATCCGGCGCGACCGTCTCGAGGCCTTCCGCGAGCGCTTCGCCGCGGTGGCCCGCGGCACGCTGGGCGAGGAGGACCTGGGGCCGGAGCAGCGGGTGGACCTGGTGCTGGAACTCGGCCAGGTGACCCCGGAGCTGGAACGCCTCTGCCGCTACCTCGAGCCGTGCGGGATGGGGAATCCCACCCCGGTCTTCGGGGCCCGGGGGGTGCGCTTCGAGGGGGTGCGCAAGGTGGGTGGCAGCCACCTGAAGGGCACCCTGGCCGGCGGCGGGGGCCGGGTCGCCGCCATCGGGTTCGGCTGGGCGGAGCGCGCGCCGTGGGCCGGCCCCGGCCTGCCAGCCGCCGCCGTGGACTGCGCCTTCCGGCTCGAGGAGAACGAGTACCAGGGCACCGTCTCGCTGCAGGCGCGCATCGTGGCCCTCACGCCCGCGCGAGCGACGCCGTCCCGATCAGGGTCCGAGCCGTCGAGCCGTCGAGCCGCCGAGCCGCCGAGCCACCGAGCTCCTGACGCATCGACGTTGGCCGAGGCGCCGAGCCGCCGAGCCGCCGAGCCGTCGAGTTGAGGATCGTGGGCGGCGAGTTCCGTGGCCGCCGGCTGGCGGTGCCGGCCGACCCGCGGGTGCGGCCCACCGCCGACCGGGTGCGGGAGGCGTGGATGAGCATCCTGCAGGAGGCGCTCCCCGGGGCGCGGGTGCTCGACCTCTACGCCGGCAGCGGCGCGCTCGGCCTCGAGGCGCTTTCGCGTGGCGCCAGCCGGGTGGAGTTCGTCGAGCTCAGTCCGCCGTCGCTGGCCGCCCTGCGGGAGAACGTCGAGGCCCTGGGGGTGGAGGGGCGGGTGGCGGTCCATCGCGGCGACGCGCGGCGCTTCGCCGAGCGGCTCGCTCCGGGTGCGTATGACCTGGCGCTGGCCGATCCCCCGTACAGCCGGGATGACGCCGCGCAGCTGGTGGCCCTCTTCCGCCGGACGCCCTTTGCGCGCATTCTGGCGGTGGAACACCCCGCGAAGACGGCGGTGCCGGGCGACGACACCCGTCGCTACGGCGACACGGCCATTACCTTCTGCTACGCGCCATGACCCGAATCGCCGTCTATCCCGGTTCCTTCGATCCGCCCACCCGCGGCCACACCGACCTGGTGACCCGGAGCCTCGCGCTCGCCGACCGGGTCATCGTCGCGATCGCGCGCAACTCCACCAAGCAGCCGCTGTTCACCGTGGAAGAGCGGCTGGAGATGCTGCGCGCGGTGGTGGGCGACGAGCCCCGGGTGAGCTTCGCGACCTTCGAGGGGCTGCTGGTGGACTTCGCCCGCGACGCCGGGGCCACGCTGATCATCCGCGGACTCCGCGCCGTGAGCGACTTCGAGTACGAGTTCCAGATGGCCATGATGAACCGCCACCTGCTGCCCGGCCTCGAGACCGTCTTCCTGGTGCCACCGGAGGATGCCACCTACCTGAGCTCGAGCCTGGTGCGCGAGGTGGCCCGCTACGGCGGCGACGTCTCCACCCTGGTGCACCCGGCCGTGGACGCGGCGCTCCGGCGCCGGTTCGGCCGGTGAGCTTCCGCCAGGACCTGCTGCGCCGCGCCGCCGCGCGGCGCCCCCGGATCGTCCTCCCCGAGGCCGGCGATGCCCGGGTCCGGGCGGCGGCGGAGCGCCTGGCGGGCGAGGGCATCGCCACCCCGATCCTCATCGGCCCGGGGGCCATCGACCCGGTCCGCGACCCGCGCTACCCCCGGGTGGCCCAGCACCTTCGCGACCGTCGCCCCGACCGGGTCCACGACGCCGTGCACGCCCTCGACCTGGCCACCGACCCGATCCGCTTCGGCGCGTCCCTCGTGGCGCTGGGCGAGGCCGACGCCTGCGTGGCCGGCGCGGTGGCCAGCACCGCCGAGGTGCTGCGGGCGGCCCTGTGGGCCATCGGGTGCGCGCCCGGGGTCCGGACCGTGAGCTCCAGCTTCTACATGGCGCTGCCCGACGGCCGGGTGCTCACCTTCACCGACTGCGCCGTCGTTCCCGACCCGGAACCCGAGGTCCTGGCCCAGATCGCCCTGGCCGCCGCCCGGGACCGGCCCCGCCTGGTGGGCGACCAGCCGCGGGTGGCGTTCCTCTCCTTCAGCACCCGGGGCAGCGCCGAGAGCGCCAGCGTCACCCGGGTGCGGATGGCCGCCGCGCGGTTCCGGGAGCTGGCGCCGGACATCCCCTCGGATGGCGAGATCCAGGCCGATGCCGCCCTGGTGCCCGAGGTGGCGGCGCGAAAGTCGCCAGGCTCCCCCCTGGCCGGGGCGGCCAACATCCTGGTCTTCCCGGGGCTCGACAGCGGCAATATCGGCTACAAATTGGTGCAGCGCCTGGCCGGGGCAGCCGCCCTGGGGCCCCTCCTGCAGGGCCTGGCCCGCCCGATGAGCGACCTCTCGCGCGGGGCGAGCCCGGAGGATATTGTGGAGGTGGCCGCGATGGTGGCCCTCCAGGGCCAGGACGGCTGATCGCTCTAACCGAAGGCATGTCATGGGATTCTCGGCAAGCAAGGACCCCGGCGGCGTCTACCTGATCCGGGTCGAGGGTCAGCTGATCGTCGGCAACCGGCAGGAGCTCAAGACCGCGATCCAGGAGGCCCTGGACCACGGCGAGCGCCGGTTCGTCATCGACTTCTCCCGGACCGGCTACATCGACTCCTCGGGGCTCGGCGCCCTGGTGTCGATCTCCAAGAAGGTGCGCGAGCAGGGCGGCGAGCTCCGCCTGGCGGGCCTCAACGAAGACCTCCGGTCCCTGTTCGAGCTGACCAAGCTCGACACCCTCTTTGCGATCAGCGACACCGCCGAGCGGGCGGTCGGGAGCTTCGCCGGGTGACGGCGCCGTTGCCGGCATCGCTCCGGCTCTGCCTCCGCCGCCGCCGGGTCCCGGCCCCCTCGGGCGCCACGATCCAGGTCTCGCTCACCGTGCCGAGCGACGTGGCCTGCATCGAGGAGGTCGTCGACCTGCTGGTGCGGCACTGCTGCGGCGACAGCTGGCTCTGCCGCAAGCGGCGCTTCAACCTCCGGGTGGCCATCGCCGAGGCGCTCGCCAACGCGATCGTGGCCGGCAACCAGGAAGACCGCTCCAAGACCGTGCAGGTCGAGGCCGAGCTCGGGGCCGAGCTGGTCCGGGTCGAGATCACCGACCAGGGCCCCGGCTTCAATCCGTCGAGTGTCTCCGCCCCGCTCCTTCCCGAGGAGCTCGAGCAGGCCAGCGGTCGGGGCCTGTTCCTGATCCGCAACCTGGTGGACGATGTCCGGTTCAACGAGCAGGGGAATTCCATCTGCATGACACTGCGCCGCCACTAACGAGCCTCGAGGCCGTCGCGGACGCCCTTGGCGCCCTCGTCGGCGCCCGGGTGCGGCTGTGGCGATTCGACGGCCGGGCGCTGCGGCGGTTCGGGCCCGGACCCGACCCCGGCTTCTCCCCCCCGATGCCGGCCACCGCGGGCCTGGTGCCCACCCCCACCGGCAGCGTCTGGCTGGCCCCCGTGCCCGACACGCGCGAGTTCTGGATCGACCTGGCCGACCTGCCCGAGGCCCGGGCCCGTGAGCTCGCCCCCCAGCTCGCCGGCATCGTCGGCGCGTTCCTCACCGCCGAGCGTGAGACCGGCGGCGTGGTGGAGGAGCTGACCGGCGTCTACAAGGAGATCGACCTCCTCTACGCGATCAGCGAGATCCTGGGCCACACGGTGCGGCTGGAGGAAGCCGCGCCCACGATCGTCCACGAGGTGGCCGAGGTGGTGGGCGCGCGGCGCGCGTCGATCATGGTGCACGACGAGGAGGCGGGCCTGCTGCGGAACGTGGCCGCCCAGGGGTTCTCCGCCGACGGCCTCGAGCCGGTGGGGATCGACGACCGCGAATCGGTGGCGGCGCGGGTCTTCCGGGAGAAGCGGATCATCGTGTTCGATCCCTCCGACCCGCTGGCCCAGAACCCCGGCTCCCACGACCCGCGGAACTACAAGGGCCAGGCCTTCCTGAGCATCCCGATCTGCTACGGGGCGGGGGGGCGCTGCGTCGGCGTGATCAACCTGACCGACCGCCTGCTCGGCGACAGCTTCACCCCCTCGGACGCCAAGCTCGTCTCGGCGGTGGCCAACCAGATCGGCGCCGCCATCGAGAACGCCCGGCTGGTCCAGCGCGACCTGCGGCGCCAGCGGCTGCAGCGGGAGCTCGAGCTGGCCCACGACCTCCAGCTCAAGCTGCTGCCCTCGCCCGCCGTGCTGCAGAACGACGCCCTGGTGGCGGCCATCTGCCGCCCGGTCGACAACGTCGGCGGGGACTTCTACACCTTCACCCGCCTGGGCAACGGCCGGGTCGGCGTGATGCTCGGCGACGTCTCGTCCCACGGCTTCTCGGCGGCGCTGGTCATGGCGCTGGTGATGGCCGCCGCGGGCATCCACGCCCACGCCGGCTCCACCCCCGACGAGGTGCTGGTGTCGATGCTCGAGAGCATCGGCGAGGAGCTGGCCTCCACCGAGATGTACCTCTCGGTGTTCTACGGCGTGCTCGATCCCGCCAACCGGCGGCTGGTCTACGCCAGTGCGGGCCACCCGCACGCGTTCCGGCTGGCGGCGTCGGGTGCGCCGGAGCGCCTGCCCACCACCGCCCCGCCGCTGGGCCTGGCGGAGCCCGGGAGCATCCGCCGGCACCAGGTGCCCTGGGTGCCCGGCAGCGACCTGCTCTGCCTCTACACCGACGGGCTCGTCGACCAGCGGGGCGGGGAAGGGTTCAGCGAGGAGCGCCTCCTGGCCGAGCTTGCCAACCGCCGCACGGCCAACCCAGACACCATCGTCAAGGCCGTCTTCCAGGAGGCCGACAAGGCCACGCCGCACCCCGCCGACGACCGCACCCTGCTCGTACTGCGGATGTAGGCGAGGCCCGGCGCACGGCGCATGGCCCCGTTTCCCGCTTCCCGCTTCCCGTTTCCCCCTCCCAAATGCCTCCCGCCAAGAAGCGCTTCGGCCAGCATTTCCTGCACGACCCGCGGCTGCTGGGCCGGATCGCCGACGCGGTGGGCATCGAGCCCGGGGATACCGTGCTCGAGATCGGCCCGGGCCCGGGGGGGCTCACCGCCGAGCTGGCCCGGCGCGCCGCGCGCCTCGTGGCCATCGAGAAGGACCGCGACCTCATCGCGGCACTGCGCGAGCGGTATCCGGGAGTGACGATTGTCGAGGCGGACGCGCTCGAGGTGGACTGGCACGCGCTGACCGGGCCCGGCCCGGTCCGGATCGCCGGCAACATCCCCTACAACATCACCACGCCCCTGCTGGAGCAGGCCCTGGCTCCGCCGCGGCCACGGGTCGTGGTGTTCCTGGTGCAGAAGGAAGTGGCCGACCGCGTGGCCGCCCCGAGCGGCGGCCCGGACTATGGCGCCCTCAGCGTTGGGGTCCAGGCGGTGGCCCGGGTGGAGCGGCTCTTCACCATCCCGGCCGGTGCCTTCCGGCCGCCGCCCAAGGTGGACTCGGCGGTGCTGCGGCTTACCCCCCTCGACCAGCCACTCATCCCGGTGGAGCGGACGGCGGAGTTCCGGCGGTTCGTGGTGGGGCTCTTCGGGTTCCGCCGCAAGCAGCTGGTACGGGGCCTCCGGGAGCTTCGCGGGAGCAGCGCGGAGGAAGCCGCGGCGTGGCTTGCCTGTGCCGGCATCCCGCCCGCATCACGGCCACAGGAACTGGATCCCGCCACCTTCGCCCGACTGTTCGCCTGCGTGGGGCCAGCGTAGCAACCCCGGCGGGCCGCCGAGCCGCCGAGCCGCCGAGCCGCCGCCCTACCGCCCGCCGCCCCCCACCGGCTAGATTTGTGAAAGTTTTCACAATAGCCGATGCGCAAGATCGCCGAATCCACCGTCCGGCGGCTCTCCCTCTACCTGCGCTTTCTCGAGGAATTCGAGGAACAGGGGACCGAGACCGTGAGCTCCGAGGCCCTCGCCGCCCGGGGCGGGACGACGTCTGCCCAGGTCCGGAAGGACCTCTCCTTCTTCGGGTCCTTCGGCAAGCGGGGTCTCGGGTATTCGGTGGGGGAGCTGGTGCAGAAACTCCGGGAGATCCTGGGGCTGGGCCGCACCTACCGGGTGGCCATGATCGGGGCAGGGAAGATCGGCAGCGCCCTGGTGCAGTACCGTGGGTTCCTGCAGCGGGGCTTCGAGATCGTGGCGATCTTCGATACCGACCTGTCCAAGGTCGGCAAGGCGTGGAACGGGCTCACGGTGCGCGACATCCAGGAGCTCGAGGCCGAGCTGCGGCGGCAGCCGGTGGACATTGCCGTGATCGTGACCCCGGCCGAGGCGGCCCAGGCCGTGGCCGATCGCTGTGTGGCGCTGGGGGTCAAGGCGGTGCTCAACTTCGCCCCGGTGCAGCTGACCGTGCCGGAGGACGTGGTGGTGAAGACCGTGAACCTGGCGCTGGAACTGGAGACGCTGAGCTACGCCCTGACCAATCGCTAGGCGGCGGGCGGTGGGGCGGCCGGCCCGTTCCCCGTTCCCCGATCCGCCGGCCCCCCGTTACTTTCCCGTCGGCCATGGCCGCACTCAACATCACTTCCGAGATCGGGCAGCTGCAGTCCGTCCTGGTGCACACGCCGGGGGCGGAGCTGCGCGCGGTCACGCCCGGCAACAAGGGCGATTACCTCTACGACGACATCATCCAGGTCGAGCCGGCGCAGCGTGAGCACCGCCGGTTCGTCGCGGTGCTGCAGCGGTTCGCCACCGTGTACCAGGTGGCCGACCTGCTGGCCGAGGCGCTGGAACGGCCCGAGGCGCGCGAGTACTTCACCCGCAGCACCCTGGACGTGGTCCCCTCGGAGTTCCTGGGGCGGCAGCTGGGCGAGCTGGAGCCGCGGGCGCTGGCCCGGCTGATCATCGAGGGAGTCGAGGCGGAGGGGGGCGCGGTGGGGCGGGCGCTGAACGCCATCGGGTACATGCTGCCGCCGCTGCCCAACCTCTTCTTCCCGCGCGACATCGGCGTGGTGATCGGGCGCCACGCGGTGGTCGGTTCGATGCGGCACGGCGTGCGCTGGACGGAGGAGCTGCTGATCAAGACGCTCTTCGCGTACCACCCCACGCTGGGGAACGAGGGGCTGCTCTACGACGGCTCGGAGGAGCGCCGCAGCGACTACACGCTGGAGGGCGGCGACCTGCACCTCCTGCGGCCCGACCTCCTGCTGGTGGGCTTCAGCGAACGCACCTCGGCCGCCGCCATCGACAAGCTGTGCGACGTGCTCTTCGCGCGCACCGCGATCACCGACGTGCTGGTGGTGGTGATGCCCAAGGAGCCGACGGCCATCCACCTCGACATGCTCTTCACCCAGCTCGACCGCGAGCTCTGTGCGGTGTATCCCCCGTACTTCCTGGGCCCGGAGCGGCTGGCGGTGCTGCACCGCCGGAAGGGCGAGGACGGGGTGCGCGAGATGCCCAACTTCTTCTCCGCGCTCAAGGACGTGGGGATGCCCCTCGAGCCGGTGTTCACCGGCGGCAGCCGGCGGGCCACCCAGGACCGCGAGCAGTGGACCAGCGGCTGCAACTTCGTGGCGCTCAAGCCGGGGGTGGTGGTGAGCTACCGGCGCAACGAGGGCACCATCGAGGCGCTCAAGCAGGCCGGGTTCCGGGCGGTGTCGAGTGTGGACTTCGTGGCCTTCGACGACTGGCTCGACACCAAGCACCGCACGGTGGTGACCATCGACGGCGACGAGCTGGTGCGGGGCGGTGGCGGCCCCCGCTGCATGACCCTGCCGCTGGCGCGGGCCGCCCTGTGATCGGGCTGGCGAGCTTCCCGGAGCGGACCCTGGTGGAGCGCGCCATGCTGCTGATGCTCGGGGGCCCGCTCGACGCCGACCGCATCGCCGCGGAGGTGCTGGGCCTGCCGGGCGCGCCGCGCGCGGTGGCGGAGCGGCTCGCGGTGGCCCTGTTCTCCGCCGACCCGCGGGTGCGCCAGCTCGAGGACGGCCGCTGGGCCCTCATCGCGGAGGTGCAGGGCTCTCCCCTGGTGGAGGAGTGCGCCTTCGCGGTGGTCGACGTCGAGACCACGGGCATGCGCGCCAGCGGCCCCGACCGCATCACCGACATCGCGGTGGTGGTGGTGCAGGGTGCCCGGCGCGAGCTGGTGTTCGAGTCACTGGTCAATCCCGGGGTGCCCATCCCGCCCCGCATCCAGGGGCTCACCGGGATCACGGACCGGATGGTGGCCGCCGCCCCCACCTTCGAGCAGGTGGCCGACGAGGTCATTGCCGCGCTGGCGGGCCGGGTCTTCGTGGCCCACAACGCGCGGTTCGACTGGGGCTTCATCACCGCCGAGGTGCGGCGGGCCCGGGCGCTCGGCCTCTCGGGGCCGTCGCTCTGCACGGTGCGGCTCGCCCGGAAGCTCCTGCCGGTCCTCGAGTCCCGCAGCCTCGACAGCCTGAGCCTGCACTTCGGGCTGGAGAATCAGGCCCGCCACCGCGCCGCCGGCGACGCATTGGTGACCGCCGTGGTGCTCGAGCGACTGCTGGACCTGGCGCGGGAGCAGGGGGTACGTACCCTCTCCGACCTCGAGGGCCTGACCCGCAGCGGCAAGCGCGCGGCGGGCAACGAGGCGTAGCCGGCCCGCCACCCGCTCTCCCTCGCCCCCCGGGGTCGCGGCGGCGCCGTTCCCGGCGGGGGATCCTTCATCGGCCCCGTTCCCCCTTCCCCCTTCCCCATCTCCCTTCTTCTTTCCACCCCATGCCGCTCTGCCACACCTTCCAGCTCGGCGCGCTGCGCTGCCACCTCCTCGACGCCGGGGCCCTCTGGCTCGACGGCGGGGCGATGTTCGGCGTGGTGGCCCGGCCCCTGTGGACCCGCAACATCACGCCGGATGAGCGAAACCGGATCCCGCTCACCATGCGCTGCCTGCTGATCGAGCATCCGGACGGCCTGGTGCTGGTCGATACCGGCCTCGGGAACAAGGAAGAGGCGAAGTTCCTCGACATCTACGGCGTGGCGAACCAGGGAGATCCCGGACCCACGCGCCTCGAGGACGCCCTGCGGGCGGCGGGGCACCGGCCCGAGCAGGTCCGCTGGGTGATCAACACGCACCTGCACTTCGACCATGCCGGCGGGAACACGACGGTCGACGCGCCCGGCTCGGGGAGCGCCGCGCCCGCCCCCCGCCTGGCCTTCCCGAACGCCACCTATATCGTGCAGCGGAACGAGCTCGCGTTCGCCCGGCACACCAACGAGCGGACCCGGGCCAGCTACCTCCCGGCCAACTTCGAGCCCGTGGCGGCGGCGGACCGGTGGCGGCTGCTCGAGGGCGACGGCGAGATCCTCCCCGGGATCTCGGCCCGGATGACGCCGGGCCACATCCCCTGGCACCAGAGCCTGGTGCTCAGGAGCGGGGGCGAGACCGCCGTCTTCCTCGGCGACGTCATCCCGACCCACCACCACCTGCCGCTGGCGTGGATCATGGGGTACGATCTCGAGCCGCTGCGGACCCTCGAGTCCAAGCGGGCGCTCTTCGCGGAGGCGGTCCCCGGTGGCTGGTGGTTCATTTTCGAGCACGATGCCCACGTCGCGATGGGGCGGGCGGTCCCGGAGGGCAAAGGGGTAGGGCTGGCGGACGTGGTCTGGGCGTAGCCGGCCGATCGGTTGACCAAACCCCGCCTCGGGGCTAGCTTTACCGCCGGTTTTTGAAGTGGGGGCGAGAGGCCCCCCACCCCCAGCCCGGCCCGGCCGGCGCGAACGGGTCCCACGTGCAGCGAGTGTTTGGCGGGGCGCCCACGCGCCCGTGCCCGCTGTTACCGGACACCCAGGGGTTCATGGGGTGTCCGTTTTCTTTTTCGGGAGGGGTGCCAGACTGTCCACCAACGAGCGTGAGCGCCGGGTCCGCATCAATCGGCAGATCCGGATCAGTCCACTCCGGGTGATCGGTCCCGGAGGCGAGCAGCTGGGCGTGTTGCCGGTCGAGGAGGCGCTGGCCGCCGCGGTGGAGCGCGGCCTCGACCTGGTGGAAGTGGCCCCGATGGCGCGGCCGCCCGTGGTCAAGATCATGGACTACGGGAAGTACAAGTTCGAGGAAGCCAAGGCCGCGCGGGCGGCCAAGAAGAAGCAGCACGTGATCCACCTGAAGGAGATCAAGGTCCGTCCCGGCATCGAGGAACACGACTTCGAGTTCAAGAGCCGGCACGCCCGCGAGTTCCTGCTGGAAGGCAACAAGGTGAAGGTCACCATGATGTACCGGGGCCGGCAGCTGGCGCACGTCGAGCTCGGCAAGGCCGTCCTCGACCGGTTCTTCGGCACGCTGTCGGACATCGGGAAGGTCGAGCAGGACGCCAAGCTCGAGGGCCGTAACATGGTGATGGTGCTGGCCCCCAAGTGATCGATCCAGGCGCGCACGGCTGTGCGCGCCGCTGAAACGCAGGGCGGGCCGGTGGCCCCCCGCTGATGGAGAACGCAATGCCCAAGCAGAAGACCAAGCGCGCCGCGATGAAGCGCTTCACCCGGACCGGCACCGGGAAGCTCAAGCGCTGGCACGCCAACCACAGCCACATCCTCACCAAGAAGACCCGCAAGCGGAAGAACCGGCTCAAGAAGGGCGCCCTCGTGGCCTCGGCCGACTTCCCGCGCGTCAACCGCCTCCTGCAGGCGTAAGGGAGCCACCATGCCTCGCGTCAAGAGCAACGTCGCTCACCACGCCCGCAAGAAGAAGATCATGCGCGCCGCCAAGGGCGCGCGCGGCGCCCGCAGCAAGCTCTACCGTCCCGCCAAGGAGACGGTCGAGCGAGCCATGCAGTACGCCTACCGCGACCGGCGCAAGAAGAAGGGCGAGTTCCGCACCCTCTGGATCACCCGCATCAATGCGGCGTGCCGGATGCACGGCTTCAGCTACAGCGGCTTCATGGCGGCGCTCAAGAAGGCCGGCGTCGAGATCAACCGGAAGGTCCTCGCCGATCTCGCCGTCCGCGACATGGACGCCTTTGCCAAGATCGCCGAGGTCGCGAAGGCCGCGGTCTGAGGGCAGCCCGACACGTGCACGACTCCGTGGGGTCGCCCGCCGCCGGTGGGTGACCCCGCGTGACTTCCGCTCCCCGGGATTCCATGGCTGACCACGCTGACACCGCCCAGGAACTCGACGCGATCGCGGCGCGCCTGCCCGCCATCGCCACCCTGACCGAGAAGGACCTGGAGGCGGAGTACATCGCCCTCCTCGGCCGCAAGCAGGGCCGCCTGACCGAGTTCCTCAAGACCGTCCTGCCCGCGCTGCCCGCCGAGGCCAAGCGCACCGTCGGCGCGCGCGCCAACCAGCTGCGCGGCGAGCTCGAGGCCGCCTTCGACGCCCGGAAGGCCGCCCTGGCCGCGGCGGCCGCCACGCGCGCCGCCCGCGGCATCGACCTCGGCATGCCGGGCCGGCCCCGCTGGACCGGCGCGGCCCACCCGGTCACCCAGGTGGTCGAGGAGATCGTGACGATCTTCCGCGGCCTGGGCTTCGCCCGGGCCACGGGGCCCGAGGTCGAGACCGAGTGGTTCAACTTCGGGGCCCTCAACTTCCCGCCGGACCACCCGGCGATGGACATGCACGACACGCTCTACCTCGACATCCCCGAGCGCCGCAGCGGCGCCGACCGCCGACGCAACCGCACCTCGGGCATCGAGGACACCAGCGAGCGGCGCGAGGCCACCGACCGCCGCGCCCGCGACGAGGGACGCTGGCTGCTGCGCACCCACACCAGCCCGGTGCAGGTCCGGGTGCTGCTGCAGGATCCGCCGCCGGTGCGGGTGATCATCCCGGGCTGGGTGTACCGGAAGGATCCCTTCGACGCCTCCCATGCCCCGGTCTTCGCCCAGATCGAGGGGCTGGTGGTCGATGAGGGGATCTCCTTCGTGGACCTCAAGGCCACGCTGAGCCACTTCGCCCGCGAGTTCTTCGGGGCGCGGACGGCGGTGCGCTTCCGGCCGTCCTTCTTCCCCTTCACCGAGCCGTCGGCGGAAATGGACGTGAGCTGCGGCGTGTGCGGCGGGAAGGGCTGCCCGGCCTGCAAGGGGACGGGCTGGATGGAGATCCTGGGCGCCGGGATGGTGCACCCCAACGTGCTGGCCAACTGCGGGCTCGATCCGGAGCGCTACACCGGCTTCGCCTTCGGCATGGGCCCCGGACGGATCGCCATGAACCGGTTCGGCGTCACCGACATCCGCCTGCTGTACGAGAGCGACATGCGCTTCCTGCGACAATTCGACGGCGCCACCGCCGGCCCCCAGGCCGAGGCGCCGAGCCGCCGAGCCGCCGAGTCCTCGCGATGAACGTCTCCCGCCGCTGGCTGGAGGGGTTCCTCCGCCGCCCGCTCGAGGCCGACGACCTGGTGCGCCGGCTGGCGATGCTCGGCGCGCCCGTGGACGCCGTGGAGCCCCTGCACCCCGGGCTCGAGGCCATCGTGGTGGGGCACGTCGAGTCGGTGGCGCCGCATCCCAACGCCGACCGGCTGCGGGTCTGCCGGGTGAACGACGGCGGCGAGGAGCTGCGCCACGTGGTCTGCGGCGCGCCCAACGTCACGGCCGGGAAGAAGTACCCCTTCGCCCGGGTGGGCGTGACCATTCCGGGCGGGCTCACCCTGGAGCGCCGCAAGATCCGCGGCGAGGTGTCCGAGGGCATGCTCTGCTCGGCCCGGGAGCTGGGCCTGGGCCAGGAGCATGACGGCATCCTCGAGCTCGACACGGCCGCGGCGCCCGGGACGCCCTTCCTCGAGGTGCTGCCGGTGGGCGATGACCGGCTCGTGGTGGATGTCACCCCGAACCGGGCCGACCTCCTGGGCCACAAGGGGATCGCCCGGGAGCTCGCCTGGAGCTACGGCGTGCCGTTCCGCCTGCCCGAGCTGCCGGGGGCCTCCACGGAGGGCCTGGGCACCCTGGCGCGGGCGGAGGGCCAGCGCGCGCTGGTCGCGGGGGTGACCGTCGGGACCTACGATGCGGAGGGCTGCCCCAGGTTCACCGCGGTGGTGATCCGCGGGGTGAAGGTGGGGCCGTCGCCGCGCTGGCTGGCGGAGCGGCTGGAGGCGGCCGGGGTTCGCAGCATCAACAATGTGGTGGACGCCACCAACTATGTGATGCTCGAGCTCAACCACCCCATGCACGCCTACGACCTGGCCCAGCTGCGCGGCCCGTCGGTGGTGGCGCGGCGGGCGCGGGCGGGGGAGACGGTCGTGACCCTCGACGGCGTCACCCGCACCCTCACCGCGGACATGACCGTGATCGCCGACGCGGAGCGCGTGATCGGCGTGGCCGGCGTGATGGGCGCGGAGAACACCGAGGTCTCGGACCAGACCACCGACCTGCTGCTCGAGTGTGCCTGCTTCGAGCCGGCCCGGGTGCGCCGCACCCGCCGGGCGCTCGGCCTCTCCACCGACGCCTCCTACCGCTTCGAGCGGGGGGTGGACCTGTGGGGGCTGCCCGATGCCCAGCGCCGCTGCGCCGCGGTCATCCTGGCCACCGCCGGGGGCCGGGTGGAGGATGCCGCCGACGTCTGGCCCGCGCCGGGCAATCCACCGCGGGTCTTTCTTCGCACGGCGCGGGTGGCGCAGGTGCTGGGCGACGGCCTCCCCGTGGCGGCCATCGAGAAGTACCTGGTGGCCATCGGCTGCACCGTGCTCAACAAGCCGGAGGACCACCGGCTGGCGGTGGACCTCCCCGGCTGGCGCCCCGACCTCTCGACCGAGATCGACCTCATCGAGGAGATCGCGCGGCTGCACGGCTACGACAACTTCCCCGTCGAGCTGCGCCCCTATCGGGTGGGCCGGCTGGCCGACCAGCCGCTCGACCAGGCGATCACCCGGGTCCGGGCCGGGCTGGTGGCCCAGGGCCTCTACGAGGCCCAGACCTTGTCCCTGGGCCCCGCGGCGGGGCCGGGATCGCTCCGGCTGCTCAACCCCCTCTCGAGCGAGGAGGCGTGGCTTCGGGAAGCGGTGCTGCCGAGCCTCCTCCGGGGCGTGGAGACCAACTGGTCCCGGCAGGTACGGGATGTCCGGCTGTTCGAGATCGGGGCGGGCTTCTCCGCCGCACCCGGGGGCGGCCGGCCGGTGGAGACCACCCGGGTGGCCGCGCTGTTGACCGGGGCGCGGCACCCGGCGCACTGGACCGAGGGGGGGGTGGCGCCTGACTTCGATCTGTGGGACCTCAAGTCCCTGTTCGAGCAGGCGGTCGCTCTGGCCAACCCGTCGGCCACCGTGCATCTTGATGCAGCCGGGTGGATTGCGCGCGATGGCCAGGGCCGGACCGTCGGCACGGCGCGGCGGCAGGCGGTGGACACCCCGGCGTGGGCCGCCCCGGTGTTCGGACTGGAGCTCGAGCTGAGCGGGGCCCCGGTGCCCCCGGCGCGGTACCGGACGCTGCCTACCACGCCGTCGGCCTGGCGGGACCTGAACCTCCTGCTGGGACCCGGGGTGGGCGTGGCGGAGGTGCTGCGGATCGTGCGGCAGGCGGGCGGGGCCCTGCTCGAAGACGTGACCATCGTGAGCGAGTTTCGCAGCGACCAGCTGGGGCCGGACCACCGGGCGGTGCAGGTGCGCCTGACCGTGCGGGCCCCGGACCGGACCGTCCGCGACGAGGACGTCGACGGGCTGGTGGGCCGGGTGCTCAAGGCGGTGGAGAAGCAGCTTGACGCAAAACTACGAACGTCCTGACGCGCACGCGCTGCACGAGCTGGGGGACCTCCTCCAGCACGTGGGCGAGGAGCTCGCCGCCTGGCGGCGGCGCTCGCTCAAGGCCGAGGCCGAGCTGGCCGAGGCCCGGAGCAAGGGCGGGGTGGTGGCCGGCCCCGAGCTGCTGCAGGCGCGGCAGCGCGTGATCGATCTCGAGGTGGAGAACCAGGCCCTCCGGGAGCGGATCGACGCGGCCCGGGACAAGCTCCGCATCCTCGCCACCCGCCTGAGCTTCCTCGAGCAGGAAGCCGATGAGGGCGCCGCATGAGCACGCCGAAGCACGCCGTCCGGGTGACGATCGGGGGCGAGGACTATACCGTCCGCTCCGAGCTGCCGCCGGAGTACACCCGCGAGGTGGCCGCCTACGTGGACGCGGCGCTCAAGCGCATCCGCGACATGCTGCCGCAGGTCGAGACCCACAAGGCGGCGATCCTCGCCGCCCTCGCCATCACCGATGAGCTGTTCCAGGCCCGCCGGGGCGACCGGGAGCATTCCGCCCGGCTCAACGCCATGGCCGATGACCTGGCCCGGCTGCTGCCGCCGTCCAAGCGGGGCCGCCGCGCCACGGGGCCGCAGGGAATTCCGGGGTAGGGCACCCACCCGCGGGCACGGCTGTGCGCGCGGGACGCAGGGTTCAATGCAGCGTCCGCCTCCCGGGGCCGGCGCTTTTGGAGATAGATCGCATGTCGCCATTCCTCCTGCCCCTGGTCGAGGGGCTCGCCGCCGGTGTGGTCGTCGCCACCGCCGCCTTCCTCATCTACAGCCGCACCCAGCGCCAGAGCGCTGCCCGCACCCTCGCCGCCGCCCGCGCCGAGGCCCAGGCGCTCGTGGCCGATGCCAGCACCAAGGCCCTCGAGGCCCGCAACCAGATCGTGCTCGAGGGCAAGATGGAGACCCTCCGCCTGCGCGAGGACCTCGACAAGGAGGCCCAGCGGCGCCGCGAGGAGTGGGAACGGTTCGAACGGCGGGCCGAGGAGCGGGACCAGACCCTGGAGCGGAAGCTGGAGGAGGTCCGGAAGCAGGAATCGGGCTTCTCCGCGCGGGAACAGGCGGTGAGCCGGAAGGAGGGCGAGCTCCGCCAGCGGGAACTGGAGAAGGTGGCGGAGCTCAAGCAGCGGGAGGCGGAGCTGGAACGCCTGCTGGGCGAGGAGCGCCAGAAGCTGGAACGGATCGCCGGGCTGACCGGGGAGGAGGCCCGCCGCGAGGTGCTGCAGAAGGCCGAGGACGAGGCCCGGAGCCAGGCGCAGGCGATCGGCCGCGACATCCGGGAACAGGCCAAGCGCGCCGCGGAGAAGGATGCCCGGAAGATCGTGGCCCTGGCGGTGCAGCGGCTGGCCGCGGAGGCCACCGCCGAGACCACCGTGTCGGCGGTGCCGCTGCCCAGCGACGAGATGAAGGGCCGCATCATCGGCCGCGAGGGCCGGAACATCCGGGCCTTCGAGCAGGCCACCGGCGTGGACGTCATCATCGACGACACGCCCGACACCGTGATCATCAGCTGCTTCGACCCGGTGCGGCGCGAGGTGGCCCGCCGCACGCTCGAAGCGCTGATCGTGGACGGCCGGATCCACCCGGGCCGGATCGAGGAGCTGGCCGCCAAGTGCGCCCGGGAGCTCCAGGCCGAGCTGGTGGAGCTGGGCGAGAAGGCGGCGTTCGAGACGGGGGTGCACGGCCTGCACCCGGAGCTGATCAAGCTGATCGGCCGGATGCGCTACCGCACCTCCTACGGCCAGAACATCTACGATCACTCGAAGGAAGTGGCCTGGCTCGCCGGCATGATGGCGGCGGAGCTCAAGCTCGACGTGACGCTGGCCAAGCGGGGCGCGCTGCTGCACGACGTGGGCAAGGTGCTCACCCACGAGCACGAGGGCACCCACGTGGAACTCGGCGTGGAGGTGGCCCGCAAGTACGGCGAGCAGCCGCTGGTCATCAACTGCATCCAGGCTCACCACGACGACGTGCCCCACGAGACCGCCGAGTCGGTCCTGGTGCAGGCCGCCGACGCCATCAGCGGTGCGCGCCCCGGCGCCCGGCGCGAGGCCTTCGAGAGCTACGTCAAGCGGCTCACCAAGCTGGAGGAGATCGCCAATTCCTTCAGCGGGGTGGAGAAGTCCAACGTGATCCAGGCCGGCCGGGAGATCCGGGTGATCGTCACGCCCGACCGGGTGGACGACGGCGCCGCCGTGAGCCTCTCGGACCAGATCGCCCGCCGCATCGAGAACGAACTCCAGTACCCGGGCCAGATCCGGGTCGTCGTCATCCGTGAAACCCGAGCCGTGGATATCGCCCGATGAGTGCACGCATCATTGACGGGGTGGCCCTGGGAAAGACCATCCGCCAGGAGGTCGCGCAGGAAGTGGCCGGCTACAAGGCCCGGGGCGTGGCGCCGGGCCTGGCGGTGGTGCTGGTGGGCGAGAACCCCGCCTCCAAGGCCTACGTCGGCAGCAAGGAGAAGGCGTGCCTCGAGGCCGGGATGGTCTCGGTCAAGGTCACCCGGCCGGACACCACCACGGAGGAGGAGCTGCTGACCATCGTGGAGCAGCTCAACAACGACCCGACCGTGCACGGGATCCTGGTGCAGCTGCCGCTCCCCAGGCACATCAACACCGAGAAGGTGCTGCTGCGGATCAACCCGGCCAAGGACGTGGACGGCTTCCACCCGGTGAACGTCGGCAAGCTGGTCATCGGTGATCCCACCGCGCTCAAGCCCTGCACGCCGTGGGGCGTGATCCAGATGCTGCTGCGCAACGGGATCGAGACCAAGGGCGCGCACGCCGTGGTCATCGGCCGCAGCACGATCGTGGGCAAGCCGATGGCCAACCTGCTCATCCAGACCGGCCCGGGCGGTGACGCCACGGTCACCGTGTGCCACTCCCGGACCCGCGACCTCCCCGCCGTGGTGCGCAGCGCCGACATCGTCGTCGCCGCCATCGGCAAGGCGGAGTTCGTCACCGCCGACATGGTCCGCCCCGGCGCGGTGGTGATCGACGTCGGCATCAACCGGGTGGACGATCCGTCGCTCCCCAAGGGGTACCGGCTGGTGGGCGACGTGGCCTATGCGCCGGTGGCGGAGAAGGCCGGCGCGATCACCCCCGTCCCCGGCGGGGTGGGGCCGATGACCATCGCCATGCTGATGGCCAACACGCTGCAGGCCATGAAGCAGGCGATGTAGTCGGCCCGGCGGCTCGGCGGCCCGGCGACTCGGCCGGGTCATCGAGCCGCCAAGCCGCCGAGCGTTCGATGACCTCCCCCGACCTCTTCTCCGATCCGGCCGCCGACGCCCCCTGGACGCCCACGCTGCTCGCCCGCACGGCGCGGCGGGTGCTCGAGGGGAGCATCGGCACGCTGTGGGTTCGGGGCGAGGTGTCCGAGCTCAAGGCCTACCAGAGCGGGCACTGGTACTTCACCCTGCGCGACGCCGAAGCCCAGGTGCGCTGCGTCATGTGGCGCACCCACGCGAGCCGGATCAAGGTCCCGCCCGCGCCGGGCACCCAGGTCTTCCTGCGGGGCACGCCCACCGTGTGGGAGGAGCGGGGCGAGTTCCGCCTCACCGTGACGGAGCTGCTCGTCACCGACCAGGTGGGGCAGGCGCAGCTGGCGCTGGAGCGGGTGCGGCTCGCGCTCGAGAAGGACGGGCTGTTCGACCCGGCGCGGAAGCGGCCGCTGCCACCGTTCCCCGAACGGATCGCGGTGGTCACCAGCCTCGACGGCGCGGCGCTGCGCGACATCATCACGGTCACCCGGAAGCGCTGGCCGGCGATGGCGCTGCTGGTGGTCGGCACCAAGGTGCAGGGCGCCGAGGCGGAGGCCGGGGTGGTCCGCGCCCTGGGCCTGGTGAACCGGCTGGAGCGCCTCGACCTCTGCATCCTGGCGCGGGGCGGGGGCAGCAAGGAAGACCTCGCGGTCTTCAACGCCGAGTCGGTCTGCCGCGCGCTCGCGGCGGTGGCGGTGCCGACGATCTCCGCCATCGGGCACGAGACCGACGTCTCCCTGACCGACCTGGTGGCCGACGTCCGGGCCGCCACGCCCTCGGCCGCCGCCGAGATGGCGGTGCCGGACCGCGCCGACCTGGTGCGGCAGGCCGCTGCCCTCGGCACCCGCCTGGCGCAGGCGCTGGGGCGCGGCACCCGCCTCGCGGGGGAGCGGCTGGCGCGGACCGGCGACCGGCTGGAGGCCGCGCTCACCCGGCGGCTGGAGCGGCCGCGCCGCGACCTGGAGCGGCTCGGCGCGCAGCTCGACGCCCTCTCACCACTCCGGGTGCTGGACCGCGGCTACAGCGTCGCCCAGGCCCCCGATGGCCGGGTGCTCCGCCGCCGGGCCGATTTCGCGCCCGGGCTTTCCTTTGGCCTGCGGGTGAGCGATGGTACGGTCGCCGCCCGCGTGGATCCGACCCCATGACCGCCCCGACCCCTGACCCGCCGCCCTCGCTGACCGACGAGCTGCGCCGGCTGGAGGAGATCGTCCGCCAGCTGGAGCGGGAGGACGGCGACCTCGACCGCTCCCTCGCGCTGTTCGAGGAGGGGGTCGGCCGGCTGCGCAACGCCCGCGAACGGCTGCAGCAGGCGGAGGCCCGGGTGCAGAAGGTGCTGGAGGATGCCGCGGGCTCGCTGCGGACCGAGGCGCTCGATGCCGAGGATTGAGCCGGCCGGGCTGCCCGCGGCCGCCGTCGAGGCCCGCCAGGCGCTGGCCGAGGCCCGCGAGCGGGTGGACGCTTTGCTCGGCGCGTGGAGTGAGCGGGTCCAGACGATCGTCCCGGGCCGCACCGGCGAGGCGCTGGCCTACGCCCTGAACACCCCCGGCAAGCGGGTCCGGGCTGCGCTCGTCATCCAGGCCTACCGGGCGGCAGGGGGCCTCTCGCCTGCCATCGCCGCGGTGGCCGCCGCGGTCGAGACGGTCCACGCCTATTCCCTGGTGCACGACGACCTTCCGTGCATGGATGACGACGACCTCCGCCGCGGCCGCCCCACCACCCACCGGGCCTTCGACGTGCCCACCGCCACCCGGGTCGGCTTCCTGCTGGTGCCGGTGGCCGGGCTGGTGCTGGCCCAGGCCGCCCGGGACCTGCTGCTCCCGCCCGCGACGCTGGGGCGGATGGCGGAGGAGCTGTTCGAGTCGGGGGGCATCCGCGGGATGGTGGGTGGCCAGTGGCTGGACCTCGAGGCCGAGCGGAAGCAGCTGGACCTGGCCGGCCTGATCGCGGTGCATCGGGGCAAGACCGGCGCCCTGATCCGCGCGGCGTGCATCCTGGGCGGGATGGCCGCCGAGGCGCCCCCGGCCGCGGTGGAGGCCCTGGCGGCCTACGGCCAGGACGTGGGACTGGCCTTCCAGATCGCCGACGACGTACTGGACGTGACGGCCACCAGCGACCAGCTTGGCAAGACGGCGGGTCGGGACGTGGCCCTGGCGAAGTCCACCTACGTGAGCCTGCTCGGTGTGGAGCGGGCCCGCGAGGAGGCGGCCGCCCTGGCGGGCCAGGCGGTGCGGCACCTCGAGGCGGCCGGGATCCCGCCGGGACCCCTCGCCGCCCTCGCGCAGTATATTGTGGCAAGGGAGTCCTGAAGGGGCGCCGCCCACCGGGCCCGGAACCCTGAACACGGAAGCCGTCGTATGAGCCTGCTCGCTGGCATCACCTCACCCGCCGACCTCAAGCAGATCCCCCGCGACCAGCTCCCCGAGCTGGCGCGCGAGGTGCGCGAACGCCTGATCGACTGCTGCGCCGAGACCGGCGGGCACATCGGGGCGAGCCTGGGCGTGGTCGAACTGGCCATCGCGCTGCTCTACGAGTTCGACTCCCCCACCGACAAGATCCTGTGGGACGTGGGCCACCAGGCCTACGCCTGGAAGCTCCTCACCGGCCGCAACGCCGGCTTCCCGACCCTGCGGCAGACCGGCGGGGTCTCGGGCTTCCTGAAGCGCTCCGAGAGCGAGCACGACGCCTTCGGGGCGGGGCACGCCGCCACCGCGATGTCGGCGGCGCTCGGGATGGCCACCGCCCGGGACCTGCGGGGCGGCAGCAACAAGGTGGTGGCGGTGGTGGGCGACGGGGCCCTGACCTGCGGACTCTCCTACGAGGGCATGAACAACGCGGGGCACTCCGACCGGGACATCATCCTGATCGTCAACGACAACGGGATGTCGATCTCCCCCAACGTCGGCGCCATCAGCAAGACCCTGGGCACCATCGCGGCGAGCCCGGCCACCAACCGGCTGCGCGAGCACATCAAGCACTGGACCTTCCGGCTGGGCAAGGTGTTCGGCCCCGAGGTGGTGGAGTTCGCCAAGAACCTCGAGGAGAGCGCCAAGAACCTCTTCTCCGACGGGATGTTCTTCGAGGAGCTCGGCTTCCGGTACTTCGGCCCCATCGATGGCCACGACCTCAAGAAGCTGATCGACACCTTCCACTTCGTGAAGCCGATGACCGGCCCGCGGGTCATCCACGTCATCACCGAGAAGGGGAAGGGCTTCGCGCTCGCGGAGGCCAACAAGGAGAAGTGGCACGGCCTCGCCGCGTACGACCCCGAGACCGGCGAGCCCAAGAAGAAGGCGAGCGGCCCGCCGACCTGGACCCAGGTGTTCGGCGACGCGATCACCCAGCTGGCGGCGGAGCATCCCGAGCTCGTGGCGGTGACGGCGGCGATGCCGAGCGGCACCGGGACCAGCATCTTCCAGAAGAAGTGGCCGGACCGGTTCTTCGACGTGGGGATCGCGGAGGGCCACGCGGTGACCTTTGCGGGCGGGCTCGCGGCCGAGGGCATCCGCCCCATGGTGGCCATCTACAGCACGTTCATGCAGCGGGCCTACGACAACATCATCCACGACATCGCGGTGCAGCACCTGCCGGTGACGTTCTGCATGGACCGCGCGGGCCTGGTGGGCGAGGACGGGCAGACCCACATGGGGCTGTACGACATCGCCTACATGCTCGCGGTGCCGGGCATGACGGTGGCGGCACCCCGCGACGGCGACGAGCTGATCGGGCTGCTGCGCACCGCGCTGGCCCACACGGAGGGCCCCTTCTCGCTGCGCTACCCGCGCGACAAGGTGCCGGTTGATCCGCGCCCCGCCGCCGAAGTGGCCGCAGTGCCCTACGGCACCTGGCAGCTGCTGCGCGAGGGCAAGGACGTGGCCATCCTGGCGGTGGGCACCATGGTGGAGCCGAGCCTGCAGGCGGCCAGCCAGCTGGCGGCCGAGGGGATCGACTGCACCGTGGTCAACTGCCGCTTCCTCAAGCCGCTCGACAGCGGGATGCTGCAGGTGCTCGCCGCGCAGCACCGCACCTTCGTGACGGTCGAGGAGGGCACCATCGTCAACGGCTTCGGCGCCTACCTGGCGGAGACCCTGCAGACCACCAATCCCGAGGTCCGGGTGGTGGCCCTGGGTATTCCCGACAAGCTGGTGGAGCAGGCGCCCCGTACCGAGCAGCTGGAGGCCTTCGGGCTCTCGGCCGGCGGGATCGCCCGCCGGCTCCGGGCGCTCCACAGCGAGGAGAGCGTCGAGGCGCGATGAACCTCGGGGTCGTCGGGAATCCTCGCTACGCCGACCTCAAGGCGGTGCTCCGCGAGCTGGCGGCCCTCGCCCCGGCTCGCGGCGTGCGTTTGCTCACGGAGCCGAGCCTCGTCCCCCTGTGGGACGAGCTCCGGCCGCTGCTCGACCAGGAACGCCCGGACGCCCTGATCACCTTCGGCGGCGACGGCACCCTCCTCCGCGGCGCCCGCCTCCTGCACGGCCGCGAGGTCCCCATCCTCGGCGTGAACCTGGGCCGGGTGGGCTTCCTCACCACGGCCACCCGCGACCAGATCGCCGAGGCCTTCGAGGCCCTGCTCACCGGACGCTACGTCCTGGAGCGCCGGCTGGCGCTGCACGCCACGATCATCAGCGACGAGGGCGGGGTCCGCACCGAGCAGCTGGCGCTCAATGACGTCACGGTGCACAAGTCGGGCGTGGCCCGCGTGGTGCGCATCCGGCTGAGCGTCGACGGCGAGGAACTCGGCCCCTACAGCGCCGACGGCGTCGTCATCGCGAGCCCCACCGGCTCCACCGCCTACTCGCTGTCCGCCGGCGGCCCCATCGTGGCGCCCGGGGTCGAGGCCATGATCATCACCCCGGTCTGCGCCCACACCCTGGCGGTGCGCCCCGTGGTGGTGCCGCCCGACGCCACCATCTGCACCGAGCCGCTCTCCCCCGGCGCCGACGACCTGCTCGTCTCCTACGACGGCCAGCTGGGCACCACGCTCGCCGTGGGCGACCGGGTCTACGTGCGCCGTGCCACCAGCTGCGTGCTCCTGGTGCGGCTGGGCGGCGACGGCTACTTCACCCGGATGCGCCAGAAGCTCAACTGGGGCGACCTCTCCGAGCGCGAGGTGATCCGGTGATCACCGAGCTCCGGGTCCGGGACCTCGTCACCATTGCGGACGTCACGCTCAAGCTCGGCCCCGGCCTCAACGCCCTCACCGGCGAGACCGGGGCCGGCAAGTCCATGCTGGTGGACGCGGTGGCCCTCCTCCTCGGCGCCCGCGCCGACAGCAGCCTGGTGCGCCCGGGCGCGCAGCGCGCGGCCGTCGAGGGCGCCCTCGAGGTGGCCGACGCCACGCTGCGTCGCCGGCTGGAGGAGCTGGGCCTCGAACCCGAGGACGACCGCCTCGTGGTCCGGCGCGAGATCGGCGCCGATGGCCGCTCCCGCGCCTGGGTGAACGGCAGTCCGGCCACCATCGGGACGCTGGCCCGCCTCGGGAGCCTGGTGGTCGACCTCCACGGCCAGCACGAGACCCAGTCGCTGCTCCACCCCGACGCCCAGCGCGACATCCTCGACGCCTTCGCGGGCGCGCTCCCCGAGCGCGCCGCGCTCGACGACGCCTGGCGGAGCGTGAGCCAGCTGCGGGCGGAGGAGCAGGCCCTGGGCGAGAAGCGGGACGAGGTGCGGCGACGCGCCGATTACCTGCGGCACGTGGTGCAGGAGATCGATGACGCGAAGCTCGCCGCCGGCGAGGACGAGGCCCTCGACCTCGAGGCCCGCCGCCTGGGACACGCCGGGACCCTCGCTGAACAGGCGCGCCGGCTCGCCGCCCTCCTCGAGGACGAGGAGGGAGGAGCCCTCCCCTCCCTCGGCCAGGCCGACCGGCTGCTCGGCGGGCTGGAGCGCATCGACGAATCGGTGGCGCCCTGGCGCGAGCTGCTCGACGGCGCCTACGCCGGCCTCACCGAGCTGGCCCGGCTGGCGCAGGCCTACGCCGATGGCCTCGAGGAAGACCCCGCCCGCCTCACCGAGGTGGAACGGCGCCGCGACCTCATGTACCGGCTCAAGCAGAAGCACGGCGCCACCCTCGAGGCCGTCGTGGCCACCCGGGCCGAGGCTGCGGGTGAACTCGACCTGCTCGACACCGCCGACCTCGACCTGCGCCAGCTGGCGGCGCGCCGGGTGGCGGCCGAGGGGGCGGCGCAGGCCGCCGCCGATGCGCTGAGCGCCAAGCGCAAGGAGGCGGGGGCCCGCCTGGCCCGCGGGGTCTCCCGGCTCCTGCCGCAGCTCGGTCTCTCCGGGGGCCGCCTCGATGTGGATCTGGCCCCGCTCGGGCGGGTCGAGTCGTCGGGGCAGGAGGGGGTAACGTTCATGGTCCGGCTCAATGCCGGGCTCGAGCCGCGCGCGCTCGCCCGGGCGGCCTCCGGCGGGGAGCTCTCCCGGATCATGCTCGCGCTCAAGGTGGTGCTCGCCCGCCACGACCAGGTGCCGACGCTGGTCTTCGACGAGATCGATGCCGGGATCGGCGGGGAGGTGGGGGCCGAGGTGGGTGCCGCGCTGGCGGAGGTGGCCGCCCGCCGCCAGGTGCTGGTCATCACCCACCTGCCGCAGATCGCCGCCCGGGCGGAGCGGCACCTGGTGGTGAGCAAGGTGGCCCGGCGGGGCCTGGCCACGAGCGACGTGCAGCAGATCCACGGGGAGGACCGGGTCACCGAGATCGCGCGCATGCTCGGCGATGCCGACGCCAGCACCGCGCGGCAGCATGCGGCGGCCCTGCTGGGGGAGGCGGTGCGGAGGTAGGGCGGCTGGGCGGTTAGGCGGTTGGACGGTTAGGCGTTACTGAGCAGGGTACCGATGTGCGGCGCGCGTTTCGCGCCTCCCGACTCCACTGCCCGCTTCCCGTTTCCCGCTTCCCGTTTCCCGTTTCCCGTTTCCCGTTTCCCGTTTCCCGTTTCCCGGTCTGTTTCACCATCACCCTATCTCCCGAGCAGTTCTCCCACCTCCGTCAGCCCCTCGCTCCGGTCGCAGGCGATCTTGATCGTCACCATGATCGGCACCGCGAGGATGGCGCCCGCCACGCCCCACAGCCACCACCAGAAGAGGAAACTGACAAAGATCACCACCGGCGAGAGCGGCAGCCGGCGGCCGAGGAGGTGCGGCGTGAGGAAGTTGGCCTCGAGGGCGTGCAGCGCCAGGTACGCCAGCGGCGGCGGCACCGCCTGGCCCGGTTCCGGGAAGGTCACCAGGGCCACCATGGTGAGCAGCACCGCCATGGTGATCGGGCCGACGTACGGCACGAAGTTGAGCACCGCCGCGAGCGCGCCGAGCAGCACCGGCGTGGGCATCCCGAGCAGCGCGAACACCACGCCGCTCACGAGGCCGACGCCGAGGTTGATCAGCGTCACCGCCAGCAGGTAGCGCGAGATCTGCGCCTCGGTCTCCTGGACGATCGCGATGACCCGGTCGGCTTCCTCTCGCGGCATCACCCGGGGCAGCTTGCGCAGGAAGTGATCGCCCGAAGCCAGGAAGAAGTACGCCAGCACCAGCACCACCACCCCGCCCGCCAGCAGGTGCCACGCGCCGCCGAAGAGGGTCTCCGAGAGAGACGGCTGCCGGAGCGCCACCTGGGGGGCGTCCGAGCCGGCCACGTCGGTGATCTCGTCCACCTGGGCCGCGGTGCGCGTCACCTGTTCGACCGAGCGGATGATCTTCCGCACCCGGCCCTGCAGCACCTTGAGGTCCTGCGGGGCCCGGGCCACCCACGCGGTGGCCGGCGCCCACATCTGGTAAAGCGCCGTGCCGCCCCCGGCCACCAGCAGCAGCAGCACCAGCGCCGGCGCCACGGGCGCCGGGACGCGCAGCCGGCGGAGCAGCCGCACCACCGGGAGGAGCAGCAGTGAGAGGAAGAGGGCGAGGACGATCGGGAGGACGAGGTCGCGGGCCAGGTGGAGGGTATAGAGCACGGCCAGGACGAACAGCCCGCTCACCGCCACCGACCGGAACTCCGCGGTGCGGATCCGGTTGGCCAGGCTGGGGCGGTCGCCGGGACCGCTCATCCGCCTACCGCCACAGGCGCTGGTACCATCGGATCTCCAGTCGGGTGGTGCGGAACTTCTCCACCCGGCCGCCGGTGGCGGCATACACGTTGGTGTAGCGCCAGCTGGCATCGATCGGGAAGCCGCAGCGACGCCGCGGCTCGCATTCGTGTGCGGCGCGGCCCACGTAGCTCACCCCGATGCCGAGGGCCAGCGCGCTGCGGCGGGAGTCTGCCGCGAGGTCACTGGCCGAGACGCCGGGGATGGCGTCCTTGGCGCGGTAGTAGCGCGCCGCGTCGGCGCCGGCCACCCAGTAGTCCACCGATCCCGAGAGCGCGAATAGCGGCGCCAGTCGGAAGAAGGGCTGCGCGCCCAGGCTGAGAACGTCGCCGGCGTTGAAGGTGATGTTGGCCAGGTTGCTCGCCGGCGCGTAGGGCTGCCCCGGCAGCCCCACCCGCTTGACCCGCAGTGACGCGAATCGCACGGTGTACCCGCCGGTGAATCGCGCGCCCCAGCGCCCGCGGCCCACGTCGGCGGTGCCGGTGATCCCGGCCTCGTAGCGCCCATTCCCGGTGCCCACGTCGGTCAGCACCGCGGGGTTGTCCCGCTGGCCGGTCGGGAGCCGGAGGGTGCCGGTAACCGCCAGGCGGAGCCCGCCCGGGCGCGCCCCCTGCCGGTCCCAGCGGTCGATCAGGGTGTAGATGGCGCCCACGTCCATGTCGCCGGCCCGCTGGATCTTGGACTCCGCGAGCGGGAAGGCGGCGATCGGCCCGGCCAGGTCGGTGACGAAGCCGCCGAACTCCGCATCGGTGAGCCGGTTGTTGGCCAGCACCGGGTCGGTGAGCGCGGTGCCGACGCCGAGGGTGGTCACCAGGGTGTCGCTGAGGCCGCGGATGAGGTTCGTCAGCGCCACCCCGGTGGTGCTGGTGGCGCTGGGCAGGAAGTACGCGGCGGTGAGCGGGTCGGTGGTGATGCCGGCCAGCTGGTCGCGCACCGTGGCCGCACGGGCCTGGATGTCCCGTGCGAGGCTATCGAGCGCGGGATTGCCGGCGTAGCTTCCCCCGCTGATGCGCGCGCCGAGGTCGGCGAGCGCGGCGTCGAAGGTGGTGAAGAAGGTGGTGGCCCGGCCCTGGTCCAGGGCATTGCCGAGGGCCGGGTGCGCGGGGTTGAGCCCGCCGTCGGCCCCGGTGGAATCGAGGGCCAGCCGGGCCTGCACCCGGGTGGTCACCAGCGGTACCCGGGCAAACAGCGTGAGCTTCGAGGTGAGTCCCAGCGCGCCGCCGATGATCCCGCTGCCGATGGTGAGCTGGCCGTGGCTCTGCTGCCGGCCGAGGTTCAGGCGGTAGCCCGACTGCCCGAGCAGCTGGCGGAGAATCGAGTCGGCCGGCGCCTGGAACGGCAGGCGGTCGGCGCCGAAGGCGGGGCTGCCGAAGTCGGCGAGGTAGTCCCGGGTGCTGCCGTCGAGGAAGGTGCGGTCGGCGCTCTGGAACAGGCCGCCGAGGTCGAAGCGCAGGGTGCCCTTCGGCGCCCCGAGCGGTTCGAGCTGGGCGGCGAGGGACGTGGGCCACAGCAGGGTGACCGCGGCGAGCAGCCGCAGGAACCGAACCAAGAAACCTCCGGGAGGACAGTCTGCAACGCGGACCGGCGTCGCCCGTGCGACAGGCAACATCGCTCTTTCGGGAGCGGTTTGGAAGCGCCCCGACGGTCCTGGTCTCCGCCCCGGGCCGCGTGAACCTGATCGGCGAACACCTCGACTACAATGGTGGTCCGGTGCTGCCCTTCGCCATCGAGCGGCGCACCGCGGCCGTGGCCGCCCACGGCGAGGGCTGGCGGGTGGTCTCGGCGGTGGATGGCTCCGTGCACGCGCTGGATCTCGAGGCGCCGCTCGGCGAGCACTGGACCGGGTACGTCGCGGGCGTGATCCGGGTGCTGGCACGGGCCGGGCTCGCGCCGCGCGGGGCACAGCTGGCCGTGGCGAGCACGGTGCCCATCGGGGCGGGGCTCTCGAGCTCTGCCGCGCTCACCGTCTCGGTGGCCCGGGCGCTGACCGGCCTCGCCGGCCGCCGCGTGCCGCCGGAGACGCTGGCGGAGGTGGCCTACCATGCCGAGCACGACGAGGTCGGCGTCAAGTGCGGGCGGATGGACCAGACCATCTCGGCCCTGGCCAAGCCGGGCTATGCGCTGCTGTTCGAGACCGCCACCGGCCGGCTCGAGCACGTGCCGCTGCCCAGCCGGGTCTGGGTCTTCGAGACCGGCGTGGCCCATCGCCTCACCGGCGGGGAGCTCAACACCCGCCGCCGCGAGTGCGAGGAAGCGCTCCGGCTGGTGGAGCGGCGCGGACCCGCCGCGCGGACCCTGGCCGACGTCCCGTACGACGACCTCGCCACCCTGCTGCGCGAGCTGCCGCCGCCGTTCAGCCTGCGGCTCCGGCATGTCGTCACCGAGACCGACCGGACCCGCCGCGTGGCGGCGGCGCTCGCCCGGCGGGATCTGCTCACCGCGGGGGGCCTGCTGGTGGCGGGCCACGCCTCGCTGCGGGATGACTACCAGTCGAGCTGCCCCGAGGCCGACCTGCTGGTCGACGCCCTGGTGCGTCACGGCGCGTACGGCGCGCGCCTCACCGGTGCCGGATGGGGCGGGGCGGTGATCGCGCTGGCGCCCGAGGCCGCCGAACACGGCATGCTCACCGCGGTGCAGGCGGAGTATCGCGCGGCCTTCGGGCGGGTGCCCGCCGCCTGGGTCACCAAGGCGGCGGCCGGGGTGCGGAGTGAGAAGTAGCCGGAGCCGCCGGAGTGAAGTCTGCGACGTTCCCGCGGACGATGATCCCCTTCCCAGGAGCCCCGCCCCGATGCGCACCTCCCTCACGGTCGTGCTGGCGCTGCTGACCCTCCCCACCACGCTTCCGGCCCAGGCCCGCGCCAGCGAACCGGGCGGCGTCACCCAGGTGATCGACGGGGCGCGGTTCACCATCGAGTACGCGCGGCCCCGCTCCCGCGGGCGCGACAGCCTGTTCGGCAAGGTGGTGAAGTGGGGGGAGGTGTGGACGCCGGGAGCCGACTGGGCCACCACGCTCGATGCCGGGAGGGACTTCACCCTGGATGGACACCCGGTGCCGAAGGGGCGGTATTCAGTCTGGATGGTGGTCCGCCCCTCGGGCGAGTGGACCCTCATCCTCGATCCGCGGCACCGGCGCTTCCACGAGAACCGGCCCGACTCGATCGCCGGGCAGTTCCGGTTCCCGGTGCACACCGTGCAGGCGCCCTACGCCGACGCGCTGCTCTGGTGGTGGCCGGAGCTTCGACCGCTCGGGGGCACGCTTGCCATGCAGTGGGGCACCACGCGGGTGGCGGTGCGCATCGCGGTGGAATCGCGGTACCGGCTGGACATTTCCGCGGCCGACGCGGCGCCCTACCTCGGCCGGTACGAGTACCGCGAGGTGACGCCGGGCGACACCGCGACCCCGGAGCCGTTCCTGGTGACGCACCGCGACGGCGCGCTGTACGGCCAGTGGACGGTGGCCGACACCATGCCGTTCGTGCTGGTGCGCATCCGGCCCGACTGGTTCATTCCCCGCTGGCACTATCCCGGGGAGGGGCCGGACGTCTACGACGTGGACCCGACGATGCTGTTCGAGTTCACCCGGCGGGACGGCCAGGTCTCGATCACCATTCGCGACCAGGTTGATTCGACCACGGCGGTGGCGCGGCGGGTGGCGCCACGCTGAGGGTCGCCCGCGTCCCCTTACGCGCGGCCATGCGTACAGTAGGTTCCGGGGCGCCGCTCGGGTGGCGAAACTGGCAGACGCAAGGGACTTAAAATCCCTTGGGGAGCAATCCCCGTGTGGGTTCGAGACCCACCCCGAGCACTTCCGAACCTGTTGTGGCGTTGCGGTGTCGTCACGGTGGGCCGCTCGATGTATGGGCGGCCCGCTGACGTTGGTGGGCGGTTGGGCCGGTGCCTTGGGGCGGGCAAGTGCCCCGCGTGGCCGGCACTCCCTGCCGCGATCGTCTCACCCCCGCTTCAGCCCCACTTCAGTACCCGCCGCTCATATTGCCGGCACGATCGGCCCCGCGCGGGCCACGCCGGCCCCCTGGTCGCCGACCGGGGAGGTCGCCATGCATGCCGTCCACGCGGGTTACTGGCACCGGGTATGGCTCGTCCTCGCGGTGCTGCTCCTGGCCTTCCTGCTGCTCGCCCCATGTCCTGCGCCGCTCGAATCCCAGGCCGGTGCGCTGCGCTTCCGCTCGGTCAGCATCACCGATCCGCTCATGAACAACGAGGAGGCGTTCCGCCTGCTCGTGCCCGCGGACTGGCGGGTGAGCGGAGGCATCGACTGGCATCCCGAGCTCGCCACGCTCGCCTTCACCCGCCTCGTCCTGACCGATCCCCGGAGCCCGACCGCGCTCGAGGTCTTCCCGAGCATCCCCTACACCTGGAACGAGCGCGGGCTGCTCGGCGTCACCCCGGGCGGTCTCTATCTCGGCATGTACGCGGTGCCGCCGGTGGACGTGGACCGCTTTGTCCGGGAGATGCTGCTGCCATCCGTCCGGGGCGCGGTGGGGCCGCGGATCATCGGCCGGCAGGCGCTGCCGGCGATTGCGCGCCAGCTTGCCATCCAGCTGCAGGAGCCGGGCACCGTCAAGCAGACCGAGGCCGTCCGCACCCGCATCGCGTACCAGGAGGGTGGCCAGGCCATCGAGGAGGACATCTACTGCCTCATGGTCTACTCCCGGACCCCCGCCGTGCCCGGGCTCACGCTCTGGGGCGCCGACCGGGTGTTCGGCTTCCGCGCGGCCGCCGGGCAGCTCGACCGGCAGGCGCCGGTGCTGCATGCCATCGCTTCGTCGGTGCGGGTGAACCCGCGCTGGTTCGCGCGGTACCTGCAGGCCCGGGAGGCCTGGGTGGCGGGACGAATGGAAGGGATCCGCCAGGCGGGCGAGCTGAGCCGCTATCTCAGCCGGACCAGCGCGGAGATCTCCGACATGCGGATGCAGGCGTGGCAGAACCGGCAGGCCGCGGAGGACCGGACCCACCAGCGGTTCAGCGAGTACATCCGCGGCGTCGGCACCTACCACGACCCCTACCAGGGGCGTGATGTCGAGCTGCCGACGGGCTACAGCGACGTGTGGGTGTCCCGGGCCGGCGAGTACCTCCTCGCCAATGACGCCAACCTCAATCCGAACGTGACCGCCGGCGGTACCTGGGAGCGGATGCCCGCGCGGCCGTAGCGGGCCGCCTACTCCTTGTCTTCCAGCCCTGCGGGCGCGAGCGCCGCGATCCGCCGCACCAGCCAGTGCGCGGTGCGGTTGGCGTTCTCCGCCCGCTCCCGCCGCGCCACCGCGGCGCGCACCAGGTGGGCGCCGAGGAAGCGCACCGGCTCCGGGGGGAAGTACCCCTGGTGGCAGTCCACCAGCCGCGACGCGCTCCACTCGTCCCGGCGCCCGAGTGCCAGGCTCGCCAGGATCTTCCCGCCGATCACGCTGGGCCCCACCCCGTTCCCGCTCCACCCCACCCCGTAGACGATGTGCTCCCGCCCGCCCAGGTGGCCGAACAGCGGGAAGCCCATCGGCGAGCGATCGATCGGCCCCGACCAGTCGTGGGTGATCGGCACCTGCCGGAGGCTCGGGTAGTAGCGGTGCAGGTCGGCGGTGACCTCCGCCGCGCGCGCGGCGCTGCGGTCGAAGGCCGCGCGGATCACCCCGCCGAAGGCGATGGTCCAGCCGCCCTTCCCGAAGACCACCCGCCCATCGCGTGACAGCCGGTAGTAGTCCACCATCGTCTGCGAGTCGGTGATCGAGAGGTCCCGGTCCCAGCCGAGCCGCGCCAGCTCCTCGGGCACCGGCGCCGTGGCCACGAGGTCACTCGAGATCACCGCGAGCGACATCCACAGCTCCCGCAGGCTGGCCGCCCACGCGTTGGTGGCGATCACCAGCCGGTCGGCGGTAAGGGTGCCCCGCGCGGTGGCGAGTTGCACCGGCCGCCCGCGACCCAGGCGATGCACCTGGGTATGCTCGTAGATCCGGACCCCGCGCGCGAGCGCCACCCGGCGCAGGCCGCGCACCAGCGCCGCCGGCTGCACGATCGCTGCCTTGGCTTCCAGGACGCCGGCCAGGTGCACCGGGGAACCGCTGCGGGCGGCCACCTCGCGGGGGTCGAGCACGATGTAGGGGCTGACCCCGGCCCGGGCGCAGATCCGGAGCACCGCGTCCCACGCGCCCAGCTGGGCCTGGCTGGTGGCGGTCCAGAGCCAGCCGCCCCGGCGGAAATCGGCGTCGATCGCATGCGCGCGGCAGAACTGGTCGATCTCGGCGATCGCGTCTTCCGACGCCTGGCACAGGCGGATGGCCTCGGCGTCACCGAGCAGGGCCGCCAGGGTGGAGAGCTTGGGCCACCAGGCCAGCACAAACCCGCCGTTGCGGCCCGAGGCCCCGCCGCCGCAGATGTCCTGCTCCAGCACGGCCACGTCGCAGGCCGGTTCCAGCTCCTTGATCCGGAGCGCCGTCCACAGCCCCACGTAGCCGCCACCCACGATCGCCACGTCGGCACGAGCCGCGCCGTCGAGCGGCGCCGCGTCCGGGGCGTCGCCGGCCACCTCCTCGAGCCAGAGGGACCGGTGTGGGGTGGGAGTGCGATCGGCCATCTGATCCTCGAAGGGCAGGGACCCGGGGGGGCAGGCGGGAAAAGTACTCACGCCAGACCGCATGAGGCACGAGGGCTCGTACCGTGGGCAGGCGGCCCGCCATCCCGACCAACGCACTCGCGCATGAGTACCATGCGCCGAGCCGTCGAGCCGCCGAGCCGCCGAGCCGCCGAGTCGGGATTCCCACTCCTTCGGGTAGGGCGCGCCTCACACGTCGGGTCGGCAGCAGCCCACCCGCTGTCCGCCCGCCGAACGGGCGTCGTCCCGCGCGCCGGTCGGTCCTACGTTCGTGGGGCCACTCCCGCAGACATCGTTGTCCCATCCTCACGCTTCCGGAGGCCGCACCATGCGCCGCCGTCCCGCGTCGCGTGCCATCGCCGCCCTGCTGTGGGCCGGCCTGGCGCTCGCGCATTCACCTGCCCCGGCTCTGGCCCAGGCGGATCCCTCCTGGCTGACCGCCGACACGGCCGGCCACGCGGTCACCCTGCAGCTCCTGGCCGGGATGAACGGCCAGAACTCCGGGATGAACTTCAACGGCTTCGCCAATGGCGGGCTCACCGTGAAGGTCCCGGCCGGCTGGCGGATCATTACCGAGTTCCGCAACAAGGACCGAGGCCAGAACCACGGGTTCGACCTCGTGAAGTTCACCCAGCCGGTGCCCGCGGCCTACGGGGCGCTCGCCGCCCCCGAGGCGTTCACCGACACCCTCAACGCAGGCCTCCCCCCGGGGAAGTCGAAGACCGTCAGCTTCACGGCCCCACCCGCCGGCCGCTACATCATCCGCTGCACCGCCGGCGGGCACGCCACCCTCGGCATGTGGATCCTCCTCGAGGTCGACAACTCGCTCACGCAGCCTGCCCTCGTCCCCACGAAAGGAAAGTGACCATGCTGCTCTCCTGGTTTGCCCTGCTGGCGGCCACCGCCGCGTCGCCCGCGGCGCCCGATGCCCGGCTGGCGGAGGCCCGCGCCTACGTGGCGCGGATGGAGGCCCGGCACGCCGCCACCGGCGTGCCGGCCTTTGCCCGCAAGTACGGCCTCGATTGCACCACCTGCCACTGGCCCGTCTCGCCCAAGCTCAACGGCTTCGGGCTCCGCTTCCGCTGGCGCGGTTACCGGATGGAGAACGAGGTGGGGCAGTCGCTCAAGATCGACGACGTGAAGAACCACCTGGCCTACCGGGCCACGGGGGAGTACGCCTACGTCAAGGCGAAGGGCGGCCCCGCGTTCGAGGACCAGTTCTCGCTCGCGGCGATCAGCGCGTTCTACGTCGGCGCGATCGGCAAGAACTTCGGGGCCTGGGTCGAGGTCGGTGATGGGGATGTGCTGGCCCAGATTTCCACGATCTCCGGCAGCGCCACGCGCTACGGGGGCTTCCGGGCCGGCCAGTACCTCTGGGGGGCCGAGACCGGTGTCGCCGGGTTCGACCGCGTGATCGGCGCCTCGCTGCCGCTCCCGCTCGAGGAGCCCGCCACCACCCAGGCGCCCCGCGCGTTCGGTGGCGCCCGGCTGGGACTCGAGGGCTACTACGTGGTGAGCGATACGCGCCTCTCCGCCGGTGTCGTCAACGGCAACGCCATCGACGAGGGCCTCGGCGGCGACATGCGCAAGGACGTCTACGCCAGCATCCAGCACCTCTTCGGCGGCCGGGGCTCCGGCGTCATGGCCACCATCTATCGGGGCAGCGCCCGGGATTCCGCCGTGTCGAGTGGCGGCCACTTCCTGCGGCTGGCCGCCTCCGCGAACGCCTTCCTCGGCAACGCCGAGCTCCTCGGCGGGGTCGTGGTGGCGCGCGACAACGACTACCTGGGCAGCGGGAGCACCGCGCGCGGGCTGGGAGGCTGGGGCTCGCTGGTCTACAACCTGCCGGAGTCACCCTTCCATCGTCCGCTCGCGCTCACCGGGCGGTACGAGTACCTCGACCAGGATACCCGCTCCGCGGGTTCGCGGAGCCGCGTGCTCGCCGGCTTTGCCATGCCGCTCACCGACCCGATGTACGTGCGGCTCCGGGCGGAGTACACCCTCGACCACTTCACGGGCGGTGGTCCCGACGTGCACGGGGTCCGGGTGCAGGCCGACGTGGTGTTCTAGGCCGAGGCCACCGCAACGGGGTACCACGCACGACGCGGCCCGCGCCACCCGGCGCGGGCCGCGGTCGTTCCGGTGCCGGCTGCGCTACCGCGTGTCGGTGCCGAGGTCGGCCTCCACCTTCCACTGGCCATCGGGCTGCCGGCGCCAGACGGTGATATAGCGTCCCTGGCCCACCTGCCGGGCCCCCGTGGAGTCGCGGGCCGTCATCGTCCAGCGACCCCAGGTGTAGCCCAGGGTGCCGTCTCCAGACACCTCGGCATGGTCGGGGGCCCAGCGGAGGGAGCGGGTGGTGTCGCCGAGGAGTGGCTCCATGTAGCTACCGATGGCGGCGGGCCCTACCAGGAAGTTGCCCGCGCCGTCGATCATCCGGCCCGAGTCGGCGTAGTAGGCCACCCATCCCGCCGTCCGGGATGCCGCGGTGCTGGAGTCGTAGGCGGCATCGACCGCCATCAGGCTGGCCCGCGCGGTGGCCGTATCCACGGGCCTCGCGGCGGGCTGGCAGGCCAGGGCCAGGGTGCAGAGGGTCACCGACGTCATACCCCGCTTCATGGTCGCCTCATTGGTTCCGGGTTAGGTTTTCCGCTACGCTACTGGCTGGCCACCCGATCCGTGCCACCGTTCCTCCCCGGAGCTTTCCGATGCCGCTCAAGCCCGTCAAGCCCGGCAGCAAGGTGCAACTCACCGACGACAACGCCACCGACGACCGGGAGCCGAAGGGAGAGGAGGCCGAGCAGCTCGTGGCGCCGATCATCGAGAAGATCGTCGGGCAGCAGGTGGCGCTCTACGCCGAGGCGAAGCAGGCCCTGCTGGTCGTGTTCCAGGGCCGTGACGCCTCGGGGAAGGATGGCCTCACCCGCAAGGTCTTCGGGCCGGTGAACTCCCAGGGCTGCGTCGTCAACACCTTCAAGCGGCCCACCGTGTACGAGCTGGCCCGGGACTACCTCTGGCGGGTCCACCAGGTGGTGCCGCCCAAGGGGACGATCGGGATCTTCAACCGCTCACATTACGAGGACGTGCTGGTCGTCCGGGTGCATGAGCTGGTGCCCAAGCCGGTCTGGTCGAAGCGCTTCGCCCAGATCAACGATTTCGAACGGATGCTGTCGGAGAACGGGGTCACGATCCTCAAGTTCTTCCTGCACATCTCGCGGGAGGAGCAGAAGGACCGGCTGCTGGAGCGGCTGCACGACCCGCTCAAGAACTGGAAGTTCGAGGTCGGCGACCTCGACGAGCGCAAGCGGTGGGACGACTACACCGAGGCGTACGAGGACGTGCTGGAGAAGACCTCCACCGACTGGGCGCCATGGTACCTCGTCCCGGCCGACCGGAAGAAGACCCGCGACCTGCTGGTGGCCCAGGTGGTCAGCAGCACCCTGGAGCGGATGGCGCCTGCCTTCCCCCGCGTCGATCCCGAGGTCATGAAGATCGCCCGGCAGTGGGAGCGGGAGACCACCGCCCGCCGCAAGGTCGAGGAGTAGCCCAAGAGAACGGGCCGGCCCATGGGCCGGCCCGCCGCACCGCATGGCCCCGCGCCCGTCCGCCCTACCAGTTCCCGTTCGCGTCGATCAGCACGTAGGTCAGCCGGTTCCCGAGCACCATGTACGGCGCCTTGTTCCCGAGGTTCTGGACCAGCGCGTTCATGAGCCGGGCGTCGGTGGTCGTCACCGAGATCGCGATCTGGTACGGGTCGACGGCCGGGCTCCGGTTATCCCAGTCGAGCAGGTAGGTCGGCGTGACGAAGTTGAAGCCGTCGGGGAGGTAGGTGTCCAGCTCCGGCGGGGCGATGCCGGGGCCCTGGTCGCCGGGCCACTGGTTGTTGTGGTCCGCCTCGTAGTTGTAGGCCGCGAGGCGCACCGTGGTGAACTCCCCCACGATCTTGGCGGCAAAGGCGGTGCGGGAGAGGTCGATGTACTTGAGCACCGCCAGGGAGGAGAGCAGCCCAAGCACCACGATCACGATCAGCAGCTCGATCATCGTCCAGCCGCGCCGGTTGCTCACTTGCCGCTCCGGTGACTGATCAGGGTGTAACTGTCGCCGAGGAACTCCCGCGGTGCCTGGCTGGACGCATAGGTCAGGCTGATCGACCCGTTCCGCCCGGTCAGCGAGTAGCCGCCCTCGCCCGGGGCATAGGTGAGCCCGGTGGTGTCGCCCCTGGCCTCGAGCAGGGTGGCGGGCAGCCGCCCCTCCTGGGCCTTGAAGGCCTCGATGTGGTCGATCTCCACGTACATCCGCACCCGGAGGCTGGCTTCCTGCAGGGCCGGGGGCTCCGGGGCCACCTTCGGGAAGAGCCACTCGGGCTGCAGCACCAGCGTGGCGCCGAGCCCGGCCGCCAGCGAGAGCATCAGGATCCAGAAGGGTGCCTTGGAGGGCGCGGCAGGCGGCGGGCCGGGCGGGCCGTTGTGCTTGTCCTTCTGTTCCTGCACCACGTCCTGGTAGGCCTTGAGGAGGGCCTGCCGGTCGTTTGGGTCCGCGCTCGGCTGGGCCGGCGTGGACCCGGTGGGGCGGCGGGGGCCTGAGGGCCGCGGGGTGTCTGCCATGGGTAGGGGAAATATAGCCTTGGGCGACTTCGCGCCAGCCGCGAAGGCGGGCGGGGTCCGGGTCTACGTCGTCACCACCTCGCCGCCGAGGGCCCGCGCCACCTGCTCCGGGAAGAGCCGGATGTCGATCGGCTTGGTGATGTAGCCGTCGAAGCCGGCGGCCAGGGCCCGCTCGCGGTCGCCCGCCATGGCGTGCGCCGTGAGCGCCACCACCCGCAGCGCGCGGTGCGGCGAGGCGCGGATTTCCTCCAGCAGCGCGAAGCCGTCCTTGCCGGGCAGCTGGATGTCCATCAGCACGAGCGCCGGCTGGGCCTGCTCGATGGCCGTCAGCAGCCCCTCGCCGCTCACCAGCCCCGTCACGGCATGGTGCCGGAGCGTGAGCAGGGTGCGGAACAGCTTCATGTTGTCTGGGCTGTCCTCGACGATCAGGATGGTCGCCATCCATGGCTCCCGGGAGGTCGGTCGGAGTCAGGCCTGCATGCGGCGGAGCACCGCGCGGACCCGGGCGGTGAGTGCGGTGGGGCGCACCGGCTTGACCAGGTAATCCTGGGCGCCGAGGTCGAGCGCCCGGGTCTCGGTCTCGTCCGACCGCGCGGTCAGGACGATGACCGGAATCTGGGTGGTCTGCACGCTGTGGCCAAGCTCCTCCAGCACGCCGAGGCCGTCGAGCCGCGGCATGTCCATGTCGAGGACGATGAGGTCGAACCGCCGCTGCGCCACCAGGTCGAGGGCGTCGAGGCCGTCCTTCGCCTCCGCGACGGCCATCCCCTCCCGCTCCAGCACCGCCCGCACCAGCCGGCGCATCTGGGGATCGTCGTCGGCCACCAGCACCTGGGTCTGGCCGGGCGCGGCCACCGGCCCGGCGTCCGCCGGTGGCACCGGCGTGGCCTCGGCGATGGCGGCGCGCACCTGCTCCGGCACCAGCATCACGCTGGGCCGGTTGGGCAGCGTCGAGCCGTCGTCCTGCACCCGCTCGCCCAGCACCCGCACCAGTTCGTCCAGCGTGGTGAGCCCCTGCCACATCCGGTGCAGCCCGCTCTCCCACAGGCTCCGCATGCCCAGCCGGCGCGCCGCGGCGGCGATCTGGTCCGGGTTCACGTCCTCGTGGATGAGCCGGGCCACCTCGCCGTCGATGGGCATGATCTCCACCACCGAGAGGCGGCCGCGATACCCGGTGCCCCCGCAGGCCTTGCAGCCGACGGCGCGCACCACCCGCGGGTGGGCCCGCCAGTCGGCCGGGGGCCGCGCGTCGGCGGGCAGGTCCTCGAGCGGCACTTCCACGGCGCACTGGGGGCAGACCCGCCGCACCAGCCGCTGGGCCAGGACGCCCTTGAGCACCGAGGCCACCTTGAAGCTGTCGATCCCCATGTCGCGCAGCCGGGTGATGGCGCCGGGGGCGTCGTTGGTATGCAGGGTCGAGAGCACGAAGTGACCCGAGAGCCCCGCCTGGATCGCGGTCCGCGCCGTCTCCTGGTCGCGGATCTCGCCCAGGAGCACGATGTCGGGGTCCTGCCGCAGGACGGATCGCAGCGCGCTGGCAAAGGTCAGCCCCTGGGCCTCGTTCACCTGGATCTGCGAGATCCCGGCGAGGTCGTACTCGACCGGGTCCTCGACCGTCACGATGTTCACCCGCCCGGTCTTGAGCTGGTTGAGGGCGGCGTAGAGCGTGGTGGTCTTCCCGCTGCCCGTGGGGCCGGTCACCAGCATCATGCCCTCGCGGTGGCCCAGCAGCGCCGTGAGGAGCGTGAGTTCCTGCTGGCTCAGGCCGAGGGTGTCGGTGGTCTGCTTGAGGTTGGTCTTGTCGAGGATCCGGATGACCACCTTCTCGCCGCGCCGCGCGATCGGGACCGTCGAGACCCGGAGGTCCACGTGCTGGCCGTCCACCCGGATGGCCGCACGGCCGTCATGGGGGTGCAGCGGGTCGGTGACGTCGAGCTTGGCGAAGATCTTGGCGCGCCGCACCAGCGACGCCCCGGCGGAGCCCGGCAGCCGCATGACCTCGCGCAGCACGCCGTCCACCCGGTACCGCACCACGGTGGCGTGGTCCTCCGGCTCCGCGTGGATGTCGCTGGCCCCCTGCCGCACCGCCTCGCAGATCATGGCGTCGACCAGCTTGGCCACCGGTGCGTCGAGGACCGGGTCCCGGTCCGGCTCGAGTCCCTCTTCCACCGCCGCCTCGACCTCCGCCGGCTCCAGCCGGTCGAGCATCCGCTCGATGCTGCGCTCGGGACGGTAGGTCGCGTCAATCCGCTCCAGCAGCGGGGCGGGGGCGGTCACCCGGAACTCGACCTCCCGGCCGGTGACGAACCGGATCGCCTGCTCGGCGTTGAAATCGCGCGGGTCGGCGGTCGCGAGCACGATGTGACGCTCGGTCGCCGAGAGCGGCAGCACCAGGTGCTTGCGGGCCACCGACTCCGGCACCAGCCGGGCGGCGCGGGGGTCGGCGCCGGCGAGGTCGGCCACCTGGAGCCGGAACTGGCGCGCCACCGCGGCGGCCAGCGCCTCGTCGGTGACCAGGCCATGATCCACCACCGCCTGCCACACGCTGCCGCCGGGGTGAATCCCCACGAGCTGGGTCGTGGTCACCAGCCCCGAGTCCACCAGGGTCTGCAGCAGCCAGGCGTCCGCCGTCCGCTCCCGCGTCGCGTGCTCGATCATCGCTCCTCAATCGCCGCGCCGGATTCGGCGCCGGTTCCATCCGGGTTCGGTTGAGGAGCGGGGCGGCGGGGGCTACAATTGGGCCACCGGAGCCGCTCGCACCTCTCCCACGCCCCCACTATCGGCCGCCCGCACGGGAAACTGTATGCGCCCCAACTCGTTGGCTGTGCTGGGCCTGGGCGCCATCGGCGGCTCCGTGGCGTGGCAGGCGCGGCTCGCCGGTGTCGGCTCGGTCATCGGGTATACCCCCGACCGCGCCAGTGGCGTGCGCGCCCTCAAGGCGCAGGCCATCCACGACCTCGCCGATTCCCCCGCGCGCGCCGTGCAGGGCGCCGAGCTCGTGGTGCTCGCCGCCCCGCCCGAGGCCATCCTGGGCCTCCTCGACGGCCTCGGCCCCCAGCTGGCCCCGGGGGCCCTGGTCACCGACGTGGCCAGCATCAAGGGACCCATCATGGATCGGGCCCGGCGGGCAGGGCTCGCCGCCCGGTTCGCGGGGGGACATCCCTTCGCCGGGACCCACCGGCAGGGCTGGGATGGCGCCCGCGCCGACCTGTTCGTGGACGCGGTGGTCTACGTCTGCGCCACCGGCCCCGAGGGCGATACGGCCGCGCGCGAGGTCATGGACTTCTGGGCCACGGTTCTCCGGGCCCACCCCGTGCTGATCGACGCCGCCGCCCACGACGCGCGCCTCGCCTGGACCAGCCACCTGCCGCAGGCGGTGGCGAGCGCACTCGCCGCCGCCCTCGGGCGCGAGCCGTCGCTGACCGGGGCCGCCTTCGGCACCGGCCTCAAGGACACGACCCGCCTGGCGGCGAGCCCGGTGGACATGTGGGTGGAGATCCTGCTGCAGAATCGCACCGCGATGGATGTCCCGCTGGCAGGCATGGAGGCCGCGCTCGGCGAGCTGCGGCGGCTCATCGCCGCCCACGACCGCGAGGGCCTGACGGCGTTCCTCTCCGCCGCCGCCGCCTTCCGCCGCCCTCTCGGCTGACCGGCGGCGCCTCGAGCGCCCGGCTGCCCTACCGTACTACCGATCCACCTTCACCTGCACCTGCCCACCCCCCGCCCAGCACAGCGCGGTCACATCGGCGTTGGACGTGCCCCCCAGCATCGCCTGCACCTCCTGGCAGGTGAGGCCGTCCTGAACCGAGATGCCGATCGTGTGTGTGCTCTGGGTGAGTCCATCCTGGACCACGTCGAGCGACATCCAGGCGAGCGAGAACGTCGGTTGCGTGAGAGAGAATCCGCTGGGCAGGTAGCCCGCGAGGCCCGGCGGCGTGCTGCCGAACGCCGCGGACGGCGGCCATTCCTGGGTCGACTCGTTGTAACTGTAGGCGGCGTGGCGGACCACGTGCACGGCGCCCACGACCTTGGCGGCGTCGGCGCGGCGGCGGACCTGCTGGTATTGCGGGACCGAGACCCCGACCAGGATGCCGAGCACCGCCACGACGGTGATGAGTTCGATGAACGAGAACCCGCGGCGGCCGCGCATCACTGGGCACGCTCCCGCAGCTCGACAACGCCCTCCACCGATCCCTCGAGCTCGAACAGGTGCGTCCCGAGCGAGGTGGTGATGAGGTAGCTCCCGTCGGCCCGGCGGGTGTACTGCATCTGGGGGAGTGGCACCTGGAGCTCGTCGAGGGTGGCCGGCAGCCGGCCGGTGCGCTCGCGATATTCCTCGACCAGGTTCGCGGCCGACTTGATGTACGCCCGCGCCATCGGCGCCCGGGTGGGGCTGGTCATGACCGGGGCCGGCGGGTAGAGCCACGCCGGCCGTCCCACGAGGAGCCACGCTGCGGTGCCGAGCAGCGTCAGGGCGAAGACCAGCGGCAGCGCCCGGCGCCAGGCCGGGACGGCCGCCTCACGGTGCAGCCGCTTGGCCGCCTCATGCTTGAGCACCGCATCGTAGGCGGTCTCCAGCCCCTCGCGCGGCCCCGGGACCTGGGCCTGCTTGCCGGTCGGACGACGGGGTCCCGCCGGCGGACGGGCGCCGGTGGGCGGCGGTGCCCCAGGCGCCGGAAGGGCAGCGTTCGAGGCCAGGAACTCCTGGACCGCGGCCTCGAGGCCCGGGCGGGACGGATCTGCTGGTGCGGGCATCGGCGCCGTCTCGCTCGGTCGGGAAGGCAGGTTGAGGAAGGCCCCGCGAGCCGGTACTGTTGGTGGCTCCAGTGCCCCCGGGCGCGGGATGCTCCCGGTCGTCCGCAGTATCGGCCGGCCCGCATGGCCGCTTGAGCGGCCTTCCCACCGACGAGGATTGCATGCGGGTCCGCGGCACCATCCGGGTTCCGGGCGACAAGAGCCTCTCCCATCGCGCCCTGCTCTTCGCCGCGATGGCGAAGGGCACCAGCCATATCGGCGGCCTCCTCACCAGCCTCGATGCCCGTTCCTCCGCGCGGGTGCTCCGCCAGCTGGGCGCCGAGATCTCCCCCCTGGGCGCGGGCCGGATGGTGACCGTCACCGGCCGTGGCCGGCTGCGGCGCCCCACCGCCGTGCTCAACTGCGGCAACTCCGGCACGACCACCCGCCTGATGCTTGGCCTCCTCGCCGGCCACCCGTTCCGCGCCGCCCTCACCGGCGACGCCTCGCTGCGCCGCCGGCCCATGCGCCGGGTGACGGTGCCGCTGGCACGGATGGGGGCGACGATCCATGAGCAGAACGAAACCGGCACCCTGCCCCTCGCCATCACGGGGGGCGTCCTCACGGCGCTGCGGCACGAGATGCCGGTCTCCAGCGCCCAGATCAAGGGGTGCCTGCTCCTCGCCGGCGTCGTCGGGGGGGTGCCGGTCTCGGTGCGCGAGCCGCATGGCCGCTCCCGCGATCACACCGAACGGCTGCTCCGCGCCTTCGGTTACCAGGTGGCCGAGGCGGAAGAGTGGGTCCACTTCCGGCCGACCGGCCAGGTGGTGCCCTTCGACATGCAGGTGCCCGGCGACCCCTCCTCCGCCGCCTTCCCCGTGGCCGCCGCCGTCCTCGCCGCGGGCGGTGAACTGCGCCTGACCGGCGTCTGTCTGAACCCCACCCGGATCGGCTTCCTCGCGGTGCTGGAACGCATGGGCGCGCGGGTGGAGCGGGAGGGAGTGGAGCCCGCGTTCGATGAGCCGGTCGGCGACCTCATCGCCCGGCCCGCCGCGCTGCGCGCCACCGAAGTGCTCCCCGCCGAGATCCCGGGGCTCATCGACGAGGTGCCGATGCTCGCCTGCCTGGCCACGCGCGCCAGCGGCACCACGATCTTCCGTGACGTCGGCGAACTGCGGGTCAAGGAGAGCGACCGCCTGGCCCTGATCGCCGGGAACATCCGCGCGGTGGGCGGCTCGGCCGAGATTCACGGGGACGACCTGCACGTCACCGGCGGGGACCGGCCGCCGGTCGGCAGGGTGGTCACCGAGGGCGATCACCGCATCGCCATGGCCTTCGCCGTCCTCGGCACTCTGCCCGGCGCCAAGGTCCGGGTGGACAACATGGCCTGCGCCGCGGTGAGCTACCCGGACTTTCCGACCATGCTGAAGGCCATCCGCGGATGAGCCGCTCCGCCGGCATCATCGCGATCGATGGCCCGGCGGCCTCCGGCAAGTCGAGCACCGCCGACGCCGTGGCCCAGGCCCTCGGCTTCGCTCACCTCGATTCCGGGGCGCTCTACCGCGGCGCCACCCTCGTGGCCATCCGCGAATGCGGTGCCCGGCCGGGCCTCCCGCTGGACGCCCCCGCGATCCTGCGCGAAGCCGAGCGGCGCGGCCTGGCCCTGCACTACGACGGACACGGGTACGCCCCCTACCTCAACGGCGAGCCTGCCGACGAGGCCATCCGCACCCCCGAGGTCACCGCCCTGGTCTCGGCGGTGTCGGCGATCCCCGCCATCCGGTCCTGGGTGAACGAACGGCTCCGGGCGCTGCCCCGCGCAGGGCAGGCCGTGGTCGTCGACGGGCGGGACATCGGCACCGTCGTCTTTCCCGACGCGGACCTCAAGGTCTACCTCACCGCCTCCCCGCGCACCCGGGCCGAACGGCGGCTCCGGCAGCGCGGCCAGTCGGTGGCCCCCGCCGACCTGGACCGGGAAACGGCCATCCTTGAGGCCCGGGATGCCGCCGACTCCAGCCGCAGCGTCGCCCCGCTCCGCATGGCCCCCGATGCCGTGCCGCTCGACGGCACCGACCTGAGCTTCGAGGGCCAGGTGGCGGAAATCGTGCGGCTGGCCCGGCAGCGGCTGGCCGGAGGGGGGTGAGGCCGCTCGGCTTCCCGCTCCCCGCCTCCCGCTTCCCGCCTCCCGCCTCCCGCCTCCCGCTTCCCGCTTCCCGCTTCCCGCTTCCCGCTTCCCCCCGTCTTGTCCCGGGCACGGTCCCCGCGCTATTTTTCCCGGCTCCCCAGCCCGGCAACTTCGCCGGGGGGGCTCCACCATCTGCCCGCGGCCTGTCCGGCGCGGCCACGTAAAGGTCCCGCTGTGAGCACCCACACCTCCACCATTTCCCCCTCCGCCCTGCACGCCACCGCCACCGGCCTCAAGGTCCGGGCCGACCTGTACGACGAGGATTACAGCGAGAGCGAGTACGAGGCGATGCTCTCGATGTATGAAGGGACGATGTCCCAGATCGTCGAGGGCGAGATCGTCAAGTCGAAGGTCCTCCGCATCACCGAAAGCGCCGTCATCCTCGATGTCGGCTTCAAGTCCGAGGGCTCCGTGCCCCTGGACGAATTCAAGGAACTCCCCAGCCCGGGCGATGAAGTCGAGGTCTTCCTCGAGCACCTCGAGGACCAGGAGGGCGCGGTCGTGCTCTCCAAGAAGAAGGCCGACTTCATGCGGGTGTGGGAGAAGATCAAGCAGGCCCACGAGACCGACCAGCCGGTGCAGGGCACCCTGGTCAAGAAGATCAAGGGCGGCGTGGTCGTGAACCTGATGGGCGTCGACGCGTTCCTGCCCGGCAGCCAGATCGCGCTCCGCCGGGTGCCGAACATCGACGAGCTGCTGGGCCAGAGCTACGAGTTCAAGATCATCAAGCTCAACAAGCGCCGGCGGAACATCGTGGTCAGCCGCCGCGTGATCCTCGAGAACGAGCGGGCGCACAAGCGCGAGCACCTGATGAAGGAGCTCGCCGTGGGCCAGGTGCGGAAGGGCGTGGTCAAGAACATCACCGACTTCGGGGCGTTCATCGACCTGGGCGGCGTCGACGGCCTGCTGCACATCACCGACATGTCCTACGGCCGCGTGTCGCACCCGACCGAGATGGTCGGCATCGGCCGCGAGGTCGAGGTCAAGATCCTCGACATCGACTGGCAGCGCGAGCGCATCAGCCTCGGCATGAAGCAGCTGCAGCCCTACCCGTGGCAGAAGGTGGCCGAGCGGTACCCCATCGGCACCCGGGTGCAGGGCAAGGTCGTCTCGATCACCAACTACGGCGCCTTCGTGGAGCTGGAGCCGGGGATCGAGGGCCTGGTGCACATCTCCGAGATGTCCTGGACCCGCAACGTCCGGCACCCCTCGAAGATCGTCTCCATCGGCGAGACCATCGAGGCCGTGGTGCTCAAGGTCGACGAGTCGGAGGAGAAGATCTCTCTCGGCATGAAGCAGACCGAGCAGGATCCGTGGACCGTGTTGCCGCTCCGCTACCCGGTCGGCACCCGCATCCAGGGCAAGGTCCGCAACCTGACCAGCTTCGGCGCCTTCGTCGAGATCGAGCCGGGCATCGACGGCCTGATCCACATCTCCGACATGTCCTGGACCAAGCGGGTGCAGCACCCGTCGGAGGTCGTGAAGAAGGGTGATGCCGTGAACGTCGTCATCCTCAACATCGACGGCGACAACAAGCGCATCTCCCTCGGCCTCAAGCAGGCCGAGGAGGATCCGTGGCTCCGCATCGGGGAGACCTACCCGATCGGCACCGAGCTCCGCGGCCGCGTGGCCCGGCTGATGGACAAGGGCGTCGTGGTCGACCTCGGCAACGACATCGAGGGCTTCGTCCCGGTCTCGCAGCTCGGCATCGCGAACGTCGAGAACCTGGCCGACGCCGTGAAGGAAGGGCAGGCGGTAGACCTCAAGGTGCTCGAGGTCGATCCCATCCATCACCGGATCGTGCTCGCCGTGGTGAACTACCCCGATGAGCCGATCATCCCGCCCAAGAAGGTCATCATCGACGAGTCCCCGGCCGACGACTGAGCCGGGGCGGCGGGTCCGGGACGGGCGGCGGGGTCACCTCAGCGGGGTGACCCCGCTTCCGTTTGGGGCCCCGCGCCGTGCAGGGTGCGGCAGGCCCGGTCCGGCGTTCCGCCGGTGTGCCTGCGCAAGTCATTGATTGGCAACGGCTTCCCGACTGTGCACGGCCCTTGCTCTAGCATCGGCCGTCCCTTTCGACGGTGCCGATCGATGCTCAACGCCGACAACGCCTCCCTCCCGCCGCGCCACCGCGCGCGCCGGTCAGCCGAAGCGGGCATGACGATCATCGAGCTGCTCGCCGCGCTCGCCATCGCCAGCTCCCTGGCCAGCATCGCCATCCCCAAGTACCACGCGGTCACCGAGGCCGCGCGCGTGGCACAGGCCATCGGCGACCTCCAGGCGATCCAGACCACCCTCGACTCCCGCGACTCCCTCCCGGACAACCTGGCCGGCGTGGGGCAGAACATCGTGGATCCGTGGGGCAATGCCTACGTGTACGTGAAGTTCCCGAACGGTGCCCCGAGGGTGGATCGCTTCGGGGTGCAGATCAACACCACCTACGACCTGTACAGCGTGGGCCGGGATGGCACCAGCGCCGTCTCGCTCAATGCCGGCACGAGCCTCGATGACGTGGTCCGCGCCAATGATGGTGGCTTCCTGGGGTCCGGATCCAAGTACTGAGCCGTCTCGGAGATCGCATGTCGACTGCCACTGAACCCCGCGCTGCCGAAGCCCCGGCGGCTGCCCCGACCCCCCCGGCGTCCCCGGCCACCTCCAAGGCGCCGGCGGCGGGCCCGCCGCCGGCGGGTCCCGTCCCCGGCGCCGGCTACCGGTCCATTGCCGACGGTGAGCTCGCCACCCCCTGGAGCCTGGGCGAGTACTTCGGCTCGCTGAATACCGTGATGCGCCTGCCGCCCAAGATGCGCAAGCGGGTCGAGGCGCTCGAGAAGAAGACCGGGCTCAAGCTGCCGGACATCCAGCTTCCCAAGGGCGTGGTGGCGGCGGCGTTCCTCCTCACGATCGGCGTGTTCGTGGTCCGCCCCCTCATGGCGACCCTGGGAACCACCGAGGAGGCCCCCAACCTGGTCAGCGCCTATGGCGTGTGGGAGGCGGGGACGGGCAAGTACGCCGGCCGGATGTTCGAGCTCGGCGAGCACAGCATCGCCTTCCGCACCAGCTCTCAGTCACCGGACTACACCTGGCACAAGGTCACCGACGTCCGGTATCGGGCCGCGACCGATTCGACCCTCTTCACGGTCACGTACGAGGAATCCGGCAAGCCGGCGGAGTTCGCCTTCTGGTACGTGACCCTGCAGGGCAAGACCGTGATCCGGCTGCAGCACACCCCGGAAGTCACCTGGATCAAGACGCCCTACGAGCCGATCGCCCGGCCGCCCGTCTGATCACCTCCCCCCCCCGCGCGCGGCGGCCGGGATCCTCCCCGGCCGCCGCGCACGTGTTCCCGGGACGGTCCCAGCCACGACTGCCGCCCGTCTGCCCGCACCGCCTTTACCACCCCCCCCGCGCGCCGTAGCTTCCCGGCCATGCCCACCCCGCGCGAACTCCTCGACCAGCTGCACCACCGCCAGGCCCAGTCCGAACAGGGCGGGGGGCCGGAACGGCTGGCCCAGCAGCACAAGAAGGGCAAGCTCTCCGCCCGCGAGCGGCTCGACCTCCTGCTCGATCCCGGCAGCTTCGTCGAGCTCGATCGCTTCGTCACCCATCGCTGCACCGACTTCGGACTCGCGGCACAGCAGATTCCGGGTGACGGGGTGGTGACGGGCTACGGCCGCGTGGACGGGCGGCTGGTCTACGTCTTCTCCCAGGACTTCACCGTCTTCGGCGGGTCCCTCTCGGAGACGTTCGCGGAGAAGATCTGCAAGGTCATGGACCTGGCGCTCCGCAACGGGGCGCCGGTCGTCGGGCTCAACGACTCCGGCGGGGCCCGCATCCAGGAGGGCGTCGCCTCGCTGGGCGGCTACGCCGACATCTTCCTGCGCAACACGCTCGCCTCGGGGGTGATCCCGCAGATCTCGGTGATCCTCGGGCCCTGCGCCGGCGGCGCGGTGTACAGCCCCGCGATCACCGACTTCATCTTCATGGTGCGCGGCGTGAGCTACATGTTCGTGACCGGCCCCAACGTGGTGAAGACGGTGACCCACGAGGACGTGAGCTTCGATCAGCTCGGCGGGGCGGACGTGCACGGGGGGACCAGCGGGGTCGCGCACTTCGTGCATGACAGCGAGCCGGCCTGCCTCGCGGCGGTGCGGGCCCTGCTGGCCTACCTCCCGTCCAACAACCTCGACGAGCCGCCGGGGCAGCGCGTCGCCGCGAACGACCCGGAGGATCGCCGCGAGGAGCGGCTCCTCGACCTCATCCCCGACACGCCCGCCAGGCCCTACGACATGCACGAGGTGCTGCGGCTTGTGGTCGACCGCGACTCGCTGCTCGAGGTGCAGCCGGACTACGCCGGCAACATCATCACCAGCTTTGCCCGGCTGGGTGGGCGGCCGGTGGGCATCGTGGCCAACCAGCCGGCGGTGCTGGCGGGGGTGCTCGACATCGCCGCCTCGCTCAAGGCCGCACGGTTCATCCGGTTCTGCGACTGCTTCAACATCCCGGTGGTGACCTTCGTGGACGTGCCCGGGTTCCTGCCCGGGGTCGCGCAGGAGCACGGCGGCATCATCAAGCACGGTGCCAAGCTGCTCTACGCCTATTGCGAGGCCACCGTCCCCAAGCTCACGGTCATCACCCGGAAGGCGTACGGGGGGGCCTACGACGTGATGAGCAGCAAGCACATCCGGGGCGACCTGAACCTGGCGTGGCCCAGCGCCGAGATCGCGGTGATGGGTCCCAAGGGGGCGGTCGAGATCCTCTTCAAGAAGGAGATCGACCAGGCCCCCGACCGCGAGGCGGAGACGGCGCGACGGATCCGCGAGTATACGGAGACGTTTGCCAACCCCTACCTGGCCGCCTCCCGGGGCTTCCTCGACGACGTGATCGATCCGCGCGACACCCGGCCCCGCCTGATCGACGCGCTGCGCACCCTCGCCACCAAGCGCGACCGCAACCCTGCCCGCAAGCACGGGAACCTGCCCCTGTAGCCGCCCCTGCCCACGAGGCGCGGCCGGGGGCAGGTGCCCTAGCGCATCCCCGTACCGCGCCCTAGCTTACGCCGCGATGGTCCGCCCCTTTCCCCGCTTCCTCGCCGTGGCACTCGGTGCCTGCGCCGCCGCATACGACCTGAGCGGTCAGGCCGCGGTCGATCCATCGGTCGCGCCGCGCGCCATGCAACTGGCGCGTGCCGGGGCGCGGACCGAGGCCACCGAGATGCTCGGCCGCTACCTGGCCACCGCACCCGATGACGCCGGCGCCTGGCGAGCCCTGGGCTGGTTCTATCTCCTCGACGCCCGGCAGTGGCACGAGCGCGGGCACGTCGGCGATCCCAGTGGCGCGCTGTTCCTCGACTTCGCGGGCGCCGCGCTCGACCAGGCGCTGCGCGGGCCCACCGATTCCGCGGTCCTGCTCCGCGCCACCGTGGACCGCGAGCGGATCCTGCTCCGCGTCGAGGCAAGCGGATGGGCCCTGGCCCGCGCGGCCGGCGCCCCAGCCGATGCGAATCCGGCACCCGACTACGTCCGCGAACTCGGCCTCAACCTCGCCGCCTCCTGCCCGGTCGGCGGCGTCCTGGTCACGGGCAGCGACCTCGAGGCCACGGCCGTCTGGAGCGTGGTCTTCGGCGAAGGGGTGCGCGCGGACCTCCTGCTCCTCCTCCCCGAGCAGTACGCCGGGGACTCCAGCTATCGCGCGGCGATGGTCGCGGCCCTCGGCGTCACGGGCGCGCTGCCGGTCAGCACGGCCCTCTCCGAGGTGGCGCAGCGCCGCCCGGTCTGCCTGACCCCTGGTGTGCCCGCGGCGGCCGCCCCGGCCCTGCCGCTCGCCGCCTTCCGGCTGGTCCGCGTCGCGGGACTGCCGTCTGCCGTCGACCCGACGCCGCTCTCGATCGTGGATCTCCTCGAGGTCGAGCTGGCCCGGCCGAACCCGGTCGAGGGTGAGGTGCTCGCGCTCTACCAGGCGGCGGCCCGCGCCAACCCGCTCCTCTGCACCACGCTGCTCCTGCCGCTCGGGATTCACCACCGCACGGCCTGCCGCGACTGATCCGCACCGCCTGATGCAGCCCCGCCGTTGCCCTCGCGCCGCCGGCCGCTCCCGGTCCGGCGTGGCCTGCGCCGCATGACCCGCTTCCATCGCGTCCTGGTCGCCAACCGGGGCGAGATCGCGCTCCGGATCATCCGTGCCTGCCACGAGGAGGGGCTCGAGGCGGTGGCGGTGTACTCCGAGGCCGACCGCCTCTCGCCCCACGTGCGCGCCGCCGACCACGCCATCGCCATCGGTCCCCCGGCCCCGGGCGAGAGCTACCTCCGCATCGATCGCCTGCTCGCCGCGGCCCGGGAGAGCGGTGCGGGCGCGGTGCATCCGGGCTATGGCTTCCTGGCCGAGCGTGCCCCCTTCGCCCAGGCGGTGGCCGATGCGGGGCTCGTGTGGGTCGGGCCGCCCGCGGCCGCCATCACCGCCATGGGCGACAAGACCGAGGCCCGCCGTCGCATGCAGGCGGCGGGCGTGCCGATCGTGCCGGGGCTCACCCTGCCGATCACCGAGCCCGCGGCCGCGATCGGAGCCGCCGAGGAGATCGGGTATCCCGTCCTCGTGAAGGCCGCCGCGGGCGGCGGCGGCAAGGGGATGCGCGTGGTCCGGCGGGCCGAGGACCTGGCCGCCGCCCTGGTCGCGGCCGCCTCCGAGGCGCTCAAGGCCTTCGGCGACCCGGGGGTGTACCTCGAGAAGTACGTGGAACGACCCCGGCACGTGGAGATCCAGATCCTCTCCGATCACGTCCGCACGGTGCACCTCGGGGAACGGGAGTGCTCCATCCAGCGGCGTCATCAGAAGCTGGTCGAGGAAGCACCCTCGGCCGCCGTGACGCCGGAGCTCCGGGAACGCATGGGGCAGGCCGCGGTGGCTGCGGCCCTGGCCGTCGACTACCGGGGCGCGGGGACCTGCGAATTCCTGCTGGCAGCGGACGGGTCGTTCTACTTCCTGGAGATGAACACCCGCATCCAGGTGGAGCACCCCGTGACCGAACTGGTGTACGGCGTGGACCTCGTGCGGGAGCAGCTGCGGATCGCCCAGGGACATGCCATGCGGCTGCCACCGGGCCCGCTGGCCCCGCGGGGTTGGGCGCTGGAGTGCCGGATCACCAGCGAGGACCCCGCCAATGGGTTCCTGCCCGCCACCGGGCGCCTCGAGTACCTGCGGATCCCGGCGGGACCGGGCGTGCGGTGGGACGGGGGGTTCGAGGCGGGCAACGAGGTGACACTCTATTACGACTCGCTGCTCGGCAAGGTGATCGTCTGGGCGCCCGACCGCGCGGAGGCGCTGGTCCGCATGCGCCGGGCCCTCGAGGAACTGGTCGTCACCGGTGTGGCCACCAACCAGGCCTTCCACCTCCGGCTGCTGGACGATCCTGACTTCCGGCGGGCCGCGATCGACAGCCAGTTCCTCGACCGCCGGCCCGACCTGCTCGAGCCGCCGCGGGACGAGGGGCGCCTGCTGGCCATCGCGGTGGCCGCCGCGCTCGCCGAGGACGAGGCGCGCCGCCAGCGCCGCCCCACGGTGGCGGCCGATGCGCCGGCGTCCTCCGCCTGGCGCGTTGCCGCCCTGCGGGAGGGACTACGCTGACCCGCATTCTCCGGCTCGCGGGCGGGGGCGATGGCGTGGGGCGGCTGGAGGACGGGCGCGCGGTCTTCGTGCCGCGCACCGCCCCCGGGGACCTCGTGGAGCTGACGGGGCTCGAGGGGCGGGCCCGCTTCGCCCGCGCCCGGGTGGCCCGGATCGTGGAGCCGGGGCCCGGGCGCGCGCACCCCCGCTGCGTCCACTACGAGCGGGACGGCTGTGGCGGGTGCCAGCTGCAGCACCTCGACCTCCCCACCCAGCTCGAGGCCAAGCGGCAGATCGTGGCCGACGCCCTGGCCCGGATCGGCCGGCTCGAGGTGACCGTGCCCCCGGTGGTGCCGGCCGCGGAAGCCTGGGAATACCGCAGCCGGATCACCCTGGCGCTGGCGCCCGGGCGGCGGCACGCCGGCTACCATCCCTTCGACCGGCCCGACCGGGTGTTTCCGCTCGAGCGCTGCCACCTCGCCCGCCCCGAGCTGATGGAGCTGTGGGGCGCGGTCCGCGGGGCCCTGCAGCTGCTGCCGCCCGATGTCCAGCAGCTGGTGCTCCGGGTGGACCGTGCCGGTGGCCGGCATCTGGTGGTGAAGGCCAGGGGAGGGCAGGCCTGGACGACCGGTCCCCGCCTGCGGGAGCGCCTGGCATCCCGCGGGGTCACCGCCACGATCTGGTGGCAGCCGGACCAGGGTGCGTTGCGGGTCGTGGCCGGCGACCGGACGGCCATGCCGGCCACCGTCTTCGAGCAGGTACACCCGGGGCTGGCCGACCGGATCCGGGCGGATGCGGTAGCCGCCCTGGGCGAGCTGGCCGGCGTGCACGCCTGGGATCTCTACGCCGGCATCGGCGAGACCACCGAGGCGCTGCTGGCGCGAGGGGCGCGGGTGGACAGCGTCGAGCTGGACCGGCAGGCGGTGGAGTATGCGGCGGCCCGGGGGACGGAGGCGGGCCGCGTCCTCCGCCACCAGGGCCGGGTTGAGGACATCGTGGGTCGCCTGGCGGTGCCCCGCGCCGTCATCACCAATCCACCGCGGGCTGGGATGGCACCGGAGGCGCTCGCCGCGATCCGGGTCGCGCGCCCCGCCCGGGTGGCCTACATCAGCTGCGATCCGGCCACCCTCGCCCGCGACCTGGCCGTGCTCTGTGCCACGAGCGGGGACGCCCCCAGATTCCGGGTGGCCTCGGTCTGCGCCTACGACCTCTTTCCCGAGACCGCCCACGTCGAGACCGTCGCGGTCCTGGAGGGCCTTGAGTGAAGTACTTCGTGACGCTGCAGGGCCGCGAGGTGGAGGTCGAGGTCGACGGGGCGCGGGTCACCGTGGATGGTCGGCCGGCGGTGTGCCACCTCACGGTCGTCCCCGGGACCCCGCTGCGGCACCTGCTGCTGGATGGGGCCTCCCTGACCCTGGCGGCCGATGCCGGCTCGCCGGGAGAATGGGGAGTGCTGATCCACGGCACCCGGGTCGAGGCCCGGGTGGTGGATGAGCGGACCCGGCACATCCAGGGCCTGACCGGGGCGGGGGCGGGCCCGGCGGCGGCGGTCCAGCTCAAGGCGCCGATGCCGGGCCTGGTGGTGCGCGTGCTGGTGGCCGCCGGGCAGGCGGTGACCCCCGGGCAGGGGCTTATCGTGCTGGAGGCCATGAAGATGGAGAATGAGCTCCGGGCGGCGGCGGCGGGGGTCGTGCGGGAGGTCCGGGTCCAGCCTGGCGCGGCGGTGGACAAGGGTCAGGTGCTGGTCGAGTTCACCCCGGCCGCCGGGCCTTGACCTAACCCCTTCTCCTAGGCTAGTTTTGGAGTCTGTGCGCTTTCAGGACTTCACATTGGGGCACGCTGTCCGATGAACACATTTTCCGCCAAGCCGAGCGACATCACCCACGAGTGGCATGTCGTGGATGCGGCCGACGTCCCGCTCGGCCGGCTCGCGAGCCAGGTTGCCCAGCTCATCCGGGGCAAGCACAAGCCGACCTTCACCCGGCACATGGACGGGGGCGACTTCGTGGTGGTGGTGAACGCCGAGAAGGTCCGGCTCACCGGCCGCAAGCTGGAGCAGAAGCGGCACTTCCATCACACCGGCTACATGGGCCACGAGCGGTTCACCCCGGTGAAGAACATCCTCCAGGGCAAGTTCCCGGAGCGGGTGATCGAGCACGCCGTGTTCGGCATGCTGCCCAAGAACTCGCTGACCAAGCAGAAGCTCCGCACGAAGCTCAAGGTCTACGCCGGGGAGTCGCATCCCCACGCCGCCCAGCAGCCCGTGCCGTACTCCGTGACCCCGAAGGCCAAGTAACCATGAGCGGAAAGCCTGAATTTCGCTGGCAGGCCGTCGGCCGCCGCAAGACGAGCGTGGCGCGGGTGTACCTGACCCCGGGCACCGGCAAGTGGGACATCAACGGGCGCACGCTCGGTGACTACTTCCCGCGGCCGTCCCTGGTGCAGCACATCCAGCAGTCCTTCTCGGCCACCGATACCCTCGGCGCGTTCGACGTGAAGGCGCACGTCAACGGCGGCGGGCAGGCGGGCCAGGCGGGCGCCATGCGGCACGCGATCGCCCGGGCGCTGGTCGAGGCCGACGGCCAGCACCGCGCCAAGCTGCGGGCCAACGGCCTCCTCACCCGCGACCCGCGGGCGGTGGAGCGCAAGAAGCCGGGCCGCGCGGGCGCCCGGAAGCGGTTCCAGTTCTCGAAGCGGTAGTCGCTACCCGGGCGCGCCCCATGGGGCGCGCCCGTCACCACGCACGTCGCGGGATCGCCGGCAGGGTGCCCTGGCAACGGGGTTTGCCGGCGAGACGAACGCGGCGGACGATCAACCCTCACTGACGAAGGCGGCACCACCCCGATGGCTCAGCCCCAGCTGCAGGACCTCCTCGAAGCCGGCGTGCATTTCGGTCACCAGACGCGCCGGTGGAATCCCAAGATGCGCCGGTTCATCTTCGCCGAGCGTTCCGGGATCTACATCATCGATCTCCAGAAGACCCTCAAGCAGATCCTGGCGGCCCAGGAGCTGCTCAAGAGCGTCGTGCTCAAGGGTGAGGGCGTGCTGTTCGTCTGCACCAAGAAGCAGCTCAAGGGGATCGTCCAGTCCGAGGCGGCCAACAGCGCGTCGTGGTGGGTCACCGAGCGGTGGCTCGGCGGCATGCTGACGAACTTCCAGACCATCAAGAAGCAGATCCGCCGCCTGCGCGAGCTCGAGCAGGGTTCGGCCGACGGCGAGTTCGAGAACTACACCAAGAAGGAAAAGCTGCTCTTCGAGCGGGAGCGCGAGAAGCTGCTGCGCAACCTCGAGGGCATCAAGCAGATGGGCCGGCTGCCCGGCGCGCTGTTCGTGGTCGACGCCAAGAAGGAGAAGATCGCCGTCCAGGAAGCCAACAAGCTCGGCATCCCGGTCGTGGCGATCGTCGACACCAACGCCGACCCGGACGTGATCACCGTCCCGATCCCGGGCAACGACGACGCCATCCGGTCGGTCTCCCTGATCACCGGGGCGCTGGCCGAGGTGATCCGCGAGGCCCGGGCCCAGAGCCCGCTGCGCGAGGCGGTCGAGGACAGCGACGCCGAGACCTACAGCACCGACGGCGGCTCCGAGGGAGACCCGGAGGATCGCAAGAAGCGCCGGACCCGCCGCAAGCGGCGGCCCAAGCCGGAGGCGATCGCCGCCCGGATCAAGAACGGCGAGGCGGGCGGGGACGCCGCGGCGAGCGACACCGACGCATAGCGCGGGCACCCGTGGCCCCGTTGCAGGCGCTGCCGCCGTCCCCGGCCCCCTGGGCCCCGGACGGCGGCTTCCTATAGGCGAACTGGCATGGGCGTCCCCCCGGGGCGCCATTCACGCATCACGAACAAGGATTGGGCAATGAGCGAGCCGATTTCGGCGAAGTTGGTGGCGGAGCTCCGGGCGCGGACCGGCGCGGGGATGATGGACTGCAAGGCCGCACTGCAGGAGGCCAACGGGGACCTCGACAAGGCGGGCGAGATCCTGCGCAAGAAGGGCATCGCCAAGGCCGAGAAGCGCAGCGACCGCAGCGCCTCCCAGGGCCTCGTGGTCATCGAGACCGCGAGCGACGGCCGGGACGCGGGGATGATCGAGCTCAACTGCGAGACCGACTTCGTCGCCAAGAACGAGGACTTCATCGCGCTGGCGCGCGACCTGGCGAAGCACGCCCTGGCGCACGCGCCGCAGGGGGTGCATCCGGGGTCGGCCATCGAGGCGCAGCCGTTCCGGGGCGCCACCGTCGGCGAGGCGGTGAAGAGTGTCTCCGGCAAGACCGGCGAGGCGATGGCGCTCAAGCGGGTGGCCCGCTTCGCCCAGCCGGCCGGCCAGGTCGCGACCTACCTGCACTTCAACCACATGCTCGGGGTGCTCATCAACCTCGAGGGTCCCGCGGGCGAGGCGCTCGCCGGCCTCGGCAAGGAGCTCGGGTTCCACATCGCCTCCGCCGATCCCCAGCCGCTGGGCGTGGCGGAAGCCGACCTCGATGCCGCCCTCGTGGCGCGCGAGCGCCGCATCGCCGAGGAGCAGGTGGCCCAGGAGGGCAAGCCCGAGAACATCCGGGCCAAGATCGTCGACGGCAAGGTCCGCAAGTTCGTCAGCGACCGCACCCTGCTCGGCCAGGCCTTCGTGAAGGACGACAAGAAGAGCGTCGCCGACCTGGTCAAGGAGGCCGCCAAGGCCGCCGGCGGGGCGATCACCGTGCAGGGCTTCGCCCGGTTCAAGGTCGGGGAGGGCTGATGCGACGCGCGTACACCCGCGCGCTGCTCAAGCTCTCCGGGGAGGCCCTCGCCGGGGAGAAGGGCTACGGCCTGGATTACCGGGTGGTGGACGCCTTCGCCGAGGAACTGCTGCGCGTGCACGCGCGCGGGGTGCAGCTGTCGCTGGTGGTGGGCGGCGGCAACATCCTGCGCGGGACCTCCGCCAGCAAGGAAGGCCTCGACCGCGTCTCCGCGGACTACATGGGGATGCTGGCCACGGTCATCAACGCCCTCGCGGTCCAGGACATCCTGGAGCGCAAGGGCGTCCAGACCCGGGTCATGACCGCCATCCGGATGGAATCGCTGGCCGAGCCCTACATCAGGCGCCGCGCCCTGCGGCACATGGAAAAGGGGCGGCTGGTTATCTTTGCGGGAGGCACCGGCAACCCCTACTTCTCCACCGACACCGCGGCCGTGCTGCGGGCGCTCGAGGTGGAGGCCGAGGTCATCCTCAAGGGGACCAACGTGGACGGGATCTACACCGCGGACCCGCGGAAGGACCCCGCCGCCGAGCTGATCCCCGAGCTGACCTTCCAGGACGCCCTGGTGAACGGGTATGAGGTGATGGACCGCAGTGCCTTCGGGCTGTGCCAGACCAACAAGCTGCCGATCGTCGTCTTCAACATGAACCTCGCCGGCAACCTGGACCGGGTGCTGCAGGGCGCCGCGGTCGGGACCATCGTCCAATGACCACCATTCCCGAGCTGATCAAGCACGCCAAGGACCTGATGCACAAGGCGGTGGAGAACACCCGCCGCGAGTTCTCCGGCATCCGGACCGGCAAGGCCACCACCTCGCTGCTCGACATCGTGCGGGTCGAGGCCTACGGCAACACCATGCCGCTCAACCAGGTGGCGATGGTGGCGGCGCCCGAGCCGCGGATGCTCACGGTGCAGCCGTTCGACAAGGGCCTGAGCCAGGCCATCGAGAAGGCGATCCGCGATGCCGACCTGGGGCTCAACCCGGCGTCCCAGGGGGGGCTCATCCGGGTGCCGATCCCCGCGCTCACCGAGGAGCGCCGCAAGGACCTGGTCCGGGTGATGCACAAGCTGGGCGAGGAAGGGCGGGTGGCGGTGCGCCATGCGCGCGGCGAGGCCCACGCCAAGATCAAGAAGGTCGAGAAGGTCGCCGAGGACGACAAGACCCGCGGCGAGAAGGAACTGCAGAAGATCACCGACGAGCACATCAAGCAGATCGACACCCTGATCGCCGCCAAAGAGGCGGAGATCATGGAAGTCTGAGCTCATGCACGACGACGCGCTGCGGCAGATTCAGCTGAACGGCACCCCGCCGGCGCACGTCGCCATCATCATGGACGGCAACGGCCGCTGGGCGCGAGGTCGCGCGCTCCCGCGGCCGTTCGGCCACAAGGCGGGCATGAAGGCGGTGCGCGAGGTAGTTGAGGGCGCGCTCGCGGCCGGGGTCGAGGTGCTGTCGCTGTTCGCGTTCAGCCAGGAGAACTGGCAGCGGCCCGCCGAGGAGATCGGCGCCCTGATGGGGCTGCTGGAGGAGTACATCGCGCGCGAGATGGCCGACCTCAAGGAACAGGGCGTCGTGGTCCGCTTCCTCGGCGACCTCGACCGGCTTCCCCCCAGCCAGCGCGCGGCGGTGGACCGGCTCATGTCCCATACCTCGGGCGGCAGCCGGCTCTCCCTCAACATCCTGATCTCCTACGGCTCGCGGGCGGAGCTGGCGCGGGCGGCCCGGCTGCTCGCCGAGGAGGTGCGCGCCGGCCGGCTGGACCCCGCCGACGTGGACGAGGAGGCGATCTCCCGCCGGCTCTACACCTCGGCCTGGCCCGATCCCGACCTCCTGATCCGCACCTCCGGCGAGCTGCGGATCTCGAATTTCATGCTGTGGCAGCTGGCCTATGCCGAGCTGTTCGTGACCCCCGTGCTGTGGCCCGACTTCACCCGGCAGCACCTCTGGGAAGCCATCCTCGAGTACCAGCGCCGCGACCGCCGGTTCGGTAAGGTCTCGGTCTAGCCCCCCTCGATGGCGAGCAACCTCACGCAGCGCGTCGCCTTTGCCGTGGTCGCGATCCCCGTGGCGCTCGGGGTCGTGTTCCTCGGCGGCTGGCCGCTGGTGGCGGTGGTCTCCGCCGCGGCGGTCCTGGGCGCCCGCGAGCTGTACGACTTCGCCCGGCGGCAGGGCGTCGAGCCGCTCACCCGCTTCGGCCTCGGTTCCGCCGCGCTGGTGCCGGTGCTCGCCTACCTCGGCGTGGCCGGCCTGGCCCCGGTCACGGCTTGGGCCTGGTTCCTCGCCGCCCTCTGGATGGTGGCGCTGCTGACCTTGACCTTGGTCCGCCGGCAGCCCGGCCAGCACCCCTTCGCCGTAACCGCGGCCACTGCGTTCGGGGTGTGCTACCCCGCCGGACTGGCCACCTTCCTGATCCCGATCCGCCACGGGACCTTCGGCACCTCCTCCTGGGCCGGCGCCTGGCTGGTGTTCTTCCCCCTGGTGATCACCTGGGTCTGTGACACCGCCGCGATGTTTGGGGGGCGGGCCATGGGGGGGCCCAAGCTCTGGCCCTCGGTGAGCCCGGGCAAGACCTGGTCGGGCTCGATCGCGGGGGTGGCGGGCGCGCTGGTCACGGTACCGGTGATGAACGCCCTCGTCCTCCAGCGCCTCGGGGTGGCATTGCCGCTGTGGCAGGGCCTCATCTTCGCGCTGGTGCTGGGGATCCTCGGGCAGGTGGGCGACCTCGCCGAATCGCTCTACAAGCGTGAGGTTGGGGTCAAGGACAGTTCGGCCCTGATTCCCGGGCATGGCGGCGTGCTCGACCGGTTCGATTCGCTCTACTTCGTGCTGCCCCTGGCCGCCGCGCTGTACCGCCTGTTCGGCCTCCTCTGATGACCACGCGCGCGCCCCAGGGGGTGGCGATCCTCGGCTCCACCGGGTCGATCGGCAAGAGCGCCCTGCAGGTGCTCGATCGCCAACGCGACCGGTTCCGGGTGGTGGCGCTCACGGCGCGCGACAACCGCGACGCCCTGGCCCGCCAGGTGCAGGCCTGGTCACCCCGGCTCTCCGGGCTGGTGGCGGAACGGGGGGCGGAGCTCCTCGTCGAGGCCGCCACGCATCCCGACGCGGACATCGTGCTCAACGCGGTGGTCGGCGCCGCCGGGCTCGACGCCACGCTGGCCGCCCTGCGGGCCGGCAAGCGGGTGGCCCTGGCCAACAAGGAGACGCTGGTCATGGCCGGCGACCTGGTGCGCGAGGCCTGCGCCTCGGGTCGCGGGGAACTGGTGCCGGTCGATTCCGAGCACAGCGCGGTGCTGCAGTGCCTCTCGGGGCGGGAGCAGGGGGTGGCCCGGCTCATCCTCACGGCGAGCGGCGGGCCGTTCCGCGAGTGGCCCGCCGAGCGGATCGCGGCCGCCACGGTGGCGGAGGCGCTCAACCACCCGACCTGGCGGATGGGCAACAAGATCACGGTCGACAGCGCCACCCTGGCCAACAAGGCGCTGGAGGTGATCGAGGCCCACTACCTCTTCCGCCTGCCGTACGACGCCCTGGAGGTGGTGGTGCACCCCCAGAGCATCATCCACGCCTTCGTGGAGTTCTGCGACGGCAGCGTGATCGGCCAGCTGGGCTTCCCGTCGATGGAGCTGCCGATCCTCTACGCCCTGACCCACCCGGAACGCCTGCCGGATGACGGGGTACGCCGCTTCGACCCGGTGGCGATCGGTGCCCTGACCTTCGAGCCGGTGCGGGCCGAGGTGTTCCGCGCCTACCGGACCGGGGTGGCCGCGGGCCGGGCCGGGGGAACGGCGCCGGCGGTCTTCAACGCGGCCAACGAGGTGGCGGTGGCCGCCTTCCTCGACGGCCGAATCGCCTTCCGGCGCATCGCCGAGGTGATCGAGCAGGTCCTGCAGGCCCACCGGATCGAACCGGTGCGCGAACTCGAGACTGTCCGTGCGGCGGACCAGTGGGCCCGCGCGCATGCGCATGGAGTGCTGGCGTGACGCTCTTCCAGAACCTCTGGCCGCTGGTGGTCACCCTCGGCGTGCTGATCTTCGTGCACGAGCTGGGGCATTTCCTCGCCGCCAAGTGGGCCGGCATCCGGGTGCACCGCTTCGCCATCGGCATGGGGAACCCGATCCCCGGCCTGCGGGTGCGCAAGGGCCACACCGAATACGCCCTCTGCTGGCTGCCGCTGGGCGGCTACGTGAAGATGGCCAGCCAGGAGGAGGCCGTCAGCAGCAGCGCGCTCGAGGGGAGCGACCCCGACGGCCGCCCCGAGGGCGCGCCCCCGGTGGAGCCCCACGAGTACTTCGAGGCGCAGCCGGTCTGGAAGCGGATGATCGTGATCCTGGCGGGGGTCACCATGAACACCCTGCTCGCCTGGCTCACCTTCACCGGCCTCGCCTTCCGCAACGGGGAGCAGATCGACCCGGTGACCACGGTCGGCGGCGTGATCACCGACAGCCTCCCGCCCGGGGCCGAGGCGCTGGCCGGCATCCGGCCCGGCGACCGCATCGTCACGATCAACGGTGATTCCACGCGGTCCTGGAACGACGTGGAGCAGGGCATCAGCAGCGGCGGCGCCGACTCGGTGGCCATCGGCCTCGCCGACGGCCGGGTCATCGTCCTGCGCATCCACCCCGCCGCGCTCACCGACCGGGTGCGGGCCACCCTGGCGCTGGCCCCATACCACCAGCCGGTAGCCGACATGGTGGAAGTGGGCCGGCCCGCCGCCCGAGCCGGGGTGCTGGCCGGCGACACGGTCGTGGCGGTCAATGGCGAGCCGGTGATGCAGTGGGACGGCCTGGTGCGCCAGATCCGGGCCTCCGCCGGGGTGCCGATGCAGTGGACCTTGGGCCGCGACAGCGGGCGGGTGGAGGTGACCGTCACCCCCGATTCCACCGCGGAAGGGAGCCTGACGGTCGGCAAGGTGGGCGTGGCCTTCCGGGCCGCGGTGCAGTTCGAGAGCAGCCCGTACACCCTGGGCGGGGCGCTGGCCGCCGGCCTCCACGCCACCGGGCAGGCCTCGACCCAGATCGTGCGCACCCTCCATGGCCTGTTGTCGGCGCGGATCTCCAGCCGCGAGGTCGGGGGCCCGATCCTGATCGGCCAGATGGCGGCGCAGAGCGCCCGGATGGGGTGGGAGCAGTTCCTGGCGTTCATGGCGCTGGTGTCGATCAACCTGGCGGTGCTCAACCTGCTGCCGGTCCCGATCCTCGACGGCGGCCAGTTCCTGTTCCTGCTGGCGGAGGGCATCCGGCGCCGGCCGCTCTCCCTCAAGTTGCGGGAGCGGCTGACCATCGTGGGCTTCGTCCTGATCGTGATGCTCATGGTGCTGGCCTTCAAGAACGACCTGGCGCGCAACTGGGACGGCATCCTCGGCTGGTTCCGCGGCCTCTTCGGCGGCTAGGCGGGGCCTGCCGGGGCGCCTGCGACCCCGCCGCGCCCTCCGGCATCCCTGACCGCGGACGACCGGCCGGCCGGGCCCGGCCCTCGACCCGCTTGATCCCAACTCTCGCGACCCCTGGATCTATGACCCTGCTGACCCTGGAGCACGTCACCAAGCGCTACGGGCAGGTCACCGCCGTGGACGACGTGAGCTTTGCCGTGGATCGCGGCCAGGTGGTGGGTTTCCTCGGCCCGAACGGGGCGGGGAAGTCCACCACCATGCGCATGATCACCCAGTACCACGACCCCGACGGGGGGCGGATCCTGTTTGACGGCGTGCCACTCGCGGAGGCCGGGCGGGAGGCCAAGCGCCGGGTGGGCTACCTGCCGGAGAACAACCCGCTCTACGCCGAGATGCTGGTGGAGGAGTACCTGTCGTTTCACGGGCGGCTGCGCGACCTCGCCGGGCGCACGCTCGCCGGCGCCACCGACGACGCCGTGGCCGCCACCGGTCTCGAGGCCGTGTTCTATCGCCCCATCGGGGAGCTGTCCAAGGGGTACCGGCAGCGGGTGGGGCTCGCCGCCGCGATCCTGCACCGCCCCGACCTGCTGGTGCTGGATGAGCCGACGGAGGGCCTCGATCCCAACCAGCGGGTGGAGATCCGCCAGCTGATCAGCCACCTCGGCCGGGACCGCACGGTGATCCTCTCCACCCACATCCTCACCGAGGCGCAGCACGTCGCCAGCCGGCTGCTCATCATCAACCGCGGGCGGCTCGCCGCCGACGGCCCGGTGGACGAACTGGTGAGCCGCGCGGGCGGCCAGGTGCATGTGAGCGTCGAGGCGAGCGGGGTCGGCGTCGCGGAGCGGCTGCGGGCCCTGCCGGGGGTCCGGGCCGCGGAGGCCACCGAGGAGGGGGGACGGGTGCGGGTCCGGCTGGCCGCGGCCGCGGCCGACGACATCCGGCCGGTGATCTTCCGGACCGCCCAGGAGGCGGGCTGGACGCTCTACGAATTGCACCAGGAGGCCGGCAGCCTCGAGGACCTGTTCCGCGACCTCACCGGGAAGGGGGCGGCCGCGTGAAGGCGATCCTGATCCTGGCGCGGCGCGAGGTCAAGGCGCTGTTCGACAACCCCGCCGGTTACGTGCTCCTGGCGGTGTTCCTGGTGGCCAACGCCTTCTTCTTCTTCGGGGCCGCCTATCTCACCAGCAGCGCGTCGCTCCGGCCGATGCTGGAGATCCTGCCCAAGCTGCTGCTGTTCTTCGCCCCGGCGGTGGCCATGCGGTCGCTCGCCGAGGATGCGCGCACCGGTCAGCTCGAGGTGCTGCTGGCGCAGCCCATCACCGAACTGCAGCTGCTGCTCGGCAAGTACCTCGGCGTGGTCTTCTTCCTGGCCATCGCCCTGCTGCTGACACTGCCGGTGCCGCTGGGCCTCACCCTCGGGGCCGAGCTGTCGTGGGGTCCGATCGTGGCGCAGTACGTGGGGTCGCTGCTGCTCATCGCCGCGTTCGCCGCCATCGGCGTCTGGGCCTCCTGCATCACCCGGAGCCAGATCACGGCGTTCATCGTCGGCGTCGCGGTGATGTTCCTGCTGGTGCTGCCGGGCCTCATCAACCCGTTGATCGTGGGGCTCTCGCCCCGGCTCGGGGTGGTGGCCGACCGGCTCGGGGTCCTCACCCACTTCGGGACCATCGGGCGCGGGGTGATCGACCTGCGCGACGCGACCTACTTCGTGTCGTTGGCGGCCATCTTCCTGACGCTCGCCTTCGGGTCGCTGCTGGCCCGCAAGCTGGCGGTCGGTCAGGCGCCGGTGCGCCGGCTCCGCCTCGGGGTCCTGCTGCTGGTGGGCGCGCTGGTCGTGGTGAACCTCCTGGGCAGCTACATCGGGGGCCGGCTCGACCTGACCCCGGGGCGCGCGTACACGCTCTCGCCCGCCACCCGGCAGCTGGTCCGCGAACTGCCTGACATCGTCACCATCAAGCTGTTCGCGTCGGACGAGCTGCCGGCCGAGGTGGCGCTCATGAAACGCGACCTCGACGACCTGCTGCGCGACTTCCGGGAGGCGGGGCAGGGCCGGATCCGGATCGTGGAGCGCAACCCGGCCACCGACGCCGAGGCCCGGAAGGATGCCCAGACCCTCGGCATCACCTCGGTGCAGTTCAACGTGGTGGGCAAGTCCGAGCTGCAGGTCAAGGAAGGCTACCTCGGCCTGGTGGTGCAGTACGCCAACGGCAGCGAGCCCATCCCGTTCGTGCGGCGCACCGATGACCTCGAGTACCGCCTGGCCGTGGCCATCCGGGGCCTGACCCGTCCACGCAAGCCGCTGGTCGGCCTGGTGGCCGCGATGGACGACTGGGGCGTGGAGGGTCGCACCCTCGACATGGTGCAGGAACAGCTGGCCAAGAGCTACACCGTGGTGGTGGTCTCCCTGGGCGATACCACCGCGCTGCCCGACTCGCTGCAGACCCTGATCATCGCCGGCCAGCCCGATTCGCTCTCCGGGCCCACCCGCCGCCGGCTGGAGGCGTTCTTCGACCGGGGCGGCAGCGCCCTCGTCATGACCACGGGCGCCCCCCTGGATGGGCGGGCGCCCCGGGCGGTGGGACGTGAGCCGGTGTGGAACCCGCTGCTGGCGCGCTTCGGGGTGAAGGTCCGGCCCGACCTCGTCTACGACCTCTCCTCCAACCAGATCGTGCCGGTGCCGGGACCGAACGGCGCCCCCGTCTACATGCCGTACCCGTTCTGGGTGCGGGCGCAGGCCGGCGGGGAGACCGTCATCACCGACGGCGTGGGCGAGGTCTTCCTGCCGTGGACCAGCACGGTGCAGGTGGTGCCCGGCGCGCACACCACGATCCTCCCGCTGCTCATGACCAGTCGCCTCGCCTCGGTGGCCGAGGGCGACATCGACCTCAATCCGCAGCGGGAGTTTCCCCCGGTGGACCCCAAGCCGCGCATGCTGGCGGCCGCGGCGCAGGCCGGTGACAGCGGCGGCGGGCCGCGCGGGCGGGTGGTGGTGGTGGGCAACATGGAATTCGCCACCGACCGCTACGCCAGCAGCGCCACCGAGAACGCGGTCTTCGCGCTCAACGCGATCGACTGGCTCTCCCAGGACGAGTCGCTGATCTCCATCCGCAGCCGGGACCGCCGGCCGCCGCGCCTCCTGTTCTCGAACCCCGCGCTGCAGCAGGGCGTCAAGTACGCCAACCTGGTCGGGTTGCCTCTGCTGCTGGCGCTCTATGGGCTGGTGCGACTGACCGGGCGCCGGCGCCGGTCGCTGACGCCGTGGACCCCGCTCGCGGGCGGGTCGGGGGGCCGATGAGCACGCGCATGCTGCTGCGGATTGTCCTGGCGCTCGCCGGGCTGGTGGTGCTGTGGGGGGCGCTGGCGCTGTTCCGCCGCCCGGCCCGCGACGCCAGCGGCGCGCTGGCGCTGCCCCGGCTGTCGCTGCCCGAGCTGGCCCGGGTCGAGATCCGCCAGGGGCCGGATACCGCGATCGTGGTGCGGGATGGGGAGCGCTGGCGGGTGAACGGCTGGCCGGCGTCGGCGGCGGCCGTCGCGGGGTTCATCGCCGCGCTCAACGACAGCGCCGCCCCCGGCGAGCTGGTCTCCGAGAGCGCGGTCAGTCACGAGCGGCTCGGGGTGGATTCGCTGCATGGGCGGCGGCTGACGCTGGCAGCGGCGGGGCAGACCGCGCTCGACCTGTGGGTCGGGATGCGTGGCCCGGACTTCGAGGGCTTCTACGTGCGCCGCGCCGGCGCCGCGCCGGTCTACCTGCTCAAGGGCGCCTTCGCCGAGCGGATGATGCAGTCCGAGGAGCAATGGCGGGACCGCCAGGTGGCCCAGGTGGCGGCGGACAGCATCGGTCGGATCGAGGTCCGGCGGGGGCGGGCAACTTGGACGCTGTCCCGGACGGCCGCGGGGTGGCGCCTGGCTGACGGGGCGACCGATTCCGTCCCGGCCGCGCGCCTGGTGGCCCAGTTCGGGGATGTCCGGGCGGCCGGGTTCCCGGACGCCCAGAGCCCGGCCCCAGACTTTGCCGCCGCCGAGCGCGCCGTCACCGTGCTCGACCGTGCGGGGCGGCCGGTGCTGGACCTCGCGATGGACTCCACCGAGAGCGGGGCCTTCTGGGTTCGGCGCGGGGCCGATGGGGTGGTGTTCCGGATCGAGCGGCGGGTGGCCGACCAGATCGCGCCCGAGGAGCGCGCCCTGCGGCCCTGAGCGCGCCTCACCACATCTTCCACCAGCTCTTCTTTTCCTTGCCTGACGCCTCGGACTCCGCGGCGGCGGCGCGCGAGTCCCGGAGGTACCCCTCGGGCACCGGGATGTCGGAGGTGCTGCGGGTCTTCCCCGTGATGTCGTCGAGGTCCTCGAGCAGGGCCTCGGCGGTGGCGTAGCGGTCGGTGGGGTGCTTGGCGAGAAGCCGCAGGATGATCCGCTCGCACCGCTTGGAGAGCTCCGGCCGGCGGGCCCGGGGCGCCTCGGGGGTGTCCTCCACATGCATGCGGGCCAGCTCAAACCAGTCCTTCGACCGGAACGGGACGTCCCCGGTGAGCATGCGGTAGAGGGTGATACCGAGGGAGTAGAGGTCGGTGCGACCGTCGAGCGGCCGGCCCTGGGCCTGTTCAGGCGAGATGTAGGCCGGGGTGCCGATGGTCATCATGAAGCCCGTGGCCTGCACGTAGCCGCTCACGGCGCGGGCGATCCCGAAGTCGGTGAGCACCGCGCGCCCATCCTCGCCCAGCAGGATGTTGTCGGGCTTGATGTCGCGGTGGATGACTTCGCGGTGGTGGGCAAACGCGAGCGCGCGGGCCACCCCGCTGGCGATGGCCACCGCGTCGGCCTCGGGGAGGACCGATTCGCGGGCGAGCCGGGCGCTGAGGGTGTCGGGGCACCGATCCATGACGAAGTAGGCCAGCCCCGCCTGCGCCCCGACATCCTGGATGCGGATGATGTTGGGGTGCTCCAGCTGGGCCGCGAAGGCGGCCTCCTGGCGGAAGCGGCTCTCGAAGGCCGGGTCGGACGCGTACCGTGGCTTCAAGACTTTGATGGCAAAGGACTTACCGTCGTCCCGATGGGCGGCGTACACCCACGCGAATCCCCCCTGTCCAAGCAGCTGGTCGAGGGTGTAGGGGCCGAGCCGGAGGCCGGGGGCGGGCTGGTCGCTGGACATTCCGGGGTTGCCCGATCGGTGAGGGCGGAGTTATAATGTTGTGCTAACTGAGTTTATGAGATCAGGGGCGCTTGCCCCGCCGTCAGTGCCAAGAGGATACACGCAGCATGGGTTTTGACAAGCAGGCGGTCATCGCCAAGCAGCGGTCGCATGAGACCGACACCGGTTCCGCGAAGGTGCAGATCTCGCTCCTGACGGAGCGGATCAACTCCCTCACCGACCACTTCCGTACCCACCCCAAGGACCATCACGGCCGCCGTGGCCTGCTCAAGATGGTGGGCACCCGTCGTCGGCTGTTGAATTACCTCAGGCAGAACGACCTGCCGACCTACCGGGCGCTGATCGAGCAGCTCGGTCTCCGGCACTAACTGGATCGTTCGCCACAGGGCGTCCCTGCCAAGCTCGCAGGGACGCCCTTCAACCTATTGGGGCCTCAGGCACAGGAACAGGTCGTGACCGCTCAACGCATTGAAACCACGTTCGCCGGCCGCCCGCTCGTGATCGAGACGGGCCGCCTCGCCAAGCAGGCCGCCGGCTCCTCCGTGATCCGCTTCGGGGACACGGTGGTCCTCGCCGCCATCACGGTGTCGCCCAACCAGTCGTCGCTGCCCTTCTTCCCGCTGACCGTGGAGTACCGCGAGCGGACCTACGCCGCGGGCAAGTTCCCCGGCGGGTTCATCAAGCGGGAGACCCGCCCGAGCGACAAGGAGATCCTGGCCGCGCGGGTGGTGGACCGCTCCATCCGGCCGCTCTTCCCCGAGGGCTTCAAGAACGAGGTCCAGGTCTTCGTCACGGTGGTCTCGGCCGACCAGGAGAACGACGCCGACGTGCTGAGCGTGGTGGCCGCGTCGCTCGCGCTGTCGTGCTCGACGGTGCCGTGGAACGGGCCCATCGCCGCGGTGCGGGTGGGCCGGGTCGAGGGGAACTGGATCCTCAACCCCACCTTCCAGCAGCTCGAGTTCTCGACGGTGGACATCACGGTCAGCGGCAGCGCCGACTCGGTGGTGATGGTCGAGGGCGGGGCGCTCGAGGTCTCCGAGGCCGAGGTGCTGGAGGCGCTCAAGGTGGCCCAGAAGGGGATCAAGGAGCTGCTCGGGATCCAGGAGAAGATCATCGCCAAGGCGGCCAGGCCCAAGCTGGCCTGGACCAAGGAGGAGATCGACCCGGCGCTGGTCAAGAAGGTCAAGGCGCTGGCCGAGGACGAGATGGCCAAGGTCATCAACGCCAAGGACAAGCACGCGCGGGCCGCGGGCGCCGAGGCGCTCAAGGCCAAGGTCAAGGAGGGGCTGGCGGAGCAGTTCCCGGATGCCGGCAAGCAGATCTCCACGCTGCTCGAGGACATCGAGTACCGGGTGATGCGGGCGCAGGTGCTCGACAAGGGCGAGCGGGTGGACGGGCGCGACTGCGACACCATCCGGCCGATCGTCATCGAGACCACGTTCCTGCCGCGGGCCCACGGCTCGGCCATCTTCCAGCGCGGCGAGACCCAGGCGCTGGTGTCGGCCACCCTCGGCACCGCGGACGATGAGCAGCGGCTCGACACCATCGACACGGTGGGCGAATCGAGCAAGTCGTTCATGCTGCACTACAACTTCCCGCCCTACTCCACCGGCGAGGTCAAGCCGGTGCGCGGCACCAGCCGCCGGGAGATCGGGCATGGGGCCCTGGCGGAGCGCGCGCTGCACCCGCTGCTCCCCGACTTCGAGAAGTTCCCGTACACCGTCCGCATCGTCTCCGAGATCCTGGAGTCCAACGGCTCCTCCTCGATGGCGTCGGTCTGCGGCGGGTCGCTGGCCCTCATGGACGCCGGGGTGCCGATGAAGGCGGCCTGCGCCGGGGTGGCGATGGGCCTGATCAAGGAAGGCAAGAAGGTCGCCGTGCTCACCGACATCCTGGGCTCCGAGGATCACCTCGGTGACATGGACTTCAAGGTGGCGGGCACCACCAACGGCATCACCTCGATCCAGATGGACATCAAGATCGAGGGCATGGACCTCAAGATCATGGAAGAGGCGCTGGAGAAGGCCCGCAAGGGCCGGCTCCACATCCTCAAGGAAATGGCCAAGGTGCTGGCCACGCCGCGGCCGGAGCTCTCCAAGTACGCGCCGCGCATCATCACCATCATGATCAAGCCGGACAAGATCGGCGACGTCATCGGCCCCAAGGGCAAGACCATCCGCGGCATCCAGGAGGCCACCGGCGCCACGATCTCGATCGAGGACTCGGGGCTCGTCACCATCTCCTCGCCGGGCGGCGAGGGGGGCGAGAAGGCCCGCCAGATGATCGAGTCGATGGTGATGGAGCCGGAGGTCGGGAAGATCTACGAGGGCCCGGTCAAGAGCACCACCGCCTTCGGCGCCTTCGTCGAGATCATCCCCGGCGTCGAGGGGCTGCTCCACATCAGCGAGCTGCAGCACGGCCGCACCGAGAAGACCGAGGACGTGGTCAAGAAGGGCGACGTGGTGAAGGTCAAGCTGCTCGAGGTGGATGAGAAGGGCCGCATGAAGCTGTCCCGGAAGGCGCTCATCCCGAAGGAGTGAGGCCCGGGACCGTGGAGACAACCCGCCTCGACCAGGGTCTCTTCCGGACCGTTGCCGCAAACGGTCTCGTCGTCCAGACGGAACTCCTGCCCGGCGTGCGATCCGTCGCCGCCGGGGTCTGGGTCCGGACCGCCAGCGCCCACGAGCCCCGCGGCAAGATGGGGGTGTCCCACCTCCTCGAGCACATGGTCTTCAAGGGCACCGCGCGCCGCACCGCCCGCCAGCTCGCCCTCGAGCTGGAGGCCCGGGGCGGCGCGCTCGACGCCTACACCAGCCGCGACCACACCAACTACCAGGCCCACGTCCTCGACGAGGACCTCCCCCGGGCCCTGGACGTCCTGACCGACCTCGTCCGCCGGCCGCTGCTCCGCGAGGAGGACCTCGCGCTGGAGCGGAACGTGGTGCTGGAGGAGATCGCCACCGTCGAGGACACCCCGGACGACCAGGTCTTCGAGCTCTTCAGCGAGACGCTGTGGCCCGAGCACCCGTACGGGTACTCCATCCTCGGGACCCGTGAGACGGTCGGCGGGCTCTCCGCCGGCGACCTGCATGCGCTGCACGGCAGCGGCTACTATCCGGGCAATTGCGTGGTGGCCGCCGCCGGCCGGGTGGACCACGAGGCGATCCTCGAGCTGCTGGGGCGCGAGGGGTGGTTCGAGGGTGAGACCGCGACCCCGCGGCGCGCCGCCGTGGCCCCGCATCCCGCCCGGCGCGGCGGCGAGCACTGGGTGGCCCGCGACTCCGCCCAGACCCACCTGGTCTTCGGGTCCGACACCTTCCCGTACCGTGACCGCCGCCGCTTCGCCCTGTCGATCATCACCAACGCCTTCGGCGGCGGGATGTCGAGCCGGCTGTTCCAGCGCATCCGCGAGGAGCTGGGGCTGGCCTACGGGGTCTACGCCTACCAGCAGCTGTTCGAGGCGACCGGGGTGGCGGGCGTCTACCTCGGCACCCAGCCCGGCACCGCCGACCAGGCGGCCGAGGCCGTGCGGGTGGAGTATGCCCGCCTCGCGGCGGAGGGACTGCCCGCGGAGGACCTGGCCCAGGGCAAGCAGCAGCTCAAGGGGCAGGTGATGCTCTCCCTGGAGAGCCCGGTCAACCGGATGAACCGGCTGGCTACCCTGGCGCTGCACGACGAACCGTACCGCCCGCTGGACGCGATCCTGGCGGAGATTGACGCGGTGACCGGCGCGGAGATCGCCGGCCTCACCGCAGAGTTTTTCGACCCGGCCCGCCAGACGGTCGTCCGTCTGGGGCCCGCCTAGGCGACCCGACGGTCGCCGTGCGCCCGGACCCGTGAGTCCGGCGTGCGGCACTGCCGGGCCCCGCCTGCAACCCTGTGACCGCTGAGCTACCGATGATCATCGGCGTACCCAAGGAAATCAAAACCAACGAGAACCGCATCGCCCTCGTGCCCGCCGGCGCCGAGGCGTTCGTCACCCGCGGCCACACCGTCTACATCGAGAAGGGGGCCGGGATCGGCAGCGGGTTCCCCGACGAGGCCTACGTGGCGGCCGGCGCGAAGATCCTCCCGACCGCCGACGAGGTGTGGGCCAAGGCGGAGATGATCATGAAGGTGAAGGAGCCCATCGCGGTGGAGTGGCCGCGGATGCGGGCCGGCCAGGTCATCTACACCTACTTCCACTTCGCGGCGGCCGAGGAGCTGACCCGGGCGGTCATCGCCTCGAAGGCGATCGCGGTGGCGTACGAGACGGTGCAGCTGCCCCACGGCGAGCTGCCGCTGCTCACGCCCATGTCGGAGGTGGCGGGGCGGATGGCGGTGCAGGAGGGGGCCAAGTACCTGGAGAAGGTCTTCGGCGGCAGCGGCGTGCTGCTGGGCGGCGTGCCCGGCGTCCCGCCGGCCGAGGTGGCGATCATCGGCGGCGGCGTGGTGGGCATCAACGCGGCCAAGATGGCGGCCGGCATGGGCGCCCGGGTGACGATCCTCGATGTCTCGCTGGAGCGGCTGCGGTATCTCGATGACGTGCTCCCCGCCAACGTCACCACGCTCTATTCCAACCGGCACAACATCCTCGACGCCATCCGCCGGGCCGACCTGGTGGTGGGCGCGGTGCTCCTGCCGGGCGCCAAGGCACCGCACCTGGTCAAGCGTGAGGACCTGAAGCTCATGAAGCCGGGCTCGGTCATCGTCGACGTGGCGGTGGACCAGGGCGGCTGCGTGGAGACCATCAAGCCGACCACCCACGAGAACCCCACCTACTTCGTGGACGGCATCCTCCACTACGCCGTGGCCAACATGCCGGGCGGCGTCCCCCGGACCTCCACCCTGGCGCTGACCAACGCCACCCTGTCCTACGGCCTGCGGCTGGCCCGGGACGGCTGGCAGAAGGCCTGCCGGGACGACGCCGCCCTGCGGCTCGGGCTCAACGTGGTCGAGGGCAAGGTTGTCTACCCCGGCGTGGCCGAGGCCTTCGGGCTGCCGCTGGTCGAGGTCGGGAAGGTCCTCTAGGCACAGGGGGGGGTGGGGTGGCCGGTGGCCGCCCCATCCCCCGTCCGCCCCGCCGCGCTCCTTCCCAACCCTGACCCCCAGCCCCCCCGCCATGCTCGACATCCAGTTCACCCGGCTGCAGCCCCACGGCGACGGCCTGCCGGTGCCTGCCCAGGCCACCCCGGGCGCCGCCGGGCTCGACATCGCCAGCGCGGAGCCGGGGACCCTCGCCCCGGGGGAGCGTCGGTTGTTCCGCACCGGGTTTGCCATCGCCATCCCGCACGGCTACGAATGCCAGATCCGGCCCCGGTCCGGCCTCGCCCTCAAGCACGGGATCACCCTGCCCAACACGCCCGCCACCATCGACAGCGACTACCGGGGCGAGCTGATGATCGCCCTGGTGAACCTCGGGGGGGAGCCATTCGAGGTGACCCGGGGGATGCGGGTCGGGCAGCTGGTCTTTGCCCGGGTGGAGTCGGCGGTGTTCCGGGAGGTGGCCAGCCTGCCGCCGACCGAGCGGGGGGCCGGGGGCTTCGGAAGCACCGGGACGGGGCGGGTCGGGGGATAGGGGGGCGGGGCGCGGCTCGGTGACCCCGGTCACCCGATCCGGGGCGGCGGAGCCGCCTAAGTTGCCGTCTTGTGGCGGTTTAGAGCCTCCGTTACCTTTGGCCCCAATTCGACCTCTTGTGGCCCGGTAATGAAGTTTCCATCCCTAAAACTCGGGTCGTTTCTTCCCGCCAACGAGATCGCGGTCGATCTCGGCACGGCCAACACCCTCATCTACGTGAAGGGTGAGGGCATCGTGCTGAACGAGCCGTCGGTGGTGGCCATCGAGAAGTCGACCGGCCGCCCGAAGGGCTACGGCCTCGAGGCCAAGCGCATGCTCGGGCGCACGCCTGACAACATCATCGCGGTGCGGCCGCTGAAGGACGGCGTGATCGCCGACTTCGACGTCACCGAGAAGATGCTGCGTTACTTCCTCAAGCAGATCATCGACAAGCACGTCTTCCGGGTGCGCCCCAAGGTGATCGTGTGCGTGCCCTCGGGCATCACCGAGGTCGAGCGGCGCGCGGTGCGCGACTCCGCCGAGACCGCCGGCGCCAAGCAGGTCGACATGGTGGCCGAACCCATGGCCGCCGCGATCGGCGTCGGCCTCCCGGTCGAGACGCCCACCGGCAACATGGTCATCGACATCGGCGGCGGCACCACCGAGATCGCCGTCATCGCGCTCTCGGGGATCGTCTCCGATACCTCCATCCGGGTGGCGGGCGACGAGCTGGACCAGGCCATCGTCCAGTTCATGCGGAAGAACTACAACCTCCTCGTGGGTGAACCGACCGCGGAGGCGATCAAGATCAAGATCGGCTCGGCGGCGCCCACCGGCGACGAGCGCGAGATGGAAGTGAAGGGGCGCGACCTGGTCTCCGGCATCCCCAAGACGGTCCGCGTGCACTCGAGCGAGATCCGCGAGGCGGTGCAGGAGCCGATCCAGCAGATCGTCGACGCGGTCCGCCGCGCCCTCGAGATCACCCCCCCCGAGCTCGCCAGTGACATCGTGGACCGCGGCATCGTGATGACCGGCGGCGGGGCGCTGATCCGGGGCCTCGACATCCTGCTCGCGCAGGAGACCGGCCTGCCGATCCACATCGACGAGGATCCGCTCACCTGCGTGGTGCGGGGCGCGGGCCGCATCCTCGACGATTACGAGAAGTACCAAAGCGTTCTCTACCGCTAGATGCCTCCGCAGTCGGATCGCGCGCTGCTCCGCCGGGACAACGTCCTCTTCTCCCTGTGCGTGATCCTGTCGGCCGCCATGCTGCTCCGCCCCGAGCTGGGGGCCCACGTCACCGGCGCCATCCGCGCCACCGTGCTCCGCCCCTTCCTGCAGATCCAGGAGTGGTCCGAGGCGGGCCGCACCAGCCGCGCCGCCTTCGACCGCCTGCGCGGCGAGCGTGACTCCGCCGCCTACGCCGCCCAGTTCCTCCCCTCCCTCCGCGCCGAGAACCAGCGCCTGCGGGCCCTCCTCGGCCTGGGGGCACGGGTCCGGGTGCCCTACGTGGCCGCCGAGGTGCTGCACCAGTCGATACCCACCGACGGACGCACCATCCTGCTCTCCGCGGGGGCGCGGGCCGGGGTGCAGCCCTTCGACCCGGTGGTTGGGGCAGAGGGGCTGGTGGGCGTGGTCCGGGTGGTGGAGGCGGAGCGTTCGATCGCCTGGACCTGGACCCACCCTGAATTCCGCGCCAGCGCCTACACGGTGCCGGGCGGGGTGTTCGGGGTGGTGGGGCCGGCGCTGCAGATCACCGGGTCCGAGCTCCTGCTGCAACTGCGCGGGGTGGCCATCCGCGACTCGGTCCCGACCGGCACGCTGGTGGTGACCTCCGGCCTGGGCGGGGTCTATCCCCAGGGGATTCCCATCGGCACGGTGGTCGGGGCGGGCCAGGAGGAGACCGGGTGGGAACGGGTCTACGTGCTCCGGCCCGCGGCCAGCCCCGAGGAAGCCTCGCAGGTGCTCATCCTGCGCGCGCCGGCGGAACGGGTGCCCGAGAGTGCCTTCGGCCCGGACAGCCTGCCATGATCGCCATTCGCGCCGACCGGGGCCGGTTGTGGACCGTGCTGGGGCTGCTGGTGCTGCTCCACTTCGCGGTACGGCCCCGGCTCGGGTATCCCGCCATCGCGCCCGACTTCCTGCTGCTGGCCCTCATGCTCTACGCCATCCGCAGCCGGCCCGGCGCGGCCGCGGTGGCGGGGTTCCTCGTGGGTCTGGTGGGTGACGCGGTCACGCCCGCGCGGGTGGGGGCGGGCGCCCTGGCCCACACCCTCGTGGGCTACCTCGCGGCCTGGGGCCGGGCGGTCTTCTTCCCCGACAATCTCTTCGTCAATGGCCTGGTGATCGCGCTCGGCGTGTGGATCCGCAACGCGGTGCAGCTGCTCGCGAGCGGGCCGGCCCCGGGCGGGCTCCGCATGGGTCTCCTGGTCTACGCCCCCCTGCAGGCCCTCACCACCGCCCTGATGGCGGCCCTGGTGCTGGTGGTGTTCCAGCGCTGGCTCGACATCCGGCTCGAGGCATGAACGAGTTCCACCCCACCCGGCTGCGGGAGCGCGCCGAGCGCGCGCGCTGGGTGCTGGGCATCGCCTTCCTGGTCCTGGTCGGGGCCTTCTTCCGGACCCAGATCCTGCAGTTCGACCGTTACCGCCTGCGGGCCGAGAACAACCGCCTGCGCCCGGTGCCACTCCAGCCGGCCCGGGGCACCGTGTACGACCGCAACGGCCGGGTCATCGCCGAAACGGTGCCGGGATTCTCGGTGGCCCTGCTGGCTTCCTCCACCGACTCGCTGCGGCGGGTGCTCGAGCGCTTCCGCCAGGTGGTGCCCCTCGACTCGGGGGCCACGGAGGAGGTGGTGGACCGCTACCTCGCGGCGCGGTACCAGCCGGCCACCGTGCTGGGCAACGCCACCCGCGAACAGGTGGCGGCGCTGGAGGAGCACCGCGCCGTGCTCCCGGGGCTCGTGATCCAGTCGGAACCGCGGCGGGTGTACCCCCGCGGCAAGGCGGTGGCCCACCTGATCGGCTACGTGAACGAGGTGTCCCAGGGCGAGCTCGACGCCGGCCGCTACAGCGGGGCACGCCTCGGGTCGGTGGTGGGGCGGGCCGGGCTCGAGCAGGAATACGACGACTCGCTGCGCGGCGTGCCGGGGATGCGCTACATCGAGGTCGATGCCCGGGGCCGGCTGGTGCGCGAGCAGGGCGCGGCACCGCCGCTTCCCAGCGTGCCCGGCCACACCCTGCGGACCACGATCGACCTCGACCTCCAGCTCTACGTCGACAGCATCTGGCCCCCGGGCCAGGCCGGGGCGCTCATCGCCATGACCCCCGACGGCCAGATCCGGGCACTCTACTCCACGCCGGCGTACGATCCCAACTCGTTCATCGGCGGCATCTCCCGCGCGGAGCTGCGGCGGCTCACGACCGACCCGACCCTGCCCCTGCTCGACCGGGCGCTGCAGGTCCGCTACCCGCCCGGGTCGCCGTTCAAGCTGGCCACCGCCGCCATGGCGCTCAAGCGTGGGCTGGTGGACCTGCACACCCACATGCCGCAGAGCTGCGGCGGCGGGATGCAGTTCGGCAACCGGTACTTCAAGTGCTGGAACAAGCGGGGGCACGGCTCACTCGACCTGCTGGGCGCGGTGGCGCAGAGCTGCGACGTGTACTTCTACCAGCTCGGGCTCCGCATCCAGCTGGCGAACATCCTCTCCGATGGCGTGTCGATGGGATTCCAGGACCGGACCCATATCGACCTGGTGAACGAGGCGGGCCCCATCTGGCCCGGGGCCACCGAATACTATGACCGGCGCTACGGGCCGCGGGGCTGGAGCAACTCGGTGGTGCTCAACCTCTCGATCGGGCAGGGCGAGAACACCCAGACGCTGGTGAACATGGTGCGATTCTACGCCGCCCTGGCCGGTGATGGCCGCTCGCCCGTCCCCTACCTGGTACGCCCCGACAGCGCCCAGACCTACGACCTCGGCCTCGACCGGGCGCAGCTCGATGGCCTGCGGAAGGCGCTCATCGCGGTGGTGGAGCAGGGGACGGCGGCCCGGAGCCGCCTCAAGGAGATCGCCGTGGCGGGCAAGACCGGCACCGCGCAGAACGCCGACAAGAACCGGGACCACGGCTGGTTCATCGGGTTCGCGCCCGCCGAGAAGCCGGAGATCGTGGTCGGCGCGATCTTCGAGTTCGGCCGCCACGGGAGCGACGTCGCGCCCTACGTGGTCCGCGCCATCAAGCGCTACCTCCTCGGCCCCGACAGCACCGGTTCGGACCGGCCCCGCCGCATGGTCCTCCCCGGCGACTCGCCGGGGGGCGGACCGGTTACGCCGGACACCACCGGGGGGCCGGAGGCGGCCGCCCGGCCCGCCACGGAGACCCGCTGATGCCGCGGAGCATGGGGCTCGACCGGTCGCTGCTGGGCGCCGTGGGGGCGCTCTTCCTGTTCGGCCTGGTGGTGCTCTACTCCGCGGGCCAGACCGACGTGCCGAGTTTCGCCGCGGCGGGCGCCTGGGAGCGGCAGCTGGTCTGGCTAGGCGGGGGCGCGGTGGTGGCGGCCATCGCCTTCCGCTTCTCGCCCCGGCTCCTCGAGTGGGCCTCGCTGCCGGTATACGTGCTGGCGCTCCTGCTGCTCCTGGTCACCCTGGTGGTCGGGCGCGGCGCCGGCACCGCGGCCAGCAGCAAGAGCTGGATCTACATCGGCGGCCACGCCATCGGCCAGCCGGCCGAATTCGCCAAGCTGGCGGTGCTGCTCATGCTGGCGCGGCACCTCTCCGGCCTCCGGGAGGCGCCGGAGACCATGCGCGACCTCATGCCGGCCACCCTGATCGCGGGCGTCCCGGCGCTGCTGGTGCTGGCGCAGCCCGACCTGGGGAGCGCCCTGGTGTTCGCCGGGATCCTCTTCGCCATGCTCTTCTGGGCGGGGGTTCACCCGATCCTGCTGGTCTTCCTGGCCTCGCCGATCATCAGCCTGCTGCTGGCCTTCACCTGGTTCACCTGGGTCGGGTGGATGCTGCTGCTGGGGGTCGCGCTGGTGGTGTGGCGGCCCTACTTCTGGGAGGGGGTGGCGCTGTTCGCGGCCAACTCGGCCATGGGGTTCATCGCCCTGCCCATCTGGCGCAAGCTGGAGCCGTACCAGCAGAACCGGCTCCTGACCTTCCTGAACCCCGAGGTGGACCCCCAGAAGGCGGGCTACCACGCCATCCAGTCCAAGGTGGCCATCGGGTCGGGGGGATGGCTCGGCAACGGCTACCTGGAGGGGCCCCAGAAGCGCCTGGCGTTCCTGCCGGAGCAGCATACCGACTTCATCTTTGCCGTCGTGGGGGAGGAACTGGGGTTCCTCGGGGTGCTGGTGGCCCTGATCCTGTTCTTTGCCCTGTTCACCATCCTGGTGCGGATTGCCCGCCGGGCCACCGATCCCTACAGCAGCCTGATGGTGTTCGGGATCCTGGGCCTGCTCTTTACCCACGTCTTCGAGAACGTGGGGATGACGGTCAATGTGATGCCGATTACCGGGATCCCCCTGCCGTTCTTCTCGTACGGGGGGTCGTTCCTGCTGAGCACGGCAGTCACCATCGGACTCTGCCTCCGGGCGGCATGGGATGCCAGGCTCGGCGGCTATGGTGATGTCTGACAATGACTTAGCGATTGGGGTCTGGCGCGGGACGGGGGGCCATTACAGATTGGGTGGTCACAGGCAGGTCGCGTGGGCAGGCTCACATCTCTCCCTGAACCCCCTATGGCCGTCATGGCATGGTTCAAAAAAGAGCGGAAACCCCGGTCCTCCGTACGGGAGCGCCTCGAGATTCCGCCGGACGCGTGGGAGAAGTGCGACGCGTGCGGGCACATCGATATCCGGGAGAAGTTCGAGCGGGCGCTCAACGTCTGCCCGGAATGCGGGCATCACCGGCGATTCTCGGCGGAAGAGTACATCGAGCTGCTGACCGATGAGGGCACCTGGAGGGAGCTGTACGCCAACCTCCGGTCCGGCGATCCGCTCAAGTTCGAGAACTACCCCCAGCGCCTGACCGCGGCCTACAAGAAGGTCGGCGGCTCGGACGCCATCTTCACCGGCTCCGCCCGGCTGGAAGGCAGCCCGCTCCACCTTGGCGTGATGAACTTTGCCTTCATGGGCGGGTCCATGGGCTCGGTGGTGGGCGAGAAGATCGCGCGGCTGGCGCGCCGGTCGGCGGAGAAGCGGGTGCCCCTGGTGCTGGTCTGCACTTCCGGGGGCGCCCGGATGCAGGAGGGGGTCTTCTCCCTGATGCAGATGGCCAAGACCTCCGCGGCGATCGCCCAGCTGTACGCCCTGGCCGTTCCGTACATCACCATCCTCACCAATCCGACCACCGGCGGCGTGTCCGCGTCCTTTGCCATGCAGGGCGACGCCATCCTGGCGGAGCCGGGGGCGGTGATCGGGTTCGCGGGGCAGCGGGTGATCAAGCAGACCATCGGCCAGGACCTCCCCGCGGGCTTCCAGACGGCGGAGTTCCTGCTCGAGAAGGGCCAGATCGATGAGGTGGTGCCGCGCGCCTCGCTGCGCGAGACCACGGCCCGGCTGCTGCGCCACATGCGCGGCCAGCGGCTGCGGGAGGAGGCGGGGGAGTAGGTCGGTCCTTCCCCTCCAGGTCCTGCGGCGCCCCGTCTCCGGACGGGGCGCTGTTGCTTGGTGAGTCAGGCTACATGAAGCGACCCCTTGACCGGGCGTTGCCATGGGGTACTCTCACTCCAATGCACTTCAGGATACCTGAGGCTCAGCCCCTGCTGCGATGGCCCGCCCCGGAAAAGGCATGGAGTGCTTGGCGGCTCGCCTCCCGGTGCGCCTGCCTGCTCCTGCTCGGTTGTGGCGACGGCCCAACCCACCCCACTCCGGGGGCGGGTGTTATCGAGGTGGAAGTCGTCAAGGTCAAGTCGCCGGTCCTCGGGGCGGAGCCGTCGGGCCTGGCGACAATTTCCTGCGACGTGCGGCTTAGCGCGCACGCAGGCGGGTCGGCCGCGAACACTTGGCTGGGGGCCACCTTTCTCTGGTATGCGGGTGCCGATGGCACGGTCCTCTTCGATTCGGCGGAGGTAGGGCAGGCGGAAACCCAGGGTGCCTGGGGCGCGGCATCCATCGCGGGGGGCGGGGCGCAGACGGCCGATTGGCGCATCTTCGCGACCATCCCGTTCAACGCCGCGCTGGTGTTTCGGTACCGCACTGCCAGCGGGGCCGTCGCGACCAGTAAGCCCGTCGGATTCTCCTGCAGTCCCCCCGGGTCCGGCCATTCCGGGGCCGTCGCCATCACGGGGCTATCGGTCGAGCCGACCAGTGCCGAGGTCCAGGCCGGGGACACCCTGGCCATTCAATTCTCGGCTCACGCCGGCGCCGGGATCTGGCAGTCGGCGGTCCATATCTTCTCCGGACCCTGCGACACGCTTTTCCTCTTTGCAGATACCGGGGTGCGCAACACGACTCATTCCCTGTCATACCGGATCCCGTGGGGCTGCCCCCTGAATGCGACATTTCGGGTGGAGGCCACGGCCGTCGACGTCGACCTGCTGGTGGCCACCCTCGCACGCAACAGTGTTCCGGTACTGGCAGACCACCGACCACCCACCTTCGGCCAATTGCTGTACTACCCACAGGGGTATGGCTCGGCCGACACGCTGCCGCCTCCGGCCATCTTTCCGGGTGAGGCCTTGCAGGTCTTCTTCACTGCGTACGATAACCAGGGGCTGGCACGGGTCCGGTGGGATGTTCCGCGGGTTGGCTACAGTGACTCCGTCACTGTGCGCGGGGCGGCCGTGGCAGGTTCCATCGACCTGGTCATTCCCCCCGGGTGGCTGGGGAATCTCGACCTGGCGCTCGTGGCATTGGATGGTGCGGGATTGGCAAGCTCAGCCGTTGGCCCCGAACCCGGCTCACTCAATGTCTACCCGCACGATTCCGCTGCGGTCATGTTCCTCGATCGCAACCAGGGGACGCGTGACGTGGCGATCGACGCAGCGGCGGGTCTGGCCTACCTGCTGCACGCCCTGCCGCGCGAGGTGGAGATCATCGCGCTCGACGGTGGGGCGACGCTCGGTACGATCGCGATCGCTGACACAGCCGCGGACCTCGATCTCTCGGTCTCCGGCGACACACTCCTCTTGACCTACCCCAGCCTCGGCGCCCTGGGCGTGGTTTCGCTGCGCCAGTCCCGCCCACAGGCTGTGACGATGCCGCTCTCGCCGCTCGATTCCGCGTCACGCCAGGTCCCGCGGTTTGTCCGCATGCTGGCGAATGGGCGGGCATTCGTGACCCTGGAGGGGAATGGCCCGGCTGCCTTCCGACTCCTCGATGTGGACCCGTCGACTGGCGTCGGCGTGATCCGGACGGAGGCTGGCAACAACGGCCACGTCGAGGGCCCCATCGAACGCGCCGACGATGGACGAGGGGTGGTGCTCGGAGCTGGGGCGGGCTGGATGCAGCGTTACGATCTGGTCGGTGACCGATTCGGCTCGGCACAGAGCCGGCCCATCAACCCATACCACCTGAGCGTGGATGGGCAGCTACAGCGGGCGGCGGTCGGCACGACGATCTTCGACGGTTCCCTCCAGCCGCTCGTCGAAGCGGTCTCGGCCCGGCCTGGTCCGAAGCAGAACGCAGTCTTGAGTGCCGATGGTGGGTCGCTCTTCTACGCAAACGACGGCCGAGGGATGATCCGGGTTCGAACGTCTGATGGTGGTGTGGTGTCGGCTATCCCGTTCGACCGCCACATCGGGTTCGCTCGGCGCTCCGCGGACGGCGCCTGGCTGGTGACGATTTCGGACTATGGGTCGTCCAGCGAGGTCGGAATCATCGACCTTCGGTAGCAGGCGGCGTCAGCGGCAGCAGGTAGTGAATGGGATGATCGTAGAACACCGGCTCGAAGACCGCCGCGTCGGCGTCGGCCATGAACGAGCGGCGCAGCTCATCGGGCATGCGGCGGTCGATCTCCGCGGCCAGGCGGCGCGCCTCCTCCACCCGGCCCACCAGCTTGCCCCGCGCCACCTCCTCGCAGGCCCCGAAGAGCACCCACCAGTAGGTCTCGTCCTCCTCGTGCTCGATGATGTCGAGCGGGAAGAGGTGGCAGATGAGCGGGCGGTCGGCGTAGTGGCCGCACCCGCCGGAGGCCCCCAGGTAGAAGGGGCACTGGCACCCCTTCCGGTTGAGCCGGGTGGCGGATCCCTTGCCGTACAGCCGCACTCTCAGCTCGCGGGCGCTCCGCTGCTCGGCGGGGGAGAGGTACACCAGGCTCCGCTCGCAGCGCTCGCACTCGGGGCAGAGCGAGAACCCCTCGGTCAGCTCCCGGAAGCCGGGGATCGCGAGCAGCTCGGACACGAAGGGGTCGGGCAGGGCGGTGTAGCGGGACATGGGCGGTGGCGATAGGATTGGTCGGCGACTCGGTCGTGGAATGTAAACCTGCCCTCCACACTTTTCCCGGATCCTCCCGCCCGTGGGGCTCTCCTACCAGCAGGCGCTCGACTTCCTCTTCCCCCGGACGACGTCCATCAAGTTCGGGCTGGAGACCACCCGCGCCCTGCTGGCGGCCGTGGGCGACCCGCACACGGTCTTTCCCACCATCCACATCGGCGGGACCAACGGGAAGGGGAGCGTGTCCACCCTGGTGGCGGCGGCGCTCCGGGCCCGGGGCTTCCGGGTCGGGCTGTACACCTCGCCGCACCTGGTCTCGTTCCGGGAGCGTGTCCAGGTGGACGGGGTACCGATCTCGGAGGCGGCGGTGGCGGCCTGGACCGAGCGGCTGATGCCCGAGATGCTGGCGCGCCAGGGCACCTTCTTCGAGGCCACCACGGCGATCGCGCTGGCCGACTTCGCCGCGCGCGGGGTGGACCTGGCGGTCGTGGAGGTGGGCCTGGGTGGCCGGCTCGACAGCACCAACGTGGTCACGCCGCTCGTCTCCGCCGTGACCAAGATCGAGCTGGACCACCAGAAGTACCTGGGCGATACGCTGGAGGAGATCGCCCGGGAGAAGGCCGGGATCGCCAAGCCGGGGGTGCCCTTCGTGATCGGGGAGACCCGCCCGGAGCTGGTCGAGGTGCTTCGCGGGGAGGCCCGGGCCACCGCCCGCCGGCTGCGGGGCACGGTCGACGTCCGGGTGCTGCCGGCCGACTACGAGTGGGCGGGTCCGCTGGCCCTGGCCGGCGCCTACCAGCGGCGCAACGCCGGGGTGGCCCACGGGATCCTGATGGCGCTTCCGCCCGGCTATCGGCCCGACCGGCAGGCGATCGAGGCCGGGTTCCGGATGGCCCGGATGCCCGGCCGGTTCGACCGGCGGGGCAAGTGGCTCTTCGATGTGGCCCACAATCCGGACGGGATGCGGGCGCTCATCGCTGCGATGGCCCGGGCGGACCTGCCGCGGCCCGTGCACGCGCTGGTCTCGATCCTGGGTGACAAGGCGTGGCCCGAGATGCTGGTGCGGCTGGACCAGGCCGTGGACCGGGGGGTGCTGACGGTGGCCCCGAGCGCGGCCGGCCGGCGGTGGGACCTGGGGTGGTTGCAGGCGTGGCTGGACGACCCGGCGCGCCCGCCGGCGCGCGCGGAGTGGCGGTTGCTGCCGGACTTCGCGGAGGCGCTGCGGGTGGTGGAGTCGGGCGCGGGGACGGTGCTGGTGACGGGGTCGTTCCACACGGTGGGGGATGTGATGGGCGCTCTCGGTATGGAGCCATAAAACGCGGCCAGTGGCGGGGAAAACGGGGTTGGAAGGCCCCCCCGGACCGGCTAGATTCACCCCCCTATGACCTCCCAGCCCCTGCCGGGTTTTCGGGACTTCTACCCCGCTGATTTCGCCTTCCGGGCCTACCTCTTCGACACGTGGCGTCGCACCTGTGCCCGGTACGGGTTCGAGGAGTTCGACGGCCCCCCGCTCGAGCCACTCGAGCTCTACACCGCCAAGAGCGGGGACGAGATCGTCGGGCAGCTGTACAACTTCGCCGACAAGGGGGGGCGGGAGGTCGCGCTGCGGCCCGAACTGACCCCCACGGTGGCGCGGATGGTGGCGGCACGGGCCGGCGGCATGAAGAAGCCGATCCGGTGGTTCTCCATCGGCCAGATGTACCGCTACGAGCGCACCCAGAGGGGCCGTTCCCGCGAATTCTTCCAGCTCAACTGCGACCTCATGGGCGAGCCGGGGCCCCTGGCCGACGCCGAGCTGATCGCGCTGGCCATCGACCTGATGCGGGCCTTCGGGCTCGGGCCCGCCGACGTCCGGGTGCGGCTCTCCGACCGCCGGGTGCTGCAGGCGCTCCTGGCCGGCGCCGGGGTCGGGAGCGCCGACCTACCGCAGGCCTACGGCGTGATCGACAAGCTGGAGCGGATGAAGCCGGAGCAGGTGGCGGAGATCCGCGAGGGGCGCGATCCGCGGTTCGCCGGCGGGGTCGGGGCCCGGGTGCTGGAGGTGGCGGCGCTGCGCGGCTGGCCGGCGGTCCGTGAGGCCCTCGCGGCGACTCCCGGAGGGGCCGAGGCCGGGGCGGCGTTCGGTGAGACGCTCCAGGCGCTGGAGGCCATGGGGCTCGGGGGGTTCCTGGACGTCGACCTCTCGATCGTGCGGGGGCTCGCCTACTACACCGGCACGGTGTTCGAGCTGTTCGACGCCGGCCGGTCGCTGCGCGCCATCGCGGGCGGCGGGCGCTATGACGAGCTGCTCCGGCTGCTTGGGGGCGTGGATCTGCCGGCGGTGGGCTTTGCCATCGGCGACGTGGTGCTGGGCGAGCTGCTCAAGGCGCGGGGGCTGGCGCCGGCGGCGCCGGCGGCGATCGACGCCTTCGTGGCCGGGGTGACGCCAGACGACCAGCCCTACGTGCTGCACGTGGCCCACGACCTCCGCGAGGCCGGGGTGCGGGTGGAGTACGCCCTGCACCCCGATGGCCTCGGCAAGCAGCTCAAGCTCGCGGACGCGCGCCAGGCGGCGTTCGCGGTGGTGATCGGCCCGGACGACCGGGCTCGAGGTGAGGTGCAGCTCAAGGACCTGCACGCGAAGACCCAGCGGGCCGTGCCGGCCTCCGCGCTCGTCGCGGAGCTCCGGGCGGCGCGCGCGACCTGAACGGGACCCCCGATGGCCGACGACAAGAAGCTCACGCCCCGCGCGCAGGACTTCAGCGCCTGGTACAACGAAGTGATCATGCGCGCGGAGCTCGCCGACTACAGCCCGGTGCGCGGCTGCATGGTCATCCGGCCCAACGGTTACGCCATCTGGGAACAGATGCAGCGGGCGCTGGACGACATGTTCAAGGAGCACGGGGTCCAGAACGCGTACTTCCCCCTGCTCATTCCGCAGAGCTTCCTGTCCAAGGAGGCGGAGCACGTCGAGGGCTTCGCGCCGGAGCTCGCGGTGGTGACCCACGGGGGCGGCAAGGAGCTGGAGGAGCCGCTGGTCATCCGCCCCACGTCGGAGACCATCATCTACTCGATGTACGCCAAGTGGATCCAGAGCTACCGTGACCTCCCGATGCTCATGAACCAGTGGGCCAACGTGGTCCGCTGGGAGATGCGCACCCGGCTGTTCCTGCGGACCGCGGAGTTCCTGTGGCAGGAGGGGCACACGGCCCACGTCGACGAGGCCGACGCCGAGGCGTTCACCCTCAGGATCCTGGGCACCTACCGCACCTTCGCCGAGGAGTGGATGGCGATGCCGGTGCTCACCGGCCGCAAGACCGACAGCGAGCGGTTCGCGGGGGCCATGCGCACCTACTGCATCGAGGCCCTGATGCAGGACAACAAGGCGCTGCAGGCGGGGACCAGCCACAACCTGGGCCAGAACTTCGCCAAGGCGTTCCAGGTGACCTTCCAGAACGACAAGGGCGCGCTCGACTACGTCTGGAACACCAGCTGGGGGGTCTCCACCCGCCTGGTGGGCGCGCTGGTGATGAGCCACGGCGACGACAACGGCGTCATCACGCCCCCGCGCCTGGCGCAGTACCAGGCGGTGATCGTCCCGATCTACAAGACCGACGAGGAGCGGGTCCAGGTGCTCGAGGCCGCGGACCGCACCCTGCGCGAGCTCAAGAGCGGCGGCATCCGGGCCCACCTCGACGCGCGTGACGGGCTCAAGCCCGGCGCCAAGTACTACGAGTGGGAAGGGCGGGGGGTCCCGTTCCGGCTGGAGATCGGCCCCCGCGACGTGGCCGCCGGGAAGGTGATGCTGGCCCGCCGCACCGGCGGGAAGAAGACCCCGTTCGACACGGTGGGCCTGGTGCACACCCTTCGCCTCGAGATGGACAGCATGCAGCAGGAGCTGCTCGAGGCCGCGCGCACCCGGCGGGAGCAGAACAGCATCCGGGGCGTCACCAAGGGCTCGTTCCTCGACTTCCTGGCCAGGGACGGCGGCTTCGCCTACGGCGGCTGGTGCGGTGACGCGGCCTGCGAGGCCGACATCAAGGAGCAGACCAAGGCCACCATCCGCTGCCTGCCCGACGAGGAGTTCCGCTCCCCGACCCGGCCCGACCGCTGCATGTGGTGCGACCGCCCGGCCACCGCGGAAGCCGTCTGGGCCCGGGCCTACTGATGGGGGCCGCCCCCGCGCCGTTCCGGCCCGCGCTGTTCGAGGACGCCGGGCTGGAACGCCGCGGCGCCACGCTGCTGCTCGGCGGGGTCCCGGTCTCGGCGATCGCGGAGGTGGCGGGCACGCCGGTCTACGTCTACAACGCCGGCGTGATCCGGCGGCAGTACCGCCGCCTGGCGGCCGCCCTCGCCCCGGTGCCGCACCGGATCTGCTTCGCCGTGAAGGCCAACAGCAACCTGGCCGTGCTGCGCGTCTTCCGCGACCTCGGCGCCGGCGCCGACATCGTCTCCGGCGGGGAGCTCCGCCGGGCGCTCGCCGCCGGCTTCGCCGCGGAGCGGGTGGTGTTCAGCGGGGTGGGGAAGTCGCCGACCGAGCTCGCGGCGGCCCTGGTGGCGGGGGTGGGGCACATCCACCTCGAGTCGAGCGACGAGCTCGAGAAGCTCGGCGCCATCGCCGAGCGGCTGGGAACCACCACCGCGATCGGCATCCGGGTGAACCCGGACGTCTCCGCCGAGACCCACCCCTACATCGCGACCGGGCAGGGCGGCATCAAGTTCGGGGTGCCCTTCGACCAGGTGCTGCCCCTCGCGCGCGCGGTGCACGCCCACCCCCGGTTGCGGCTCGACAGCATCGCGATGCACATCGGCAGCCAGATCCTGGACCCCGCGCCCTATCGCGAGGGGGTGGGCCGGCTGCTGGGCCTCATCCGCGACATCCAGGCGGCCGGTGTCGACACGCTGCGGCACCTGGACATCGGCGGCGGGCTCGGGATCCGCTACAAGGACGAGGTGCCGCTCGACCCGGCACGGTTCGCCGAGGCGGTGCTGCCGCTGGCCCGCGACACGGGGCTCACGCTGGTGGTGGAGCCGGGGCGGTTCCTGGTGGGCAGCGCGGGGCTGCTGCTCACCACCGTGCTCTCCCGCAAGCACTCCGGCGGCAAGGACCTGGTGCTGGTCGACGCCGGCATGAACGACCTGGTGCGGCCCAGCCACTACATGGCGTACCACGACATCGTGGAACTGGAGGCGGCGGGGCGGCCCGAGTCGGTGGTCGACGTCGTGGGCCCGGTGTGCGAGACCGGCGACTTCCTGGCCCGCGACCGGGTGCTGCCCGGGGTGCGCGCGGGGGAGGGGCTCGCCGTGCTCGGCGCGGGGGCCTACGGCTTCGTCATGTCTTCGACCTACAACGGCCGCCCGCGGCCCGCCGAGGTGCTGGTGGACGAGGGGCGCTGGGGGATCGTGCGCGAACGGGAGTCGATCGAGAGCCTGTTTGCCGGCGAGACCGCCGAGCCCCGCTGGACGTAGCATGCGCCGCGCGCCCGGTGCGCGGTGCCGGACCTGACCCGGACCCAGGACGTATGAGCAACCATCACGGCGGCATCCTCATCATCGATTTCGGGTCGCAGTACACCCAGCTGATCGCGCGCCGGGTGCGCGAGGCCCACGTCTACTGCGAGATCCACCCGCCCAGCCGGAGCGTGGAGTGGATCCGGCAATGGAAGCCCCGGGGCATCATCCTCTCGGGCGGCCCGAACTCGGTGTACGGCGACAACGTCCCCACCGCCGAGCCGGCCCTGCTCGACCTCGGCACCCCGGTGCTCGGCCTGTGCTACGGCATGCAGCTCCTGGCCCACCTCTCCGGTGGCAAGGTGCAGCGGGCCGACCGCCGGGAGTACGGCCGGGCGATGGTCGAGGTGAAGGGGGGGCGGCTGTTCCAGGGCTTCGGCGCGGGCGAGGAGACCCCGGTCTGGATGAGCCACGGCGACCACGTGGACACCGCGCCCGCCGGCTACACGGTCACCGCGAGCAGCAGCAACGCCCCGGTCTCCGCCATGGAGCACCAGACCAAGCCGCTGTACGGCGTGCAGTTCCACCCCGAGGTGGCGCACACGCCGCGGGGCGGCGAGATGCTCAACAACTTCCTGTTCGAGATCTGCGGCTGCACCCCGGACTGGACTCCCGGCCACTTCATCGATGGCGAGGTGGCCCGCATCCGCGAGCTGGTGGGGCGGCAGCGGGTGATCTGCGGGCTCTCCGGCGGGGTCGACAGCTCGGTGGCGGCGGTGCTGGTGCACAAGGCCATCGGCGACCAGCTCACTTGCATCTTCGTGGACCACGGGCTGCTCCGGCTGCACGAGCGGGAGCAGGTGGAGCACACCTTCCGGCGGCACTACGGCATCGACCTCCGGGTAGTCGACGCCAGCGACCGCTTCCTGGCCGACCTGGCAGGGGTCACCGATCCGGAGACCAAGCGCAAGCGGATCGGACACGCCTTCATCGACATCTTCGAGCAGGAGGCGCGGAAGGTCGGCGCCGACGTCGGGTTCCTGGTGCAGGGCACCCTCTACCCCGACGTGATCGAGTCGATGTCACCGCTGGGTGGCCCGTCGGTCACCATCAAGACCCACCACAACGTGGGTGGCCTGCCGGAAAAGCTCCCGTTCGGGCTGATCGAGCCGCTGCGGGAGCTGTTCAAGGACGAGGTGCGGCAGGTGGGCCGGGAGCTGGGGCTGCCGGAGGAGATGGTGGGCCGCCACCCGTTCCCGGGCCCGGGGCTCGCCATCCGGATCCTGGGCGAGGTGAACCGGCACCAGCTGGAGGTCCTGCGGAAGGCCGACCACATCTACATCGAGGAGATCCGCGCCGCCGGCCTCTACGACGAGATCTGGCAGGCGTTCGCGGTGCTGCTCCCGATCCGGTCGGTGGGGGTCCAGGGCGACGAGCGGAGCTACGACCAGGTGGTCGGGCTCCGCGCCGTCACCAGCCGCGACGGCATGACCGCGGACTGGTACCCCTTCCCGCCCGAGGTGCTGGCCCGCGCCTCCAACCGGATCGCCAACGAGGTGGAAGGGGTCAACCGGGTGGTCTACGACGTGAGCTCCAAGCCGCCGGCCACGATCGAGTGGGAATAGGGTCGGGCGGGACGGCGGTGGCGCAGGAAGACGGGCGACCCGGGCACGAGGCCTCGGGCCGCCCGTCTGGCTAGACGCCCTTTTCGTCGAGCAGGCGCAGGAATTCCTCGGGGGAGGTGAGCCGGGCGAGGCGGGGGGGCACGTCCGCTTCCTTGGCGAAGGTGGCGATCTTCCCGAGGATGGGCAGGTACTGGTTGCTGACCTCGATGGGCGGGGCCACGATCAGGAAGAAGTGGTGCACCGGCTGCTCGTCCACCGAGCGCCAGGCGATCCCGGCCGGGGCATGGCCGTAGGCCAGCCGGACCCGGCCCACCACGAGGGAGCGGCCGTGGGGGATGGCGATCCCGTGACCGACGCCGGTCGAACCGAGTTCCTCACGACGGCGCAGGATCTTGAGCAGGGTCTGGCTGGACCGCTCGTCCAGGCCCAGGCGCCCGATCAGTTCGGGGAGCACGGCGTCGGCCGCGGTCGCCGCGAGCGGCAGTGCGATGGCCGCGGGATCGAAGAATTCGCGAAGATGCATGGGGACGGTAGCTTAGGCTGCCGCTCCGGCCCTGTCAAAGGGGGCGGCCCCCCTTTCCGTTGCACGATTCCCGCATAGCTTTGGCGGTGAGGCTGGTGTGGCCACCCGCCTCGCCCTCCAGAGGAACACCGACCATGAAAGCGGACCTGATCGACTGGCTGGCCCGGACGGGCAGCTGGGCATGGCACAGCGCCGTGGCCCTCCTCGTCGTCATCAACGCCGCTGCGGGGCTGGCCGTGCTGGCCACCCGGAGCCAGGCGCTGGTCGACCGCTGGACGCCCCGCTGGCTCGCCGCCAACGTGGCGGTGGCCGGGTTCGGGCTGGGGACCCCGCTGCTCACCTGGGCCCTTCGGCTGGGGCTGGCAGCGCTGCCTACCTTCGGCACCACCCTCACTGCCCCCAAGTAAGTCCGGGGCACCCGCGCTCTTTTCCAGAGCGGGGCGGGCCCGTATCTTTGTGCCCGTGAAGCAGTTGCCCTATCTCAGGACCACCTCGGTCCCGCTGATCCTCGCCCCGATGGCCGGGGTGAGCGAGGCCCCCTTCCGGCAGATCTGCCGCGGGATGGGGGCGGACGTGGTCATTTCCGAATTCCTGAGCTCCGAGGCGATCCGTCGCCGCATCCACCGCACGCTGGAAGGGGCGGAGTTCGAGGAGTGCGAGCGGCCGATCGGGATCCAGATCTACGGCGCCGACCCCCGCGCGATGGCCGAGGCCACGGCCCTGATCACCGAGCACTACAAGCCCGAGTTCATCGACATCAACTTCGGCTGCCCGGTCAAGAAGGTGGTGCAGCGGAACGGCGGCTCGGGCTGCCTGCGCGACCTCGACCTCGTGGCGCAGATCATCCGGGCGTGCGTCTCGGCCACGCACCTGCCGGTCACGGTGAAGACACGGAGCGGCTGGAACGACCAGCTCCGTGACCCGGTGGGCATCGCGCTCCGGATGCAGGATGCCGGGGCCAGGGCCTTCACGCTGCATGCGCGGACCCGGACCCAGATGTTCACCGGCAAGGCCAACTGGGACGAGATCGCCCGGGTGGTGGAGGCGCTCACGATCCCGGTGATCGGCAATGGGGACATCCAGGGACCGGAGGACGTGGTCCGGATGGTCCATCATACCGGCTGCGCGGGGGTGATGATCGGCCGCGGCGCCTTCGGCAACCCGTGGCTCTTCCGGGATGCGCGGGCGCTGCTGGCAGGCCAGCCGCGCCCCCCGGCGCCGACCGCGGCGGAACGCTTCCAGGTGGCCCTTGCCCACGCGCGCCTCGCGCTGGCGCTGCAGGGCGACACCCGCAAGACCGTGATCGAGTTCCGCAAGCACTTCGGCTGGTACACCAAGGGGCTCTACGGCGCCGGCGACCTGCGCGGGAGGCTGTACCAGGTGGAGTCCATGGCGGAGGCCGAGGCGATCTTCCAGGCGTACCTGTCACCGGCGTCGACGGTCGCCGGGGTGGCGTGAACCCCGACCAGCTGGAGCGCCTGCTCCGCGAGGTGGCCGGCGGCCGCCTCGAGGTCGGGGAGGCGCTCGAACGCCTGCGGCACTTCCCCACCGAGGCGATGGAGTTCGCCCAGCTGGACCACCATCGGCCGCTGCGGCAGGGGCAGCCGGAGGTGATCTTCGCGGCGGGCAAGACGGTGGAGCAGGTGGTGGCCATCGCCACCCGGCTGGCGGCGGTGGGCGGGGGCTTCCTGGCCACCCGGGTCACGGCCGACCAGGCTGCGGCGCTCGGGGCGGCGTTTGCCGCACTCGAGTGGAATGCCCTGGCGCGCACCGCGTTCCTCCGCAGTCCCGCGGCCCCCGGGCCCTCGGGCGGCCGGGTGCTGGTGGTCTCCGCGGGCACCAGTGACCTGCCGGTGGCGGAGGAGGCGGCGGTGACCGCCACGGCGATGGGCCACCCGGTCGACCGGCTGGCGGATGTCGGGGTGGCCGGCATCCACCGCCTGCTGTCCGCGGGCGACCGGCTCCGTGACGCGGCGGTGCTGATCGTCTGCGCCGGGATGGAGGGGGCCCTGCCGAGCGTGGTCGGGGGGCTGGTGCAGCGGCCGGTGATCGCGGTCCCGACCAGCATCGGCTACGGCGCCTCGTTCGGGGGGCTCGCGGCACTGCTGGCGATGCTCAACTCCTGCGCCGCGGGCATCACCGTGGTCAACATCGACAACGGATTCGGCGCCGCGATGGCCGCCCACCGGATCCTGGGGCACCCCGCCGACGCGGGCGAGGGGGACTAGTGCTGCGGACTGTCTTCGAGAGCTTGGAGCCGCCGTTCGTATGGCTCGACCTGGTCGAGCCGACCCGGCAGGATCTCGACGACATCGCGCTGCGCTACGGCCTCACCCCCACGGCGGTGCAGGACTGCCTCGACCCCGAGCACCTGCCCAAGTTCGAGCGCTTCAACGGCACCACCTTCGTGATCCTGCGGGCGCAGGACGAGAGGGCCGACCCCACCGCCGACACGGTGCAGGGGCTGACGCGGAAGGTGGCGGTGTTCTGGGGCGTCGGCTTCCTGATCACGATCCACCGCAAGGACCAGCCTTACCTCCACGCCGTGATGGAGCAGTGGCGGGGCCGGATCCGGGAGTGGGCGGACGAGCGCGACCTGGCCTCGCAGCTGCTGGTGGACCTCACCAACGGGGTGGTCTCGAGCTACGAGCACCCGCTGGTCGAGGCCGAGACGCGGGTGGATGGCTTCGAGGCCAAGCTGATGTCGGACCATGACGTGGCGGCGCTGCTGCGCGACATGTACCACATGAAGCGGCGGCTGGCGCTGACCAAGCGGCTGCTGTGGCGGACGCTCAGCATCACCACCCGGCTGCCGGGCGCCGGGGAGCGTGGCAGCACGGGGGTCCAGGACCTGCGGGAGAATGCCGAGAGCATGCACTTCTACGCGGAAGAGCTGCTCGAGGATGTGAACAACCTGCTCAACATGCAGCTGGCCCTCGCCGCGCACCGTACCAACGAGGTCATGCAGGTGCTGACGGTCTTCTCGGCCTTCTTCCTGCCGCTCACGTTCATCGTCGGCATCTACGGCATGAACTTCGAGCACATGCCGGAGCTGCCGCACAAGTACGGCTACGCGGCGGTCTGGGGGGTGATGCTGCTGGTGAGCCTCGGGATCTGGCGCTGGTTCCACCGACGGGGGTGGTTGTCATGAACGGAGTCGTGTGGTTGCTGGGCGGCATGGCCGCCGGCGCCGCCGGGGCGATGATCTTCCGCCGCGGCCAGGCGGACGCCGCGCCGCGGATCGGCGCCGACCCGGTCCTGCTGCCCGACCCGGCGCTCCGCTGGCTGGCCGACGCGCGCAGGGCCCAGGGGCTCTGGGTGGCGCATCCGCCCCGCGAGGGCTCGGACCAGCCGCAATGGGATCGGGTGGTGCCGGGCGGCCGGCTCTCCCCGACCGCGGCGGCGTCCGTGGAGTCACGGCTGGCGGCCCTCCGCGACCGCGCCGCGTCGGGGGCCGAGCGGATCGACGCGGGCGTGCTGCTGTACGCCTCGGCCGGGGGGCTCATCGCCGGGCTGCTGCTGCCGGGCGACACCGCGCCGGACGTGCTGCGGCAGGGGGGCGACGACCTGGTGGCGCTGCTCGACGGCCTCGGCCGCAAGCCGCTCCTCGACAAGGCCCTGTCGGAGGACGACGGCCCGGTCGAGTCGCTGGGCAGCATCGGCCTCCGGCTGGCCTACCAGCTCGAGCGGATCCTGACGGCCGAGGTGATCGTGGCGGTCGAGATCCAGGGCACGGTGCGGGTCATCGGCACTTCGGGCCGGGCCGACAGGCGGCTGCTCGATACCTTTGCGCAGCCCGGGAGCCCGCTGTTCCAGGTGGCGAGCGGCGAGGTGCCCTCGCTCACCAGCATCGCCGACCCGCTGGGCGGCATCGTGCACGACCGCCGCAGCCACTTCACGCCCGCGATCATCTTCCCCATCCGGCACTTCGACGAGACGGTGGGCGCGGTGGCCTTCTGGACCGACGACAACGGCGAGCCGATCGGCCCGGTGATCGCCGAGGTGCAGGAGGCGTTGCGCAACGCCGGGCCGCGCATGGTCCGCGCCCGCAAGCTCGAGGAGATGGGCAACGCCGCGGTCACCGACCCGCTCACCGGCCTCAAGAACCGCCGCGGGCTCGACGAGGCGATGCGCCGCGTGGGCATCAGCCAGGGCACCCTGATCTACGCCGACCTCGACAAGTTCAAGCTGCTCAACGACACCATGGGTCACCACGCCGGCGACGCCGCGCTGGTGCACTTCTCCCGGCTGGTGCACGACGTGATCCGCGGCGGCGACACCGCCGCGCGAATCGGCGGCGAGGAGTTCGCCATCTGGCTGCCCGGCGCCTCCATGGTCTACGGGGCCAAGGTGGCGGAACGGATCCGCATCCGGCTCGGGACCACCACCTGGGACTGGCAGGGCCGGACCTGGCCGCTCAGCGCCAGCTTCGGGGTGGCGGCGCTGCCGGATACCTCCCGCAGCCTGGAGAACCTCCCCGCGCAGGCCGACGCGGCGCTGATGGAAGCCAAGCGCCAGGGCCGGGACCGGGTCGAGACCGCCCGGCCGCTGTAGGGCATTCGGGCCGGAGTCCCGCATGTTGCGTCGAGCGACGCGCGTGCTTGAATCGGGGGGGACGCGCCACTAGCTTCCCTGCACCCGGGGGCGACTGGCTTCGACGGGTTTGATGAAAGGATCGCTGCGTGCCCAGGTCCAGGTTCCTGGTTAAACCGTCTGGAACGATTCAACTGCCAACACTGAATTGGCGATGGCTGCGTAAGCTGAGCTTCTAGCTCGCTTGTCGCTCCACCTCCGAGGGTAGCCCGCCTGGGGCGATCCGCGGCGGAACGAAAAACCGGGCTGGCGGTCGCCGAAGCCCCGACGGCGATCGCGAGATCTCTGGGGATAGAGCCTGGGAAGGCTGGTGCAGCGCCGGTCCAGGTCGACGCAAGAAGATGCACCTACGCACGTAGGCGCGGTTCTGGAAGCTCACTCGGACGAGGGTTCGATTCCCTCCGCCTCCATCCGGTTCCACCTGATGCACCGCATCCCCCCGGGCTCCGCCCGGGGGGATGCGTGCTTCAGGGAGCCCCCTCCGACGCCAGCCGGCCCACCAGCTCCAGCAGGACCCGCTCATCCGCTTCCCAGTGGTAGCGTTGCCGGACGGCCTCGCGGCCGGCCGCCGCCATCCTCGCCCGCAGGGCCGGGTCCCCGGCCAGGGTGCTGATCGCGGTGGCCAGTGCCTGGGGTGCGGCGTCGGCCGCGAGCAGTCCGCAGCCGGCCGCGGTCACCACCCGCGCCAGCGGGGCGGCGTCCGAGGTCACCACCGGCAACCCGGCGGCCATGAAGTCGAACAGCTTGTTGGGAATCGTGGTTTCCATCCACGGATTCCGCAGGTGCGGCACCAGCCCGATGTCGGCCGCGGCCACGCGCGCGAGCGCCGACGCATGCGGCATCTGCCCGGTGAAGGTGAGCCGTTCCGCCGGCAGGCCGAGCGCGGCGGCCTGGGCTCGGACCACCGCGAGGTCCCGGCCGCCACCGATGACCGTCAGGCGCACCGGGGCGCGCGCGGCGTGGAGCAGCGCGGCGGCCTCCACCAGGCGGCCGATGCCCCGCGGCAGCTCGACGATGCCCAGGTACACCGCCTCGGCGACACCCGCCGGCGGCCGGCCCGCCGGCCCTGGACTCGAGAGCCGGGAGAGCGGCGGCGTGTTCGAGACCACCGACACCCTCGGAGCGGGGAGGCCGGCGGCCAGGAGGCGGTCACGTGATTCCTCGACCACGACCATGGTATGGGTGACCCGCGGCAGCACGCTGCGCTCGATCGCGGCGGCCAGGCTCGGGTTGCGCACCAAATAGTCCAGCGGCCGGTGCCGTCCGGCGTCCCACGTCGTCTGCAGCAGGGCGGGGTAGTCCTCGGCCATGTCGAAGAGCACCGGGACGCCCAGTGGCGCGGCCACCCGCAGGGCCAGCGGCGCGAGCGGCAGGTCGCGCACGATGAGGAGGCGCGCCCCGCTCCCGGTCAGCACCCGCCTCGTCAGGGACACCCAACGCGGATTGAAGAAGGCAGGGAACTGCAGCAGGCCGTCCACCCGGGCGGGCAGGCCGGCCAGCGGCGCCAGGCGATGAACCATCCCTTCGGCGAGCTGCTCGGTGGTCGGGGCCCGGGAACGGTTGCGGGCCACGAGGTGCACCTCGTGGCCCGCCGCCGCCAGGGAGCGGCACACCTTCTCGGTCCGGACATCCCACGGATACTCGGCGTCCCAGAGGTAGACGACGGGGGCCGGCACCGCGGAAGCCATGGCCGGGACGCGGTGGGTCAGCGGCCCGGCGCCACGGGAATGGTCACCCGGGTCTTCTCCCATTCGAGCAGCAGGTTCACCGCCCCGCCGCTGGCCGGCTCGGTCCGGAAGGTGAGGCTCTCCACCGCCGTGGTGAGCGCGGAGCTGCTGGCCTTCCCGTGCCCGACTTCCTGTGCCTTCACGGCTTCAGTGTAGGCCGACTCATGGCCCCACTGGCTGATGGAGCGGTTGGGGATGATCTCCCATTCGGTCGCGCCGGGCACGGTGTAGAGGGAGTAGGAGCCGGCGGCCAGGGCCACGCCCGCCACGACGATCGGGCCGCTGGTGTGGATCATGGTGGGTTCGTTGGCGCCGGTGCGCCAGAGCTGCCCCAGGGGCACGAAGCTGCCGCCGATCATCGTGCGACCCTTCGCGGCGGGGCGGCTGTAGCAGAGCTTCACCTCGGCCGTGCCGACCTTGAAGCTGAGCGAGTCGAGCGGGCTGGCGCGCCGTGCCAGGGGCATGCGATCGGCCATCATGACGATGCACGCGGCCGGGGCGGGCGCGGGGCCGGCCGGGGGCAGGGCGAGCGTGGCGAGCAGGGCAGGGAGCAGCATGGAATCCTCGGTGGTTCTCGTGAGGGAAGGGTCAGCGTGCCGTCAGGCGTTGACGGGCCGCGAGCGCGCCGGCCAGGGCCAGGTCGGGCGCCGGGGCCAGCACGGTAAGGTGCCCCATCTTGCGGCCGGGGCGGGGTTCGGTCTTGCCATAGAGGTGCAGGTGCACGGCTGGATCGGCGAGGGCCCGGTCCCACCGGGGCGGACCCCCGGCCCAGAGGTCCCCGAGCAGGTTGACCATCGTGGCCGGGCGCAGCAGGCTGGTATCGCCAAGCGGCAGGCCGGCCACGGCGCGCACCTGCTGCTCGAACTGGTCGGTGGCGCAGGCGTCGAGGGTGAAGTGCCCGCTGTTGTGCGGCCGCGGCGCCATCTCATTCACCACCAGCCGCCCGCCGCCCACCACGAAGAACTCCACGGCCATGGTGCCGACATAGTCCATGGCTGTCGCCAGCCGGGCCGCGGCCTCGCGAGCCTCCGCGGCCAGGGCTTCGGGGACCCGGGCCGGCACCACCGAGGTGTCGAGGATCCCCTGGACGTGGCGGTTCTCCGCGACCGGGTAGGTCACGATGGCGCCGTCCGTGCCGCGCGCCAGCACGACCGAGATCTCCGCGTCGAGGTCGAGCCGCGCCTCGAGGACGCAGGGCTGGCCCCCGAACCCGCGGAAGGCCGCCACCAGCTCCTCCAGTGTGCCGATGCCGGCCTGCCCCTTGCCATCGTACCCCAGGCGCGCCGTCTTGAGCAGCGCCGGCGCCTTGATGTGCCGGAATGCCTCGGTGCAGTCGGCCTCGCGGAGGATCGGGTGGAATGGGGCGGTATCGAGCCCGTGGGTCCGTGCGAAGGTCTTCTCGACCTCGCGGTCCTGGGTGACCTTCACCGCCTCGGGGCCTGGCCGGACCGGGCAGAACTGGCGCAGGAAGGCGAGGCTCTCGGCGGGAACGTTCTCGAACTCGGTCGTGACGGCGCGGGAGCGGCTCCCGAGCTCCCGCAGGGCGTCCTGGTCGGTATAGGCGGCGGCGAGGTGGCGGGTGGCGATGCGTCCGGCGGGGCTGGCCGGGTCGGGATCGAGGACCGTCACCTCGAACCCCATCCGCTGGGCGGCCTGGGTGAACATCCGGCCCAGCTGCCCGCCGCCGAGGAGGCCGAGCATCGCCCCCGGCTGGATCACTTCGGCTCCGGGAGGGTAAGGCCGAGCACCTTCTCGGTCTGCTGGGCGCGGAAGGCGGCCAGGCGTGCGGCGAGCACGGGATCGGTGCCCGCGAGGAGGCTCACCGCGAACAGCCCGGCGTTGCGGGCGCCGGCCTCGCCGATGGCAAAGGTGGCGACCGGGATGCCCCCGGGCATCTGGACGATCGAGAGCAGGCTGTCGAGTCCGTTGAGGTGCTTGGACGGCACCGGTACCCCGAGGACCGGCACCGTGGTCTTGGCGGCAAGCATGCCGGGCAGGTGTGCCGCCCCCCCCGCGCCGGCGATGATGCAGCGCAGGCCCCGGCCGGCGGCCTCCTCACCGTAGCGATAGAGCAGGTCCGGGGTGCGGTGGGCCGAGACCACCCGCGCCTCGTGCGGGACCCCGAAGTCGAGCAGCTGGCGGGCGGCGTGCTGCATGACCTCCCAGTCCGAGTCGCTGCCCATCACGAGTCCGACCAGCGGTGCACTCATCCCCACCTCAGGGAAACGGGGTTCCGGGGCGTCCGTCGGCGCGGCAGGAATAAATCCCGCCCCGCGGCCCGGGGCAAGCGCGGACGTGCCTCAGCCCTGGGGGTTCCGGAAGATGAAGTAGACCGCGCCCAGGATGCAGACGGCCGCATAGAGGTAGTCGAGCTTGAAGGGCTGCTTCATGTACAGGATGGCGAACGGCACGAACACCGTCAGCGTGATCGCCTCCTGCAGGATCTTGAGCTGGCCCAGGTTGAGTGCCGTGTACCCGATCCGGTAGGCAGGCACCTGCAGCAGGTACTCGAACAGGGCGATTCCCCAGCTCGCCAGCGCGGCGACCCACCAGGGGCGATCGGCGAGGTTCCTGAGGTGGGCGTACCAGGCGAACGTCATGAAGACATTCGAGAGGCCGAGCAGGCCGACGGTGCGGAAGAGGACGGCGTTGATGGGAGCCTCCAGGGGAGGGCCGGGTGCCCGTGCCAGGCCGGACCCGGAGCGTGGGACGTGAACACGGGCCCCGGCCGGCGGAGCGGTCGGGGCCCGTGCGGTGCGGTGGCCGGCCGGCGGCCGACTGGTTCAGGCCTGGTCCTGCACCTTGAAGACGAACGCCGCGAGCGCCCCGCCAACGAACGGCCCGACCAGGTAGAGCCAGACGTTGCTGAACGACCCGCCGCCCATGAGCGCGTGTACGATCGTCGGGCCGAGCCCGACGGCCGGGTTGAAGGCTCCGCCGGAGACCCCGCCACCCGCGAAGGCCGCGACCACCACGGTGAAGCCGATGGCCAGGCCGTAGAAGGAGTTGCCCGAGGTCTTCTCGCTCGTGGCGGCGTTGAGCACCACCAGCGCCAGCGCAAAGGTATAGAGGATCTCCACCAGCAGGGCGGCCACCACCGACGCCGTCGGGGACGGCGCCGGGGCGAAGGTCTGCCCCATGATCAGGTACACCGCGAGGCTCGCCACCACCGCGCCGAGCACCTGCGCCACCATGTACGGCGCCAGCTCGGAAGCCGGGAGCTTGCCTCGCAGCATCACCGCGAGCGAGACGGCCGGGTTGTAGTGCCCCCCCGACACGTGCCCACCCATGTAGACCATGATCATGAGCGAGGCGCCGATGGCCAGCGGCGCCATGGGGGTCCCGCCGAGCACGGTGAGGCCGATGGTGAGGACGAGGAACATGGTGCCGAGGAACTCGGTGAGGTACTTGGGCATCGGAAGCCTCGATGGAGGGTGGGGCGGCGTGACCGCCTGGCCCGGGAAGTGGTGCCGGAAGGGTCACCGGGCGGCGGGTAATTGGCACTGGGGCCTCCGCCGGCGCAAGGGCCACGCGCCGGCGCATCGCTGGCGTCCGGGTGGGTCCGCGGCTAGGTTGGCGGGCTCGGACCTCATCCCCCGGAGCCGACATGGCACAGAAGGGCTTCTCGTGGAGCGGGCTGCTGCTCCGGCTGGTGGCGGCGCTCATCCTCGTCTACGCGACGTACAATCCCGAAGGCGTCTCGTACTTCCACTGGGTCTTCCGCCGCGCCCCGGGCGAGAGCGGCCTGGGCAGCTACCTCCACGGCTTCACGCCGCTCAAGGGGCTGGCCGGGGTGCTGCTGATCGCCGCCTGGGTGGTGTTCCTGCAGGCGGCGCGGCGTTCGCTCGGCGTGGGCGGCGCGGTGCTGGTGCTGGCGCTCTTTGCCTGCACGATCTGGGCGATGATCTACTACGGTGCCATCTCGCCCACCAGCAGCCGCGCGATCGCGCACCTGATCCTCGTCGCCGTGAGCCTGGTGCTCGCCATCGGCATGTCGTGGTCGCACATCAGCCGCCGGATGAGCGGCCAGCTCGACACCGACACCGTCGGCTAGCGCGCCCCGCGCTTCTGGTAGGTCCCCATCAGCTCCGCCTGGGCCAGCACGTGCCCGGCCATGGCCTGGTCCACCCGGGCCCGGGCCGGGCGCCCCAGGTCCGGCAGCACGGTATCCAGCGCATAGAGCCGGAAGAAGTACCGGTGGCGGCCGATAGGCGGGCAGGGCCCGCCCCAGCCGGTCCGCTTGAAGTCCGTCACGCCCTCGAGCGTCCCGGACGGCAGGGCCGACGGTGCCACGGCCTCGGGCAGTCCGGGGCTGTCCGGCGGCAAGTTGTAGAGCACCCAGTGCACCCAGGTCATGCGCGGCGCCGCGGGGTTCGGGGCATCGGGGTCGTCCACGATGAGCACCAGGCTCCGCGCCCCCGCGGGTACGCCCGCCCATGCCAGCGGTGGCGAACGGTCGGCCCCCTCGCAGGTGTGCGCGGAAGGAATGGCGCCCCCTGGCGCAAAGGCAGGGGAGGTCAGCTGGAGCGCGCTCACCGGCGTCCCGGGTGGTGCCGGGCGTGGTCGGGGTCCATCGCCGGTGCCGAGTCGGCGCCGGGGGCCCGGTGATCGCTGCGCTGGAAGGCCAGGAACTGGCGGACCGCCGCGAGCGCCTCGGGGTCCGTCGTGGTGATCCGCACCTCGCCGCCGCCCGCCCGTTCCTGCATGGCGTAGCGGATCATCGCGCGGCGCGCCGCCATGACCTCGGTGCCGGGGACGGTCATGGCATGCACGCGCATGGGGTCGGAGAAGTCGCCGGCGGCGAACTGCCGGGTGATGTGCGTCAGGTGCTGCCGGATCATCGCCGCGCCGGCGGAGTCGCCGGCATCGACCATCACATAGATGATCCTGCCCCCGTCGGGCAGGTCCTCGAACACGTGCCGGGAGGTGGACTGGCTGACCCCCATGACCACCGCACCACGGGACTGCACGCCGGCGAAGGCCGCGTCCGACGGGGGCGGGGGCCGGTGGCCGGCGCAGGCCGTGAGGAGCAGGAGCAGCGGCAGGCACGGCCGGGGCATCGGGTCCTCCCTAGGTGGGAGCGGTGGGGCGGCGGCCGAAGAGGATCCGGCCCGTGGTCCGGAAGCCGAGCACCAGCAGCGCGATCACGCTCGCAAGGCAGACCAGCGGGAGCAGCACGGCCAGCACGGCGGTGGTGGTGGCCCCAAGGAGCTCCACCGTGGCGATCACGGGATTGGCCACCCCGCCGGTGAGGGCCGTGGACTTGAGCCGGAACAGGACGGAGGTGCCCTGGATGAGGCCCGCCGCCCCGCCGCCGCCGATGATCGCCACAGTCCACTTGAGCGCCGGCGGCAGGTCGGTCACCACCGAGGCGGCGGCCAGCACCCCAGCGAGCATGGCGGCCGGGGTGGCCACGGTATCGAGGGCATGGTCGAGCCAGGGCACGTAGTAGGCACCGACCTCGAGCACCGTGGCGGTGGCGAGGGCGATGAGCGCCGGCCCGCTCCCCACCCAGTCGAAGCCCGCCGCCAGCGGCAGCTGGCCGTAGCGGGCCGCGAGGCTCGCCACCAGCAGCGGGACGAAGATACGGAAGCCGCAGGCGGCGGCGAGGCCGAGGCCGGCCGCCAGGCTGACGACCGCCTCGAGCACCGGGACGGCGGCCACGCCGGTCAGGCCGTGCCCCGCCCGCGCAGGTGACCGATCTTCTCGTTCAGCTGCTGCAGGATGACCTGGATCTCGACGTGCTCGGGGTGCAGGCCCTTGGGGCCCTCCGCCTCGAGGTCGCCCGCGATCTGCCGCAGGATGTCGATGCCCCGCCGCAGCCGGAAGCGCGCGATGAAGCCGGGATAATTGCTCGAACGCGAGGCCGACAGCACCGCCCACACGCTGGTGCGGACGTTGTCGACCGCCGCCTTGAGGTCCTCGAGGCCCTCCGGCGTCCCGACGCTCCGGGCCAGCTGCGCGTCCACGGTGGTCAGCTGCGCGCGCAGCTGGGCGATCTGCTCCTCCAGGCCTGCCTGGGTCATCACGGGCTCCACACGATTGGGGGGGCCGGGGCGGGAGGCGTTCCTAGAACGTCTTCCGGACCCGGTCGAAGCCTTCACGCACTTCGGCGGCGAGCTTCTTCGCGGCCTCGCCGATGTCGTCCATCGCCTCACGCGCCTCGGTGCCGGCCGAGTCGGCCCGGAACCGCAGTTCCGCGAGCTTCGCGTCGAGCTTCTGCAGCTCGTCGCGACCCTCCGCCTTGGCGAGGTGGATCCGCAGCTTCAGCTCGTCCCGCTCCTGTTCGAGCTCGGTCACGACCTCGTTCCAGCGCTCACGCCAGCCTGACATGGGTCCTCCCGGGTCTGGCCGGCCGGATGGCCGGCGCACCCGGAAGTTACATCACTCCGGGGCCAGGTCGTAGGACATGATCACCCCGGGTGTGCCGCCGGCAGCACGTCGTTCCACCACCCGCCAGCCACGCGCCGCGTACCACCCTTCCGCCTCGGTGGTGTAGAGGTAGGCCGTCGGGGTGCCGAGTTGCCGCAGGTCGGTGAGCGCGCGCCGCACCAGGGCGGTGCCGATCCCGGCGCCGCGGCGGTCCGGCACCACGAAGACGCTGGCCAGCCACGGGGTGAGCGCGGGGAAGTCCGGCATGTCCTCGGCGAGGAGGCTCGCCGAACCGACCAGCCGATCCCCTTCGAAGGCGAGCAGCGTGGTCGGGATCTCGCTCCGGCCGCGGTGGGAGGCCAGTTCGGCCTCGGCCAGGGCCAGGGGCCAGTCCCGGATGATCGGGGCCCATTCGGCGTGATGCCAGGCGGCCAGCAGCGGAACGGCTTCGGGATGGTCGGCGAGGTAGCCGAACCGGGGCCGGCTCATGGCGCGGGGAGCGCGGTGAGGACGCCGCTCCCGACCGGCACGACGGTGCCGGCCACCCGGACTTCCAATCCGGCGTCCCGCGCCTGGACGGTGACCCAGAGCTCGCTGGGCCGGCCGGCTCGAGCGCCCTGCGCGATGCGGAGCCGCTCCCCGGCAACCGCCCGGCCATGCCGGACCAGGTAGGCGCCCGCCGGCCCCGCGGCGCTGCCCGTGGCGGGATCCTCCACCACGCCATCGTTGAGCCAGGTGCGTCCCTCCCGCCGGTCGGGGTCGAGGACGTAGACGAACTTGGCGCCGGCGGTGGCCAGCAGCGCCTCGAAGCCGGGGTGCCGGATGCGTGCCGCCCCGAGGTCTCCCGCCACCGGCACGATCAGGTAGGGGAGTCCGGTCGAGACCGTCTGGAGTGGCAGCGCAGGGTGCCGGAGCGCCGGCGGCAGGCCCAGCGCCTCATGGAAGGGGAGGGCCTCCCGGGCATCCAGGGGCGGGAGCACGGTCGCGATGCCCTGCTGCATCTCCGCGTGCACACCGGCCGCCGTGCGCCGCGTGGTGACCGGCACCGTCCGCCCGGCGAGCTCGAGGTTCCACTCCGCCTCGGCCCCGCCGTCGGCGGATTCCTCGTGCAGCACCGCGGCCGCGCCGAGGGAGGGATGCCCGGCGAAGGGAAGCTCCTCCTCCGGAGTGAAGATGCGCGCCCGGACCCGACGGGGCTCGGTGGTCCGCTCCAGGAAGATCGACTCCACCTGGCGCAGCTCCGTCGCGATCGCCTGCATCTGGCCGGTGGTCAGGCCCCCCGCCTCGGGGAAGACCGCGAGCCCATTGCCACTGTAGGCCCGTTCGGTGAAGACATCGACCAGCCGGAAGCGGCGTCCGGGCCGCGCGGCGAGGGACTCGAGCCGAGCGAGCGCCGCGCCGGCCAGTGCCTCGGGCACGAAGAGGTGATCATGGGCGATGCCCGCGGCCACGTTGCAGGGGATGCCATGCTCCGCGAGCGCGGTGCTCACCCGGGCCATGAAGCCGACGGCCGCGAGGTCGGAATGCACCGTGAGGATGATCCGCCGCGCCGCGAACACCGCGGGCCAGCCCAGCCGCGCCGCGTCCGGGGCGGCGAGGACCACGGTCAGCCCCTCTGCCTCCCGCACCGTCGCCACCGGCTCCACCCCGCCGGGGAGGCGACCCTCGGGGGCGCGGCAGAACACCCAGGGCGTCGGGTCGAGGATGGGGGCCATGTCGGCGAGCAGGCGCGACAGGTCGCGGCTCGGCAGGGAATCCGGGGCGGGCAGGGGCACTCCGGGGCGGGGCGGGCTAGGGCAGTGAGCAGGTGACGCGCACGTACTCGTAGCTGATGACCCGCTGGCGATCGCGGACGGTCCCGCTCACGACGGCGAGCAGGGCGTCGGGGCCGCGCCGGACGTAGCGGATGAGCTGCGGAAAGTCGTGGGTCAGGTTCTCGAAGGTGACGGCGCTGTCGGACTGCACCCCGGCGAGGAAGGTGGCCGGCAGCTGCCCTGAGGGATTGGCCTCGTAGACGAGACCGTTCGCGCCGGGGCGGATGAGCATCACTTCGTAGCTGAGCAGCGAATCACCGGCATAGGCGCGGCTCACGCCCAGCAGGGCGCCCCCCGCGGGCGGCAGCCAGACCTCGTCGATGATGCGGTCGGGGTCGGTCATGCGCCAGCAGCCGCTGAGCCAGGTGGGCAGCGCGGGCGCGGGTTCCTGGGCGGCGAGGGGGGGCGCCGCCAGCAGCATCGCCACCACGGCGGCACCCCTCGCCCACCGGTCAGCGCGTGTCGTACAGGTAACTGTTGAGCTGTTCAATGGTGAGGGCCTGTTCCGAGACCTGGTGCGCCAGCAGGTCGCCGATGGTGATCATGCCCGACAGGCCGTCCGGGCCCTCCACGGGAAGGTGACGGATGCGGCGCTCGGTCATGAGCGCGGCGCAGTCCTCCACCGGCGCCTCGTGCTGCGTGGTGATCACCGCCGGGGAGAGCACGGCGCGGACCGGGGTGGTGGCCGGGGCCCGCTCGGCGGCGACCACCCGGCGCATGACGTCCCGCTCGGTGAAGATGCCGACCAGGGAGCCCCGCTCCACCACCACGACGGCGCCGATGCCGCGTTCGTTCATGAGGCGGGCGGCGTCGAGGACGGAGGTGTCGGGAGAGACGGTGACGACGGTGGAACCCTTGCGTGCCAGGATCTCGCGAACGGTAGCCATGGCGCCTCCTCGGACGAGGATGGGGGTAGGCCACAATAGCCCCCGGGGCCGGAACGCGCCAGCATGCCCGGTTCAGAGGCGCAGCGCGAAGACCAGGTCCCGCTGCGGATCGGACCCGACGAGGAAGGTCATGGTGCCCACCTCCACGAAGCCCTGCTTCCGGTAGAACGCGATCGCCTGCGCCGCCCGCTCCCAGGTGTTGAGCCAGAGCGTCCTCGCCCCGCGGGCGCGCGCGTCGGCCGCGATGGCGTCCAGCAGCGGTCGGCCCACCCCGCGCCCGGTCCACGCCTGCTCGAGGTACAGCCGGCGGAGGAAGCGCACCGGGCCCGGGTCCAGGGGCACCGGCGCCGCCCGGGGCAGGCTCTGCGCATACCCGACGGGTGCGCCGTCCACCTCCGCCAGGAGCGTGGTCCAGTCCTCGCGCGACAGCTCCTCGGCCTGGCGCTCCAGCGTGAACTCCGTGGCCAGGAACAGCGCGAGGTCCGCGGGATCGTTCTGGGCCCCGAACGCGTCGCGGAAGGTGCGGGCGCCGAGCTCGGCGAGCAGGGCCGCGTCGGCGGGCCCGGCGGGGCGGATGCGCAGGCTCACCGCGCGTCCTCCGACGGGACCACCGTGGCGCCCCAGCCGTCGTAGGCCCCCCCGCCGGCCTCCGTGAGCGCGGTGAACTCCTGCCGCAGCGCCCGCAGCGCGGGCAGGGTGGGGATCATCTGCCGCGTGGCGAGGCAGAGCCAGTCCGGATCCTCGGGCTCGCGCTCGACGCTGGTCGTGAAGCCCCGGGCCCGGAGGCCCGCGGCCGCGGCATGGGCGTCGGCCTCTGCACGGAAGTAGAGGAAGAACTCCACCTCGTGCGGCCGGGCGAGGTCCGAGCCCGCCCGCGCGAGCTCCGCAAGCGGCGCCTCATCGGGGTCGGCGGCTCGCCGGGCCGCCATGCCCGCATGCCCCTTCACATAGAGAAAGAGCCCGAGCAGCCCCAGCACCAGCAGGACGGAGAGGGACATCGTTCACTCGATGGGTGGCAGGAGCCGGCGGGCCAGTCCGTCGAAGGCTGCCCCGACGCTGTCGCCGGTGCGCGCGCTCGTGGTGAGCACCGGCCAGCGGTCGGCCAGCGCCGCGACGCGGTCGGCGGGCAGCGCCCAGCGGTCGGAGAGGTCGTGCTTGTTGAGCAGCAGGGCAAAGGGCAGGCCCGGCCGACGGTCCGCCACCTGCGCCTGCACGGCCAGCGCGGCATCGAGCGTCTCCGGCCGGGTGCCGTCGGCCACCACCAGGTACCCCGCGGCGCCCCGGAGGTAGCGCATCCGGAGGCTGCGGCGGTCGGTTTCGCCCTCGATGTCCCACACCATGAGGTTGATGGTGTCCTCGCCGAGGGTCACCGTCCGGCGGGCGATCGTGACCCCGATGGTGCTGAGGTAGGCGTCAGAGAAGATCCCCTCGATGTACCGCCGCACCAGGCTGGTCTTGCCCACCCCCGCGGCGCCGAGGAGGCAGATCTTGCGTTCCCAGGTGGTCATCGGGTGCCGCCCGGCACCCACAGGTAGCGCCCCAGCGAGATCCGCCCCGCCTCGGTGACGGTGACTCCCTCGGCCAGGAGCCGCAGGCGCTGCTCGATCCCGCCGGCGTCCGGGGGCAGGCTGATCCGCCCGCCGGCGTTGATCACCCGGTGCCAGGGGACGGCCGTGCCCGTGGGCAGGGCATGCAGCGCGTAGCCGACCTGGCGCGCCCCGCGGGGCAGGCCGGCCAGCCGCGCCACCTGCCCATAGGTCGCGACCCGGCCGCGCGGTACCCGCCGTACCACCCGCGCGATCGCCGCGAAGCTGGAGCCCCGGGCGCCCGTCCGCCTCACATGCCCGCCCGTTCCGCCACCCGCCGGAGGTGATGGGCGGTATGCAGCACGGTGAAGGCGAGCATTTCGCGCGCGGTGAGCGGGCCCAGCAGCGGGTGCGGGAGCTGGTGGCGGTCGAGCGCCTCCTCGGGCCAACGCGCGGCGGCCTGCTGCAGCTCCACGGTGGCGCGGGCCCAGTTGGCCATGATCTCGCGCCGCCGTCCGACGGGGTCGGCGGGCGGCGGCTGCGGCGAGGGGGTGAACCGGCCCGCCGTGCCGCCGGCGGCGAGCGCCGCGGCGTAGACCTCACGGAGCTGGGCCAGGCTGCGGGACGTCCCGCGGCCGCGCCCGAAGCGCAGCGTGAGCATCCAGCGCGGCAGCCGCAGGCCCACCGCCAGCGGCGTGGCCGACTTGACCAGGTGCCGCACATGCTCCGCCGGCGACCACGCGCTGCCCTGGGGCGCGAAGAAGCGGCCGTCCGGGAGCGTGGCAAGGTAGGCGGTGCCGGCCGCTAGCAGGGTGCCGAGGCTCTGCTGCAGCTCGGCGCCGGTGTGGGGCTGGCCCGTCTCGAAGGCAGGAGTCATGCGGCAGTATATCGCCGGCCGGGGAGGGAGGCCAGCGGCGGGCTCAGTCCTCGAGGCCGAGTTCGTAGACCAGGAAGACGTCGTCCCGCACGTAGCCCAGGGATTCGTACAGCGCGCGCGCGGCGAGGTTGTTGCGCCCAGTCTGCAGGAAGAGCCCGCGGGCGCCGGTGTCCCGCGCGTGAGCCGTGGCCCGCTCCATCAGGGCGCGGGCCACACCCCGGCGGCGGCCGGCCGGGCCCACGAAGAGGTCATTGAGCAGCCACAGCCGGCCGGGACGGGGGCCGGTCGAGGTGAACACCGGAAAGAGGTGCACGAACCCGAGCAGCGTGTCCCCGTCCGCCGCGACGTACAGCACGGTGTCGGCCGCGTGGAGGCGCTCCTCCACGAAGGCCCGGGAGACGCCGTGGTCGGCGGGCTGGCGGTAGAACTGACGGTACCCGTCGAACAGCCCGGCGAGCGGATCGAGGTCGTCGAGGGTGGCGCGGCGGATCTGCATGGACGGTCTTCCGGGTCAGGGACGGTGCCCGAGGCGGCCCCGCAGGGGCCATCGGACGGGGCGCGGTGGGTCGGCCGCCGGCCAGTGCGGCGCGAGCGCATCGGCCAGCGCGGGCAGCGGATCGGTGCCCCGGGCCTCGCGGCAGCGGGCCACCGCCGACCAGGTGCCGATGTAGTCGACGAGGGCGCCGGCGGTCCACTCGCAGTGCATGGCCATCACCGGGAACGGCTGCTCCGGGAACGGAAAGGGCAGCCCCTGGTAGCCCGACTCCACCATGCGCCGCTCGGCTGGCCACCACGGCCCCACGACCTCGCGGTAGAACCAGTCGACCACGCGGTCGACCTCGGGTGTGACTCGCGGCAGGTCGTAGCACCAGATGGCCAGGGCGCCGCCGGGGCGGAGCACGCGCGTCGTGGCGGCGTAGAAGGCGTGCAGGTCGAACCAGTGTGCCGCCTGGGCTACCGTGACCAGGTCCACCGCACCGGGGGGGAGGTCGATCTCCGCCGCCTCCGCCACCCGGTATTCCACCTTCGGGTGGACCGCGGCGGAGGCGACCTGCGCGGCGCTGGCGTCGGTGGCCACCACCCCCGCGAAGTGCCGCGCCAAGCCCACCGCGGCCTGCCCGTTGCCGGTGCCGGCATCCCAGGCCAGCGACCGCCCCGGGGCGAGCGCGGCAAGCGCCTCGAACAGCTCCGGTGGATACCCCGGCCGTGCCCGCGCGTACTCCGCCGCGTGCCCCGAGAAGTGATCCGCGAATGCCATCGCCGGCCTGTCCCCTGGCTACGTCCCGCCGCCGGGCCGCAACTCGGCCAGCAGTCCGGCGAGGTCGAGCGGGCGGGTAACCATGGCCAGGGTCCCGTCGGACGCGCGCGGCCACGCCGCCTCGGGCCGGTCCCAGTAGAGCTCCACGCCGTTGTCGTCCGGGTCGCGCAGGTACAGCGCCTCACTCACGCCATGGTCCGCGGCGCCGTCGATCGGGTGCTGGGCCCTCCGCAGCCGTTCCAAGGCGTCGGCCAGGTCGCGCCGGGTCGGGTAGAGGATCGCGAGGTGATACAGTCCCGTGCTGCCCGGCGGCGGGGCCGACCCGCCGCGGCTCTCCCAGGTGTTGAGGCCCAGGTGGTGGTGGTAGCCACCCGCGCTCAGGAAGACGGCGTCGCGGCCGTAGCGCTGGGTGATCGCGAAGCCCAGCACGCCATGGTAGAAGGCGAGGGCGCGGTCCAGGTCGGCCACCTTCAGGTGGACATGCCCGATGCGGACACCCGCTGGGATCGGCAGGCTCACGGCGCCCTCAGGGCTGGCAGTGGTCACAGCAGAGGTGGCCGCGCCAGGCCTCCCGGCCTTCCTTGAGGATCAGGGGCACCATCACGAGCGCGGCCAGCGGGTCGGCCCACCACCATCCCAGGACCTGGTTGAGCAGCAGGCCCCCGAGCAGGATGGCCGACAGCCAGGTGCAGATGGTGGTCTGGCGCGCCTCGGCCACGAGGGCGCGGCTTTCCAGCGAGAGGGCCACGCGGCGCTTGGCGCCGGCCAGCAGCGGCATCACGACCAGCGAAGCGCTGGCCAGCGCAATCCCGACCGGCGAGCGGTCGGGCGCGGTGCGGGTCAGCAGCGTGGCAACGGCGTCCCAGCTCACGTAGGCGGCGAGCCCGAAGAAGCTGACTGCAATGATGCGCAGCGCGCGCCGCTCGGCCGCGGCCCGCGCGGCAGGCTCGCCATCACGCCCCAGGCGCCACAGCGCCGTGGCCGAGGCCAGCACCTCGATGCCGCTGTCGATGCCGAAGCCGATGAGCGAGACGCTCCCCGCCAGCGCACCCGCCACGAGGGAGATCACGCCCTCGAGCAGGTTGTAGGCGACGGTCAGCGCGGTGAGGCGGCTGCTGCGGCGGACCAGCCGGGTACGTTCCGCCGGGGAGGCATGGGTGACGGCCAGAGGCAGCGCAGACACGTGGCGGTCCCGGTACCTAGGGCAGGATCTGGGGAGCGCCGCGCCGGGCGATCACCGCGCCGACCCCCGTCCCGAGGAGGCCGCCGATGAGCCCGAACCAGATCCCGCCCAGGTGCAATCCGAGCCACCAGCCCACCAGGGCCCCCGCGAAGGGCGACAGGAGGGCGAGCAGCTCCAGGAACGACGGGAGCACCGACTGGTCATCCGGGGAGGGACGGCCGATCGGGCGGCGTCCGCCGGGCCGGCGAGGGGGCGAGGGCATGCAGGGAAGCTGCCACGGTCCGTCGGTCCGCGCCACCGGGAAGCCAGCCGGCACCCGGTGGCGGTGCGCCGGCGACCCGGCCGGGAGCGTGGCGGCTCACACGGTGTGCTCGGCTCCGGCGCCGACCACCGTGGTCCACTCCCGGATCCGCCACGCGGTCACCAGGCCGTGCCGGACGTAGGGATCGGCGGCCACGAAGCGCTCGACCACGTCGGGGGACGCAGCCCGAAAGAGCAGCACCGCGCCGTCTACCGGGTTCGCCAGCGCGCCGCCGAGCACCAGCTCCCCGCGGGCGGCTGAGGAGCGGGCCAGCGCCAGATGGTCCTCCCGCAGCGCCGCGCGACGGGCCAGGTAATCCGGCGCCACGTCGTAGATCAGCAGGTAGTGCATCGGCGGTTCAGGGCCGTGGGGCGGAGGCGTCGCCGGGGGCCAGCACGGCGGGCACGGTGTCGCCCGGCTCCGCCACCACGACCGCGATCGGCAGCGGACCGGTCGGCGGCTGCAGTCGTTCGAGGGAGCCGTCGCGCAACCGGCGATAGAGACTCACCTCGAGCAGGCGGTTGCGGCCGGTGGGGCGCAGGATCGCGGCCACCCGCCCCTGGGGCAGGTCGAGCTGGAACGGGGTCCGGTCCCGCCGGCCTTCGAGTGGCCAGCTCTCATCGGGGAAGATGGCCCAGTCGACCTCCACCCCTTCCCGGGTGCCGCTGGTGACCTTGACCACGAAACTCGAGAGGGGGCGCGCCGCGGCGGCGGCGGGGGCCGGCTCGGGCGTCGCGGGCGAGGCGCTGGAAGCGGCGCAGGCCGGCAGCAGCGCGGCGAGGAGAAGGAGGGTGGAGCGCATGATGGGGTCCAGGGGTTTGGCGGCCGTCGTGGCGGCCGCAGGGTGGCTAGACGACGGTGCTGCGGGGAGCCGTGAACGGTGGCGCGAGGCCGGGGGTCGCGGCGGTGAACTCCGCCCAGGGCCGGGCATCCACGTGCTGGTACTCGCGCCAGTGCGTGATCACCTCCGCCTGCACGGCGATCAGCGCCACGCCGTGGTACCGGTGCGTCCCCTCGTACGAGTACTCGGCCGCCCCGCGCTGGGCGGCGGCGTCGAAGACCACGGTGTGCCACTCGGTGCGCTGCGGCAGTCCCTCATCCGCCTCGAAGAACGCCCGGAGCGCACGGCGGCCCTGCAGCTGGTAGCGCAGCGGGTCCGCATACCACACATCCTCCGCGAAGCACGCCGCGGCGGCCGCGTAGTCGCGCCGGCCCCAGGCGTCGGCCAGCCGTGCCAGCAGCTGCCGGAATTCCGCCTCCGTCATCAGGAACCCATGCGCTCCATGAGGTAGGCCCTGCTGCGGTTGCTCGGGCCGGGCCAGGCCAGCTCTGCCGTCCACCGGTCACGGGACTCCGGTGTCCAGCGGAACAGGTTGGAGGCGCCGCGCTCGGGGCTGAACTCCATCCCGGTGCTGTCGAAGGACACCGCCAGCCAGCGCGCGGTGCCGCCCTCGACCGCCACCGTGCCCGCCCGCCACAGGACCATTCCGCTGTCCCGCGCCTGGGCAAAGGTCGAGTCGGCGTAGGTGAAGGTCCGGATCGTGGAGTCATCCACGAAGAGGTAGCTCTCGAAAAAGGGCTCCGTGTCGCCGCCGGTGCCGCGCCAGTTGCCCTGCAGGAAGCGCAGCAGCTGGAAGCGCTCCAGCGAGACCGCGGCGGGCCGGCCCTCCGCGGCCTCCTTCCCGGTGCAGGCCAGCGCGGTCACGAGGAGGCAGAGCAGGATGCGTCGCATGGTCAGCGGCCTCCCCGGCCCACCGCGCCGGGCTGCAGGAGGAGCGCGAGGAAGAACCCGGCCAGCCCGAGGGCCAGCACGAGCACGAAGAGCCGTTCCGGGGTGAGCCCGGACAGCCGGCGGCGGAGGGCGGCGGCCCCGGCCCGCGCCCGGCCCAGCCCGCGCTGGGCCCAGGCGGCGGTGACCAAGGGGGGCAGCCACGCCAGCGTGGAGGACGGCCTCGCGACCTGCATGGGACCTCCGGGCTCAGGAACGGGACGAGAAGGCGTCACGGGACAGCTCGAAACGCACGATGCCCGGTTCCGACGGGTCGGGGGCCAGCACCATGCCGCACTTGCGCATCACCCCGATGGAAGGAACCAGCGCCGGCAGGGTCTCCGCAATGACGCGGCGCACACCCGGGCGGCCGAAGGCGCGCCGGATCAGCGCCCGGGTGGCCTCCGTGGCGAGCCCCTCCCGGTGTCGCTCGGCCACGATGCCGTATCCCACCTCGACGGTCCCGTCGGCATCCGGCGGGCCCTTGTAGCCGGCGGTGCCGGCCAGCAGCGGCGGGGCGCCGTCTTGGACCAGCAGCACGAAGTACATCCACCATGCCGCCTCGTCGGGGTGCGCGGTGAGGCGGGCGAGCGTCCAGCGCAGGGCGGCGTCGTCCACAAACTCCGGCGGCCAGGTGGCGGGGATCATCGCCCCGAGGGCAGGGCCGAGGCGGCCGGCGCCGCCCAGGGCCGCCTCCAGCGTGGCCGGGGTGGCGGGCCGGAGGGTCAGGCGGGTCGTGCGGATCTCGCCCCCGCTCATGCCGCGCGGTGCCCCCGGTAGCGGGCGCCAAGGAACTGGCCGCCGAAGAACGCCGCCACGAAGACCGGCAGGGTGGCCAGGCGGAAGGGGAGCCCTACGGCGTAGCGCAGGCCCACCGCCAGCGGGACCGGCAGGTGCACCGCCGCGAACCAGGCGGGGGAGAACTTCCGTACCCCGGCCCGCCAGTAGCCGAAGGGCAGGTTGATCACCAGGATCGCGAGGGCCACGAGGGCGATGGTCATGGGGCCGCCTGTGGGGCAACGGGGACCAGCCCGAGCGTCTCGAGGACCGGCTCGCCGGGCGGCACGAGGTCGAACGCCCCTCGGAGCGGGTCGGGGATGCCGACGGGGCGACCCGTGGCGCCATCCACGAACACCCACTGGGTGTCGGCGCGCGCGAGCACCGCGCCGTCGGCGGGGCGATAGAAGAGGTACCGCCGCCGGGAGCTCCGGCGCTGCATGTCCTCGACCCAGGTCAGCAGCAGCAGCTCCTCGCCCTGGAGCGCGGGGCGCAGGTACTCGATGGCATGGGAGCGGACCACCCAGGCCTGTCCCAGCGCGAGGTAGCGCTCGAGCGGCCAGCCCTGCGCGGTGGAGTGGGCGATGGCGACGTCGAGCATCCAGCGCAGGTAGGCCAGGTTGTTGACGTGCCGGTTGACGTCGATGGCGTCGTCGGGGACCGCGAAGCGGTGGGTGAAGATGCGCGGCATCGGGTCGCTAGCGTCCATTCCCGAGGCGCTCGACGGCCTCCTTCGATTCCTTGAGGCCAAGCCCCGTCAGCTCCCGGTACCGCTTGATGGCCGCGATCAGGTTCCCGGCGTTGAGGAAGTCGCGCAGCAGCGGATCGGCCGCGACGTCGGCCGGATCGTACGCGCCCGGGGGCGGTGGGAGCGGACGGGTCGGGAGCGGCCGCCCGCCGCGATGGGCGTCGATCGCCGCCTTGGCCTCTGCGAGGCCGAGGCCCGTCTGCTCGCGCAGCCGCTTGATCGCCCCGATGGTGTTGCCCGAGGCGAGGAGGGACTCGACGGTGTCGGGGGCGGCGGCGGGGGCGCCCCGCGCGGACCGCCCGGCCTGACCGACCTGGGCCAGGCGCCACGCGAGGCCGATCAGGCCGATGGCGGCGAGTATGTAGACGAGGGTCATGGTCGGGCCCGGGGCGCGGAGCGTTCGAGCAATGTACCGCGCGCCGCCGGCATCGTGAAGCGGGCGCGTCAGGCCAGCGCCGCGAGCTCGCCGCTCAGCGCCGCCAGCCGGGCCAGGGCCTCCGGCGCATCGCGGAGGAACGTGAAGTCGGCGAAGTCGAACCCCGGCCCGACGGTGCAGCCGGCGAGCGCGTAGCCACCGCGGGGCCGCGCCGCCTGCCACCACCCGGCCGGTACGGTGTGCACCGGTCCGTTCGAGGCGAGCGCGGGGCCGAGCCGGACCCGCTCCACGTGAGCCAGGTCGGGGGGCGCCACGAGCAGCTCGATGGGGTGTCCCTCGTAGAAGTGCCAGACCTCGTCCGAGGCGACGCGGTGCCAGCGGCTGTGCTCCCCGGCGGGGAGCAGGAAATAGATCGTGGTGAGGGCGGCGCGGGGCGGCCGGCCATCGGCGGGCGTGACGGTGGCGGCGCTGCGGTGGAGCTCGCGGTACCACCCACCCTCCGGGTGGGGGACCAGGCCGAGCTCCTCGATGAGGCGGGCGGCCCGGTCCGCGGCCGTCATTCGGTGGCGATGAGGATCCGCCCGCTGGGATCCACGGTTCGCAGCAGCGTGATGATCGCGTCGATCTCGGGCTCGGTCCCGTGGTAGCGGCGGCCATCGAGGAACAGCACCGCCACCGAGCGGTCGTGCCGCTGCATCACCGCCCGGACCGACTCGGGAGTGGCGCGCAGCCGGCCGGCGAGGTCGGGCCACGGCAGGGCGCTGTCGACCGTCACCGGCAGGGCGTCGAGGGCGCCGGGCTCGGGTGCGGCCTGGGCCACGCTGTCGGCGATCCGGGCGGAATCGAGCGCTGCGTCGCCGCGGCCCGTCCGTCCGAGCTTCTCGCCGAGCCCGGAGCAGGCCGCGGCAAGGACGACCGGCAGGAGCAGGGGCAGCTGGTGGAGCCTGGCCTTCATGGCGTGTCCTCCTCCCCCGGCCGGAACCGGATGCCCTGCGGCGGCAGGGTATGGTGGAGCGACGGGGTGCGCATGGCGGCGTTGAGGGCCACGGCCATGGCGCGGGCGGCGGCGCGGTCGCGCCGGGCCACGTGGAGGTGCAGCTCCCCGGCCTCCTCGCCCGGCACCACCCGGAGTGCCCGGAGGTCGTGGCAGGCGAGCTCCAGCCGGGGTCGCCACCAGCCGGCGCGATACTCCACCCGCCGCAACTCGCGCACGTCGACCTCGAGGGCCTCCGGCGGCAGCGGCACCGTGCGGGTATCGACGTCCATCCCCGTGACCTCCTCCACCTCCGCCCGGCCCGCCCATTCGAGGTGCACCACCGAGCCCTCGAACCGCAGCAGGCCGTGGAACTTGTACGTGGTGGAGGAGATCGTCAGTCCCGCGAAGGCGTCCACGCCGGGGACCTTGAGCGAGAAGGGCAGGGTGGGCATGGCCTGCAATCTAGCACCGGCCCGCCCCCGGCCCGATGCGCTACCCCTTCACGTAGGAGCGCTTCTCCGCCACCCGCCCCCCGCGCACCCGGAACAGGTCCACCCCCCGCACGTGGCCCGGCACCCCGTCCCGCTCCCAGTGGTAGACCCACCGCACGACGGCCCGGTCGCCCGCGGC